>JBJMNO010000021.1:0-289771 GCA_045804225.1 Gemmatimonadaceae bacterium
TAGTACGAGAGGACCGAGTCGGACGGCCCGCTCGTGTCCCGGTTGCACTGCCAAGTGCAGCGCCGGGTAGCGATGGCCGGCTGTGATAACCGCTGAATGCATCTAAGTGGGAAGCACGCCCCAAGATGAATCGTCCCTGCTCCTTGAGAGCACTGAAGGGCCGGGAGAGACCATCCCGTCGATAGGCCGCCCGTGGACCTGGGGCAACCCACTCCAAGCGAAGCGGTCCTAATCGCCCGTGTGGCTTGACTACTCATTGAATCATCAAAACTGCACGCAGAGCACCACGATCCTAACGATTCGCAGATCACGTTCTACCACCCTTCCGCTGTCGAGCTTCGCTGCTCGCAGCTCGTCGATCGGCAGTCGACACTGCTCCACGCGCCTAGCGTCGTCTTCGCGCTCGGGCACGCGCAGGGTCACATGACGCTCGCACGATGAGCTGTAGAAGTACGATTCGTATTGCTGGCGGTTAGAGCGTAGGGGCCACACCCGTTCCCATTCCGAACACGGTCGTTAAGCCCTACAGCGCCGATGGTACTCCGCTCGAGAGAGCGCGGGAGAGTAGGCCACCGCCGGCTTCTCCATCCGAACGCCCTTGCAATCCTTCCGGATTGCAAGGGCGTTCGTCGTTTCCGCTCGAAAGGCCCACGTTATCTTTCCGCGATGACGCGAGCGGGAATCGTGACGGTGGCCGGGAAGCCTAACGCCGGCAAATCCACGCTGCTGAATCGAATCGTCGGTCAAAAACTCAGCATCGTGAGCCCGAAGCCACAATCGACTCGAAATCGCATTGTCGGCATCCATAGCACCGACGACGTGCAGATGATCGTTCTCGACACGCCAGGACTTCTCGATCCAGCATATCCCCTGCAGCGCGCGATGAGAGGTACCTCACTCGAGGCGTTGGAGGAGGCGGACGTCATTATCCACCTTGTGGACGCGACTGAGCATGGCGTGCCCACCCTTCACGAAGCAGCAGGTATTGAGCACGAACCAAAGGCACCGGTCCTTCTCGCATTAAACAAAGTCGACGCTCTTACCGAGCCTAAGCGCCTGCGATTAAAGACTGAGCATCCCACAGCTCATCTGATTTCTGCGGTGACCGGCGAGGGTGTCGCGGCACTCCTCGACGCGGCAGCGCAGCGACTGCCCGAGAGTCCGTTCCTGTACCCGGCGGACGAAATCAGCACTCAGGCCGTGCGATTCTTTGTAAGCGAGCTGATTCGGGAGACGGCGCTAGAGCAGCTCGAAGACGAGGTTCCGTATAGTGTCGCGAGCGAGGTCGACGAGTACCGCGAAGATCGCTCACCCGTCTACATTCGCGCCGTCATCTACGTTGAACGGGAAAGTCAGAAGCGAATTCTCATCGGCGCAAAAGGAGAAAGAATTCGAGAGATCGGGCGCGCTGCGCGCACCAAGATCGAAGAGCTCATCGGCGAGCCAGTGTATCTGGATCTCTGGGTCAAAGTGCTCGCCAACTGGCGAAAGAGCACCGACGCTCTCCGTCGTCTTGGCTATCGACTACCAAAGGAACGCACTCCATGAGCCTGTCCCCGAAGTTGCTCGAAATTCTCGTCTGCCCCAAATGCAAGGGGCCGCTCGATTACCGCGAACAGGACTCGGCACTGGTCTGCAAGACATGCCATCTGAGTTACCCCATACGCGATGACATCCCGGTCATGCTCATCGACGAGGCGACGCCGACATGAACAGCTCGGCCGCTGGACGTTCGTTTGGGTCCGCGTGCGGATGTCTCGGGCCTGAAATTCCCGCATGAATACACGCAGATGCCGCTACGGATTGGCGTCTGACTCGTCTTCTTTTGACCGCTACGTTCCGCGAGGCTACGTGGTGTCCGATCACACTCGGGCCGCGAGTGTCTTCTTGATGCGGCCGCGGGCGTACGGCCCTCACAGCTCCCGTGTAACTGCTTAGCTTCATTCGAGTTAGTCAGACACCGTTCAGCATTCCGCTTCGCGCCTCCGGGCGTAGACCTTCCCTCAATCTTTAAGACGTCGCTCCGCGCGTGGCGAAGACCAACGCACTCGTCTACTCACCTGGTGGCGGTCAACTGCCGGAAGCACTCCGGAACTGGTTGGCGGCCTTGGGCGTGCCGATCGTCGCCGTCGAAACGGGCGACGAACTCATGGCGCTCTCGTTGCGAGGACGGCCGAGGGTAGTCGCGTTCGACGCCCGACGAGACAAGTCCGCAATCATGGAAGCGCTCGCTCGACTCAAAGGCGACTCTTACACGGGGGTCGTGCCCTGCGTCGTCGTGACGTGTCAGGACGACCAAATTTTCGCGCAGGCGTTCGAAAGCGGTGCTGATGAAGTCATGCGGGAAGAGATGGCGGCAGGTGAGGCAACAACGCGACTAGATGCTATGCTCCGCCGCTCTGATCGCGATTTAGTTGTGCACCCTTCGACGCGTTTGCCGGGTGCGGTCGAGATCGAAGCCGAAATCAGCCGCCGGCTGAGCCAAGGAAAGTTATTTGCGACGTGCTACGCCGATCTCGATCACTTCAAAGAGTTCAACGATCGGTATTCGTACCATGAGGGCGACCGCGTCATCCGAATTCTGGCGAAGATTCTCCACGACGTGGTAAAGGGATTATGCTTGGACGAAGGATTCGTCGGCCATATTGGCGGCGACGACTTCATCTTCATCATTCCGGTCCCTAGCGTGAACGAGGCGTGCTCCGAGATCGTGGAGGTGTTCGATACGCTTATCCCGTATCAATACTCCGAACAGGACCGCCGCGCCGGCTACTTTTTCGGAAAGGATAGGCGTGGCCAATTACACCGCGTTCCACTAATGACGGTTTCGATCGGAGTGGTTACGAATGAGCGGCGCCACTTCACGCACGCTGCTCAGGTGAGCGAACTTGCAACCGAAATGAAGAGCTACGCGAAGACGCTGCCGGGCTCTGTCTTTTCAATCGACCGACGCCAGGATGCGGTGACGGAAGGAAATGCCGTTTCAACTGCACGCCCTGACAAGCTGACGGCCACGGAGGGCAAGTGAACGTTCCGTGTCCGGAGTGTCGATCGGTTTTTCGTGTCGATCCGGCGAAGGTGCCGCCAACGACTGTTCGCGCGCGATGCTCGGTATGTGGCGGCGTTATCACAGTTGCGGCAGGATCATCGATTGAGCATGAGTTTTCTTCAAACTCGCCGGCAACTGTACGCAGTTCGCGAGGGAATGACGCCGCTCAGGCGATGGGTGCAGCCCGCGGAAACGCTGGCCTCTCGACGGCGCTGATGGAGGCGCTCGCGCCCCCGCCAACTATCGAACGCGCGCCCACATCGGTGCCGATCGCTATTTCCGTCCTGCCGGCCGAACAGAGCCGCCCCGCGGCAGCCGCCAAACTGCCGCCTGCTGTAGGCAAGCCGGTTCCGCAAGCGCCTGTTTCAGCCAAGCCGCTCGCACCGAGCCCGGCGCCCCCTAACTCGCGTCCGGTTCTCTTTCCGCCGCGTCCCATGATCCCACCCGCAGGGGCGGTTTCTGGAGCAGCTGCATCATCTCGACCTTTGGCGGCACCGCGCCCCACTGCGCCGTCCGTCGCTGTGCCGCCCGTCGCTGTGGCGCCGTCTCAGCCTGCGGCCGCACCGTCCAACGCAGGGAGTGTCGCGCCGAGCGTCGCTCCCGCCGCGAGCCGGCCGACCGCGCCGACGGTTTCCACTAGCGCGAAGCCTACGGTACCTCCATCGACCGGCGCACCGGCTGCAACGCGAACGCCCATCAATCCTTTCTTGGCAAATGACCCCAATGCCAAGGCAAAGCGTCTCGCCCGCGCATTGATCTCTGATCTCGTTACTTACTTCCCGCAGAAGCGCCAGGATGGATTGCGCGATGGCACACTGAAGCAGCTCTTCAAGGATGAAATTCAAAAGAGCTACGAGGAGTACGTTGCGCAGGTCGGACGGGAGTTCGCCGAGTCGACGCCGCATTTTCAGGAGGCATTGAATGATCTCCTCGCAGGCGGACAGAAAGTGTTTTAGCCCGGCGGGGTAGTAGGGAGCGCGATGCTCCGCTATCTTGCGTGAGTCCGCATTTATCCGTCGAGCCGTCCGCTGATCCGCGGACGGCTCGTGTCGTAAATAATCCGAGAGGACGCAAATGGCGGAGACAGAACGCGCAAAGACGTTACGTGAAGAAGCCGAACGGCTTGGCGAATTGCGGAGGTATCTTTGACGTCGAGGCCAAGCAGGCGAGCCTAACGACGCTCGAGGAACGCATGGCGGAGGCCGGATTCTGGAATGATCAGCAATCCGCGCAGGCCGTCGTGCAACAGGTAAAAGCTCTCAAGAGCTGGATCGACCCCTTCGAGCGAATCGAGGGGCGGCTGACAAACGCGCAGGATCTCGAGGGCATGTTGGCGTCCGATCCGGATGATGAGCTCTCTCGCGAACTGGACGCGGAGGTTGCTGCAGTCTCCGAAGAGATCGAAGAGCTACGGCTTCGATCTCTTCTGTCGGGGCCCGATGACTTCCGCGATGCGCAGCTGGAGATCAGCGCTGGCGCAGGAGGAACGGAGGCCCAGGATTGGGCCGCGATGCTCATGCGCATGTACGAGCGCTGGGCCCAACGCAAAGGCTACTCGATCGAGGTGCTGGATCAGAGCGACGGCGAGGAGGCTGGCATCAAAGGCGCTGTCATCGAGATCAAAGGCCCGTATGCGTTCGGCTTTCTAAAGGCCGAGAAAGGCGTCCACCGGCTCGTCCGGATCTCGCCGTTCGACGCGCAGGCGCGCCGACACACGAGCTTCGCATCAGTCTTCGTATATCCGGTCGTGAACGACGAGATAAACATCGAGATCCGTGACGAGGATGTCAAAATGGACGTGTTCCGCGCGTCCGGCGCGGGCGGGCAGCATGTCAACAAGACCAGCTCCGCGGTGCGCCTGACACACCTTCCGTCGGGAATTGTGGTCTCGTCGCAGCAGGAGCGCTCGCAGCACAAGAACCGGCAAACGGCCCTCAAGATGTTGAAGAACCGCCTGTATCAGCTAGAGGCCGAGCGGCAGGCGAAGAAGAAGGCCGAGCTCGATGCGACCAAGTCGGACGTAACGTTTGGTAGTCAAATCCGGAGTTACGTATTCCAGCCCTACACGATGGTGAACGACCACCGGACCGAACTCAAGATTCCTGATGTGCAGCGCGTGATGGATGGCGACATCGATCCGTTTATCGAAGCCTTCCTCCGCGAGTTCGGCGGTCATGGGACGGGCGGGAGTGCAGCGGCGTGAGCGATGAGCTGACATTCGTTGAAAAGGCACGCCGAGAAAAGCTGGATGCACTCGCCGCGAGCGGCACTCCTCCATTCGCGTATCGGTTTGACCGATCGCACCACGCAGTGGAAGCCGTTGCGCTGTATCCGGAGGGCGAAGAAGCGGATGGTGAGATCGTTCGTCTCGCGGGACGGCTCGTCAGCTGGCGCTCCGCTGGAAAAACAGCGTTTGCTCATCTCGCGGACTCCTCCGGACGAATTCAGCTCTACTTCAAACGCGATGTGCTCGGCGACGAAGTCTTTGGGATGACGAGGCATTTCGATCTCGGCGACATCATCGGGATCGAAGGGCCGTTGTTTCGGACGCGCACGGGTGAGGTGACGGTGCGCGCCACTCGCGTCGAGATGCTGGCGAAGGGTCTGCGGCCGCTCCCGTTCGGTAAGGAAGAAGTCGTCGACGGCAAGCTGGTGCGTCACTCGGCACTGACTGACACGGAACAGAGGTCGCGGCAACGATACGTCGATCTGGCGGTTCATCCCGAGGTCCGGGCGCTTTTTCGCGGCCGCTCGCGCATGATCACGGGTATTCGCGCTTATCTCGATAATCTCGAATATCTCGAGGTCGAGACGCCGGTGTTACAGCCCCAATATGGCGGGGCCTATGCACGACCGTTCCTCACGCATCACAATACGCTCGACATGCCGCTGTACCTCCGTATCGCGGACGAGCTCTATCTGAAGCGACTAATAATCGGCGGCTTCGATCGGGTCTACGAGATCGGGCACGACTTCCGAAATGAGGGCATCGATCGCACGCATAATCCGGAATTCACGATGCTCGAGTTCTACGAGGCCTTCGCGGACTACAACCTGATGATGGAACGCGTTGAGCTCCTGCTGGTGCGGGCGGCGGACGCTGTGCGTGAGTCGTTAGGCAACACGCACGAGATCCAGGTGCTGTCGCCCCCGTTCCGGCGCATCGAGTGGTTGGGATCGCTGAACGACGCCCTCGGCGCGGATGCTTTTACCATGGACGACGACTCGTTGCGGAACGCCGCGAAGCATGCCGGCGTAGAGCATGTAGAGTCTCTAAGTCGGGTGAAGGTGTTGGATGAACTCTTTCAAGCGCTCGTCGAATCGAAGATCGTGGAACCGACGTTCGTGATCGACTACCCGATGGAGCTCTCGCCCTTGGCGAAGCCGAAGCGGGGCAACGAAAAACTGACGGAGCGCTTCGAGCTTTTTGCTCGGGGGCGCGAGCTCGCCAATGCGTTCAGTGAGCTGAACGATCCGATCGATCAACGCCGTCGATTGGAGGCACAGGCGCGCTTGCGTGCTTCCGGCGACGAAGAAGCCGTGGAAGTCGATGAGGACTACTTGCGGGCGCTGGAGTACGGGATGCCACCGACCGGCGGGGTAGGCATCGGCATCGATCGACTGTTCATGTATCTCACGAACGTCTCGAACATTCGAGACGTCATTCTCTTTCCGACGCTCCGGCCCGAATGACAAGACTCGAACTGGCCATTGCATGGCGATACCTGCGCAGCCGTCGGGGATCACGGCTCCTCTCCCTGATCAGCGTAATCGCGATCGGCGGCGTCATCATCGGCGTCAGCGCGTTGATCGTCATCATCGGCGTGATGAACGGTCTGCAGAGCGATCTTCGCGAGAAGATTCTCATCGGCAGTCCCGATATTCGTGTCCTGACCTATGGAGAAGACATGTCGATGGCGGGGTGGGCCAAAACGCGAGATCGGGTGCGGCGAATGAAGCCGAACGTCGTCGCGGTCAGCCCGTTCGTCCACGGCCAAGCTCTCATCGGTGCGGGCCACACCTATAGCGAGGGCGCCTTCTTCATGGGAATCGAGCCTGATGAACCTGGGCTCAATCCAGTGACTCGCATTCGCACAACAGCGCGGGCTGGGAATTTCACTTTCGGCACCACGGATGGAAAACGGCGCGGTGTGGTGATCGGAAATCGATTGGCCGAACGGCTGAACGTGACACCTGGCATCGACTCGGTGACGATGCTGTCGGCAGGAAACGGGAGATCGCTCGATCCAGTGACCGGAGCGCCGACAGGGCATTTCGAGCGTTTCGAGGTGACGGGGATCTTCGAGACCGGGATGTACGAATACGACAACAACTATGTGTTCTTGTCGTTGGAGTCAGCCCAACAACTGGCCCAGCTCGGCAATAGCGTAACGGGACTCGAGGTGCGGACGCAGACTCGTGCAGAGGCGCCGGGTGTTGCACGGGCGATCGAGGACAGTCTCGGCTTCCCGTACCGCACTGAAGATTGGCAGGCGCAAAATTCCTCTCTCTTTCATGCTCTCAAGCTCGAGAAGTTCGGCATGACTTTCATCTTGCTGCTCATCGTTCTCGTGGCCGCGTTCAACATCGTGAGCACGTTGACGATGGTCGTGACGGACAAAACGCGAGAGATCGGCATTCTTCGGGCGATGGGCATGCCCGCAAGATCGATCCGAAGGATCTTCTTCGCTCAGGGTATCGTGATCGGGATCGTCGGCACGTTCGCCGGTTTGCTCATTGGGCTACTCGCGTCTGTAATGATCGACCGATACAAGCTGATTGCACTGGACCCATCCGTATATTTCATCGATCACCTGCCCGTCGCGACACAGCTTTTGGATGTGGCGTCAATAGTGCTCGCCAGCCTATTGATAGCCGCGGCCGCTACCCTGTATCCCGCGAGACAGGCGGCGAAGTTATTTCCCGTAGAGGCGATTCGACACGAATGACGGTGCTGGAGGCGGTTGACCTGGGCAAGACGTACACTGGTGGCGACGGCGGGCTCTTATCGGTGCTCGACGGCGTCAACCTGCAGGTCGCGCGCGGGGAGATGGTGGCGATCGTGGGAGCCAGCGGCACTGGGAAGAGCACGCTTCTTCATCTGCTTGGTGCGCTCGACCGACCGACGCGAGGATCAGTGTCGATCGACGGGGAGCGCTTGGAGGATCGCTCCGATGAGGAGCTTTCGATCCTTCGCAACCGACGCATCGGATTCGTCTTTCAATTTCATCATTTGTTAAGAGAGTTCAGCGCGCTGGAAAACGTGATGATGCCACTCCGCATCGGTGGCTGGGAAACGCAGCGGGCGCGAGGGCGCGCAGAAGAATTGTTGAGCCGTGTGGGTCTGGCGGGGAGGATGAGCCATCGACCCTCCGAACTGTCGGGAGGTGAGCAGCAGCGGACCGCTGTGGCGCGTGCCCTCGCGATCGATCCCGCGGTTCTGCTGGCCGACGAGCCCTCTGGCAACTTGGATCACGCGAACAGCGAGCGACTGCATGATCTTTTCGTCGAGCTGTCGCGTGACCTCGAGATCGCGATGGTCGTTGTTACGCATAACCGGTCGTTGGCTTTGCGCGCGGATCGCGCACTCCTGCTCGAGGAGGGGCGCCTGACCGACACGGGAGTGCGCGAGGTACTTGCCTGATGTTGTGCGACAGCTGCGGAGAGCGTGATGCCGTCGTACAACTCACGCGAATCGAGGGCGGCGAAGTGAAGCTGCTGCATCTGTGTGAGCGATGCGCGGCTGAAAATGGCGTCGAGACGAGTGTGCCGACACCGAAGCACCCGCTGGCGCACTTTCTCGAGGCCGTACAACAGCAAGCCGCGCTTACCAGTGTTGACGGCAACCGTTGCGTGTTCTGCCACACCACCATGGCGGATTTCCGCGCGACCGGACGTTGGGGATGTGCGCGTTGCTACACGACCTTCGAACACGGCATGCGGGAGCTACTGCGCCGCGTGCATGGTAGCGGGAAGCACATCGGTAAGGCCTATCGGCCACCGAAAAACGAGACGATGGAGCGCTCCGCGGCTCTCGGTGAGTTGCGCGAGCGCCTGCGTCGTGCGATCGAGAGCGAACAGTTCGAGCTGGCGGCCGATCTGCGCGATCGAATCAAGGTGCTCGACGAATGACCATCGACCTTTCGCTTCTCCCGGACGGGGGCGTCGGCTGGCTGGACGCTTCGGGAAAGCATTCGGACATCGTACTCTCCACGCGCATTCGACTGGCCCGCAATGTGGAGGGCTACGCCTTTACGGCGAGGGCGCGAGATGGAGAGCGTTTGCGCGTTCTCTCGCAGGTCCGTGAGGCGGTCACCTCGCTTCCTGAGCTGCGGGAATCCGTGCTCTATCGGTTGGACGAGCTTTCGCCGACGGATCGTGCATTGCTGCACGAGCGGCATCTGGTGAGCAAGGAGTTAGCAGGCCTCGACGCGCAGCATCCGTTGCGGAGCGGAGCAGCAGTGTTTCTCTCCGACGGGTTGGGCGTCATGGTGAATGAGGAGGACCATCTCAGATTGCAAGCTCTGCGATCCGGCTTCGCGCTCGAAGAAGCCTTTGCGGCCATCGATCGGCTGGATCGAGAGCTTGGTGCGAGAGTGCCGTTCTCGTTTCACTCGGAATTTGGATTTCTGACGGCGTGCCCGACGAATGTCGGAACCGGAATGCGCGCCTCAGTGCTGATTCATTTGCCTGGGCTGGTGCACACGAAGGAAATGGGGCGCGTGCTAGCCGGGTTGCAGCAGATGGGCTTGACGTACCGCGGCCTGTACGGCGAGGGCAGTGAAGTGGTCGGGAATTATTTCCAGATTTCGAACCAAACGACCCTCGGTCGATCCGAAGAAGAGTTACTCGATCAGCTATTACGAGTCGTTGGGCATGTAATCGAGAGAGAAGAAGAAGCGCGACGAGTCTTGCTTCGTGATGCGGGGTATATTATCGAAGACAAGCTCTGGCGCGCGTACGGAACTCTGCGCTATGCCCGAAGCCTCACGTTCGATGAGGCGATGAACTATTTGAGTGGCGTACGGTTGGCCGTAGGGCTGAAACTGGTCACCGGCCTCAGTGTATATACCCTCAACAAGCTCCTGATTTTCTCGCAGGCCGCGCACCTCGCCTACGCTGAAGGACGTCCGCTCACTGAGAGCGAGACGAACCTGGCTCGTGCACGGTATGTGCGTAAAGCGTTGGAAGAGGAAGCGGGGACGGTCGGGTAGACGAACGGTCACCCCCGAATTGAGGGACACATGAACGGCTACAACTTCACCGAGCGGGTGAGGAAGGTCCTCGCGATGGCGCGAGAGGAGGCAGCACGCCTCCATCACGAGTACGTGGGGACTGAGCACATCCTGCTTGGCCTCATCCGAGAGGGTGAGGGCGTGGCGGCCACTGTTCTGCAGAATCTCAGCGTCGAGCTCGATGAGATTCAGCAGAAAATCGAAGAAACGGTCAAAAAGGGGAAAGCCGCCCAGACTACTGGGCCGGACCTTCCTTACACCTCGCGCGCAAAGAAAGTGCTCGAGCTCGCCATGAGCGAGGCGCGCGAGCTGAATCACAGCTATGTGGGAACGGAGCATCTTCTTCTCGGCCTGCTGCGCGAGGAGAAGGGAATAGCCGCTCAGGTGTTGACGGACGCCGGCGTGAATCTCGAGGCCGCGCGTGCGGAGACGTTGCGCATCCTCGGCACTGAGATGCCGCAGGGTGGTGCGACGGCGCAACAAGGAAGTGGCGCTCCCCAAACCGCGCAGCCGAAGGGGGAGAAGAAGTCGAAGACGCCTGCCCTCGATCACTTCTGCCGAGATCTCACGCAACTCGCCGCCGAAGGTCAGCTCGATCCGACGATTGGGCGTGCGAAGGAGATCCAGCGCGTGATGGAAGTGCTCACGCGTCGCAAGAAGAACAATCCGGTGCTCATCGGTGAGCCGGGCGTTGGGAAGACTGCGATTGTCGAAGGCCTCGCGCAGCTCATCGCAAATGGCGAGTGCCCCGAGTCGCTACGCGATCATCGGGTACTCTCGCTCGATATGGCTGCCGTAATCGCGGGAACGAAGTACCGTGGCCAGTTCGAGGAGCGCCTCAAGGCGGTGATGAACGAGATCGCGCAGAACAAGAACATCATCTTGTTCATCGACGAGCTGCACACGCTCGTTGGGGCTGGCGCCGCCGAGGGAGCCATCGACGCGAGCAACATGCTGAAACCCGCGCTCGCGCGTGGGGAACTTCAGTGCGTTGGCGCTTCCACGCTCAACGAGTATCGCAAATACATCGAGAAGGACGGAGCTCTCGAGCGTCGCTTCCAGACGGTGATCGTGGATCCGCCAACGGTTGAGGAAACCGTCGAGATTCTCAAGGGACTTCGCAAGAAGTACGAGGACCACCACAAGGTTACGATTCCCGACACGACGCTGGTGAACGCGTCGAAGCTCTCCGAGCGATACATCACGGACCGCTTCCTTCCCGACAAGGCGATCGACGTGATCGATGAAGCGGGAGCACGGGCACGGCTTGCGGCTCAGGCACCTCCGCCGGAGGTCGCTGATCTCAAGAACCAGCTCGAGAAGGTGAACGGCGACAAGGAAGCCGCCGTCCGTGATCAGAACTTCGAGCGTGCCGCCTCGCTCCGTGACAAGGAGCGGGAACTACAAAGCGACATTCGCCGCAAGCAGGAGGAGTGGGAGAAACGACGCCAGTCGTTCCGCCCCGTGCTTGGCGAGGAGGAGATTGCATTCATCGTCAGTCGCTGGACGGGTATTCCCGTGACACGGCTCCAGGAAGCGGAGACTTCGCGTCTGCTGCGCATGGAAGACGAGATGCACCGCACGGTCATTGGTCAGGATGAAGCGATCCGAGCGATCTCACGCTCCATCCGCCGAAGCCGTGCGGGATTGAAAGACCCCCGTCGACCGATTGGCTCGTTCATCTTCTCCGGTCCTACGGGCGTCGGCAAAACGGAGTTGGCGCGCGCGTTGGCGAAGTTCCTGTTCGCCGATGAGCAAGCACTCATTCGTGTCGACATGTCCGAGTACATGGAGAAATTCTCGGTGTCGCGCTTGATCGGAGCGCCCCCGGGGTACGTCGGTTACGAGGATTCGGGAACGCTCACGAAGGCCGTGCGACGCAAGCCGTACTCGGTAATCCTGCTCGACGAAATCGAGAAGGCACATCCCGACGTATTCAATATTCTCCTCCAAGTTCTCGACGAAGGCCACTTGACCGACAACTACGGCCGAGTGATCGATTTCAAGAACACGGTTGTGATCATGACGTCGAACGTCGGCGCTCGCGATCTCACCAAGGGGAAGACGCTCGGCTTCTCCACGGGCGACTCGGCGAACAGCTTCGATCGGATGGCGGAGAAGGTTCGGGAGGAGTTGAAGAACGTCTTCAATCCAGAGTTCCTGAACCGATTGGACGACACCATCGTCTTCCACCCGCTGAGCCGAGAGCACATCGCGCAGATCGTGAGTATCCTTCTCAAGGATGTGCGCAAGCGTTTGGCCGAAGAGGAGCTGACGTTGACGCTCACGGACGCGGCGACGGATTTCCTCGTGAACCATGGCTACGACGAGGCATACGGAGCTCGTCCCTTAAAGCGAGCGATTCAGAAGTACATCGAGGATCCGCTCTCGGAGAAGATTCTCATGGGCGAATTCACGCGCGGTGACGAAATCGAGGTCGAGGTGGCGCCGGACGGGACCAAGTTGGCGTTCAAGGTCCTGACGAGCACGACGAAGGCGTAAAGTCAGCAGCGGTTCGGCAGCAAAAAAACAGGCCAGCCAGGTCGCAGCACGGACCTGGATGGCCTGTTTCTGTGTATATTTGGCCCATGAATCGACACCGCAGCCTGCTGTCGGCCGCTGCGCTGGTCGTCGTCGCCGCAGCCCCCGTCTGGTCGCAACAGACCGGTGGCAACGCTCCAGTTACTGGACCGTGTGCAACGCCAGACAGCGTAGTGTTCCGTGGCAATCAGCGCATTTCCGAGACGATGCTTCGCGGCGACGCGGGTATAGCGCCAGGCGTCGCCCTCAGCTCGGGCGTGCTACAGCGCGCAATCAAGAACCTGTACGCCACGGGTCAGTTCGACGATATCAGAACTGAGTGCATTATCGCTGCGGGCGGTAAGGCAATCCTCGCCTTCGACATCAAAGAGCGCCCGGTGCTTGGCTTGGTCGACGTCACGGGGCCCGACAGAGTGTCGATTAACTCGGTGCGCGACCGCGTCGACCTCCTGGTGGGGCGTCCCGTAGACCCTAACCAAGTTGCGCATTCCGTCGCGCGAATTGACTCGCTTTACGAGGCCGAGGGCTATCCGCTAGCGACCGTTCGCGTCGATACGGCGATGATGAGCGGGCAGATGAAGATCACGTTTCATGTGAGCGAAGGCAGTCGTCTCGCGGTGTCTGGTATCACCGTTAGCGGCAATCGTGTTCTCCCCGATAAGACTGTTGTGAAGGCCATGGAGACGAAGCCTGAAGGCTTCTTCTGGTGGCGGAAAGGCGAGTACGATCAAGACAAGCTTGCTGGTGACGTAACGGAGCGTATTCCGGCGGTCTATGGCCAGCATGGCTTCATCGATATGCAGGTGCAACGTGACACACTCGTCGTCGATCGCACACGTGGGAAAGCGCTGGTCGACATCGGCGTGAGTGAAGGTCCGCAGTATCGGGTAGGTGAATTCGAGGTCGTTGGCGCGAAGGTTTTTTCGAGTGATCAGATTGCGCGTTTTTATCCCTTCGGCGAGAAAACGAAGTCGCTCACCGAAACGGTGAAGGGCGTGTTCCGGCGCAACGACAATGGCGTCGAGATTTTCGATAAGAGCCGCTGGGACGATGCAACGCAGCGGGTGCAGGAAGCCTATGCCAACGAAGGCTATATCTACGCCCAAGTTAGACCGGTCATCGAGCGCATGCGCGTAGGGAAGGACTCTATTCCCACCGTGAACCTCCGCTGGGAGATTGACGAGCGCACGCCCGCGATCGTGAACCGGGTGGAGATCATGGGAAACGACATCACGGCCGAGAATTGCGTTCGCGACCAGATTGTCGTGGTGCCCGGCGACGTGTTCAGCAGAGATCGCTTGATCGCGAGCTATCAAAGCATTGCGAATCTTGGCTTCTTCGAGACGCCATTGCCAGCGCCCGAGACGCGACCTAACGAGAAGGGAGACGTTGACATCGTCTTCCATTTGAAGGAGAAGCGGACGGGCAACGTGAACTTCGGTGCTTCCGTTGGACAAGGCGTGGGTGTTGGTGGCTTCATTGGCTTCGAGCAGCCGAATCTGTTTGGCATGTGCAAGAAGGGCTCGCTGCAGTGGCAGTTTGGCCAATACATCAACGATTTCAATCTCGCGTAC
Source organism: Gemmatimonadaceae bacterium (assembly GCA_045804225.1). GTDB lineage: Bacteria > Gemmatimonadota > Gemmatimonadetes > Gemmatimonadales > Gemmatimonadaceae > AG2. The sequence goes on from JBJMNO010000021.1 coordinate 14,400, forward strand.
ACTGATCCAAACATCCGCGAGTCGCGTGTGTCCGGAACGATCAACGCGTACGACAGTCAGTCCCGCTACATCATCGCGAACCTGGGTCGCAGCAAGCGGGTTGGCGGCCAGTTGCAATTCGGTCTGCCATTGCCGAATTCGCGATATACGCGGCTTTTCGTGAACTACGGCGGCGAGCGCGTGAGTTACGGCGGTACGGGTCTCGTGTCGACGATCGACTGTAATAACTGCTTCCGTTCGAGTGTTGGCGCGACCCTAACGAGGGACACACGCATCGACCTGCCGTTTCCCTCGGCTGGTACGACGCAGTCGATCTCCGCGCAGTTCAACGGCGGACCGCTCGGGGGCAGTGCCTCATTCCAGCGCTATACAGCGGAAATGCGTACTTATGCGACTCTGGCGAGTTTCGGCGAAGGCGCAATCGGCTCGTCGCCAATCAAGTTGATCGCTGGGCTCTCGACGCGGATGGGTGGTGTGTTCGGCGATCCTGGTCCTTTCTTCGTGTCGCAGGCATTCTCCCTCGGCGGTGTGCAGTACGGCGAGCCCCTTCGCGGTTACGAAGAATTCTCGATCACACCGAACGGGTACATCCCGCAAACGAACTCGTTTTCGGCGACGCGGGCGTCCTTCGGCAATGCTTTCTACACGCAGAGCGCCGAGCTGGGAATTCGATTCAATCAAATGCTGTATATCGACGCGTTCTACGATGCGGGTAACCTTTGGGCGCGCCCTCGCGATTTCAATCCGACCCGGTTGTTCCGCGGGACCGGTGTGGGGGGCTCAATTGTGACGCCGCTGGGTCCACTTGGTGTCGATTTGGGATATGGACTCGACCGTGTGAACGCTCAGGGCCTTCGCGATCCCAAGTGGCAAGTGCACTTCAAATTCGGACAGATCTTCTAAATCGGAGTTTTCAATGCGCTCGTTTTTCCGCACGGCATGTGCGACGCTGGCTGTGCTCACACTCACCCTCGGATTTTCTTCGCGCGCCAAGGCGCAATCGGCGGCGACACCATTCAGGATTGCGTTCGTCAACGCTGGTGTATTGCTCGACAACGCACCGGGTCGCTCACAAGCGGAATCAACCTACGCGCGCGAAACGCGCACTTATTCCGACCAGCTGAAGAAGATGAACGATTCGCTCAATACAATGTTCACTGCCTACCAAAAGGTGGAGACGACGCTCAGTGCGGCGCAGAAGGAGACTCGGCAGAAAGCAATGCGAGATCTGCAGACGCAGCTTCAAGAAAGGCAGCAGCAGCTGGCGCAGCAGGCGCAGGCGCGACAGAACGAGCTGATGGCCCCAATCATGGAGCAAGTCAAGAAGGTGCTCGACGACATTCGGACGGAGGATGGCTATTCAATGATCATCACCGGTGATCCGAATCTCATTTTGTCGTATGACAAGAATCTCGATATCACAGATCGTGTGGTCGCGCGATTGAGAACGGTCGCTTCAACCCCCACGACAAAACCAGGGGCTCCGGTGTCTGCACCAGCTGGCGTGACGCGCAAGCCGCAGTGATCGCGGAAGCTCGAGCGGACGAAGACGGCGGTGAGGGCGGTATCGTCCTCACCGCCGACGTTATTGCGACCGAAATTGGCGGACAGCTCGTTGGGGATCCTTCGACGCGCGTCCGCGGAATCGCTCCGCTCGATCGAGCAAAGAATGAAGAGTTGAGCTTTCTCTCGTCGCCGAAGTACGCTCCGCTATTCGCGTCTTCTCAAGCGGGGGTCGTGCTGGTGACCCCCGAGTTGGTTGAATCGCCTGGTGTTGCGCGGGCGCGCATCGTCGTCCCGAGGCCACACGACGCTCTAGTGTCGCTCATCCCGAGATTCTATCGCTTGCGACGCGCGGAGCCGGGCATACATCCGACCGTTATGATCGGGCGCGGTGCCCAGTTCGGTGTCAACGTGACCATTGGTCCATATGCAGTTATCGGGTCGGGCGTGCGCATCGGTGAGCGTGTAATAATCGGTGCACATGCTCTGATTGGCGACGGCGTACGGGTGGGCGATGAGAGCCACATCTATCCCTCCGTTACAGCATACAGCGGTACCATCATTGGCGCGCGCGTTATCGTGCATGCTGGCGCGCGCCTCGGGTCGGATGGATTTGGCTATGTCTTCCGAGAGGGTCGACACGAGAAGATTCCCCATGTCGGCCGATGCATCATCGCCGACGATGTGGAGATTGGTGCGAACACCACGATCGATCGCGGCAGCATCGATGACACAGTCATTGGCGCTGGTACGAAGATCGACAATCTGGTGCACATCGCTCACAATTGTCGCATCGGGCGCCTCTGTCTTATCATGGCTCAGGTAGGGATCGCGGGCTCCGCTCGGGTGGAGGACGGCTGTGTAGTCGCCGGACAGGTCGGGATCAGTGGACACCACACGATCGGCGCGGGGGCGACACTTGCGGCGCAGGCTGGAGTGTTCGGCGACGTTCCGGCCGGCGAGACGTGGTCAGGTTATCCCGCACGACCACACAAAGAGTCGCTCCGGGCCCATGCCACGTTGTTTCGACTCGCACCCCTGATGAGGCAATTGGAGAAATTACTTACGGCATCCGCGCGCGGCTCGTCGAGCGAGCGATGACGCGCCGCACGATCGCACGAGCAACGTCGCTGGAAGGCGTCGGCTTGCACATGGGAGTTCCATGCCGCTTGACGTTCCTGCCGGCGCCAAGTGGCGCCGGTATCGTTTTTCGTCGCGCAGACCTTCCCGGGTCACCATTGATTTCAGCGCGGGCGGAGCATGCGGTGCTCACGGAGAGACGCACGCAGCTTGGGAGAGAGCCCATAGCGGTGCACACCGTGGAGCACGTGCTGGCGGCTGTTGTGGCTCGAGAGCTCGACGATGTCGTGATCGAGTTGAGTGGGCCCGAGCCCCCGGTCATGGATGGCAGTGCGCAACCATTCGTCGATGCGTTGCGCGAGGCGGGTGTCGCGGAGCACGCCGGTGAGGCGCATTATTTACAGCTTCGATCGGCCGTGCGGGTTTGCGACGGAGACTCGATCTACGAAGCAACGCCGGCGTCGGCATTGGAGCTCGATGTTACGATCGATTTCCCGCATCCATTGATCGGACGGCAGCGCGGGGAGTACCGCATTACCGCTGAGGATTTCGAACGCGAGCTAGCGCGGGCACGTACGTTCGGCTTCGTCCACGAGGTGGAGGCGTTACGATCGAAGGGGCTGATTCGTGGAGCATCGACGCAGAACGCGGTGGTGGTTGGCGATGACGGGGTCGTAGAGAACGTGCTTCGCTGGCCTGACGAATTCGTGCGGCACAAGGCGATGGACTGCGTGGGAGACTTGGCTCTGGCCGGAGCACGCGTGCGAGCTCGCGTGCGCGCGACAAAGCCAAGTCACCGCGGTACGGTGCTGTTAGTGCGAGCCATGAAGGAGGCGGCGAAAGAGACGATGAAGGACCTAACGACGAGCGAGTCGAGTCGGATCATGGACGTGGAAGACATCATGAAGGTGCTGCCGCATCGGTATCCCTTCCTGCTCGTCGACCGCATTCTGGAGCTCGATCCAGGAAAGCGCGTGGTGGGTGTAAAGAACGTGACGATCAACGAGCCTTTTTTTCAAGGCCATTTCCCTGGACATCCGATTATGCCCGGGGTGTTGATCATCGAGGCCATGGCACAGGTGGGCGGTATGCTGCTCCTCGGCGCCATTCCCGACCCGCAAAGCAAAGTCGTTTACTTCACATCGTTGAACAACGTGAAGTGGCGACGGCCAGTAAAGCCGGGCGATCAGCTCCGCTTCGAACTGGACATGCTGCAGGTCCGCGGATTGATGTGCAAGATGCAGGGCGTGGCCAAAGTCGACGGCGAGATCGTCGCCGAGGCGGAAATGGGCGCGATGGTGCGTGACCGATGAGTGCGCGAATTCATTCGACGGCGATCGTCTCCACCAATGCGCAACTTGCCGCCGACGTCGAGATAGGACCGTTCGCGATCATTGGGGACGGATGTGTCGTGGCCGAAGGGTGCGTGGTCGCGGCTCGGGCGACGCTCGAGCGCAATGTCATCCTCGGGTCGAACGTACGCGTTGGCTCGGGAAGCATTCTCGGAGGCGATCCCCAGGACTTGAAGTATCGCGGTGAGCCGACGACGGTGGAGATCGGCGAAGGCACGACGATTCGTGAATACTCAACGATCAACCGCGGCACCGCGCAATCTTTCAAGACGACGGTTGGCAAGCAGTGCTTCATCATGTCGTACGTCCATCTGGCGCACGATTGTCATATCGGGGACAACGTGATTCTCGGTAACAACGTGCAGCTCGCCGGACACGTGACGATCGATGACAAGGCTATTGTCTCTGGCCAATCGGCAGCGCACCAGTTCGTGCAGATCGGCCGCTACAGCTTTACAGGTGGCTGCTCGCGCATCTCGAAGGATGTCCCTCCTTATGTCAAAGCAAATGGCAATCCCATTCGCTTGTATGGGTTGAACAAAGTCGGATTGCAGCGCAATGGTGTTTCCGAGGATGTGCAGCGGGAGCTCAAGCGCGCTTACCGTTTGTTCTTCAATTCAGATTTGAACCTGTCGCAGGCGCGCGAGCGGGCCGAGGAAGAGCTACAACGGTATCCCGAAGTGGAGGAGTTCCTGAGCTTCCTCGATCGCAGCGACCGCGGCCTGGTGATTTGAGCATGGGAACGAAAGGCGATGTGCGAATCGGCGTCATCGGCGCGGGTGCTCTGGGCTACCACCACGTGCGGATTCTCCGCGATGTGTCGGGGGCCAAGCTGGTCGGCTTCTACGAGTCACGCGGTGAACGCGCGGCGGCCGTCTCTGCGGAACTCGGGGTGCCGGCGTTCGACAAGCTCGAAGAGCTGCTGGATGTCGTGGACGCGGCCACCATCGTCGTACCAACGCCAGCCCACTTCGCTGTGGCGAAGGCCGCACTGACGCGCGGTAAGCATTTGCTGATCGAGAAGCCGATCGCGGCGACGTTGGCCGAGGCCGATGAGCTGCTAGCGATTGCCAGCCAAACGGGGGCCGTCGTTCAGACTGGACACGTCGAGCGATTTAATCGTGCGATTCGCGCCGCGCTTCCGCACGTCGAAAAGGCACGCTTCATCGAAAGTGATCGCCTTGCGCCATTCAATCCGCGCGGCGCAGACGTGGCTGTCGTGCTCGATCTCATGATTCACGACATCGACCTCGTGCGCACTTTGGTGGGTGGACACATCAAGGATGTGTCGGCCTTTGGCGTGCAGGTGCTCACGCCGTTCGTGGACATCGCGAATGCGCGTCTGCGCTTCGAGGATGGCGCCGTCGCCAACATTACGGCGAGCCGTGTGTCGCGCGAGCGAATGCGCAAGGTTCGCATTTTTCAGGAGAGCGGCTATCTCTCGCTCGACCTCGCTGCCGGTGAAGGAGAGTTTTTTCGACTGCGGCGAGACGTCGATTTCTCTGAGTTGGCGAAGGGCGCACAGGCGATCGAGGCGTTTGTCGAACGGGTCCCGATCAGCGCGCCGGACGGTGAGCCGCTCCGGCTCGAATTCGAGAGCTTTCTCGCGGCGGTGCAGGGCAAGGCACCGATCATCGTCACGGGTGAGGACGGTCGCGAAGCGCTCGCTGTCGCGCTCACGATCGTGAGCGAGATCGAGCGCACTTTGCCATCACTCGCCGCAGGCACGCACGTCGCCGCCGGTGCGTGACATTCTATTCGTCGCCGGAGAGGCGTCCGGTGACCTGCACGCAGCAGGCGTCGCCAGTGAGCTACGTGCGCGGAATGCGCCGTATCGACTGATCGGCATCGGCGGTGACGCGATGCGCGACGCTGGTGTCGAGTTGATCGAGCACGTCGAGCAACTTGCCGTAATGGGGTTCGTAGAGGTGCTGCGTCACGTCCCGAAGCATTGGGTGTTGCTGCGTGATCTGCGCCGACGAATCCAGAGCGGTCGGGTCGCGCTCGTCGTTCTCATTGATTATCCGGGCTTCAACATGAAGGTCGCCGCGGAGGCAACGGCCGCCGGCGTGCCGGTGCTCTACTACATCACGCCTCAGGTCTGGGCGTGGGGCGCCGGCCGATTGTCGGAGCTCGCGCGCACGATCACTCGTGCGGCGGTGATTCTGCCTTTCGAGGAAAAGCTATTGCGCGACCATGGCGTCGCCACGACGTTCGTTGGTCACCCGTTATTGGATCGTGCCGAGCGCCTTCCTGCGCGCGAGGAGGCGCGCCAGCAGCTTGAGATACCGAACGACGCAACCATGCTGGCGCTTTTTCCCGGCAGCCGCGCGCAGGAAATCGCGCGCCATCTCGAGCCCTTCGTCGCAACGGCGCGAGAACTCGAGCGCCGTCGTCCCGGGCTTCGGGTCGTCATCAGTGCGGCGCCCCACGTTCAGCTGAACGAGAAAGCGTCACCCTATCCGATCGTTCGATCGGCGTCATTTACGGTGCTGCGTGCAGCGGACGCAGCGATGTGCAAGAGCGGCACGACGACGCTCGAGGCGGCCGTCGCCGGGTGCCCGCTGGTCGTGGCATACCGAACGAACGCGGTGACCTACGCGGCAGCGCGGCGCCTCGTGAAAATTCCGAACATCGGGCTGGTGAATGTCGTGGCGGGACGTCAGGTGGCGCCCGAGTTCGTGCAAGGGGCGCTTCAGCCGCACGCCGTTGCTGACGCCCTCGACCCATTGCTCGACCGCACGAGCACCGTTCGCGCCGCGATGGTCGACGCCCTGTCTGGGGTTCGTGAGTCGTTAGGCACGGCCGGCGCCGCACGACGTGTGGCCACGATAGCGCTGGACCTAGCTGCCGCGACAGCGAGGCGGGAGGCAAGTTGAGCGCGGCGCGGTCGGAGGCCGAGGCGGCGGACGGGCGTGCGGCGCGACGACTCGAGCGAAAGCGCGAGCGGCGCGTGAGGTGGATAGTTCGTCTTGGTGTGCCACTCGTTCGTCTCTTAGGCGCTACGTGGCGGATCCGATTGGTGAATAACGACTCGAGTCCGGATCGCCTGCGAAGAGAAAAAAGGCCAATCGTCTTCACGCTCTGGCATGGAGACATGTTGCCTTTGCTGTACCAACATCGCGACGAAGGGGTTTCGGTCTTGATAAGCGAACATCGAGATGGCGAGTTGATCGCGCGGATCGCCCAATCGTTAGGCTTCCGCACGGTGCGTGGATCCACGACGCGTGGCGCGAGCCGGGCTCTGCTCGGATTGGCGCGTGAGCTCGAAGCCGGTCATGATGTCGCCATCACCCCCGACGGGCCGCGTGGGCCGGCTCGGTCGTTCGCACCAGGCGCGCTCATCGCCGCGCAACGCGCCGACGCGCCCGTGATCCTCGTCGGTGTCGCGGTAAAGCGCGCCTGGCGATTGCGGTCATGGGATCGATTCGTAATACCGCGCCCATTCACGCGCGTGGGAATCGCATACTCGGACCCAGTCACGCTCGACGCGCACAATCCGCGCGCCGCGGCCCAGGAGGCGCCACGATTCCAGGTGCTCATGGCGGAAATGGAGCAGCGGGCGAATGCGTGATCTCATCGAGCGTGTCTGGTTCGGCGAAGACATTTTCGCGCGCGCCGCTCGATTAGCCCTCACACCCACCGAGGTGCTCTACCGCGCCTCGGTGGCCACGCGTGAGCTTCTGTACAATGCTGGTGTGTTGACGACCCACCAGCCCGCGCTGCCGGCGGTCAGCATTGGGAACGTGACGGTCGGCGGCACGGGAAAGACACCGATTGCCGCCTGGATCGCGGGACAACTACTCGACCGAGGCGCGCGCCCCGCGGTTGTTTTGCGCGGCTACGGCGACGATGAGCCGCTCGTTCATGCTCGACTCAACCCCACTGTTCCAGTAATCGTCGCGACGGATCGCGTGAGCGGGATCCTGAGTGCGCAACAGGCGGGAGCCACCGTCGCGGTGCTCGACGATGCGTTCCAGCATCGTCAGGTCTCGCGCGCAGTCGATTTCGTGCTCGTGAGCGCGGATCAATGGTCCGCGGCACCGCGGCTCTTGCCGGTCGGTCCACTTCGAGAGCCTCTCGTGGCGCTCAAGCGTGCAACGATGGTTCTCGTTACCCGAAAGGCTGCGAGCGATCATGAGGTCGATGTAGTCAACGAAGCACTAGCTGGAATTGCGCCGCGTGTCCCACGTTCAACCGTCTGGCTCGCGCCCGAAGAACTTCGCGCTGCGATTGTCCTGCCCGGAGGTGACGAGCGCCTGCCTCTGTCTGCGTTGTCCGGGCGCCCAGTTCGAGTTATGACCGCGATCGCTGACCCTCGGGCTTTCCTTCGCCAACTCGAGTCATTCGGTGCACGCATTAGCGCTGAGCTGTATCCAGATCATCATCATTTCGAACCCGGGGAGATATCGCGCTTCGTGCGCTCGATTCCGCCCGACGGGCTCGCCATCTGTACTCTCAAGGACGCAGTGAAGTTATCCAACCGCTGGCCTCGCGAAGCAGCGACGTTATGGTATGTTTCTCAGCGCGTTAGCGTCGAGCGCGGCGTCGGCGGAGTCGAGCACGTCCTCGACGAGCTGACCCGGCTTCTCGGCGGACGTGAGCGCTGAGCACCCGAGGCGCCCGCTTCGACCGCCCCGATTCCATCCAGACATGGCAACCGATCTTCGACTTCCCACGGATAGAATAGTCCGGCCCGATAAGGACCGATTTCTCAACGAAGAGAATCCCTTCGAAGCAATGATGTCTCGCTTCGATCGTGCGGCGGAGCTGCTGGATCTAGAGCCAGGGCTCTACAAAGTGCTTCGGCACCCCGAAAAGCAGATCATCGTCTCTGTCCCAACTTTGATGGACAATGGCGAGGTGGAAGTCTTCACGGGTTACCGCGTGCTGTATAACACGTCACGCGGTCCGGCAAAGGGAGGTATTCGCTTCGACCTGCAGGTCACTCTCGAGGAAGTGAAGGCACTCGCGGCGTGGATGACTTGGAAGTGTGCCGTCGTGAATCTGCCATTTGGCGGCGCGAAAGGCGGTGTCGTTTGTGATCCATTCAAGCTGAGTGCCGGTGAGCTCGAGCGGCTCACGCGGCGCTACACCGCTGGCATCATAGCCACCCTTGGTCCCGATTCCGATGTGCCCGCACCAGACGTGAACACGAACGAGCGCGTGATGGCGTGGGTGATGGACACGTACTCGATGCACATGCGGCACACGGTGACAGCCGTGGTGACGGGAAAGCCGGTAGAGATGGGTGGGTCGCTCGGGCGGCGCGAAGCGACCGGTCGCGGCTGCATGATCGTCACGAAGGAAGCGCTCAAGCACCTTGGCATGCCGCTGCAAGGCACTACGGTCGCCGTGCAGGGTTTCGGCAACGTCGGCTCCATTGCGGCGCAGCTCCTCCAGAAGGAAGGATGCAAGATCGTTGCGATCAGTGATAAGAGTGGCGGCTATTACAACAAGGGTGGCATCGATCTGTCCGCGGCATTCACGCATGTGAAACAGCACCGCGGACTCGAAGGATTCCGTGGTGGTGATCAGATCTCGAATGAAGACTTGCTCACCCTCGAAGTCGACGTGTTGCTCCCGGCCGCCTTGGAGAACGTGATCACGAGTAAGAACGCCTCCAAGGTGCGCGCGCGCGTGATCTGCGAAGGAGCGAATGGACCCACGACGGCGGGCGCGGACTCCGTGCTCGACGAAAAGGGAATTTTTGTGATTCCTGACATTTTGGCGAACGCCGGCGGAGTGACTGTCTCCTATTTTGAATGGGTGCAGGATCGTGGCGGCTACTTCTGGGACGAAGCGACGGTCAACAACCGCCTCACTGAGATCATGACGCGGAGCTTTGCGGATGTGCTGCAGCTTTCGCGTCAGCACAAGGTGAACATGCGCACGGCCGCATACATGCTTTCGATCAGTCGCGTCGCAACCGTACATCGGCTACGCGGCATTTACGCTTGAGGCCAGCATTCCCGGCGGCGATCCTTTAGGCTCCCGTGAGGATCGTCGTCGCCGTTGTCGGAAAGCCGCGCGACACTGGGTTGGCGGCGGCGATTCACGATTACGAAACACGAGCGGCGCGCTACTGGCCGCTCGACGTGCGCGAAGTGCGCGAAGAGTCTGGCCGGTCGCTCGCCGCGGATCAGGTGCGAGCGCGCGAGGGCGAGCGCCTCGCCGCGGTGCTGCCAGCCGGCGCACACGTTGTGTCGTGCGAGCTCGGTGGCGTAGCGATGACGTCGGAGGCGTTTGCTCAATGGGTGCAACGGCGTCGCGAGGAAGCGAAGGACCTCGCCTTTGTCGTTGGCGGCGCGCATGGGCTGGGAGATGCCGTGCTGCACGCTGCCAATACTCGACTAGCGCTGGCGCCATGGACTTTGCCGCACGAGATCGCGCGCTTGGTACTCGCCGAGCAGCTTTACCGCGCCGGTACGATCCTACGGCGAGAGCCGTATCACAAATGATTCGCTGGGTATGACGCTACCGCGAATCATCACCGAGGAGCTAGGCGGTTCGCGGCTTGCCCAAGCGGCCCAGCGCGGCGAGCTCACCGACTGGTATGCCAAGCGTCCGCGCTCAGCGGACGAGTGGCGTGAGCATCTGCATCGCGTTGCGTCTGGCCCTACTGCAACGGATTGGCTTTCGCGAATTCATCCGGCGATAGCCCCGACCGGTGCAGCCGCCGGTCGGCTCGATCGAGTAGCGCGTGGGGGAGGAGTCGTCGTGAGCACAGGGCAGCAAGCGGCGCTCTTCGGTGGACCTCTGTACACGCTGGTGAAGGCGATGGGGGCCCTCGGTTTTGCGGACGCACTCGAACAAATAACTGGGGTTCCCACTGCGCCGGTCTTCTGGGCCGCTACGGATGACGCGGACTATGAGGAAGCTCGCTCGGCCATGGTGGCGGTGAGCAGTGGCTTGCGTACGTTGCAGCTGCCGCCCGCACCGCGTGTGGGGATACCGATGAGCGAGATGCCGATGACGGCCGTCGAGGAGCTCGTCGATGAGCTTGCCCGGGCGTGCGGCTCCGTGGCGGACGCCGAATTTCTCGATGTCGCTCGTGCGGCGTACACATCCTCGGCGACGTTAGGCAATGCCTACGTGCGGCAGCTCCGGCACCTGCTCGAGCCGTTAGGCATTTCTGTTCTCGACGCCTCCCATCCTGTGGTGCGTGCTGCAGCGGCCCCGGTGCTGACGCGCGCCCTCACGGAAGCATCTGCCATCGAATCCGCATCGCGGCAGCGATATGAGGCGATCGAGCGTGCCGGATTTACTGCGCAAGTGGAGCACGTGCCGGCGCTGTCTCTCGTCTTCGCCATTGAGGCGGGCGGCGAGAAACAACGTGTACCGCTCGCGACCGCCGACAGATTTGCCGAGAGCTACGCCGCGGAGCAACTCAGCCCGAATGTCTTGCTGCGGCCCATTGTTGAGCGTTCCATCATGCCCAGCGCGGCGTACCTGGCAGGCCCGGGAGAGCTCGCCTACTTCGCGCAGGTGAGCGCCGTGGCCGACGTGTTGAAGCTCGATCGACCGTTGTCGCTGCCGCGCTGGTCGGCGACACTTCTCGAGCCGCGGATCCAGCGCATCCTCGATCGCCTTGGCATCCCGCGAGACGATCTTCGCGATCGCGCCGGCGTCGAAACCCGTCTGGCTCGGCTCCATTTGCCTGACCAGATCGCCGCGTCATTGCGTCGGCTCCGCTCGAATCTCGAAGCGGAGGTTGCCCTGTTGGAACTTTCTGACGGTGACAAGCTCATTCCCCCCGCGTCTGTGCAAGGGTTACGGCGCGTGTTGCTCCATCGATTGGACCGCTTGGAGCGCCGATACGTCGCCGCGGTGAAGCGTCGCGAGACAGAGCTCATGCGGGACGTCGCGACTGCGGCCGCGGCTCTGTATCCACATGGCGTACGGCAGGAGCGTGTGCTCAACTTCGTACCCTTCCTTACTCGATATGGCAGAGAATTGCTCGAGACGATGCGAAGCGAAGCACAGCGCTATGCTGATCGCTTCATCAGCTCATCGACTTCGACTTTGAGCACGCCCGTCGCGGAGCGCGTGTGACGGTGGCGGTGCCTTCGCCAGAGCAGGCGCCGCCGTCGAAACCGCGGGGGACGGGAGGCGCCGCTGCGCTCGTCGCAGCTGGGATTCTTGCGTCGCGCCTTCTTGGAGTGGTGCGCCAATCGCTGATGGCACGCTACCTCGGTGCAACCAGCGGCATCGCCGCCGACGCATTCATGGCGGCGTTCAAGATTCCGAACCTGCTTCAGAACTTGTTCGGAGAGGGTGCACTCTCGGCGTCCTTCATTCCAGTCTACAGCAACCTACTCGCGCGGGGTGAACGCGACGAAGCGGGGCGGGTGGCCGGCGCCGTCGCGGCGATTCTCGCGCTAATCACCACGGCGCTCGTACTCATCGGCATATTGCTCGCGCCCTACTTGATTCCCCTTATCGCGCCAGGCTTTACGGGAGCGAAGCGCGAGCTCACCGTCACGCTCACGAGAGTGCTCTTTCCGGGCGCTGGACTCTTCGTGCTCGGCGCGTGGTGTTTGGGGGTTCTCAACAGCCATCGTCGGTTCTTCCTTTCATATGCGGCGCCCGTGCTGTGGAACGTGGCAATGATTGCCGCGCTGCTTGGCTTTGGAGGGAAGCAGGACCGCGTCACCCTCGCGATCACGTTAGGCTGGGCATCGGTTGTGGGCGCGGCGCTTCAGCTATTCATTCAGCTGCCAACGGTTCTGCGGCTGGTTCCCAACCTGCGAATGTCGCTGGACTTTGCACAGGGGAACGTGCGACGTGTACTGACGAACTTCACACCGGTGTTCTTCAGCCGCGGGATCGTTCAGGTAAGTGCGTATGTCGATCAACTGCTCGCCAGCTTGCTGCCGCAAGGTATGGTCGCGTTGCTGGGCTATGCGGTAACGATCTACACGCTGCCGGTCAGTCTCTTCGGCATCTCGATTTCCGCCGCCGAGCTACCGGAGATGTCGAGCCTCATCGGCACCGAAACCGAAACGGCGGCGCTCTTACGTACGCGTTTGAATGCCGGACTGCGACGCATCGCCTTCTTCGTCATTCCGTCCGCTACGGCCTTTCTCGTGCTTGGCGACGTGATTGCACGTGCGCTTTTCGAGAGTGGCCGGTTTACCGAGACGGACACTTTCTTCACGTGGGGAATTCTCGCGGGCTCCGCCGTGGGATTGCTGGCGAGCACGCTGGGGCGACTCTACTCGTCCACGTATTATGCGTTACACGACACGCGCACTCCGTTGCGCTTTGCCATCGTGCGCGTGGTGCTCACGACTATTCTCGGATATGCGTTCGCCATACCATTTCCCCGGCTCCTCCAAATCGATCCACGATGGGGAGCGGCAGGACTGACGGCATCTGCTGGAATCGCCGGGTGGATCGAGTTCCTTCTGTTGCGTTCGCGACTGAACAGGCGCATCGGCCAGACAGGACTGCCAGTTCGATATGTGGCCACGCTTTGGCTTTCCGCGGGCGTTGCGGCTGCAGTCGCGTTCCTGCTCCATCATGGTCTGCCAGGTCTCCATCGCTTCGCTTTGGCGATCGTCGTGCTCGGAGCGTTTGGAGTGATTTTCGGTGCGCTCACCATGATGTTTGGAATACCGGAGGCCAGAGCGCTCCTCGCCCGTGTCGGCAGACGGCGGTAGCACCCAACACGTCGAGCCCTGTGGGAACGAGTCAAGCGCCACTCAGCTTGGCGTGGCCCCGACTCAAGACGAGTCGGATGTAGATCTCGAGAGATCGAGCTTCGTTCCAAAGAAGTCGACGGTGACTCTAAAGACATCGGGAGCAACACCGATAGAGTCGGGCACATCATCAGAATGATCGGTAGCATCACCAAGACAAGTCTAGAGCTCCTCCAGGAGTGCTGGGAGGAAGACAGGAAAGGTCGAGGGTAGCTCTGGAAGAGTTAGGCGTACGTCTGGACGGATTGAGCGGACGTCTGGAAGACTTAAGTGAACGTCTGGAAGACTTAAGCGAACGTCTGGAAGGATCGAGCGAACGTCTGGAACGATCGAGCGAATGTCTGGAACGATCGAGCATGGCTCGGCGCGTCTCGAGACCAACCGCGAAGTCATCGCGGCGAGCCCGTGTCCTTGTCGACCTTCGTGCAACAGCGATCGACCTGGAGTCAACGGCAATCGGCAAGAATGCGACGGCGCTCAAGGACCTCACACACGCACCTAATGAAGTAACGATACGAGTCGAGGATCTCACGATGTCGATCGAGGAAGTCACGGTGTCGATCGAGGATCTCACGATGTCGATCGGGGAGGTCCCTGTGTCGATCGAGGACCCCACAACGCGAGTCGAGCATTGGTCGACGGGTTCTGCTTCGGGGTATAATTCGTCATGGTAGCCGTAGCGGACTCCATTCTCGAAAAGATTCCCCATTTGCCGGAATCGCCCGGGGTTTACCTCTGGCGTGACGCCGACGGCACCGTGTTGTACGTGGGGAAAGCGAAGCGGCTTCGCTCGCGCGTTCGCAGCTACGTCACCGGCGATCAGCTCACGAGCGTCAAGACGCAGGCGTTGATGCAGCAGGCTGCCGGCCTCGACACCATCGTCGTGCCGAGCGAGGCTCATGCCCTGATTCTCGAAGCCAATCTGATCAAGGAATACCGGCCGAAGTACAACATCGCGCTCCGCGACGACAAGTCGTATCCCTACATCAAGGTCACGATCACCGAACCATTCCCGCGAGTGTATGTCACCCGCCAACTCGTGAATGATGGCTCGCGGTATTTCGGTCCGTACACCGACGTGGGCGCAATGAGGCGGTCGCTGAACGTCGTGAAACGGATTTTCACCGTTCGCTCATGTCGGTACGATCTGCCGGATGCGGCACCCGATCGACCGTGTCTCGACTATCACATCGGCCGGTGCAAGGCGCCCTGTGTCTTGCTGCAATCACAGGCTGAGTATCGAGCAATGATCGACGAAGTGATTCTTTTTCTCGACGGCCGCGCCGACGAAGTGATGCGCCGCGTCAAGGAACGCATCGAGTTGGCCGCCGAGTCGCTCGACTTCGAGCGTGCCGCGGAAATGCGCGATGTGTTGCAGCACCTCGAGCGCATGGAAGAACCCACCGTCGTACTGGAGGTCGAAGGTGGCGACCGTGACGTGATCGGCTACGCGCGCGATGGCGCGGACGCCTGTGTCACCTGGATGCGAATTCGATCCGGCAAGCTGCTCGCGCGCGATCATCAATTCTTCGAGAATGTGCACGACGAGACGGATGCGGCCGTGTTGCAAGCCTTTCTCGTGGGACCGTATCGTATTGCGGAGGAGCGTGCCCGTGAGCTGCTGATTCCTCTGGAGCTCGAGGAGCGCGAAGTCGTCGAACAGTCGCTCGACGGGGCAAAGATTCACACGCCGCAGCGTGGGCCGCGCCGTGAGCTCGTCGATCTGGCGACGCAAAACGCGCGACACTTGCTCGAGGAGGCTCGCCTTACCGGCGAAGAAACCGATGAGCGAGCAGGTGATCCCGTTTACGAGTTGCAGCGGCAGCTTGGCTTACAGCGCGTGCCGCGCTCGCTGGTGTGCTTCGACATCTCCCATGCACAGGGGACCGATACCGTCGCATCGTGCGTGTGGTTTCAAAATGGCCGTCCGTATCGCGCCGAGTATCGGAAATTCAAGGTGCGCGACGTTCAAGGCATCGATGATTTTGCTTCGATGAATGAGGTCGTGACCCGCTATTTCCGCCGGCGATTGGATGAAGGAAAATCGATTCCAGACCTCGTCGTGATCGACGGCGGGAAAGGGCAGCTCAGTGCGGCGCACGCGGCGCTCGAAGCGTTGGGCTTGGGAAGTCTGCCGTTGATCAGCCTCGCCAAACGCGAAGAGGAGATCTTCATGGTGGGCCGCAGTGAGTCGCTGCGTTTGCCGCGGCGGTCGCCGGCACTGCGCATCCTCCAGCAAGCGCGCGACGAAGCCCATCGCTTTGCGATTACCTTTCAGCGGAAGCGCCGAAAGATGCGTACGGTGACATCGGAGCTGCTGCGCATTCCCGGTGTGGGGGAGCGCAAGCGGCGACAGCTCCTCGAAGCGTTCGGAAGTCTCGAGGGTGTGCGGACGGCGGCGCCGGAAGCCATCGCGGCGCTGCCAGGCTTCAGTCTCAAGGCGGCGGCGAAGATCCAAGCGGCACTGAGCGGCGAAACGCAGCCTGCGTCGTCGACCGACACGTCGAACAGCGTGGGAGAGGGCCTAACGGTGACGACCAACATCACGCAGGACGAATCGTGAGCACCTGGCATCTCGAGTGTTCGGCGTGCGCGCATCAGGAGCTCAGCTCGGCGCGCGCGAGCGTTTGCACGCAGTGTGGGCAACCGTACCTCGTGCGGTTCGATTCGCCACCGCCGCCGCGCACGGGGATCACCCAGCGGTGGGACATGTGGCGTTATTCGAAGGTAATGCCGCTCAGCGATGGGGAGCAGCCTGTGTCGTTAGGCGAGGGCCTTACGCCGATGCACGACGCTCCCCACCTCGCCAAAGAGATCGGCGTCCGGCGGCTGTGGGTCAAAGACGAGGGGCTGAATCCAACGGGGTCGTTCAAAGCACGCGGGATGAGTGCGGCGGTAACCCGCGCGCGGTCCCTCGGAGTGCCTGGCTTTGTCGTGCCCACCGCCGGGAATGCGGGTGCCGCACTCTCCGCGTATGCCGCGGCGGCGCGAATTCCCGTGCGCGTATACGCGCCGGCGACGACACCGCGTCCGATTCTCGACACGATCTGCGTCTTCGGCGCGGAGCTTCAGCTGGTCGATGGGCACATCGGCGACGCGGGCAAGCAGGCACGCGCGTTTGCCGCGGAAAGCGGCTATTTCGACGTGTCTACGCTGCGCGAGCCGTATCGCATCGAAGGAAAGAAGACGATGGGCATCGAGATCGCCGAGCAGCTCGGCTGGCGATTGCCAACGCACATCGTTTATCCGACGGGTGGCGGTACGGGCTTGATCGGTATGTGGAAGGTTTTCGCTGAAATGCGTACGTGGCGTTGGCTGGATAGCGAAGCGCCGCTGCCAAAGATGATTGTCGCCCAGGCGGAGGGCTGCGCGCCAATGGTGCGCGCCTTCATGGCCGGCGAGGATCATGCGACCCCTTGGCAGAATCCTACGACGCATGCAAGCGGGCTTCGCGTGCCCGGTCCCTTAGGCGACCGGCTGATCCTCCGCGCATTGCGTGAAAGCGGTGGCGACGCGCTCGCCGTGAGCGAGCAGTCGATCGTTACCGGTACGCATCGCCTGTCTCGGGCGACCGGTGTCGACGCCGCCCCCGAGGGCGGCTGCGCACTGGCCGTGACCGAACAGCTGGTCGCGACGGGTCGCATACCTCGCGACGCGGAAGTGGTCGTCTTCAACACCGGCAGCGGCGCGTCGTACCGCGTATGACACGAACCGCAGCATGAAAGTCGGCATCCTCGATCCCTTCAGTGGTATTTCTGGCGACATGACGTTGGCCGCGCTTCTCGACGTCGGCCTCGACGCCGAGTGGCTGCGTGCTCTTCCGTCCTCGTTAGGTATCGACGGGGTAGGGGTCCGCATCGCTGACGTGAAGCGTGGCGACATCGCATGCAAGAAGGTGGATTTCGATATCCCCCCGCAGCCGCACGGCAGACATTTGAGACAGCTGAAGGAGGTCGTCGCTCGCTCGGCCGCGCCCACCGTCGTGAAGGAGCGTGCCATCAATGCGTTCACATTGATAGCCGAACAGGAGGCGTCCATTCACGCCACGACCGTCGAGCGCGTCCATCTGCACGAAGTCGGCGCCGTCGACGCAATTCTCGACATTGTCGGCGGCGTGTGGGGGTTCGAGCTTCTCGGCATCGAGCGCGTCTACTGCGGGGCGATACGAACGGGCGACGGAGTAGTGCAGGCAGCGCACGGCACTCTACCGGTACCAGCACCCGCCACGCTTCGGCTCCTCGAGGGTCATCCCATTCGGCCCGGACCGGAAGGGGCGGGAGAGCTCGTTACACCAACGGGCGCCGCGCTGGTCCGCGTCCTCTCGTCAGGCCCGCCTCCCAGGGAATATGTGCCGCTCCGAAGCGGCTTTGGTGCAGGCACGAAGGAATTTTCCGGTCGCGCAAATGCCTTGCGATTAATCGTCGCTGAATGGTCGTCCGGCGGTTTCGAGTTCGAGGAGATCGTGCTATTGGCGAGCGATATCGACGACATGAGTCCGGAATATCTCGCGGCGACCGCAGATCTGCTGCGAGACGCGGGCGCGTTAGACGTGGTACTTCTTGGCACAACGATGAAGCGTGGCCGGCCGGGCACACGGATCGAGGTTCTCGCGCGTCCTGGCGATGCGGAGCGGCTGGAGATCCTTCTGCTCAAGGAAACGACCACGATTGGCGTACGGCGCAGCGATGTGCGGCGGCGAGCACTACCGCGGGAGCAGCGCACTGTGGAGGTCCTTGGCCACTCCGTTGGCGTCAAGGTCGTTCTCTTGCCGGATGGGAGCACACGCGCCAAGCCGGAATTCACAGATGTTCACCGCGTTGCGCAGCAGACAGGACGGTCGCTTCGGAATATATTCCAGCTCGCCGCTGACCAGGCGGAACGGGAATAGGACCATAGGGGTACGCAGCGCGGGTGCGTGCTCAGATTTGTGTTGCCAAACGAGGAGATTCTTGATGCTCGCTTCAGCGAAGAAGGCTCTACTGCCGCTTCTCTTGTCCGCGACGGTCACCGCTGTGGCTGGCGCTCAGCAGAAGCCCAAGGAATGTGAGGTCGACGAAGGAAAGCCCAGCGAGGTCGCGCGAGCGATGCTCGCTCTCCAGGTGGCGCAGACGGCGAAGCCGGAAGACGCGGCGAAACAGCTGCGCAGCGCCATTACGTCGCTCGAGAAAGCTGACAAAACGAAAAACCCCGTTGGCCAAAGCTTCGTACTCGGCAAGACGCTCGTCATGTGGATGCAGCAGCCCAACGTGCCCGTGGTTACAACCCGCGGCACCGTAGGCTTCACGCAGAATCCGCAGCAGCCGATCGATCTGGTGTATGCGATCGATACCGCGTTTTCCTCGGTCGAAAAAGCGATGCCGGAGTGCGTAACCCAGACAGCAGCTTGGCGTGCGCAGAAGGGCTGGGTAAGCATGATCAACGACGCCATCGGACAGCTGAACGCGGATCATGCGGATTCGGCGGAAATGCTCGCCAAACGCTCTCTCGTTCTCAATCCCAACGCCCCGTACGGTTACATGGTTTTGGGCAATCTCGCACAGAAGAAGAATCAGCCTCGCCAGGCAATTGATTACTTCAAGCAGACTGTCGAGAAGTCGGGGAGCGACACGACGTATGCGGATTTGAGACGTCAAACGATGCTTGCCGCCGCCAATCTCGCGTCGAGTGCTGCTGAATCCGCGACGGGCGCCGACAAAGCGGCGTATCTCGCCGACGCAAAGTGGGGATTCGAGACATTGTCGCAGGATCCGAAGGCCGGGAATTACGCGGATGCAGCGCGCACTGGCCTCGCGACGCTCGCTTCGGCAAGTGGTGATACGGCCGCCGTGAAGGCTACGTACTCACAGCAGCTCGCCAACCCCTCCGCGTACAATTTTCAGCAACTGCTCAATGCGGGCGTCACTGCCGCGCGCGCGAAGCAAGTGAACGACGCAACGACTCTGTTTGAGGCGGCGTACAAGAAAAACCCTTATCATCGCGACGTGCTATACAACCTCGCCATCATGTACCTCAATGGCGACAAGTACAGCAAGGTGATCCCTGTCGTGCGCGAGCTCGTTACGGTCGATCCGTCGAACGGCGAAAATTATCGCCTCTTTACGATCGCCTACGCGAACGAGCAGAAGGGCTTCAACGATAAGATCAAGAACTACAACGCGCTGGCCAAGAAGGCTAAGCTTCCGAAGGGCATCAAGGCGTACGAGGACTCCGCGCGTTTCTTCTTCGATTCGGCGAAAGCCGTGGCCGATTCGGCCCTCAAGTACAACACGGTTGCCGAAGGGTTTCCTGTCAAAGTCACCTTCAGCGAATTTTCGACGACGGACGAGAAATCAACCCTGGCGGGTAGCGTCAACAACAGCTCGGATCAGACACAGACGTACACCGTGAAGGTCGATTTCCTTGATACCTCTGGTAAGGTACTCTCCTCCCAGACCACCACGGTCGGGCCCGTCGCTGCTGGGCAGACCGGACGATTTTCGGTGAATGCAACGGGGGCTGGGGTCGCTGCATTCCGTTATGCACCGTTGGTCGATCCGAGTACGATCAAACCGAAAAGCTGATTGAGCTTTCTCCCTCGAATCAAAAAGCGCTCGCCAGACGGCGGGCGCTTTTGTTCATGACGAACTGGATCGCGAGAAATGCAGAAGTCACTCAATTGCCTTGCCTTCGCTATCCTGAGTTCCTACTTTACGTGAGCACTCGCGACGCACCGTCGCGGGCGATGGACGCGCTGGGGGAAGATCGCGGAGCGTGATCTTCCCCCATTGCACTGCGGGTCGGGTCGGCGCACATGGTTCGTGTCAGTAACGTTCGAGCGGGCAGCATTGCGGAGGAGCTCGAGATCGTGCCCGGCACCGAGTTGTTATCGGTGAATGGTCGCGAGCTTCGCGACTTCCTCGACTGGGAATTTCTCGCTGCGGAAGAGGAGCTCGTGCTCGAAGCGCGTCTCCCGAGCGGCGAGGAAGTCGTTTACGAGATCGAGCGTCCCGAAGGCGAGGCCATTGGTGTCGAGCTCGTGCCGCCTACCGTGCGTCGTTGCGCGAATCGCTGCGAGTTCTGTTTCATCGAGGGGCTCCCGTCCGGCTTGCGGAAGAATCTGTACGTACGCGACGACGATTACCGTCTCTCATTCGCGTACGGCAATTTCGCAACGCTCTCCAATGTCAAGGAGCGCGACATCGAACGGATTCTCGAGTACCGGCTCTCTCCGCTCTACGTGTCGGTCCACGCGACACCCTGGGAAGCACGGAAGATTCTGCTCAACAATCCACGCGTTCCCGACATCATTGCTCAGCTCTCGCGACTGGCGGCCGGTGGCATTCAGTTTCATTGCCAGATGGTCATTGTTCCGGGGCTCAATGATGGTGCAGTGCTCGAGCAATCCCTTACGGATCTATGGTCTCTCAGCGACGCTGTACTCTCGGTCGCCGTCGTTCCCGTGGGGCTGACGCAGTTCTCGCATCTGTACAATGGCGCCCCTATGGACGCGGCTCGCGCGAACGGGCTACTCGCAGTAACGGAGCGATGGTCCGACCGTGCGAAAAGCGATCGCGGTGAACGGTGGGTGTTCGGATCGGATGAGCTGTACTTGCTCGCGGGGCGGGAACTGCCGCCGGCAGAGCACTACGGCGACTTTGCGCAGATCGAGAATGGTGTCGGTTCCGTTACGGCGCTCCGCGACCGTGTTCGTGCCGGCCTCACGAGACTCCCGGATCTTCACGCTCGACGCATAGGGGTGGTCACTGGTGTGTCCATGGCCCCGCTCATGCCCGAGCTGCTCGGGCAGCTGACAAAGGCAACCGGGGCGACGTTCGAACTCATTCGTGTCGAGAACTCACTTTTCGGGCCGACGACAACGACGGCCGGACTACTCGTGGGCGCGGACATGCGCCGAGCGCTTGCCCATCGCAATGATCTCGATCTCGCGCTGATTCCCGCCGAATCGATCAACGACGACGGTTTGTTTCTCGATGAGGACTCGTTCGTTTCCGTTCGCGAGTCGCTGCCGATGCCGGTGTATCCGTCGTACGACTTCATCGACGTACTCGTGGGCGAGGGGACAGGGAAGCGCACGTGCACTGGTGACGTCGCAGCATGAAAGAAGCGGGCATTCCCGTCGTGGCGGTTCTCGGACGGCCCAATGTCGGCAAATCCGCGCTCTTCAATCGCATCGTCGGTAACGATAGCGCCATCGTTTCCGATGAAGCCGGAACCACACGCGATCGGCACTTTGCCCGTGCCGATTGGAACGGGCGAGCCTTCTGGCTGGTCGATACGGGCGGTGTCTCGGACGACCCGCAGCATCCGATGGACGTCGAGATTCGCAGGCAGGTCGGGCAAGCTGTCGCTGAGGCGGATCTCCTACTGTTTGTAGTCGACGCGATTGCTGGAGTGCATCCCAGCGATGCGCACGTCGCGGAGATGTTGCGTACATCCGGCAAGCGGTGGCTTTTGGTGGCAAACAAAGTCGACAATCCCCGGAGTGCCGACTTCTACGAGTTCTACGCGCTGGGCCTTGGCGATCCGATCCCGGTATCCGCGAATAACGGTATGGGCTCGGGTGATTTGCTTGATTCCATTGTCCAACACCTCCCGCCAAACACGGTCGAAGAGAGTACGTCGCTCAGCGTTGCCGTGATCGGCCGACCCAACGTGGGCAAATCATCGTTCGTGAATCGTCTGCTCGGCGAAGAACGCTTGGTCGTCTCGGACGTTGCTGGAACGACGCGAGATGCGATCGACACGCCGATGCGCTATCACGGCCGAGATCTCGTGTTCATCGACACAGCTGGACTTCGACGGCAGAGCCGTGTCGAGGACGGTGTCGAATTTTATTCGGCGTTGCGTACGCGGCGCGCCATCGAGCGCGCGGACATCTGCTTGTTGCTCGTCGAGCCAACAGAAGGCGAGTTCCAGAATCAAGATCTCAAGATCGCGGCCCTTGCCTGGGAAGCCGGCCGCGCACTGATCATCGTCGTCAACAAGTGGGACTTGGCGGAGCGCGACGACAAAGCGGCAGCGCGCTTCGAGAAGAAGGCGCGAGAGAAAGCCCCCTATCTCAATTTCGTGCCTTTCCTCTTCACGTCGGCGAAGACGGGCTTACGCGTCACACGCGTTCTCGATCTGATTCTCGCGGTGGACGAAGAGCGACAGAAGCGCATAACGACGTCGGAAGTCAATGAGCGCCTTGGCGAGTTGTTGGCGCGGCTCCAGCCACCGCAGGCTGCCGGTCGCGAAGTGAGATTGAATTACGCGACGCAGGTTCAGACGTCGCCGCCAACGATCGCCGTGTTTGGAAATCATCCGGAGCTCGTAGAGGAGCACTACGTGCGCTATCTGCATAACGGGTTTCGCGAAGCATGGGGCTTCACGGGCAATCCGTTGCGTGTGGTGATGCGCCGCAAGGCGGGCTAAGGGCGAGCGCATGCACCCTGCTCTCGCCGTGGCGATCGCATATGTGGCGGGATCGTTTCCCTCCGCATACATCGCGGGGAAGGTGCGCGGCGTCGACCTTCGGAAGCACGGATCTGGCAATCTGGGCGCGACGAATGTCATCCGAGTGCTCGGTGCGAGAATCGGGCTCGTCGTCTTTGCATTCGACGTCGCGAAGGGTGCGCTGCCGGTGTTGTCCCTTCCGCGGTACACAGTTCCTCTTTGGCCGCCGGTATGGATTGCCATTGCGTGCGGTGTGGCGGCGATCATCGGCCACACACGCCCGGTATTTCTCCTTTTCAGGAAGGGAGGGAAGGGCGTAGCCACCGCCGCGGGTGTTTTCCTTGCGTTGGCGCCAGTTCAGACTTTACTCATCCTGATCGTCTTTGCCGTCGTCCTTCTCTCGAGTGGCTACGTTTCCCTGGGATCCTTGATCGGAGCTGCATTGCTTCCCGTGCTCATCGGTGTGACGCTCGGGCCGAAGTCACCAATCTTCGCGATCAGTGTCTTGGTGGCCGTGTTCGTTTATTGGACGCATCGGGCGAATATCGGACGGCTGCGACGCGGAGAAGAACACCGCTTCGGGAAACCGGGTACCGCGCCTTCGCGTCGAATGGCGGCGGCGCTCGCCATCGGTCTCGTTGTCGTGCTTGCGGTACTGGCCGCGGCCCGGTTCGCGACCTGATGCGATGCGCGGTGATCGGTGCCGGCGCGTGGGGAACCGCGCTTTCCGATTTGCTCGCCGCGTCTGGCCACGACGTGCGAATCTGGGCGTTCGAACCCGATGTGGCAGAGTCGATAAATGAGTTGCACGAGAACAAACGGTTTCTGGCTGGCGCCAAGCTCTCGCGCGACCTTGTCGCAACGAACGAGCAGGAGGTCGCGCTTGACGGAGCTAGTCTGGTCGTGTACGCGACGCCATCGAACCACCTGCGCTCGATTGCGCGGGCCGCGGCGGCATGCGTTCACGCGGACGCGATCATCGCGGTGGCCTCGAAAGGCATCGAGCTTGGTTCGATGGCTCTGATGACGGACGTGATCGGGGCCGAGGTGCCTAACCACTCCGTTGTTGCACTCTCTGGTCCCAGCTTCGCCGCCGAGGTTGTTGGGCGGCAACCCACCGCAATCGTGGCAGCGTCTGAAGATCCGGATGCAGCGAGATACGTCCAGGAGGCCATGAGCGGTGGAACATTTCGGATCTACACGCACAACGACGTCGTTGGCGTGGAGCTAGGCGGTGCGCTCAAGAACGTGATGGCGGTCGCCACGGGGATTCTCGAAGGCGTCGGCCTTGGATTCAATTCTCGTGCAGCGTTGATCACCCGGGGGTTGGCGGAAATGACGCGGCTTGGTACGTCCCTCGGAGCGCGTGCAACCACGTTTGCTGGCCTCGCGGGCATCGGAGACCTCGTGCTCACGTGCACCGGGACACTCAGTCGTAATCGCTCGTTAGGCGTCGAGATAGGCCGCGGCATGACGCTCGAGGAAGCCCGAGCGGGGAAGGAGACAGTTGCCGAAGGCGTGGTCACAACGGCAAGCACGATCGAGCTGGCAGCGCGCGAAGGCGTGGAGATGCCAATTGCTGAGATGGTTTATCGCATACTCTTCGACCATCACCCTGCGAAGCTTGCGGCGCAGGAGCTCATGACTCGCGAGCTCCGGGCGGAACAAGACGCATGAGCACTTCCGATCCCATTCAGGAATTTTTTTCGATCGGCGAAGTCTGTGATCTTACCGGCCTGAAGGCGCACGTCCTCCGCTATTGGGAGAGTCAATTTCGATTCCTCAGCCCAGCCAAGAATCGCTCGGGAAATCGCGTGTATCAGCGCAAGGAGATCGAACTCATCCTTCTCGTAAAGCATCTGCTCTACACGGAGAAGTACACGATCGACGGTGCGCGACAACGGCTGAACGATCACCGAAAGGCGGGGCAGCTTCGTCAGGTGTCTCGCACCGCGTTGAGCGCCGAAACCTTGTCCGGCCTCGAGGAGGAGCTGCGCGATTTACTGCGTTCCTTGGAGCTGCCGGCCGAGGAGCGCTGATGCGGCTACTGCTCACGAACGACGATGGCATCCTTGCGCACGGTCTCGACTGTCTCGAACAGGCGGCGCGGCCACTAGGCGACGTGACGGTGGTGGCGCCAGATCGAGAGCAAAGCGCCACCAGCCATTCGTTGACTTTGCATCATCCCATTCGGCCGGTGAGGCGGGGGGAACGACGTTGGCAGGTTGACGGAACACCGACGGACTGTGTGATGCTGGCGGTCGAGACATTGATGCCCGAGCGCCCTGATTATGTGCTCAGTGGGGTCAATCATGGCCAGAACATGGGCGAAGACGTGTTGTATTCGGGAACCGTGGCAGCGGCGATGGAAGGGCTCGCGTTAGGCATACCGTCGATTGCTCTTTCCTTCGCCGGCGGGGACCTGCGCGCCGATCTCACCCATCTTGCGAAGCAGGTGCCGGTGTTGACGAACCTTCTCCGTCATATCACGCTGCTGCCGACTTTTCCGGCGAATACTCTGCTGAACGTGAATCTGCCGCCGGTGGAGGACGGGCAGGTGAAGGGCGTTCGCCTCACCCGTCTGGGCCGACGCGTCTATTCGAACTCGATCACCCCGATGCGCGATCCCTGGGGGCGAGAGATATTCTGGATCGGTGGCGGCCACGTGAGCTGGACTGGCGAGGAAGATTCGGATTTCCGCGCAATCGAGGAAGGATTCGTCTCTTTAACGCCGCTACATCTCGATCTGACGCACTACAACGTCCTCGAAGGGGCGGCGACATGGTGGCGCGACCCGTAGACCAGGAGCTCCGCGGTGCTCGACTGCGGCTCATTGAAACGCTTCGCGAACGAGGTATTCGCGATCTCGCCGTGTTGCGCGCCTTCGAGCAGACGCCGCGGCATCAATTCGTCCCGACTGGCCTCCGGCACCGCGCCTATGAAGACAGTCCACTGCCGATCGGAAACGGACAAACGATCTCCCAACCATCGATCCATGCCCGTTACCTCGAGCTCCTGTCGCTGAAAGGCCGTGAGCGCGTGCTGGAGGTTGGCACCGGTTCAGGATATCAAACCGTGCTGCTGGCGCACCTCGTGGAGCAAGTCTTCACGATCGAGCGGATTCCGGCGCTCTATCAACTGGCTCGTGAGGCAATTCAGCGCGCCGGGGCCACGAATGTGTCCATGCTCCTTGGCGATGGAACGCTCGGCTGGCGTGAGTACGGGCCCTATGACGCGATTCTCGTTAGCGCGGGGGCGCCATCTGTGCCTGAGCCCCTGCTGAGTCAGATCGCGGAAGGCGGCCGGATGCTGGTTCCAGTTGGAACGCGCGAGGAGCAGCACCTTGTCATGTACAGCCGTGTAAATGGACTACTCGAGCACAAGGACTTGGCACCCGTACGATTCGTACCGCTCGTAGGTCACCACGGATGGGACGGCGGCGAGAGGCGCTAAGCAGTGCTGTACGTGGCGGTGCGTGGAAAGGTGCAAGGCGTGGGCTTTCGATGGTTCGTGCGCGAGCGCGCGCGCACATTGCGCCTAACGGGATGGGTGCGTAATCGAGAAGATGGATCCGTCGAGGTTCTTGCACGGGGCGATGCCTCGGCTCTAGAAAAGCTTCGGGCGTTGCTCCATGAAGGGCCGTCTGGCGCGCACGTCACCGATGTCGAAGAGCGGACTGGCCAACCTCCTACAGAGCCAATGAACCCCTTCGGGATTCTCAAATGAATGTGGCAAGCACTCAAACGGACTTTGGTTCGCGTGTACGCGCCGCTATTCGCGATGTGCCAGATTTCCCCAAGCCAGGGATCCTCTTCAAGGATATCACGCCATTGTTGGCGGACGCGACGCTCTTCAAAGAAACGACGCGAGAGATGGCGAGCAGCTTTGAAGCGTCCGGCATCACGCACGTCGTGGCCATCGAGAGTCGGGGTTTCATCCTTGGAGCGCCCGTCGCGCAGCATTTGAAGGCCGGCTTCGTTCCTGTGCGCAAACCCGGAAAGCTTCCGGCGAAAACGGAAGCCCAGGAGTACGCACTCGAGTATGGCACCGACCGACTGGAGATTCATTCCGACGCCTGCGATTGGGCACACCGGCCGAGAGTACTCATCGTGGATGATGTGATCGCAACCGGCGGCACCGCCGAAGCCACACGACGACTGATCGAGAAGCTCGGAGGTGAGGTCGTCGGCTTCTCATTTCTTATCGCCCTGAGTTTCCTGCCGGGTTTGCAGCGACTCAAGGGACAGTCGGTGCGCACGCTCCTCACGTACTGAGAGCGCGCGCACCAGTCTCTGATTAGCGCGCTCGCGCTTGTTCCACGCTCCAACCGTGTCGTGGCCGCGCCACATTGTCAAAATTGTCGGCGAGGCTATGGAGCGCGCGTCGCATCTCCTCGCCGCCGAGCGCGCGTCCATGCCCGGTGACGACCAGATCGGGTTCAAATCGCGCGAGACGCTGTACGGAATCCTTGGCTCGATCCCAGTCGGGTGTGAAGTACATCGGCGGCCCGTGGAGCTCGGGTTCCTGAGTCGCCACCGCGTAGGCCGACTCCTGCTTCGTTGTGATGAAAGCGTCGCCCACGACGAGTGTCCTGTCAGTGGAACGCCAGAACGATACGTGTCCCTCCGTGTGGCCAGGAGTGTGGACCCAGCGCCAGCCAGGCATACCGGGAACACTGCCGTCAGCTGGGAGCGCTCGGAGTCGAGATCCGACGTCGATCGGCCCGCGCGGGAAGAAGCGAGACATCGAGGCCATGATTCCGCCGCCGACGGCGGGATCAGGGGGCGGATACGACAGGGTTCCATTAAGGAATGGCAATTCCTGTTCATGGGCATAGATAGGAGCATCCCACCGCTCCGCGAGTTCACCGAGGGCGCCTACGTGATCGAAATGGCCGTGGGTCATCACGATTGCCGCGGGGCGGGCGTTCTTACCAAACCGGTTCTCGGCAGAGGACGCAATCGAGTGCGCGGTGCCATGGAGCCCGGCGTCGATTAGGACCCATGAGCGGTCGCCGGCGTCAGGCGTGCCGAAGAAAACGACGTTGACAAGCAAGAGGCGCTTATAGGCGAGATCGGGAAGCACTTCGTGCGAGCCCGCCTCGTCCTGCTCCGGCACTCGAGCTGATTCATCGACATGAACCTGATGATCCATTGGCTCTCCCTTGTCGTAAGTCCAGGTCGTTCGAGGCTCATCTGCCTCGCTTCTGCGCTGGCGGGGCACGGGAGGGAGCAAGGCCCGTTCCGATGGTCGTAGTGGGAGAGAACGCTGATGTGCTCTTCCGGCCGGTTCGCTATTTTTCGTGGCTGGCCCCCGTAGCTCAGATGGATAGAGCAGCGGTTTCCTAAACCGTTGGCCGGGTGTTCGAGTCACCCCGGGGGCGCCTTCACGAGAATCGATAATCGGTCAACCTAACGAGGGATAGGACATGGCTGCCAAGCCGACTACATCCAGTCAGTCAGTTGCCACCAACGCAAGCAATAGCGATCGCGGCTTTGATTTCATGGATTGGTTCCAGGTCAACTCACGGTTCATCGGCATCGGCGCTGTCGTCGTGGCGGTAGCAGCCGCTGGTTACTGGTTCTACATCCGCTCCCAACAGATCAAGACGGTGAACGCCGAGCGAAGCCTGATGCAGGCGGAGCAGTCGCTTCAATCGGGAAATACTGCACTGGCAACTAGCGACCTGCAGCGCGTCGTGGGCCGGTACAAAGGCACCGGTGCCGGCACCGAGGCGGCCATGCTGCTGGCGCAAACGGACTACAATGCCGGCAAATATCAGGACGGGATCAAGGTGCTGGAGGAAGTATCCGGCAAGGCCGGTGGAAGCGAGGCGGCGGTCGCAAGTCTGATCGGTGACGGCTATTCGCAAATGGGTAAGCCGGCCGACGCTGCGAAGGCCTACGAGCGCGCAGCGGGCTCCGCCGAGTACGATACCGAGCGCGCGTACTACCGGTCCAAAGCGGCCCGTTCGTATGCGAGTGCAGGCAACGCCGCTGATGCTAAGCGGCTTTGGGAACAGCTAGCTGCTGAGCCAAAGGTCCCGTCCGTAGCTGCCGAGGCGCGGGTCCGATTGGCGGAGCTCGACGCGAAGCGCGCAGGCAAGTCCTAGCGCAGATAAGGGCCTCAGCGTTCTCAGCTAAGCGGAAACTCGCAGCCAACGCCCGCTAGTAAATACGTATAAGATGTATTATGTAAACTTCAGTTGTGAAGAAATGTGGAGAATCTTCGCGACTTCTCCACCTGGCTTCTCCACAGCCTTTCCTATCTCGTTGAATCGCAAAGCTCTCCGAGCTCGCCAACGAAAACGATGCGAGCTTCACCTGACAGAGACGCGTAGAAGCCGCCGCCATTAACACGCTCACGATGTCGAACGAGTAGCCGGCGTCCGGACCGGGTCTCGAGCTGAACCTCGTCTGAGGCTTCTCCCCAAGCCGCCAGCAGGAGCCCCGTCGCTACTGCGCCCGTCCCGCACGCCAAGGTCTCAGCCTCCACGCCGCGCTCATAGGTGCGGATCTGCCAATGGTCCTCCATTCGGGAGACGAAGTTGACGTTGGCGCCATGTGGAAGCCGCGGGTCATGGCGCAGCCGGCGACCGCGCTGAACAACCGCCGCCGCCTGAACGTCAGCGCATTCGACTACCAAGTGTGGTACGCCGACCAATGCGAAGCCAATGCGGGATTCGCCGGGACCTGGATCCGCGGCAAAATTCTCTTGAAGCTCCGTAACAGGCGGAAGATCGATCTCTGGTAAGCCGTGGCGAAATCTCGCCGACACCGGCCCAGAGTCTGTCTCAATCTGGAACTCCCCCGCTCGTGGAACTATCCCAAGCTCGGCGCCAAGCCGCGCGGCGCAAAGAGTGGCGTTGCCGCATAGTGCGGCAAGCGATCCGTCGCTATTCAGGTACCGGATCGAAAGACCAAGACCGTTTCTGTTCAAGAAAACGATCCCATCCGCGCCGACCCCAGAACCTCGAGCGCAGACCTCACGTATGATCTCCGGACGCTCGAGCTCACCGGCGGCGCCTTCCCTCACGTCAACGAACACAAAGTCGTTGCCGGAGCCACTCATCTTATAAAATTGCCTGCCGGTCGGAATCATCTTCTCCGCTCCGAAAGCCGCTAAACGGCCCCCTTGAGTGCCCAGAATCGGAGTCGCCAGACCATCCAGATCGCTTCTCGTACGATCGCTCTCGACATCTTGCTCTGCCCTTCAGTCCGGTCCACGAAGACGATCGGGATTTCAACGATTTTGAAGCGCTTTCGCCACGCACGAAAGCTCATCTCGATCTGGAACGCATACCCGTTCGATCGTACGTGGGCGAGGTCGATGGCTTCCAGGACACGCCGACGGAAGCACTTGAAGCCCCCCGTCGCGTCCCATACGGGCAGTCCAGTGACGACACGTGCGTAGACGTTGGCGAAGTAGCTCAGCAAAAGACGCTTGATGGGCCAGTTGACGACGGTGACTTTACCGTTCCGATAGCGGGAGCCGAGAACGAGGTCCGCGTTGTCGATCGCTTGAAGAAACTGCGGTAAGTGCGCGGGATCATGCGAAAAATCGGCATCCATCTCGAATACGAATTCGTAGCTCTGTTCGAGTGCCCACCGAAAACCCGCGATGTAGGCGGTGCCGAGACCCATTTTCCGAGGCCGCTTCAGGATGTGCACCCGCGGCTCATGCTGGATGAGACCCTCAACGATCTCCCCGGTACCGTCGGGTGAGCCATCGTCGACGACAAGTATCTCGAGACGAAGATCCTGCTGCAGAATTGCACCTATCAGGCGCGTGATATTCTCGCGTTCGTTGTAGGTGGGGACGATCACGAGCGCGCGTTCAGACACCTGTCACCCACGTCGAAGTCTGAGCATGCATACCGTTGCTGTCTAAGTACTTTGTCACATGCGTCTCAAGCGCTATTCGAGGCGCAAACGATATTCCGCCCCCACTGCACCAGGCGTGGGTCGTCACTTCAGACTCGCGCTGGGTTGTGCACTGCCCCAGCCGCATCGGGGATGCACGTGCAACGGGCGAGGAGCTCCGGGAAGTTCCTCGCCCGCCTTGGTCATAGAAAGGTGGCACAGACGCGTTCCGCTCGCCAGCGTCCGATTGTCCATTGAACAACCCACTCACCAGTTCAAAATCGAGTTGATTGCCGCATTCTGGGGCATGAGCCGATTGGAGCGGGAGCGAGCGCCAACGCGTCTGGAATCATGCTACGTCCTTATGAAGCCAAGGAGTGCTTGGCGTGAGGAGCAGTTGCGCCGAGCGACCCGGTCAGACTGACCTCCAACAAATGATCTCGATGAGTATGTGCAAAACATGCCGAGTGGCGGCTCCGAAGCGCTGTTGTATAATTGCAGGCGGCTAGGCCAAGCAGGCTGGAGGCCCAATTTGTTCTCTACGAGCGATAGTCGTTGTCCGGCTTCCTGAGGTTGTTTAGAGGTCGCCGTATGACGTGGAGGCGTATGAAAAAAAATCTTGGCGCACTGTTGATCGCGGTGAGCTCGATGAGTGGGGCAAGCTGTAGCTCGTCGAGCGAGCCTCGACTAACTGGCCCGGCTGCGATCTCGGTCGTAACGCCCGCCCCGGCCAGTGTGGCAGCCGGAATGCCAGTGTCGCCGCTGCCTGTGTTCGTGGTGTTGGATTCATCGAACCGCGGTTTACCTAACGTCACGGTGGCTTTCACTGCGACTGGGGGGTCGCAGGTGACGCCACTCAGCGCGGTCACAGACAAGACGGGCCGAGTATCGCCTAACTCTTGGGTCATGCCCGGGCACCTAGGCAGTGCCTTCCTGGTCGCCACCATACCGGCGACTGGCCTGACTGTCTCGATTTCGACGGCGGCCGTGGCTGGGCCTCCAGCGAAGGTCATTATCACTGCCAGCCCACCGTCGATAAGCCCGACGGAGACAGCGACGCTGAGCAGCGTTGTCACCGATGCACAACAGAATCCCATTTATGGGGCGTCCGTGACCTACACGTCCTCCAATCCCGCGGTGGCATCGATCTCCGGCAACAACATCACTCCACATCTGGCGGGCGACATAGTTATCACGGGAGTTGTCACAGGCACCACGATTACCGGGACGTTGGGATTCAGCGTGTTGGAGCGATTCAGTAATTTGTCAGGCCGGCCGTTCGGCGTGGCGTACCTTGGCGGATCGTCGCCCGAATTTCTTGTGACGGAGCTCGATGTGGAGGCTCTCGCCGTGTTGAACGCGTCGACCCATGCGTCTGTCGCGAGCGTGCCGACGTCCGCTACTCCAACGGATATTGCAATCAACTCGCAAGGCACGATTGCATATGTCACGGGCGAGAACGGGCCGAGCATAACCGTCGTTGCGCTTCCCGGCGGTACGTTGCAACAGACCTTCAGTGAGGCCGGCGCGGTACGTCTCGTTCTCTCACCCGACGGCTCACGGCTGTACGTTGGAAAGACGGGAGGTTTCGACGTGTTGTCTACATCGACCGGCGCGGTAGTCACCGGATTCTCGACAGGCGGCCAGATCAATGGGATGGCGATGTCTCCCGATGGAAGTACACTTTGGCTGTCCAATGACTTCACGGGTAAGGTCTACCGCGTGAACGCGCCGACAGGAACAGTCACCGACTCGGTGGCAGTAACCGGAACGCCGCAAGAGGTCGCGTACCATGCTGCGAGCGGCACGCTCTACGTCGCGAACGAAGGCGGCTGGGTTGACGTGTTCGACGGCACGCATTTGGGTACTGTGCGGCGCATCGGCAATGTCCTCGGCGCTTTCGGCATGCGCCTAACGGCGGACGGCACCAAGCTTGTGGTGGCGGGGAGTTTGTATGGGTCAGTCTACGTCGTCGATCGCGCCAGCGGCGTCTTGACGAAGACCGTGAGGGTGGGGGGAACCCCACGGCGCATTGCATTGCTGCCCGATGGCCGAGTCGCCGTCGCCAACGAAGCCGGCTACTTCACGCTCGTGTCGCCGTGAGGCGCGCGATGCATTTTAGGCACTCGCCGCGGGGGTCTCGATTAACGACGCCCGCGAGCGCCTCGTTGTGTCGTACGCTCCAAGAACGACGGCGAGCAGCGCGAGGAGAATCGCGACCAGCGTAATCGCTTTCCCTTTTTCGTAGGCTGGATCGGTGAAGCTCAAGACGATTTTCCGCGCCCCATTCGGCAACTGCACGCCAATCAAGTTGTAGTCCGCTCGGTCAAGTGGCGCGTCGCGGCCGTCCACCGTCGCGTGCCAACCAATGAAGTAATTCTCCGAGACGACGAGCGCCGCGTTGGCCGGGGACGGCGCGCCGAGCATCATCTCGATGCGGCCAGGGACGTAGCTTTGCACGCGCACCGGCACCTGGAGGGGCTCTGGCAGTTGCTTGATTTCTTGTGCCGGAATCTGGGAGGATGTATCGAGCATGGCGACGCGCCGCGGATCGAATTGCTGCTTTCGGACGACGTCCAATGCTTGATCATCGGGGACCTTCACGAAAACCGTAGCGAGCCATGCGAACGGATTTTCACCCGGCAGCCGATACAAATTGACGGAGGTTCCCTGCGCATCTTTCACCGGTCCGAGCACTTTTTGGATGGGCGGAAGGTCGAACTGCACCGTCAATCCATGGACGACGCTCGAGTCCGCGTTGGTGTAGAGAAATTGGACGTTCTCCTGGCGCCAGAACGCGGGGCTGAGAAAGATGCGCGGATCGTAATGGTCAGTGAGAAGCTGGTAGCGGCCGATTTCATTACCATGGTATCCGATCGCCTGTCGAAGATCGTGCACCATCAGGCCGTCGCCGGCCAGCATCGCATCCTTGACAGGCACGCTCGGGAGCTCGAGGCTCAGCACGCGCGCTGGTTGCGACTGCGCCTTCACGTAAGCGATAGCCGGATCGGAGGCATAGAGGACGGACGCGGGTGGCGAAAACATCCAGTACTGCTTTTCGACGCTGAAGAGGTCGACGGCGACGAGAACGAGCGCCAGCCATGCCACGACGCGAGTCGTTAGGCGCTGCCGGTCCAACGCCCAGACGAGCCCCGCGCTGACCAAGACGACGAGGCATGCGCGCCAGGCACCGGTGATCAACGCTCTCTTGTCATTCGAGATCACGGCGTCGAGCTGATCGCCAGCGAAAGATGAGGCGACCATCTGGGCCATGTTCGTGAGGCCACCCACGGACGCCAGTAAGGCGACGAGAATGCCCGCGATGAGCCAGCCCGTCGCATAGCGGAAAGAGATTTGACGCGCAATGAGCCGCTCCATGCCAAGTGAGGCCAACACCGACATCGAAAAGCCGACGATGAAAAGCATGGTGCTCGGCGCACGGAAGAATTTCGTTCCCGGCACGAGCGCGTAAACGATCTGGTAAAACGGCGTGTTGCCGCCGAGCGCCCACAGCAGGCTGACAATGAACGTGCCGATCCAAAACCATCGGAAGCCACGTCGCCGGCTCGTTAGGCCAGCGCCGGCGAGAAACAGTGTCGTGACGCCGAGGTACTCGCTGTGGAGGTGAATTCCGTTCCGTCCCCAATATTTCGCGAGAATGCCGCTGAACTCGGGAAGATAGAAGTTGAACATCTCCTCGATCGGGAGCGAATAGGACGTCCCGTAGGTGTAGTCGCGACCGCCGGCACGCGGCGAGAACGGCACGTACTCCATCACCGGCAGATACTGCACTGCTCCCATCAGCGTTCCAAGCATCACGGCGCCGAATGCCAAACCCAGACGTCGAATTGCGGTGGCGCGATCCAGCTGGGCCAACGTGCCGTCTCTCGCCTCGAGTGCGCCAAAGGCGATGTAGAGCGAGAAAGCGCCACAACAGAGCAACATGTACTGCAAGAGCTGCGGATGCGGACTGAGGACCGCCAGACCAATGACAATGGCCAAAATTCCCCAACTCCATGACTTTCCGTCGCGGATGCCGCGTAAGAGCATCCAGAGGGCCACCGGCAACAAGGCACTCACGTAGAGTTTCCCGTCGTGCCCCGGCGACACGTAAGCGGCGATCGGACCGCTCATCATGTATGCGACGCCGCCGACGAGCGAGGGCGCGAAATCGAGCCGCCAAGCGCGCAAAAAGCAAAAGGTGAAGAAGCCGGCCAGGAAGATATGAATGATGAACGACCACGTCATCGCGACGTCGGTCGGCAGTAAGGCGCGGAGAATGAAGGTCGGGTAAAAGATGTCACCGTGCATCGCGGCGATGTATGGCAAGCCGCCGAACAGGTACGGATTCCACTGCGGAATGCCCTGCCCTGCCTTGAGTGACATCGCAGCGATATTGCGCACTGGATACCCACCGATGAACTGGTCGCTCATCGGATTGACGAGGAACTGACCACTGAGCGCGGGGAGTGCGAGCGCCAAGGTGCAGATCGCGAGGACCAGTGCCGCAAGAGCGTACTCGTAGCGCGGGGCGATAGCTGGAGCTGTTACGACAGCTCTGGCGGGACGACGTGCTTCCTTCGGCTTCCGCGACGCGGAAGCCCTTTGCGGCGTAGCCATGTATGGATTCTCTGGTCTAACTAGCAGAAACTAACCCAGGCGCTCAGCCACGGCGATGGCGCAGTGCGTCTGCATAGATGGACGCGTAGCGCGCCGCAACGGCATCAGGACTGAACTTCGCCAACATCATAGCACGTCCTTCTCTGCCAAGGCGTTCGCGTGCTAAAGGATCTGTCAGAAGTTCGTCAAGAGATTCTGCGAGCGCCGCGGTGTCACCGGGCGGGACAAGTATTCCGGTCCTGCCGGGAACGACAGCATCGGGTACGCCCCCCGAGTCGAATGCAACTACCGGAGTCTCGCAGAGGAGGGACTCGATGGCAGTGAGGCCGAGCCCTTCGTCGAGCGCTGGAATAACGTGTAGCGTTGCCTCTCGATAACGAGCCGCGAGATCCATTTGGGTGAGCAAAGGAAGCCAATTGATCCTATCGCCGACTCCCAATTCCTGCGCGAGGTTGCGCAGATGTGTATCATCGACTCGTCCGGCGCCAACGACATCCACCGTGGGTCGCGTCTTCATCATCGCGAGCGCACGAAGGAGATGATGCAGACCTTTCTGCTCTGTGAGCTTGCCGATGAAGAGCAGTCGGTCATTCGCGCGTGATTCGCCTGGGTGAAAGAGCCCGGGCACCACGGGCATAGGCGCGACGGTGGGATTCGCCTCGGGCGCCAACGCTTTCGCTTCGCGCGCGAGCCAGGATGAGACAGTCGTGAGCGCGTCGGACTTCCGGGCGACGAAGCGAAATGCCTGCGCGCCGCCGGCGACGTCGCGAGCAAGCCGCACGTCGGACCCATGCAGGGTCGTCACGAGCGGCCGATGCGTGAGCGCGCGTACGGCGCTGCCGACAACACCTCCCGGAAACCACCAGTGCGCGTGCACGAGATCGAAATGTCTAACGCGCACGAGCCGCAGAGCTTTCGCGAGTGCGGCCGATAAGAGTCCCGCCATGGCGACGCGACCACTCCACGAGCCGCGAACCTGAGCGCTCATCTCACCGCCATAGGCCAGCGTCTCTAATTTGCGCGGCGCATAACGATAGCGATGTACGGGTATTCCTTCGATAACTTCGGTGCTCGTTAGGCCTTTGGCCGATGGCGCGAGCACTTCGCAGTCTATGCCGTGATCCTGCAGTGCCGTCGCCAGTCGAAGGATGAAGGAGCCCACAGGATCCTGCTCGTACCGCGGATATGCGTGTGCTAAAAAGAGCGCACGCATCACGTCGGTCGCGTTGGCTGGTCGGGGAGCTGCGCTCCCCCGGCATCCTCGATGGAGAGCGCGTAATCCGGGGCGGGCTCGGTGGTGTGAAAAACGACTGCGCCACTGGCCTCGATCGCGGTGGCGCGGGCAGCGCGTCGGGCGCGGCGCCAGGCCACGAGCTGCTCCGTCGTTTCGAAGAATGGATTCATGGCCGCGAGTCGGTTCACGAGAAGAGTGTACGCATCGGTCGCACCGGGGAAGCCGAGGGCCGGCGACAGGTTGGGATGCCAGATACCGCACCAAAGTCCATTCATATCGCGCGCGATCTCCGCGAGCTCCAAGGCGTCCGCAATCCAGGCATCTGGCGATTCGATGCCGCGGTACTTGCTCAACGCCCGGTCCATCCACGTAAACGGCACCTCGTCGATGTTCAGCAAGCTCTGACTGGCTTCGCTCCACGCCGGCACGACGTCCGCTACGCCGAGGCGGAAGCCGTTGCGATCGGCGAAACCGAAGGTCGAGTCGTGGCGAAATCCGGCCGTCGCCATGGCCTGTTGCGTAATGCCGGGCCGCATGCGCAAATAATGCTGACGGACGCCGTTAGGCGTGACGCCGGTGACGGCACTCAGGCGCTGCCTCTGCTCGCGAAAACGCTCTGCATCGGTGTATGTATCGAAGCTCCCGTGGAGCCCAATCGCGTGACCCGCGGATTCGATGGCAGCGAGGATGCGACGTGCGGCACGCGACTCAGGGAGATAGGTGAGATCGCCAGCACGCATGCTTCTCAGAGTCGGTGTCCCGCAGAGAATGAACCATGTGGATTTGACTGCATGTGCGCGTTCGGAATCCAATACGCCTTGGACGCCTTGCCACACGGGGTCCCCCATAGCCGCAGGCACGGCGGCGCGAATGACCTGGAGTACGCGACCCAAATCTCCTTTGCGCGCAAGCTCCACGAGACGAAGCCCTGTGAAAACGGGCCATCGAGCGACGACGTCGAGATCGTGGCTCAGTGCGACGGCCCAGCGTCGTCCTTTGGGCCACGGTGCCAGCAGACGAACGGGCCTTCGTCCAGCGACGTCGACGACCGCTTTTCGTAACTTGATAGCAGCGAGACTAACGACCGGTAATCGTTCCTGTCCCGAGGCGACGAGATCGTTATCCTCCGCGTGCACGCGACCGAATCGATCGTAGCTCGTTGTGTGCTGTTCACGCGCGGCTCCGGCGATCGAGGCGACAAGGCGAAGCACGGAGCGAGGGATCGAGACCACCCCCTCGGTGCGCTCGAGGTGCCATTCGCGAGACAGGCAGGATTCGAGCGACACTGGGCCGTCGTCGCCGACGAGTCGAAGACGGACGGCGTCGCCACTGCCCGATAGTCGCAGGACGCGCGAACAGTCGAGCAGGAGCTCGAGCCCGAATTGCTCGGCCGAGCCGCGAGGCGAAGAGTCTGAGTCGAGCGCGAGCATCAGAGTTGGCTCGCAAGCTGACCGGGCGTGGAATGTGGCGCAAGTGCGCACCAGGAGATAACGCTTTCCGCCACCGCGGGCCATGCACGTACTTGACGCGTCAGCTCGATACAGCCCAGACTTCGCGCGTCCAATACCTTCTCGAATGATTCCGAAGAAGCGAATTCCGTTCAAACACCTCATCCTCTTCGGATGGATGCCGAGCGCCCTCAAGGTGTGGGCTTATCGACACATACTTGGCTACAAGATTGGGCGCCGCGTTCGGCTGTCGTTTGGCGGCGTCGTCCTGGGAAAAGATGTCAGCCTCGGCGACCACGTGGAGATCGGGCTACTCGCCGTCGTCATGGGACGTACGATAAAAATCGGACGGCACTCCAGTGTTGGCACCATGAGCTACGTCGCGTGCGAGCGGATCACGATCGGCGAAGACGCTCGTATTCGCGAGCAGGTATACGTGGGAGGACCGCAGCTGCCCGAGTCGAGCTTTACCCTCGGCAGCCGCACGATTGTACTGCAGATGGCGTACATCAATCCGACTAAGCCGGTGACGATCGGCGATGATACGGGCATCGGCGGTCACTGTTTGATCTTCACTCACGGCGCGTGGCTCAACCAGCTCGACGGCTACCCGGTGACCTATGAGCCCGTGACGTTAGGCAATAGTGTCTGGCTTCCCTGGCGCGTGTTCATCATGCCGGGGACCACGATCGGTGATGGCTCTGTGATCGGTGCGAATTCCCTCGTGCAAGGGACTATTCCTCCGAGTAGCCTGGCCGTTGGATCACCCGCAAAGGTGATTCGTTCCGCGCCAGATTTCCCGCGTCGGCTAAGTCACGAGCAGCGGGCGGCACTCGTCACCGAAATAATGAGTGAGTTCGACAGGTACCTCGCGTATGAAGACACGAACATCGAGGTGAGCGGCGCCGAGCGTGTGTATCGACGTGGTGGGAAGCAATGGCGACTCGTTTGGCGGCAAGCCGATGGTGAGGATGCTGCGCTGCACCGAGAGGATACGCTGCTGACGGAGATCGCGCTCGACGAGGAGCGGATCAAGTCGTTGGCGGCCAGCGGCGTGCACTGGTTAGATCTAGCTGGGAAGAGTCGAAGCGAATCGGGAAGCGCGCTAACCGAGGAGTTGGCAGCTTTCTTGGGCCGATACGGGATTCGGCTACCTCGGCGCTCATGACGACTTTGTCGGGCGCCTAACGAGATAGACCAATCCAGGCACTATCTCGAGCACCGTAAGCCAGAGTCGGGAAGCGACGGTGACGACGGCGGCTTCCGCGGGTGTGCCTAGCTTCAGCGCGACGAACACGGTGGACATGGCCCACTCACGTGCGCCAAGACCCCCGGGAGCTGGCAGCCACAGATAGCCGACGAGATAGGAGAGCGTGAATGTCGCGACGTACGCTTCCCAGTTCCCACCAGCATGGCCTACCACGGCCATGGCGAAGAGCTCGAAGGCGAGACCATACAGAAGCCACGTGATGATGTAGCCCAAGGTGCTCTCCCAGACGGCCACCGCCGGTACGTTGAGCGTCACCTGACGCTTCCATCGTCGGCCGAGGAACGTCGTCGCCCAGCGTACGCTGATCGGGGTCAGAAGCAGGGCGACGAGAAGAATGCCCGTCACGGTGAGTAGCGCGGTTTCCGCCCCCGAGCCGAGCGCGCGGAGCGATTGCGTCCCGAGAGCGAGGACGACGATAAAACCCGCCACCACGTTGCAGACCGCGACAAGGATGGCGGAGCTTCCCGCCACGGCAAGTGGGACGCTCTGCTCCTTCATCATCGAGGCCATGGCGGTGAACTGCCACACCTTCCCAGGAACGTACTTTCCCAAGTTTGAAACGAACCAGACGCGCGCTGCGAGGGCGAAAGAAACGACGGCGCCGAACCGTTTGAGGACGCGCCGCCAGACGGCGACGAGAAGTGCATAGGTCGCGAGGACGACGAGCGAGGAAACCAACAGCCATCCCCAATGCAGTTGCACGTTCAACTCGGCGGCGGACGCGTCACGCCACTGGCGCCAAATAGATCGCGCCGCGAAGACGATGAAGGCGATGGCGAGAACGTACTGCGCAACGCGCCAGGCAACGCGCCTAACGCCGCGCGCCGGCGCCGCTGGCGCGTCGTTCGCGTCCGTCAATGACCGCGGCGATCGTCGGGCTCGACCGACGATCGCCCATCCGTCTCGTCCAGACGCCGACGGAGCTCGCGCAGCTCGGCGCGCTGACCAGCGATCTGCTCACCCAGCAGGCCAGCAGCGCCGAACACGCCCCCCAGGATGAGACAAGTCTGAATGATGGTCCAAACCCACCGCTGGCCGACATCATAGATCCAGAGGCGCGCGAGGGCGAGAAGACCGGCGAGCACACCGACGACAAAGATCGTCGCGCCGAGCATTCCGAAAAGGAGAAGCGGCTTCTGCCCGAAAGTGAGCTCGAACCACACTGAGAGCATGTCGAGCACGCCAATGGGAATGCGATGCCAGGTGGCGAATTTCGATCGCCCGGCATTGCGAGGGTACAAAGGAACTGCAACTTCAGCAACTTTGAAACCTTGCGCGGCTGCAATGACGACCATGTAGCGGTGCCAATCCGGGCGCACCGGTAGCCCGGCCATGATCTCGCGCCGATAGGCTTTGACGCTATTGAGATCCTTCACCTTCACGCTGAAGAGCAAGCGGCTCAGCCGATTGTAAATCCCAGAAACGAGGGCCTTCTCGTACTTTCCCTCCTTGAAGCCGGTCACCATATCAGCTTCGTCGGCGAGAATAGGGGCAACGAGACGAGGAATGTCTTCCGGCTTGAACTGCAAGTCAGCGGGATAGAAGACCAGCACGCGGCCGCGCGCGTGCAGATAACCCGTTCGGAGCGCGTCCGCGATACCGCGCCGGGTGCGATGGCGCGCCACCCGAAGGAAGGGAAAGCGGCGCGCGAGTTGCTCGAGGACTTGCCACGTATTGTCGTCGGAACCGTCGTCGATGACGACGACCTCGAAGGAGACGTTTGGCACGGCGCGGAAGGTCGCGTCCGCGAGCTCCATGAAAAGCGGCAGGTTCTCCGCTTCGTCCTTGGCGGGGACGAGAACGGAGACGTCGACGGCAGGAGAGCTAGGGGTTAGGGGCGTAGGGGCTAGAGAGGGCACGATCGTACTTGAACTCACGCCACTCACACCCGCTTGCGCATGCGTGCGGACAGCACTCCCAACTGGTCCCGGTACTTCGCAACGGTTCGCCGCGCTATCTGAACTCCGCTCTCCTTCAGGATATTCACGATCGCCTGATCCGTGAGCGGGTGCTTCGGATCCTCCTCGGAGACGAGCTTCTCGATCTGCGCCTTGATACCACGCGCTGAAACGTCTTCTCCGGCGGTAGTCGAGAGGCCAGACGAGAAGAAAAACTTGAGTGGAAGTACTCCACGAGGCGTTTGAACGTACTTCTCGTTCGTGACACGGCTGACCGTGGATTCGTGCATGTTGATGACTTCCGCAACCTCGCGCAACGTGAGCGGCTTGAGATA
Source organism: Gemmatimonadaceae bacterium (assembly GCA_045804225.1). Lineage (GTDB taxonomy): Bacteria > Gemmatimonadota > Gemmatimonadetes > Gemmatimonadales > Gemmatimonadaceae > AG2. The sequence goes on from JBJMNO010000021.1 coordinate 56,141, forward strand.
TTGCACGCCTTTCTCGAAGAAGTCGCGCTGCCGGTCGACGATGTAGTTCATGACCTTCAGCATCGTCTGCCGGCGCTGCTCGATCGCTTGGATCATCCAGTTCGCGGAGTTGAGCTTATTGGAGATGAACTCCTTGCTTTCGCCCTCGAACTTCTTCTTGTCGCGCGCGATCTCCTGGTACGCCTTGCTGAGCTTGAGCCGAGGGAGATTCGCGTCGTTGAGAAAGACATGGTACCGGCCATCGATCTTCTCAACGATGAGATCGGGGATGATGTAGTTGTCGCTGGCACTGCTGTACATCAAACCCGGCTTGGGATCGAGCTTCTTGATCTCGTCTGCTGCCTTCTGAACGTCCCCTGGGCTGATACCGAAGCGTTTGGAGATCTCACTCCAACGGTGGTTGATCAGCTCATCGAAGCAATCCCGAACCAGCCGATACGGAACCGACTGCTCGAGGCCGGCTTCACGTAGCTGGAGCATCAGACATTCGCGAAGGTCGCGCGCTCCGACACCCGGCGGATCGAGGCTCTGGATGACGCTCAACATCTGCTCGATTTCCTGCTGCGAGTAGACGGGGAGATCCTCCAGGTCCGGGTTGATCTCTTCGGCCACCTTGGTGACCGTTTCGTTGATGCTGATCAGGATATCACTCAGCGGACATGCGAGGTAGCCGTCTTCGCTGATGTTCCCGATGAACTCCTCGGCGAGGAGCTGCTGCCGCGGTGAAAGCTCGAGTAGCGTGATCTGATCGCGCAGGTGGTCCGAAAGATCACGAGTGTCGACCGTGACGGGCTCGTAGTACTCGCGTTCCTCATGCTCTTCGCGACGGCCGCCCGCATCGAAGCCATCGAGGAGAATCTCCTCCCAGTCGATTTCGTCGTTGCCCTTGTCTTCTTCGGTGGCGGCTTCCGTTTCGGGAGCCTCCTCCTCGTCCTCCTCCTCTTCCTCCATTTCGACCATTTCGAGGAAGGGATTGTTCAACAGCTCCTGCTTGAGATGCTGCTGGAGGTCCAGGAGCGGCATGTAGAGCAGGTCCATCGCCTGATACAGGCGAGGGTTGATCTTGAGTTCCTGCTTGAGCTGCGTGCTCTGCTGGAGGCCAGCTTTCATTGTACTTCAGATCCTCCGTGACCATTGAATGGCGCCGGCCGGTCGGGAATTACCGGCGCGACGGGTGCCGCGTTAGGCCCGCCGTCGTGCCCGTTGCCATCGCCGCTTGCAAAGCGTGAACGAAGTCGCGCCGTGAGCGTCGGTCCAAGATAGATGTTTGCGACCGTATCGTCGAAGACGAGCTCACGAACGGTCCCAGAAACTTTCACCTGACCATCGAACATGATGTAAGCGCGATCGACGATGTCCAGAGTTTGCTCTACGTTATGGTCGCTGATCAAAACACCGATACCGCGGTGTCGCAGATTCGCGACGATACTTTGAATGTCATGTACGGCTATTGGATCGACGCCAGCGAACGGCTCGTCCAACATCATGAACTTCGGACGGGTGACCAGCGCGCGGGTGATTTCGAGTCGGCGCCGTTCGCCGCCAGACAGGGCGAATGCTTTGCTCTGTCGAAGGTGCTTGATGCTCAGCTCGTCCAGCAGCGTTTCGAGACGATTCCGCCGTTCGGCCGCGGAGATGGGCAATGTCTCGAGGATCGCCAGGATGTTGTCCTCCACCGACAGCTTGCGAAAAATGGAGGGCTCCTGAGAAAGATAGCCCACTCCACGTCGCGCCCGCTTGTACATCGGCATGGTCGTGATATCCTCGCCGTCCATGCTGATGCGGCCCGCGAAAGGTTGGATCAGCCCCACGATCATGTAGAACGTGGTGGTCTTCCCCGCCCCATTCGGGCCCAGCAATCCGACAATCTCTCCCTGTTGCAATCGAAGGGCCACGTCATTTACGACTTTGCGCCGACGGTAAATCTTTACCAGGCCTGAGGCTTCGAGAACGCTCGTCCTGGCCCCTGGGGCCTTCGGACGAGGCACAGCGGCCCCAACGGTGGCAAATTCCTTTGTGGGCGTGAGATGCTCGCCGGTCTGTCGGAGCAGCGCCGCGAGCGCCCGCCGCATTTCCTGAACTTCCCGCCAATAGGTCTCCGTAATGCGAATTCGGGCGTCTGGGGCGCTAAGTCCGGTTTGCGGAAGAATGATCACGCCAGCCGAGACGAGCCGCGGAAGCACCGAAGCGGCCAGATGCTTTCGCACCTCGTCCAGACTCAACCTGCCAGCCTCACGTTCCGCGTCCCGGCCGTCGGCCCGCATGGCGGCGAGGTGATCATCGCGAAAGATGATGGCGGCTTGGTTGAAGTCCGAGCACCCCTCAACGTCGGCCGCGATGATCAAGGCGTGGAGAGCGAGCGCCATCGAGCGGTCGCCATGCTTCGCCTGCTCGAGGAGCTCGCGAACTCGCTCAGGAAGATCCATTTCACTCATGGCCGGCGCACACCACCCGGGGAGCCGGGCCGCGCGGGTGGACGCGCGGGCGTGCGCGTTGTGCCAGGGCGGCCATTCGTCCGCGTTCGCGTTGTGTCGTTCGACGGCTCGATGTAGATGCCGGCGACCCGGCCCTCGACGGCAATGTTTGCCACTTTTTGCGAATCGAAATTGATCGTGATCTCGTGGCCTTTCACGTAGTTGATGGCTGGCCGATGCATCGAAGTGTCCGAGGGGGCGAGATTGTAATATGCCTCCGCGCTGTCTTTCGATACGAGTTTCTTAATTTCTGGTCCCTTGGTGGTGTCGGCTGCCGGAAGCGTGTCGAAGTATGCGAGGATCGTATCGCCCCGGATCCAGTTCGTGGTGTCCGCGTGGAAGTTCGTGGAGTCGGCGCGGCCCTCAGCGAACGCCTTTCGCAGCAGACGAACCTCGCGCACGCGCTGCTGAGGCATGTGCACATCGAGCGAGTCCGCGATCATGTTTTGAGTGGAGGAAGTCGCGTGCGCGCGACTGGGTCCCCAGGCAAACGCGCGCTCGAGCTGATCGGCGGTGATGCGAAGATCGATTGTGTCAGAGCGAAGTGTGAGGTCCTGGCTGTTCGCCTGCGCCTTTGACCGGGAGACCACGCGTTGAAGTTTTTTCTCCTTTGAGAAGAGATCGATGCGTTCACCGACCAGTCGAAACGGGCGCCCACGCGTCCCCGTGACAATGGGGTTGCGCATTAACTGCATGATCTCGGTTCCCACATTGATGAATGCGGAGTCACTCGTCGAGGTGATCTCGGGTCGCGTGATTTGAACCGCGCCCGAGCCGTAAATCAAGCTGTCGCCATCCATGAAGATGGTGTTCGCCACGACATCGATCGGTGGCTGCTCTTTCCCGGTGCTGTCTTTTTGAACGATGGTGACGGTAGGACGACCAGTGGCGAGCGTCTGGGGTCGCGTGCGAATGCGCGGCACCGCGCGCTTGTAATCGACTAGTGGGCCAACTAGGGTCGACCCACTCGGCAGCTTGCCGTGAACATTGCCCGCCGCGACGATCCGTTCGTCGGTGGTGTAATAGGTGAGAAAATCCGACGTCAACGCGAGGCGCGGCTCATTGTACTTGACGTTGCCGACGAGGAAATCGCGCTTCTCGTCGCCATAGAGTTCGGCGCTATCAGCCTTGAGCGTGATTTTCCGACTCGGGCAGACGACGACGAGGCCACCAGCGATGAACGTGTTGTATTCACCGCTCGGCAATTTGACGACGTTGCTGCGAGTGTGCTCCAATGGTTCCATTGTGCAGCGCGTACGATCTTGTGCGAAAGAGACTCGCGCAAAGCTGAGCGCACCGGCAGTGGCGAGGACGAGATATCGCATCAGGTACCCGGCAGGGTGATCGGCGCGCTGCCACCGCAAGCTCGCAAACAACGGAAGTGTGTCAGGTTCGGGTCGGCGGTAAACCCGATACCACGCTGCTCGCGGTCCCCTGCTTTCAGCTGGAAGGTCGTGTCGCTCGCTATTTCGTTCGCGAGTTGATTGAACTTCAAATGCGGCGACGTAAGCTTTTTGCCGTCGAGAGTGGTGACGACCACATTGCCGAAACCCTCGAGAATCTGCGTGCGTGTGTCATAAATACCGCGGTCGGCGCGCATTGTGCCGTTCGGGGCGCCCGTCTCGGTGTTGAACTTCACGCGCGCATTCCGAAAATCGAACTTCGTCTGGTCATTGAAGACAAACATCGTGTCTGCCTGGAGCTCGCCCTTCTGCACGCCATTACCGGTGAGCAAAGTGCGAACGCCAAATCCCACCTGCTCTGCCGTGTCGACAGGCGATTGAACCCCCACCGGCGGTTGCTTGACATCCTTGCAGGCGCCAGCTGCCCAAACAGCGGCGATGGCCACCCTTATCCGCCTAACGCACGCGACAGAAGTCATCCGACGCGTGCCCGCATGAGGTCGTGCAAGTGCACGACTCCAACCAGCTCCTCCGTGTCGTTCACCACGGGCATCGCCATGATTCCATGCTGCTCCATTCGGTAAGCGACAGCACTTGCCAGCTCGCCCATGATGGCCAATTTTGGGTTTCGCGTCATAACGCCGCGAACTGGTGCAGTCCAGAAATCATCACTGCGCTCCACCAATCTGCTGAGATCTCCCGCAGTCAGTACCCCGTCGACATGCGTTCGTGCGTCAACCACGACAGCAATGCCCCGGCGCTCCGCAATCATGACGATCGCCTCCCGCATTGTGTCCCCGTCACGAAGAATAGGCAGCTGCTCCCGGAGCATCACCTCATCGACTTTCGTGACGAGAGCGCGGCCCAACGCCCCGCCTGGATGAAGCCGAGCGAAATCCTCCCGCCGGAAGCCTTTCTCCTGAAGCAGGGCGACGGCAAGGGCGTCCCCGAGGGCGAGCGCGGCCGTTGTGCTTGTTGTGGGAGCGAGATCGTGAGGGCAGGCTTCCTCACTCACGCTGGCATCGAGTACGACATCTGAATGCCTTGCGAGCGCCGAGCCTTTTGCCCCAGTGATCGCAATCGTGCGCACGCCGAACCCCTTGAGGTGTGATAAAAGGGCAAGAAGCTCGTCCGACTCGCCACTTTTCGATATCAGGATCGCGATGTCGTCATTGCCGACGATGCCAAGATCGCCGTGGACGCTATCGACTGGGTGCAGAAAGGTCGCTGGGGTGCCCGTCGACGTCAGAGTCGCGGCAACTTTGCGTCCGATGAGTCCGGACTTGCCGACGCCGCAGACAATGACGCGCCCGCTGCAGTGATGCACTAATTCCACCGCCTTGGCGAACGAGGCGTCGAGGCGCCGCTCGAGCGCGGCAAGCGCTTGTTGCTCGAGTCGCAAGACCCGGCGGCCACGTTCGACGATCTCGTCGTGCTTCATCGGCGTCCTTTCCGCGCGGCCCCAGGTTGCCGTGGCCCAGTCTTCCGCCGCGCCTGGGATTCGTCCGTCGACCGCTCGGTCACATAGGCCTCCGTCAACGTCTCCCATTCGCCGCGGGCACTCAGCAAGACTTCCGCGAATTCGCGAACGGCGCCCCGCCCTCCGTGTCTCGTTAGGTGTAGCCGGCAGACGCGCACGATCTCGGGAACGGCATTGCCAACTGCCACCGGGAGTCCTACGAGTCGCAGAATCGCGAGATCGGGAAAGTCGTCGCCGATGAATGCTGCTTCGTTGAAACCAATGCCATACCGCAGCAGAACACGACGAAACGCCGGAAGCTTTCGCGCATAGGCATCCTGGGCGACATCCTCGATGTCCAGCTCCGCCGCGCGGAGCCGCACGCTGTCCGATACGCGTCCGGTGATGATCGCGACGCGAATACCGGCCTTGCGCAGGAAGTGGATCCCTAGTCCGTCTTGGATCTCGTAGCGCTTGAACTCGAGTGGGCTGCCGTCCACCGCCCCGAGATAGATACCGCCGTCGGTCATCACGCCATCGACGTCGATCCCGACGAGTCGAATGCGTCGGGCTGCGGCCGGGTCGAGCCTGGGAGACTCGGGCACGCTCACTTTCTCGTTAGGTGCCACAGCTCCACGAGCCGGTCGACGAGTGCGTCGAGCGCAGTTAGCGGAATCATGTTCGGGCCATCGCTCGGCGCGTGATCTGGATCCGGGTGCGTCTCCATGAACAATCCATCGGCACCAGCGGCGACGGCCGCTCTCGCGAGAGGAGGTATGAACTCACGGGCTCCGCCACTCGCACCGCCCATCCCTCGTCCCGGCTGCTGCACGCTGTGGGTTGCGTCAAAGATGACCGGCGCGTCGCACGCCGCGCGCATGCGAGGGAAGTCACGCATGTCGACGACGAGGTCGCCATATCCGAAGAAGGTGCCCCGCTCGGTGACGGCTACCTCGGAGGCGGCACGCTCGCTCGAGTTGCGAACTTTCTCAACAGCGCCGCGCATGCCGTCCGGGTGCATCCACTGGCCTTTCTTAATATTCACGGGCTTGCCCGTCTTGCCGGCTGCAGCGAGGAGATCGGTCTGCCGGCAGAGAAAGGCGGGAATCTGCAGAACGTCCACGACCTCCGCGGCTGGCGCACACTGGTCCGGGAGATGTACGTCCGTCAGGATCGGGAGGCCCGTACGTTCGCGAACACGCGACAACGCGGCGAGCCCCGCGTCCATCCCAGGACCACGAGCCGCGCCGGGGTTCGTGCGGTTCGCCTTGTCGAAGCTTGCTTTGTAGATGATGCCGCCCGGAACACGCTCGGCGAGGCGCGCGAGATGCTCACCGACACGGAGATTCAGCTCGTCGGACTCGAGAACGCAAGGACCGGCAATGAGGAACAGCGCATCGCTTGGGAATCGGGCCATTGCGGCGTCAGTCTGCGGCTTCGACAAACGGCCGCTCTTTCGACTGACCGTCGCGACGACGAGCCGCCTTGGCCGCCGCCGCAACGAATCCGGCGAACAACGGATGTGGCCGTGTCGGCCGCGACTGGAGCTCGGGGTGAAACTGACAGCCGATGAACCACGGGTGCGCTTGCAGCTCGATGATCTCGACGAGTTGGCCATCGGGCGAGAGCCCGCTCAATCGCATTCCGTTCTGCATGAAGAGATCGCGATAACGATTAGAGACTTCGTATCGGTGCCGGTGTCGCTCGCTGACTTCCGGAACGCCGTACACTTCAGCGGCTTTCGAACCGCGCGCCAGACGGCATGGATATGCGCCGAGTCGCATCGTGCCGCCCATGTCGGTGACGTGCTGCTGCGATTCCATCAGAGAGATGACCGCGTTGTCGCACTCCGGCGCGAACTCGGAGGAGTGGCTGTCCTCGAGATGACAGACGTTACGTGCGAACTCGATGATGGCCGTTTGCATGCCGAGACAGATGCCGAAGAACGGCAGCCCTGATTCGCGAGCGGCGCGGATTGCTTCGACCATTCCTTCGACACCCCGCACGCCGAAGCCTCCCGGCACGAGCAAACCGTCGTATCCCGCGATGAGCGAAGTTGCCGTCTCCGCCGTCGTGAACGCTTCACTGGAGATCCAATTCACTTCTACGCCAACATCGTTGGCGATTCCCCCGTGAATCAATGCCTCGAGAACGCTCTTGTAGCTGTCGGCATACTCGGTGTACTTGCCAACGACTGCGATACGAACTTGCTGATTGGGCGTGAGGACACGCTGAACGAGCTCTCTCCAACGGGACAGATTGGGCGGAGTAGTCTGCAGTCCGAGCTTCTGCACGACCTTGGCATCAAGCCCTTGCTCGTGAAAGACGAGAGGAATCTCATAGATGGTACGGACGTCCGGGCTCTCGATGACTGCCCCAAATTCGACGTTGCAGAAGAGGCCGATCTTGCGCTTGATCTCGTCCGATATCGGGCGCTCCGTGCGAACGATGAGAAGATCCGGTTGAATTCCGATCTCCATCAGTTCGCGCACCGAGTGCTGCGTCGGCTTGGTCTTCAACTCGCCTGCGGCGGCGATATATGGGACGAGGGTGAGATGAATGAAGATCGCATTCTCTCGACCCACATCGTGGCGCATCTGACGAATCGCCTCGAGGAACGGCTGCGATTCGATGTCGCCCACCGTGCCGCCGACTTCGACGATGACGACGTCGTTCTCTGGTCCGACACGACGAATTGCGGCTTTGATCTCATCCGTAATGTGAGGAATCACCTGGACCGTTGAACCCAAGTACTCACCACGCCGCTCTTTGGTTATGACATTCAGATAGATCCGACCCGTGGTCACGTTATTCGCCTGTGACAACGACCGATCGATGAACCGCTCGTAATGGCCAAGATCGAGATCTGTCTCGGCCCCGTCGTCTGTCACGAAGACCTCGCCGTGCTGGAATGGCGACATCGTCCCCGGGTCGACGTTCAAGTACGGATCGAACTTGAGCATGGTAACCCGCAAGCCCCGCTCGACGAGCAATCTGCCGAGTGATGCGGATGCGATGCCTTTGCCGAGTGAAGACACCACTCCGCCGGTTACGAATACATACTTCGTCGTCTGTTGGCGCGTCGAGTTCATCGAGTTCGTTCCTCAAAAGCATTCCAGTCAGCGTTCGCGCGTCGCAGATCATCGTCGGTGTCGATGCCGATGCCCGGCACCTCGTCAATGAGGGCGACTCCCATCGCCAATCCGGCGGCGAGTGGGCGCAGTTGCTCTAGGCGCTCGATTCGCTCGAGCGGATGAGGTGGAAGCGAGACCCATTGCGCGAGTGCCGCACGCTCGTAGGCATAAACGCCGATGTGCTGCCAAACGCGCGTGGTTCGCAGTGGTGCCTCCGCCACATCACGCAGGAACGGAATGGCCGCCCGCGAAAAATACATCGCCCGGCCGTCATCGGCAGCGACGACCTTGACGACATTGGGTTCATCCAGAATCGCGTCATTTGCGCGTACTGCCACCGTACCCAGTGGAAAATTCCCGGAGGTGACTTGGCTCACCGCCCCCCGCAGCGCAGATCGCGAGACGAAAGGCTCGTCGCCTTGCACGTTGATGATGGCTTCGAAGCTTCGGAACTCGGAACGCGCGGCGACTTCGGCCACGCGATCGGTGCCTGATGGGTGTGTCGCCGATGTCAGGACTACTTCTGCCCCGTGCGGCCGCACCGCTTCGGCGACCTCTTCACTGTCGGTGGCGATGACGCAGCGTTCGGCGAGTCCCAACGACTCGACGCGTTGCCATACGCGAACGACGAGCGGGAGTCCGGCGAGGAGGCGAAGGGGTTTTCGTGGGAGACGGCTCGCGCCCAGTCGGGCTGGGATCACGGCGAGCGTCTTCACGCGCGGCGCTCGGCGGGCCGGAGGTGAGCCGCGTCAATCACGACGCGCAATGTATTCCGGCCGAACCGCAGCCGCAATCAGCGACCTCCTTGACTCACTGCCCAGGCTCGTGCGAATCCCGATAGGATGGGTTCCACCCTAGAGAATCGCGGAATCGTCAACGTGCGAGCGACAATCCGAAGCTCGTCTCCCAGTCCCGGCGTGCCGGATCGACCACGACATCGACCCTCGCGAAGCTCAAGGCGAAGCGTAGACCGAGATTCTGCTCGAAGTCCGGCAGTTTGCCGAGGCCTGCAGAGCCAAGCATATGGCGGAGGGTGACACTGGGTGCGCCCACGACAGGCATCTCGAGCTGCTGAATCGGTATGAAATAGTTGCTCTCGAAGTAGAGCAAATGGTCGCCACCCATTGAGAGCAACTCGAGTGTCGGAAGTGTTCCCGATCCGCCCAGATAACTCCAACGTTGCGGAGGCGCCGCATCGCCGAAGGTGTCCACGAAGTGGCTTGCGAAGTAGAATTCCTGCGCGCCAAAGGTTGGGAAGCGCAAGGTGCCTTGCATCGTGATCTGTACGAAGCGAAGTGCTCCGACGTCGAAGGCGGCACCTTCGTTCGTTAGGTCGAGCGTAGCGCGGACGCGCTCTGCAGTCCATTCCGCGTGAGCGCCAAGGAGCAGCGAGCGGACGTCGCCCAGCACCACGCCTGGATTCGGGCGACGCATGCGGTCACCCTCCTTCTGGCCAACGAAGCTCCACGGAACTCGGTCTCGCAAGGAGTCGCGCGCCACTGATCGGTCGCGTTCAGCACGCGCCCCGACGAATGGGTCGAGCACGACGGTGACGCCCTCGAACACTCGATGGAACGTGACTTCAGCACGGTCGGCCCGATAGTAATTGCGAGTGTCGAGCCCCAGGCCGAGAACTGCCGCCGAGTTGATGAGGTCTGACCAGATCCAATCATCGTTCGTTGCGGTGGTGCGACCCACGAAAGCGTGGATGCTAGCGTGCCGACCGAGTGTGAGGTTTCCATCGACAGCGGGATCGAAGGCGCCAAGGTTCGACCGATAGGTGATAGTCGGATCGATCTCGACTCGGCCGGTGTCGAGGGTGACGAAAGGGCCAACGGGGACCGACAGGCCGTCGATTCGATCGTAGGTCGGTATGCGAACGCTGTAGAAGCCAGGCAGCGTTACAGGAGCAAAATGCTGCACGCGGGTCGATTCAAAATCGAGTGCTAGCCCGCTGATCGCCGGATGGGCGACGAAGGTGAAGTCCCGATGACTTTCGGTACCTACGCGAGTGATTGCAAGCCGGGACTCGTAAACGCCTCCGCCAATCGCGACGACACGTCCATCTACGACGGCTCCCGGATGCATGTAGGCATTGCCGCCAACGACAACGACGTCGCCGTGCACACGTGCCTCGATGATGACGTCGCGTTCGAGAACAATGACTGAATGAGAATATGCTGAATCGCGAGGCAGAACGGCCGCTTCGGCACCGGGCGGAATGAGCACATGCGGCGCACGCAGTTCGTCCGAGAGCCAGCGGCCGACTCTTCCTGGCCCGGGGTCTCGAACGAATACGGGCTGCTGAGCAGCGAGCCGATATGGCGTACTCGCCATCGCGCCGACAAGGAGCCACGGCGCGATGCGCGCGCCCAATTTCACCGCGTAAGCTCCAAGAAGTTCTTCAGTAAGGTCTTGCCGTGCTGGGTCATCACCGACTCGGGGTGAAACTGTACGCCATACACCGGATGGTCCCGATGCCGTATTCCGTGGATCTCATTCGGGTCGCTCTGTGCCCGCGCGACCACCTGCAGGGAATCCGGAAGCGAAGTTCGTTCCACGACGAGCGAGTGGTAACGCATGACCTCGAGTGGAGAGGGGAGTCCCGCAAAAACGCCCTCGCCGTCATGTTCCACCTTCGACGTCTTGCCGTGCATAACGCGGTCGGCACGTATGACGCGTCCTCCGTAAGCCTCGCCGATTGCCTGATGTCCCAAGCACACGCCGAGCATCGGGATACTGCTCCCCCAGCGTCGAATGGCCTCGACGGTGATTCCGGCTTGCGCCGGCGAGCATGGCCCCGGCGAGATGACGATGGCCGAGGGCTCGAGGGCGCCAATGTCGTCGACCGATATCGCGTCATTACGTCGCACGTCGACGTCGGCACCAAGCTCCCCCAGGTATTGCACGAGGTTGTACGTGAACGAGTCGTAGTTGTCGATGACGAGAAGCATCGGCGAGGAGATGACGGAGCCTAATTGAGCCGGTCAGGCCCGCGGGTGATACTGCTTGTGGACCGCGCGAAGATACTCGCGATCAACGTGAGTGTAGATCTGCGTCGTCGAGATGTCCGCGTGGCCAAGCATCTCTTGAACAGCGCGGAGATCGGCACCGCCCTCGAGCAAATGTGTCGCGAAGGAGTGCCGCAGCGTGTGAGGAGAAACGTGCTTGGTGATTTGTGCCTTTTCAACGTAGTGACGCAGAATCTTCCAGGCACCCATGCGCGTCAGTGGCCGTCCACGCGCGTTCAGAATCAGCACCCCCTTCCCTTCACCACGTTCCAGCCGCGGTCGGAGCTCCCGGAGATAGATGGCGACCGCTCCGATCGCCGATCGGCCAATCGGGACCAGTCGCTCCTTGCTTCCTTTGCCGAAGACCCGGACCAGCCCCTCCTCGAACAGGACATCGCGGACCGAGAGGGTGATCCATTCCGACACGCGAAGCCCTGCGCCGTACGCAAGCTCGAGAAGCGCACGATCGCGAAAGGTGAACGGCTCGTCGAGGCTAGGCGCGGCGAGGAGTCGTCCAACTTCCTCGACGCTCAAAACGTCAGGCAGCGAGCGCCATCGCTTTGGCGTCTCGAGTCGCTCGCTCGGGTCGCGGACAACGTGTCCGTCACCAAGGAGAAACCGGAAGTAGGTACGGATCGACGAGACGTTCCGTCGAATCGATGCCGGCGCTAAACCAAGATCCTTCAGATGGTAGACAAAGTCGCGGAGGGTCCGACTGGAGATGTCGTTCGGCGCGCGCCCCCCCTTCGCAACGACGTACATCGTTAGGCGGTCGACGTCGCGCCGATAGGCCTCGGACGTTCGCGGGGAGGCGCCCTGCTCGAGCGCGAGAAAATCCGAGAATCGCTCGAGCAGGAAGGAACGTGCCACCGCCGGCTCAATCAGAGTTGGCTGATCTTTCTGCTGTGAGTCCGCCATATCAGCGCCCCGGCGAGAAGGATCAATACGGCGACGACCGCGAGAACGCGACTGTACTCGGTAGTCAGGTGCCTGACGCGTTGCCAATTGCCACCAAGCGTGAATCCAAGATAACTGACCGTACCGTACCAGATCGCCGAGGCACCCGCGATGGCGACTGCCGCTCGCCAAGCAGGCACACGAAGCGCGCCGGCAAATGGCGGAACCAGGGCGCGAACGCCAGGAACAAATCGGCTGGCGAATAGCGCGGTCACCCCGTAGCGGCTATACATCTGGTGAAGTCGCTGCTCCGCTCCCGGTCCTTTGTTGCCGAGAAGTCGCCTCTCGAGCTTCTCGGCGCCGTAACGCCGGCCGAGCGCGTACATCAACATCGCGCTGGAGACGTTTCCGATCCACGTAGCCAGAAAAGCAGCAACCACGCTGCCGCGTCCACGCGCGGCGAGAAAGCTCCCGAGAGCAACGACGGTGTCGGCCGGGATGGGCGGAAAGACATTTTCGATCGCGGCGACGAAGGCGAGCGCGGCGTACAGCGTGCCGATCGGCACCGCGCTCAACCAAGCGAAGAACGATTCCACCGCGCTAACGTGGTTACTCGTTAGGCACGAGAGTGGCCACGGCGAGGCACGCGATGCCCTCGCCGCGTCCGATCCAACCCATTCCCTCATTCGTCTTGCCCTTGATGCTCACCTCCGTCGCCGACACGGAGAGGGCCCGCGCGAGCGCGGCGCGCATCGCGTCGCAATGAGGAGCGAGACGCGGTGCTTCGGCAACGACAGTGACGTCCACGTAGGACACCACGTATCCCGCGCCGCGAACGCGGTTGAGGGCGATCCCGAGCATCTCGAGTGAGTTCCGGCCACTGTTTACCGGATCGCGATCGGAGAACAGCTCACCGATGTCGCCCGCGCCGGCGGCGCCGAGAATGGCGTCCGTCACGGCATGAGCGACGGCGTCGCCGTCGGAGTGGCCCACGAGGTGTCGATCGAATTCGATGTCGACGCCAGCAAGCTTCAATGGACCGCCCGAAGCGAACCGGTGCGAGTCATAACCGATGCCGACGCGCATGCTCATTGCGCCAACGCCATGAGCATGCGCATCGACGTCACCCAGCGCGGTTTACGCCGCAGCGGTGGCGGTCTCCGTCGTCGCTGCGCGAATGATGGAGTAGTCCTGCCGGCGACGGGCCGGCGTGAATCCGGCGTCACGGATCAGGCGCTCCATCTCGACCGTGGTCGTGCGATACGTGGTGTTTGCGGCAGAGACCACGTTCTCCTCGATCATCAGCGAGCCGAAGTCATTGCAGCCGAATCGCAACGCGAGCTGCCCAATCTTCATCCCCATCGTCACCCAACTCGCCTGAAGATTGGGGACGTTGTCAAGAACAATGCGCGCGATCGCGATGGTACGCAGATAATCGACCGCGTCCGTCTTGGGCTGATTGCGCATCGATGGCGTGTTCTCGGGCTGAAGCGGCCAGCAAATGAAGGCGGTGAAGCCGCCCGTTCGCGCCTGCACCTCGCGCACCCGCTGCAGATGCTCGAGGCGCTCGGCGAGCGTCTCACCGATGCCGTACATCATCGTCACCGAGGTCTTCATACCTGCTTCGTGCGCGAGCTCCATGATCTCGAGCCAGCGGTCCGCACCCGCTTTTTTACGCGCCACGAGGTCGCGCACACGTTGCACGAGGATTTCGCCCCCGCCGCCAGGAATGGAGTCGAGCCCCGCCACTTTCAACTCACGAATGACGTCGCGCGCATCCATGCGGAACGTTTTCGCAAAGAAGTCGACTTCGGACGGGCTGAAACCGTGAATGTGAATCGGATGGTTGGTCTTGATGTACCTCAGGAGATCCAGGTACCAGTCGAAGGGGATATAGGGATTGTGCCCGCCCTGCATGAGGATTTGGACGGCGCCAAGCTCTTTGGCCTCTTCGATCTTACGCCCGATGTCTTCGTACGAGAGCGTCCAGCCCTCGTTATGCTTTGGCCTCCGGTAAAAGGCACAGAAGCCGCAATCGGCGACACAGACGTTCGTATAGTTGATGTTCCGATCGACGATGAACGTGACGGTGTTGTGGGGGTGCTTCTCACGCCGGATGCGATCTGCCTCGGCACCAAGCTCGAGGAGCGGCGCATTGGTATAAAAATCGAGGAGGTCGGACACGGGGCGTGGTCTCAGGGAATGGGACTAGGCAGCCGGAAGGAATGCCAATGACCCGTTAGGCACTCTTCCCGCGAGGACGAGACGGCGAAAGAACTCGGTCAGTCCAGCGAGATGGTGGTATGACAGCCCGTAATCGAGGCCTGACAAATACTCGAAGCACGTCGGCCGATCGACTCCGGTTGCGGTGGATGCTTGCTCTGCCAACTCGTTCAGATGCTGGAGGCCCCAATTGCGGGACTCGATCAGCGTCGCATGCACGCCTAACGCGTCGGAGACTGCTGTGGTGCGCTGCGCCACCCACACGGCAAAGACGAATGGGAGCCCTGTCCAGCGTTTCCACTCGTCGCCCAGATCGTACGCGTGCTGATAGCCGGCGGGGACGGCCCGACGCGCACGAAGCCGAGAGCCAACCAACAGTGCGGCGTCACCGATGACGAGGCGAGCGTCGTGGTCCGCTTCACCAAAACGTTCGACGTCGCTGATCTCGGCGTTGGCCGGAACGAAGACCGGACGCGCCTTCCAGACGTTCTCGAATAGCAGCTCGAGGAGTGCGACACTCGTCATCGAGCTTCGGCTCACGAGGACGCGGCGGCCGTTGAGCTCCGTCGACGGCCGCTTGGAGAAGAGCAGCACGCTACGTACCGGTCCGTCGCAGGAGATCGCGAGATCCGGCAACAGCACGTACCGCGTTGCGTCGCGCGCGTACTCCACCGCCGACACAACGCTGACGTCCAGTGAGCCGCTAGCCATCTGTCGATTTAGCTCTGTCGGCACACCGTCGATAAGGGTCGCACTGAGGCGCACGGCGTCGCGATCGAGAGCACCGTATACCGGATAGCAGTTGATGTACGGAATCCGGCCGACGCGCAGCCTGTCGCTCGAGGCGCTCATCTCAAGCTGCCGCGGGCGCCGAAACGTGTGGCGATACGCCGTCCGGCGAGGGACTGCCGTCGAAGGTGCGCAGCACACGATAGAAAGAGTCGCGCTCGACCGGCGTCTTCCCTGCCCCGCGAATGAGTTTGAGAATCGCCTCGAGCGTCATCGCTTGCGCCGTATGCGCCCCGGCCTCGTGATAGATCTTCTCGCGAACCATCGTGCCTTCCATATCGTTCACGCCGAATGCGAGCGACGTCTGCGAGATGAAGGGTGTGACCATTACCCAGTGGGTCTTGATGTGGTCGATGTTGTCGAGAAAGAGTCGACCCACGGCCACGTTCTTGAGATCGTCGAAGGCACTGGTGGCGGTTCCTTCCCGCTGAAGCGTGTGACCGAGCTCGTTGTTGTCGGGATGGTAGGCGAGAGGGATGTAGGCGAGAAAGCCGCCCGTCTCGTCCTGCAGATCGCGCAGCATCGCCAGGTGCGCCATACGATCCGCGAAGGTTTCGACGTGGCCGTACAGCATTGTGCAATTAGTGCGTATCCCGAGCTTGTGCGCCTCCCGATGGACGTCGATCCACTCCTCGCCGGCAAGTTTCTTGTCGGCAATGGTCGCACGCACGCCGGCGCTGAAGACTTCGGCGCCACCGCCTGGCATCGTGTCGAGCCCCGCTTCGCGCAACGCAATCAACGTTGCACGAACGCTCATCTTCTCGATGCGCGCGATGTGCGCGATCTCGACGGCCGTCAGCGCCTTTATGTGAACGTGGGGAAAATTCGCCTTCAGGGCGCGGAACATCTCCGCGTAGTACGCGAGCCCCGCCTTCATATCGAGCCCCCCAACGATATGAAACTCACGCGTAAGGGTGCTGTTTGCCGTCGCTGCCTCGGCGAGCACCTGCTCCAGCGAGTAGCGGTACGCGCCCTCCTCCTTCGGCAAACGCGCGTACGAGCAGAAGACGCACGTCTTCCGCAATACACACACGTTGGTCGGATTGATATGTTGATTGGCGGCGAAGAGGACGCGATCGCCGTGCTTGGCGCGATTTACCGCATTCGCGAGCGCCCCGAGACCGACAATGTCCGATGACTCGAAGAGTGCGACGCCGTCGTCTGTCGTGAGGCGCTCGCCACGCTCGATCTTCTCCGCGATTGGAACGAGCGACGAGTCGCTAACGAGCGCGCGATCGATCGGAACGGCGAGCGGCATGCGTCACTCTCTCACGCGGCGAACCGCCAGCGTCACGTTGTGTCCACCGAAGCCGAAGCTATTGCTGAGCGCAATCTCCACGTCTCGGCGCACCGCTCGATTTGGCGTGTAGTTGAGATCGAGCTCTGGATCCGGATGCTCGTAATTGATCGTCGGCGGCACGACGCAGTCCCTCACGGAGAGCGCGCAGAGGATGAACTCCACCGCCCCAGCGGCACCGAGCATGTGCCCGGTCATCGATTTTGTCGAGCTCACATTAATCTCTGACGCGACGTCGCCGAAGACCGCCTTGATCGCCTTCGTTTCGTTCAGATCGTTCGCCGGCGTGGACGTGCCGTGCGCATTGATGTAGTCGATGTCGGTCGGCTCGAGGTTCGCGTCGGCCATCGCCCGACGCATCGCGCGCTGGGCGCCCTCACCATCCGGCGCGGGCGCTGTGAGGTGGTACGCGTCGCCAGTCGCGCCGTACCCCACGATCTCGGCGTACATGTGCGCGCCACGCTTCACGGCGTGCTCATAATCCTCGAGTATGACGACCCCGGCGCCTTCGCCCATCACGAACCCGTCACGCGTCTGGTCGAACGGCCGCGATGCCGTTTCGGGCGAATCGTTCCGCTCGGACAACGCTTTCATGTTTGCGAACCCACCGATTGCCATCGGCGTGACCGTTGCTTCCGAGCCGCCAGTGATCACGATATCCGCGTCGCCGTATTGAATGGTGCGAAACGCGTCACCGATCGCGTGCGCACTCGTCGCACACGCGGAGACGGTCGCGTAGTTCGGACCCTTCGCGTTGAAGCGCATCGAGACGAGCCCCGCGGCGATGTCGGCGATGAACATCGGAATGAAGAACGGGCTGATCTTGCTCGCCCCGCGCTCACGATAGGTATCGTGCTGTTCCTCGAAGCTCTTCAAACCGCCGATGCCACTGCCGAGGATCACGCCGACCCGATCGGGATCGTACAGCCCCGGGTCAGTGAGCTTCGCGTCCGCCATTGCTTGTGCAGCACCAGCAATGGCGTACTGCGCGTAAGCGTCCGACCGCTTGGCCTCCTTTCGATCCATGTATTGCAGCGGATCGAATCCCTTCACCTCGCACGCGAAACGTACGGGGAACTTCGCGGCGTCGAACTTCGTAATTGGTCCGGCGCCTGGCTTACCCTCGATGATCGCGCGCCAGGTCGCCGCCACGTCGTTGCCGACAGGCGTGATCGCCCCCAAACCGGTGACGACGACCCGACGTTTCATCAGACGGCAACCTTGTCGTTGAGGTACTTGATCGCATCACCAACCGTCCGAAGCTTCTCGGCGTCCTCGTCGGGAATGTCGATGTTGAACTCCTTTTCGAACTCCATCACCAGCTCAACGATGTCGAGGCTGTCCGCACCGAGGTCCTCGATGAAGCTCGCGTCGTCGGAGAGCTTCTCACGCTCGACTCCAAGCTCCTTCTCGATGATGTCGCGGACTTTCTGCGCGTTGTTGTCGGCCATGGGCGTGCGTCCTCTCCTCTGCGGTTGACTGGGGGTTGCGGGAAATCTAGCGCGTCACGAAGGGGGATGGGGGAGCTACATGACCATTCCGCCATCGACGACGAACACCTGTCCGGTGATATATGTCGCGTACTCCGATGCGAGAAAACCAACGACGCCGGCAATGTCGTTGGGCGTACCCAATCGCTCCAAAGGGATCTGCTGGGAGAGCGCCGCGCGCGCATCAGGCGTCATTGCGGCGGTCATGTCGGTCTCGATAAAGCCCGGCGCGACGGCATTCGCGAGAATGTTGCGCGATGCGAGCTCCTTGGCCACGGACTTCGTGAGGCCGATGAGACCCGCTTTGCTCGCGGCGTAATTTGCCTGGCCTTTGTTGCCAACAAGCCCCACAACGCTGGCGATGTTGATTACTCGCCCCCAACGACGCTTCATCATCCCGCGCGTCGCGGCGCGAATGGCGACAAACGCTCCGCGAAGGTTCGCGTCGATCACCGCATCCCAGTCGTCATCCTTGAGACGCATCAGCAAGTTGTCACGGGTGAGCCCGGCGTTGTTGACCAGAATGTCGATCGCGCCGAGCTCTTTTTCGACGTCCTCCACCAGCTTCGCGACCGAGGAAACGTCGCCAATGTCGCACGCGAAGCCTTTTGCCCCGCTGCCCGGTAGCTGCGACGCCACGACCTCTGCACGGGCGCGATCGCGACCGGCTACGGCGACCTTCGCCCCTGCGCGCGCCAACGTTTCGGCGATAGCCCGTCCAATGCCCCGCGTGCTACCCGTGACCAGCGCCGAGCGACCCGAGAGATCGATGTTCACGACGCCACCAGACCAAGCAATTGCTCCACTTCGGCGACGGTACCGCAGGATGCAGTCTTCACCGTAGGCGCAATCTTGCGAATGAGCCCAACAAGGACGGTCCCCGGTCCCATTTCGACGAAGAGCGCTTGAGGATACGCCTGTGCGAGCGCGGATATCTCATCTATCCAACGTACAGGGCTCGTGAGCTGCCGAACGAGTCGTTCGCGCGCCGTCGTCGTCCTTGTCACCGGCTCGGCGTCGACGTTCGCGTACACGGGAAACGCCGGCTCACGCATCTCGGTAACGGCGAGAATTCCGGTGAGACCACTTTCGGCGCTCTGCATCAACGGGGAGTGAAATGCACCACTGACATTGAGTCGCATGGCGCGCTTCGCGCCAGCCTCTTTTGCCAGCACCATAGCCCGCTCCACGCCCGCGACAACACCGCTAATTACAATCTGGCCGGGCGCGTTGTAGTTCGCCGGGACAACAAGAGCAGCCTCGCTGCTCGCCCGCTCGCAGACGCTTTCGATCGGCTCGTTCAGGTCCCCGAGGATGACGGCCATGGCGCCGGGCTGTCTGATACCCGTCTCGTACATGAGCTCACCGCGACGCCTAACGACGCGCAGGGCTCCGTCGAGCGCGAACGACCCGGCGGCGTGATAAGCGGTAAACTCACCTAACGAATGACCGGCGGCAGCGCGTACGCGCGTTCCGATGCGTTCGCGCGCTACGGCCCAAACGGCCGCACCGTGCGCCAACAACGCGGGCTGCGCGTTATGCGTCAATGTGAGCTCCTCGGCCGGTCCATCGAAACAGAGACGGCTGAGCGGAGCGCCGAGCGTTTGATCGGCTTGCTCGAACACGGCGCGCGCCTCGGGAAAGGCGTCGGCCAGGTCCTTGCCCATACCGGGCTTCTGTGATCCCTGGCCGGGAAACAGCAGTACGATGTCCATGCTAGAAGCGCAACACCATGGACGCCCACGTGAAGCCGGCCCCAAACGCCACGAGCAAGACGTTCATGCCGTCCTTGATACAACCCTTTTCGATTGCTTCATCGAGCGCTATCGGCACTGAAGCCGATGACGTGTTTCCGTAGCGATCTACGTTCACGTAGACCTTCTCCATCGAGACATTGGCGTGCTTCGCCGTCGCCTCGATGATGCGCATGTTCGCCTGGTGCGGAATGAGTAGGTCGATGTCCTTGCCCGTGAGTTTCGCGCCGTCCAGGGCGCGATCGCACGCATCGGCCATGGATCGCACGGCGTGCTTGAAGACCTCGCGTCCGGCCATCTTCACGTAGAAGCTGCGGTCGTTGAGGACGTCCTCACAGAAGGGCTGACATGCGCCGCCGGACGGTCGATAGAGCAGATTCGCGAGTGTGCCGTCGCTTCGCATGTAGGCGCTGAGAATGCCGCGCTGATGCTTCGCTCGACGTAGCACGGCCGCACCGGCGCCATCACCGAACAACACGCAAGTCGCCCGGTCCTGCCAGTCGATGATCGAGCTCATTTTCTCGGAGCCGACCACGAGAACGGTCTCGGCGACGCCCGTGGCGATCATTCCTTCCGCCATGGTTGCCGCGAAGATGAATCCGGCGCAGGCGGCGCCAATGTCGAATGCGGCCGCTCGTGTGGCGCCGAGCTCCGCCTGAAGATCGACTGCGGTTGCCGGCAGCAGCCGGTCGGGCGTCGCCGTGCTCAAAACGATCGCATCGATCTCGCCGGCGCTTACACCCGCACGTTGCATCGCCTGACGAGCAGCGTCGGCGGCCATCGATGTAGTGGACTCCCCGTTGCGCGCGATGTGTCGCTGCTTGATGCCGGTGCGCTCGGTAATCCACTCGTCGGTGGTCTCGATGCCGATCTTCGCGAAATCGAAGTTCGTCATGACGGCCGCGGGGAGCCCGCGGCCTGTCCCAGCGATCGACGCGATGGGTCGCTTCATGCCGCCTCGCCCTCGCCCGCGACGGACTGCAAACCGCGGCCGATGTGCTCGTTCATGTTGGAGTCCACCGCGCGCACAGCCGCGCGGATTGCGTTCTTGATCGCGCGCGGCGACGACTTGCCATGCGAGATGATGCTGACGCCGCGCACGCCAAGAAGCGGTGCGCCGCCATGCTCGGAATAATCGAGGTCTTTGAGAGCCGCCGTAAGGCGTTCGGGCTCCACCCCCGCGCGCTTCAGAATAGCGAGCATCATCGGCGCGACGGCCTCATAAAACTTGAGCACCACGTTACCGACGAATCCATCGCAGATGACGACGTCGATCGGTCCCCGATCACACTGGCCAGCCGGGAGATCGCGACCCTCGACGTTGCCGATGAAGTTCAAGCCTGACTCCCGTAGCATCTCGTGCGCTTCCTTCACGACACTGTTGCCCTTCTCCGGCTCCTCGCCGATGCTCAACAGCCCCACCGCGGGATTGCTTCGGCCGAGAATGTCTTCCGCGTACACGGCACCCAGTCGGGCGAATTGCGTGAGCTCGTCGGCGGAACAGTCCACGTTCGCGCCGGAGTCGAGGACGACAACCGGCTGGCGCGCCGTGGGAAAAACTGTGGCGATCGCGGGACGTTTGAGCCCTTCATGTAGTTTGAGAATGATCATCGAAGCAGCCATTTGCGCGCCCGTGTTGCCGGCGGAGACGAACGCGTCCGACTTCCCTTCGGCCTGAAGCCGAAGGCCGACGATCATCGAGCTATTCGGCTTATTGCGCACGGCCGCGCCGGGCTTGTCCACCATCTCGATGACGTCCGGCGCTTCCACGATCTCGATGCGATCGCGCCTAACGCCGCGCGGTTGCTGAGCAGCGAACTCGCCAGACAGCAGCGTTCGCAACTCCGCTTCGATGACCTTCGTTTGACCGACGAGCTGAATCGTGTGGCTGGGGTCCAGCTCGGCGAGTGATTGGAGCGCGCCGGCGACTGTCGCCCGAGGGGCAAAGTCGCCGCCCATGGCGTCCAACGCGATCCGGGCCAAGGCTATGCTTCCCGCGCCGCGACCCGCTGCTCACCCGCGTAATAGCCGCACTCGGGGCAGACATGGTGCGGGCGCTTCATCGCCTGACATTGCGGACACTTTTGAATGGCGATGGAGGGCGCGGTCTTGTGCGTGTTGCGCGCGCGCTTCTTTCGCTTCGAGGTACGTCTCTTCGGTACGGCCATTGTTCGGCGGAGTGGTTAGAGAATCAATAACGATTGAAGGCGTGCAGTCAGCGAGAGTTCCCGCCGCTGCTCCGCTTCTGCTTGGTATTTTGTCCTGCCGTGTCCGCATCCTCGCCTTTCCCGAGCGAGCGGAGCGCGTCCCACCGCGAATCTACCGTGACTTGCGGCGGGCATTTGCAATCGCCGGCATTCAGGTCGGCGCCGCACGTCGGGCACAGGCCCTTGCAGTCTTCCCTGCATAGGAGGAACCCCGGAACGGCAAGGAGCCATGTTTCACGCACGGCAGGCCGCAGATCGATCTCGTCAGCCCGTGAATCGAGCGGATAGACGTCCGGGTTGTCCGCCTCTTCGTCATCCGCGTCGACAAAGATGACATGCTCTTCGCCAGTGACACGCGCCGTCGCGTCGGTCAAGCAGCGACGACACGGCAAGACGACGTTTCCTTCGATCTTCCCGTGCCAGTAGTAGCGCCCGACACCGGCGGTGGAGAGACGTCCCGTGACGTGGAGCGGACCCGAAGGCCGGGGGTCATCTTCCTGCCAGATCGCATCGTCGGGAGACAACATCCCATCGACGGCAACCCCGTGGTGCTCGAGAGAGCGAATGTCAAAGGACAGCATAGCCGAGAAAACTACCCAGGCTGAGCGAGAGTTACAAGTGAAGAAGGCGCTAGGGGTTAGGGGCAGCGCCCGGCCGACGGGGACAACGAGCCAGAACCTTCTGAAAAGAGCGTTTCGAGACTCGGCGTCTCAAACGGTAAGCCCGCCCCCAATCAACTCCGTCTCGCTAAAGAAGAATCGCGCTTCGCGCGCCGCGTTCTCGTCACTGTCGGATGCATGGATGGCATTCCGCTCCTTGGACTCCGCATAAAGCTTCCGCACCGTTCCTTCGGCCGCCTCCTTTGGATCGGTCGCACCGATCGCGGTACGAAGTGCGGCGACGGCGTCACGCTTCTCGAGCACCATCGGCATTGAAGGCCCCGAGGTCATGAACCCGACAAGCGAACCGTAGAACGCGCGCTCGCGATGAACGGCATAAAACTCCTTGGCCTGCGCCTCGGTGAGATGAGCGACACGGGCGGCTCGAATGCGGAAGCCTTGCTGCTCGAGGAGCGCGATGATCTTTCCGGATTTCGCGCTACCGAATGCGTCTGGCTTGATGATCGTGAGCGTGTAATTGCCGGCCATGGAAGTCGTGAGCTCAGGGTGCGATGAGTTTGCGAACGATGTCGCCGCGGGTGAGGAAACCAACGAGCCGGCCGCCGCGGACCACCGGCACACGCTCAACGTCTTTGTTGGTCATGAGTGCCGCCACGTCGGCGAGTGACTGCTCAGGCGCCACGCAGAGGACCTGCCGCGTCATGACATCGCGGACAGTGCGACGGCCGTGCGCGCTGGGCGGGGTGAAGCGGGAGCTCGCGGGAAGCGTGGTCGTTATGAAGTGTCTCATCAGCTCTCGTTCACTCAACAATCCAAGCAGCCCGCCCTCCTCGTCCACCACGGGCAACGCACTCAGACCGGACGAGAGCATCTCACGTGCAGCCTCCCGTAGAGGCATTTCCGGCGTGGTGGTGCGCGGACGCTCGGTCATCAAATCGCGAACGGTCAGCTCTTCAGGGAGTGTGAAGTCCTCGAACGCTCCGAGTGACGCCACCTCTGATGGAGATGCGGCGACGTGCAGCGCTTCCAGCACCTCGACACGCGAGAGCACGCGGGCGAAGGCCCTAACGAGTTGAAGATGCCGCGCTGCTTCACGCGGCGGAGCGACCACTAGCACCACCACCCGGGCGCGCGCCTCCTCAGAAGGCCCGCTCCGCACGATTGGCTGCGCTGAGACGCCAAGCGCGACGCGTAGTGCCCCCACGGCTTCCGCTCGGTAATGCAGCAGAAATGCACGGCCGCCGACGACAACGCAGTCTTCGCTCCGCGATTCGTCGATTCGACGACGGAGTTTGGCCAGGTCGCGCACGCCAGACGACGACTCGACGCACGCGAGGAGTGCTTCGCTCGCCTCCGCGAGAGACTTCGCGGAGAGTGGCACGAGGACGCACTTCTCGGAGACGTAATCACTGAGCCGCATGACCGGTTCGCTCGTTAGGCGATACGTTCGCGGAGCAGGCTGACGAAATCTTTGGGCCGCTTTGCGATGCCCATGCCCGCCTGCTCGAAAGCGGCAATCTTCTCCGCGGCAGTTCCAGAGGAACCGGAGATGATCGCGCCCGCGTGACCCATGCGACGCCCCGGAGGCGCCGTCTGACCGGCGATGAATCCGACAACCGGCTTCTTCATGTGCTCCTTCACGAAGCGAGCTGCCTCCTGTTCGTCGGTACCACCGATCTCTCCCATCATGGCGACGGCATCCGTACCGGCATCCGCCTCGAACGCGGCGAGACAATCGATGAAATTCGTGCCGTTGATCGGGTCGCCGCCGATGCCGACGCAGGTCGACTGCCCGAGACCGGCGCGCGTGAGCTGATAGACAACTTCATATGTCAGCGTTCCCGAGCGACTGACGACCCCGATGTTGCCCGGTGTGCAGATACGACCGGGAATGATCCCGACCTTTGACCGTCCCGGCGTAATGAGACCAGGACAATTCGGACCGATGAGTCGAGCGCCGCGCTCCCTCACGAAGGGATACACCTTCGTCATGTCGAGCACCGGTACGCCTTCGGTGATCGCGACGATGAGTTTGACCCCCGCATCCGCTGCTTCCATCATTGCGTCGGCCGCGAAGACTGGTGGAACGTAGATGACCGAAGTATTCGCCCCGGTCGCGCGAACGGCCTCCGCGACGGTGTCGAAGATCGGTACCGTGTTCTCGAACTTCTGACCGCCCTTGCCTGGCGTGACTCCGGCAACGACACACGTGCCGTACTCCATCATCTGCTTCGCGTGGAACGAGCCGTCCCGGCCCGTAATGCCCTGCACCACGAGTGAGGTATGGCTGTCGATGAAGATACTCACGCCGCCTTCCCTCCCTTTGCCAGGTCGACGGCACGCTGCACGGCGTCATCCATATCCGTCATTGCCGAAAATCCATTCTCCTTGAGAATCTTCACGGCGATCTCTTCGTTGGTGCCCGTTAGGCGGATGACGATCGGTACTTTGAGCGGATTTTGTTTCGTTGCCGTGACGATGCCATTCGCCACGTCATCGGTGCGCGTGATTCCCCCGAAGATGTTGAAGAGAATGGCTTTTACGTTGGGATCGGATGTGATGATGCGAAGGGCGTTGACCACCTTCTCGGGATTCGACGAGCCGCCGATGTCGAGAAAGTTGGCCGGCTCGCCACCGTAGTACTTCACGAGGTCCATCGTTGCCATCGCGAGACCCGCTCCATTCACGCAGCAGCCGACGTCCCCATCGAGCTTGATGAAGGTGAGGTTCGCCGCGCGCGCTTGAACTTCACTCGGCTCCTCGGCTGTTGGATCGCGCAAGGCCTCCAGCTCCGCGTGACGTTCGAGCTCATTGTCATCGATCACCATCTTTGCGTCGAGCGCGACGACTTCGCCGTTAGGCGTAGTGACCAGAGGATTGATCTCGGCAAGAGAGCAACCGTTCTGCATGAACGCCGTGTAGAGTTGGTGCATGATCTTCGCGACCGCGCGCACCTTCTTCACGTCGTCGAAGAGAAAAAAGCCGAGTTGCGTTGCTTGAAACGGCAACAAGCCGTAGCGTGTATCCACGGGCAGCTTGAGGATTTTCTCGGGGGTGGTTGCCGCGACTTCCTCGATGTCGATGCCGCCCGCTGGGCTCACCATGAAAACCGGCTTCTTCGCCGCTCGATCAACGATGATGCCGACATACGCTTCGGCGGCAATGTCCGCCGCGGGCGTAATGAGAACCTGATTCACGGTTAGGCCCTTGATCTGCATTCCGAGGATCTTGGTCGCGATGGACTTCGCCTCATCCGGCGTTTTCGCGAGCTTCACTCCTCCGGCTTTGCCGCGACCTCCCGCGTGCACCTGCGCCTTGACCACGACCGTACCGCCGAACTCGCGAGCGATCGCCGCCGCTTCATCGGCCGTGGTTGCCACCCGCCCCGGAGGAATCGGAACGCCGGCCTTCCGGAGAATGTCTTTTGCCTGGTATTCGTGAATATTCACACGTGCTCCGCAGTCTCTGCCGTTGTCGTGATCATCGTTCCCGCCTCGCCCCGCACCGCTTCCCGTCCCTTCTCCAGCGCCGTAATGATCGCGCGTCCTCCTGTGCGGCGCGCGAAGTCCACCGCGGCGCGAATTTTCGGCGCCATGCTGCCCTCGCCGAACGCGCCCTGTCGGTCCATCTGCACGGCTTCCTCGATCGTCAGGCGCGGTAGGGGCCGCTGCTGCGGCGTACCCCAATCGGCATACACCGCATCCACGTCCGTGAGGATCAGCAGCAACTCGGCGCCGAGATCGCGCGCAAGCACCGCGGCCGCCAAATCCTTGTCAACGACTGCGTCGAGCCCCTCCCAACCTAGTCGAGGGTCGTCATAAATGGGCGCCCCGCCGCCACCGGTGGCGATCACCACGGTGCCAGCATCCAGCAGACGACGAATCGACCGCAGCTCGTGAATGGCGAGAGGTCGAGGGCTCCCCACGACACGACGCGGACGCCCGTGGCCGTCTGCCTTCACGACGTGTCCCTCACGCTCGAGCTCCTCGGCTCGTTCGGTGGGTAGCTCACGCCCGATGAACTTCGTTGGATTGCGTAATGCCGGATCGTTGGGATCAACGACGACCTGCGTGATGATCGTCGCTACATCCCGCGGAATGCCGGCGCGACGTAGCGCGTTGTCGATCGATTGCTGTACCATGTATCCGATCCAGCCCGCTGTCGCAGCGACCAGAACGCCGAGCGGGAGCGGAGGAGCGTCGTATCGCGCGATCTCATTGCGCACGAGCTCATCGCCGACCTGAGGACCGTTGCCGTGCACGACGCAGACGTTCCATCCCGCGCTCACGAGATCGACGATCGGCCCGAGACTCGCCCGCGTGTGCCGGAACTGGTCGTAGACATTCGAGCGTTGGCCACCGGGCGCCAGCGCATTGCCACCCAGCGCGATCACGGCCGTCCCGGCAGACTCGTTAGGATGGAGATGCGCTTCGGTCACCGCGGGCTCCCTCCGATCAGCTTGCCGAGCTCGTCGAAGGCTTGCCCAAAGCTCGTCCAGTCGCCGCGGCGAAGCGCATCGCGCATGCGCGCATACAGCGCCCCGGCACGTGTCCGAAGGTCGGCAGCCAGCGCAGGCGTCAGCGGCGAAGTCGGCGTCGGTAATGTCCCCGCGAGCTGCGCTATGCTCGGCGCAACGTGCACGCTATCGCCCATGAGCAAACCCACCCGCACAAGCGTTGGCGTACTCTGAGCGCGCCACGCGTAGGCTGGTTGCGCAAAAGCTAGATCGCCCGCGATGGGAATACCACGAATAGGACCGCGGGCAATGGACGCGTCTCGCGAAGCGCCGCTGGCGGTGCTGTCCCCAAGATGCAGTCGATCAAGTACGGTCGACCACTTGGGGCCGAGGCGCGGCATCTCGTACCAGATGGTTTTCCGTTCGGCACCGCCGCTGCCGACCACCATTCCACGAACGCGGTCACTCGCGTCGAGAAGAACGAAGCTCATGGCAGTGATGGCGCCATGTGGCATGACGAACACCGGCGTCGTGCCGGCCAAGGCACTATCGGCACCATCGATGGCGACGAGATGACGCGGGACGTCGCTATCGGACCGGGTTCCGTACTCGGCGAACGCGGTAGCTTGTGCGCGCAATCCATCGATTGCAGGCGGCACCGCCGCCTGCAGCGTCGCCGGGAGAGCGGACCACGGTACGAATAGCGTCGGGAATCGTTTGATCCACGATTGGGCCGGCGGGCTCGCCCCCGAGTCCGCGACAATGAGTGTCTCTCCTGTCGCCGCGTACACAATCGCCGTTGCCGCGTGCTGAAAGTACGTCTGATCGTCTCCGGCTAGCTGCATGTGCCGGCTGAGCGGATAAAATGACGACGCGGCGTACAGGTCCACGGTCCAAAACAGCGAGTCGCCAAGCACCACTGGCGTGACGACGGTACCCTGCGTGAAGAAGGGCATTAATGTGCGCAAGCGCTCGTTCACGTCGCGGTGGGAAACGAGCGTCGGATGCGGATGCGGCAGATCGTTCGACGCCCAGCGAAGCCGCTGGAAGCTCAGCGCATGCGCGAAGCGTGACGCGTCGCTCTCGATGGGCGCCCCGACGATCCGCGCGAAGGAGTCGGAGACGATGAGAAAGTTGCGAGCTCCCGGGAAGACGACCGCAGACACCTGTTGTGCCTCGTCGTCGCGTCCGCGGGCCGTGGGAGCAGGCACGACACCACCGCGCTCATCGACATCCCAGCCGAGAATGCGACTCAGCCCGAATGTCGCGCGAGTGGTGTCACCGGCGCGAGGCGGCCGCTCGGGCACATCGGCCACGACGCCCGCAGCCGAGGAATGCCAGCCTAACGAACCGACATCGGCGTGGGTGGTCGTCTCTAGTGCATGTGAGATCGCGGGGGCGTCCCAGACGGCCACGTTTCGCGAGGCCTCGGCAACATTCCCGAATGACATCGTACTGTCGGCGCGGCGCACGACGTCAGTGGCGTACGCGCGGCGCGAATATGCGACGCGGGCGTTTTGATACGGCCGCTCGCGCAGTGTTGCATCCTGTTCCTCGGCGATGCGTTCTCCAATGAAAGGCGCGACTTCGCGCGTGAGGAGAGCGAGGACGACAATTCCGAGAATGGCCGCGCCAGCGAGCCGTCCCTGCCCCGTCCAGCCCGCCCAAACGACAATGAGCGCCGCCCCGAGCGTCGCGATCGCCAGAATCAAATTGCCCGGAATGAGCACCTTGTGATCGACGTAGCCAAATGCGCCATCCGGTCCGCTCCCGTTCGTGAGCACGTCGTACATATCGAGACGGAAGCTCCATGCGAGTACGAGCAACACAACGCCCGCCAATACGGTGAGGTGCCGCCGCACGTAGGCGGAGACATACAAGCGCCCGCGGTCCCACCGCAGGCTCGGAGTGAGCGCGTACAAGAAGACGACGAGCGCCGTGACAATCAGGAGCGCGATGAGGCTCCAGTAGTAGAGCGTCTGTTCGAACGGCAGCCAGTAAACGAAGAATCCGAGATCGGCACCGAAATACGGATCCGCCTCGTTGAAAGGCACGTTCCGATAGGCGTTTGCGAAGGTCGTCCAATCGTTAGGCGGCAGACTGAGGAGCCCGCCGAGAAAGATCGAGATCGCGATGACCGCCAGCATGAGATAGCGGCCAGACACCTGCTCTCCAATCTCGAGATTGGCGACCTTCCGC
This sequence comes from Gemmatimonadaceae bacterium, assembly GCA_045804225.1. Lineage (GTDB taxonomy): Bacteria > Gemmatimonadota > Gemmatimonadetes > Gemmatimonadales > Gemmatimonadaceae > AG2. The sequence continues at coordinate 85,554 of JBJMNO010000021.1, forward strand.
GGCAGAACAAGCGAGACGACCGAGTGCCGGACGGCGTAGAGATTCACGAATACGAACAGCCCAGCCAAAACGCCGGACAAGCCTCGGAGTACGATGACGTACGCCGCACGCGTGCGCCAAACGTCGAGCGCACCCGCCGCATCGAACCACTCGTAATCGACGTAGATCTGAGCGACGGCGCGCGCCGCGAGGAGAAGAATCGCGGCGCCAGCGACAGTGAGAAGTACCCAGCGCCGCGCGGGCATCAGCCCCTCGTCACACCTGAACGCCCTGCGCTCGCAACCAGCCCTCCATCTCATCCTGGATTGCGGCCAGCCGCTGCGGCGTTGACGCCTCGTACCGCGCGACGAGTACGGGCTGTGTATTCGACGCCCGGATCAAGCCCCAGCCATCGCCGAAGAGCACGCGAACGCCGTCGACGTCGATGACGTCATGGAGCGAGCGGAAATGCTCCACCGCTTTATCGACGAGCCCGAACTTGCTCTCTTCCGGCACTTCGACGCGAATCTCGGGAGTGGACACGAAGTTTGGCACATCTGACAACATCTGCCGAACCGTCTTACCCGAGTCGGCGAGGATGCGAAGCAGTCGTGCCGCACCGTAGAGGGCGTCATCGTGGCCGTAAAATCCTTCGCTGAAGAACATGTGGCCGGACATCTCCCCGGCGACCGGGGCATGTGTCTCTTTCATCTTATCCTTGATGAGAGAGTGGCCAGTCTTCCACATGATGGGTTTGCCGCCGGCGCGCTGAATCGCATCCGGTAGCGCCTGCGAGCACTTCACGTCGAAGATGATTGGTTGACCGGCGCCGGTGCGTGCGAGCACGTCGCGGGCGTAAAGGATCAGGATTTTGTCGCCCCATACAATCTCACCGCGATCGTCCACCACGCCGATACGGTCTGCATCGCCGTCGAACGCGATTCCAAGTTCGGCGCCGTCTTTCTTTACAGCCGCGATGAGGTCCTCGAGATTCTCAGGGACCGTCGGGTCCGGATGGTGATTCGGGAAGGTTCCGTCGCTCTCGCAAAACAGACCACGTCCGCCGATGCCGAGCTTCTCAAAGAGTGCGGGTGCGACAACTGCGCCGGCGCCGTTTCCGCAATCGTAAACGGCTTTGATGCGACGAGCGAGCGGTCCGACGCGTCGAATGACGTCATCAATGTAGCGATCGATCACCGCTTCGTTGCGCACCGCGCCTTTGGTAGCCGCGTCGCTGGCACCAGATTGAATGATCTCGTACAGCCGTTGGATCTCGCTGCCGTGCATCGAGCCTTTGCCGAGGGACAACTTGAAGCCGTTGTACTCGGGAGGATTGTGCGAGCCAGTGATCTGGATCCCGCCAACGACGTCGAGGTGATGCAAACTCCAGTAATTCAGCGGTGTTGGCACGACGCCGATATCGACCACGTCGACACCCGCGCGTGTGAGACCATCCACGAGCGCGTCGCGCAGTTCGCCCCCACTCGGCCTGTTGTCTCGGCCAACCACTATCGTACCGAGCCGCTGAGTACCGCTCCCTCGCTTGTGCTCGCGGAGGTATGCCGCGTATGCGCCACCGATCGCGCGGGCCGCATCGGTCGTGAGGTCGCGGCCAACGATGCCACGAATGTCGTACTGCCGAAAGATGCCTGCTGCAACGGCCATGCGGATCTCAAGGTGAGAATACGATAACTAACGCGACGGCACGCAGGGCGCGCCGGTCAGCGGCGCAGCGCGGTCGGGTTGGCGAGAATAGCTCCCGGTATCGCATACGGGCGCCCGCCCAACGCCGACGGCGCGAGTTGCGGCCGCCCTGCCCACGTGAGGCGCACAACGTAATCCGGCACGATACCGAGGACGAGCAAGAGTACCACCGTCCCCACCAGCACCAGGCGTGTGAGGCCGCCCGATGGTGCGGGCAGCGTGATTCCTTCCACCCTTGGGCGCATGAACATGACCATGACTACGTAGAGATAGTAGCCCGCCGAAACGACGGTCGTGAGGACCAGCACCACGACCAATAGCGTTTGAGGACTTGGGGACTGAAGCGCCGCCTGGATCACGTACCATTTTGCGAAGAAACCCGCTCCCCCAAAGATGGGGAATCCAAGCAGTGCAAACATCAAGATAGCCATCGCAAAAGCCGTCCACGGGCGCACCGTCCACAATCCCGCGAGCTCGTCGAGACGAAGAGTGCCCATCCCGGTTCGCGTGAGCGAGCTGACGACCGCAAAGCAGCCGAACGTCGCCAGCGTATAGATGAGCAGATAAAAAATCAGGGCCGACGCGCCTTGCGTCGTCCCCGCTGCCAGAGCAACGAGGAGATAGCCAGCATGGCCGATGCTGGAGTAGGCGAGCATGCGCTTGATGTTCTGCTGCCATAGGCCGATGGCGTTGCCTAGCACCATCGTCGCGATGGCGATGCCCACGATGGCTGGGTGCCAGGAGTTGAACGCGGCTGGGAACGCCTCCAGCCAGGCTCGCAAGAATGCCGCGAAGGCTGCCGTCTTCACCGTCGCTGCCATGTACGCCGTTATGGGCGAGGGTGACCCATCATAGACATCAGGTGCCCACATGTGGAACGGAACGGTCGCCACTTTAAAACCAAAGCCCACGAGTAACAGCGCCATGCCGATGAGGAATAGCGGTCCGCTCGCGATCGCTCCCGCGTCTGCGATGGCGCGCGCTCCGATCACCTCGAGATTGGTCGCCCCCGTGGCACCGTACACCAGCGCAATACCATACAGAAGGAACGCCGTCGAGAATGCGCCGAGCAGGAAATACTTCAATGCCCCTTCGGCCGATCGAATGCTCCGTCGATTGATGCCAGCCAGCGCGTAGACGGATATCGACATCAACTCCACGCCGAGGAACACGATCATCAGATCGCGGGCGGCGGCCAGGAGCATCATCCCCGATGACGCGAGGAGGACGAGAACATGGGTCTCGGGCGCGGTGATGAATTCGCGATCGTTGTCGTCCATCGCGAGCATCACAGTGAGCATCGTGCCTAACAAGATCACGATGTCCACCATCCAACGGTAATTGTCCACGGCGATTGGGCCAGGGCCAGCGCCGTATCCGTTGATGAGAAAATAAATAACGGCGGCTAGCGTGAGCAGTGTGACAATGATGCTGCCCCACCCGACGGCCCGTTGATGCCGTGCACTGTCTGGCCGTAACGCGGCAACGACGACGAGAATCATCGCACCGATGACCAGCACCAAGTCCGGGATGAGCGCCGTGGACAGTTGGAGTGGCTGTGACAGATCGAGCACGGCAGGGATCGCGAGCATCATCGCGTGATCTCCTGCGTCGTCACCACGCGCGTGGACGACGTTGCCCGGCCTTGGACGATACTCACGAAACGCTCCGCCGACCCCTGCATGCGCCTCAACACGGGCGCGGGATACACGCCCAACCAGATGATCGCGACCACCAACGGGGCCATGATCAGCAGCTCACGCGGATTCAAATCAGCGAGGTGAGCGTTTTCGGGCTTGTCGAACGCATTGAAGAGAATGCGCTGAATGGCCCAGAGGAGATAGGCCGCGGCAAAGATCACCGCCGTCGTTGCGATCACGGTGAAAATTGGCACGGTCTTGAAGGATCCGATGAGTACGAGAAATTCGCCGATGAATCCATTCGTACCCGGCAGTCCAATGCTGCTCAGCGAAACCAGTGTGAGCAACGCCGCGAACATCGGAACGACGCGAGCGATGCCCCCGTATGCGTCGATGAGCCGCGAGTGACGACGCTCGTAGATCATGCCGATGAGCAGGAACAGCGCACCGGTCGAGATGCCGTGATTGATCATCACCATCAATGCGCCTTGCACGCTTTGCACGGTGAGCGCGAAGATGCCAAGCATCACGAAGCCCAAGTGGCTCACGGACGAATACGCGACGAGCTTCTTGAAGTCCGGCTGCACCATCGAGACGAGGGCGCCGTAAACGATCCCGATCACCGCAAGGCCAAGAATGATCGAACGAACCGTGTCGTTCATCGCCGCCGAAGGGAAGAGCGGTACGGCGAGACGCAGGAATCCAAACGTACCGAGCTTGAGCATGATGCTCGCGAGCACGACAGAGCCCGCCGTCGGTGCCTCGACGTGCGCGTCCGGAAGCCACGTGTGGAACGGGAACATCGGCACCTTCACGGCGAACGCCATGAAGAAGGCGCCAAAGAGCCAGAGTGCGGTCTTCGGCGAGACGACGACGTTTTGGAGGATATAGTCGTAGCTGAAAGTTGGTGCGCCCGTCGCTGGGTTCGTCGCCGCCAAGCCCAGATATATGATCGCGGCGAGCATCAGCATCGAGCCGACCATCGTGTAGATGAAGAACTTCAAGCTGGCGTAGATCCTTCGCTCGCCCCCCCAAATGCCGATGATGAAGTACATCGGAACCAGCATGACCTCCCACATCACATAGAAGAGGAAGAGGTCCAGGCTCATGAACACGCCAAGCATGCCCGTGGTAAGAACGAGCAACAGCGCGTAAAAGCTGTGTGTCCGCGTGCGGATGTAAGTCCAGCTGCCCAACGATGACAGCACCATGATGAACGTCGTGAGCAGGATCATCATCAACGCCATGCCATCGATACCGATGGTGAACCGCACGCCCCATGATGGAATCCATGCCGTGTCGAAGGCGAACTGCCATCGGCCATCGGCGGGGTCGAACGCCCACCAGAGACCCAAGGAGACGATGAACTCGACGAGGAAAGTTGCGAGCGCAATCGCTCGCGCTGGGTTGGCGACGCCGATCGCGATCTCGTCGATGGCCGTGCGCGCGTCGATCCCGGCGCGGGCCGCCACCGACTCTTCGGGTGCGGCCTCCCTCGCCGCGCCGGTCCGTCCGCCTAACGACCCCTGCAACCAGATCAGCAGCGCGCCAACCAGCGGGATGGCTAAGAGCGCCGGAAGGATCCAGCGATCGTAGCTCACCGAAGCCAAGAAACCGTTCATGATCACCGGATCGTGAAAGCGCCGAGCACGAACAACACTCCAACCACGAGCACCCACGCGTACGTCCCGACCTGACCGGACTGCAACTGCGATCCGAGCCAGCCCACGAACCGCGGCACCCGGGTCCCGAAGAAGGTGACCATCACGTTGTCGATCAGACCCACGTCGACGCCCTGCCACAGTAGATTCCGCGACACGCCAATGGTCGGCTGCACCACCGCATCGTCGTACACCTCGTCCACGTAATACTTGTTCACGAGCACATGCTCGAAGCCCTCTTCTGGCCGGGCTTCGCGTTTCGCCACCAGCCGCTCGGGCTTCAGCATCGCCCACGCGACGACGATACCGGCAACAGCGATGATCACGGCGGCGCCGATGAGCGAATACTCGAGTGTGGACGTTGCTTCGGTTGCCGCACCGTGGGTGATGCGCAACGTCGACTCACCGACGACTGGCTCGAGCCATCGATCGAGGAGTCCCACTCGTCCAAGCGGGACCGACTCGGGCAAGTTCAACCAACCGCCGGCGACACTCAGCACACCCAGTACGAAGAGCGGGCCTGTCATGATCCATGGAGCTTCGCCCAGAAAGTCGCGCTCTCGCTCGCCGGACCGATTCGGCCCAAGGAAGGTGTAGATGAGCATGCGCGTCATGTACACCGCGGTCATGAATGCGGCGGCGAGGCCAATGACGTAACACGCGTACAGGATGATGTTGCCTGGAATGCCTAACCAATGCGCGTCCGCGAGCGTCGATTCCCGAGCGCGGAGAAAGACCGTTCCGAGAATCGCGTCCTTCGAGAAGAAGCCAGCGAATGGGAAGATGCCGGCGATGGCGAGAGTCGCCGCAAGCATCAACCAGAAGGTCCACGGCATGTACCGTCGCAATCCTCCCATGTTGCGCATGTCTTGCGCGTCCTCGACGCTGTGCGTGGCGTGAAAAGCCCGGTGCATCGCGAAAATCACCGAGCCCGAGCCGAGGAAGAGCAAGGCCTTGAAGAACGCGTGCGTCACCAAGTGAAAGATGCCTGACACATACGCGCCTGAGCCGACGGCGATGAACATGTAGCCGAGCTGGGACACCGTCGAATACGCCAGCACTTTCTTGATGTCCCACTGCTTGAGACCGATCGACGCGGCGAAGATCGCCGTCAGCGCGCCAATGACGACGACCGTTAGGCTCGCGACTGGTGACAGGGCGAACAGGAAGTTGCTGCGGGCGATCAGGTACACGCCGGCAGTCACCATCGTCGCCGCGTGGATGAGCGCCGAGACGGGCGTCGGGCCAGCCATCGCGTCCGGCAGCCAGGTGTACAGTGGAATCTGTGCGCTCTTGCCAGTGCAACCGAGGAAGAAAAAGAGACAGATCCACGTAACGACCGACGGACCGAGCGCCGAGGCTTGTGCACGCACGCCCTCGAACTCGAGCGTCCCGATATTGGCGAACAACATGAACATCGCGACGAGAAAGCCAAAGTCGCCAATGCGGTTCATGATGAACGCTTTCTTGCCGGCATCCGCGTTCGCCCGATCCAAATACCAGAAGCCGATGAGCAAATACGAACAGAGGCCAACGCCCTCCCATCCGACGAACATCACCGGGTAGCTCGCACCCATCACGAGCACGAGCATGAAGGCAACGAAGAGATTTAGATAGGCGAAATAACGGGGGTAGCCAGGGTCGTCCTGCATGTACCCGATGCTGAAGAGATGGATCAGCATTCCAACGCCGGTGATGACGAGAATCATCACCATCGAGAGCTGATCCAACTGAAACGCCGCTTGGATGCGCAGGTCCCCTACTGGCATCCACTCGTAATAACGCTGCACGAAGGGGGTATGCAGCGCGCCGCTTCCCGCGGTCCGCATCGCGAAAAAAATCGCCGCGGCGAGCGCGAACGCCGCAACCATTACACCCGGGCCAATGATCGTCGCGAGACTGGCAAAGCGATGGCGAACGACCACGTGATGGTCGTCGCCGTGTGCGCCGCCACCGGTGACGTCATGTCCCTCAACTGCCTCGTGACGCGCTTCTGGCGAGGCATGAGCATCGTGCGGATGCGCCCCAGGATCGGCCGCGCCCGGACGGTATGCACTGAAAAGCGACAAAGCCCCATTGACGACGAAACCGAGCAGCGGCAACAACGGCAGAGCCCACATCCATTGCGCGATCGTGCCGGCGAGCGGGTGCACGGCACCCGCAGCTTCCTGGAGAAGCATCAGCCTTTCAGGAGATTGACGTTCTGCAAATTGACCGTCTGCCGATGACGGAAGAGTGCGATGATGATCGCCAAACCCACCGCGGCCTCCGCGGCCGCGACGGTCATGACAAAGAAAACGAATACCTGGCCGCCGACGCCGTACACTTGCGAGAATGCGACGAACGTCAGATTCACCGCGTTGAGCATCAGCTCGACGCACATGAACACGATGATGGCATTACGCCGTGTGAGTACGCCGACGACGCCGATCGTGAACAGGATCGCCGAAAAGAAGAGCGCTTCAGCCAACATCGGTTGCCGTCCTCCGCCGGCCCAATACGACTGCACCCACCACCGCGGCGAGGAGCAACACGCTCGTCACCTCGAAGGCAAGGAGATACTCATTGAAGAGTGGACCAGCGATCGGCGCGATGACGCCGGTGTACTCGATCTGCCGGCCGAGGTACCCAGGCGGTATGCTCGGCTGCACGTGCGCGCGCGTGAGCGCAAAAATCTGAGCGATGAGCGCGATGCCGATGGCGGCCGCAATCAGCTTCCACCCAGTACCCCGAGAATCGGCGAACTCGCTCGGGTGTCCGAGGTTGAGCAACATGATAACGAAGAGAAAAACCACCATGATCGCGCCGGCGTAGACGAGCACCTGGATCGCCCCGATGAATTGGGCGTCCATCATGACGTAAAGCGCGGCAAGTGCGAACATCGTCGTCACCAGCCACATCGCCGCCGCGACGGGACTCTTGCGCGTGACGAAGAGCAGCGCCGCGACGATGGCGACGATGCCGAAGACATAGAAGTTGAACGTGTAGAACAGAGGCAGATTCTCGTGCATCCCGGCTCACTCCCCCTTGGGATCTGCGGGGTCCCACATCTCACACACCGGATGCGTCTGCGACATCAACCGTTCCAGATCATAGACAAAACCCTCTCGGCTGTATTCAGAATTCTCGAAATGCCGGCCGACGTGAATCGCCTCCTCGGGACACACTTCCTGGCAATACCCACAGAAGATGCACCTGAATTCGTCGATCTCGAACAACAAGGGATAGCGATTTCCCTGCTCGTCCTCGCCGGGAACGAGCTTGATGCAGTTGGCTGGGCACACGGTCGGACAGAGACCGCAGGCAACACACTTCGCTTTGCCGTCCTCTGTCGTGAGCATCCGATGGGTCCCGCGCCACCGCGGCGATAGGGACCATTTCTCTTCCGGATACTGAATCGTCACCTTCTCCTGGAAGAGATGCTTCAACGTGACCGCCATACCGCTGAGCGTTGCGCGCACGTAGCTCGTCTGCTCGATTGGACGCTCCAGCACCTTCACACCGATTGCCATCAGTCGCCCGCCTCCGCGGGAGAAAAGCGAACGCGATCGATCGCCGCTTTGCGCAGCTTCTCCAGATTGCGTCGATCGAGACGGGAATATGCCGGACTCACGATGCGACCTCGATCGAGCACGAGGAATACCAGAATCAGGCACACAATATTGAGCAGGAGCAGCGCTGCACCGAATTGCCATGAGCCCCGCGAATAGCCTGCGTAGGCAAGGCCGACGATCGTGCCAGCCATCACCATGATGTACGTGAGCGACAGCGGCAGCAGCACCTTCCAGCCGAGTGCCATGAGCTGATCGTACCGGAATCGCGGGAGGGTCCACCGCACCCACATGAAGAGGAAGACGAAGAGAAGAATCTTCACGAGGAAAAACACGAACGTCGCGAGCGATGCAACGAGGCTGTGCGCGTAGTTGTCCCAGAGCGTGAAGGGAATGTCCCAGCCGCCGAAGAACAGCGTCGTCATCAAGGCGCTCGCGGTCACCATGTTCGCGTATTCGGCGATGAAGAACATGGAAAATTTCATCGCGCTGTACTCGGAGTGATAGCCGGCGATCAGCTCCGATTCTGCTTCCGGAAGATCGAATGGCAGACGGTTCGTTTCAGCGAATGCCGCGACCATGAAGATGAAAAACGCCAGCGTGCAGCCGAAGACATTCCACGCGAGCCGCCACTGTCCCGTGGTCTGCTGTTCGACGATTGCGCTGAGCGAGACATTGCCGGAGAGGAGAAGCACGGGAATGGTTGCCATGCCCATCGCGATCTCGTACGAAACCATCTGCGCGCTCGATCGGAGCCCTCCCAACAAGGCGTACTTGTTGTTGGACGACCAGCCCGCGAGCACAATGCCATAGACGCCTAACGAACTGATCGCGAGGATATAAAGAAACCCGATGGGCACCGGGGCGATGGACATGTCGATCAATCCCCACCGCGAGAACCAAGGCGCGCCGAATGGAATCACGGCCATCGTCATCAGCGCTGGAATAAAGGACAGCGCCGGGGCGAGGATGAAAAGTGGCTTATACGCCGCGCCGGGATACGTCTCTTCCTTCATGATGTTCTTGAGTCCATCTGCAGCCGGCTGCAGCAGCCCCTTCGGTCCTACGCGATTCGGGCCGAGACGATCCTGCATCCATGCCGCGATCTTCCGCTCGAGGAGCGTCAGGAACGCCACGCCCACGAGATAGATGGTGAACAGCACGAGCATCTTGATGATCGTCGCCAACAGCCACGCCCCAAAATGCTCCGGGCCTTCTGTCGTAATGATCGGCCGCACCGGGGCTTGGGCCTGCATGAGGAACGCAAGGGCCATCGTCATGCGGTCGCCTCCGCCATGGCACCAGCGATGAGCGCGCCTTTCATGCCTAACGCCTCATAGGACATGCCCGCAAACTCGGAACGAGATGCGGCCAGCGCGCGGAAGATGTCGGACGGCAGCGCCGCCGCCATCGCCCCTACGCCTAGCGCTGTAAGCAGATCCGGAAGCACGAACCACGCTGGCCGCGCGAATCCGGGCGCCGCCTTCACCTGCATGTAGCGCTGGACGCGGCCGCGAAGGTTTGTGAACGTGCCGTCTTCCTCCGTCATGTTCGCAATGGGGAGCACGACCGTCGCCGTGTGTCGCGCCCAGAACGGCAGCGTCGTGCCGACGACGACCGTTGCGCCGGCGCGCGCCGCATCGGATGCATCGCTGCCGACGAGCTCTTCGTCGGCGACGAGCAGGACATCCCCTGCACCGAGTCCGCTCAATGGACGATCGCTGCGCGTGAATCCCAGCAGCTCAGCGCCGCGCACGTTGGCCGCTCGATCGGCACGGAGAGCCAAGTCCTCCACACCCGGCAGCGGTGCCTCGGGTCCCGTCTGCACCCGGAAAGCGCCAGCGCCGCCGGTTCGCTTGGCGATCTCCGAAAGGAGAAAGAGCGATTCGTTGGAGAGCATCGGTGACGCGAGGACGAACACGCGCTTGCCCCTCATGACGCGTGTCGCCTCCTCGATCGCGCGGTCCCAATCGCACCCGGCAAGCGTCGCACCGTGGCGACGCATCGGCACGTCGACGCGGTCGCGACGATTGAGCCAGCGGTAGTTCAGCCGGCCATGATCGCACATGAAGTACTTGTTGACATCCTCGTTAGGGCGCGGCCGCATACGGACAACAGTATTGTCGCGCGCCTCCATAATGACGTTGCAGCCCTGCGAACAATTCGGACAGATAGACCCGGCGCGGTCGAGCTCCCATGCGCGCGCCTTGTTCAGCGCGTCCTTGGAAAGCAATGCGCCCACCGGGCAGAGCTCGATGACATTTCCCGCCCACGGATGCGTCATGTCCTCACCCTCGAACTTACCGATCACGGCACGGTCACCGCGTTCGCTCACGTTGAGGATGGGATGATGCGCGACGTCGTCCATGAAGCGAACGCAGCGCGTGCATAAGATGCAGCGGTTGGCGACATAGATGACGTCACCGCCGAAATCCTCCACGGGGTTGAATCGCTTCGGCTCGCGATAACGCCCTTCGGGGCGACCTTCCTGATACGTGTAATCCTGCAGCTCGCACTCGCCCGCCTGATCGCAAATCGGACAGTCGAGCGGATGATTGATGAGCAGCATCTCGAGCACGCCTTGCCGAGCCTCGAGCGCCTTCTCCGTGTGCACGCGGACCACCTGCCCTTCGGCGACGGCGGTTGCGCATGACGGAGCGAGTTTCGGCGCTTTCTCGATTTCGACGAGGCACATACGACAAACGCCGGCGACGGGAAGTCCGGGGTGATAGCAATAATGCGGGATGAGAACACCCGCTGCCTTCGCCGCCTCGAGGATCGATGTCCCCGCGGGCACCGAGACCGGGCGTCCCTCTATCGTCAGGTTGACCGTTTGCGGCGCTGGTGAAGTCATCGATCGTTATGCGTCGTTATGCAGGCTGTCACGGATGCACGTTGGGTCACGCTACGGCGGGCACGAGATGATGCGTCCTCTTCTTGATCAGCGCCTCGAAATCGCCGCGGAACTTTTTGAGTCCGGACACGACCGGCGTTGCACACGAGTCGCTGAGCACACAGATGGTCTTGCCCGTCATGTTGTCGGCGATCTCGAGCAAGGTATCGAGATCCTCCGTCGATCCATCGCCGGCGGCGATGCGCTCGAGAATTTTCGTCGTCCACGCCGTTCCCTCGCGGCATTGTGTGCACTGCGCGCAACTTTCATGAGCGAAGAAGCGCGCCGCCCGCGCGATGAACTTCACGAGGTTCTGGGCGTCGTCGACGACGATGACACCGCCAGAGCCGAGCATCGTTCCTTGCGCCACGAACCCCTCGTAGTCCATGAGCGATGCTTCGGCTTCAGCCACTGTTTGAATGGGGACGGAGATGCCGCCGGGAATGATCGCGCGAAACTTTCGCCCCGGGAGAGGGCCCCCGCACAAATCATATAGGAAGTCCTTGAATGGAAAGCCCATCGGAACTTCGTAATTCCCCGGCCGCGCGATGTTGCCACAGACCGAATACAGCTTCGTGCCGGTGCTCTTCGGATTGTCGGTGCGCGAGAACTTCTTGTACCACTCGGCGCCGTTGATGAGAATATGCGGAACCGCAACAAGCGTCTCGACGTTGTTGATCGTCGTTGGCTGGCCGAACACGCCAGCAACCGCTGGAAACGGCGGTTTGATCCGAGGGTTGCCGCGACGCCCCTCGAGCGAGTTCATGAGGGCCGTCTCTTCACCGCAGATATACGCGCCGGCGCCACGGTGAACGTAAACGTTCACGGTCTTGCCGGTGCCCATCGCATTTTTGCCAAGAACGCCGGCGGCATACGCTTCCTTCAGCGCCGACTCCATGCGCGCAATCGGCTCCGTGAACTCCCCGCGGATGTAGACATACGCCGTCTCCGCGCCGATCGCATACGCCCCGATCGCGCACCCTTCGACGAGCGCGTGCGGTGTCCAGCGCATGATCTCGCGATCCTTGAACGTGCCCGGCTCCGATTCGTCGGCGTTGCAGCAGAGGTAATGCGGCTTACCATCCCCGGGTTTCATGAATGACCACTTCACGCCTGTGGGAAACCCAGCGCCGCCCCGGCCACGCAGCCCCGATTCCTTCACGAGATTGACGATCTCGGCCGGCGCCATGCCTAACGCGCGCTCAAGTGCGGCATACCCCCCGCGCTGTCGCCACCCGTCGAGCGTTGTCGCTTCCCGAACGCCGAAGTGCTGGGAGAGAACCGTCATTTCGCGCGCGTGCGGCCTGTGGGGATAGCCCATTACTTGTATCCCGAAAGGAGCTCGGGCACGCCTTCCGGCGTTACCGACTCGATGAAATCTTCATTGACCATGACGGGCGTTGCGAATCCGCAGGCGCCCAGGCATTCGACTTCGATGACCGTGAACTTGTCGTCAGGCGACGTGACACCGAGCTCCTGGCATCCCGTGTGGCGAAGGAACGCCTCGACGACTTCTTCGGCGCCACACACCTGACAGGGCGACGTCGTACACACCTGCACGAAGTACTTCCCCACCGGATGCTGGTGATACATCGTGTAAAACGTGACGACGCCTTTGACATAGGCCGGCGTGAGGTCGAGCAGCTTGGCCACTTCAGCCATCGCGTCTTCACTCACCCAGCCGCGGTGGTGTTGGACCATCCAGAGCGCGGGCAAAAGCGCCGCCATCTTCGACGGATAGCGCGAGAGCAGCTCGTCGAGCTCCTGTCGTGGCGTGCCGACGAACACCGGTTGATACGGGCCGTCATGATGCTTATGCGACGCATCCGCCGGCGCATCCACCCCACCCATTTCGTGAATGCTCATATCTGCTCACTTCCGTTCGCAGATGGGCTATTTCGAGTCGCACGCGCGCTGCGCGTGCTCCTGCTCCGCGCCTCGAAGCAGCTCATCGATCGATTTCTCCCATGACAATGTCGATGCTCGCGTTGATCGCGATCACGTCCGAGAGAAGGTGTCCTTCTACCATTTTCGGGATCGCCGAGAGATTGACGAACGCTGGCGGCCGGATGCGCCAACGCACCGGCTTCGAGGTGCCGTCCGAGACCATGTAATAGCCTTTTTCGCCCTTCGGACTTTCCACCGGCACGTACGCTTCACCGATCGGCGGACGGGGTCCCTCCATCACCTGCTTGAAGTGATGGATCATAGACTCCATATCACTCGTCGCTTTGCTCTTGGGCGGGAGAATGACCCGATGATCATTCACGTTCACCGGACCGTCGGGTAGTCGCTTGATCGCTTGCTCGAGAATGCGCACCGACTGGCGCAGCTCCTCCATGCGCACGAGATATCGATCGTAAACGTCGCCGTTCGTCCCGACCGGAACGTCGAAGTCGTATGTCTCATAATCGAGATAGGGAAAATCTTTGCGGACGTCGTACGCGACGCCAGACGCGCGGATCATCGGACCGGACAAGCCATGATTGATCGCTTCGTCGGGCGTCATCACGCCGAGGCCGATGGTTCGCCCAACCCAGATGCCGTTCTTCGTCACGACGCGATCGATTTCGGCCACCGTCTTCGGAAAATCCGTTACGAACCCGCGAAGGCCATCGAGCCACCCGTCCGGAAGGTCGGCTCCCATGCCGCCCACTCGTGTGAACGTCGTCGTGAGGCGGGCGCCGATCCAGGCCTCGAAGAGCTCATATATCTTCTCGCGCTTCTCGAATGACCAGAGAAAGGGCGTGAACGCTCCGATGTCGATGCAGGTCGTCCCAAGCCACACGAGATGTGACATGATCCGCGACAGCTCCATCAACATCACACGCAGCACCTTGCATCGCTCGGTGATCTCGATGCCGAACAGTCGCTCCGCGCCCAGCGCGAAGGCGACATTGTTTCCCGGCGAGTTGAGATAATCCTCGCGATCGGTGTACGGAATGATCTGATTGTACTGCCGGTACTCGCCCGACTTCTCGAAGCCGCAGTGCAAATACCCGATGTGCGGAATGCACCGCACGACGGTTTCACCATCGAGCTCGAGCACGAGCCGGAGCACGCCGTGGGTTGCCGGATGCTGAGGCCCGATATTGATGAGCATATGATCACCGGCGAGCTCCGGCTCCGCCGACGGCGGAGCCTCCAGCGCCACTGGCGATCCACCGTCATTCACCACCAATGGCACACGCTGGGGCCGTCCCTGCGCATCGAGCCCGCTCGTCGACAGCTCGACTTCAACGGTTCGCCTCGTCGTCGCCATGCGCCGCCTATTCTCCGGTCTTCTCGCCGGCGTTCAGCCGCCGGCGCATGTCGTCAGGCAGATCCTCGAATGCCTGTGCAATGGAAAGTTCTTCCTTCGAGTAGCGCGCCTCGGGATTTGCCGCCAGCGCCTGCCGCAGCTGCTCCGAGCGGCTGAACCGTCCCCGCAACGGAAAGTCCTTTCGCAGAGGATACCCTTCTTTGTATTGCTCCCACATCAATAGTCGCCGCAGATCCGGATGTCCGTTGAAGCGAATGCCGAACATGTCATAGCACTCTCGCTCCATCCAATCCGCGGCGCGATAGACACTCCACACGCTCGGCACTTCCAGCGCTACTGTCTTCTGCAACAATACCTTGAGACGGAGAAAGCGCCGATACGGAAGCGAACGCAAATGCCACACGACTTCGATCGGCTGTTCGAGATCGCGAAACTCTACGGCGGTCACGTCAGCGAGAAAGTCGTAGCGCTGCGATGGATCGTCGTGCAGCCAGCGCACCACCTCGAGCAGGGACGCGTTGTCGACGACGACGGTGGTCTCGCCCCAGCAGACCGTGACAGCGCGAATCGAATTCGGAAATTGCTGCTGCAGCGCCGCCGCGCTCGGGTTCGCGGGGCCGCCGCGATGCGGCACCGCCTTCGGCGTCGCGGGCGCCGGCGCATCCGACGGTTGTGCGCTTCCCGCGTGAACCGTCTTGAACGTGGTGCTCACAGCCCGCTGCGCGTTTGATGAACCGAGTTGCCGAACGGCTCCGACACTTCGTCGATGACCGATGGTGGAATGTACAGTTGACTGGTCGGATCTGGCTCCATCTCGTTGCGCAGCGATTTATCCGCAGAGCGCTCGTTCATGACTTTCTTTTGTAGGAGCATGATCCCGTAGAGCAGGCCTTCGGGACGCGGCGGACAACCTGGCACGTACACGTCCACGGGAATGATCGTGTCGATACCCTGCACCACCGCGTAATTATCGAAGATCCCGTTACCACTCGACGCGCATGCGCCCATCGAGATGCACCACTTCGGTTGCGGCATTTGCTGCCAGATGCGCCGAAGCACCGGAGCCAGCTTGAACGGCACGCGACCAGCGCAAATCAACACGTCTGCCTGACGAGGCGAAAAGCTCTGTCGCTCCATGCCGAAGCGCGCGAGGTCGAAGCGGCTTGCAGCCGTCGCCATGAACTCGATCGCGCAGCATGCTGTGCCGAACGGCATGGGCCAGAGCGAGTTCGCCCGCGCCCAATTCACCAGAAAGTCCAAGCGGGTCGTCACCCATGGGTCGCTTCCACCCATGACCTGCGTGCTCGTGGTGTCGGGCCGACGGCTCAATCCCATTGCAGCGCTCCCTTCTTCCACACGTACACGAAGCCGACGAGCAAGATCACGATGAACACGACCATCTCCGTGAACCCGAAGAGCGATACGCTCCCTGCAGGGCACGCTCCGCCCAGCAGCGGACGCGCGCACGACAACTGCCGGAAATGCGCGCCCCACGGAATCATGAAGACGGTCTCAATGTCGAAAATGATGAACAGCACCGCCACCATATAGAACTTGACGGAGAAGCGCTCTCGCGCATCACCGAGTGGCGGAATGCCGGACTCATACGCCGTCTGCTTCACCGGCGTGGGTCGGGCGCGCAAGGTCAGCGCCGACAAGCCCAACATCAACACTGCGTTGAACACCACGAACCCGAGAAGCAGCAGAACCGGCACGTACGCGCGTTCCATAATCTCCCGACTTCGTGAAAACTTTCACTAAGTGTGCGAAAACTATCCGGGTCCGAGACGCAGTGTCAACGGCGCGATGCGCGCGGTGCTTCTTGCTGGGCGCGCGACCGGCGAACGGCGAGGAATTGTCGTGCCATGCTTGGCGATGTGGTCACGCTTGCCTAGCTTTGGCCTCCATGCCATCTCCAACTTGTCGCGCCGTACTTCGCGCGCCACACGCCACGCGACACGAATGTCGCTAATGTCCGATCGCTGGATCACGCGCATGGCCGCGGAACAGCGAATGATCGAGCCGTTCGAGCAAAGTCAGGTGAGCGCTGGAGTCATCTCCTATGGCGTCAGCTCGTACGGCTACGACATGCGCGTCGCGCGCGAGTTTCGCATCTTCACGAACGTGCTGAACTCGATCGTCGATCCGAAAAACTTCGATCCGAAGTCGTTCGTTGAATTCGAGGGCGACGTCTGCATCGTTCCGCCGAATTCCTTCGCGCTCGCTCGCTCGGTGGAGTATTTCCGCATCCCGCGGAATATCCTCACCGTGACGGTCGGCAAGTCTACCTACGCGCGCTGTGGCATCATCACGAACGTCACGCCGTTCGAGCCCGAGTGGGAAGGCTTCGTCACGCTCGAGATCTCGAACACGACTCCGCTTCCGGCGAAGATTTACGCCAATGAGGGGATCGCGCAGGTGCTCTTCTTTCGTGGCGAAGAGGAGCCAGCGGTTTCGTACAAAGACAAGAAGGGGAAATACCAGGGCCAGCACGGCGTGACGCTGCCGAAAATCTGACCGGCCGCCCGCTGATGCGGCTACCGCATCAGCCCGATGACATACGCCAGCGCCACCAATAAGGCGAGCACCACGACGACAATCAGAACCATCGTCGGGGCTCCGCGGCCGGCGCCACTAGCGGCCGGCCCGCCACCCTTCCGCGCGTTGGGGTCAGTTCCCTCGCCCACGACGTACGTCGTCTTTTCGACGTCGTCCGCTCCGCCGAGCTCGGCTTCCGGATCGCGATAACGATCCGTTCGTAATGGATTCTCTTGCGGTCGTTGCTCCACGGTGTCTTTCCCCAGCGTCGAGTTCCAACCCGCGGCTGCAGCAAGTGGGCCAGCTACCCGGCACCGGCCAACGCCTTCTCCTCGCGTTGCTGAACGATAGCGCGCAGATAATCACGATTCATTCGGGAGATCGTGTCGATGCTGATTTCCTTCGGACAGGCCTCCTGACACTCGCCGAAGAGCGTGCAGTGACCGAATCCCTCGACGTCCATCTGCGCGACCATGCGGAGCGCGCGACGCATGCGCTCCGGTTGACCCTGCGGAAGCAAACCGAGATGAGACACCTTCGCCGCGGTAAAGAGCGAGGCGGACCCGTTAGGGCACGCTGCCACGCAGGCGCCGCAACCAATGCAAGCGGCCGCGTCCATCGCGGCGTCCGCATCTTGCTTCGGCACCGGCACCGCGTTCGCCTCCTGCGGATTGCCCGTGTTGACGCTGATGTATCCGCCGGCCGCGATCACCCGATCCAGCGCGCCACGATTTACGACGAGGTCTTTCACGACTGGAAACGCGCGCGAACGCCAGGGCTCGATCCAAATCACATCACCGTCGCTGAAGGTGCGCATGTGCAGCTGGCACGTCGCCGTCGCCCTCATCGGGCCATGGGCAACGCCGTTGATCATCACACCGCAGGAGCCGCAAATCCCCTCGCGACAATCGTGATCGAAGGCGATCGGCTCCTTGCCGTTTGCAACGAGCCCTTCGTTGACGACGTCGAGCATCTCGAGAAACGACATCTCTGGACTGATGTCGTTCGCCTCATACGTAACGAATGAGCCGCGACTCTCTGCAGATGCCTGTCGCCACACGTGAAGTGTTAAGTCCATGATTAGCTCATTTCGCTCGCTCGCTCGCGTCCCACGCCATGCGCCACGCGTCTCTCATTTATAGCTGCGCGTGGCCAACGCGACGTTCTCGAACGCCAGCGGCTCCTTGTGAAGGATGGGTGCCTTCCCATCGCCTGCGAACTCCCACGCCGCAACGTACGCGAACCGGTCGTCATGTCGCAGCGCCTCGCCGTCAGGAGTTTGATGCTCCATGCGAAAATGGCCACCGCATGATTCCTCACGATGCAACGCATCGATGCACATGAGCTCACCCAACTCGAGAAAATCGGCCACGCGTCCCGCGCGTTCCAACTCCTGATTCAGCTCCTCACCACTGCCTGGCACATACAGCTCCCTCCAAAACTCCTCGCGCAGGGCCGGAATCCGCTCCAGCGCCCGCCGCAAGCCTTCGGCGTCGCGGGCCATGCCGCAGTCTTCCCACATGATCCGCCCGAGCTCGCGATGGAAGGACGTCGCCGATCGGCCGCCGCGGATTGACGTTAGGCGTTTGGTTCGTTCGCGAACATCCGTAAGGGTTCTTAGCACGTCGGAATGCTCTTCGGTCATCGGCTCGGGCTTTGCCGAGGCGAGGTAGTCGCCGATCGTGAGCGGGATGACGAAGTAGCCATCGGCGAGCCCCTGCATCAGCGCGCTCGCGCCCAACCGATTGGCCCCATGATCGGAGAAGTTGGCCTCGCCGATCACGTGAAGACCCTGGATGGTGCTCATCAGATTGTAATCGACCCACAATCCGCCCATGGTGTAGTGCACCGCCGGATAGATGCGCATCGGGACTTCGTATGGATTCTCGTCCGTGATGCGCTCATACATCTCGAAGAGATTCCCATATCGCTCCGCAATGCGGTCAGCGCCGAGCCGCTTGATCGCATCGGAGAAATCGAGGTAGACGCCGCGGCCGCCCGGGCCTACGCCACGCCCTTCGTCACACACTTCTTTCGCCGCGCGCGATGCAATGTCGCGCGGCGACAAATTCCCGAAGCTCGGATACTTGCGCTCGAGATAGTAATCCCGTTCGTCCTCCGGTATTTCGTTAGGCGGCCGGTCGTCGCCGCTGCGCTTCGGCACCCAAACACGGCCATCGTTCCGCAACGACTCGCTCATCAATGTGAGCTTTGACTGATAGTCGCCGCTCACCGGAATGCATGTTGGATGGATCTGCGTGAAGCATGGGTTGGCAAACGCTGCCCCGCGGCGATATGCGCGCCAGATCGCCGTCGCGTTCGATCCCTTCGCGTTCGTCGACAGATAGAAGACGTTTCCGTACCCACCGGTACCGAGGATCACCGCATCGGCAAGATGCGATTCGATCGCTCCGGTTACCATGTTGCGAACGACGATCCCACGCGCGCGACCATTGACGACGATGAGGTCGAGCATTTCCGTCCGCGGATACATCGTCACGCCGCCTTTCGCGATCTCCTTTTCCAGGGCTTGATAACAGCCAAGCAATAATTGTTGGCCGGTTTGACCACGCGCGTAGAAGGTACGGGACACCTGCGCCCCCCCGAAGGAACGATTGGCGAGTAGCCCGCCATACTCGCGCGCGAATGGCACGCCCTGCGCCACGCACTGGTCGATTATACGAACGCTCAACTCAGCGAGCCGATAGACGTTGGCTTCGCGGGCGCGAAAGTCCCCGCCTTTGACGGTGTCGTAGAACAGGCGGTAAATGCTGTCGCCGTCGTTTTGATAATTTTTTGCGGCGTTGATGCCGCCCTGCGCGGCAATACTGTGCGCGCGTCGTGGCGAATCCTGAAAGCAGAACGCCTTGACGCGGTACCCGAGCTCGCTGAGCGACGCCGCCGCGGCGCCACCCGCCAACCCCGTCCCGACGACGATGACCGTGTAGCGCCGCTTGTTCGCTGGGTTCACCAGCTTGATATCGAAGCGGTGCTTCTCCCACTTTCGCTCGATCGGCCCGGACGGAATGCGCGCGCGAAGATCCATAGTCTAATGAATGAGACCCGCGAGCACGCCCAGCGGCACGATAGTGAAGCCGAGCCACACAATCGCCGCGACGAGGAGCGCGATACGACGACGCAGTGGATTCGGCGACGACTTCGCATAGCCTAACGTCCGAACCGAGCTCCACGCGCCATGATAAAGATGCAATCCGAGAAAGAGCATTGCGAGCACATAAAACGCCGCAACCCACCAAATGCGAAAGCTCGCAACGAGGTTGCCGTAGACGTCGCGCCGGCCTACGGTGTCGAGCCGATCGTGCCAGTCCGCCGGATCGACGTGGCCGGTGGTGAAATGCAGTATGTGAAGGATGATGAAGAGCAGGAGCAGTGCCCCGCCCCAACGCATCGTGCGCGATCCCCAGGTGCTGACTTGAGGGGCTCGCTCCTTGTAGCCGACGGGACGCGCCGCGCGAGCGCGCATCGTCAGCTGGTAGGCCATGAGCACGTGCAGTACGACGGCGACGAGCAAAACGACTCGGACGAGCCAGAGGACTTCGCCTAACGGCCCGTGCAGCAGCGCCCCGTACGCGTTCAGTTTGTCACGTCCGACGAAGACCTGGAGATTTCCCGCCATGTGACCGACGACGAAGCCAATGCCGATGAGCCCCGTCACCGCCATGATGATCTTCTTACCGATCGTCGAACGATACATCTGGACGAACCACATCGATCGCGAAGTCGGCGATCAGAGCTTCACGGCTTTCATCGGCTCACGCACGGCATCCGCGCTCTTCGCGAGGGCAGTGCGCTCCTCGCTCGTGAGCTGAACTTCGAGTACGCGCTCCAGACCACGCCGGCCGAGCTTGCAGGGAACACCAAGGTAGAGGCCGGACATGCCGTACTCGCCTTCGAGCCACGCCGCGCATGGCAGTATGCGCTTCTGATCGCGAACTATCGCTTCGACCATCTGCACCGCTCCCGAGGACGGTGCGTAATACGCCGAGCCGGTCTTGAGATACTTCACGATCTCCGCGCCGCCATTACGGGTGCGGTCGACGATTGCGTCCAGCTGGGAGCGCTCGAGGAGTTGTGTCACGGGAATTCCGCTCACCGAGGTGTAGCTGATCAGCGGAACCATCGTGTCCCCATGACCGCCAAGCACCATCGCTTGAATGTCCCGCACCGAGACGTCCAGCGCTTCGGCGAGAAACGCTCGATAGCGCCCCGTGTCGAGCACGCCGGCCATCCCGATCACGCGCTCGCGCGGAAAACCGGTGACCTGTTTCGCGACGTAGCACATCACGTCGAGCGGATTCGAGACGACGATGATGATCGCGTTAGGCGAGGAGCGCTTGATCTGCTCCGACACATCGCGCACGATGCCGGCGTTCGTATTGAGCAAATCATCACGCGACATACCCGGCTTGCGCGCGATGCCGGCGGTGATGACGACGAGATCGGAGCCGCTGGTCTCGTCATAGCCATTCGTGCCGATGATACGCGAGTCGAATCCCTCGATCGGTGCGGACTGCCACTGGTCGAGGCCTTTGCCCTGCGGCACGCCTTCGACGACGTCGACCATCACGACACTGCGCGCGAGCTCCTTCTCCGCGATTCGCTGCGCGGTCGTCGCGCCAACGTTCCCGGCGCCGACAACCGTAATCTTGTTGACCATGTCGATCGTTGAGCTTGAGGTGGATAGGTCGTGCGTGGGAAACCTATCCAGTCCGGAGCGCGGCGTGTAGTTGGCCGCACGGCGCGGAGCGCTCAGCCACCAACCTCTGACAGTGCACGCAATCCGCCAACGCGCAGCTGCAGCAGCGCGTGCTCCTTTGGCTTCTCCGCCAAGGCGCGACGAAAGAATGGCTCGAGTGTCTCACCGGCACGCAGCGGCGATCGCAAATCGACCTCGTGATCACCGAACAAGCACGTCCGCAATCGTCCATCCGCGGTGAGCCGCACGCGATTGCACGAGCCGCAATACGTGTGCGTCATCGGCGTGATCACACCGACGGAGCCCGGGGCGCCGGCGAAGTGATAGTAGGCCGCGGGTCCGTTGCCACGCGACGGTCCGCCGCCTGCCTCGAGCGGCCCGAGCACAGACGCTCGTTCGAGCACCTCATCACTGGGCAGGATATGCTCCGCTGTGAGCTCGCGGAGTCCACCGACCGGCATCAACTCGATAAATCGCACGTGCCAGGGATGATTCAGAGTCAACCGCGCGAAGTCGACGATCTCATCGTCGTTGATGCCGCGCATCACCACCACGTTCATCTTGATCGGCCCCAAGCCAACCGCTTCCGCGGCGGAGGCCGCGCCAACCGGGTCGAAGCCAAGATTGCGTCGTGCGATCGACGCGATACGGTCAGGTCGTAAGCTGTCGGCGCTGATATTCACGCGATCGAGCCCCGCATCGCGCAACGCGCGCGCAAGCTCGGGCAGCCGAACACCATTTGTAGAGAGCGCGATGTCTTCGACCTGCGGTATTGCACGCAACATCGCGATCAACTGCTCGACTTGTGGCCGAATCGTTGGCTCGCCACCCGTTATGCGCAGACACCGCAATCCGAGCGGCGCGAGTTGCCCGACGACGTTCGCGATCTCCTCATAACTCAGGATCTCGTTTTTCGGCAGCCACGCGAGACCTTCGACAGGCATGCAATAGAGGCAACGAAAGTTGCAGCGATCTGTCACCGAGATGCGCAAATACTCTATGCTGCGCCCGAATTGATCGCGCAACGCTTCCGTCACGGAACGTCTCCCACGTCAACCAGTTCTGACGCAAGTGGCGCATTCGACGCGCTCACCCATTCGCGCGTGCCATCCACATAATGCTCGCGCTTCCAGATCGGCACGCGCTGCTTCAGCTCCTCGATCACGTAACGGGCCGCCTCGAACGCGCGACCGCGATGCGGGTGTCCCACCACGACCGCCACGCTGCACTCGCTCACGGTGAGCGTACCGAGCCGATGCTCTACCGCGATGTCGTTGGTATCCGCGAGGGCCGCCGCCTCTTGGACGATCGCCGCAAGCTCACGCTCCGCCATCGATCGATAGGCGCTGTATTCGATGCCGGTGACATCCCGGCCATCGTTCACATCTCGCACTGTTCCGAGGAAGAGCACGGTGGCACCATTCCCCTTGCTGGCGACGCGCGAAAGGATTGTCGTCGGGTCGATTGTCTGGTCGACGATCGCGGAATACATGATCACCCTCCGGCAACGGGAGGAATAAGAGCGACCTCGTCGCCAGCGCGCAGTTCACGGTCGGGAGAGGCATAACGCTCATTCACTGCGACCAATGGTGCCGGCGGCAGTCGCTCGGCGCTGACCATGCCGCGCACGCGATCCATCATATCCTTCACCGTAGCGCCATTCGCGAGGTCGAGCTCGATCGTCGAGCGACCGAGCGCATCGGCATAAGAGGCGAAGAGAAGAACAGTGACGGTCATGATGGGATTCTACATCCTACTGGCGAGGAAGTGGATCCGAAAGCGCACCGGCAATGAAAAGCCCGGCGCAAGCGCGCCGGGCTCAAATCGAAGCGGGGCAACTTACTGGGCGATCTCTTCCGGCTCGTCTTCGATGTCGCTCTCCTCCACGCCGGCTACCATGGCGCGAAGCTCCTTCGACGGCTTGAACACTGGGACGGGTCGCGCGGAGACCTCCACTGGCGAACCGGTGCGTGGGTTACGCGCCATCCGTGTCTTGCGATGTCGGATTTTGAACGTGCCGAAACCGCGCACTTCGATGTTTTTCTGATTCTGCAGCGCTTCTTTGATCGCCTCGAGAAAGGAATCGACGACGCGCGCGCAGTCCTTCTTCGAAATCATCGGACCAGCAGTCCGTGATATCTGTTCCGTGACCCTTTCGACCAGGTCTGCTTTGGTCATGAATTCGCCTCGTGTGAGCGCGCAGTTCTGCCGTGGACGCCTGCCGAACTTACCGCCGTTAACTCTTATGTGTCAAGAGTTTGAGTCACTTTGCGACGACTGTTTTCGCACCACGTCGAGAAACTGATTGAAGAGTGGACGTGCGTCGTGCGGACCCGGGGCCGCTTCCGGGTGATACTGGACCGCAAAAATCGGCAGCTCGCGATGTCGGAGCCCTTCGACGGTCCCGTCATTCAGATTCACGTGCGTTACTTCCAACTCGGTGACGCCCGTAATGCCGGATTCGCCACCTTCCACGGCAAATCCGTGATTCTGCGAGGTGATCAAAACTCGCCCGGACGCCATCTCCCGCACCGGATGATTTCCGCCGCGGTGGCCATACGGCATTTTCACCGTGTCCGCACCATAGGTGAGTCCGATGATCTGGTGTCCAAGGCAGATGCCGAAGAGCGGTACGCCCTTCGAAGCAATTTTCTTCACGATGCCGGGCGCATACTCCACGGCTGCCGGATCGCCCGGTCCATTGGAGAGAAAAACGCCGTCCGGACTGAGCTCGAGCGCGCTTTCAGCCGGGGTCATTGCCGGTACAACGGTCACGCGACAGTCGTGATCGCTGAACAGGCGCAGAATATTTCGTTTGATGCCGTAATCGTAGGCAACGATGTGCCAAGGCGCCCGCGGGTCTCCCCAGAGATAGGGCTCCCTCGTCGAGACGCGTGAGGCGAGATCCAATCCTTCCATGGAGGGGCACGCCTCGATCGCCGCCGTCGCATCCGCAGCCGGCGATTCACCGGTCCCGATCACCCCGCGCATGACGCCAACCGTCCGCAGATGCTTCGTGAGTCGCCGAGTGTCGACCCCCTCGAGCAGCGGGATTCGATTGTCTCTCAGCCATGAGCCCAGATCGCCTTCCGCTCGCCAACTCGAGTAATTCTTCGAGAGCTCGCGCATAACGACGCCCGCCACTTGTGGACGCGCGGACTCGGGATCGCTCTCGTTGACGCCGTAGTTGCCGATCATCGGCGCGGTCATCACGACGATTTGCCCCTGATACGAGGGATCGGTGAAGACCTCCTGATATCCACTCATGTTCGTCGTGAACACGACTTCAGCTACCGTCGGGCCGGAATCTGCCCGGACGGCGCCGTGAAAAAGGGTCCCGTCTTCGAGAAGAAGGAACCCCGGTTGTTCGGACCGATCGCTCACTGAGATGTCACTCGCTATGGCTGCTTTGCCGGCGCCTTCGTTCCCTGGTTCGGAGCCGCGGGAGCAGGCTGTGGCGCCGGTGTCAACGGAACCGGCGACTGCGTTCCCGCATTGCCGGGCGCGGCCGGTGCCGATGCCGGGACATTCGGGAAAGCCTGATCGAGCACGGAACGCGGGGCGCGGCCTCGAGAAGACGCGAGCGACAGCATGAAAGCGAGGAAAAGAAAGATTCCGCCGCTCCACCAGCTCGCCTTCGTCAACAGATTGCCAGTCTGCCGCGTGCCGAACAGGGAGCTCGCGGAGCTGCTCACGCCGCCGAAGGTTGCGGCGAGGCCCTGCCCTTGGCCGCTTTGCAGCAGCACGGCGACAATCAAAACGATACTGTCGATGGTGAGAAGCACCATCAAGAACGTGTACAACATTTAAGCTGACTCGGGAATCGGTTGGCGGTGTAAGCCATAAATATCACGCAACTTAGCCGCTTACGTCAAGTGCGGCATATCTGTGCCCAGCCTTCAGGGTCGAGGCACGCGCTCCCAACGAGGAGTCCGTCGACCCCATCGGCCCGCAGTAAAGATTCTGCGTTCTTCGTGTTGACGCTGCCGCCGTAAAGGATCGGAATCCGATCCGTGTTCGGGGCGATTTCCCGCAGCGTGTCGCGAATCACGCGATGCATTGACGACGCGTCGGTTGGCGTCGCGCTGCGACCGGTCCCAATCGCCCACACGGGCTCGTACGCAATCACAATTTCGGAAATATCGCTCTTCGGCAGCTGGCTCACGCCAATTTCGAGCTGCTCCTTCACGATCGTCTCGGCGGCATCCATCTCCCGTTGCGCGAGCGTTTCCCCCACGCACAGCACCGGTGTGAGGCCGAATGAGGGCGCGATCGCGACTTTTTGCGCGACGTCGAGATTCGTCTCTCCGAAGACATGCCGTCGCTCCGAATGTCCTGCGAGGCAGAGCTGCGCCCCGGCGTCCCGCGCGATGGGCGCCGAGTTCTCCCCGGTGAACGCTCCCTTGTCGCGGGAATAGATGTTCTGAACACCGAGAAGGACATCCGTGCGATCCGCCCGTGCGTCGCGGGCGGTCGCAAGTGACAGCGCGGGCGGAAACATGGCGATCGTCCGATCCTCGTGCGGCGAGAAGATACCGAGAAAGGCCGCCATATACGCACGGGCCTCCGAAGGCCCGTGATTCATCTTCCAGTTGGCGAAGAAAAGCGGACGCTTGATCATGCCGCGCGCGTACCTCCGCCGCCTGTGCGATCGTCGAGGGCAGCGACACCAGGGAGGACTTTTCCTTCGAGCAGCTCGAGGGATGCACCGCCGCCCGTGGAAACGTGGCTCATCGCGTCCTCGAGTCCGAGCTCCGCGACGGCTGCCGCGGAGTCGCCGCCCCCGACGACCGTAGTGGCGCCATTCCGCGTCGCCGTGGCCATCGCGTCCGCGACCGCACGCGTTCCAGCGTCGAATGGAGGTTTCTCGAACACGCCCATGGGGCCATTCCAGATGATCGTCTTCGCGCCCGCGATGATATCACCGAACTGCCGCGCGGCTTCCGGACCGATGTCGAACATCGCTTCGTTCGGCGGTATTTGATCCTGCCTAACGGCATGGCCGTCAGTGGGGTCGTCGAGCGAGGGTGCAACGGTCGCGTCGGATGGAAGGGAAAGCTTCTTTCCACCGGTTCGTAACAGGTCCTTCGCCATATCTACGCGATCGGCTTCGACCAACGACTTACCCGTCTCGAGCCCCATGCCTTTGAAGAACGTACACGCCATCGCTCCGCCGACGATCAATTGGTCGACCTTGGGGAGCAGATTCTTGATGACGTCGATCTTGCCAGAGATCTTTGCGCCCCCGAGCACGGCGACGAATGGCCGTTTTGCCTCCGCGATGGTTGCGCCGAGGTACTGAAGCTCCTGCTCCATCAACAGCCCGGCGACTGCCGGCTTGAGATAGCGAGCCACCCCCTCCGTGGAGGCGTGGGCGCGATGCGCCGAGCCAAACGCGTCGTTGACGTACAGATCGCCCAGCTCCGCGAGCGCGCGTGAGAGACGTTCGTCGTTCGTCTCCTCGCCGCCAAGGAACCGCGTGTTCTCCAGCAATACGACCCGACCCCCTTGTCGCGTGGCCTTCATCGCTTCGTCGGTGTCGGTGCTCTCGATGAAGGCGACGTCCTCGTTAGGCAACAGTTCCCCCAGCCGACGCGCCACCGGCTCCAGGGAATACTTCGCTTCGGGCTTGCCTTTTGGCCGGCCGAGATGCGACAGCAGCACGACGCGCGCGCCGCGGTCGAGAAGGTAGCGAATTGTCGGTAGAGCGGCCCGAATGCGGGTGTCGTCAGTGACACGGCCATGCTCGTCGAGCGGCACATTAAAATCGACGCGGACCAGCGCACGCTTGCCGCGCAGATCAGCGTCGCCGAGATCGCGAATGGTCTTCTTGTTCATGCGATGAGTGGGGACGAATGCAGTAGGCGCTCCGGACCTAGGGCCCAGGGCTGATCAATCTAGCCCCTAGTCCCTAGGCCTTACTCTCTCAGTCCTGGTTCCCGATGAAGCGCAAGAGGTCCACACATCGGCTCGAGTAGCCCCACTCGTTGTCATACCACCCCGACACCTTCAGCAACAATCCGTCGACCACGTTCGTGCTCTTTGCGTCGAAGATGCACGAGGCCGGATTGCCAATGAAATCCGACGACACCAGCTCCTCGTCGGTGTACTCCAGAATTCCCTTCATCGGGCCATTGGCGGCGGTACGGAACGCGTCGTTGATCGCGTCGACGGTCACCGGCTTTTCGACGACGACCGCTAGATCGGTGAGCGACACATCGGGAGTTGGAACCCGGATCGCGATGCCGTCGATCTTGCCTTTCAGCTCGGGGATAACGAGCGATGTCGCTTTCGCTGCGCCTGTGGTGGTCGGGATGATCGAAAGAGCGGCAGCGCGCGCGCGCCGCAAGTCCTTGTGCGGCAGATCGAGGACGTTCTGATCGTTCGTGTAGCTGTGGATCGTGACCATCGAGCCGCGCACGAAGCCAAATGCATCGCGAATCACCTTCACCATCGGCACCAAGCAGTTCGTCGTGCACGAAGCATTGGAGATGATCGAATGCTTCGTGGCGTCGTACTTTTTCTCATTCACGCCCAGCACGATCGTGATGTCCTCGCCCTTCGCGGGCGCCGAGATGATCACTTTTCTTGCACCGCCGTCGATGTGCTTCCGCGCATCGGGCGCGTTCGTGAACCGGCCGGTGGACTCCAACACGATGTCGACACCGAGATCTTTCCACGGCAGCCGCGCCGGGTCCTTCTCCGCCAGCACTTTGATCTCGTCTCCGTCGATGACGATCGAGCCATCGCGTACGCCGACATCACCTTTGTAGGTACGATGCACCGAATCGTACTTGAACAAGTGCGCGAGCGTCTTCGTATCGGTCAAATCGTTGACAGCAACGAAATCAATGTCGTTCTTGCCCTGGAGCTTCGCCGCCCGCACTACCTGCCGGCCAATCCGGCCAAAACCGTTGATACCGACGCGAATCGCCATCCCGAGTTTCCTCTCCGTTAAACGTGGTCGCCGATTGCTGGTGCCCGACCAAAAGTGACATAGCTAATGATCCGTGCGCCCGCATCGTAAAGCACCGCCGCGCACGCGTTGAGTGTGGCCGCGGTCGTCACCACGTCGTCGACGAGCACGACGTGAGCCCCGCGCAACGCTTCGCGCGCCGCGGAGGTCGCCGAGAAAGCTCCGTGTACGTTGCGCACACGCTCTTCCGGCGTGAGCCGCGTTTGTGTTTGTGTCGAGCGCGATCGCACGAGTAGATCCACACGCACGGGAACATTCCACAGCGGCGCGAGCGCACGCGCCAAACATTCACTCTGATTGTAACCACGCTGGCGCTGGCGGGAAGCGGCGAGCGGGATGGGTATCAAGGCCGCCCGCTCCTCCACGACGTCCCGTGGCCAATCGAGCCGCGCCATACGTGCCGCCGCTCCAGTGGCGACGCGCCACCAGCCTTCGTACTTGAGCGCGTGCACGATGCGCTGGCCGGTGTCGACCGTCGCCCAGCAGACACTCCGCGCGCAACGGACATGCGGCGGGAGATTCAGGCACCAGCGACAGCTGTCTGAGAGTGGGTGTCCGCAGCGCTCGCAGCGCGGAACCGGAAGCACACGAAGTCGCGACCAGCACCTCCCGCACACGATGCCCGGTTCACCATGATCGAGCGTGCGACCGCAGGACGCGCAGGCGAGAGGCAGGAGCAGATCGCCGAGCGCCGCCATGGAGCGCCGAGCAGGGTCCGCAAAGCGGCTCAGCGAGATCAGCGCACTGCCCGCCACATCGCATCGCGATCAGGAGGAAATCCGAACCATCGCTCGAAGGCCGCCGCGCCCTGCTCGATGAGCATTACGAGGCCGTCGAGCGCCCGAAGGCCTCGTTGACGCACCGCATGCACCCACGGCGTTTCTCCGCGACGATAGACCAAATCGAGCACCATCGCGGAGGAGCGCAGTCGGAAGGGGTCGATGGGAAATTCGGAATCACGGAGACCAACCGTTGTCGCGTTCACCACAAGATCCGCTTCTCGGGCGAGCTCGTCGACATCGCTCCACTGCGCGACGGACGGAAATCGTGCGCACAGTGCCGCGGCGCGTTCGGAAGTGCGGTTATGCACGAGCACCCGACAGTCCTTCCATGATTCAATCGCCGTGAGCACGGCGCTCGCGACGCCGCCGGCGCCGAGCAAACCAATTGTGAGGTCGCTCGGTTCGCGCTGCAACAGCTGTCGTGCGGCCGCCTGAAATCCTGCCACGTCGGTGTTGTCGCCAATGAGCTCACCGCGCTCGAACCAGAAGGTGTTCACCGCGCCGGCGCGCTGAGCGAGTGCGAGCAGCCGGTCGCAGCGCGAAAGGATTTCCTGTTTGTGAGGAACGGTGACATTTCCGGCGGCGTCGTCCGCGGCGAGCTGTTGCAACGTGTCATCGATAGCGCTCGCGGGAATGTCGAGCGCCTCGTACCGCAGCGTGAGATTCGCGTGCTGCAGCGCCGCGTTTTGGAACGCCGGGGAGAGCGAATGACCGAGCGAGCGACCGAGCAGGACGAGCCGTTTCGGTCGTTTGATCACGTCGTGCCGGAGGACCGTTCGGCCATGATTCGATCCATCACACGCCGAATCTCTTCTTCGAGCTCGTCTGTCGTCGCCCGATACACCTCGAGCTCCGCGCCGATCGGATCACTGATCGGACGCATGGACGCGCCATACGAGGCATAGTCGGAGACGAGAAATCCCTTCCCGCTTCCACCGAGCGCTTCGATGCGCTCCAGGTGATGCGGTCCCATGGCGAGTATGAGATCGGCGTCACGCACCAGATCCCGATTGAGCGACTGCGCGCGATGAGCGCTCAGGTCCATGTTGCGCTCCATGCCGACGAGCAGCGATCCATCGGAGGCAGGCGCTCCATCCCATGCGCTCGTGCCCGCGCTTGCAACTTCGACGTCCGACAATCCGCGCTCGATGCTGATCTTGCGCGCGATTGCTTCCGCGAGCGGGCTGCGGCACGTGTTGCCCGTACAGACGAACAGAACCTTCATGCGATCACGCGTCTCCGATCAAGTTGGGCACGCTCTCTCGCAACCGGGCCGCGGGAATGGCTCCAGGACGTATCACCCGCGGCCGGCGGCCGGTGCAGTCGACAACAGTCGATGGTGGTGATGGCGTCAATCGTCCGCCGTCCAGAACTCGAAGTTGCCCACGCGCAATGGCGGCGCTCCACTGGGTGAGAATCTCTCCCGCCGACATGGCCGGCGGAACCCCCGGTCGATTGGCGCTCGTGGAAGTGATCGCGTCACCATGTGCGCGGATGAGGCGTGCGATACCCATATGGCTCGTCCAGCGCACTGCAATCCCGCCTTCGGGCCCGCGCAACCGATCGGGCACGCGGCGCTCACCGCCCGGCAATACGAGCGTCAGCGGCCCGGGCCAATGTCGCGCGGCAAGATTCGCGGCGTAGCTTGGCAGATGCAAATCGAGTCGCTCGATCATGTCGCTGCCGGCGACCAAAAGAAGAAATGGCTTGGCGAGAGGCCGGCGCTTCATCTCCACCAGGGCGTCCACTGAGTCACGATCGATCGCGCCACCGAATCCGTACACCGTCTCCGTTGGATACGCGAGCACGCGGCGCATCTCCATGTGTGCGAGCGCCAGTCGCGTCGCGGCGTGAATCTCTTCGGGTGACCAAAAGGGGAGCGCGAGGTCCTCACGGCGCACGCCGGTCACGGCGCCGTCCTCGCCAACGCGTCGACCCGCGCGAAGTCCTCCTCCGTCGTGACCTTGAGCGCACGCTCACTTCCCGTCACGACGAGGACGGGTATGCCCAGCCGCTCGCAGAGCGCCGCGTCGTCCGTCGCCGTTAGCCGTGATGTTCGCGCCTCATTGTGCGCGCGCACGATAGTCTCGCGCGGGAAGCCCTGCGG
The DNA here is from genome assembly GCA_045804225.1 of Gemmatimonadaceae bacterium. GTDB lineage: Bacteria > Gemmatimonadota > Gemmatimonadetes > Gemmatimonadales > Gemmatimonadaceae > AG2. The sequence goes on from JBJMNO010000021.1 coordinate 117,364, forward strand.
CGTCTGCGCGCGCCAGAGTCGCGATCGATCGATGGTTCGCACGATCTGATTCGCGTCGTCCACTTCCTTGAGCGTGTCCGTCACGGGCAATGCGGCGATGGCACACGACCCAGCGCGAACACGGTCCACGACACGATCGATCGTCGCATCATCGACGAGCGGACGCGCCGCGTCGTGCACGAGAACGACGCGTGCCTCGTCAGGCAGATCATCGAGACCATTGGCGACCGACTCCGTTCGCGTTGCGCCACCGGGCGCGATCATCAACCGTGCGACGTCGCACTGAAAGACCCACGGTGGAGGATCACCTGCGTAACGCGCCGGGAGCACGCAGACCACGCTCACGACGTCCGAGCGCGCCATGAAGGTCTGCAGGCTGTGCAGGAGCATCGGCTTCCCGGCCACCCATCGCAGCTGTTTCAATTCCGCATCGGATCGACCCGCGCGTGTGCTGGCCCCCGCGGCGACAATTATGACGCCGACGTCCCCCCCGCGTCTCGATGGATCTGAATCGAGGGTGGCCGCGGCGGTCACGCGAAAAGTCGTTGAAAGAGCTCTCCGATCGTGCGAACGCCGGTAACCTGCACGTCCCGTGTTGCCGCTACCCGCTTCGGCACGCCCCGCTCGGCCACGAACACGCGGGTCATCCCCATGTTCGCTGCTTCAGCGACGCGGCGCTCCACCTGCGATACTGGTCGCACCTCGCCTCCGAGCCCGACTTCGCCGATGAATACCGCATCGGCCGGGAGTGGCCTTTCGTAGACACTGGACGCCAGGGCGGCAACAACCGCGAGATCTCCTCCCGGCTCTTGCAGCCTAACGCCACCGACGACGTTGAGAAAAACGTCGAGCGCGGCGAAGGAGAGGCCGGCGCGCTTGTCGAGCACCGCGAGAAGAAGCGCCAGCCGGCGTCCGTCGTATCCCGTAGCGACGCGCTGTGGTGTTCCGAAGCCTGCCTTCGCCGCGAGTGCCTGGACCTCGATCAACACCGGACGGGTTCCCTCCAGAAGCGCCGTGATGGCGCTTCCCGACGCATGACTCGTCCGATCGCCGAGGAAAAGCTCGGAGGGATTTTCGACGGGATCGAGACCCGTTTCGGACATGCGAAAGACGCCGATCTCGTCGACGGAACCGAACCGATTCTTCGTCGCGCGGAGCACACGATGATCGAGTGTGCTTTCCCCCTCGAAATAGAGCACCGTATCGACGATGTGCTCGAGCGTCTTCGGCCCGGCAATCCCACCGCCCTTCGTGACGTGCCCGACGACGAAGACGGTCGTTCCACTCTCTTTGGCGAAACGCATCAATCGGGCGGCACATTCCCGTACCTGCCCAACGTTGCCCGGAGCGCCTTCGAGATCGGCGGTGAACACGGTTTGAATCGAATCCACGATCAATGCCGATGGCGAGGCGGCCGATGCGGTGGCAAGAATCGTTTCGAGGTTGGTCTCGCCGAGCAGTTGCACATCGCCGGCGTCGCCGCTCAGTCTGTCGGCGCGGAGCTTGACCTGGAGTGGCGATTCCTCGCCGGACGCATAGAGCGTTGGGTGTCCGCTTTCCTGCAGACGCGCCGCGACTTGGAGTAGCAGCGTCGACTTGCCGATTCCCGGTTCCCCACCGATGAGGATCATTGAGCCGGGCACGATGCCGCCGCCGATGACGAAATCGAACTCTTTCAGTCCGGTCGCCCAGCGCTTTGCTTCCGACCCACTGACGTCGCGCAAGCGCGGCGTGACGGCGATGCTTCCTCCCTCGCCTAACGAACGCGTCCCTCCGATGCGTCGCGCGGAGCCGCCCACAGCCGCTACCTTGGGCGCGGCGATCTCCTCGACGAGCGTATTCCACTCGCCGCAAGTATCGCAGCGCCCCTGCCACTTGGAGTAGTCAGCGCCGCACTCGGTACAGCGATAAACGGTCTTTGTGCGAGCCATGCTCGGTGATTGGTGCTCGGTGTTCGGTGCTGGATGCTTGGGGCGCGGGGCACGAACGAGAGGCTGAGCGAGAACTGAGAACCCTATCGACGTTTCGTTCCTGCTACCTGATAGTTATGGACTGTTCGCTGATAGCTCTCGTCCCCGCAACCCACAACCCTACTCACTTCCCCGCTTCGAATAGTTCTCGAACCGCGTGTACTGCTTATGGAAATGTAGGTTGACGACGCCTGTCGGGCCGTTGCGCTGTTTGCCGATGATGACCTCGGCCTTCCCTTCGAGCGAATTGCCGTCCTTATCGACTGGGCCATCGTACATCTCCTGCCGATAGAGAAACATGATCAGATCGGCGTCCTGCTCGATGGCTCCCGATTCGCGAAGGTCCGAGAGCTGCGGCCGCTTGTGCTCGCCCGTTCGTTGCTCCGGGGCACGCGACAGCTGCGAAAGCGCGATTACGGGAACGCTCAACTCCTTTGCGAGCGCCTTCAGGCCTCGTGAGATCATACTTACTTCCTGCTGCCGGCTTTCCGAGTGCGACGGGCCTTGCATGAGCTGGAGGTAATCCACGATTACCATCTTCACACCCGAGTCGGCCTTGAGGCGGCGAGCCTTCGATCGCATTTCGAGGAGCGTGATGCCTGGTGTGTCGTCGATCCACACGGGTGCCGAACTTAATATGCCGGCCGCACGGGCCAGGCGCGGAAAGTCGTCGTCGCGGAGCATTCCCTTGCGCAACCGCTGCGCGTCGATGCGCGCTTCGGAGGTGAGCATACGCTGAACGAGCGACTCCTTGCTCATTTCGAGCGAGAAGAACGCGACGGGTACCTGGTCGACGATGGCGGCGTGTTGCGCGACGTTCAAACAAAAGGCGGTCTTACCCATCGACGGACGTGCCGCGACGATAACGAGATCCGCGGGCTGGAAGCCGGACGTCAGCTCGTCGAGATCGGAGAAGCCGCTCGCGACTCCGGTGACAGTCTGGCCGCCATGTTGGAGCGCCTCGATCCGCTCCATCGTGGGCCAGAGCAGCTCCTTGATGCGCGTGAATCCTTCGCGCGCGCGCGCCTGCGCGACTTGAAAGATCCTCGATTCGGCTTCATCGAGCAGCTCGAAGCTCGTGAGCTGACTTTCGTACGCTTCCTGGACGATGATCGTGGAGACTTCGATCAATCGTCGCCGCAGCGCTTTCTCTTTTACGATCTGCGCGTGGTAATCGATGTTCGCGGCCGTCGGCACAACATCGACGAGGAAGCCCACGTAATCTTTGCCGCCCGACGCTTCGAGCTCCGAGCGACGCGATAGCTCTTCGGAGAGCGTCAGCGGGTCGACGACACCGCCCCGCTCCGCGATCGCAATCATCGCGCGAAAGATTCGCCGATGACGCTCCGCGTAGAACATCGTGTCGTCCACGGTCTCCGTTGCACGGAGCACCGCGTCCTGATCCATGAGCATTGCCGAGAGTACGGCTTGCTCGGCATCCTCGGAGTACGGCGGACGACGATCGCGATAAGGATCACGCGCCGCTGACGGCGCGATCGAGTATTCGACGGGCGAGCTGGACATCTTCCCAGGTGGGGCGCTTCCAGGAGGGATTCCGCAACAGCGCGGCAGGGTGATACGTCACGACGAGTGGCACCCCGTAGTAGCGATGAATCTGGCCCCTAAGCTTCCCAATAGAAAGTTTTGTCTCGAGCAAAGTTTGGGCGGCAAATGTTCCGAGCGCGACAATCACCTTTGGCTTTATGAGCTCGATCTGACGTACTAGATAAGGGCTGCACGCGGAAACCTCTTCCGGGCGCGGGTTTCGGTTTCCGGGAGGCCGATGCTTGAGCACGTTGACGATGAAAACGTCGTCGCGGCTGAATTTGATCGCTCCAATGATTTTCTCGAGCAACTGACCGGCTTGCCCTACGAATGGCCGACCGGTTTCATCTTCGGTGGCGCCGGGCGCTTCGCCAACGAACATGAGCTCCGCGTTCGGATTTCCCTCACCCGGTACCGGATTCTTCGCAGTCGCATAGAGCGGGCACCGCGTGCATGTCGCAATCGCTTTTGCAACTGACTCGAGCGAATCGAGTGACGGTCCGCCTGCACCAAAAAGCTCACGCGACGTCGTGCCGACCACGATGCCAGAGGGAGCGAGCTGCCCTCCCACTTCCGGCGTAGATGCCGGAATGCCTTCCGGCATACGCGTCGGACTCGCGGCTGCACGCTCGCCTTTCGCCACCGTCGGCCCGGCACCGACAGCACGCAACGTCTCGCGCCAATCGTTAGGCGCAGGCTCTTCCACTCTCGGTTCCGGCATTGGTGGCGGGGCGTGTCGAATGTCTGCACTCGGCCGCGCGGGATCCTCTGTGCCGTGACCGCGCCGGGCACCAGCAACGATGCGCAGCGCGTCTTCGACGCTGAGTTGGTCCAGCACGAGCTCATGCTCCCCTAGCTCACGCCGTTGCTCGAGATACCGTCGGAGCCGCTCTCTAGGATCGGTCACGGAGCAGTCCCTCCACGCGATCGAGAATCTCATCGGCTACCGCGTCCTTCGAGAGCAGCGGAAGCGCGTCTTCCTGTCCGTTCGGGCCAAGGATCGTCACGCGATTTGTATCGACGCCAAAGCCGGCGCCCAGTTCGCGTGCATTGTTCACCACGACGAGATCTAATGCCTTTGCCTCGAGTTTCTCTCGTCCGCTGCGAATCGCGTCGTCCGTCTCTAGTGCGAACCCGACGATGACCGCATCCTTCCCGCGCGCGGCGCGAGTGGTCGCGAGTATGTCTGGCGTCGGCGACAGCTCGATCGCCCGCGGTGCGTTCTTTTTCTTGATCTTGGAATGTGCGGGATGCGCAGCGCGAAAGTCGGCAGGCGCGGCCGCCATGATCAAAGCCGTCGCGTTTGGCAGCTCATTCGAGACCGCGGCAGCCATCTCTTCCGTTGTTTCTACCTCTCTCATCGTCACGGCCACCGGCAACGGAACGGTCAGCGGCCCCGCGATGAGAACAACCTCCGCGCCGCGCCGCCACGCGGCGGCGGCAATCGCAACGCCCATCTTGCCACTGCTCCGATTGCTGATGTAGCGCACGGGATCGATCGCTTCACGCGTGGGCCCGGCGGTGACGACGATACGCCGGCCGCTCAACAAAGATTTTGGCTCCAATAACCGGCCAACGTGGGCGAAGATCGTTTCCGGTTCAGGCATCCGGCCCGGCCCGCTCCCTTCGCCCGCGGCGAGCGTCCCTTCCTCCGGCGGCAGCACGCTGTACCCCAGCTGCTCACGAAGATGCCTAACGTTTTCGGTGGTCTGCCGATGCGCCCACATCGCGTCGTTCATTGCGGGCACGATGAGAACCGGAGCGTTCGTCGCCAAAAGCACCGCGCCCAACAGATCGCCAGCCTGCCCAGCAGCGGCGCGCGCGATGAAATCCGCGGTCGCCGGCGCGATGACGATTGCTTCCGCCTCGCGGGCCAACTTGATGTGGTCGAGAGCGCGTCCCGCGTCGAAGAGTCCCGAGTGGACGGGACGTCCTGTCAGCGCCTCGAAGGTGACGCGGCCAATGAACTCCGATGCTGCCGCCGTGAGGACGACGTCGACCTCGGCGCCCGCCTTGCCTAACAAGCGCGCCAGCCATGCCGACTTGTAACTCGCGATGCCGCCGGTGACGCCAAGCAGGACGCGACGTCGGTCGAACGGCCGCATGCGGTCGCGGTGGCCGGCGCGGCGCCTACTCGGCGCGGCGCCGCGGCACGACGCGATACACGATACTCCCCGTCGCCAACTCCTCCAGCGAGCGGGTCGTCAGCTTTTTCTCGCGCGTCGACGATCGGTCACGGGGGAACTCGTTCAACACGCGGGCATGCTTGGCGGCAATGAGGACGCCAAGATATTTGTTCGCTGCCCGGTCCTTTGCATCGCCAGTCCGGCCAACAACGTCACTCGGTGTAAAAACACGCATTGGATGTCTCTCTCGATTGAAGAACGCTCAATTCCGAATTTCCTGCTCTAGTCGACGGACGAGAAGCGAGACCTGATGCCGCAACCCGGCCACCCGCTCCCGACTCACGACTTCGGCGTCGATGATCGCTGAAACGCGCTGTACCGCCTTGCTCAACTCGTCGTTGACGACGACGTACTGGTACTGGTCAACTGCTTGTAATTCCTGCAGCGCCGAGCTCAGACGCTTCGCCACCTGGTCCCTCGACTCCGTTTGTCGGTGTCGAAGTCGCTCCAGCAACACTTCCGCCGAAGGGGGAAGCACGAAAATCGTCACCGACTGCGGAAAGGCGCGCGTGAACTGTACCGCCCCCTGCACGTCGATGTCCATCACCACGTGTCGTCCCCCTCCCAACACACGCTCGATTTCCGATCGAAGCGTGCCGTACATATTACCGTGCACTTCGGCCGACTCGGCGAACTCACCTGCATCGCGCCGCCGCTCGAAGTCGGCCCGTGACAGGAAATAATAATCCTTTCCCTCCACTTCGCCGACCCTGGGGTTTCGTGTAGTACACGAAACCGAATATCCGAGGTCCGGCCGCTGCCTCAGGAGCTCCCGGGCTATCGTCGTCTTTCCGCCACCCGACGGGGCCGAGAGAATGATGGGAAACGGATTCACTCCAGATTCTCCACCTGCTCCCGAATTCGCTCGAGCTCCTCCTTGATCGCCAAGACGTCTTGTAGAATGACCGAATCGTTGCCCTTGCTGCCCGTCGTGTTCGCCTCGCGAAGCAACTCTTGGAGAAGAAAGCCAAGGCGCTTGCCTACGCCGTCTGTCGCCGCGTCGCGTAATGTTGCGCGAAAGGCCTCCAGATGCGAGCGAAAGCGTGCGATCTCTTCGCTCACGTCCAATCGGTCCGCGAGAAGGGCGATCTCCTGGGCGAGTCGTTGCTCGTCGAGCGCGATGCCTCCGGCCAATTCCTGCACCGCCAGCCGCAGCCTGTCCCGTTGCTCGATCAGCCGGGATGGCGCGCGCTCGGCGATCCGTTCGACCGACTCCGCGATGAGCTGCAATCGCTCGTCGATGTAGGCGCCGAGTCTCGCACCCTCTGCTACGCGCATGGCATCCATCGCAGCCGCTGCACGACCCACGATATCGACGAGCTCCTGCGCCGTTCCGGGCGTGCTTTCGATCCCGTCCTGTGCGCTCAATACATCAGGGAGTCGAAGGATCGTTCCGACATCCAACGTGGCGTCCAGCCCGTACCGCTGCTGGAGTTCGCGGAGCTGTTGCACGTACGAAGCGAAGCGAGCTTCGTCGATGCGACCTTCTGTTTGCTCGCGCGCGACGCGGGCGAAGAGCGTGACGTGTCCGCGAGTGATGGATTTGCGAAGCGTCTCGCGAACCTCGCCCTCCCAACGTGCGAACTCTGACGGAAGCTTGATGGAAGGATTGAAGAACCGGTGATTCACCGATCGGACTTCAACGGCGACCACGGCACCGCCGACGTTGCCCTCGGCGGCCCCGAAACCGGTCATGCTCCGTATCATGGACAAGCGCCTAAGCTATTGCTTGATAATGATATTATCAATTCCAAAACTCCCAGCGTACGCCATAGAACTGGTTGAGTCGTGGCATCAGATAACCGGGCACGAGTTGGTAGGGGTCGCCTCGGATATTCCTGAATTGATAGGAGAAAATCGCGCTCACGATCCGGATCTCGAGATGGAAATCGTAGATCCTCGAATCTGGGACAGACGTGGTGGTTGTTGCTCCGGCACTGGAAGTCGAGATCGGGAAGTAGGTCTTCGATCGGTAGGTGTGGACGAGCGACGCGAGGATGCCGAAATTTCCGCTCGGAAAGCGGCTCAGCCAGTTCGTGGCAACATATATCTCGCTTCGCGTCTGATATCGGGGCTGGTAAAACGCGGCTGAATCGTTCCACCGAATCCCGACGATGTTCGCGCGCAATGCGTGGTAGATGCGCCCATCGATCTTCGCGATGAATCCCGTTGCGGACGGCGACTCGACGGCAACGTATTGCGAGCCAAAGACCCGTGGGGGAACGAGCAGGAGACTGTCGCGCCGCACCACCCCACCGCCGACCCAGAGACCAAAGACACGAATGGCGGCCTCCGCACGGAGGAAGTTTGCCGCCGTGCTCGAATCGGTAGCGGTGGTTTGTCCCGCGCCGAATCGCTCGGTGCTCCTACCGGCCGTCCCCATGATACTGATGAATGACAGGGGCGTTAGACGTGCCGCGACTTCCACCCGGCCGATCGAGTCTTGTCCGGGGCCTTCTGCGAACGCATTCACGGCCAATGGGCCTGTCTGGAATTCAACGCGGCCCGACGGCGTCCATATTCGCGCGTTGTCCGCGACTCGTAGTCGCTCCGTTCCACTGAGGCGCAGCGGCCCCAATGAGAAGCCGCCGCCCACCAGGTATTGGGCTTGAAAGCGCGTCGAGTCGGCGATTGTATCCGTTGTTACTGCCGCGGAGTTGTTGTTGTTGATGGTGTAGCTCAGGGCAGCCGCGGTTGCCTGGAGCCAGGGACCCGCCTCAGGATCCCCGTAGCCGGCTCGTAAGTACGCGTCAGTTCGCGACGATTGGAGCTTCGGAACGGTGTCGAGCAGATCCACACCGCGAATCTGCTGGGGCAAGATCGCGCCACGATTGCGATTGGTCCGCAAGGCGAAGCCGTCGAAGCTCCAGCGGCCGCGTGCCCACCCCGCGCGGCCGAGGAGCGCCAATCCGTCGCTACTCGGGCTAAATCGCTGAGAGGGCGTAGTACCATACTGCTGTGCCGCAACCTGGACTCCTTCACCGGCGTTCCAGCGCTTGCCAAAAAATCCTCGATACAGGTTCGTTTGCTGATCGCCCGTACTGATGTCCGTGCGCGTGTACGGGGTCGTTCGATCGACGCGCCAGGTTCTGGTATAGACACGAATCTCAGTCGCACCACGCTCGATGCGCAGCTCCTCGAGTGGCCAGAGGGGCACCTCGGTGAGATCGAGTACGCCGCCGGTGCGCGGATCGAGGTCGTCGAACTCCACACCATCGAAGAAGACGCGAATGCGCCGCATGTCGCCCATGAATGCAGCGGTCATCGGTGCCGCGATCCATCCCGAGCGGAGGCCGGTCACTTCGGGAATGCGATCGAAAAGATCCTGAAGCGTCACAGCACCGCTGGCGAAGAGCGCCGCCCGATCGAACACGAGCTGCTGGCCGATTTCGAGCGGCACCGGCATCGGCGCGCGCGCGAATGGCGCCTTGATCGAATCGTACCGAGTGGCCGGGGGATGGAGCGAATCTCGCTTGGCGAGGGTGTCGCGTAACGTCGAATCGGCCGTCCGCCGCGCGGGAATGACTATCGTCGCGCTGTCGCGCCGTGTGCTATCGCGCCGAACGCGGGAGCTATCGCGTCGCGCGTGTGACGTATCGGCTTGCGCACCGGCCGTGCGCTGCAAAACGGCCCCGACCAGCAGGCCGAGGCCGACGACGACGGCGAGGCGACGCGTCCGCCCGATCAGCGCGTCCGTCCTCGCACGAATTCGACGAACGTTCCCACCGGAACGCCTGTCGGACCTCGCGGTATCGTGCCCAGGTCAGACTCGGTATACGCGGTGCCGGCGATGTCCAAATGCACCCAGGGGTATGACTCGGCGAATTCCTTCAGGAACAACGCGGCTGTAATAGTGCCCGCAGGACGGCCGCCCGAATTCTTGATGTCGGCGACGTCCGACTTGATGAGCTCTTTGTAATCATCCCAAAGTGGGAGCGGCCACCCAGGCTCCCCCGCGCGCTTCGCCGCATCGAGGACCTCTTGAACGAGCGCCTCGTCCGTGCCCATGACGCCAGTTGCCGTGTGCCCAAGAGCGATGACGCACGCCCCGGTAAGCGTTGCTGCGTCGATCACAGCCGCGGGATTGTAGCGCGCCGCGTAGGCTAGCACGTCGGCGAGCACGAGTCGCCCCTCAGCGTCTGTATTGATGATCTCGATGTACTTGCCATTGCTCGCCTGCACAACGTCGCCCGGTTTTACCGCCGTTCCCGAAGGCATGTTCGTCGTCGATCCAATGAGACCCACGACGTTCACCGGAAGTTCCAACCGCCCGATCGTCTCCATGGCGCCGAGCACTCCAGCGGCGCCGCACATGTCGAACTTCATCCACTCCATGCCCTGCGCCGGCTTGATGGAGATACCGCCGGAATCGAAACAGAGTCCCTTCCCCACCAAGCCAATCGGCTTCGCGTCGCGCGGGCCGCGGCGATGCTCGAGAACGATCAGCTTCGGATCTTCGGGCGTCCCCTGCGCGACGCAGAGGAAGGAGCCCATCTTCTCACGCTCCATCTCCTCGCGACCAAGCACAGTTGCCGTCATGCGGTATCGTTGCGCGATCTCCCGCGCGGTCTCCGCGAGATAGTCGGGTGTGCACATGTTGCCTGGCAACATGCCGAGACGCCGCGCGAGAGAGTGCCCCTCGCCGATGGCAATTCCCGTCGTCACGCCACGCTGCGCTCCCGCGCTGCCCGCGAGAATGACCGCTTCCTCGAGCGTGTCACGCCGATCGTCGGCTGGCGGTGGAGTTTTGAGCTCTCTAAAGTCCCACGCGCCGGCGGTAAGGCCCACCGTCACGGCTTCGGCTTCCTGCTCTGTCAACGCTGCCGCAAAAAAGGCGAGGCGCTTGGCGCCCAGCTTGTTCGCCTGCCGAGCGGCGAGAGCAGCCGCTCGTCGGAGGGATGCCGCACGATCCTCTGCTTTGCCGATCCCAACGAGAAGAATGCGCTCGACACCAGCCGCTGCGGTCGAGAGATGCAACATCTCGTCGCGACCGCCGCGGAACTCGCGCCGCTCCAGCGTGCGCCGCAGAATGCCGTCAATGCGACGGTCGAGCGGGTTGAGTATATCGTCAATGGAGGCGTTCGTCGGCAATACGAGGACGAGTAGTGACGTCTCCAGCGCCGCGAGATCCGCGGCGCGCGCTGATAGTGCAAGACTCATGAAATGACCGGGGAGTGGCGCACGGGCGGGCGACGGCTCACGACCCCATCCCCTTGATGACCTGGTTGCCGAATTCCGACGTCGAAACCTCGGTCGATCCAGGCATTTGGCGCGCGAGATCATAAGTAACCCGTCGCGAGCGAATCGCGTTCTCGATGCCGCGAAGGATTCGCTCCGACACCTCTGTCCAGCCCATGTACTCGAACATCATCGCGCCGGAGAGGATGACGCTGCCCGGGTTGATCTTGTCGAGATTGGCGTACTTCGGCGCCGTGCCGTGCGTCGCCTCGAAGACAGCGAGTCCGTCCCCGACATTGCCGCCCGGCGCCATTCCCAGTCCGCCAACCTGCGCGGCCGCGGCGTCCGAGACGTAGTCACCGTTGAGGTTGGGCGTCGCAATGACGGAATACTCATCGGGCCGAAGCAACAGCTGCTGGAACATCGAGTCGGCGATGCGATCCTTCACGACCACGGCATCCGCCCGCGCCGCGCTGCCCCCCTTCCCGAGGTCGGCTTCGCTCACAGTAGAGGCCGAGAATTTCGTGCGTGCGAGATCGTAGCCCCAATCGCGGAAAGCGCCCTCCGTGAACTTCATGATGTTGCCCTTGTGCATCAACGTCACCGAGGGGAGGCAGTGCTTCATCGCGTAGCGGATCGCCATCTCGATGAGGCGCTTCGAGCCGAATTCGGACATCGGTTTCACCCCGAGCGCGGAGCCCTCACGAATTTCCACGCCGAAGTTACCGACGAGGAAGTCACGCACCTTCTTCGCCTCCGGACTTCCCGCCTTCCACTCGATCCCTGCGTAGACATCTTCGGTGTTCTCGCGAAAAACCACGATGTTCAGCTTCTGTGGCTCACGCATCGGGCTGCCCACTCCTTCGAAATAGCGAACGGGCCGGATACACGCGTACAGATCGAGAACTTGGCGAAGAGTGACGTTCAGCGACCGAATACCGCCGCCAACCGGCGTCGTGAGCGGCCCCTTGATCGAAACGCGAAACTCCTGCATCGCGTCCACGGTTTCCTGCGGTAGCCAGTCACCGTGGTTCGTGTAAGCCTTCTCGCCCGCGAAGACTTCCATCCAGTGGACGCGGCGTTCGCCCCCGTACGCCTTCTCGACGGCCGCGTCGAAAACGCGAACGGAGGCGCGCCAGATGTCAGCGCCGGTGCCGTCGCCTTCGACGTACGGAATGATGGGATTGTTCGGGACACGCAACGCGCCACCCTCGTAGCCGATGCGATCGCCTTCAGAGGGTACTCTCGCGAACTTATATGTTGCCATGCTGACGAAGGGGCTGTCTCGGAAAACGCCTGGGGAATCCGGCGCGGGCGAAGTAAGCTAGGGAGCCCCCATTGGAGCGGCAAGTCGAAGCGCCACAATGCCGTTCCGGCATTGCCTCCGCATGCTGAAAGGAGGGACAGGATCTTCTCTTCCCTGCCTCGGAGGTCTCTCGGGCGGCCGCCTAACGACTTACCGCCGCCAGCGCGTCGAAACGCGCCACGAAGATATTGCGCGTCGTTGGCGTGGTGCCCGGAGGCGAGATCCGCGTGAAGAACAGGTAGTGACCGTCCCGGGAGACGAACGGGCAGAACTCCGAGCCATTCGAATTCACATCAGGACCGAGATTTCTCGGCGGCGTCCACGTCCCATCCTGCTCCCGCACGCTGATGTAGAGATCGAGAGCGCCAGCGCCTTCCGGTCGGTTCGCCGCGAAGATGATGTAACGCTCGTCCGGATCCACGGATCCACGAAGAGATTCGACGCGCCGGAATCAGCATTGATCGTTGCGTCCAATGCAACCGGCGTCGCAAGCGAGCCGTCGCCGCGCCGCTCGGCGCGATAGACGAGGCGCCGGCGAGGCGTGGAGCGAAAGCTGTCGAAATACAGGGTACCGCTCCGCGTGACGCTCGGATACATGTCGATCTCCCCGCTATTCGCCGGCTCGGCCAGCCGTATGGGAGCATCCCAGCCGTCACGACGGCGGTCGACATACCAGGTGTCGGACGCGTTCATGGTGTCGAGCGTGGCTTCGTCTATTGGTCGCCACGAGGAGAAGTAGAGGCGGTTACCGTCGGGTGTGAATGACGGGTCGAGATCGCGGTAGCGACCCGAGAACGGCAGAGCGACGGGGATGCTCCACACACCGTCCCGAAGAGTCGACGTCATCAGCGTCATTCTCGGCGGTGAGAACTTGGTAAAGACCACCGTACGTCCGTCGGGGGAAAAAGTCGAGGCAAAGACATCTCCCGTCGAGACCACTCCGGGCGCGAATATCGTCGCTGGTCCCGTGTGGCGTGGTAGGCCGGGCATGATGTTGCTGCTGCCGCTGCCGAACGATGCGCAGGCGAGCGATAGGAGGGAGACCGCTGCCACTGGGAGGAACGGACGGCGCGACATAATCGTGCATGTGGAGCTTGCCATGCAGACGTCCGTGGCAGGAGATAGTCGTCAACTCTGCCAGCGTGCGCCGTGGTCCACAAGCGCGGCGCCTGTTCGGATTGTGTCTGGGACGACGCGATGCTGCGTCAGTCGTTAGGCGTCCCTCCGACGCGATACGCGGCGAATGCCCGGGGCGAGACTCGAACTCGCAAGACCCGAAGGTCGGGGGATTTTGAGTCAAGCACTGGGCAGGACGGAACAGTCGCGCGGGACAGCGACTTAGGCAAGTCTAGACTGGCGAGGAGGACCCTGACCCTAGTCAGGTAGTGCCGCCTTCTGCGACGTCGGGACGCGATCTCGCTACCGAATCCGCCACCAGTGCACGGGGCAGCCAATGAGTGCCCCGGTCCCCGGGGTGGGTGCGCTCGTCTGCCCGCAATGCGGGCACGTCATCGCGGAGGCGAAGCCGTCGCTCATTGTCGAAGCGCCAGGCTGAGATCCTCGAGTTCATCCAGCGGTCGATCGACGCGCAGCAGTTCGCGCCGACCTACGACGAGATCGCGATCCATCTTGGCTATAAGTCGCTCGCGACCGTTAAGGAGCACCTCGACAACCTCGAGGAGAAAGGCTGGATCCGCCGCGCTTCAATGCGTCGCGCTCGATCGAGCTGCTGCATCGGTTGCCTAACCTCACACCCAGCGAGGGCCAATGACGTTCGGCCGTTGCTGGTTCCCCCGTCTCTCCGGTGTGCGTGGGCCAGCACGCGCTTCGGAACGCCAAGTCCCCGCGGCTTCCCGCTCTGAGGCTACGGCATGCAGATCAAGGGAGCGCGCCTAAGGGTCAAGCAGCAACAGCGGCTTGCGCCGCAGGAGGCGAAGAAGTGACAGCACTCGTGACGGCACTCTGGACTGCTGGCCCGTTATGCGGGCTGCATCACGTCGAAGTAGCACTCGATGACCCATCGCACGATCTTCACCATAAGTTCATCGCGCCCCGCGAGCTCACGATCGCGAAGCGACAGCACCCGCTGTGTGGCGCGCAAACCGGCGTCCATAGCGATTTCCTTGATGGCGACGATCACGCGCTCGGGCGGCCATCCCGCAGCCTTCAGGTCCTCGACGACCAAACAGACCTGGTCTCGCAGCTCCTTGTCCGATCCGCGATAGGCAGACGTGGCGAGCGTGGCGGCCGTGCGTACGAGGGTCTCTCGCAGTGCGAGTACTCTGGGCGTGTTGAGCATGGGTTGCGGCGACCTACCGCAAGGGTGGGCACATCGACACGAGCTACCGATTCCGTCACTAGTGTTGAAGCAACACTTGCGGCGGATGGTCGTAAGTCGAGTGCCCGGGGCGAGACTCGAACTCGCAAGACCCGAAGGTCGGGGGATTTTGAGTCCCCTGCGTCTACCAATTCCACCACCCGGGCGGGATGCGCAATGTAGCGCTTCGCCCGCCCGTCCTCAACGCACCGCCCTATTGGCCGTCCGGCGCCCGTCCGAGTGCGCTGTCACGCGCCGCGCGATTCTGACGCAAGAGCTGCTCGATGCGGCGCCGCACCTGCTCCTGCAGCGCCGTATACCGTGCGCGTTGCAGCGGCGTCATGAATTCCGCCAGGTCACGTTGCTCCTGCTCGACTAGGTCTACGCGTTGATGTTGCAGCTGCACGAGCTTGTCGAGATACCCGGTGATTCGGGACTGATCGGCGTGCGTGGAGTCGCGGAGTACGTCGCGAAGTGCCAAACGCGTTTCCCTCTCCTGACGCTGGATCTCACGGTGCTGCGTCTCGAAGCGTTGGTTCACCGGCACGAGCCGATTCATTTGCGCGTCCGAGAGTCCCACGCGCTTGCGGGTCATCTCATAGAGTCGCTGGCGGAAACGCTGCTCGAGCTGCGCTCGATTCGTCCCAGCTGGCGCCCGCCCGCCGGGCGACTGCTGCCCGGTCCCCACGCGAGATGTCGCCGTCTCGCGACGAGGACGAAGCTGCGCACTCGCCGGAAAGGCGAGACCTACTGTTGCCAGCGTCACGAACAAGGAAAACGCCCGATCGCGCTTCATTGCGAGCTGTCCGTTCCCGTCTCCGGCAATGATACGCGCACCGTGACGGGCTCTGGCTCAGTAGCGGGCACGGCGTCGATATCGTTCAGCGACTCGACGAGGCTCCGCAAATCGCTCTCGCTCAACTCACTCACTCCGCTCGCGGCGGAGAGCTCGGCGGTCTCGCGAATAGCGGCGCTCGGTCTGAGATCTCGTGGGTCGAGTGCCTCGGCAACGCTCGAGCTGCCACCGACGTTAGGCACCCTCGCTATAGGCGCTGCAACCGCCACGGGCGCGCTGGCTGATTGCTGATGAGCATCGCGCGCGATCGCGAGCGCTCCCGCGCCGATTGCGAACGCCACGATCGAGGCCGCGATTCGCCAATCGGTCCATCGCACACCTCGCCGAGCCAATGCCGAAACGGGCGTTCGCGTACGCTCGACAACGACACGCGTGATGGACGCGACATCGATCGAGACGATCCCCGACGGCGACAATGCCACTCGAGCTTCGCGCAACAGCGCAAGCTCCACATGACAGTCCACGCAGTCCGCAACATGCGCCATAACCGCCGCTCGAGCGTGCTCGTGGAGCCGCTCGTGCAGGAAGTCCGGAAGTTGGTCGCGCATCTCCGCGTTTGGACAATCACTCATTGATCTGCTCCTTCACCGCACGCATCGCGTTGTGATAGTGCACGCGAGCGGCGCCTTCAGTCGTGCCGACCAGTTCGGCAATTTCCTTATACGACAACCCTTGTGCAACTCGTAAGGCGAACACCTCGCGCTGTGTGGGCGACAATCGCGTCATCGCCTCACGGACGCGGCTCGCCGCCTCATCCGCGACCATCGAGTCGAGCGCGTCGTACTCGGTCGCGCCATCACCTTCCTGTACCTCTACGCGGCTCGGACGCCGCTTTTCCGCGCGGCGCCGGTCGAGCAATAGCCGACGCTCGATCGTGAAGAGCCACGTACGAAACGAGCTATCCCCGCGGAACCCGTCGAGCGACTGGAACGCACGGACGAAGGTATCCTGTACCAGATCGTCGATCTCGTCGCTCGCCCCGAAGCTTGCAGCGAAGCGCGCCAGCGCCTGTGCGTGGCGTGCCACGAGCTCGCTGGCTGCCCGCTCGTCCCCCCTCTTCCAGCGAGCGATGAGAAGCAGATCCGATGGGCCATCGCCACCCCGCGAAGCGTCAGTCATCCATTCCGCTGGTAGACGCCGTTAGCCATGGCTCGTTAAGGGCTTTCTGACCGCTTCCGCGTGACCGGCGCGGGGGTGAATATACAGGGCAATGGCCGATCTTCCCGAGGGCGACTCCTCGCTGCGCTCGTCTTCTCGACCCGCCCCTGAGGCCTCCAGACCACGGGTCGAGCGTATCGGTCATCGGGGCGCCCCGCGCGAATTTCCAGAGAACACCCTCCCGGCGTTCGACCGGGCGCTTGCGCTCGGTGCTGATGCGATCGAGTTGGACGTACACGTGAGCTCCGACGGCGTCGTCATCGTGCATCACGACCCCGACGTACAAGGACGCGCGATCCGTACGACGCCATGGAGCGCGTTGTCAAAGGTCGAGCTGGCGCAGGGGATCTTCATCCCCCGTCTCGAGCAGGTCCTCGATCTCGCTGGCTCACGGGCGACGGTCTACGTCGAGCTGAAAGGCGAATCCGTGGAGAAGCCGGCAATCGAGGCGATTCGCGCGAGCGGCGCACGTTGCGCTGTCCACAGCTTCGACCACGACGTCGTGGCGCGCTCGGCTCATCTCGTCCCGTCGCTGCAGCGCGGAATTCTCTTCGATGCGTATCCACGCGATGTGATCGGATCCATGCACGCCGCCTCCGCGGGGGATGTCTGGCCGCAATGGAAGCTCGTGGACGAGCAGCTCGTAGAGCGGGTGCACGCTGCCGGAGGCCGCGTGATCGCATGGACGGTCAATACGACCACGGCTGCTCTCGACTTGGTGCGGCTTGGTGTGGACGGCCTTTGTGGGGATGACGTTCGTTTGCTGATGACGTAGCTCGCGTCGAATTCATCTCTGGCGAAGCCGCGCAATCCGCCTAGCTTCTCGGCCGAACGACACACTACTCGAACCATCGACCCGTCCGGAGACGATCCGCACCATGCGTTTCTCGCGCACCGTCATCGTCGCATCGATGACGATTCTCATGAGCTGTTCGTCGGCGACGCGCTCGACGAAAAGCGCACCCGCTCCAAGCCAATCGCCGCCCACCACGACAAACGTCGCGCCCGACACGGGTCGCCGCGAAGCACCTGCACGCCCCGGAGCATCGGGTGCGGGCGGACTTTCGATACCTAACGCGGATCCGTTTCCCAGCACCTATCGATCGTTCGCGTCGCGACCGACGGTGATTCGCAACGTCACCATTCTCACCGCGGCCGGCCCCACGATCCGAAATGGCTCCGTGCTCTTCACCAATGGGAAGATCACCCAGATTGGTGCGAG
Source organism: Gemmatimonadaceae bacterium (assembly GCA_045804225.1). Classification (GTDB taxonomy): domain Bacteria; phylum Gemmatimonadota; class Gemmatimonadetes; order Gemmatimonadales; family Gemmatimonadaceae; genus AG2. The sequence goes on from JBJMNO010000021.1 coordinate 135,102, forward strand.
CGTGAATGCACCCGCTGACGCTCTGGTGATCGATGGCAGCGGCAAGTATGTGACGCCGGGCATCATCGACACGCACTCTCATATTGGAGCGGGTGCGGCGCCTTCGGATCCCGGCGCGCAGACGGACGACGTCAATGAAGCGACGAACCCAGTCACGGCGAATGTGTGGGTCGAGCACTCGGTATGGCCACAAGACCCTCAGTTTCCCCGCTCGCTCGCTGGTGGCGTCACAACGCTGCAGGTGCTTCCCGGATCGGCGAACCTCATCGGGGGCCGCAGCGTGGTGCTCAAGGTGGTACCGGCGCGCACGGCGCAGGGAATGAAGTTTCCCGGCGCGAAGTACGGCTTGAAGATGGCGTGCGGAGAAAATCCAAAGCGCGTTTACGCCAACCGCGGTCCGTCCACGCGCATGGGAAATGTCGCGGGCTACCGCGCCGCGTGGATTCAGGCGGAACGCTATCGTCGGCAGTGGGACAAGTGGAACGAGACGCACCAGGGCGACCCGCCGCAGCGTGACCTTGGTCTCGAGACGTTGGCCGAAGTGCTCCGTGGCAACATTTTCGTGCACAATCACTGCTATCGCGCGGACGAGATGGCGCAGATGATCGACATCGCGCACGAGTTTGGATACAAGATTCGATCGTTTCACCATGGCGTGGAGGCATACAAGATCGCCGATCTGCTCGCGCGAGAAGGAATATCGGCATCCGTGTGGGCCGACTGGGGTGCGTTCAAGCTCGAGGCCGCGGATGCAGTCCGCGCAAACATGGCGCTCCTCGATCGCGCGGGTGTGCGTGCGATCGTCCACTCCGACGACGCGTCAGGTGAGCAGCGACTCAATCAGGAAGCCGCGAAAGGCATGGCCGAAGGGAATCGGATTGGCGTGCCGATCGACGAAGACAAGGCGATCAAGTGGTTGACGATCAATCCGGCCTGGGCGCTCGGTCTCGACGATCGCATTGGGTCGATCGAGGTTGGGAAGAATGCGGATGTCGTGCTCTGGTCGGGTGATCCATTTAGCGTGTACTCACGAGCGGAGAAAGTGTGGATCGACGGTGCCATGCTCTTCGATCGGCTCGATCCCGCGCAACGTTGGCGCACCGATTTCGAGCTGGGCTTCATTCCCGATGTGGCCGGAGGAAACCGCTGATGACGCGCATAACGAGAGCACTTCTCCTGCCGGTACTGCTGGCTGCCCCGATCGGCGCTCAAACAGTTGCGATCACCGGCGGGACGGTCTATCCAGTGAGCGGAGCGCCCATTGAACGCGGCACTGTATTGATGCGAGATGGTCGCATTGTCGCGGTCGGCGCGGATGTCTCCGTGCCTGGTGATGCGCAACGCATCGACGCGACGGGCAAGGTCGTCACTCCCGGACTCGTGAACGCGGCGACTCAGCTATCCGTCGTCGATATCGGCGCTGTTGCCGCGACCCGGAACGTATCGGCGCGCGGCCGTGAGGGTATCGCCGCGGCGTTCACAGTGTGGGACGGACTGAATCCCGTTTCCGTTCTCATACCTCCCGCACGCGCGGCGGGCATCACGTCGGTGGTCATTGCGCCGCGCGGTGGTTTGCTCTCCGGCCAGGCAGCGGTACTGCATCTCGTGGAGGGAAGCGCCGCCGACAAGGTGATGCGCTCGCCTGTCGCCATGGTTGGCCAGATTGGAAATCCACAGGCGGTGAATGCCCAGTCCCGCGGTGAGCTGTTTCTGCGTCTTCGTGAAGTCCTCGACGACGCCCGCGCGTATAGCCGCCGCAAGGCGGACTACGAGCGCGCGCAAACGCGACAGTTCGCTGCGAGTCGGCTCGATCTCGAGGCGCTCGGGCCCGTGCTGGAGGGACGCATACCGCTCCTGCTGGAGGCGGATCGGGCGAGCGATATCGAAAGCGCGCTCAAGATCGGGCGCGATTACAATCTCAAGCTCATTATCTCCGGTGCGGCCGAAGCGTGGATGGTAGCCGACAAGCTGGCGGCCGCGCGCGTTCCCGTGCTGACGGGTGCGATGAACAACATCCCCATCAGCTTCTCTAGCCTCGGCACCCGTCAGGAAAATGCGGGGCTTCTGCGTCGTGCGGGTGTTACCGTCGTCATCATCGGCAATGCAGGCGGCGGAGATGAGGAAGCGTTCAACGTACGCAACGTGCGATTCGAGGCGGGGAACGCCGTAGCGTACGGCATGTCTCGCGAGGACGCCTTGCGCGCGATTACGCTCACGCCAGCCGAAGTCTTCGGCGTGGCGGATCGGGTAGGATCACTGCAGCCCGGAAAGGACGCGGATGTAGTAATCTGGTCGGGAGATCCCTTCGAGTTCGCGACACAGCCGGAGCACGTCTTCATTCGCGGACGCGAGGTACGCGGCCCGACGCGCCAAGACATGCTCGAGCAGCGATACAAAACTCTACCGCCCGATTATCGACGCCCGTGAAAGGTTGGCTAGAACTGGTAAATGGGAAGTGGCGAGTTCTACAGTTTGTGCGTCGAAGTGCATGACACCCAACCTGTCATCCTGAGGAGCGTAGCGACGAGGGATCTGCTTTCACCTACCGCGCAACTCACCATCTCCTGAGCGAAGCGAGGGATCTGCTGTTCCCGCCACCTGCCACCCGCCCCGCGCCGTTAGGCAGGATCCGTGGGCGTGAGTGAAAAGCTTCGCCGGCGGCGCGTTGCGGCTTCGTCGATCAGCCGGCGATATCGCTCCACCTCCGCCTCGGCCGCTTCGATCGAGCGCGAAAACACCGTGTACTCGTCGTCACTGATCTGACGCGATTCGCGGCGCGCCTTATACACGGCATAGCCGAGACGCTGCGCCGCACTGTCAGCCTGACGTCGCGCGCGCATCATTTCGAGGCGCAGCCTGCCCTCGTCGAAGGCTTGTTGTGCGACTCGGCCCGCTCGATCGAGCTCCGTCCTTACGCGATCCCAGAGTGCCATCGTGCGCTCGCGGTGAACATCTGATCGAAGTGAACATCGCCCGCTAGAAAAACGAAAGCCCCCGCGAGGTGCGGGGGCTCGAGCGAACGCAGTGGGCCGTTACTCGCCAGCCGTGGCGGCAGCCTGCGGGTAAACGCTCACCTTGTAGCGATTGCGATTCTTGTGCTCGAACTTGACGACGCCATCCACCAGCGCGAAAAGCGTGTAGTCCGTTCCGAGCCCCACGTTGGTGCCCGGGTGCACTTTGGTGCCATCCTGACGGATGATGATGTTGCCGGCGCGCACGCGCTCACCGCCAAACCGCTTGACACCCTGGTACTTCGGATTGCTGTCGCGGCCGTTGCGTGAAGAGCCGACGCCTTTTTTATGAGCCATCTTTCAAACCCTCGCTTAGCCGAGGCTGATGTCGTTGATGCGGACTTCGGTGAAACCCTGACGATGCCCGCGCTTGCGAGCGTAGTTCTTTCGACGCTTGTGCTTGAAGACGATGATCTTCTCGCCGCGTCCGTGCTTGACGATCGCGCCAGTCACCTTGGCACCGGACAGTGCCGGCACGCCGGTGCGAACGTTGTTGCCATCCGAGCCGAGGAGAACCTCATTGAACTCGATGTCGCTTCCGGCGTCGCCCGGAAGGGATGGAATCCTGTATGTCCGGCCCGGCTCGACGCGGAACTGCTTGCCGCCGGTTTTGATGATCGCGTAAGGCATAAGGTACGAAAAGGTTATGTAGAGCCCATAAACCTAAACTCGTGCGGGGGCCGGTGCTAGGTGCTCGGGGCTCCAACACCGCAACCCACAACCCACATCCCACTCAAGCTACCGCGTATTGCTGCGTCACGTCCCTCCCCGCGGACTTCACGACTAGCTTGAACTCGTCTGGTCGAAGCAGCGGATCGTCGCGGAGCTCCAGGGCAAAGCCCGCAAGCTTCTCGAGCTTCTTCAGGAGGTCCTTCTCGTGCTCCAGCACGTACATCGCGACCTCGGGGTGCAGCTTCACCACCAAGTGGTCGCGGCGTCCTTCTACCCCCATTCGCCGCACCGAGCGCTCCACCCGACGAATGATCGTCTCAGCCGTAAAGACGCGCCCGGTTCCGTGGCAGGTGGGGCACGACTCGGTCATGTTCTGGAGGTGACTCTGGCGAACGCGTTGCCGAGTCATCTCCACGAGGCCCAGATCGCTCACGGCGAATGCTTTGGTGCGCGCGCGGTCGCGGCCAAGGTGGGTGCGAATCTCCTGGAGCACCTTGTCGCGGTTCGCCTTCGTCTCCATGTCGATGAAGTCGCACACGATGATGCCGCCAATGTCGCGCAGGCGTAGCTGCCGCGCTATCTCGCGCGCCGCCTCGAGATTCGTTTTGAGGATCGTCTTCTCCGGATCTTTCTTGCCCGTGTAACGGCCCGAGTTCACGTCGATGGACACGAGCGCTTCCGTTGGCTCGATGATCAAGTAGCCGCCCGAGGGAAGGTCGCAGCGCCGCTTGAAGAGGTCGCGGATCTCGTGCTCGATGTTCGCCTTATCGAAGAGCGGAACTACGTCCTCATACAGCTTCACGCGATCGATGAGCTCCGGCGCGATGCCTTTGAGATATTCGACGATCTCGTTGAAGACCTGGCGGGAATCGACCGTCACCTGCTCGACCTTCGTGCTGAAGACGTCGCGCATGAGACTGCGCGTCAGGCTCGTCTCGCGATGAATCAATGCCGGCGCGCGAACGAAGTGCGTCTTTCGCTTGATACGCTTCCATTGATTCATGAGCGTATTCATCTCACGCTCGAAGGTCGACTCGGTGACATCCTCTCCCACTGTGCGAACGATGATGCCGCCAGAATTGTCGGGCAGCAGCTTCTGCATCTGCTCACGGAGTCGTTGTCGCTCGGCACGCTCGCCGATCTTGCGGCTCACACCCACACGCGACGCAAACGGCATGTACACGAGAAATCGCCCGGCCAGAGAGATTTGCGCCGTGACGCGTGGTCCTTTCGTCGAGATCGGCTCCTTCGAGACCTGAACGACGATGTCCTGCCCGCGTTTCAGCAGATCCTGAATGGGCGGCGCCTTGCTTCGCTTTCCGCCTCGCCCTTCGTCCTTCTCGTCGCGAGCGTCGTCGTCCGACTCGTCGTCGTCATCATCACGGTCCGCATCGTCGTCGGGAAACACCAGATCGGACGAGTGTAGAAACGCACTCTTCTCCGTTCCGATGTCGACGAAGGCGGCTTGGATGCCTGGAAGCACTGCGTCCACGCGTCCGAGGTAAATGTCGCCGACCATGCGCCGGGCATCCGGGCGGTCGACGAGAAGTTCAACTAGCTCGTCGTCCTCCAAGATCGCGACGCGCGTCTCGCGCTGCGCCGCGTTGATCAATAGCTCTCGTTTCATCGTGCTCCGCGCGAATCCTCGGCGTCGGCGACTCGACGACACTGGGGGCGCGGCTCAGAGGTTGGTCGTTGCTGCCCTGCCGAACCATCCACAGCTGTGAATGCCTCGACGTTACGGCAAAAGGTGTCAGGGCCCAACCAATCCAGCGGATCGTCCACATCGAATCCGGCTGACGCGTGCTGCGAAAACGCGTCAGCAGTGATCGGATCGACATGCGATCGACACTCCGCACGGGGTCGTATACTGAATCGGGGGCGAGCGCATGCAGCAACGACAGCAAGATCGCCGCTACGGCGCACAACTGGCTCGTGAAGCGCGCCGAGTCGCGAAGCGCCAAACGAGTGGGAAGGACAACGGTAGTCGTCACAATCGAAATGATAAACGACACCCGGGTCTTTATGCAACAATGGCAACTACTTAGAAGGTGCTGCTTGCTCGGTTCTAGCTGCTTGTTTCTAGCTGCTTGTTTCTAGCTGCTTGTTTCTTCGAGGTACCGTCACCGAGCAATCCGCACCAAGCACCGGTCTAATCCGCCAACTCGCGCAGTAAATGCCGCGCGATCACGATGCGCTGAATCTCCGACGTCCCTTCGCCAATTTCGCAAATCTTGGCGTCCCGCATGAATCGCTCGACTGGATAGTCCTTCGTGTAGCCGTATCCGCCATGGATCTGCACCGCCTTGATCGTGGCGCGCATCGCGAGCTCGGAGCAGAAGAGCTTTGCCATCGCCGCCTCCTTGCTGAACGGCTTGCCATTCTGCGCCAGCCAAGCGGCGTGGAACATCAGGTGCTTCCCTGCCTCGATCTCTGTCGCCATGTCGGAAAGCTGGAACTGAATGCCCTGAAAATTCGCGATCGGCTGACCGAACTGGCGACGCTGCGATGCGTAACGAAGCGCGTGTTCGAAGGCGCCTTCGGCGATGCCGAGCGACAACGCCGCGATCCCAATTCGGCCAGAGTCGAGCGTCTTCATGAAGTTCACGAAACCTTGGCCTTCTTCCCCCAACAAATTCTCCGCGGGCACTTCGACGTCTTCCATAATGAGCTCGGCCGTATCGGACGCACGCCAACCGAGCTTGTCTTCCTTCTTGCCGGCGCGGAAACCCTTCATGCGGGGTAGTCCGGGATCATCGCCCACACCGATCGATGCGGCCACTTTGATATCGCTCGTCTCCTTCGTGAGGATGAACGAGCTGATGCCCCTCGTCCCCTGCGATCGATCCGTGACGGCAGTGACGACGAAAATCTCGCCAACGCTGCCGTGGGTGATGAATCGCTTCACTCCATTCAGTACATAGCGACCGTTCTTGCGCACAGCGGTCGTACGCGTTCCGCCGGCGTCGCTGCCAGCTTCGGGCTCGGTGAGCCCAAAGCCGCCCATCACACGGCCGGACGCGAGAAGCGGCACGAATCGCCGCTTCTGCTCCTCGTTGCCGAAGCGCACAATGGGCGATGTGCCGAGCGTCGTGTGCGCCGAGATCGTGAGGCCGTGCGACGCGTCGACCTTCGCGAGCTCTTCGATCACGATCATGTAGCTGATCACATCAAGGCCGGCGCCGCCAAGCTCTTCCGGCCACGGGACGCCGAGCAGTCCAAGCTCGCCCATCTTCTTCACGTTCTCCCAAGGAAATTTTCCCTCGGCGTCCCAATGTGCGGCGGTCGGCGCGACTTCGTCGCGAGCGAACTGTCGCACCATTTCGCGCGTGGCGAGGTGCTGCTCGGTGAAATAGAGTGAATCGTCCATGGGTGTCGTTAGGCTGCTTCGGTTTCGTCGGCGGCGCGCAGGATCGCGAGGAATCGATCACCATAGCGCTCGAGCTTGGTGGGGCCCACGCCACGAATCCCGGCGAGCGCTGTCGTCGTTCGTGGCCGGTGGACCGCCATCTCGGCGAGCGTGCGGTCTGGGAACACCACATACGCTGGCACTTGTTCTTCCTTGGCAATGGCCCGGCGCAACGTACGAAGGCGGTCCAGAAGCGCACCGTCGGCGCTGTCGAGCTGCGGCCTATCGGCGTCTGCAAAGGCGTCCGCGGGCCTCTTTTTTTGTGTTTGCTTACTCTTCTTCGGCCGCACGGTCACGGCCGCATTGGACACGGTGATGTGCGTTCCGAGGCAGTTGTCGCAGCCCGCGCATTCCGGTCTCGCGGCTGGGTCGCCGAAGTAGCGTAGCACGAATCCCCGTCGGCAGGTGCGCAGATAAGCGTACTGCTGCATCGCGTCGAGCTTGGCCAACTCGGCGCGACGCCGGCGATCGAGCGTCGCCCAGTCCATCGCGAACTGCGTCAGTTCCCGGTCGCGATGGGCGAGCGCGCTTCCACCCGTCAGGCGGCTCCACTCCACGAATTGGCGCGCCTGCAGAGCGTCGAGGAGAGGGATCACTCCGCCCGCGCCGCCGAAGCCCGGCGGCAATCCATCGAGGTCGATGGTCGCGCCGTTTTCCAGCGCTGACCCGGCGGCGCGCCACAGCGCGCGCAGTAGGCCCAGCTCCAACGAGTCGTCGGTTCCGCCGAGCTCGCGCTTGATTCGCTGCGGTGTGGCGAGCAATCGGATCTGCGCGCGTGAGCCCGTCTCCGGCAGCTTTCGATAGGCACCCGCGCTCGCGAGGATCCGTAATGCGCCTTCTACCTCTCGAACGTTCACCTTGCCGCGCACGCTCCCCGCGATGTCTTCAGCCGTAGCATCGAGCGAACCGCTCATCGAGGACGACCGGCGCAACACACGATACACGTCTTCGATGACCGTGCGCTCGGGATACGAGCCTTTGATGAAGAACTCGTGTGTGAAGCGGTCCTGAAAAGAATGCAGGAGAAAGCAATCCGCGTCGTTGCTGTCGCGACCGGCGCGGCCAGCTTCCTGGTAGTACGCCTCCAGCGTTCCTGGCATCGCGTAATGGACGACGAGGCGCACGTTAGGTTTGTCGATACCCATCCCGAAGGCGTTGGTCGCGACGATGACCCGCACCCGCTCCTTCATAAATGCGTCCTGCACCTCTCGCCGACGCGCGTCATCGAGCCCGGCATGATACGCGACGGCGGCAACCCGAGCATCGTTGAGCAGATTCGTAATGCGCTCCACCGTCCGACGCGTCGATGCGTACACGACGGCGAGCCCCGGCGTCGATCGGAGGATTCCCACGAGCGCCGAATCTTTCTCCTGTTCGGTCCGCGCCGACACGACGTGGTAGCGCAGATTGCGCCGGTCGAAGCCGGTAATGATCGTCTTCGCCTGCTCGAGCTTGAGCTGGCGCACGATGTCGGCACGCACATGCGGTGTCGCGGTTGCTGTGAGCGCGACCACGGGCGGCCAGCCGAGCCGCTCGCGCACCTGTGCGATGCGGAGGTAGCTCGGACGAAAATCGTGGCCCCATTCGCTGATGCAATGCGCTTCGTCCACCGCGAGCAACGACACACCAAGTCCCTTCAACCGCTCCGCGGTGCTACCGACGTCGAATCGCTCTGGCGCGACGTACAGGAGCTTGAACTCGCCGCGCTGCACCCGCGCGAGCCGGTCGGACACCTGCGATGACGTGAGCGAGCTGTTGACGAAAGTCGCAGGAAGCCCGCGGCGAGCGAGCGCGTCCACCTGGTCCTTCATCAACGAGATCAACGGTGAGATCACCACCGTGAGATGCGGCAGCATGAGTGCCGGCACCTGGTAGCAGATGGACTTGCCGCCACCGGTCGGGAGGACCACGAGTGTGTCGTGGCCCTGGAGAACGGATTCGACCGCCTGCGATTGGCCAGGTCGGAAATCCGGATAGCCAAAATGCTGTCGGAGCGCGCCGCGCGCGTCCTCGAGTGTCGAGAGCGTCATCAGATGAGACTCGACGCGGCTCTGCCGGCATGCGCCATCGCCATACGGCGACGCGAACCGAAAGAGCGCGCGATCATACCGCGCGCGCGAAGTGGCCGCGTGTGAACGCTCCGCCTAGCACCCCTCGAATTGCTTCTGAGTCGGTGTACGTGACCTGGCGACCTGCTGTGAGCTGATCGAGCATGCGCCGATATGCCGCGGTGATCTCAGAGACCGGCTCGCCCGGTACGTTGAACACGATCTGGTATCCGCGAATGCCGGCAGACCAGAGGCGCTCGAGGTACTCCGAGCCTTCCACGGGTCGCGAATGAAGCAGCCGGTTGCGACACGCCGAATCGGTTGCGACGGCGAAGTCGTACCCGGCCGGATCGGTCAAGGTCACGTTCGTGTGCTGCTTCACGCAGAGATCACGGCAGGTCGTCGGCTCGCGGTCATACGCCGCGGAAAGAACACAGTGCTCGATGGTCATGCCCTCGGGCCGACCGTACAAGAAGGCGTCGAAGCCCGCTCCGTGCCACGGCGCGACCACGTCCTTCATCTCGTCCGCGGTGAGCTCCACTGAGAGCACCATACGCTGTGCCCCGAGTCGAAAGATCTGCGCGGCAGTGTGCTCATTCATGACGTTCACACCGTAATCGGCGATGACGTCGCGACCGGCACGCGACAGTTCCGCAACGAGACCGAGATGGCCGCTGAGAATCGGCAGACCGAGATCGAGCCACTTGGCGATCCCGCGTCGATCCTCGGGTCTCACGATCGTCGGCGTCCGCAGGCGGAGTGTGACGCCGCGCGTGCCTAACGACTCGCCGAGCGCACGAAGGCGCGAGAGAGAGGGTGCTGGGTGGCGGAGAAATGGATCGAATATGATCTCGGTCGCTCCAGCTTGTGCCGCCTGTTCAGCATCCTCGACTCGGTACACTTGCGCCGCGAGGGCGAATCCTGCTCGAGGCACGGAGCGTGGATCGACATCGAGTGAGGCAACCGCGCTGTCGACTCTTTCTGCGCGCTCAACGCCGCGAGCATCAGACGCCCAGTCGCGTCGCAGCAGCAATTGCTCGATCGCCGACTGCCGGATGTGATTGAGCTCTCGGATCGGCAGAAAAAGATCGTCATCCAGGCCGAGATCGTCGACATCCGTGAGCGCGAACGGTGTGTCCCCCAGGCGACCAAGCTGCTCACGAAGGACGGTGCGGTCCAGCGCGTGCTTCGCTGCGGGAACGAGCTGCGACTCGCTTCGCACCTCCACCGTTTCGTTGCCGCTTGCGAAAAGCACCTTCAGGTGCGCGCCGACCGAGCCGAATACACGAACGTCGAGGCGCGCCTTCCGTTGCTTTGCCTCCGCGGAGAGGGCTGCGTAGCTGGCGCGCGCTCGCTCGAGGAGGCTCGCTTGCGATGTCCGGATGACGCGCCATCCAACGGGCACGTCGACGCGGGTCCGCAAAGCCTGACGGCGCCGCGGCAATGCCGTCAGCTGCCTAACGGCTGTCACTGCGAAGCCAACCGTGGGCCCCCCCACGGCGCCCGGTGCGACGAATGCGACACCGTCACCCACCTCCAACACGCGATCGGCGTCGATGATCAGCTCTCCCCGCTCCGCGCCCACGACCACGCCGATCTCGATGCCGCGGTTATCCGGCTGGTCGCGTGTGACGTAGCTTCGGCCATCGCGACCGCCGTACATGCCGCCCGTGAAGCCCCGGCTGTAAATCTGCACCATCGGCTCGACTTCCTCCGGGGACGCGGGCGTCGTTAGGCCGCTACCGAGCCGATCGAGGAGCTGACGGTACCCGTTGGTGACAGTGGCGACGTACTCGGGCCGCTTCTTCCGCCCTTCGACCTTCAAACAGACGATGCCGAGGTCGGCGATGGCCGGAAGATGCTCATAGGCGGCCAGATCCTTCGTTGAAATCAGGTAACCGCGATCGAGCTCGGCGTCGTTGGTCGCGTCTTTGAGGACGTAGTCCTTGCGGCACGACTGCGCACACGAGCCACGATTTGCGCTGCGCTCGGAGATCATACCGGACATGAAGCACTGCCCGGAGTACGAGATGCAAAGCGCTCCGTGAACGAACGTCTCCAGGCCCAGGTTGGGCACGCGCTCACGAATGGCCCTGAGATCGTCGAGCGTGTTCTCCCGCGCGAGCACGACACGCTTCACGCCGAGCTCTTCGAGCACCGCGGCGGCGGATCCGTCGTGCACCGTCATCTGTGTCGAGCCGTGAATCTCGAGATCGGGATAGATCTTTCTTATCAGCGCTACGAGCCCGAGGTCTTGGACGATCACCGCATCGATACCACAATCGACTGCGTCGCCGAGGAAGAGAAGCGCCTCGGCGAGCTCGTTGGGCTTCACGAGCACGTTGAGCGTGAGGTAGATGCGGCGGCCGCGGCTGTGCGCGATGCGACAGGCTTCGTCGAGTTCAGCCAGGCTGAGTTGGGCACCCTCGTCCCGCGCATTGAATCGCTGCGCGCCGAGGTAGACGGCATCGGCGCCGTTGGCGACTGCTGCGCGCACAGCGTCCAACGAGCCCGCGGGGGCCAGCAGCTCGGGAATCGGGCGCGTTCTCATAAGTCATGAAAGATAAAGGTTTACATGGGCTGATTGTATGGGTCGCGGGTCGTGGGAGGGGACGGCAAACGGAATGTCACCCTGAGGAGCGCAGCGACGAAGGATCTGCTGTTCACCTGCCGCAATTCACCGTACCGACGGCACAAAAGCGTCGGGCTCGTTCGATGTCGCTCGTGGAGATCTCACCCGGTACGGTGAGCCCAGACGCGAGAAGCAAGCTGACAGTTAGAGAAATGAGAGAACTCCCTGAGCTCTGAGCTGATTATCTGCTCGCTCGCCGCTGGCTCTGGAAGCTGAAGCAGTTCTCTTGATTCTGTGAGCTGTCAGCTTGCCTCTCGTCTCTTAGCTCGCGATACGGGGTGCGATGCGTGCGTCGCCACCTCGAATAAGCCTGACCTGGCTCCTCTGTCGCCGCTCCGCATGCCGTCGGTCCGCGCCAGCCCCGGGCCCCTCCACTCGCCACTCGCCACGCCCGCCTGCTCGCTTCGCAAATCGCCACGCAGTCTCGCAAATCGCAGGCGGTCAAAAGTGCCCATCGAGCGCACCCCGCGCTCCAAGCCCTCCGTCCCGCCCACCGATCGGTACACTTGTCCGAAACGTCGCGTCACACTCGGTCGCATCGCCGCAACTTCGTGGCGCCAAGTGCGCGGAACAAGGCTTGCCTTGTGTGGCGCCTAACGCGCGGTGTGCCTTACGAGTGTCGTCTAATTAGACAACACTCAACCGCGCGAGTGACAAGAATGTGAACAGTTAGAGCACATTCTTAGCGCCGGGTGTGAGGGCGGTCACGGGTTTCTCAAAGCGTTTAGTGCATTCTTACCGTGTTCAAAGTTGGCGGTTTATCGAGCTCGCCTACCGCCATCGGGCAATTTCATCGGCAGCTCACTTCTAGAGGTCAAAGGCTACTTATGCGCGTATCGATGCTGGTACGTTGGGGTACGGCGCTCGCTGCGGCCCTCGTGGTCGCCGCGTGTTCCGACACCACGACCGCTCCGCCCTCCGCGCCGGCTGCGCGGCCACGGCTCTCGGATAAGCAGTTCGAGCAGTGGCTTCTCAGCAACGGTGGCGTGAGCCGCGACGGACGTGGACGCGACAACAAAACGAACGATGTCAACAGTCAGGACTTCGTTATCGATCCGACTCAGCCTGCCACGATCAGGGCAGGTGACCACGTCGTGAAGTTCCCCGCGAACTCGATCTGCGACCCGGCCACGTCGGGTTACGGTGAGGACCAGTGGGATGCGCCGTGCACTCCGCTCTCCACGCCGATCACGATCCATGCGACCTGGAGCTCGAAGTACGGTCACGCCTTCATCGATTTCCAGCCGGCGCTTCGCTTCGTTCCCACGAGCGATCCGTCGCAGTACGTCACCATTTCGATGAAGGATTATTGGGACATCAACACCGCCTACCCCTATCCCATCTACTGGCAGCGTCCGTCGGATGGTGAGTGGGTCGACGAAAGCATGTTCGATCCGTCGATGAGCGCGGTGATGGATCTTCCTGGCAACCGTGTCTCGCGTCGTCTGAAGCACTTCAGCGGCTATCTCCTCGCCGCTGGCGAAATCTGCGACGCGTGGTCTAGCTCGTCTTGCGCTCCAATCATGTCGTTCGCCGGCTACCTAGTCGGGTACTGAGCCTCCGCAAAACGACATCTCTTTCTCTATCAACCTTTTATCGAACCCGACGGAGGCTCGATCCAAATGTCCCGTGTAACCATGCCGGTGCTGGTCCGGCTGCTGGCTTGCGCCGCGCTCTTCGGAGCGGCACGCGTGAGCTCAGCACCAGACGGCCAGTGGTCGCAGAGCAGCGCGAGCACGCCAACCACGCACCTTCCAACAACGAACTCGTTCTCTGGCTATATCATCGCGGTCGGATGACCCGGCCGCAGTGAAAGTAACCATCGGGCCAGTCCGGAGATCTCTCCGGCTGGCCCGATGACCTTTCCGGCCATCTGGGCGTCATAAGTCGAATGCGCCGCAGCACCTTCCTTTGGCCCCGCTGACCTTTCGGCCCGGCCACAACACTCGCTGATACCAAAACCTTCATGCGCCGTCGCATGACCGCGACAACGCAGCCCGAGAGCGGATGAGCGACTCCCCGAAGCCACTGTCCGACACGCTCGAGCATCCGCTGCAGGCGCGGCTGCTCGCGACGGCGACGTCGACGGCGGCGCTCATCGATCGGGCACAGTTGGCGGAGCGGCAAGGGCGCACTCAGGAAGCCCGAGCGCTCTACGAGCAAGCGCTCTCTCAGCTTCGCACGGCCGAGGAAGCGCCCATCGCCGCTTCCCTCCTCCGCTGGATCGGAATCACGCACGGCGTCGAGCTCAACCTCGACGCAGCGTTCGACTGCCTCGAGGCCGCCCTCGCCGTCGCCGAAGCACTCGGCGACGAAGCCGCCGTTGGGCACGCGGTGAACGTTCAGGGTTTGCTCAATTACAAGATGGGCCGGCTCGACGAAGCTGAGCGCCTTTACCTCAAAGCCCGCGAAAGCGCGCGCCGTGCCGGCGAAGCGAAGCTCGCGGCGATGACCTCGCAAAACCTCGGTGTCATCGCGAACATTCGTGGCGAGCTGGAACAGGCGCTCTGGCATTACGAGGCGAGCCTTGCCGACTATCGCGCGTTAGGCCTCACGAAATACATCTGCATCACGCTCAGCAACCTCGGACTCCTCTACACCCGCATGGAGCGGTGGGAGACGGCGGAGCGCGCATACGAAGAGGCGATCCCCCTCAGCCGAGAGATCGGTGACGTCAGCGTCCGCGTGCTGCTCGAGGTCAACTTTGCGGCGCTGTGGATTGCCCGAAAGGAATTCGCGAAGGCGCGGCAAGCGTGCGATCGCGCGCTGGCGATCGCCGAAGAGACGCAGCACACAGAAGCGATCGGCGAAGTGCAAAAGTGCTACGGCGTCATCTTTCGCGAGACCGGCGACTTCGGGGCCGCCGAAGAAGCATTCCGCAGCGCCGTCGATCTCGCCGACAGCAGGCAGGATCTGCTGCTCTCGGCGGAAATCGCGCGTGAGCTGGCGGAGCTCTATCGCCTACAAGGCCGGAATCGAGACACGCTACAGAGTCTGAACCGCGCGCACCGTCTGTTCACGCAGCTGCACGCCCGGCCGGATCTTGCGGACATCGATCGCCAGACGACGCGGCTCGAGAGCGACTTCCTCGACGTGGTGCGACGCTGGGGTGAATCGATCGAATCGAAGGATCACTATACGCAGGGTCACTGCGAGCGCGTCGCGGACCTCGCCTGCGCCCTCGCTTCGGAAGCCGGGCTCGATCAGAAGTCGCTGTTCTGGTTCAGGATCGGTGCGCTGCTGCACGACGTCGGTAAGCTGATGATTCCGCCTGAAATCTTGAATAAACCCGGCCGCCTCACGGCGGAAGAATGGGTAATGATCAAGAAGCACCCGGTGTGGGGCGTCGAGATGCTCGCCGACATCGACTTTCCGTGGGACGTGCGACCGATCGTCGAATCGCATCACGAGCGCTGGGACGGTGCCGGGTACCCGCACGGGCTCAAGGGTGAGGATATTCCGCGCACGGCGCGTATTCTCTGCATCGCCGACGTCTACGACGCGCTGACCTCGGAGCGCAGCTACAAGAAAGCGGTATCGCACGAGCAGGCGCTGGACATGATGCGCAGCGATGTCGGCCATCAATTCGATCCGGAGCTCTTCCCGTTGTTCGAGACGGTGATGAATCGCTCCGGGCCACCCCGCCGTGGATTGGGCGAGCCGCCGTCGGCCGAGACCACGGCACCGACCGCACCGAGCGAGACCCCCGCCGGCGAGTTGGACGACCTCACGAGCGTCCTCGTTCGGCGCGCCTTCCTCGACGCGTCCAACAACATCTTGCTCCGCCGGCGAACGAGCGACCCACCGTCGGCGCTGCTCGTCATCGA
This sequence comes from Gemmatimonadaceae bacterium, assembly GCA_045804225.1. Classification (GTDB taxonomy): domain Bacteria; phylum Gemmatimonadota; class Gemmatimonadetes; order Gemmatimonadales; family Gemmatimonadaceae; genus AG2. The sequence continues at coordinate 150,701 of JBJMNO010000021.1, forward strand.
CGTCGACCACTTCAAGCTCGTCAACGACACGTACGGTCACTTACAGGGTGACGACGTACTTCGGGCGGTCGTCGCGCTCCTCAAGCGCGGCGTGCGCAACGGAGACGTCATCGGCCGCTACGCCGGTGACGAGTTCGTGGTGCTCCTGCCGCGCACCAACATGGATACCGCGCGTGAGGTTGCCGATCGGCTCCGCACCGCCGTCGAGCGCGAGCGCATTCCGCTCCGCGGCACCCCGAGTGAGACGGTATCCGTTACGCTCTCGATTGGTGTTGCGACGGCTGAGCATGCAGACCACGTCGAGGCGGTGTTCGCCGCAGCGGACCGCGCCCTGTACGAAGCCAAGCGCGCAGGCCGCAACGCGGTCGGACTCGCAGGCGCATCGACTGAATCCTCGCAGCCCCAGCTCAACCTCAACCGGTTCGTCGGTCGTGTCGAAGAGCTGAAGCGGCTGGTACGGATGCTCGACACGGCATTCCGTGGCGAGCCACGCGTCGTTGCCGTGGTGGGTGAAGCCGGCGTCGGCAAGTCCACATTGCTGCGTCAGCTCCTGCCCGAAGTCCGCTTGCGCGGCGGCTCGCTCGTCATGGGGCGCGCACTCGAAGCCGACGTCAAGCCGCCGTATGGTCCGTGGGCGGAGATCCTCTCGGCGATCAAGCAGCGTGTGAACGCGCCAGGTCGCGTTTGGCGCGAGTTGCCGCGCCTCGTTCCTGCGCTCGCCGACGGCGCCGAGCCCCGTCCAGAGAGCGTCGGCAGCAAGTACGCCTTGTACGAGGAAATCGTCGAATACGTGCGACTTGCCGCGGCCACGTGCCCGCTCGTTCTCGTACTCGACGATATGCAGTGGGCGGATTCGGCGACGTGGGATACGCTCGAGCACCTCGTACCGCAGCTCGACCAGGACCACATCCTCATCTGCCTCACGATTCGCGCCGAGGACAAGAGCAAGGACGTGATGGATCGTCGCCGGCGCCTGTCGCGCGACGAGCGATTCGGCGAGATCTCGCTGCAGCGCCTAACGCGAGCGGAGCTCGAGCAATGGCTCGCCGCTGCGTCACGCGGCCAGGAGCTGGGCCGCGAGCTCCTGCCAGTGCTCTATCGCCACACCGAAGGAAATCCCTTCCTCGTCGTCCAGGTGCTCCGCGCCCTTGTCGAGGAAGGCGAAATTCGGTACGAGGGCGAGCGATGGATCTGGAAGCAAACGTCGGAGCTGCGGCTTCCCGTAGCCGTGAGCGACTTGATGGCCCGCCGACTCGACCGTCTGTCGGAGCGGACGCGAAACATTCTCACCACGGCCGCGGTGATCGGTCGCGTCTTCGACATCGATCTGGCGCTTGCGTCCGGCGCAGGAAGCGAAGATGAGCTGCTGGATGTCATCGACGAGGCTGTCGCCGCGGCGGTGCTCGAGCCCTCTCGCTCCGATTCGGATTCGTACTCGTTCACGCATACGCTGCTTCTCGACGCCATCAAGAACACCGCGAATCCGCGCCGCCTGAAGCGCATTCACCATTCGGTGGGCGAAGCACTCGAGAAGCGGAGCTCGAACGCGATCGCGGAGTTGGCTGGCCACTTCGATCAAGCTGGCGTCAGCGACAAAGCGTATCGCTACGCGATGCAGGCTGGCGAGGGCGCAACCAGCGTCTACGCGCACGACGAAGCGGCCGCCTTCTTCACCATGGCGCAACGCCATGCCGCGAGTGCGCAGGAGCGCCTCCACGCCTATCTCGGCGCCGCGAAGGTCGCGGAGGTCTCGGGTCGCTACGCCGAAGCGGTGGAGCTCTGCAAATCGGCTCTCGCGAGCATCCAGGACGAGGTGACGCCGAAGGAAAAGCTGCCATTGCTCATTCTTTACGAGCGTGTGCAGGCGTTCCTCGGCAAGCCGCTCACGCAGACGCTCGAGGCGTATCAGTCGCTTCTCAAGCGCGCCGAAGAGATGGATCTGCAAAAGGAGCGCGTATCGCTCCTCACGATGCTCTCCACGACGTACGGCAGCCTTGGCGATCCCGCCACCGCACAGCGCCTGGCACGTGAAAGCGCCGAGATGGCGGAGCGCATCGGCGAGCGGCTGCTGCATGCACACGCGTTGATGCGGCTGGGCTGGACTTTGTTCGAGCTCGGCTCGGAAGAGTCCATCGTGTTCTATCGTCGCGCGCAGGAGATCTGCAGCGAGATCGACGACCGGCACGGTTATGTCCGCTGCCAGATCAGTATCGGCGTCAGTTACTCGAAGGTCGGCAACACCGCTGCCGCGATCGATGCGTTCCGCAGCGCGGTGGAGCTGGGATTGCAGGCCGGTGCCCCAGACTGGGCGGGCGTCGCCGCGCTCAACCTCGGCGTGCTCTTCATGTGGAGCGGACGATTCGACGAAGCACGCCAGCGTTTCGACGAAGCCCGGAAGCTCTTCATCAAGCTCAAAAACGAGCTGCATCGCGTGGCGACGGTCTACAACATGGGTCACCTCGCGCGCGAAAGCGGCGACCCGACACGTGCCCTCGAGCTCTATGAAGAGGCAGCGACGAGCGCGCGACGCCTCGGACAGCTGGACATGGAAATTGGGGCGCTGGCCGGTGCGGGATTGGCGGGTCTCGATCTCAATCGCCGCGACTACGCGTACACTGCCGCGCGCAACGCCGAAACGATGGTCGGCGAACGTTTCGACTGGTGGTTCCAGAATCGCGAGCTGGTCGAGGCACTGAGCGTGCGAGTCGCGCTCGAGCTGGGGCGTCGCGACGAGGCCGAGCAGCGATTCCGCACCGCGCTGGCGCACACGGAGCCGCGTGATGCGCGATGCGCGGCGTGGCTCGCGGCGGAATGCGCGCCATCGCTCATCGCGGCTGGCGCTGACGTCTGGGACTTCGTCCGGCGCTTCTCAGGTCGCGCCGACGACATGGGCTACACCGCGCTCGCGACGAGATTCCGTTCCCTTCTCGCCCGTCACGGCCGCTCGTCCGGCCCGCGACAGGCGAGCGCCTAACGCTCAGCCATCCGGCTACTCGGACTCGTCGTACGGACTGCGCCGCGACGACCGCGGCCCGAAAAAGCGCGCGATGGCCGCCGCGGCAAGAAAAGCGATGCCGGTCCAACGCATCCATTCGAGCTCCGCGCGCACCCCGTAGCCCCAAAGCATCAGACCGGCGATGGCCAGTCCGAGCTTCACCTGCGAGAGGCCACTCATTCTTCCTCGGCTGAATCAATCCGGCGGCGTAGCGCCGCGCGAAAATCTTCGGTAGCGCGTGCTTCGACGTCGGTCACGATTCCCGCGGCGACGCCATCCTCGAATGAGAGCGCATCCAGCTTGTACAACAGCCATTTCGTGAGCGCGAGCGAGGTCGCTGAAGAGCTAGACAATCCGGTGAGCATTGCTTCCACGTCCCCCTCGAAGCTCGCGGCAGGCAGCACGCGACTCACGAGTCCGATGGCGCCCGCCTCTTCGGCGTTGATGACACGTCCACTCAATACCAGATCCGCCGCGCGCTTTTCACCCAAAGTTCGTCGGAGCATCGGCATGACGATGGCCGGCACGAACCCCATCCGGACTTCGGGAAATCCAAACTCCGCGTCCTGATTGGCGAGCGAAACGTCGGAGGCGAGCGCGAGGCCCGCACCCGGGCCGAGCGCGCGTCCGCGAATCGAGCAGACGACGGGCTTCATCAACGCACGCATGGCGAGGTAAACACGACCCAAAGCCTCCGCCTCCTGCCGCTGCGTCTCGCTTGGCTCGTTGATGAGCTTCTGCATCGCCGGCAGGTCGGTGCCGGCGCAAAAGTCGTCGCCCGCCCCTGTAAGGTGGACCACGCGCACCTGGTTGTCAGTCTCGAGGTGCTGAAGGCCGGCGAACAGCAGCTCGGCCATCTCACGGTCGATGACGTTCTGCTTCTCCGGCTTTGCGAGCGTGATGCGTCCGATGACGCCGCGCCGCTCGACCCGAACACTCGTCATGCGCGCGCCTGCGGCAGCGCGAAGCGCCGTGCTTCCTCATCCGGAACGTCGATGAACATACGCAGAAGCGCGGTCGAAAAGACTTTGCCTTGTGCATCGGTCTTGAGTGACAACGTGCCACCACCGTCGAGCGCGCCGTGCAGGAGAAAGTTGAGCGCCTTGAGATTAGGAAGCTCGTAACGCTCGACGTCGCCGGTGATCACACCGCGAAAGTGGTCGCGCACTCGATCGCGCGTGACGTACCGCTCGATCAGCGGGTACCATTCCGGTTTGAGCGCGATGAGACCGACGTTGGCCGTGTCGCCCTTGTCACCCGAGCGGGCATAGGCGACATCCACGAGCTGCACGCGCATCAGGACACCTCGACTTTCGTGTGCACCATGCGCTTGTCCACGAGCGCGGGCCAGTAGGCGACAATCTCCTCGACCTTCGGCCGGCCGCCCGCAAATCCCGTGACTGTGGGCGGGCCGTTCAATACCAAGGGCGCCAGCTCGCGAGTGAACCGCTCGACGGCGGCGCGGTTGCTCGACCGAACGCCGATGCGCAACTGCACCTCGGGAGCATCGTGTGGCGGCCCAGCGAGAGGGCCGTGGGTGGCCGACACTCCAACGAACTCCGTCAGCACCTGATCGAACTTCAAGCCCAGGTGGTCCAACCGAAGGCGAAGCACCTCGTCCGCCTTGCGCGCCTTCTCGAGCGCATCCGGCCACGCATAGACGAGCGTGCCCACCGCCTTGAATCCGTCGCGATACGCGATGGAGACTTTGAGCTTGTCGGTGGCCGAACGTCCGTGGATGCCGAAAACTCGCACGCGATCCGGCCCGTCCTGCGCAAGTTGGATCGTCGTGAAATCCGCAATCACATCTGGGGTGATGTACGAGTGGGGATCTCCCATCTCGTAAACCAGCTGTTCGGTGATTGTCGGAACCGAGATGCGGCCGCCGGTATTGGGATGTTTAGTAATAGCAAATGATCCGTCTTCCCGCGCTTCGACAATTGGGTAGCCGACATCGGCTAGATCGGGAATGCTTCGCCAGTCGTACAAACAGTTACCACCGGAGCATTGCGCGCCGCACTCGATGATGTGTCCAGCGACGATCCCCGCGGCGAGCTTGTTCCACTCCTCTGCTCCCCAGCCAAACTCGTAGCGAATTGGCGCCATCGTCAGCGCCGTGTCGGTCGAACGACCAGTCACCACGATATTCGCGCCCCGGTCGAGCGCCTCGACGATCGGAACGGAGCCAATGTATGCGTTAGCCGACAGCACCCGATCCCTCACCGTCGAAAGCGGCTCGCCAGTGTCCATGTTCCGAAGCTCGTGACCATTGGCGAGCAACTCGTCGAGTCGCGGAAGCAGATCGTCGCCAGTCACTACCCCCACACGAAGATCTTTGCGAGACCCAGCCCGCTCGGCCACAGCGCGAACCGCGTCGGCACAGTCGGGCGGATTGACGCCGCCGGCATTCGCAATGACGCGCACACCGCGCTTTGTAATTGCCGGAAGAACGCTCTCGATGGCGCCGATGAAGTCGCGCGCGTACCCCAGCTTCGGGTCGCGCTCCTTCTGCTTCTGCAGGATCGACATGGTGACTTCGGCGAGGTAGTCGAGCATCAGGTAGTCGATCTCCCCACCCTCCACCTGGCGCCGTGGCGCCTCGAGCCAGTCGCCCCAAAAGCCCTGGCCGGCGGCGACCCTAACGAGCTGCTTACGGCTCATACGTCACCCAACTGGGCCGGGAGTACGAACGCGCCGAGATGGGGCCCACTGTTCTGGAGTGCGGCGGCCAGCGCCTGGACGAGCACGTCGCGTGTCTCCTCGGGCGCCACGATCGCATCACTGAATCCTCTGGCGGCCGCATAACGAGCGTCCAGCTGTCGCTCGTAGTCTTCACGCATCTCTTCGACTGCCTCCGCGACCTCGGCGTCGAGCGCTTTGCCGCGACGCTTTGCATCCTCGATCGCCGGCCCGTGTACGGCTTGAATTGCCGATTCGCCTTCCATGACTCCCATGCGCCCCGTGGGCCAGCTGAAGATGAAATCGGGATCGAAGCCCTGTCCCGCCATCGCGTAATAGCCCGCGCCCGACGCATGGTTCACCGTCAACACGAGCTTTGGAACGCGCGCCGTGGCCATCGCTTCGACAAAGCGCGCGCCGGCGCGAATGATTCCTTCGTGCTCGGCTTCAGGGCCCACCATGAATCCGGAGACATCCTGAACAAAGAGCAGCGGGATGCGCTGTCTGTCACAACGGTCGATGAAGAACGCTACCTTCTCCGCGCTCTCGGCGTACACGATTCCACCGAATCGAGGCTTCTCGCCTGGCCGACCCTTGATCAATCCGCGTTGGTTCGCGATGAGGCCAACCCCGATACCCCGAATGTGCACGTCGCCACAGATCATCTCCTTCGCCAGACGCGGCTGGAACTCGTCGATACGTCCCTCATCGACGAGCGCGCGAATCACCTCGTGCATGTCGTACGACATCCGGTGGTCGGCGGGCAGCAGGTCATACAACCGCGACCCGTCGGGTTCAGCGCTCGGTGCGTCGCTGACCTTTCTCTGCTCCGGCAGCATCGCGACGAGCTCACGCAGCTTCGTTAGGCAAGCCGCGTCGTCGTCCACCGCGTAATGGGCGACGCCGCTCGTCTCGGTGTGCGTCGAAGCACCGCCGAGAGTTTCCGAATCGATCGTCTGGCCCGTGGCGCCCTTCACGAGGTTCGGCCCCCCGAGCCCCATGAACGACGTTCCCTTCACCATGACGATCAAATCGGAGAGCGCGGGAAGGTATGCGCCTCCGGCAATGCAAGGACCCATGACGGCGGCTATCTGCGGCACGCGCAAATAGCGACGCATGATCGAGTTGTAATAAAAGAGCCGCGCCGCGCCGTATTGACCCGGAAAGACGCCGTCTTGATACGGGAGATTCACTCCCGCCGAATCGACCAGATAGATGATCGGAATGCGGCAACGCATCGCAATCTCCTGCGCCCGCAGCATCTTCTTGATCGTTTCCGGCCACCACGATCCGGCCTTTACCGTGGCATCGTTCGCGACGATGACCACGCTTCTCCCTTCGACGAGGCCGACGCCGGTGACGACCCCGGCTGCCGGAGCCTGTCCTTCATACTCGTCGTAGGCGACAAGGAGGCCGATCTCGAGAAAACGCGACCCGGGGTCGCAGAGGCCCACGATGCGCTCCCTTGCGGTGAGCTTGCCTTGCTTGTGCTGCTTGGCGACACGCTCCGGCCCGCCGCCCTCGCGAAGCGTCTCCTCGAGCGCGCGCACGGCGCGCACGAGCTCACGCAGCCGCGAATGGCCGGTGTCGACCCGCCGCCCTCCCACACCTCCCGCCGTCCCCGTCACGCTTCCTGCTTTTCCCGCTCGGCGAACCAGCCGCGAATGTACTCGACGAGATCGCTCGTCGGCGTTCCGGGACCGAAGAGCTTTCCGATGCCCTTACGTCGTAGCTCTTCCATGTCTTCTTTTGGAATAATGCCGCCGCCGGTGATGAGTATATCATCACGATCCTGCTCGGCGAGGAGAGCCCGCACGCGTGGAAAGAGTGTCATGTGCGCGCCGCTGAGCACGGACAGTCCCACGACGTCGACGTCCTCCTGAATCGCGGCGTTCGCGATCATCTCCGGCGTCTGGTGCAGGCCAGTGTAGATCACCTCCATGCCGGCATCGCGCAGTGCGGCGGCGACGACTTTGGCGCCGCGGTCATGTCCATCGAGACCGGGCTTGGCAACGAGTACACGTATGGGACGCATTTCGGCGAGTTGCGGAGGCGTGCTGGTGGCGGGTGAAAAGCTAGCGTTGCGGCTTACGCGCGGGCAACTCGCGCACGAGTGGCTCTTTTCGCGCGACGAGCACCATCTCGCTCGAGCGGCGCGTGAGCGGACGGTCGCGCCAGCCATCGTACGCCGCCTCGACGATGAGACCCGCGCCGGCGCACAGTTCCGCCAGCGCGCTTGCCGTGTAGAGCCGGATCCGATGTTCCCGCCGTCCGCTGCCACGCGGTCCGCGCCATCGCGACTCGACCGTGAGAATGCCCGACAGTGGATCGAAGGTGCGCTCCTGTGCGTGAAGGGTGCCGTCGGACGTTTCCCACCAATCGCGATGGAGAAAACGCGCCATGACCCCGTCGCGACTACCGCCATGCCAAACGAGCACCCCGCCGGGACGAAGCGCCCTCGCGAACTCCTGAATCACGCGGCGATCGTCGGCGGGATCGGCGAAAAAGCCGAACGAGGTGAAGAGATTCAGCACGGCGTCGAAGCGATTCGACCAGCTGCTCGGCAGTCGACGCATGTCCCCGAGGTGATATCGCAGACCGGGACCCGTACCGCGGGCGCGGGCGCGCTTCAGGAGCTCCGCCGAGAGATCGTAGCCGTCCACGCGGAATCCGGTTTCAGCGAGCAAGTGCGCGTGGCGCCCCTGACCGCAGGGCACGTCGAGAAGACGTGAGCCCGCTGGCAACCCGAGCAGCTCTATTACGCGTGCCACGTCGCGCCGATCGCGCTCGAGCGTGAAGAGTGGCTCGTACTCGCGCAGGTACTCGACGTCGAAGTAGTGAGACCACCATTCGGTTGAGCCCTTACGCGCTCTACCGGATGACTTGCCGCGCACGCTGCTCACCCGCGCATCGTCGTGCCGTGTGCTGTCGCTTGCCGTTAGGCTCAGAAAAAGACCGGTTCGCGATACGCGCCGAAAACGCTCTCCAATGCGGCCCGGATCTCATACAGCGTGCAATAGCGTCGCGCGCATTCGAGGATGAACGGCATCGTGTTCTCCGTTCCGCGCGCGGCCGTGCGGAGCGCATCGAGTGCCTGTTCACACGCGGCGTTGTCACGCTCGCGACGTGTCTTCGCCAAGCGCTCGCGCTGCAGCCGGTCCACGTCTTCGCCGATCTTGAGCAGCGGAATCGTGAGCTCGGGCTCATTCGTGACGAACTCGTTGACCCCCACGATGACCCGGCGATGCTGCTCGATCTCCCACTGCTGGCGTGCCGCGGACTCGGCGATCTTGCGCTGCAGCCAGCCGGTTTCCAGACCACGCACGACGCCACCTACCTTGTCGATCTCTTCGAAGAGGGACTCGGCTTCCTGCTCGAGCTGATTCGTGAGCGACTCCAGGTAGTATGAGCCTCCGAGCGGATCGATGACGTTAGGCACCCCGGTCTCGTACGCCAACACTTGTTGTGTACGAAGCGCCACTTGCACAGCCTCTTCCGTGGGAAGGGCGAGCGTTTCGTCCATCGAGTTGGTGTGCAGCGATTGCGTCCCGCCGAGGACGGCGGCGAGCGCCTGATAGGCCACGCGTACGACGTTGTTCATCGGCTGCTGCGCCGTGAGCGTCACGCCGGCCGTCTGCGAGTGAAAGCGCATCACCCACGAGCGCGGACTGCGCGCGCGATAGCGCTCCTTCATGTGTCGCGCCCAAATGCGCCGCGCCGCGCGCAACTTGGCGATCTCCTCGAAGAAGTCGTTATGGATGTCCCAGAAGAAGGAGAGCCGCGGCGCAAACTGGTCGACATCGAGGCCGCGGGCGATGCCGCGCTCTACGTAGGTGAATCCGTCCGCCAGTGTGAACGCGAGCTCCTGCGAAGCGGTGGCACCTGCCTCACGAATGTGATAGCCGGAGATGGAGATGGTATTCCATTGCGGGGCGTGGGTCGCCCCCCACTCGAAGCAATCGACGATCAGGCGCAGCGCGGGCTCGATGGGAAAACACCACGCGTGCTGCGCCATGTACTCTTTGAGGATGTCGTTCTGTATCGTCCCGCGCAGTTTCTCCGACGAAACCCCTTGCCGCTCGGCCGCGGCGATGTAAAAGGCCCAGAGAATGATCGCTGGCCCATTGATCGTCATCGACGTCGAAACGCGGTCCATCGGAATGCCGTCAAAGAGCACCTCCATGTCGGCGAGACTGGAGATCGCCACCCCCGTCTTACCCACTTCGCCTTCCGATCGCGGATGATCCGAGTCGTAACCCATCAGCGTTGGAAAATCGAACGCCGTGGATAGGCCAGTTTGTCCGTGCTCCAGAAGAAACTTGAATCGCTCGTTCGTGTCGCGCGCACTGCCAAAGCCAGCGAACTGCCGCATCGTCCACAGACGACCGCGATATCCCGTGGGATGAATGCCGCGCGTGTAGGGGTATTCACCGGGAACGCCTAGCTCAGCAGACGTCCGGGCGGGGACATCGAGTGCCGTGTACAGCGGATCGATTTCGCGGGCCGAATTCGAGAATGCGATGTCGCGAAGCTCGCCGGTCGCATAGCGTCGGCGCCATTCGGCAACCTCTGCGCGCAAGCGCTCCAGCTCGCGTCTCGAGTCCCCTTCTCCCTCGCTTGTGGCGCTCCGCAGATCTCGCGTTGACGTCATCGCACTCCCTCGTTCCCTGTCAGAAGAACTGCACTGCGCGAGAGCAGCTCATTCGCGACCGCGAATGGATTTGTCGCTCCGCTCTCCAGCTCGGGTAGTCGGTCGTCGACCCAGCGATTCGTCGCCTCGTCGGTCCAGAGTCGCTGACGCACCCGGCTTTCTACGACTTCGACGACGCGTGCGCGTAACCGTGCGCGGCGGCGAGAACGCAGAGCCCCACTCCGTTCAAGATAATGGAAATGCCGGTCCACGGCCTCCACGAGCTCCATGATCCCCTCCCCCTGCGCGGCAACGGTGCGAAGAACGGGCGGCGTCCAGGATGTCGCATCGCTCGATGCCGCCTCCCGGCCCGCTCTCGCTGGGTTCATCGCCAGACGCTCTTCGCGCGTCAGCGCTCGGCCAAGATCCACCCCGTGGTGCGCGGGGACGTTCTTGAGCGTGTTGCCGCCACGAAGGCCCAACATCAGCTCCAGCTCGTGGCGCAGCCGGTCCGCGCCTGGCCGGTCTGATTTGTTCACGACGAAGATGTCGGCAATCTCCATCAGCCCGGCCTTGAGCGTCTGGATCGAGTCGCCGGACTCCGGCACGAGTACCACCACGCTGCTGTCCGCCGTCCGCGCGATATCGAGCTCGCTCTGTCCTACGCCGACCGTCTCGATGAGTATTCGCTCAATGCCGAACGCGTCCAGCACGTCGGCAACCTCCCGCGTCGCCGCGGCGAGGCCGCCGAGGGAACCGCGGGTCGCCATCGACCGGATGAAGACACCGGGATCGAGCGCGACCGATTCCATGCGAATGCGATCACCAAGCAGGGCGCCACCAGTGAACGGTGACGTCGGGTCGACCGCGATGACCCCAACCGAGCGCCCTTCGGCGCGATACGCGGCGACCAGGGCGGTAGTGATGGTGCTCTTCCCTGCTCCCGGTGGTCCCGTGAGGCCCACCCGTCGCGCTCGACCGAGACGGCTATGAAAAGTGGCGAGGAGCCGGTCGAAGCCTGCGCGGTGATTCTCAACGACGCTGACGGCTCGGGCGAGCGCCGCTTTACTCCCGGCATCGAAGTCGGCGAGGAGTCGATCATGTGTCGAGGCGGCCGGGCGTGCGGTCACGCGGTCCCTCGCGCCGCCGCGGGCGATCGCGTGGCATCCGGCTCGTCGTGCTCATCGCGAATGTCGCCGACGAGCTCCTCGAGCAAATCCTCGAGGGAGACAAGGCCCGCCGTTTCACCAGCGGCATCGCGGACCACCGCGAGATGCAGGCGCTCACGCAACATACGAAAGAGCAGCTCGCTGCAGGGCGCGTCGATCGTCGCGCTCGCGACCGGACGAAGTGGGGGAATCGTCTCGGCACCAGCTTTCAGGACGTCGAACGCGTGCACCATTCCGCGTATGTCATTGAGCGTTTCGTGATAGATGGGCACGCGACTGTAGTTCGACTGGGCAATCCGCGCCGCGAGCTCGCGCGCGCCCACGGTGTCTTCGATCGCAAAGACCTCGGAGCGCGGCGTCATCACGGCGCCAACCCGTTTCGTGCCGAATTCAACGACGCCGCTGATGATGGCGATCTCTTCATGCTCGCCAACACCCTCCAACTCGCCCTCGCGAAGAAGATCCTGTAACGCCTCGCGTTCGACATCCACTGAGGCGCGGCCACGCCGCCGCTCAAAGGGGCCGGCCGCTCGGCGGCCCAATGTGACGATCGGCGCTACGATCAGCTCGACGACACGAAGTACCGGAACGACAACGGGTACAAGATAGGTCGGCCATTGTCTGGCGACGGCGCGCGCAAGGACCTGCCCAACGAGAACGACCAACGTCACGAACACCGCGACGTCGATGAGCAGTTGCGTGCCCGTGTGCTTGAGGCCGAGCATCACACCGGAGAGGACGAGCGTGAGCGCCACACCGGTGCTTGCCCCGATCAATAAGCGATGTGGTCGCTCGAGATATGTCACGGCCGCTCCCGATCCCCTGAGCCGCCGCTCCGCCCAGTGGCGCAGCCAGATTCGGCTCACCGAGCGCACGGCCATCGCTCCAGCCGTTAGACAGGCGACGACCAGCAGGGCGATTGCAAAGATCCACGGGCGATCGAGGAGGCCGAGTCTCATCGTTCGCCGCTCGCGACGGGTTGCAATCGCTCGAAGTAGACCCGTTCGATGCGCCGGCGGCGGACACGCTCGACGACCACTCGCACTCCAGCGCGCGTGATCGAGTCACCGGCGCGCGGCACACGCCCGAACAGCGCATACACGAGCCCACCCACCGTCGTCACGTCGTCGACGCCGAAATCGTTGCCGACGAGCTCCGCCAGCTCGTCTGCCGGAACGCGACCCGCCACCCAGAATCGGGTCGCCCCTTCACGCTCGACATCTGGCTCTTCGTCGTCGTACTCGTCGCGAATCTCTCCGACGATCTCCTCGAGCACATCCTCGATCGTGACGAGGCCCGCCGTACCGCCGTACTCGTCGCTCACAATGGCGATGTGCGTGCGGCTCGACTTGAAGTCTCTGAGCTGCGCGTCGATCGTTTTTATCGTTGGGATGAAGACGGCACCGCGGACGAGCCGAAGCCACCCGCCCTCCGGCTCCGTGTCCGTCACGACGGCACCAAGCAGATCCTTAGCGTAGAGAACGCCGATGATGTTGTCGAGGGTCTCATCGTAGACGGGGAATCGCGCATGCTCGGAGCTGCGCACGCGATCGAGAACCTCCGACCATGGCGTCGTTGCCGCGATGCCGACGATATCGACGCGCGGCACCATGATTTCCCGGACTTCCGTGTCGCCCAACGAAAAGACGCCATGCAAAAGAGCTTCCTCGGCACTCGACACGTCCGCCTCGGCCGCGATCACTTCGTGAAAGCGCTCGGTGCTCGTCTCCTCTTCGGCTGGACCAAATGGCGAAGGCAGCACGCGCTGCAGCGCGCGTTCCAGTGCGGCGCCTAACGCGACGACCGGCCGCAGGAGCAATGTGGTGGCGCGTACGAAGTCGCCCAATGCGTCGAACGCGCGACTTCCCATCCCGTATCCGATCGACCGCGCCATTCCCTCGACCAATGCGACGAGCGCGATGGCGACGAGCGCCGCGACGATGGCGCGCGTGGCGAATGACCAATCCGTTGCCGTGAGTCCCTGCGCGATCGACGTCCCGGCGCCGACGTGAGCGATGACACGAAGTGTCGAAAGGGCACGATGGGCGCGCTCACGTTCGTGAATCGCACCGCCGGGATGCTCAGCGGGAGAGGCGGCGGGATCGAACGACAAAAGCGCTCCATCCGCGACAGAACACGCGCCACCGATCACGGCAGCGAGCGCGCAGAGCAGCCAGGGCACGATCGTCATGCCGTTCGTCTCCCGCGAGACGCCGAAGGCCCTCGCACCGCCTGAACACGCGTGAGTGCGCGGACGAGCTCCTCCTGCCGCTTCCACATAGGGGAGATGCGGCGTTCTTCACCCGCCGGATGGTCGAAGCCGATGACGTGCAGCACGCCGTGCACGACGAGTCGCGTGAGCTCCTCGCGCACCGTGATGCCATTCTCGCGGGCGTTGCGGCGCGCGACCTCGGGCGCGATGTAGATGTCCCCCGCGAGGGGGGTGCGCGCGGACGCGGGCGAGAGCGCAAACGAGATGACGTCGGTAGCGCCGCGATGGTTCAAGTGCCGCCGATTCAGGCTCGCGATGCGTCCGTTGTCAACGAAGGCGATGGAGAGCTGTGCGGCGCGAATGCGCTCCCGGCGCAATACCGTGCTCGCTATCTCGACCACCCTCTGCCGCGCCAGCGGCATGCGCACGCCATGCGCACCGACATCCACCACATGGGTCATACGGAGGCGAACTCGGACGTCACGCCACCGCTCGACGTTGGATAGTCGATGCGGTTGTGGTACATGCCGCTGAGGACGCGCACGAACTCTTCTTTCACGATGTCCAGCTGCTTGAGCGTGAGCGGTGCATCGCGTAGCTGGCCTTGATCGATCCGCTGCCTAACGATGTGGTCGACGACGTCGCGGATCTTCGCGGGTGTCGGCTCCGATAGCACTCGCGTGGCTGCTTCGACTCCGTCCGCGAGCATGACGACCGCTGTCTCCGTCGTCTGCGGCAACGGGCCCGGATACGAGAAGTCCGTGGGATCGGGCGCCGTGGCATCACGTTCCTTCGCCTTCTCCAGGAAGTACGCGATGGACCCAGTTCCGTGATGCTCAGTGATGAAGGCCCGCAGCGCTCGCGGAATCTTGTGCTCTTCCGCCAGCTCGAGTCCCTCCCGCACGTGATTGCGGATGATTTGCGCGCTCGTTCCGGGCTTCAGCTTGTCGTGTGGATTACCGCCTTTCGCCTGATTCTCTACGAAGTACTGGGGTCGTGCGATCTTGCCGATGTCGTGGTAGTAGGCGCCCACTCGCGCCAATAGCGCATTTGCCCCGATGGCGCGCGCGCCTGCCTCGGCGAGATTCGCAATTGCGATGGTATGGGCGTACGTGCCCGGCGCCTCGAGACTGAGCCGCTGCATCAACGGCCGGTTGAGATCGGACCATTCGAGGAGAGTGAGATCAGTCTCGATGCCCGTAAACGATTCGGCGAGCGGCAGCAGCAGCAGCGCAACGAGAACCGAGACGACGGCGTTGAGCGCGCCGTAGCCCGCGGAAATGAAGATCTCGTGGCCTGGAAGATCGAGCGTGAGCCCGATGGCGATTGCCGTCGTCAGGTAGGCTGCGGCGATGGCAAAGATCCAGAAGTAGGTTTGATGGCGACGCGTCACGACGCGCACGCTGAAGGCCGCCACCGCGCCCCCAACGAGATTGATGAACAGCGCGTTGGTGCCCCGAAAGACGCTCTGGCCGCCAACGAGCGTGGCAATGACCATGACCGCGATCATACTGATCCGCTGGTCGAAGAGCGCGCTCAGTACGACCGCGGCGATCGTCACCGGGATGAGCTCCGGATGGACTGGCCGCGCGTGTCCCACGATCGCGGCGCCGATGAGCACGATCATCGTCACACCGCCAAACATCAACAGCCAACGCACGTTTCGGTAAACGGCCGGGCGGAAGATGAGAATCGTTATGCCGAGGAGCGAAATAATCAGCGCGTTGAACATGATCGCGCCGATGACGCGCCGGGCCGCTCGCTCCGTGCCGCGCCGCTGATCTACCGCGTCGTGCAGAGCGCGCAGCTTGTCATGCTCTTCCCGGCCCACGACCTCGTTCGCGCCGATGATCTTTTCCCCGACGCGCACCTCGTACTTGGCCGTCGGTACCGACCGTCGAATGTCGTCGCGCCGCAGCTCCGTTGCCGCGCCGTCCGGTACGATCGTCGGATGGAAAAGGGCGCCGAGCAGCCGAGAGTAGATCCCATCGCCCACCACCGAGGTCGGGTCGGGATGAATCAATCGCGCCCGGCTCACCAGCATCGAAAAGGACTGGATGCTGTCGGACGATACGCGCCTTTCGTCCTTTCCATTTTTCAGAATCGCATCCCCGCGAACATTGTCGAGGGCGCCGCGCGACGCGACGCCTCCGCCTAACCAGCGATCGAATACCCGTTGCACGGCCCCGAACAGGGCCACGCGTCGTCGCTCATTCGCGAGGTACGCGGCTTCGGGCGCGGTGAGCGTGATGCCCATCGACGACGAGGCCTGCTGAATGGCGAGAACGGGACTCCGAGGATCGCTTGCCGCGGCCGTCACCGCCTGGGTGTACGCCGCCAGCTGTCGACGTGTCGAATCGATCGCCGCGGGGACAAAGTCGAAGACCGGCTCGACGGTGGCCGCGGCTGCGTCGCGCTCCTTCGACAGCTCCGCTTCGGTCTTCGGGACGCTGAAGGCGAACGGCGCAATCACGTTGTCCGACGCCACGGAGCCCACTTCGTACACCGGAAAGTCGACTGCAGGCGACGCGGGGAACAGAAGATAGGTAAAGACGGCGAGGCCAAGGGCCATCGCCATCTGCGGCACGTGGGCCGCCAATCGCGCTCTTCGTGGCGGAGGATCGCTCGCCCGCTCCCCCTGCTCCGCCAGGTTCATCCGGAGGCCCGCTCCGCTTCATGGCGATCGTATGCGCGCACGATATCGCGCACGAGCCGGTGCCTAACGACATCGCTCTCGTCGAAGTAGTGAAAGCCGATCCCGTCGATACCGGGGAGGATTCGCTCCACCTGGAAGAGGCCAGACTCTTCCCGCTTCGGCAGATCAACCTGGGTCTTGTCGCCGGTGATGACCATCTTCGAGTTCACACCAAGCCGCGTGAGCAGCATCTTCATCTGCACGGCGGTCGCATTCTGTGCTTCGTCGACGATGACGAACGCGTCGCCTAACGTACGGCCGCGCATGAAGGCCAGCGGCGCCACCTCGATCGTACGAGTCTCGAGCGCGCGCTGGATGCGCTCGAAGGGCATCATCTCGTCGAGCGCGTCATACAGCGGTCGCAGATAGGGATCGACCTTCGCCTGCATGTCGCCGGGCAGGAATCCGAGACTCTCCCCCGCTTCCACGGCTGGACGTGCAAGCACGATTCGCCGCACCCGTTTTCGCGTCAACGCATCCACCGCGGCGGCCACGGCAAGGTACGTTTTTCCGGTGCCGGCAGGGCCGATGCCGACGACGATATCGTTCTCCTGCATCTTGCGGAGATACTCGGCTTGCCCCGGCGTCTTCGCCTGAATGACCCGACGAATGCCCGGAAGCGCGATCCGCTGCGTATCCACGCCGGCACCACCACCGCCGCCATTCGTGTCGCCATTGGAGTCGCCATAGTCGCCGTTCTCGCGGGGTTCGGCGCCGCTGCGGCGTCGATCCACGTCGTCGCTCATCCGCAACACGTCGTCGGGCGACAGCTCCACCTGTTGCCGGGCCGATTCGATCATGCGTCTGGCGATGTCGGATGCGCGGTCGACGAACTCCGACGGGCCCGTGATGCTCAACGTGTCTCCCCGGAGCGCGACCTTCACCCCGCCAATACGCGACAGCTCCACGAGATTGCCGTCGTTGACGCCGGCCAGTGTCAACAGGTCGGCGCCCTCTGTGTTTAGCCTTTGTGTAACACTCCCGTCTGTCACGCCTTCGACCCCT
The DNA here is from genome assembly GCA_045804225.1 of Gemmatimonadaceae bacterium. GTDB lineage: Bacteria > Gemmatimonadota > Gemmatimonadetes > Gemmatimonadales > Gemmatimonadaceae > AG2. The sequence goes on from JBJMNO010000021.1 coordinate 168,086, forward strand.
CGACCTGGATATGAAGCTCGTCCAGATCCTCCGCGGGAACTGGTGACGGCGCGCCCTCGAACAGGGCGCGAGCGGCCGTCGTTTTCGGAAATGCAATCACATCGCGCAGCGAGGCGGCACCTGCCAGTTGCATCGAGATTCGATCGAACCCGAACGCGATGCCACCATGGGGCGGCGCACCGGCGCGCAATCCTTCGAGCAAGAAGCCGAACCGCGCCGCGGCGGTCGCTTCATCGATTCCCAGCAGCGTGAAAACACGCGACTGCAGGCCGGGATCGCTGATGCGAATGCTGCCACCGCCAAGCTCAGTCCCATTCAGGACGACGTCGTAGGCCTGCGCACGAACGGTCTCCGGAGCGCTTTCCAGCTTCGCGAGGTCGTCGAAGTTCGGCGCCGTGAAAGGATGGTGCACCGCCCCCAATCGGCCAGTTGCCGGGTCGCGCTCGAACAGCGGAAAGTCCGTCACCCAGAGAAAGCTCCTCGCTTCATCGTTGACGAGCGAGAGCCGACGGCCGACGTCCTGCCGCACGCGATCGAGCGCCGGGCTCGAAATGTGATTCGGTCCGGCTACCAGTAGTGCCAGGTCACCTTCCTCGAGAGCCAGTCGTGACGCGGCTCCTTCATGCAGGAACTTCGCCGCGGGTCCTTCGAGTTGGCCATTCGCTCGCTTCAGCCTCACGAGGCCGCCCGCGCCGGCGCTCTTTGCCCCCGCCTCGATCTCGTCCACCTGCTTACGCGACAAGCCGGCGCCTCCCGGCACACGGATGCCCCGAACTCGTCCCCCCTGTGCGATGGCGGCGCGAGCGATAGTGAATTCCGTGTCGCCAAAAACGTCGCTCGCGTCGAAGATGTCGAGCTCGTACCGAAGATCGGGCCGGTCGGACCCGTACCGCTCCATGGCATCCGCGTAGGTCATGCGCCGGAACGTTGTCGGCACGTCGATGCCGGCCTCGCGCCAGAGCGCCGCAATCAAGCCTTCGGTGAGCGCGAAGATGTCATCCTGTGTGATGAACGACGCCTCGATGTCGATCTGCGTGAACTCCGGCTGTCGATCGACACGGAGATCCTCGTCGCGAAAGCAGCGAGCGATCTGAAAGTACCGATCGAAGCCGGCCACCATGAGCAATTGCTTATACAGCTGCGGCGACTGCGGCAGCGCGTAAAACTCGCCCGGATGTACACGACTGGGCACCAGATAGTCTCGGGCGCCCTCGGGTGTCGGCTTGGTGAGGATGGGTGTCTCGACCTCCAAGAAACCTCGCTCGCTCAGGTAGCGACGCGATGCTTGCAACAGGCGATGCCGAAGGATCAGATTCTCCTGAAGCTCGGCACGCCTGAGATCGAGGTAACGATGACGCAGCCGCAGCTCTTCCGCGGGCAGTGGCTCGCTGCGGACGCGGGCGACAGGAATCGCCGGCGGCGCGGCTGGACCGACCAGGGCCAACTTCTTGGCTCGGATCTCGACATCGCCGGTTGGGAGGTCAGGGTTTCGCATTTCCGTTGGTCGCGCGACAACTTCGCCCTCGAGAAGCACCACGCTCTCGGGACCGAGACTCGCCGCCAACGCGACCGCTTCCGCGGGGGTGTAGCGCGGATCGAACGAGATTTGCACGAGGCCCGTCCGGTCTCTGAGATCGACGAATACCAGCTCCCCGAGATCGCGCTTGCGGTGAACCCAGCCACCGAGGCGAACGTCGGATCCGGCATCGGCCGCTCGTAAAGCGCCGCAGGTATGCGTTCGAAGCGTAGTCGCGAATGACGAAGATGGTGCCATCAGAGATGAGTGCTCACGGTGCGAATTGTCGCGTGCGAAGCCGCACGGTCTTCAACCGTGAGCCTACGGCACCTGGAGAGTCCAGATTGCTCGGGACGCGAAGGAAGCGAATCCAACCGAATGGCGTAACGACTCTGTCGCGCCCGTTGTTTTCTATCGTGCTTTTGGTTGAAACCTCGAGAAGCGGAGATCTTCACGGGCGCGAGCATCTCGATCCAGGCACGCAATATCCCGAGTGCTGATGCGCCATCGATGCCCAGATGCGGCCGGTTGGATGCGCACGCAATTCGCGGCATTCGCGTCCCCAGCGCTCTCCAAGCCAGCGGTAACTTGAGAATCCAGAATGCTTGGGACGCGAATCAGGACTCGACCGCCAAGGGAGCGCATGCTGTTTCACGGAGGGGATCATTCGCGTTCCGAAGTGTAACTATGCAGCGAAGTTCATGGTAGACCATCGCTTGACCGCTTCATGCGAGGCGGGTACCCTCCACGGTCGAGCCACCCGATGACCACCGCACCGCGAGCCTCCGAACGAACGAATCTCCTCAACCTCACCCTCGGTGAGGCGGAGGAGGCGCTGCGTCGTTTCTTCGCGGAGCGAGGCATTCCCGAGTATCGAGCCAAGCAGGTCGTGCGCCGTCTCTGGCACCATCCAGCGCCCGACTTCGAGGCGATCACTGAGCTCCCCAAATCTTTACGCGTAGACTTGGCCAATGCGTTCGATTTGCCCAGGCTGTCGATCGCGGCCCGACAACGCTCGTCGGATGGGACGGAGAAGTTCCTCTTCATGCTGCGCGACGGCCAAGCGATAGAGGCCGTCGCCATCCCCGAGAACGATCGGTTGACGCTCTGCATCTCATCGCAGGCGGGATGTGCGTTGCAGTGTGCGTTTTGTGCGACTGGCGCGATGGGCTTTCAGCGCAATCTCGAGGTCTTCGAGATCGCCGGCCAGGTGCGTGAGATGCGCCTCCTCGATCCGCCCCTCGCCGTCACGAATGTCGTCTTCATGGGAATGGGCGAGCCTCTCATGAATTGGCGCGCCGTCGATCCCGCGCTCACGCTGCTCAACGACCCGTTAGGCCTCGGCATCGGCGCACGACACATCACCGTCTCCACCGTCGGCGTGCTGCCCGGCATCGTTGCGCTTGGTGAACGACCCGAACAATTCCGGCTGGCGATCTCGATTCATGCGCCTACGGACTCGCTGCGCCGCGACCTCATGCCAGTGAACGTGAAGTATCCCCTGCGCGACGTCATCCAGGCGGCGAAGACTTTCGATCGGCGCGTGACGTTCGAATACGTCATGCTCGGCGGAGTGAACGACGCGATCGAGCACGCGATTCGCCTTGCCGAGCTGGCCCGGGAGTGTCGCGCGTTCGTGAACTTGATCCCGCTACACCCGGGCGGCGCAGGTGGGTTTGTGCCCACTCCGAACAACCGCATCCGCGAGTTCGCTCACGAGCTGCGAAGTCACGCGGTCGAGGTGGCAATCAGGAAGAGCCGCGGCGTCGACATTGCCGCGGCGTGCGGCCAATTACGGGTAGAACGTTTGGGCCGGCGGCCGCCATGTGGACCCGATCAGCACGGTGACATCCAGGTAGCGTGAGCTATCCGGCCGCGTCTCGACGCGTGCCATGCCTAACGACGTGGCCACATTTTGCGCGTATTCCGGATGACGCGAGCGATCAAGCACCAACGTCGTGTCGCGAGTGGCCGAGGTCGTGCCGATCTCGACGACATCGAAGCCTTGGTCGCGCAGGTACAGCATCGCGCGTCGCGCGAGGCCACGCGTGCGTGTCGCGTTCAAAACCTGGACTCGCACGCGCGGCGTGCTGGGTCCGGCAGAGCGTGCCTCGGCACGCACTGATCCCCGGCGGGCCGGAAGTGCTGTCGCGGTCGCCGCGGCCACGAGGAGGGCGCCGATCAGGACCAGAGCCACGGACTTCCGCGTCATCGAATGGTGTTCCACAACCGCACAGTTTCGGGAAACAGGGTATGCCCTTCGTTTAGGGCGTATACCAGACGCATACGTACCACCTGACGAAACACACGGTCGAAATCGCGGGGCACCTGGGCCGAGAGAAAAGCCCGGTCCTCACGCGAAAATGTTCGGCCGGGTTCCAGGAAATCCGCCATGTACAGTGCCCGCCCGGTGCGATCCCACGTGGGAGCGCCCACAGTGTGATATCGAATCGCTTCCAGCACGTTTTCGCGCGTCTCGCCGTCCTGCGCCAGCCGGGCGGCGGCCGCGGGCCCGTGAAGCATCTCCGGCTCGTAGGGGGCATCCCCAGCCAAGGAACGCAATAGATCTCGTGGTGCGTCCCGGAGGGCATCGTGCCAGCGCGCCGCGTCTACCCAGTCCCGGCGCTCCTGCGACGAGAGCTCCATGGCGTCTGCCCACTCCTGGAGCAACGCCGCCACACGCCCGATATGCGCGCGCCGCTTGTCGCTCACCTGTGCCCACGAAGGAAGCTCGATCATCAGCCTGCGTTGTTGCCGTATCAACTTCGCGCGAGCTGCGATCGGAGCTCGGCCAGCTCGCGGCGCCAGAAATCTCGCTCATCCGCGGCTGGATGGGGAACGATGAGGTCGGGCTCGTGGGCGGTCTGTCGTTCGTACCGGACGATGTCGAGATCGATTGTGCGCGGACCCCAACGTATATCGCGCGTTCGGCCGCCCTCTCGCTCGATGCGGAGCAATTCAGCGAGCAGCTCCCGCGGCGACAGCTCGGTCTCGAGAGCCACCATTTGATTGAGGTACGCCCCCTGTGGTACGGATCCAAGGGGCGCCGTCTCCTCGATCGCCGACTTGGCTATGACCCGGCTCTTCGGCAGGGTGGCCAATGCACTGCGAGCCCGTGCCAGATGATCATCCCGGTCGCCAAGGTTCGAGCCGAGCGCGACGTACGCGACGTCCATCGACCTTCAACTACCTCGCTCGTCCCGGCCGTGCCTAACGATGACCTCGGCGTAGGCGAGCGGCCCCGGGAGCGCAACATGGGGTTTGCGCACCGCCACACGCGCGTGCTGCACGCGCCGGTCATCGAGCGCCGCACGGGCAACGCGATCCGCCACCGTCTCCAGATAGTCGATCGGACCGTCCCCGACGATCTGCGCGACCATGTCGTAGAGCCGCCGATAATCCAGGATGCCGCCATCGCTGGTACTCTCGACCGTGAGATCGACCTCGAGCGGCTGGGCGATGGTGCGCTCGTGCTCGAGAATGCCGATCAGAGCGTGAAAGCGCATCCCCCGCAGAGTGATCTGTCGCTCCGCCGCTCGAACATCCGTGGGCGAGGCGGCCACGGCACGCCGGCGTGGCGGATCAGTGCGCCGAGGTTTGCCGTCCGCGCTCATGCGACGCTCGTTATGCGGTGCGTCAGATCGCTCAGATAGATCGCCACACTGCGCAGCTCGTGGGCCGCGCCTTCGAGCTCGCGCAACGCCAGCGCTTGATCTTTCGCCGATGAGGTCACGTCCTCCGCGCCGGCACGGTTGCGGCGTGAGATCTCGGCGACGCGCATGACGCGGTCTCGCAGCCGAGAGAACTCCAGCTCTTGGTCGCGAGAGGTAACGGCGATACGCTGAGCGCCCTGCGCCGCTCTCGCCGTCGCTTCAACGATCTGATCCAGCGCTTGGCGCGCTTCCTCCGATAGCGTTTCGACGTCGCTCACGATCGACTGGCCACGCAGCATCTGCGACGCCGCACGACGCATCTGCTCCTCGAATCCAAGAACGATGTCGCCCGCTTCATCGGAGGCCTGCGCGCTTTGCTCCGCGAGCTTTCGCACCTCGTCCGCGACGACGGCGAATCCCTGCCCATGTTCGCCGGCGCGTGCTGCCTCGATCGCCGCGTTGAGCGCGAGCAGGTTGGTCTGGTCCGCCAACTCGCGGATGACCGCGATGAACTGTGTGATGCGCTTCGTCGTCCGCACGAGCTGGTCGATCTGCGACGTGCTCTCCGCAACGAAGCCCTTGGCGCTCACCAGCCGTTCGATCGCTGTCCCAATCGTTAGGCGATGTTCGGCGGCGATTTCCGTGGCCTGTTGGCTGGCGGTTGCCGCGCTCGATCCATGTTGAACGACTTGCGCGGTCGCCTCGTGCAAGGAGTGTGTCGCCTCGAGACTCCGCCCAAGCTGTTCACTCTCCTCGATAATGCCGCGCGAGATGTCCGCGATTGTCTTCGCCACGGACTCACCGCCGCCGCGCAATGCCTGCGCTGACTCGTTCAGCGTGTCCAGTTGCGAGCTGACCCGGCGCATCGCTTCCAGGAGCGGTGTCTTCAGCTCGTCGATGTGCAGCGTCGTCGCCAGTTGATTGGCGAAGCGCCGAATCATCGCGACGTCTTTGATGCTGTACGCCGCGCGCTTGTGGTGCTCGAGCTCGAGCAGGCCGACGTTGCGATCGCCGAACCGCATCGGCAGTACGACAATACTCAACACTTCGCCTGGGCGCGTCTCCAACCGTCCATCCTGGCTCGCATCCGTGACGATCACGGGCTGCCCTGACTCCAACGCGAGCCGGCGCAAACGTGCACCGAGTGTCGGTTGGGGCTGCGGTGTCGCCAGGTACCCGGTCGAGGAGCTCCAGGCGAGCGACGGCCCGACCGCGGTCACACGAAAAACGCGAAACTCTCGCCAGTCAACGAGCCGGTGCGCGAGTGCCTCGATGCGTAGAAACGCATCGGCAAGGCTCATGTCCGACGACACCACCTGCTCCATCGCCAGGATCTTGTTGAGCTCCTCGGCCGAAACCGCTTCCTCGAAGATGCGTTTCACGAGCACGCCCACGACGACGAGCGTGGCCCCGACGAATACCCAGCCTACCGGGCCGATCGAGCTGATCGTCGCCAACACGACCGCGACCGCGATCAACCCCGCGCCGAAGCCGATGACTTCGTAGCGAAGGATGAGTGATTTCTCCTCCTCGAGGAGCTTGTCGCGCCACAGAAGGCTGAAGTACAGCAGTGCGCGGCTGAGGATGAAGTACGAGAGTGAGAAGAGCGTTAGCGCGGGGAGTCCTTCCGTGGTCATCCCCGCGGTGTGTGCCGCGCCTGTCGCGACGGACGCCCAGCCGAAGAAGCCATACGCGCTGAGGAGCGCCACCACCTCTCGGCCGGCATTGATCCAGCTCGGCTCGGGACTCTTCCGAAGGATGAGGAGATCTGTAACGAGAATGCCGGCGTAGATGCCTAACGCCGTACTCACCGACCCATTGATGATCGCCCCGGCAATCGCGGGGAACGCCAGAAAGTTCAGTGCGCCGTATTTCGTCAACGGCACCTGATACGTGCGCAGCAGGATCGTCGCCGAGAAGACAAGGATCGTGCCCACCCAGGCGCCTGACCAGCGATGATCGAAGATCATCGCGGACGCGAGAAGAAGCGTTCCGACGATGCCTAACCCACGCGAGAACACCGAGAGGAACAGCTTCATCGCGGCACCATATCGATGGCGGCCCGGAGTGAAGCGGCCAGGGTGATCGCGCTGTCGATCGACTCGCCGGCGGCGCGGACGATTGCACTACCAACCACGACGCCATCGGCGAGCTGCGCCATTGCCTGCGCCTGCTCCGGGCGGGACACACCGAATCCGACGCACACCGGCAGATCCGTCGCGCGGCGAAGCCGGCCAATCGTCTCCGGCAAATCCACGGGCAACTCATCCCGCACGCCAGTCACGCCGAGCCGGCTGATGAGGTACACGAAACCACTGCCATGCTGCGCGATCTCCGCCATGCGCGCTTCCGGCGTCGTTGGAGCGACGAGTCGAATGAACGCGAGCGGCCCTTCGCCTAATCGCTGCTCGAGGTCTGGATCCGCACCCAGCGGCAGATCCGTCACGAGAAGGCCGTGAAAGCCTGCATCCGCCGCGCGGGTGAGCGCGTCGCGCCCCGCGGCGAGCAGCGGGTTCAGATAGGTGAACAACACGACCGGGATGGCGAGACGCGCTTGCGAAACGGCCGAGAGGACTCCATCGAATGTCATTCCGGCGGCGAGCGCCTCTTGCGAGCTCGCCTGAATGATCGGACCATCCGCCATCGGATCCGAGAATGGAACGCCAACTTCGAGAATGTCGGCGCCGGCATGCTCCAATCCGGCGAGCAGATCGACTGTCGCCGCGGGCGTTGGATGGCCCGCAGTCACGTATGGCACCAGGGCCTTTCGCCCCGATGCGCGCAGCTGCGCGAAGCGCTCCGCGACGCGCTCAGATGAAATAGTCGCCGACACGAATACCGTACCGATCGGGTTGGTCCGTCTTGATGATCGTGCGTTTGAACGCGCCATCTTGTCCTCGGTCGGCAAGATCGACGAGGTATCCCGGAAAGAGCACGTTGCCGCGCGCGTCGCTTACGATACGCACGATGGGCCGCGACAGCATCTCGGCGATGGGATTACCCGCATGCACGAGTCCCAGCTCGAAGGTGTCGAGGACGACCAGCGTAGCGACGGGATAGATACCCGTGAGGTTCACGAAGGCCTTCACGAGCACGGGGTCCATGCCGCGCCGGGAGTTGTCCCGCATCTCCTTCATCACTTCGGCGGGGTTCATCGGCGTCGTTTGATAGGACCGGCGCGAGGTTGCCGCGTCGAATCCGTCCGCCACCGCGACGATCTTGCTGAAGACACTCATCCGGCGCTCGCGCAGCGACCGCGGGTAGCCGGTGAGGTCGATCTTCATGTGATGCTCGTGAGCCACGACCATCGCGCGGTAGTGAAGGTCCTGCGTTCCGCGCAGCTGAAAGAGCGACAGGACGCCCATCCACGGGTGCGCCGCGATGAGCTTCCACTCATCGTCCGTCAGCCCCCCCGCTTTGTTGAGCACCTCCGTCGGCACCCGCGATTTTCCGATATCGTGGAAGAGCGCGGCCATCCCAAGATCATACAATTGTAGCTTCGTGAGGCCGAGTCGCTTTCCGATCGCCACCGAGAAGATGCACACGTTCACGCTGTGGGTGAAGGTGTACTCGTCGTAGTCGCGAATCGCCGTCAGGCCAACGAGGGACGTCTCCTCGTTGAGAATTTGATCAACGATGCCCTGGACCACGCGCTTGATCTTCTTGATGTTGGGGCTCTTTCCGAATCGGACCGCCGTCATCAGGTCCTTCGTGACGGCGACAGACTGGGCATACGTGCGCTTCGCGCGTTCCTTCGACTTCTCCTTGTCGTCCTCGTCCGCTTCCGCGGGCCTGGCGAGCGTGAAGGCGTGTACGCCCGCTGCCTCGAGCTTCGAGATCAACAACTCGAACCGCTGTTCCGGCTCTTCCGATCCCGGGGCGGCCTGCAACACCGATAGAAAGACCAGCCAATCGCGAGCCGTCACTGTGCTCGAGATCTGCTGCGCGCCAAGGCCCGCGCGGCGGCAGAGCGACAGCAGGTGGCTGAAGCTCGCGTAGTTGTCGAGGTCGAGACGCAGCCTCGTGGCGTTCACGAAGATGAACTCACCCGAGGTGCGAATCTCCAGCTCCGACTCCGCCGTGACGATCTCGCGGCTCAGGGTGGTGAGCTCCTCGAGAGCGCGTTGCACCGCCGCGTTTTCCACCGGATACAGCTTGATCGCCCGTAGTGCCGCGTGATAAGAGTAGATGAGAGTGCGGCCGGCCCGTCGTATGTAGGAGTCCCCGGCGTTCGGATCCGCACTCATTGGACTTGCGGTGCGCGGTGCCGCCGGCGCGGGCATCGGACGCGAGGCGGTCACGATGAGCCTCCGCGAAGGGCCCGATTGACAGCGCTCCGTACGACGATGTCCTTCTCGGACGATGACTTCCGCAGCGCGGTGGCCGCGTTGGGTGTCGAGATGCGTCCGAGGGCGAGTGCCGCGCACGCGCGGATCTCCGGATCCTCCCGATAACCGAGGAATCCTTTGCCGTTCAAAACCGAGTCGAGGTATTCGACACCGCTTTCGCCGGCGAGCGCGCCGAAGGCCTCGAAGAATGCCATCTTCTCGGTACGATCGGCTTCGCGAATCGCTTTACCCTTCACCGCCGCCTCGAGTCGGGGAAGCACGAGCCGATAGCTGCGCGACACGAAGGCGCGCACCGACGCGATTCGGACTTCGCGGTCCGGATCTTCGACACCACGCTCGAGCGCTTGCAGCGCACTGGGCGATCCGATTTCGGTCAAGGCGTGCACCACGATCTGGCGGAGCTCGACGTCGGGTCCGGCGAGAATCTTCGAGAGAGACTGCACGGCAGCGGGCGTCTTCAATGCGCCAGCGCGCCGAATTGCCTCCATAGCGACTTCGCGCTCGGGAGCCAAGATCAGACGCACCAGCTCACTCGTGTTCAAAGAAGCAAGACGCTCCGCTGCGGCCTCGAGCAACGGCAGCACCTTGGGATTGTGCATTCGCCGCAGCCAGCTGAACACCGTCCCGAGAGCGATCGGACGGAGCTGATCGAACAGCTCCATCAGCTCGCGCTGGGGTGGAAGCTCCGCGGAGTCGTCCAGTGACTGTAAGAGTTGTGCGAGCGACTCCGGAGCACTCAACCGCACAGGGAGGTCGGTCAACGCGCGCTTGTGCTCGGGCAGAAGCTCAGGCGCCCGCTGAGCGGTCACCTGCACCTCGCGGAGCAGATGTGCCACGCCGGAGAAGTGTCCCGTTGCCAGCAGATTCACGAGGGACGAGTCGAGAATGCCGAGAATCTCCGCACGCACCGACTCGCTCGTTTGCTGCTCGAAGATGTCCATCAGCGTCGACGTCACGCGTGTGCGGAGGTCGTCGGAATACTCGCGATCGATCTCGCCATGGAGATACTCGATCTCGTTCTCGTCGAGGAAGTAGAGGGTGGCATCGAAGTCCGACATGTTGACGATGCCCGACGCTTGCGTCTCGGTCACGGCACTGTGCGCCGAGCGCTCGATCTGCTCGCGATCGACCTCCTTCTTTTCACCAGCATCGGCGACGGGCGCCGCCGGGTCCATACCGAGATCCTGATATCGGTAGCGCGCGTGAACGAAGTCTGCCTCCCAGAGCATTGTGATGAGATCATCTTCATCGGGCGATGCCTTACGAGCGCGTTGCAGGATACCCAGGAAGGCGATCAGCTCCTTGTCCTCGAAGCCTTTGGTGAGCGTCAGCTCGCGAACGCCATCCTTGAAGAAGAGCCAGGAGAGACTGTCGGCTGACTTGCTCGGCTCGGAGAGTACCACGTGATCGAACCAAGAGATCTCGGTCTCCGTGAACGCGAGCGTCAGCTCATCCGTCTGCGACCAGATGGCGGAGAAGCCACCGCGCAGGGCGTCGATGGCGCCTTTGTAGATCGGGTTGTTCGGGAGATAGAGCTGATGCGCACGACCTGCCTTGACGACGAGCCGGAGCAGCTCTTCGACGGGAGCAGGGGGAAAAGGAGGAGCCTCTTGCCCCTCACCCGCCCCGGAGGCGGCATGCACGGTAGACGCTGTCACAACGCAAGAATACCCATTTCGCTGACCTGAGCGACGTCCTTGTCCCCGCGACCGGAGACGCAGACCAGCACGCAATCCTCGGTGCGCCAGCGACCGCGTTGTGACGCGAGCCAGCTCACCGCATGCGCGCTCTCGAGAGCGGGAATGATTCCTTCCAAACGACTCAACAGCTTGAATCCTTCTAGCGCGTCGTGATCAGTAACGGCGACGTATGTCGCGCGACCAATGTCTTTGAGGTAGGCGTGTTCCGGCCCGACACCGGGGTAGTCCAAACCAGCCGAGATCGAGTGCGCCGGGTGCACCTGACCGGCGGCGTCCTGCAGGAGGTAGCTCAGCGCCCCATGCAGCACGCCAGGCGTGCCTTTGGAGAGCGACGCGGCATGATGCTCCGTATCGAGTCCCTCTCCGGCAGCCTCTACTCCGACGAGTTGAACCGCCGGATCGTCAATAAACGCGTAAAAGGCGCCGATCGCATTCGACCCGCCGCCCACACAGGCAATCACCGTCTTCGGAAGGGTCCCAGCCTGATCCAACATCTGCTGCCGGGCTTCGCGGCTGATGATCGACTGAAAGTCGCGCACCATCCGCGGGTAGGGTGCCGGGCCGACCACCGAACCGATCACATAGTGTGAATCGACGACGTTGGCGACCCAATCGCGAATCGCTTCGCTCGTCGCGTCCTTGAGCGTTCTCGTTCCACTCGTGACGGGAACGACCGACGCGCCCATGAGTCGCATACGCCACACGTTGAGCGCCTGACGACGCATGTCTTCCTCGCCCATGTACACGACACAGGTGAGGCCGTAGCGCGCGCAGATGGTCGCGGTGGCGACGCCGTGCTGACCGGCGCCCGTCTCCGCGATGACGCGTTTCTTCCCCATCCGCCGGGCGAGCAATACCTGCCCCACGGTGTTATTGATCTTGTGCGCCCCGGTGTGGTTGAGGTCCTCGCGCTTGAGCCACACCTGCGTACCGACGTACTCGGAGAGTCGCGGCGCATCGCTCAGCGGCGATGGACGGCCGACGTAAGTCGTGAGCATGTGCTCAACGGCGGCGATGAATCCAGGGTCGCCACGGGCTTCATCGTACGCGCGTTCGAGCTCGTCGAGCGCGGGGATGAGCGTTTCTGGAACGTATCGTCCGCCGAATGCGCCAAATCGGTCGGTCGCAGCCGGAGCGATCGCTAAGTCATGTGGTGGCATGTACGGCATCCCTGAAGGCGCGCATACGCGCGTGGTCCTTGATCCCGGGGGCCGTCTCCACACCTGAGGAGACGTCCACGATTCCGGGCCGCAACAGTCGAATCGCTTCCCCTACATTCTCGGGTCGAAGTCCGCCCGCGAGGACGAGCTTCGCCGTGCTCCCTTCGCGCAACGGCCGAAGCTGCTCCACGAGATCTTCCCATGGGAGCGCGACGCCGGTGCCACCCAGCTTCCCCGCGACGTGCGCGTCGAGGAGCACAGCGTCCGCTTGTTCGAAGAGCGCTGCAGCACCAACCGGAAGGTGGCCATCGGCGATGCGCAGCGCGGACCAGACTTCGCCGTCGAAGCGCTGCCGAATGCGGTCGATCTCTATCGCACCCGGATCACCATGAAGCTGCACGGCATGAAGCCCGAGCTCGCGTGCGTGTTGCTCGAGCAGGCTCTCCTGCCCCTCTGCAAATACACCGACTCGACGAACCGACCCGGGTAGGCCGCCGAATACGGCGGCTGCTCGAGCGGCGGTCACGCGTCGCGGCCCGCCGGCGAAGATCACGCCGACATACGAGGCACCCAGACGCGCGGCCTCACACGCGTCTTCGGCGCGTGTCATCCCGCAGAACTTGATCTCAGCGCCCACGAGCAGCCCGCGCGACTCCCGCTAGGCTTCGAACGGCGGCGCGCGGATCCGTGGCGGACGACACGCTCGATCCAACGAGAATGGCGTCCGCGCCTGCCAGAGCGAGTCGCTCGACATCCGCGCGGCTGGAAACGCCGCTCTCGCCGATCGCGATGACGCTCGATGGGATGCGGCTCAGGAGTCGCGCGCTCGTGGCCGGATCGATCGCTAGTGTCTCGAGATTTCGGTTGTTGATCCCGATGACGGCCGCCCCCGCTTCGAGTGCGAGATCGAGCTCGCCCATGTCGCGAATTTCCACGAGCACCTCGAGGGAGAGCTCGCGGGCCGCGGCCATGAGCTCAGGCAGTTGACTTGGCCCGAGTGCTCGCACGATGAGCAATGCCGCCGATGCGCCAATCGCTTTTGCCTCGAGCAGTTGGATGGGATCGACGTGAAAGTCCTTTTTCAGTACTGGGACGCTGACTGCCCGGCGCACGTCCGAGAGATCGTCGATCGAGCCCGCGAAATGATCGGGCTCGGTGAGCACTGAGATTGCCTTCGCGCCGGCCGCCTCGTACGCTCGGGCTTGTTTGGCCGCGTCCATTCCCGGTTGGATCCAGCCCTTGGAGGGTGACCGGCGCTTCACCTCCGCGATGACGGACACCGTATCACCGCGAAGTCCGCTGGCGAACGGGACTACATCGACCACCCCTTTTGCCAGCTCTTCCAACTCCGCCACACGCTGATCGAGTGCCCGAGCCCGCGTGCGTGCCTCGTCGACGATACGACCGAGCGTACCGGTTGGCGGGACCCACGCAGAAAATGCTTGCACTTCGGTCCTTCTTCGGATATCGTAAGATTCGGTGCTTGTTCGGGATCGGAGCAACGGACCCGAGCGCCAACTCAGCCCAGGATTGCCATGCCGCTCACGAAGCGCCAGCGCGAAATACTAAACTATCTGTCGAACTACTCCGAGCAAAACGGCTACGCGCCAAGCTTCGAGGAGATCGCCGAGCAATTCCGGTATTCCTCGCTCGCCACGGTACACGAGCATCTCTCGAACCTCGAGCGCAAGGGCTACATCAAGCGCTCCTATAATGAGAGTCGCGCGATCGAGATCCTTCCCACCGAAGCCACTCCCCGCGCGATCGAGCTACCCGTTCTCGGCAGTGTGGCCGCCGGTGTACCGATCGAATCGGTGGAGCATAACGAGACGATGTGCGTCCCAGACGCATTCGTGCGTCGAGGCGGCAATCACTACGTGCTGCGCGTGCGCGGGAACTCCATGATCGACGAGCAAATCCGCGACGGCGACTTTGTGGTGATCAACGAGCGGCGCAGCGCCGACAACGGCGAGATGGTCATCGCGCTGATGAACGGCTCGTCCGCCACCGTCAAGAAATTCTATCGCGAGCGCGATGGGCGCATTCGCTTGCAGCCCGCCAATGAGACGATGCCGCCCATCTACGTCAACGAGAACGACGTGATGATCCAGGGGATCGTTGTCGGAGTGATGCGTCGCTACTGAGCCGTGTTCGTTAGGCGGCGCTTCGCGCGAATGCGGAGCGTAGTCGTTCGAGCGCTTTGAGTCCCGCGCCGGCGCGCGCTGCTTCCTGAGCCACGGACACCGCGTCATCGAACGTGCTCACCGCACCTGACACATAGATCGCGGCCGCGGCGTTGAGCACGACAGCTGCAATCGCCCCGCTGCTCGCGCTCCCTCCCAGCACCGCGAGCACCATTGCGGCATTCTCTTTCGGTGATCCGCCCGCGAGATGCTCGGGACGCACGGACTCGAAGCCATAGCGCGCCGGCTCGATGGTCCATTCGCGTAGCGTCCCCGCGCGAATCTCGATCACGCGCGTTGGCCCTAGTGGGGATACTTCGTCGAGGCCGGGCGCACCGTGCACGACCAGCGCATGCATCGTCCCCAACTCTCGCAACGCGCCAGCGATGAGTGGTATCCGCCGCTCGTCGGCCACGCCGACCACCTGTCGCCCCGCCGAAGCTGGATTCGCCAGCGGGCCAACGATGTTCATCACCGTTGGAACCGACAGCTCGCGCCTAACGGGTCCAACATGTCTCATCGCGGGGTGCATCAGCGGCGCGAACATGAACACGATGCCGGCGCTCCGCAGTGCCTCTTCCATCACTGGCAATGGCACTTCGATGGAGACGCCCAGCGCCTCGAGTACGTCGGCGCTTCCGCACAGTGACGTGAAGGAGCGATTGCCATGCTTGGCGATGCGAACGCCAGCGCCAGCGGCGAGCAGTGCGGCCGCCGTGGAGATGTTGAACGTGACGAGCGATCCACCACCGGTGCCGCAGGTGTCCACCAGCTCCTCTGGGCGCTCGGCAGGCAACGCCACCATCACGTTGCGCAGGGCACGGACGACGGCTGCCACTTCCTCCGGTGTCTCGCCGCGTACGCGCAGCCCTATCAAGAGCGCGGCGATCTGTGCCGGCGTCGCTTCTCCTGCCATCACGCGCTCGAAGGCACGCGTCAGTTCGTCGCTGGGTATCGGCTCCCCATGTGCAAGCCGCCGTATCGCGGTGGTGAGTGCTCCGCTTGCGTCAGCGGACACTGAGCATTTCGCCAAGGCGTTCCGGCAGACGCGCCCGTGACGCGACCAGCGCGATGACGAGGCCGAGGAGTCGCACCCGCTCGACGTCCTCCTCGCCAAATACGCCGTACATCGCGCGGTTAGTGAGATTTACGACGCCCACGAGCTCGTCGTGATAGACCAACGGAAAGCTGATGAACGATCCGGTCGTGAAATACTGGTCGCGCAGCAGCGGATGTTGCTTGGCCTCGCCGACGTCCCTAACGAGTAGAGGCTCTCGTGAGGCCGCGACACGTCCGGCCACGCCGTCACCGATGCGAATCCGCGCACCCTCCGCCACTCCTGGTGCGATGCCGCGTGCGGCAGCGAGATACATCAACCCCGGCTCGCCCGCGCGAAGCATCAGCGAACAGCGCTGCGCATGCATGTCGTCACCGACGAGAGACAGCAGGCCATCCACGAGCTGGCGTGGATCATCGGTGCTCGCGTCCAGACTCAGGACTCTGTCGATCAGATAGAGCGTTCGCGTCTTCTGACGGAGCAATTCGTTGCGTCGGGCCAGCTCGATGTGCGCTTTTTCGAGCTGTTCCACCGCCGACGTAACAGTTGCCTCCACGGCCTCCGCCCGGCGTGTTGCCTGTCGCGCCGTTTCTTCGGAGCGCGCGATCTCGCGTTCCAATGCCACGACGCGCTCCGAGCTTGCCGCTGCGGCGTCGCCCTCTGCCCGCGTCGCGAGTCCTGCCTCGAGTTCGGCGAGCCGGCGTTCGTACTCGTGATGGACCCGTTGCGTCACGCCCTCGAGTGTGTCCACCGCTTCCATGCGCGCGTCGCGCTCTAGAAAACGAATGAGCGCCAGATCGAACAAGGCCGCCGACGGCCCGAACCGCTCCGAGGTGCGCGTGCCGAAAATCTTTCGCGTTTCATAAAGAACGAGAATCGCGCTGAGCTGTCCCTCGAAGCGAATCCCGCGCGCGGAAAGCCATCCGGCCTCATCGAAGCCGCGCAGACCAAACAGGCGCGCAAATTCCTCGACGCTCTCGGAGAACTCGACGAACTGTCCACCCGCAATCACCGCCACCCTTTCGCGATTTGGCAAGTGGTCGATCGTCGTCTCTAGCGCGACCACATCGATCTGTCCGTCGCGCGGTACGAGTCGGTCGCGCAGCATACTCCGTTTGTGGTCGTACTTCACTAGCGCGAGTTGGGCAAAGCGATCGATGTCCGCGAGTGCCTCGCCGAGCGCGCCGAGCGCCGCCTGCTCATCGGCGGCAACGGTTAGCGCATGGGCCAGAGATGCGAGAGTACGCGGAGGCATCAGGAAATGCTGAGGCTCTGAGGTTGGAGGGACGATGTGCAGACTAACACGCGCGCACCTGCGCAACGCGGACGACAACAAATAGACTGCCAAGGTACGACCCCGCGCAACGCGAATACGTCGCCTCGCGTGGCGTAACGCTCGTCGTGCCCTGTCCGCTGTCCCCGCCAAAACCGTTGATGACTGAATTCGCATGGAGCTATGGAGGGTGAGAATAGCCCACTCGATTCGCGCCATTCGCGTCCCGACAGATCTCCAAGCCTGCAGCACCAAGAGACTCGCACGAGCGGCGCTTTGCTTGACTTGACCCCTCTCACTGGTAGTTTTCCAGCAATGGCCGAGCGTACCGTGCAACTCGTTTTGCACTACGACGGGGCACGATTCAGCGGTTGGCAGCGACAGCCCGACCAGCGCACCGTTCAGGGGGTCGTGGAGCAGGCACTCGAGCGATTGTGTGGAGGCCCCATTCCGGCACTCGGCTCCGGACGAACCGACGCCGGTGTGCACGCCAGAGGTCAAGCGGTCGGTGTGCGCCTCCCCGAGCGCTGGGATGCCGCGCGAGTACGACGCGCACTCAACGCCATCTTGCCAGACGATGTGTGGATCGCGGCCTCTTTCGAGATGCGGCCCGAGTTCCACGCGCGCTACAGCGCGACCTCGCGGCGCTATAGTTATTACGTCGGCACCGACGACGAGGCACGCTCACCATTCCGGCGGCCACGCGAGCTGCCCATCAGCGACACGTTGGATCGTGAGATGCTCGACGAGTCGGCGGCGCAAGTGGTAGGCGAGCATTGTTTCCGCGCATTCGCGGTGCTCGGAACGGCACCCGCACACGATGACCATCGATGCATCGTTCGCGAAGCCCGATGGTGCGATCGGCCGGGTGGATTGCTCTTCGAGATCGAAGCGAATCGGTTCTTACATCACATGGTGCGATTTCTCGTGGGAACGATGATCGACATCGCTGCGGGGCGGCGGCCGCTCCAGGACATGTCGGCGCTGCTTTTGGCGTCCGACAACAGTGACGTCTCGCGGCCCGCGCCGGCGCACGCGCTCTTTCTCGATCGCGTGGCATACCCCTCTACGCTGTACCTCGAGCCGACATGAAAATCCTCCTCGCGAGCGCCGATCTCGACGATATCGCTTGGGCCGCGGCGAGTGGATTCCTCGACGGCGTGATGACGACTCCGGCATTGTTGCGTGAGCAGGAGCGCGATGAACGCGAACAGCTCGCCGAGATCTGCCGGGTGGTGGACGCACCGATTTTTGTCACCGTCCATGCCGTGGATGGCGAGGACGTTTATCGGGACGGAAAGGATCTGGCGCGACTCTCGGATCAGATCGTGATCCAGGTGCCGCTCGTGGAAGATGCGATCGGCGCCGTGCGCCGCCTGGCGAATGACGGCGTGCGTGTCGCGAGCCTGCTCGTCTTCAACGCTGCGCAAGCGTTGCTCGCCGCAAAGGCAGGTGCGAGCTCCATCGTCACCACCATCGATCAGCTCGACCAAGTTGGCCATCGCGGTATCGATACCGTGCGCGAGCTGCGCTCCGCATTCGACGCATCCGGTACGGAGTGTGACGTCATCGCGATGCGTCCCGCCACGGCGATGCAGTTTGCGGAGTGCGCCGTCGCGGGCGCCGACGCGGTCGCGGTCGGTGCGAGCGTCCTTCGACACCTCCTCGTGCATCCGCTCACCGACCGCGGCATCGACCAATTCTTGAGCGATCTCGCGCGCCATCACACGGCGTGGACTCCAGCATGAATAAACGAACGCGCGCTATCGTCGCGCCAATGATCGGTTTTCTCGTAGGCGCCTGCGGACGAACCCAGGAATCCCAAGCTGCACCCGCGCAAGTTGCTGTCGCGACGCGTGCGAGCAATGTCAGCGCGAGCAGGCGCACCGCGATAACCGAAGCGGTGGCCCACGTCGCGCCCGCCGTCGTCACCGTGCAAACCGAGATTCTCGAACGAGTCGCACCCGATCCATTCGATTGGCCCTTCGGTGGGGGCGAATCGCAGCAGCGATCGGCGGGGCTCGGGACTGGCTTCATCATTCGCCCCGATGGCGTGATCGTCACGAACGCGCACGTCGTGGCCGGCGCCACGCGCGTCTCCGTGATGATGCGCGATGGAAAAACCTTTCCAGCCAAGATCCTCGGCGCGGATGAGACGAACGATCTCGCTGTGGTGAAGGTGGACGCCTCAGGGCTTCCCGTCGCGAAGCTCGGCAACTCTGAGAACTTGCTCATCGGCGAATGGGCAATCGCAATCGGCAATCCCTACGGCTTCATGCTCGGAAACTCGGAGCCGAGTGTGACGGCGGGCGTCATAAGCGGCACGGGACGCAACCTGGTCGCACGTGGCGAGGGCTCGGCCGCGTACTTCGACATGATCCAAACAGATGCGTCGATCAATCCGGGCAATTCCGGTGGACCGCTGGTGGACGCCGACGGCGAAGTGATCGGCGTCAACAGCTCGATTTATTCCACGAGTGGAGGCTCGATCGGCATCGGGTTCGCGATTCCGATCAATCGTGCGTCGCGCGTGGTTGAAGACCTGCTCGAACACGGTGCCGTTAGGCGGCCGTGGATCGGTGTGAAGCTGCGGGTAGCGGCGACCGACAACGTGCGCACGGCGCTGACACAAGGAGCCGTCGTGGGTACTATCGTTCCCGGTTCACCGGCCGAGAAGGCGGGACTACAGCCTGGCGACGTGATCCTGCAGGAAGGAACGCGTCCGGTGCGCAATCAATTCGATTGGGAGGCGGCACTGCTCGATCTCCGCGTTGGACAGCCCGCGAACCTCCGTGTGCGCCGCGGCTCGCGCGAGCTGTCGGTTCAAGTACCGGTTGGCGATCAACCTGAAGTGACCGCGCCCAAGGTGCAGGTACTGCGCGAATTGGAGCTCGTAACCGTCACGCCGGCCATTCGCGCCGAACGCAACGTGCGGTCGACGCAAGGCGCGCTCGTGTTCAACGTCAGCGATCGTGTTGCGAATGATCTAAACATCCAGCGCGGCGACGTCATCGTACAAATTAACCGCACGCGCATTCGATCAGCCGAAGAAGCGGCGCAGGCCCTCAACTATTACGGTGGGCGCGGTCCAATTCGCATGTTCCTCGAGCGAGACGGCCAGATCTACATCACTGACTTCATCATTCGATGAGTCCATCGAACGCGGAGACCTACTCGTCGCCGCTCGCCGAACGGTACGCGTCGCGTGCGATGCTCGAGCTCTGGTCGCCGCGCACACGGTACGGGCACTGGCGTCGATTGTGGCTCGCGCTGGCAGAAGGTGAACGGTCGCTCGGCATCGCCATTCCGCAGGACGCCATCGATCAGATGCGCGTGCATCTGGACGATCTCGATCTCGCGGCAGTTGCCGCGTACGAGCGCAAAACGCGGCACGACGTCATGGCCCACATCGCGGCCTTCGCCGACGTCGCGCCCGCGGCACGTCCCTTCATTCATTTGGGCGCCACGAGCGCGTTCGTTACCGACAACACAGACCTGATCCTCATGCGTCGCGGCCTGGAGTTGTTGCGAGCAAAGATCATCCGCGTTTTGCGTGCTCTCGGCGCATTCGCGCGCGAATGGCGCGACGAGCCAACCCTGGGATCCACGCATTTGCAGCCGGCGCAACCGACGACTGTCGGCAAGCGCGCGACGCTCTGGATGCAGGATCTGGTCATCGATCTCGGAGATATCGATCACCGGATCGCGACTCTGCCCTGCCGAGGCGTGAAGGGAACCACCGGAACCCAAGCGAGCTTTCTCTCACTCTTCGATGGCGATCATGAAAAGGTGCGTCGTCTCGACCAGCACGTAGCGCAGGCGATCGGTTTTCAGACTTCTATACCCGTTTCGGGACAGACCTACACGCGCAAGCTGGACGCACAGGTCCTTGGCGTGGTGGCGGGGGTTGCCGCGAGCGCCGCGAAGTTCGCGAGCGATCTGCGCATTTTGCAGTCGGTCGGTGAGATCGAGGAGCCTTTCGAGGAAGAACAGGTCGGCTCGTCGGCAATGGCATACAAGCGCAATCCCATGCGCTGCGAGCGAGTCAACTCTCTTGCCCGCTTCGTGCTGAGTCTCGAGCCGAACGCCAATCAGACGCACAGCGTTCAATTTCTCGAGCGAACGCTGGACGACAGCGCGAATCGCCGACTCGTGATTCCCGAGTCGTTCCTGGCCACCGACGCGATTCTAGTTCTCGTGGAGAACGTCGTTTGTGGATTGGAGGTTCATCCGGCGCGTATTCAGCGCCGACTCGCCGACGAGCTGCCCTTCATGGCGACGGAGGAGTTGATCGTCCACGCTGTGCGACATGGCGGCGATCGACAGAAGGCGCACGAGCGCATTCGACAGGCGAGCATTGCCGCGGCGCGAGCACTCAAGGATGGCGCGCCGAGGAACGATATGCTCGAGCGGCTTGCCGCCGATACTGAGTTCGGTGTATCGATGGACGTGATGCGGCAAACGCTCGAGCCACGGCGCTTCATTGGAAGAGCGCCGCAACAGGTCGATGAATTCCTGAACGAGATCGTCGAGCCGTTGATCGCACAGCCTGACGATTTGACCCTTCGTGAGGAGGTACGCGTGTGAGCGCGGCATCTGTGATGACTCCCGAGCCGTTACCCTTACGACAACTTCGTCGCGGCAAGGTACGCGAGGTGTACGAGGTCGACGCCGATCGGCTGCTGCTCGTCGCCAGCGACCGTGTCAGTGCCTTCGACGTCGTCATGCGAGAGCGGATCCCGCACAAGGGCGCCGTGCTCACCCAGCTCACCGCATGGTGGCTTCGCCACTTTACGAACGTCGTTAGGCACCACATGCTCACGTCGGACCCGGACGAAATCATCGCCGACGTGCCGGTATTGGCGCCTCACCGCACGGCAATCGCTGGCCGCGCGATGCTCTGCCGCCGCACCGAGGTGTATCCCGTGGAGTGTGTGGTCCGCGGCTATCTCTCGGGTTCAGCCTGGAAAGAGTACCGCGCCCACGGCACGCTGGCCGGTGAGCGGCTGCCGAACAACCTGGTTGAGAGCGCGCGATTCGAGCGCCCGATCTTCAGCCCAGCGACGAAAGCGGAGGTCGGTCACGACGAGAACATCACCTTCGAGCGCATGGCGACTATGATTGGCGCGGACGAAGGGGCCGAGCTGCGGCAGCTGAGCCTTCTCGTGTATGATCGCGGGCGAGAGATCGCGGCGGCACGCGGAATCATCATCGCCGACACCAAGTTCGAGTTCGGACAGGATCGCCAAGGGCACGTCACGCTCATCGACGAAGTGCTCACGCCCGACAGCTCGCGCTTCTGGCCCGCCGATCGCTATGCGCCGGGCCGCGCTCAGCCCAGCTTCGACAAACAGCCGCTACGTGACTACCTCGACGGCGAACGGCGCGCCGGCCGCTGGAATGGGGAGGCGCCCCCGCCGACGCTCCCTGAGGAGGTCGTGGCCGCCACGAGCGCGCGCTATCTCGATGCGTTCCGCCGGATCACCGGCACAACCCTGACGACGGAATAGACGTGAGCTTTGCGCGAGAAGGACTTCTCTTCATTGCCATCGCGGCTCTGATCGCGGTTGGAACCTTCGCATTTGCCCTCAACCGGCGGTCCTGGCCCCTATGGCTCGCCGCGATGTTGCTCATTGTCATTGCGATCTGGGTCGCCTACTTCTTTCGAGATCCCGAGCGCACGGGCGAACGTGGTGAGCACCTCGTCATCTCCCCGGCCGACGGCAAGGTGGTGCAGATCACCGAGGTCGACGAGCCCGCGTTCCTGAAAGAGAAGGCGCTTCGCGTCTCCATCTTCATGAACGTCTTCAACGTGCACGTGAACCGCTATCCGGTGAGCGGCATCGTGCGCTACGTCAGCTACAATCCGGGGAAGTTTCTCAACGCCGCGCACGACAAGGCGAGCCTCGAGAACGAGCAATCGTCCGTTGGCATCGAGAGTGGATCGAACCGCTTGCTCGTAAGGCAGATTGCTGGTCTCATCGCCCGCCGCATCGTGACCTACTCCACGAACGGTGCGAAGGTCCAGCAGGGCGACCGGATGGGCATCATCCGCTTCGGTTCACGCGTCGATGTCTTTCTGCCGACCACCGCACGGCCCCGTGTTCGTGTTGGCCAGGCGACATTTGCTGGCGTGACCGTGATTGCGGAGCTCCCGGGTCAATGACCGCTCGCGTTCGTCGCCCAACTATCCGTCGGGCAGTCGTCTACCTGCCTAACGGGTTCACGCTCTTCAACCTGTTCTGTGGCATCTTTGCCATCGTACTCTCCGCGCGGCTGAACTTCGGCAAAGCAGCACTTTTCGTGTTCCTCGGCGGCATCGCCGACGCACTTGACGGTCGTGTCGCCCGTGCCACGGGTTCGGGCAGCCGAATGGGTGAAGAGCTGGATTCCCTGGTCGACGCGATCTCGTTCGGCTTCGCCCCGGCGATGATCATGTACTTCGCCGTGCTGAACACCGAAAACTCGCAATGGCTTTTCGTCTTTCTGTATACCGCATGTGCGGTACTTCGCCTCGCCCGCTTCAACGTCGAGCAGGCAGGCCGAGCGAAGACGTACTTCCACGGCCTGCCGAGTCCCGCCGCGGGCCTAACGCTCGCAAGCTATTACTGGTTCAGCCAGACGCCGCTCTACAACGAAACAATCATTCTCTTCACTGATAACAAGACGCTCTCGGAGCTGCCGTGGCATACCATTCTGCCCGGCCTCATGGGTCTGCTCGCGGCGCTCATGGTGAGCAACGTGCCGTATCCGGCGGTGCCGACCATCGGCTGGCGCTCGCCACGCCAAATCCTCGCGAGCGTCGTTCTCTTGTCCGCGATTGCTGGGCTGATCTTCCTGCCACGTCAATTCTTCTTCCCCGCTCTGCTGGCGTACGTTCTCTACGGTGCGCTCAAATGGCTCGTCCTGGGTCTGATCGGAAGTCGGTCCGAGCCCGAGGAGATCTATTTTCAGCTCGAGCCCGAAGAAGAATTGGCGGCCGCCATCCCGTCCACGATGCGGCGGACACCGTCGTACGCGCCCGTACAAGAGGATGATGAAACGATGCCTGTCCGACGACGCCGGCGCCGACGCCGTCGTGGCGAGAGCACCCGTCGTAGCGAGCGTCCCCTAACGAGCGACTCGTCCGAGCGCGCACCGCGCTCCGAGCGCAACGATCGGCCAAACCGATCGGATCGATCCGACCGGTCGATGCAAAATCGTTCGCCGCGACCGCCTCGTCAGGAGCCAGAGGCCTCGGCGAAGCCGTCTCCGTCGAGCACTCCGCCAGCGTCTCCCTCGGCTCCGCCCACCGCACCAAAGGACCAAAAAGAATGAGTCGCTTTCGCGTGGCCATTCATATCGTACCGCGTCGTGGGCTCCTCGATCCGCAAGGCAAAGCGGTCACCGACGCGCTGCGCACGTTAGGCTTCTCGGCCGTGCAGGATGTGCACGTTGGGCGTCACGTCGTCGTCGAGATAGATGCCTCCGACCGCGCGGCGGCCGAGCGCTCCACGAGAGACATGTGCCAGAAGCTCCTCGCCAATCCCGTCATCGAAGACTTTGAGATCGCGAGCGTGGCCACTTTATGAAATTTGGAATCGTCACTTTCCCCGCCTCCAACTGCGACTACGACGCCTTTCATGCGGTGGTCGACGGACTGGGCGAGGAAGCCGTGTACCTGTGGCATAAGGACCACGATCTCCGCGGCAGCGACGTGATCATCCTGCCGGGCGGTTTTAGCTACGGGGACTATCTCAGGGTGGGCGCTATCGCTCGATTCAGCCCTATCATGCGCGAGGTCATCGCGCATGCGGAGCGCGGCGCGCCGGTCGTGGGATTTTGCAACGGATTCCAGATCATGTGCGAGGCGGGCATGCTTCCGGGCGCCTTGCTCCGTAACGCCAGCCTGCGATTTGTCTGCGAGGCCGTACGACTCCGTGTCGAGAATGCTGACACCCAATTCACCAACCGCTATACGCACGGTCAGTTGATCACAATTCCCATCGCTCACGGTGATGGCCGCTACACGGCAGACGAGGAGACCCTGTCTCGAATCGAAGGGGAGGGTCGAGTCGTCTTCCGGTATGTGGGCGGACCCGGCGACGCGGATGAGTGGTGGAGTCCGAATGGGTCGATGAACGCGATTGCGGGCATCGTCAACGCTGCTGGGAATGTCCTCGGAATGATGCCCCACCCTGAGCGCGCGGTAGACGAGCTCCTCGGCTCCAGCGACGGGATGGGGGTTTTCGAGTCCATCCTTTCGCGCGTTGCCGCGTAATCAGGAGGTAGTTCCATGTCGCGTGTCGGTCTCGCCTTCGCCCTGCTCTGCGCCGTCTCGGCGCCGATGAATGCGCAAGCGCCCAAGTCCATCGATCCTGGTATGTCCGAGGCAAAGGTCGTCGAGCATCTCGGCGCCCCCGACGCATCGCGGATTTCTGGCGACTTCAAGTATCTGTTTTACCACAACGACTGCATCAAGCAGTGTGGCATGGATGACGTCGTGATTCTCCAAAAAGACTCGGTCGTCGACGCCATGTTTCGCTCCGCCGAGCGCAGCTACTCTGGAAAGAGCAGCTCGCCGCGCGCCATTCCTGCCGATGTCGCCGCCCGTAGGCGTCCTGGCGCCCGCGAGGTGCCGACCGGGGAGGTCGTTCAGGCTGGGGCTCGAAAAGCGGATTCTTCCGGAAAGCCCGACGAAAAACGGGACTCCGTCGCCAAGCCCGCGGTGAAGCGCGACTCCGTTGCCAAACCCATGGTAGAGCACGACTCGGTTGCCAAGCCCGAAGCGAAGCACGATTCAGCCGCGAAGGCAGTACCCGCGAAGCGCGCTAAGGCCAAAGAACCGGTAACACCGACCGATTCGACTCGGCATGATACCGTGAGCGGCACTTTGCACATCCCCGTGAAGCCCCCGATACATTCGAAGAACGCCGACAGCACGCGCGCCGATTCGTCCGCGAAGAGGCCGCCGCACGAGTAAAAGGGGCACACTGGGTGGAGGATTATGCACCGGCACACGGAAGATCATCCAACGCGTAACGAGGACGAGTATTTTGCGCGTCAGAATGCTGAGCTGATCAAAGAGATGCGGGCGCTTCTCGACGAGCAACGTCGCGAGATCGCGCGCCGCGATCATTTCATGAAGTGTCCGAAGTGTGGCGGTGACCTGGCAGAGCGCGATTTCCAGGATGTGAAGGTTGATGTTTGTCCCGAGTGCCACGGCATCTGGATCGATCAAGGTGAGATCGGCATGATGCGGCACATCCATGAATCGCGTGGTCCGCTCAGTCGCCTCATGAGTGACATCCTCGAGATCTTCCACCACCCCAAGACTGGTGACGCCACTTCCCCGCCCCGGTGATCCCACGATCACGCCGGCACTCATCGCCGAGCACGGGCTGACAACTGAGGAGTTCCAGCGCATCGAGCAAATGCTCGGACGTTCGCCAACCTTCACCGAGTTGGGCATCGTCAGCGCACTCTGGAGCGAGCACTGCTCCTACAAGCATTCGCGTCCCTTGTTGCGGCGCCTTCCCACGAAGGCGCCGTACGTGTTACAGGGGCCTGGGGAGAATGCCGGCGTCATCTCCATTGGCGATGGCCTCGCCGTCGCGTTCAAGATCGAATCCCACAACCATCCGTCGGCGGTCGAGCCGTACCAGGGCGCGGCCACGGGCGTTGGCGGAATTCTGCGCGACGTGTTCACGATGGGCGCGCGTCCCATCGCCCTGCTCAACTCGTTGAGATTTGGATCCCTGGACTCGCCCCGCGCCAGATACCTGTTTGCAGGTGTCGTGAAGGGCATCGGTGATTACGGGAACTGTGTCGGCGTTCCAACTGTTGCCGGTGAGGTTGCCTTCGACGAATCGTACGAGGGCAATCCACTCGTCAATGCGATGTGCGTGGGGTTGCTTCACGAGACGGATCTCATCCGCGCCGTGGCGCAAGGTGTTGGGAATCCGATCATCGCCGTTGGCGCACGCACTGGGCGCGATGGAATTCACGGCGCTTCGTTCGCGTCCGCGGATTTATCCGAAGAAAGCGAAGCACGCCGCCCACAAGTGCAGGTCGGCGATCCCTTCATGGAGAAGTTGCTTCTCGAGGCGAGTCTCGAGCTCATTCACTCCGGCGCCATCGTCGCGATTCAGGACATGGGCGCGGCTGGCCTGACATCGTCATCCGCGGAGATGGCGGCGCGCGGCGACGTGGGAGTTACCATCGACGTCACGAAGGTGCCCGTTCGCGAGCAAGGCATGACACCCTACGAGATCCTGCTGAGCGAATCGCAGGAGCGGATGCTCGTCGTCGCGCGAAAGGGCCGCGAAAGCGAAGTGTCTTCGATTCTCGAGAAATGGGACCTCACGGCATCCGTCATCGGTGAGGTCATTGCCGAGCCGGTGTATCGCGTGACGGAGGGCGATCGCGTCGTGGCGGAGTTTCCAGGGACGCAGCTCGTTACGGACTGCCCAACGTACACGCCCGAAGCCAGGGAGTCCGCGACGATCGTCGCGGCGCGCAAGCGCGATGTTTCCTCGATCGCGGAGCGCCCCGAAGAATCTGATCCACGATGGGTGCTGGAACAGCTTCTCACCTCACCAACGATCGCTAGCAAGATGTGGGTGTACCGGCAGTACGACCACACGGTGCGCACGAACACGGTAATCGGTCCGGGCGGCGACGCGGCGGTCGTACGGGTTCGCAACACGCGGCGCGCGTTGGCGCTCAAGACAGATTGCAATGGGCGGTACTGCTATCTCGATCCGCGCGAAGGCGCGCGCATTGCCGTCGCCGAAGCGGCTCGCAATGTCGCGTGCACGGGTGGTCGCCCTCTCGCGATTACGAATAATCTCAACTTTGGCAATCCCCGCCGCCCGGAAGTCTATTATCAGCTCCGCGAGGCGACGGCGGGAATGGCGGAGGCGTGCGAAGCGTTAGGCACGCCCGTCACTGGTGGCAATGTTTCGCTGTACAATGAGAATCCGGGCGGCGCGGTGTTCCCCACACCGGTCATCGGGATGGTCGGCCTCATCGACGACCTCGATCACATCACCCGAAGCAACTTCTCGGTGGAGGGCGATACGGTGGTTTTGTTGGGAACCATGACGGCGGAGATCGGCGCCTCCGAATATCTCTCGCGTGTGCACCGCACCGTGGCTGGATCTCCGCCACGGTGTGACCTGAAAGGCGAGCGGCAGCTCATCGACGCCCTCTTGGCGGCGACTCAAGCGGGCGTCGTTCGCTCCGCGCACGACTGCAGCGACGGCGGCCTCGCTGTCGCACTCGCCGAGTGCTGCATCATCGACCGGAACCATCCTCTTGGTGCGCGCATCGATCTCGCGTCATTCGGCGAGCTTCCCGCGCGTGCCGTGCTCTTCGGCGAAGCACAGGGCCGGGTAGTCCTCTCCACGCCAGATCCCACCGCCTTGCGCGAAATCACGATGCGTCATGGCATCCAGGCGAACGTGATCGGTCGGGTTGGCTCGGCGGACGATCCACTCGACATCAGGTTGAGCGATCGCAGGCTCAGCGCGTCGCTGCCATGGCTGGATCGACTATACTACGAGACCATCCCCGACATCATGACGAAATCGACCGCCGCGCTCGTTAGCGCCGCTTCGGAGAGCCCCGTCTAGCTCATGTGTGGCATTTTTGGTGTTCACGGCCATCCGGACGCAGTTCGTCTCACCCAGCTGGGCCTCTATTCGCTGCAGCATCGCGGACAGGAGTCAGCTGGCGTCGTGTCGCTGAACGCGCAGGGCGAAGCACGCGCCGTACGGTCGATGGGGACGATGAACGACGCGATGAACGTGGAGCTCGATCGCGTGAAGGGAGTGACGGCCATTGGCCACACGCGGTATAGCACCGCGGGATCGTCCACTATCGAGAACGCCCAGCCCGTACTTGCCCGTACGCGTGGAGGCTTCGTCTCTCTCGCGCACAATGGCAACCTCACCAACGCGGCCGAGCTCCGGATGTCGCTCGAGGAGCATGGATCGATCTTCGCCTCGACGATGGATTCGGAGGTCATCGTCCACCGCTTGGCGCGCTCTAACGCGGAGCATCCCGACGACCGATTGGCTGAAGCCCTTTGTGACGTCGAAGGCGCGTATTCGCTGATCGTCACGATCGGAGATACGCTGCTGGCCGCGCGTGATCCACGCGGTTGGCGTCCACTCGTGATGGGCCGGCTCGGCGATGCCCCTGTGTTTGCGTCCGAGACGTGCGCTCTGGACATCGTTGGCGCAACGTATGAGCGTGAAGTGGAGCCGGGCGAGATCGTCGCCGTCGATCGCGACGGAATTCGCTCGACCTTTCCCCTACCCCGCCGCGAGCCGAAGCGCTGCGTTTTCGAGTTCGTGTACTTCGCCCGGCCTGACAGCCGGGTGTTCGGCGGCTCGGTGGACCGCGCGCGTCGCGCGTTAGGCAGGCGCCTCGCCAAAGAATGTCCGGCGCCCGGTGCGGAGCTCGTCTTCAGTGTGCCTGACTCCTCGAACTCCGCCGCGCTCGGCTTCGCCGAAGAGAGTGGATTGCCTTACGAGTTGGCGCTGATTCGTAATCACTACATCGGCCGAACCTTCATTCAACCGACGCAGGCGGGTCGCGACGCGAAGGTCAAGGTCAAGTACAATCCCGTGCGTGACATCATCGACGGGAAGAAAGTGGTGATGGTAGACGACTCTATCGTGCGCGGCACCACCACGCGCGGACTGGTTGCGCTCGTACGCGCAGCGGGGGCGCGTGAGGTGCACATGCGTGTGAGCTCCCCGCCCGTTACCGGTCCCTGTTATTACGGAATCGATACGCCGAGTCGGGAAGAGCTCATCGCGGCGCGACTTACGCCAGACGAGATTGCGCGAGATCTTGGCGTCGATTCGCTCGGCTATCTGTCGCTCGAAGCGATGCTGGAATCAGTACCCGGCGGTCCGCACGGCTTTTGCCATGCGTGCTTCTCCGGAGATTATCCCACGCCACCACCCACGGACCCGGACAAGCTGCGCTTCGGGTGTGGTTGCTGAGTAAGGGATAGCACACGCCCAACCCGCGTGCACATGAGCGTTCCGACAACCGAGCTGGCAAAAGGCCCGGGAGCCGCGGCTTCCGCGGCATCCGCCAAATATGTCTACTCCTTCGGTGGTGGTCGCGCCGAAGGGACCAAGGAGATGAAGAGCGTCCTCGGAGGCAAGGGCGCCAACCTCGCCGAGATGACGAACCTGGGCGTCCCCGTGCCCCCGGGATTCACCATCTCCTGCGATTGCTGCATTCAGTTTCTTCTCGACGGCCGTCACCCGGCCGGTCTCGAGCAGCAAGTCGAAGAGAGTATGCGACGGCTGGAGGAAGTCGCGGGCAAGCGATTTGGCGATCCGAACGACCCGTTGCTCGTCTCCGTTCGCTCCGGTGCGCCGGTCTCCATGCCCGGCATGATGGAGACGATCCTCAATCTCGGCCTCAATAACCTAACGGTTCAAGGGCTGGCGCATCACAGCGGCAGCCCGCGATTCGCGTACGACTCGTTCCGTCGATTCATTCAGATGTACGGAGACGTCGTGCTGCACGTGCCCTTCTCGCAGTTTGAGCAACTTTTGAAGGCGAAGCGTCTCACGGCGGGTGTTGCCACGGACGCGGAGCTCGATGAAGGAGCGTTGCGCAACCTCGTGGAGGAGTACAAGAGCCTCGTTCGCGCCGCGACCGGAAAAGAGTTTCCGATGGATCCTGTATCTCAGCTCTGGGGCGCCGTCGAAGCCGTGTGGCAATCGTGGACGCTCAAGAAGGCCGTAGACTATCGCAAGGTCAACTCTATCCCGGAAAACATCGGTACCGCGGTCAACATCGTGTCGATGGTGTTCGGGAACATGGGCGACGATTCCGGCACGGGCGTCGCGTTTACGCGCAATCCATCCACGGGCGAGCGCGTCTTCTACGGCGAATTTCTCGTCAACGCGCAAGGCGAAGACGTCGTCGCCGGCATACGCACTCCGCTCTCCATCGATGAGATGGCGACGCGACTCCCGGGCGCCTACAAAGAGCTGTTGGCAACCCAAGACCGCCTCGAGCGACACTACCGTGACATGCAGGACATCGAGTTCACGGTCGAGCGTGGGGCGTTGTATCTGCTTCAAACGCGCAACGGCAAGCGAACGGCCGGCGCGGCAATTCGCGTCGCCACGGAGATGGTCGAGGAAGGACTCATCGATACGCGCACGGCGGTCCTTCGCGTACCGCCGGATCAGTTGGATCAGCTGCTCCACCCCGTGATCGATGTGAGCGTTCGTGCAACGCCCATCGCTTCCGGTCTGCCGGCGAGCCCTGGCGCCGCGAGTGGCATTGCGGTGTTCGACCCCGACGCCGCCGAGCGGCGCGCCGCCGACGGTACGAGTGTCATCCTCGTGCGTGATGAAACGACGCCCGAAGATTTTCATGGCATCGTGGCCGCCAAGGCGGTGCTCACTGCACGCGGCGGAATGACGAGTCACGCGGCCGTCGTTGCACGCGGGATGGGGAAATGCGCGGTGGTCGGCGCCAAGGACATGCACGTCGATCTCGAGAAGCGGCAGTTCACGGTGCGCGACGTCACGGTAGCGGAAGGCGATTACATCACCGTCGATGGCGCGAGCGGCAAGGTGTATAAGGGCGATCTGCCTACCACGCCCAGTGAGGTGGTCCAGGTCACGCGCGGTATGCGGCCCGCGCAGGGTGCCGCGACATACAACAGCTTCGCGAAGTTGCTCGGTTGGGCGGATGAAGTCCGTCGCCTCAAAGTGCGCGCAAACGCCGACACGCCGGCCGATGCGCGTGTCGCCCGCGGATTCGGCGCGGAGGGCATCGGCCTCTGTCGAACCGAGCACATGTTCTTCGAGGGGGATCGCATTACCGGGATGCGCGAAATGATCGTCGCGCGCGACATCGCCGGCCGTCGGCGTGCCTTGGCAAAGCTGCTCCCCATGCAGCGAAGTGACTTCGAGGGGATCTTCGAGGCGATGAACGGGTTACCAGTAACGATCCGTTTGCTGGATCCGCCTCTTCACGAGTTCCTGCCACATGGGGGCGAAGAGAGCAAACTCTTGGCGCGCACGCTGGGCATCTCGCGCGCGGAGTTGCTTCACATTGTCGAAAGTCTGCGCGAAACGAATCCGATGCTCGGGCATCGCGGCTGTCGTCTTGGGATCACATATCCCGAGATTACCGAAATGCAAGGGCGCGCAATCTTCGAGGCGGCGGTGCGAGCGAAACGCCGGGGCCTCGATGTACGTCCTGAGATCATGATCCCGCTCGTCGCAACTGTCAGGGAGTTCGAAAATCAGCGAGGAGTGCTTGAGGAGGTGGCTCAGCAGGTCTTAGGTGTCATGGGCGAGGACGTTCCCTATACCATCGGCACCATGATCGAGCTGCCACGCGCTGCACTCACCGCGGATGAGATCGCGAAGTCCGCCGAGTTTTTTTCCTTTGGGACCAATGATTTGACCCAGACGACTTTCGGACTGAGCCGAGACGATGCGGGTCGCTTCCTTCCGAATTACGTCGAACGTGGTATACTTCCCGACGATCCGTTTCAGGTGTTGGATCAGAACGGTGTTGGGAAGCTGATTGGCATTGCCGTATCTGCCGGTCGGAGCGTCCGTCCTCAGTTGAAGGTCGGGATCTGCGGGGAACATGGCGGTGAACCGCGCTCCGTGAAGTTCTGCCACATGATCGGCTTGGATTACGTCTCCTGCTCCCCCTACCGCGTTCCAATAGCCCGCCTAGCCGCAGCCCATGCCGCTCTTGAATCTCGCCCTCCGGAATCCGCGCGCGCTTAGACACCCCTCCCTCCCCGAGCTGCCGCATCTGCCGGTTGTTCGGGACGACCGTTCCCTCCGCATTGCACTGGTGACGGAGTATTACTATCCGCACCTCGGTGGCGTCTGCGAGCACGTGCATTTCTTCGCGCGCGAAGCCCGCCGTCGCGGCCACCACGTCGATGTCATCACATCGCATATCACCGGTGCGCAGCGTCAGCCGAATGTGATCCGGATCGGGCGCAGCCAGCCCGTCTACTGCAATGGATCGCAAGCGCGTATCACGGTTGGCATGGGCTTGCGGCGACAGATGCGTAACGTTTTGCGCCGCGGTCGCTACGATGTCGTGCACGTGCACTCGCCACTCACGCCAGTGCTGCCATTGTTGGCGATCGAAGAGGCCGAGTGTCCCGTCGTCGGCACCTTCCATACGTACTTCGATAAATCGATCGGTTATACGCTTGGCCGCCGCTACTTCCAGAAGCGGCTCGACATGCTGAGTAGCGCGATTGCCGTCTCGCGAAGCACCACCGTCGCGCTCGATCGGTACTTCGACGCCGATTGGAAGGTCATTCCCAATGGAATCGATACCGACGTGTTCAACCCCGCGGCACCGCTGCCGCGGGGCTTTCCACGTGATGTCCCGACCATTCTCTTCCTCGGTCGATTCGATCCACGCAACGGATTGTCCACCCTCATCGACGCGTTCCGTTTGGTGAAGGGCGCTGGCCGCGAGGCCAAGCTCATGGTTGTCGGCGATGGTCCGCTGCGCGATCACTATTACCGACTGGCCGGCGGCGATCCCGATATCATCTTCGCTGGCGCAGTGCTCGAAGGACGCCCGAGCTATTACGCGCACAGCTCCGTCTATGCGTGCCCAACTACGAAAGCGTCTTTTGGGATTACCCTGCTGGAATCCATGGCGTGCGAGACTCCGGTCGTATGCTCGGACATTCTCGGCTTCCGCGACGTGGTGCGACATGACCGCGAAGCGTTGATGGTGCCCTGCGGCGATTACCGAGCTCTCGCCGACTCGCTCGTACAAATTCTCGACGATCCGGGCCTCGGCATGCGTCTCGGTTCCACGGGACGTCAGAACTCTCTCGCCTACTCCTGGCCGCGTGTGACGTCCGAGGTTCTCGACGTCTATCGCAGCGTCCTCGGACACGTCGCGGAAGAAGTCGCGTGATCGTTGCGCCGGCGCTCGGCGCGTTGGTCGCCGGCGCTCTCGCGCACGGAGCGTATTACCCGAATAGCCCGGTGTTCGGATCTGTCATCTCGAGCGCAGGCGACGACGGGCCAGTCGTCGCTCTCACGTTCGATGACGGACCAAACCCGAACGCGACGCCCGCCATACTCGACGCGCTCGCTGCCCGTGGCGTAAAGGCGACGTTTTTCATTCTCGGCCGGCATGCCGAGCGATGGCCCGAACTGGTTCGGCGCGTGGCGGCGGACGGCCACGCCGTCGGCAATCACGGCTACTATCATCGCAAGCTGCATCTCAAGTCGCCGAGATATGTCCGCGACGACCTGCAGCGCGGAACCGATGCCATAGTCGGTGCGTGCGGCGTACGTCCCACTTTATTCCGCGCGCCGCATGGCTTCCGTAGTCCCTGGGTGACCTCGATCGCGCGCTCCCTCGGCCAGCGTACGGTTGGCTGGACGCGCGGTGTATGGGACTCCGCTTTGCCAGGCGTAGACGCCATCGTCGAACGGAGCGTTCGGGCAGCTCGCCCCGGCGCAATTCTGTTGCTCCACGACGGAGATGGGTATGATCCTTCGGGCAATCGGATGCAAACGGCACAGGCGGTGCCGGTGATATCAGATCGAATTCGTGATGCAGGATTCCGATTCGTCACGCTCCACCCGGCCGCATGAAACGAAATCTGACCCGCATTCTCCGCTTGTTGTTCACTTTGGTCATCGTGGCGATGCTCGTGATCTTCGCCACGAGGGTGAACTGGCACTCGACGTGGGCGGCGATTCGCGAGTCGTCAATTTCGATTTTGCTCGCGGCGGCGCTGGTCAATCTGCTTTCGCTTGCCTTGAAGGGTGTGCGATGGTGGATTTTCCTTCGACCCATCGGCGTGAATTCACTCTGGCTAGCCCTTCGCGCCACCTTTGCCGGCGCTGGTCTCAACAACGTGCTCGTCGCGAATAGTGGCGAGGCTGCGCGAGTGATCTTCGTGTCGCGCGCGTCGCACATAACGAGTGCCAAGGTGCTCGCGACGCTGGCATTGGAGCGGTTGTTCGAGCTGATTGGCTACGTCATCATGCTGGCGCTTGCGGTGTCGCTGCTCCCGTTGCCTGCGTCGCTCGAGCGCACCAGGCCTTTCGCCTGGATCGCTCTCGCGCTCATCGCGGCGATGCTCGTCTATCTGGTTCGTCGTCCGGAGGGCATCGAGACCGCGGCAACGGCGACGGAGCTCGGCTGGCGCGCGAAGACGCGCCAGTACATGCGCCGCTTCATGCACGCGATTGCCGGTATCTCCACCGGTCCGCGCTTCGCCGCGGCGATCACCTTGTCCGTGGCCATCTGGGCGTTGCAAGTGGCGACCTACGCGCTCACGGCGCGCGCCGCTCATTTCCCACTGCCGTTGGTGGGCACGGTCGCGGCCATTCTCGCGGTGAACGTCGGCTTCGCCATTCGCGCGACGCCTGGCAATGTCGGTCTTTTTCAAATGCTCTACGCGGCGACGGCGACCGCGTTCGGATTCGACGAGAACACGGCGATTGCCGTCGCGTTTCTCATCCAGACGCAGCAGATCCTTCCGGTGACGCTGCTCGGCATCGGCCTCGCGCCGGAGTTCATCTTCCAGAAGCGCCGCAAAGCGCCACGGCCCGACAACAACTTGCCGAACGAGCCGATTCTCGCGGACGATCTCCGCGTCCAAAGGGCGACCAGGAACGCGTAGCTGACTAACGTGCGCGGTGCCGACAGTGGGAGCAGTAGCGACCGACGGATCTGTCCTCCTTGTCGTCCTGAGGGAGCAGCAGCGATCGAAGGATCTGCTCGTCCGACAGCAGTAGAGGCGGCCGCAGAAACTACTGACACGCTCCTCGGCCGGGACGACTCCATGTGGCGCGTTCGGCAAGTGATCTTTGTTTTGACTGACTCGGGACGCATCCAAGATCCGCGAATCATCACGACACGTACAACGTCAACGAGCGCACGGCGCGCGGAGCTGTCGTCGCTCACCGAGGCCGTCAGTCGGATCAGGGCCGCGTCTGTGGTCTCAGGGACCTCTCAAAGCCCAGAGTCCGGGAGAGGTAGTCTCACCGCCTCGAGCACTCGACCAATCAAGCCGGTGAGGTGGGATCACCCGGAGAAATCTGATTGGTTCGTGATAGCGCGAGAGATCGCGCGCTAATCGACACGCAAAGTCTTTGTGAACAGCTAGTGGAGGAGTTTAGTAAAGATTCACCCACGCCCTGCCCTTCGCTGCGAGCGGGTACGACGAACCGGACAAGACCTTCTGTACCGCGCAGGACGAGTACTGCGCCTTGGTGCTTCCCGAGAGCGTCACCGCGTCACCGAGATCCACCGCCGCGGCCATTGCCGCGCCGATGATGGCGTTGCTGTTTCCCGTCGCCTTGATCGTGCCTCGTGCGAGGACAATTCCATAGAAGCTGAAGTTCCCTCACCCCGAGGGCATGGAATCGTTGCCAATTACGGTGACGTTACCGCTCACACTAATGTTGCCGGCTGCCGTCACCGCGCCAAGAATGCTCACAGCTGGCGCGTTGAGCCGGAGCACATCACGCCGGCGATCAGTGTTCCGATCAACGTGATTGCGCCCAGGACCATACGGCAGCGCCATCGCTGTACGGTTAGCCGTCGTCGCGTTCATAGGAGCCTCGATGATGGGATGATTAGTAAAGATTCACCCAGGCCCGGCCCTTCGCTGCCGTCGGATAGGACGACGCTGACAAAGCCTTCATCACTGCGCAGGACGAGTACTGAATCTTCGTGCTTCCGGCGAGCGTGACGGCATCACCTTCGTCGATCGATGCGGCCATCTCGACGCCGGTCACACCATTATTGCTGCCCGTCGACTTGATCGTTCCGCGAGCGATCACAACACCGTCGAAGTTGAAGTTTCCTGCTTTCGTAAAGTCGCCGTCGACGAGCAGAATGCCCTGCCCGCTGCCGCCGGTGACCTTCAGATCGCCGGTGACGTGAATGATCGGGAAGTAGCTCTCGCACGGCGCGACCGGTGAGTGGCGAGCGGCGTCTCCCCAGTTCATCGTGTTCGACTTCGTACAAGTCGTCCCCGTTACGACGGGTCCCATGCCGCTGTAATTACCACCCGGCAGTGTGATGTCCGCGGCCGCGGCGAGCGACGTATACGTGGAGTTCCCATAATTGAAGTACGTGTTCGTATCGCCAGCCGCAGCGCTCGTCGTGAAGGGCGGGTTTCCATTGATCGTTACCGATCCGTTCACTGTCGAGGTCGCGGTGGGCGTGATCACCGAACCTGGCATGTTGCTCTGCGAGGGGCACCCTGTCCAACCGGTCGGGATGGAATCGTTGCCGTTCACGTTGACGTTACCGCTGACCCTGATGTTGCCGGCCGCGGTAACTGCACCGAGAAAATTCAGAGAGGGCGTGTTGATGCGGAGCAGTCCACCAAAACGACGGCGCGAGCCGTACTGGAGGCTGTTTCCGCGCGTCTGCGCCTCGGAAACCGCCCAGAAAAACGGGCCGGGCAACCGCGTAATGAGTACGTTCACCGTGGCCCCGCCTGGGTCGGTATACGTCTTCGTGAGCGTGTCGCCGGTGACCATCGAAAGGTTCTTTGATAGATCCCAATCCGTGAGAACCCGGTTGAGGCCCATCTCCGCGGACGCTTCGGCGCGCGTTTCGTTGAGTGTGTTCGCACCGACACGATAATCCTGCGTGGCGAGGTACATCACGCCGGCGATCAGTGTTCCGATCAACGTGATTGCACCCAGGACCATCGGCAGCGCCATCGCTGTACGGCTACGCATCATCGCGTTCATAAGATCCTCATCGCAGGTTGCGGAGCCCGACATCGATCCGCAACGAATCGCGAAACGTGGTTGGTGAGCCACCGGCAAGTTGAATGGTTCTCGTTCCTTCGCCCTGCAGCAAAATGCTGATCCGGCCGACGAGGGCCTTGTTTGTCGTCACGGCGCCCGTGGTGTCGTAGTACGTGATCTGCAGGCCCGATTGCGCTGCCTGCCCAGCGACGTACGGTCGCAAAGGACCGGCGATCGGCTGTTCCGTGTTGCACACCGGCGATCGCAGCGTACGACAGTCGTAATAACCGAGGTACCACAGGTTGTCGGCGGGCGATTTGTAGAGACTGTAATGCACTTTCTTGAAGAACCGCACCGCAGCGCCCGCACTGACCGTCGCCGATTGTTGCGTTGAGAGCGTGAAGCTGAAGCTGGGATTGGTCGACGAGACGTCGGTGCTTTTCATCATGGCCGTGGCGGACGTGCAGCCAGGACTCGCGTTCGAAATGGCCATCGTGACGGCTGTGATCTTGTTGTATGACCACGCGTCGTCGGTTGCCAACGACGTGTTGGCGCCGTCGTCGTAGATTACCAACGAATCATTGACCTGCGGCTGTGCAGACCAGTTCGTGAGCTGGTTGTTCTTGGCCAGCGTGACTGCGGGAACGCTGATCTTCGAGTTGGTGCGGTCGCTGGTGCAGATATAGCCGCTGCCGAACGTCGAGCGGAAATCGATCGATGTATCGGTCATCGCATAAATGTCGCCGGCCGCTGGCGAGATGGCGCGCAAGTCGTTGGGCATCATGACCGACGCCTGCCGTACCTGCGTACGCGTGAGGATCATCTCATTGGCGCCGGCGTAAAAGCGCTCCTGCTTGAGCAGGAAGCCGATGATGAGCCCACCCACTAGTCCGACCATCACGAGTGAGATGAGAAGCTCGAGCAACGTCATGCCGCGACGATCCGCGGGGCGCGTCGCGTTGGGTGATTGAATGCTCACGGACACGGGAGGAAGCTCCGGTAGACACGCGTTTGAAGGCGACGGTTGCTCATGAAGCGCACTTGCACCGTCACGTCGTCGGCGCGCGCGAGCTTGACCGTCTTCCAGCTCTCGAAAACACCGCGCGTCGTGGTGGAATCAGTCGTGTGCGTCGAGCAGCCTTGACCCCGCATCTTTTCCAAGCGCGC
Source organism: Gemmatimonadaceae bacterium (assembly GCA_045804225.1). Lineage (GTDB taxonomy): Bacteria > Gemmatimonadota > Gemmatimonadetes > Gemmatimonadales > Gemmatimonadaceae > AG2. The sequence goes on from JBJMNO010000021.1 coordinate 206,903, forward strand.
CTCCGCGACGTCGGCGGCGGTCGTTCGGTTCTTCGATGCCGTCATCATCGTAATGATGTTCGCGGACGTCGCGGTCATCGCGAGCGCGCCGACCGAGAAAATCATGAGCGCCACGAGGAGCTCGGCGAGTGTAAAGCCGGCGCGGGCTCGGAAGCCCGGTCGGCCTGAATTCGTTAGGCGTCTCATGGTTAGCACCCTCGAGCGCGTGTGTTACCCAGGCCCGTGACGCAGACGGTGTCTGCCTTCGTGCCCTTCGTGATGATGATCTTGTACGCGGTCGTGGTGCCGGTGATGAGGCCTCGCTGGTCGAACGACACGCTATCGCGGCCGGTCGGCGTGGAGGCACTGGAGAGCGTGACACCATACCGCTGACTCAAGTCGACGATCTGGCCGAGCTGAACCTTCGAACCGGAGGAGTCGGCGACGATCTTGATCGTGTTGCCACTGCGTATGAGCCACGCCTGGCGACTGCGCTGAATGGCGATCGCGCGCGCCTGGAACAGTGTCGTGCCCACGACGCGAACGGCCGACGTGCGCGAGTTCCCCGCGAACGCGGACGCGAGCCCCTTCCCGGTGATCGCGACGAGTACGCCCGCGACCACGAGGACGACCATCAGCTCGAGCATCGTGAATCCAGATCGCTTGCGGCGGGACGCGAGCAAGCGCGAGGACGCGCTCTCACTCGGCGATCGTGAGGACGTGAGGCCGCGAGAAACGCTGGCCATAAATACCGTACGCACGAGCTCTCCCATCGTGAAGCAGCATCGCTTCGACATGGTATGACCTCGATTCGTGAGTTCTAAGTGTGCAAAAACTTTACGCTGCGTGAGGCAGCGACAATACTACTGTCAACAGTCGTACCCGCGTCTCGATGTTTGCGAGCCCAACTCACGTATTTTCAATGAACAAACGACGCCTCGTCCGTTAGGCGCTTAACTCGCATTGGCTGCGTCAAATGGGCGGACTACGTTTGTTTAGTATCTTATTATGGGAGCCTGCGAACGCCCGGAGACATGACGCGGAGCACAGGAATCGTGGTACCTATCGCGCGATCTGCCAGTCGTTCGGGCAGAATGCGAGCTCGGTCGCCCTGCCCGGTTTATTCGCCTTTGCGACGTTGCTCTTGAAGGACTGATGCCCTTTCGGAGTGCAACGGCCCTCGCTTTGGTGCCGGCCCGAGCGTGGCTGTTTCTTCCCAGCCGCGAGACATAGCGCGGAGCGCGAAAGTACGTCATAATCGACCGCACAATGTCGAGTGAGGGCGGAACACATGATCCGTCTTCAGGTGCTTGGCCCAATCGAGCTGCACGATCCTGAGGGTCGCGAGCTGCGCCAGGTGCTGGCGCAGCCCAAGCGCCTCGGGCTACTCGCATACTTGGCCGCCTCGCAGCCATTTGGCTTTCATCGGCGTGATCAGCTGCTGTTCTGGCGAGCGTGAGCGAGCGAGGCACGTGAATGACGAAAGCCCGAGGACATTGTCCTCGGGCTTTCGTCATTCAAGTGGAGGCGCGGGGAATCGAACCCCGGTCCGAGAAGAGATCGACCACAGCTTCTACGTGCGTAGTCCGCTGATTAGATGTCTCCATTTGCTGGCTAGCGGACGGCCCACCAATGGATGAGCCTTCTAGAGTTTCGCCCGACGGCGGAAGGCGCACCGCCGGACTATCCCGGATTTCCGATACCCGTAAAGCCGCCCCGGGCGGGCTTCCTCACGGGCACTCGGCATAACTAAAAGTTACGCAGCGAGGGCCAAGTTGTTGTTGGCAGTTGGATTTTTCCCGAGTGTTTTACCAGGAGCCCGAGGACCTGGGCACGCAACCACGGCTTCACTTATCCCGTCGAAGCCAGTCGCCCCCTAAGAACGACTCCTGAATTTAACCGATCGAGCACCCTCGTTCAACCAAACTCGGCTTGGGCGTGGCGTGTGAAGAGCGGGAACAGCAGATCCTTCGCTTCGCTCAGGATGACATCCGTCTTTCCAACCGCCACCCACTACCCCCAACCCTCTACCCTCAACCCTTACTGCAGTCCATTCTGGTACTTCGTTGGCAAGCCATCACTTGTCAGCAGCGACTTCACGCAGTTCTTCCCGCTCTCTTTGGCATGATAGAGAGCCTTGTCGGCGGCTGGAAAGAGCCAGTCGCCGTGCGGGACGGTCTCGGGATAGCCGGCGATGCCGAAGGATGACGTCACCCGTATTGCGGTTCCCTCAAACAGCACAGCCCGTTCGGCGATCGCCACCCTGAGTCGCTCCGCGAGCTCGGCTGCACCACCAATCGGTGTCTGGGGGAGAAGAATCACCATCTCTTCTCCGCCATACCGGGCGCAAACGTCAACCGCGCGAACGCCATCGCCGAGGATCTTGCCGAGCTGCCGGAGGACGGCGTCGCCGGCTTCGTGGCCGTAGGTATCGTTCACCGTCTTGAAATCATCAATGTCGACGAGGATGAGTGACGAGGTGCCGCCGAAGCGATCTGTCTCGGCGATGACACGACGAAGCTGCTCGTCGAAATGGCGACGGTTCGCCAAGCCGGTGAGCGCGTCGGTCCGAGCACGCTGGCTCACCTCCTCGATCTCCCAGACCTTCTCGAGGAATGCGCGCGCGACGCCCGCGAGCAAGCCAACGTTGCGTGCTTCCTCTACGCCGATGCTTGCCGGCTCGGCACCCTCCACCACGATTGCACCGATCACCCGCTGGTCGCACACGATGGGTACGACGACCAGTGACGGAATCGGCCGGTAGGCGAGCGTTGCCGTGTACGCCGGTTCGGAGCGCGTGACGGCGCGGGCATCGTGGAGCAGTAGTGGCATCCCGTCGCGGCAGGTGCGCCCGACGAGCGTGTCCTTGCCGATGATCATTCCCGGCTCGAGCGCGAGCTCTCGCGACGCATACTGAACGAGGCCGTAGGCGTCCTGCGGAAGCCATCGAATGAGCAGTGCCGAACGACCCGAAGTGACTTCGAGCGCTGCCTCGCAGACGGCGCTGCCTAACGCTTCGGCGCTCTTGTGTACCTGGAGACGCTGCATCGCTTCGATGAGCGCCTGATTGCGACGACTGCTACGACCATACTGTGTGCGCATGTCGAACAGCTCGAGATAGCCACCGAGCTGCGATGCGAACCGCGGCACCCAAGCCTTCAACGCGTCACGATTGAGCGGCAGACCACTGTTGCAGCTCAACGTGACGACGCCGTGGAGCACGGGCGTTTCCTCCTCGTCGCCAGTCACGGGAGCAGCGACGAGCATCGTGTTTTCCTCGCCGCCGTCCAGCGTCACGATACGCTCCTGAGCCGACCACCGCGCCAGCGGGCCCCACTCCTTCACGCGGAAAAACTGCGGGCGGTCGCTGTCCTCCGAGGACCAGGCGTGCGGCAGGAGCGTGTCTCGTTCCTCGCTCCAACGCCAAAAGATCGCCTCGTCCGCCTGCATGAGATCACGCACGTCGCGGAGAAAGGCGTCGAGGATCGCCAGGTCTTTCGTGGCTTCCGTGCGCTCGACCGAGAGCAAGACTTCCCGTTTGAGTGCCTCGGTGGGCATCGGTCGCGCAGGCGTGGGCCGCGAGATCTGCGCCTCGAGCCGCGTGACGCGACGCTCGCGCCGAGCATGGACGGCAGCGACGCGACGGGCGTAGAAATACGGCAACGCTCCGAGCGCGGCGGCGACGATTGAGCCACCAATGGTGAGGGCAGGCGGGCCACGCTTCACCAGCGCGACCGCTGCAGACAATCCCGCGACCGCGAACGCGGAGCTTCCGAGTCCGACACCGAACGTCTCGGCCATTCCCCAGGCGGCAATTCCGACGGTGGCGAGGGCCGGCATCACGCCGCCGCTCAGCAGCACGAGCAGCGAACCCAGAATAACCGAGCCCGCCGCGAGCGGCCTGCGCGCGCGCAGGACTCTCGGAGGCAGCCACCCACGAATACCGAGAGCCGCAATCGCGACAGCGCACACGAGAGCGACTGTCGACAGCACGATCGGCCAGGAATGGACGATCATCTCGGAAGCGTGAGTGCCCGTCTGGGTCGTCACGTGAGGCAACTGGGAACGTGAGGCAGGCGCGACTGAAAGCTGGGGTAGCCGCGACTCAGACGTGAGTAATGCGCGACGCCGCGACGGCCGCGCCAAAACCGTTATCGATGTTGACGACCGTGATACCCGCGGCGCAACTGTTCAACATCGTAAGCAGCGCCGCCAGTCCGGAAAAAGACGCACCGTACCCGACACTCGTGGGGACCGCAATGACCGGCGAACGGACCAGGCCGCCGATGACGGATGGCAGCGCTCCGTCCATCCCGGCCACGACGATGATCACCGCGGCCTTCAGGAGCTCCTCGCGCCGAGCGAGCAGCCGGTGGATCCCAGCTACTCCGACGTCCACCACTCGGGAGACGCAATTTCCAAGGGCTGCCGCAGTGACGGCCGCCTCCTCCGCGACCGGCAAATCGGACGTGCCGGCAGTGACGATGAGAACGGTGCCGCGACCGGTCGGGACCGGTTGGCGGGGCGCCAGGTAGGCGGTGCGGGCAATGGCGTTCAGCTCGATTTCCGGCAGTCGCGAAGCCAGCTCGGGCGCTGCATCAGGCGCGAGTCGGGTGACGAGGAGACCCTCACCGCGCTCGGCGATTCGGGAAGCGATGGCGAGCAGGTGCTCGGTGCTCTTCCCTTCCCCGAACACGACTTCGGGAAATCCTTGTCTGAGCGCGCGGTGATGGTCGATCGTGGCGAAGCCTAACGATTCGGCCGGCTCGAAGGACAATCGTTCGAGCGCATCGTCGATCGGGAGGGCACCGTCCGCTACCTGCGTCAACAGGTCGCGGACGTGCTCGCGTCTCATGCGGGGCCGACCTCGAGCAGCTCCGTCTCAGCGCCCGCGGCCGCGTTTGACGCGTGGCGATCGCCGTCGCGAAGGTACTCCTCGAAGATGCCTTCGACCTCGCCTAACGAGGTGACCGCATGCAGCCGTTTGCGGAGGTCCGCCGAACCGGGCAAGCCTTTCACATACCAGCCGAGGTGTTTGCGAAACTCGATGGCGGCACCGCGGCGATCGGGCTCGTACTCGTCGGCCATCCTGGCGTGGTCGAGCGCGACACGGAACCGCTCTTCCACGGTGGGATCGGGGCGCTTCGGCCGGCCCTCGAGCAGGTCACGCGTTTGATCGAAGATCCAGGGCTGCCCGAAGGAACCGCGGGCGATCATGATGCCGGCGCAGCCCGTCTCCCGGTGCATGCGAATGGCGTCCTCCGGCGTCTTGACATCGCCATTGCCGAGCACGGGAATCGATAGTGCGGCGACCACGGCGGCGATCTCTTCCCAGCGTGCGGCGCCCGTGTACATCTGGGTGCGGGTGCGAGGATGCAGCGTGAGAACGCCCACGCCAGCGTCTTCGCAGCGCCGGGCAATGCTGACCGGATCGCGCATCTCCTCGTTCCAGCCACTGCGAATCTTGCAGGTGACGGGCAGATGCGTGCTGCGGATGACGCTCTGAATCACTTGCTGGACGAGGCCGAGATCCTTCAGGCATCCCGAACCGCCATTGCGCCTAACGACTTTCTTGACGGGACAGCCGAAGTTGATGTCAATGAATTCCGGACCGAAAACGTCCGTCACGAATGCTGCCGCTTCCCCCATCGCGACCGGGTCCGCGCCGAAAATCTGCACGCCGATCGGTCGCTCGTCCGCGCCAAAGCGCAGCTTGGCCACGGTCGCGGGATTCTCGCGTCGGATGCCTTCGGCAGAGAGGAATTCCGTGACGACGACGTCGGCACCGAACCGACGGCAGAGTCGTCGGAACGGAGATTCGGAGACGCCCGCCATCGGTGCGAGGTACAACGGGACCTCGGCGTCGATCGCAAAGGGAAAGCGTTTCATTCCTTCAAGTTAAGAACGGCGCGAAGTCCATGCAACGTCAGCATTTGACACGTGTTGTCGCCGTCGGTAACTTCGCAGTTTGCGTTTGGCCCGGGCAGTGCTCGGGCGTTCCGCCCACTGCACGAGGCAATACGTTCGATGGAACTGCGAGAATTCTTCAGCGAGGACGCGATTCAGCTCAACCTACAGGGTACCACGAAGGATGACATCCTGAAGGAGCTGATTGCCCTGCTGAAGTTGGACGAGAAGTCGGACGGCATGCTGTTCAAGATGTTGAAGCGGCGTGAGAATCTCGGATCGACTGGCATCGGTCGCGGCATCGCCATTCCCCACTGCCGTTCGCTGGTCGTGAACAAGCTGCGCGTCGCGTTCGGCCGGAAGGCGAGCGGCGTCGACTTCAAGGCCATCGATGAGAAGCCTGTAAACTTCTTCTTCTTGATCGTAGCGCCGCCGCTCGAGGTGTCGAACCAGTATCTCCCGGTGCTGGGCAAGATCGCGCAGTTCAGCAAAGAAGCTGACGTGCCGCAGCGACTGTTGACGATCAGTGAGCCGAAGCAATTCCTTGCTCTTCTCGAGGAGAAAGGAGTGTGAACGGAACGGTAGAGGGTAGAGAGTAGAAGGTCGAGGGTGGTCGCCGCGCCGACGGGCGGGGACCTTACGAACAGCAGATCCTTCGCTTCCCACAGGGTGACATTCGTATTTCACCCGCAGCCCTACACCCTCTACCCACAACCCTCTACCCGCTTCACTCCCATTCAATCGTCGCCGGGGGCTTGGAGCTCACGTCGTAGACGACGCGATTGATGCCGCGGACTTCGTTGCAGATGCGACTGGAGATGCGGCCCAGCACATCATGAGGAAACTCGTACCAGTCGGCGGTCATACCGTCCGTGCTGGTGACGGCGCGTAAGGCGACGACATTCTCGTAGGTGCGATAGTCGCCCATGACGCCCACGCTGCGGATCGGGAGCAGCACGGCGAAGGCCTGCCAGATGCGATCGTACAGACCCGCTTCGCGAATCTCCTCGAGGTAGATCGCGTCGGCTTGACGCAGGACGTCGAGGGCATCGCGCGTGATGTCGCCAAGCACGCGAATGCCAAGGCCGGGCCCCGGAAATGGATGACGCCCGATCATTTCCTCCGGGAGACCAAGCTCCCGCCCGACGTTGCGCACCTCGTCCTTGAACAGCTCGCGCAGCGGCTCGATGAGCTTGAAACGCATGCCGGGCTTCAGGCCGCCAACGTTGTGGTGCGTCTTGATTGTGACCGACGGTCCGCCGGTTGGCGAAGCCGATTCGATCACGTCTGGATAGAGCGTGCCTTGCACGAGGAAATCTGCTTCGCCAATGCTCTGCGTTGCTTCCTCGAATACGTCGATGAAGGTGTGGCCGATGATGCGGCGCTTCTCCTCCGGATCGGCAACTCCTTTCAAGGCGTCGAGAAATCGGGATGAGGCATCCACTGTTACGAGCTCGATGCCGAGATGCGCGCGGAAGGTACGCTCGACTTGATCGCGCTCGTGCAGTCGCAGAAGACCAGTGTCCACGAAGACGCAGGTGAGCTGATCGCCGATTGCCTTGTGGACCAGGCTGGCGGCAACCGATGAATCGACGCCGCCAGACAAACCACAGATGACACGCTTGGTGCCGACGAGGTTTCGAATCTTTGCAATCTCATCGTCGATGAATGCGCTCGGCGTCCACGACGGGGTCGCGCCACATACCTCGAAGAGAAAGTTTGCGAGGAGCTCGTTGCCACGCGGCGTGTGTGCGACTTCAGGGTGAAACTGCACGCCGTACCATGGCTTGCTTTCGTGGCGAAAGGCAGCGATTGGGGAGCTGTCGCTCCGTGCCGTGGTTACGAATCCGCGCGGGAGTGCGCGCACCTGGTCGCCGTGACTCATCCACGCGACGAAGGGCTCACTCGATTCGAATCCGTGAAAGAGCGGTCCGCCCTCGGAGCACACCCGAACCTCGGCCCTACCGTATTCGCGGCTCGGTGCCGGTGCGACCTCACCACCGTTGAGATGAGCGATGAGGTTCATCCCGTAGCACACGCCCAGCACGGGTGCGATCTCGAGAGCAGCTTTCTGTGCGGTGGGAACATTCTCTCCATACACGGAGTTCGGTCCGCCGCTGAGTATGATGCCGGTCGGTGCCCACTCCCGCATCCACTCGACGCTCCGCGTTGGCGGATGAATTTCAGAATAGACGCGCGCCTCGCGTACGCGCCGCGCGATGAGTTGAGTATATTGAGAACCGTAGTCGATGATGAGGATCCGTGAGCTCATCAGCGACGCCACTCCGATGGCTCGAGGACGAGAAACTCCACCTGCTTCGTGTCGAGATCGAGGATCGCGGCCGACGGTGTGCCGAACAGCCAGCCGCATGCTTCACCGGGATTGACAATCAAGGTATCGCTGCGGGATTTCATTTCCTGTTTGTGCGTTCCGCCGTGCACGACGATCGAGTGCGACTCGATCGATCGCTGTTGGACGTCGCCAATGTCGTGCACGAGGAGCAGTCGCTGGCCGCCGATCTCGAAGCTATGCGGCGAGTCGAACAGCTCCGTGCCGAACGCGCTCTGTGCTCGCGTAAGGAGGCCCTGTTTGTCGCCATCGTTGTTTCCGTACACGCCAGCCAGTGAAAGCTTCGTCTCCTCGAACGGCCGCAGCACGAAGGGCGCGCAATAATCGCCCGCATGGAGCACCATACCAACGCCGCCGGCAACCATCAGGCGCAGTAGCTCGGCGACAGCGGGGACGCGATCGTGCGAGTCGGACATCAGACCGATGCGCATCAGCTCCTCCAATCGGGGTCGTCGACTTCATGCTGAACCAACGTTTCGTAACTCTCACGCCTCGTAACGACGGCGAAGCGATCACCGTCGACGAGTATCTCCGCGCCACGCGGTCGGCTGTTGTAATTCGATGCCATGACGAAGCCGTATGCACCGACGTCGAACACGGCCAGGAGGTCGCCGGGCTCCACGGAGTCCAACTCGCGATCGAGGGCGAGGAAGTCGCCACTCTCGCACACCGGACCGACCACATCAGCGCGTATGCGCTCCCGTTTCTCTTCCACTGCTTCGATCCGATGAAAAGCACCATAATGCGACGGACGAAGCAGCTCCGTCATACCGGCATCCGTGATCACGTACTCCTTTCCGCCACTATGCTTGCGATACAACACTCGAGCGAGCAGCACACCGGCGTTGCCGACGACAAAGCGGCCAGGCTCCATGATGAGCTGAAGGCCACTCTCGGCAACCAGCGGCAATACGGAATTTGCAAAGCGCGCAAGATCGGGTGGCTCCTCGCTGTCGTACCGCACGCCGAGCCCGCCGCCGATGTCGAGATATCGCAGCGAATCGATGCCGGCACGTGCCAGCTCGCTCGCCAGAGTCGTTAGGCGTTCGGTGCCGATTCGGTACGGGTCAACGCGCGAGAGCTGGGAGCCGAGGTGCATGTCGAGGCCAAGAAGCCGCAGATGCGGCGACCGGGCGGCGATCTCGGCGATGCGTCGCGCGTCGTCGAAGGGAACGCCGAATTTGTGGCCACGCTCACCCGTGCGAATGTACTGATGTGCCGCGTCGACAGTGATCTCGGGATTGACACGAATCGATATGGGCGCGCGCAGGCGACGTCGTCCGGCGATGGCCTCGATGAGCTGCAGCTCGTGTTCAGACTCGACGTTGATGAGCAGCACGCGCGCATCGAGCGCCTCCTCCAACTCGCGTTCGGTCTTCCCTACTCCGCCGAAGATGATGTCGTCACCGGCGAAGCCCGCGCGCAGTGCGCGAAAGAGCTCGCCGCCCGAGACGACATCGGCGCCCGCGCCAAGGCTCCGCACGAGACGCAGGATGGCGCGATTTGAATTCGCCTTGAGCGTGTAATGAATGCGGTGCGGCACGGGAGCCAGTGTCTCGGTCAGCAGCTCGTACCGATTGCGGATCGTGGAGGCGCTGTAGACGTAGCTCGGTGTTCCGGCCGCCTCGGCGATGGCGACGAGTGGGACGCCCTCGCATTTGAGGGCGCCGGCACTTCGCGCGAACCCCGCGCTCAGTACGCCTTGGCCCATATCGCTTCGGCGGTGGAAGATCGCCCACAACGAAGACAACTCGTCGGCACCTCGGCCGAGCGAAACTCCTCGTCAGGCAGCACGCGAATGGTTGCTTTGGTTTCCTCTTTGATGGTGGCCTCACACGCCGCGTCACCGCAGAAGCCAGCGTAAACAAACGCGCCCTCGCCTTCCATGATCTGCCTGAAGCGATCGTAGTCCACTCCACCGCGGATGCTGTTCTTGTCCATGCGGTCGCGCGCGGTGGCCAACATCTCGTCCTGCATTCGCGCGAGAAGATCACTTGCATCTTCGCCCAGCGTATCGAGCGACGCCGGGCGCTTCTCGCCGGTGTCGCGCCGCACGAGCATCGCTTGATTCTTGTCGAGATCTTTGGGGCCGATCTCCATCCGCAGCGGAATGCCGCGCAACTCCCACTCGTAATACTTGGCGCCCGGCTTGATTCCCTGACGTGCGTCGAGATGAATGCGAAGACGCCCCGGATCTCGCCGCTCCCAATCAGTGAGCGTGGACATGATGCGCGTCGTTGCCTCGAGTACGCGGCCGCGCTCCTCGTCACTCCGGTATATTGGCACGATGACGATCTCCGTCGGCGCGAGAAAGGGGGGAATCTTCAAGCCCTTGTCGTCGCCGTGCGTCATAACGAGGCCGCCGACGAGTCGCGTGGAGACGCCCCAGCTCGTGTTCCAGGCGTACTCCTGGCTTCCGGATTCTGATTGGAAGGTGAGATCGAAAACCTTGGCGAAGTTCTGTCCGAGGTTGTGCGATGTGCCGGCCTGCAGCGCCTTGTTGTCCTGCATCATCGCTTCGCACGAATACGTGCGCAGCGCGCCCGCGAATCGCTCGGATTCGGTCTTCAATCCGGTGATCACGGGCATCGCCATCCAGCCCTCCATGAAGTCGCGATAGAGGCCGAGGATCATTCGTGCCTCTTCTTCGGCTTCATCGTGCGTAGCGTGCGCGGTGTGGCCCTCTTGCCAGAGAAACTCCAAGGTGCGCAGGAAAAGCCGCGTGCGCATCTCCCACCGAACGACGTTCGCCCACTGGTTGATGAGCAGAGGCAAGTCGCGGTAGCTCTGCACCCACTTCGCGAACATCGAGTAGATGATCGTCTCCGATGTCGGCCTAACGATCAGCGGCTCCTCGAGCTTCTTGCCACCACCATGTGTGACGACGGCGGTCTCCGGCGCGAAGCCTTCGACATGCGCTGCTTCACGACGCAAGAAGCTCTCGGGAATGAAGAGCGGGAAATACGCGTTTTTGTGCCCTGTCTCCTTGAAGCGGTCGTCGAGGGCGCGCTGCATGCGCTCCCAGATCCCGTAGCCGCTCGGTCGAATGACCATGCAGCCACGCACCGGCGAATAGTCGGCGAGCTCCGCGCGAAGAACGACCTCGTTATACCACGCGCTGAAGTCCTCGGATCGCGTCGTGAGCTTTTTCTCGTCTGCCATGTGCTGGTTCGGAATCGGATCAGAAACTAGTGGACTGCCTGTTGAGAGCAGGCGCAGAGATGGTGAGACTAGCGGCTAGATGGTGTCGAGACTGCTTGGGACGCGAATGACGCCAAGGAAAGCGAGTCCAACCGACTGAACTTCGAAAAGGCTGCAAACAACAGAAACAGCATGAGCAGAAACGCTTTCAAGATTCATCATGGAACTTCGGGAACGGCTGGCCCCTGATACCGCTGGCAGGGCGCTGAAACCACTGACATGCGCCTAAGCATCGATGGCTCCGCGCGCGAAGAACTATTTCTGAATGTGTGAGTGTCTCGAGAAACTTGCTTGATCAGATTTCTGTTACGCTCCACTAGGAATCGCGGACGAGCGCAATGATACTCTCCAGTGTTTTCGGCATCGTCGCCAAGCGATCGACCAGCGTTGTGCCCGCCCCTTCCACGCGTTGCACTTCGTCGACCTGCACGGCGCCGCCGTCGCGAAAGTCCGGCGCGACAGTGACGAAGTATGTCGCGCCCGCGGAGAATGCTGCTTTCCGCTGCTTGGAAATCGTCTGCGGCCGAAGGGCGTACTCCACGGACGCGCCGGCTCGACGAAGCTGCGTGGCCGCGAAGATCACATCGCGCAGATCGCCGTTCTCGGCAGCGGCAATCCAGAAGTCAGGCTCGCCGATGGGAACGTCAGCGAGCCCACGCGACCGCAGCAGCTCTCCGAGCACGACGTCTCCCATGCCGAAGCCCAGCGCCGGCAGATCGACGCCGCCGAGCGCGTTGAGCAAGTTATCATAACGGCCGCCGCCGCAGATGGCGCGAAACTCACCTTGCGCGTCGAACAGCTCGAAGACGATGCCTGTGTAGTACGCCAAGCCACGCACGATGGAGAGGTCGAGCTGAACCCAGGCGGCGACGCCGAGGGCCTCGAGATAGCCGTAATATCGCTCGAGATCCGCGATGCGCGCCGCGATCTCCGGTGTGTCGCCGTAGCGCTCGCGAAGCGCGTCGAGCGTCATCCCATCCATGAGCGTGAATAGCTCTTCACGCGATTCCTTGCTCATGCCGGCCGCCTCGAGCTTTTCCGCAGACACGTCCCGCGGCTGCCGCTCGATCTTGTCGATGACCGCAAAGACCGCGGGTTGTTGCTCGTCGGTCATCCCAAGCCGATGCAGCAACGCCCGCAACAGGCGCCGGTCGCTGACACGAGCGCGAACGTCGTCAGGCGAAAGGCCGAACTCACGCATGATGTCGATAGCAACACCAAGCAGCTCGGCGTCGGCCGTGACGTCGTTCTCGCCGATGATGTCGACGTTGAGCTGGAAATGCTCCCGCAGGCGTCCCTTCTGCTGGCGCTCGTAGCGAAAGAGCTGCGGCACGGAGAACCACCGCACAGGCTTGCGCAGGGCGTTCGCGCGTGCGGCAACCATTCGCGCCAGCGTTGGTGTCATCTCGGGTCGCAATGCAACCTCGCGCCCGCCCTTGTCGGTGAAGTTGTACAACTGTCCAACAATCTCGTCACCGCTCTTCTTGGTGTACAGATCGAGCGATTCGAGTGGCGGTCCGTCGTATTCGACGAACGCATAACGACGCGCAACTTCACGCCAGATGCGCGTGATGTAGGCGCGCTGGGCGAACTCGGCAGGGTAGAAATCGCGAAAGCCCGGCAGGGCGCCTTGAGCCATCCCTAGAAACTATCGGAACAGCGGAGATGGCTGCAAGCGAGCCATTGCGTCGCCGACAGTATGGAATGACCCAGTGACGAGTGTGGTCCCGCCGGCCGCCGACGCACGCGATAGCGCACTGTCGAAGTCAGCGATCGCCTCTGCCGAGATTCCTTCGCTCTTCGCGAAGGCCGCCACCTCGTCGAGATGCCAGACGCGATTCGCCGGCGCAGTTGGCGCGATCGTCAGCACGAAGTGCGACACTTGAGGCGCAAGGCGACAGAGCATCGACCGCCAGTCCTTGTCGGCGAGCACTGAATACAGCGCGATCACAGGAGCCGAAGGCCGTACTGCGGCGAGGGTGCTCGCAAGCACCGAAGCGCCTTCGGGGTTGTGTGCGACGTCGAAGATGTAATTGCCTACGCGCTGAAAGCGCCCAGCCACGCGAACGTCTGCGAGCGCGCTACTCGCGTCGGCAAGCGTGCAGGCGTAAGGCGCGCCGGCGGCGTGAAGCAAGGTCAAGGCAAAGGCAACGTTCTCCGCCTGATGGCGGCCGGCAAGCGGCGTCGTCAAACGATGGCGCGTGCCGAAGGCATCGAGAGTGAAGGATGTGCCGAACGGTCCGACGTCCACTTCGCCGATGACGCACTCCTCGGCCACTATCCGAACGGGCGTCGCCCCAGCCTTGCGTGCATCTCGCGCGAGAACTTGGCGGAGCGATTCATCGGGCTCACCGACGATCGCCGGTCGGCCCTGCTTGTAGATGCCGGCTTTTTCTCCAGCGATCTGCTCGAGTGTGTCGCCGAGGTACTCGGTGTGATCGTAGTCGATCGTCGTCACGCCGGCAGCAATGGGATCGATGACATTCGTGGAATCGAGGCGTCCGCCGAGCCCAGTCTCGATGACCGCGATGTCGACGCCGCGCCGAGCGAAATGCGCGAACGCGAGTGCAGTGGTCGCCTCGAAGAACGTGGCACCGAGCGATTCGACGGTGGGCGTCCAGCGCTCGACGAACTCGATCACTTCCTCGGCGCTGATGCGCTGGCCGTCGACGACGATGCGCTCGCGAAAGTCGACTAGATGTGGCGAGGTGTACGCACCGACCGCGAGACCCTTTGCACGAAGGAGCGCTTCGGCTGTGGCGACGCTGCTGCCCTTGCCATTGGTTCCTGCGATGTGCAGTGACGGAAACGAGCGATGCGGATCGCCGAGCTCACGGAGCAGCGCCACCGTGCGCTCGAGACCAAACTTGAAGGGACCGTTCGTCCGCGCGAATAAGTACTGAAGCGCCTGCTGGTATCGCGAATCGGCGTCGCCGCTCGACAACGCTTCGTGCGCAGCGGGAGACGTCAGGATGCGGCCCATCCGCTGGCAGCGGGGCGGCCGGACATGTGGCGCAACAGCTGACCAATTGTGCGCTTGAGATTCCTCCTGTGCACGACGGAATCCAACATTCCGTGATCGAGCAGGAATTCAGAAGTTTGAAACCCGTCTGGCAGATCCTGGCCGAGGGTCTGTTTGATCACGCGGGGTCCCGCGAATCCGATGACGGCACCGGGTTCCGCGAGTATCGCGTCGCCGAGCATTGCGTAGCTCGCGCTCACGCCACCCGTCGTCGGATTGGTCAGGATGGAGATGTACGGGATGCGGCGCTCGGCCAGCATCGCGAGCGCGGCCGCCACCTTCGCCATTTGCATGAGGGAGAGTACTCCCTCCTGCATTCGCGCTCCGCCCGAGGCAGAGATCACGATGAGAGGAAACTTGCGTTCCAATGATCGCTGAGCGAGACGCGCGATCTTTTCGCCGACCACGGAGCCCATGGAGCCGCCCATGAACGCGAAGTCCATCACGCACAAATTCACGGGCAAGCCGTCGAGCGTTCCGTAGCAGGCGAGCAGCGCATCGGCATCGCCGGCATTGGCGAGCGCTTTCTTCAGCCGCTGCGGGTACTCGGGAAATCCAAGTGGGTCGCCCGACCGAAGATCGACCTCGAGCTCTTCCATCGTCCCGTCATCGAGCAGGAGTGCGCAGTACTCATGCGCACGAATGCGCCGATGATAATCGCAACTCGGGCAGACGTTGAAATTGCGCTCGAACTTCTCGCGAATGTCGGTGTGACCGCACGCCTCACACTTTTCCCAGACGTCAGCAGGAATCTCCAGCCGATCTCGGCGCGGCTGACGGGGCTTTTTTTCCTTTCGGAACCAGGCCATTGCGTAAAGGTGAAGTGGCCGGGCGTTAAGGGGTAGTGGGGGCGTGGCGCGTGGCGCAGCAGAATGGATTCACGCCGCAATGGCGAGATGATTGAGTATCACGGCATTAGCGCTAGATCGTACGATCCATGATTGGAGCGGCTGATGACCGTCCGCCATTACCGCGAGCTGGAAGTGTGGAAGCTCGGTATGCGCCTGGGACACCTGGCCTATGACTGCACGGAGCTATTTCCCTCGGCCGAGCGCTATGTGCTGGTGCCGCAAATGCGGCGCGCCGCTCTATCCATTCCGGCAAATATCGCCGAAGGCCAAGGACGGGCTTACTCAGGCGAATTCTTGAACTTTTTGTCGACTTCCCGCGGCTCGCTTCAGGAGCTCGAGACCTACTTTATCTTCGCGAACGAGCGACGGTAACTGACGAGCGCTCAGTTCGAAGATCCACTGGAGGTCGCCGATCACCTGAGCCGTAAGCTCACGCGGCTCCGCCAAACCGTCACGGCGCAGCCGCGCCGCGCGGCACGACGCAGTACACGTATAGCAAAGGGGCGGTAGTCAGCCGACGCGCCACGCGTCCCGCACCACGCGTCACGCGCCCCGCTCTACCCAATCTGCCCCGTCCGCCCTCTTCCCTCGCTGGAGACGCGAACGAGGATTCCGATCGCGAGCCAACTGGCGAGCATGAAGGAGCCGCCGTAGCTGAAGAATGGGAGGGGGATGCCGGTGATGGGCATCAGGTTGATCGTCATACCGATGTTCTCGAGCACGTGAACGAGCCAGCTCGAGAGAAGCCCGAATGCGATCAAGCTGCTGAAGGAATCATTGGCGCGTTCGGCGATGCGCACCACACGCAGGAAGAGCGCGAGAAATAGCATCACGCCGAGCGTGACACCGATGAATCCGAGCTCCTCACCGACGACTGCCCAAATGAAGTCCGTGTGCTGCGCGGGGAGGAAGGCGAGCCGCTTCTGCGGTCCGTTCAGGTAGCCTTTGCCGAACCAGCCACCGGAACCGATTGCGACCTGCGACTGAATGACGTGATAGCCTGAGCGCCTCGGATCGACCGACGGATCGAGGAAGACGCGAAGGCGGTTCTGCTGGTACGGGGCAAGCCGTTCCCAGAGCAGCGGCGCGACGACCCCCATGAAGACGTTCGCGGTGGCGAGGACGACGCCTTCGAGAACGTAGGGTCGATACCAGATCAACAGAGCGAAAAAGAGGCAGAACCAGGACGCCCACACGCTGGTGCTGAATGCGAGGATCAGGCTGACGACGGGACTCGCGATGAGAACGAGCAGTCGCCACTCGACACCGGCCCAGAAGAGCATGCCGAAGAAGATGCCGACGAAAACGATGCCTGTGCCGAGGTCGGGCTGCTTCATGATCAGCACCCACGGGATGCCGACGATGAGACCTGGACGCCACAGATCGATCATCGACTTCGGCGCCTCGCGGTTCTTGGAGAGCACGAGCGCGAGCATCAGCACCACCGCGAGCTTCGCGAACTCGGCGGGTTGCCCAAGACGATGGCCGGCGATCGTCAGCCATCCCTTCACGCTCGCAGCCGTACCTGCGCCCGAGCCGAACCCCGGAATCAGTACGACGAGCAGCAATAGGATCGAAAACCAATAGAGCGGTACCGTCAGCCACTCGATCAACCGCACGCTGGCGCGGCTCATTGCGTAAGCAGCGCCAAGCGAGATGACGAACCACACGATCTGCGCTCGCCATGCGCGGCTGACGTAGGTCATCGCATCGGTTTGGCCGGCCGAATACACCGTCGCGATGCCGAAAAGCGACAGCGCGAGCGCAATGAGCACCAGCGGCCAATCCACGTTGATACGGCGTGTAGACATCTTAGGCCGTGCGAACCTCCATCAGTGGCCGCAACAGGGCCACCGCCAACACACCGGCCACCGCGGTGATCGCGGCAGAAAGTGACGACCACACTATGATCTGCATGAACAGCTCGGCGCCATGCATGCGATGGCTGACAAGCACGAAGATCAGATCAAAAACCCACTTACCGAGAAAAATAAAGAAGCCGTTCAGCGCAAGGTTGTCGGCGAAGAACACGGCCTTGAGCCACGAGGCGCCAAAGCCGACGATCGACATGCCAAGCGCAGCCGCGCCAAAGGCGCCCGGTGACAACGAGTCGGACACGAGGCCCAGCGCAAAACCGAAGAGCGCGGCGAGGCCGGGCCGCATGCGCACCGCTCCGAACATCAAGGCGATGATCAAGAAATCGATCGAGGCGTTCCATGCGAGCAACGGCCGCACGGTGTAATGGAGCACGATGAGAATCGCGCAGATGACCGCTGTTCGAACCGCGTTCCAATTCATCAGCGGTGACGCGTTGTGTCGGGGCGAACAGAGTCGCGGCGCACGCTCGTGTCGCGTCTCGTCGGCTGACGAGTCGTGTCGCGACGCGTTGTGTCTCGCCGCGTGGTGTCGCGACGCGTGGAATCCCGTCGCACTGGCCGTGTCACGGGTCGCGCCGAATCGGTTGCCTGCCGGCGTGCGCGCGCCGCCGAGTCAGACGCTGCGGCTACCGGTACGCGACGCCGAGTGGAGTCGGCCCGCGCGGCGGAATCCGTCTTCGTGGCAGACGCAGTGCCGCCTGCCCGTCGCGCCGAGTCCGCGGCCACACGACGGATCGAGTCAGCGGCGGCGTGTCGTGCAACCGAGTCGCCGGCATTGGCCACGCCATGCGCGGCGGAATCAACGCGCGCGACCATCTGCCACACGTTGTCCATTTTCTGCGGCGAACGCTGCGGCGTGAGCACCATGACTGCGTTCACCTTCGACGGATTCACCGAAGGCTGCAGTAGGTACGTTCGGGTCCAGCCCTCAGCCGTCTTGAGCTCCCGGAGCACGATGCCGATTGGGATGCCGCGTGGGAAGGTGCCTCCGAGTCCGGAGGTGTAAATCATCGTTCCCGCCGAAAGCGTTGTGCGAAATGGGACGCCGCGGAGCTCGAGCAAATAATCGCCCGTACCACCGAGCCCTTGCTGAAGATGCGGATAAACGATGCCGAAAGAGCTTCCGTCGCCCGACATCGCGCTCGCGCGGAAATCGGGGTGCGAAAAGAGGATGGCGATGCTGATCGCCGGATCCGCCGTTTGCACGAGACCAACGACGCCTTCGGGTGAAACGACGGGGCTGTAGACCTTGATGCCGGCACGGGTCCCGGCCGTGAGCGTCAGCGTGGTGACGACATCTTCACGCACGGCGTTATGCACGGCTTCGGCGGGCACGAACCCGGTGCGCAGCCGAGCGCCAAGGCCGAGGAGCTTACGAAGCTGATCGTTCTCGCTTTGAAGGGCGACGGCGTTGAAGCCGCGCATCACGGCCGAGTCGAGCCGCGCCGTGCGCTCTTCACTGAGCTGCCATGCGGTGTGCCACCGCTCCGCGTTGCTTTGCAGATTGACGAGCGGGGCGACCACCGAGCGCCGCAGCACTTCGGCGAGCGGCTCGCGCATCTGCAGCGGCAACACCAACGCCACGAGCGCGACGATGACGCACCCGATGAACAAAAGAAAATCGAGCCGGCTGCTCAGCCTCGTGGCGCGTGCCACCGCCCCTCCCTCTCCGTCAGGTGCTCAGGACCGACCAGTACTTCTCTTCATCGTCGAGGATTCGCCCGGTGCCGCGAACGACACAGGTGAGTGGATCCTCATCGACATGGATCGGCAGGCTGGTTTCCTGACTGAGAAGTAGATCGAGGCCGCGAATGAGCGCGCCTCCACCGGTCATGACGATCCCGCGATCGACGATGTCGCTCGCGAGCTCGGGAGGCGTGATCTCGAGGGCGCGTCGCACCGCGTCGACGATGGCCTGCACGGGCTCCTGGATCGCCTCACGAATCTCACTCGAGTGAACGCGCACGGTCTTCGGAATACCGGAGACGAGATCGCGTCCCTTCACTTCCATTTCGCGCTCTTCACCGACCGGCGCGGCGGAGCCGATCTGAATCTTGATCTGCTCGGCCGTCGGCTCGCCGATGAGCAAGTTGTAATTCTTTCGCATGAACTGAACGATCGACGTATCCAGCTCGTCGCCCCCCACGCGAATGGAGGTGTCGCTGACGATACCGGACAGGGCGATGACGGCGATCTCGGTGGTGCCGCCACCGATGTCGATCACCATGTTGCCGGTCGGTGTCTCCACCGGTAAACCGACGCCGATCGCGGCCGCCATGGGCTCGGCAACCATGAAGACTTCCTTCGCGCCCGCGCCTAACGCCGAATCGCGCACGGCACGCTTCTCCACCTCGGTAATGCCGGACGGCACGCAAACGATGACGCGCGGCTTCACCTTGAACACGTGGTGCTCGATGATCAGGGTGAGAAAGTAGCGCAGCATCTTTTCGGTGACGTCGAAGTCGGCGATGACACCGTCCTTCATCGGCCGGACCGCAATCACACCGTCGGGCGTGCGGCCGAGCATGCGCTTGGCCTCGAGGCCAACGCCCTTGATCTTTTTCGATTCGCGATCGATCGCGACGACGGACGGTTCGTTGAGGACGATCCCCTCGCCTTTGACGTAGATGAGAGTATTCGCCGTGCCGAGGTCGACACCGATCGCGTTCGCGGGAAAAAGCGATCCCGCCTTGAATAAGGGCCAGCGCATCCAGTCGTCCGTTCAGTCGTCACTCGGCGCGCGGCGCGCGGCGGAGTAATCGAACCGTGATTGAGGGAGGGATCAGCAACCTAAGGTAGTCGAGCGGGAGAGCGCGTACAAGGCGTTGGCATGCCGCAACCTACGCCGCCTGCGTATCGGTGAGCAGAATCACAACGAGAGAGACGCGCGGCGCGCTAAAGCGCAACGCGCGTCTCTCTCGTTGCGCGCTGCTCGCTCGCGCTCGCAGCAAGTCCATTTGGAGTCGCGAACGCTTCGCGGTCGCTCCAGTTCCCTCCGCGACCAGCCTTTCGAGAGCAGTCAATCCAGGAACTTGGCTGGCTCGGCGAAAGGGAGACCGAACGCTTCCGCAACGGCCGCGTACGTCACCTTCCCCTCGGCTATGTTGAGACCTTTCAAAAGTGCGGGATTGTCGCGGAGCGCTTTCTTCCAGCCCTTGTTCGCGAGCTGCATCGCGTACGGCAGCGTCGCGTTCGTGAGCGCGAGTGTCGACGTGCGAGGCACGCCACCGGGCATGTTCGCGACGGCGTAGTGAATCACGCCATCGACGACGTATGTCGGATTCTCGTGCGTCGTGGGCTTCATCGTCTCCACGCAACCGCCCTGATCGATTGCGACGTCGACGATTACCGAGCCAGGCAGCATGCGCGAGAGGTCATCTCGACGGATCAGCTTCGGAGCCTTCGCGCCCGGAATGAGCACCGCGCCGACGACCAGATCCGCCGACTCGATCTCGGAGACGATGTTATGACGATTGGAGTGGATGAGCACCACGTTCGGTGGCATCACGTCGGAGAGGTATCGCAGACGTTCGAGCGAGAGGTCGAGGATCGTCACTTTTGCGCCCATACCCGCCGCCATCTTCGCCGCGTTGATGCCGACGATGCCGCCGCCAAGAATCACGACCTTCGCCGGTGCCACGCCCGGCACGCCGCCGAGGAGGACGCCGCGTCCACCGTACAACTTCTCCAGGTATTTGGCGCCCTCCTGCACCGCCATTCGGCCCGCCACCTCGGACATCGGCGTGAGGAGCGGCAGCTCGCGTGTCGGCAGCTCGACGGTTTCGTAGGCAATGCACACTCCGCCGGTGTCCATGTGCGCGCGCGTAAGGCGCTCGTCGGCGGCGAAATGAAAATATGTGAACACGACCTGTCCGCGGCGGATGTGCTTCCACTCGGGCTCGATCGGCTCCTTCACCTTCATGATCATCTCGCTGTCGCGCCAAACGCTCGCCGCATCCGGCGCAATCTTGGCTCCGACGTTCGTGTACATCTCGTCTGGAAAACCGCTCCCGATCCCGGCGCCTAACTCCACGAGGACCGAATGGCCCGCCGCGACGAGCTGCTCCGCGCCAGCGGGTACAAGGGCGATGCGGTTCTCATTCGTTTTGATCTCTTTCGGAACGCCGATTTTCATGGACTGTTGCTGTTTCGTGTAAGAGCGGAGACGAGGAGGACTGAAAAGTCACCAGCAAGGTCGTTCTTTTCAACAGACATCCACCCGCCATCGTCCGGGCTCGTGCCATGGGCACTACGACCATCACAGGCGGGCGTTGCTATGCGAGCTGAGACGGTCCGAGGCTCAACACCGTCTGCTTGTCGGGAGCGAAGAACTCGTGCGCCACGGCCGCGATGTCGTCTACCGTGACCGCCTCGACAAGCGCGAGCGTTTCATCCAGCGTGCGATATGGCTCGCCGTACAGCTCCACGGCCGCGGCGCGATACATTCGCGCGCCGACGCTCTCCAGCGAGAGCGTCATCTGGCCCTTGAGCTGAGACTTCCCCATCTCGATCTCGTCGCGCGGCAAGCCACTCGCCGCGACTTGCGCGAGCTCCTCGCGAATGACGTCGTACGCCGCGCGAGCGCTTTCCGGCGACGTGGCAACGTAAACGCCGTGCATGCCCGTGTCGGCGTAAAACTGCTGGAAGGTGTAGACCGAGTAGGCGAGTCCGAGCTCTTCGCGCACACGTTGAAATAGTCGCGAGCTCATCCCGCCGCCGAGCAGCATGCTCAGCATCACGAGGGCGTAGCGCCGCGGATCGGCGTAGCGAAGCCCGGCGCTCCCGAGCACGATGTGCGTCTGCGTGCCCTCGCGGTCCACGTGCCGGACTACCGGCGCATCGGTGCGGCCGTCAGGCGGTGCGAGCAGCGATTCCTCGCCACGCGGCATTCCCGTCCAGCCTGTCCGTTCGAGAACGTCGAGTAGCGCCTGATGCTCGACATTGCCCGAGGCCGCGACGACGAGCTGCGGGGGATGATAGGCTCGGCCGTGCAGCTCCTTCAGCGCCTTTACACTGAGCTGCTTAACGGTCTCGCGGGTGCCAAGGATCGAATGGCCGTACGGGTGCGCCCCCCAGAGAGCCTCGTTATGCAGCTCGAAGACGAGATCGTCAGGCGTGTCTTCGACCATCGCGATCTCCTCGAGCACGACCTTTCGCTCCAGCGCCAGATCACTCGACCGCAGTAACGGCCGGAACACGATGTCCGCGATGACGTCGGCGGCCTGCGGCAGATGTTCGTCGAGAACGCGGGCCTGATACACGGTGTGCTCTCGTGAGGTGTACGCGTCGAGCGAACCCCCAAGGGCCTCGAGCTCCAGTGCGATCTGCTTCGCGGAGCGGCGCTCGGTGCCCTTGAACACCATGTGCTCGAGCAAATGTGAAACACCCATTCGCTCTGGATTCTCGTGGACGGAGGCGGCGCGCACCCACGCACCGAACGAAACCGACCGCACTCCGGGCATATGCTCCGAGAGTACGGTCAGTCCGTTTGGTAGAACGCTACGCTGAAACTCCCGCCGCGAAGAGTTGTCGGCTTGGCTCACTGGCGGCGAGAACGTTCACCACCGCGGCGAGGACGATCGCCTCGTCCGCCACGCTCACCACGTTCGCCGCGGTCCGCGCTGTCGGCAGCACGTTCTACGGGCTCACGCCCTTCGCCTTCGCCGCCGGATGAGCCGCCGCCACTACCATCGCCACCAGATCCGGCGTCAGTCGTACCTTCGGGCTTGGGCATGAGCGCTTTACGAGAGAGACGGAGCCGGCCGCGCTCATCACGCTCGATGAGCTTCACGCGAACGCGGTCGCCCTTCTTGACCACGTCTTCGGTCTTCTCCGTTCGCCCGTGCTGCATCTCCGAGATGTGCAGCAATCCTTCCGTGCCGGGCATGATCTCGATAAAGGCGCCGAAGGGCGTCGTCGACTTCACCGGGCCTTCGTAGATCTCGCCGACCACCGGCTCTGCCGTGAGCGCCTGAACCATCTGGCGTGCACGCTCCATCGCTTCGCCGCCAACGGCCGCGATCGTGACCGTGCCGGAATCGTCGACCGTGAGCTCGGCGCCCGTCTCGTCCTGAATGCCACGAATCGTCTTGCCCTTCGGTCCAATGAGATCGCCGATCTTCTCGGGGCTGATCTGCATCGTGACGATGCGCGGTGCATAACGAGAAAGCTCGGCACGCGGCTGAGAGAGCGCCTTGTCCATCTCGTCGAGGATATGCAGGCGTCCTTCGCGTGCCTGCGCGAGGGCTTCCTTCATGATCTGTAGATCCAACCCCTCGACCTTGATGTCCATCTGGATCGAGGTGATGCCGTTACGCGTGCCCGCGACCTTGAAGTCCATGTCGCCGAGGTGATCCTCGGTGCCGAGGATGTCAGTGAGAATCGCGTAGCGCTTCCCTTCCTTGATCAAGCCCATCGCGACGCCGGCGACGGCGGCGCGCATCGGCACGCCGGCATCGAAGAGTGCGAGCGAGCCGCCGCACACCGACGCCATCGACGACGAGCCGTTGGACTCGAGGACGTCGGAGACGATGCGAATCGTGTACGGGAATTCCTCAAAGGCGGGCAGCACGCCCTGCAGTGCGCGCTCGGCGAGATTACCGTGTCCGATCTCACGGCGCGAGGTGCCACGCACGGGGCGTACTTCCCCTGTCGAGAATGGCGGGAAGTTGTAGTGGAGCATGAACGACTTCGTAACTTCCTGCGGCTCGTCGATGGAATCGAGACGCTGGACATCGTTCGAGGTGCCTAACGTGGCGGCGACCAATGCCTGTGTCTGTCCGCGGGTGAACAGCGCTGAACCGTGCGCGCGCGGGAGAACGCCCGTCTCGATCGTTATTTCGCGAACTTCCTTGGCCGTGCGGCCGTCGACGCGATGTCCGCTGGACAGCACTTGATCGCGCAGCTGGTGGTACTCGACGTCACCGAGCAGCGTGTGGAGCTCCTTCGCCGCGTCGGGGAAGTCGCTCAACAGCTCGTCCGCGATGTCTTTCTTCGCGCGCTCCACTGCCTCGATGCGCGTGTGCTTGTCCTTCTGATTTAGCGCGTCGGAAATGCGGCCTTCCGCGAGCTGCTTCACCCGGACTTCGAGACCTTCCGGAAGTGCGGCCTTTACCCACGACATCTTCGTGGGGCGCTCGCTCTTCTGCATCAGCTCTTCCTGCGCCGCGATCAGCTCGCGAATGCCCTTATGCGCGATGTTGAGCGCTTCGGCAACGTCGTCCTCGGACACCTCGAGCGCACCGCCTTCCACCATGACGATCGAATCCGCGGAGCCGGCGACGACGAGCTCCATGTCGCTGTACTCGAGCTGCTGGAAGGTGGGGTTGAGCACCCACTTCCCCTGAATGCGTCCGACACGGACACCAGCAATGGGTGTCGTGAACGGAATCTTGGAGGCGTTCAGTGCATACGACGTGGCGACGAGCGCGAGGACGTCGGCGTCATTCTCCTGGTCAGCCGAGATGACGTACACGAACACCTGAACTTCGTTCTTGAATCCCTCGGGAAAGAGCGGGCGGATGGAGCGGTCCACGATGCGCGCGGAGAGAATTTCTCCGTCGCTTGGCCGACCCTCCCGCTTGATGAATCCGCCGGGGATCTTGCCCGCGGCGTAGGTTCGTTCCTTGTACTCGACCGTGAGTGGGAAGAAGGGGAGCGTGCTTTGATTCTCGCTCACAGTGACGGCGGCGAGGACTTTCGTCTCACCGAATTGAACGACGGCGGAACCCGCCGCCTGCTTCGCCATGCCGCCCGTTTCGATAACGAGCTTCCGGCCGGCGAACGTCTTTTCGACGCTTTGCTTCATTGCGATTTTGGCCTCAGAGAAATGCAAACGCGCGGGCTGCATAGATTGCGCCCGCGCGGTGCGTGTGTCTCATCCCGATCAATACCGGAGTCCGAGTTCTTGAACGATTCGGCGATAGCCGTCAACGTCCGTGCGCTTCATGTAATTCAGGAGGCGACGACGGCGACCGACCATCTTCAATAATCCACGACGACTGTGGTGGTCCTTCTTGTGGGCCCGGAAATGGTCGTCGAGATACTTGATCCGATCGGTGAGAATTGCGACTTGCACGCGGGCGGAGCCGGTATCGTTCTCCGAAGCGCGATACTTCTCAACTGTCTTGGTCTTGTCGAAAGCCATGCTGTGGAATCCCTGCCGCATCTGCTCGGCGGCTCGTTCGTCGGTCTGATTGGATGAGCCAATAAAAATAGCAGAAGCCGCAGGGAGATGGTAGCGGGCTGAGGATGGCGGGCGCCGGACGCGGGACTCGGGATGATAACATGGATGTCATCCTGAGCGAAGCGAAGGATCTGCCCTTTTCGCCGTTCGCCCATTTGCCCTGCTTCGTCGCCTCGAGAGCGCGACGATCCGAGCCGGTAAAGGTGGGACTAGCCGGAGGACCCGGATCGGCTTGGTCTGGAGCGACAGATCGCACGCAATCCCCATCTAAAGTCTTTTGTCAAGCCTCAGGCTTCGCGACGCGAACTCGCTTGGTGTGCCTTTTACAAAAGGATCGATCATCGCTCGGCGCACGGGCTCTTCTCACCACATGGAGAGACCCGAGTTCATCCGGGTAATCCGGGTAATCCCCAAGGCTTGGCTTGCATCATCGCGATCTCCACGTCGGCACGCGGCACTCAATTCACTCTCTTGAGAGCTCGACCGGTCAGGCCGGTAAAGCTCGGATTACCCGGATCACTCGGATCGGTTCGTTGTGGCGCGAGAGGTCGCGCGCCATCCTCGTATCTAAAATCTTTTGTGAACGGCCTCGGGCCGCTTTGCGCACCGAACTCAATTGGTGTGCCTTTTACAAAAGGAGCGATCGTTGCTCGGCGCACGGGCTCTTCACACCACAGGGAGAGATCCGAGTTCATCCGGGGAATCCCCAAGGCTTGGCTTGTAGCAACGCGATCTTCATTCAGGCGCGAAGGATTCAATTCGCCGTCTCGAGTGCTCGACCAGGCAGACCAGACCTGTTGGGATAACCCGGAGGATCCTGATCGGTTCGGTGTGGCGCGAAGGATCGCGCGCCTGGAAAT
The DNA here is from genome assembly GCA_045804225.1 of Gemmatimonadaceae bacterium. Taxonomy (GTDB): domain Bacteria; phylum Gemmatimonadota; class Gemmatimonadetes; order Gemmatimonadales; family Gemmatimonadaceae; genus AG2. The sequence goes on from JBJMNO010000021.1 coordinate 233,135, forward strand.
CAGGAGTCTTTGTGAACAGCCTCGGGACGCTTCGCACCGAACTCAGTTGGTGTGCCTTTTACAAAAGGATCGATCGTTGCTCGGCGCACGGGCTCTTCACACCACATGGAGAGATCCGAGTTCATCCGGGTAATCCCCAAGGCTTGGCTTGGACCGTCGCGATCTCGATGGGGAGCGTCACCTCACCCGTTACGCCTCCGTGCCGAACAAGGAATCGGGGATGGGGAACTGCGAAGAGCAGATCCTTCGCTTCGCTCAGGATGACATGCATGTTTCGCCCCGCGTTCCACAACCCACAACCCACAACCCACAACCCACAACCCACAACCCACAACCCACAACCCGCTACCCGCAGCCATCTACCCCCGCAGCTTTCCCACCCACGTCGCCAGCCGGGCAAACCAGCTGTGGGTGTCGTTGTACATCACAACGACGAAGAGGAGGGCGATCGCCAAAAGGCCGAAGCGGAGGATGTACTCGCGGGTCCGGAGGCTAAAGGGCTTCCCTTTCGCCGATTCGAGGACGTTGATGAGTATCTGCCCTCCGTCGAGTACCGGAATGGGCAGGAGGTTGAGGATCGCGACGTTGATGCTCAGCAGGGCGATGAGTGAGAAAAGGCTCTCCAGGCCACTGCGTGCTGCTTCCACGGACATCTGCGTAATGCCGACGGGCCCGCTGAGCTGGCGAACGGAGATCCGGTTCGTCAGGAGCTTTTTCACGATGTCGACGATCGCGCCACCCATGAACCAGGTCGTTCGCGCTCCCGCCCGGATCGCCGATCCAACGCCCAGCGGCTCGCGACGAGTGACGGAAAGGGAGGGACCAGCGCCAATCTTGCCCAGCGTCCGCACCTCGTGGGTCACCGGCATGGTGTCGACGGTCGCCTTCGGCGCGACGTCCACGTTGAGGGTTTGCCCACCACGCATGACCGTAAATCGAAGCGTCTTCTCGGGGGCCTGACTCACCACCGCCACCAGCTCGGCCCAGGAGTGAATCGGCTGGCCGTCGATTGCCACCACGCTGTCGCGACTTCGCAATCCGGCAGCTTGAGCGCGACCGCCGGTCAGTACCGTGTCGAGCACAGAAGGCCGCTGAACGTCTATGGACGTCGCTACTTCCTCGAGCGAGGGTTGTCCCGGGCCGCCGACCGGCACGCGCACCGTGCTTCGCGTCGTTTGAAAGACCACCGAGTCCTGGGTCGTCGCGATACTCTGGTCCACGTCTTCCCACTTCGTGATGCGATGACCGTTCACACTGACGAGCGTGTCACCAGAATGCAGTTGCGCAAGCGCGGGCGCGTTAGGCGGTACGCGCACTTGCCCAACGACGCGAATGGGCGTGACCGGCTGACCGAAGTGAAGAGCGAGGCCCACGCCGATCACGAACGTGAGCAGGACGTTCATCGAGACGCCGGCGATCAAGATCATCAGCCGGGCCGGCAGCGGCTTACTCTCGAAGAGACGATGCTCCGGAATCGGATGCGGACCGAAGGGGATCATCGCATTCGGATCGAAATCAGGACTGTCGGGCTTCGGCGCCGACTCGCTTCCTCCCTCGAGCAGGGCCGCATCCTCGTCGAGACGAGATGCCATGCGCACGTAGCCGCCCAGCGGGAGAACGGCGAGGATGTATTCCGTTTCGCCCCAGCGCTTGCGCAACAGGGATGGACCGAAGCCGATAGAGAAGCGCGGCGCATAGACGCCCGCTGCTTTCGCGGCAAGGAAGTGTCCGAGCTCGTGAACGAAGATGACGAGCCCAAAGACGAGTATGGGTGCGAGTATGGCTAGCATTGGAACCGATTCCTGACATGGCGACGCGCCGCTTCGTCCGCGGCGACGATGGCGTCGCGTGACTCTCCATTCTCCGTGCCTAACGCGTGGAGCGCGGATTCGATCGCGACAGCGATATCACCAAAGCGAATGCGGCCATCGAGGAAGAGCGCGACGGCCGCCTCGTTCGCCGCGTTGAATACTGCGGGCGCGGCTCCGCCCTGTCGCCCGGCAGCAATACCGAGAGACAGCGCGGGAAAGTCGTCCACACGAACACGCTCGAAGGTCATTGGTGAGGACTCGACAGGATCGAAGGGCGGAACGCCCGTGTCCGGTACGCGCTCGGGGTGCGTGAGGGCATACAGAACCGGAAGCTCCATGCTTGGTACGCCTAACTGCGCAAGCACACTGCCATCGACGAACTCCACGAAGGAGTGTATCACGCTTTGGGGATGGACGACGACCTCGATCTGATCGAACTGAAGCCCGAACAGGTGATGCGCCTCGATGACCTCCAAGGCTTTGTTGGCCAGGGTCGCGCTGTCAACGGTGATCTTCCTACCCATCCGCCAGGTGGGATGTTGCAGAGCGTCCGCGAGTGTCGCGCGCTCCATCTGCTCGGAGGACCACCGACGAAAGGGCCCGCCTGACGCGGTGAGGATGACGCGGCGCACGTCCACCCCAGAGCGGCCGGTGATGCACTGAAGAATCGCACTGTGCTCGCTGTCGACAGGCACCAGCTCGCCTCGGCCGCGTCGCCGCGCCGCGTCCACGAGATGACCCGCCATGACGAGGCTTTCCTTGTTGGCGAGCGCAACGCGCTTGCCATGCTCGAGCGCGGCGAGCGTGGCGTCGAGACCGGCGGCGCCAACCACCGCATTGATGACGATGTCGACGTCGTCACGCGTGGCGGCGTCGATGAGACATTCGCGGCCGCACCGCCAGCTTCCATGATCCGCCGCGCCGTTGTTCACGAGGCCGACAAACGAGGGATGAAATTCAGCCTCTTGTTCCCGCAGCAAGCCGGCGTTGTTGAACGCCGTGAGCGCGGAAACCTGGAAGCGTTCGCGCTGGCGGCCGAGCACTCGTAAGGCAGTGGTGCCGATGGAGCCCGTGGAGCCGAGAATCGCGACGCGGCGGATGGTCATCGGGGCGGTGCCCAGACGAGGAGCGTGTTGAACAGGACATACGCCACGGGCAGCACGAAGAGCAAACTGTCGAAGCGATCCAACACGCCACCATGACCAGGGATGATGTGCGAGCTGTCCTTCATCCCAGCTTCGCGCTTGAGCAGCGATTCGACGAGGTCGCCGATCTGAGCGGCAACGCTCACGAGCAGCGAAAAGCCGACGATTCCTCCGCGCACGAAGGCCAGCTGCGTGGAGGGAGTGAGGACAAATCGCGCGTATAGCCAACCGACGAGGACCGTTGCCGCAAGGCCGCCAACCGCGCCGGCCACCGTTTTGCCGGGGCTCACGGAAGGCATGAGCTTTCGCTTGCCGAGCGCTCGGCCAACGAAGAACGCGCCGATGTCCGATGCCCAGGTGAGGAGCACGGGCAGCAGGAGCAGCAACCCGCCGGCGGTCACGGCGAGCGCGCCTAACGGCACTCGCACCGATTCGATGACGTACGGATGATATCGAATGGCGTACGCGAAGCTGAGCATGCCGCCGGTATAGATCACGCCAAACACCGTGGACGCCGCCGCGCCTAACGGCTTGCCGTTCACGCCACGCGCGAAGAGCGTGATCGCCAGGATCACGAGCACGGCGAGCGCCATGCCCGAGAGCGGCAGCTCGAAGAGCCTCAGGTACCGCGCATGCACGAACAGGGGAACGACGCCGGCGAGGGGAATACCGACATCTTCCAGCGGCGTGAGGCCCGACGCTCGCGCGATGCGAAAGAATTCCCACGCGGCCAGCGCCGAGAGGATCGCGAGCAGCGCGGCGAGGGCCGCCCCTCCATAAAACACGATCGCGACGCCGAGGGGGGCCGCGATCACTCCGACGACGACGCGCCGCGTCAGCTCGGACACGAGATCTCTCCGAGGCGCGGCGCGAGCGCCTGGGCGCGGTTGGCGCGGCCGATCACACTTCCATGATCTCGGCTTCTTTGGCCTTGATCAGATCGTCGATCTTGTGGATGTAATCGTCGTGGATCTTCTGCAGATCCTTCTCGGCATGCTTGACGTCGTCTTCGGACACGCCTTGCAGCTTCTTGAGATTCTCGCGCGCGTGGGTACGTGCGTGCCTAACGGCGATCTTCCCTTCCTCGGCGAGCTTGTGAACGATTTTCGCCAGCTCCTTGCGGCGTTGCTCGTTCATCGACGGAAGCGGGACGCGGATGATCGCGCCTTGCGCGGACGGATCCAATCCGAGATCCGATTCGCGAATCGCCTTCTCGATGACCTTCGCCTGGGTCTTGTCGAATGGCGTGACGATGAGCACGCGTGCCTCCGGCGCCGAGACCGAGGCAACCTGGTTCAGAGCCATCGAGGTCCCGTACACTTCGACGCGCACCGTGTCGAGCATGTTGGGCGACGCCTTGCCGGAACGAATCGAGGAAAATTCACGGCGCGTGCTCTCGATGCCTTTTTCCATCGCCGCACGCATGTCTTTCGTGATTTGCGGAATAGTCATCGTACCAGGGTGCCGACGCGCTCACCGCGAACTGCTTTGACGAATGCGCCTGGTTGGTGGATGTTGAGAACGATCAGCGGCAGTTTGTTCTCGCTGCACAGCGTGATCGCGGTTTGATCGATCACTTTCAGCTCCTCGAGCATGACGTCGCGGAAGCTGATTTCCTCGTAGAACTTCGCCGTGGGATCCTTGCGCGGATCGGCGGAGTACACGCCGTCGACGCCCGTCGCCTTGATAATGACGCTCGCCTTCATCTGAATGGCGCGAAGCACCGCGGCGGTGTCGGTGGAAAAGTAGGGATTGCCCGTTCCCGCGGCAAAAATGACGATGCGTCCCTTCTCGAGGTGCCGCAAAGCGCGCCGTCTGATGTATGGCTCCGCCACTTCCTCCATGCGGATTGCCGTCATCACGCGCGTATCGAGTCCCTTTCGCTCGAGAACATCCTGAACGGCGAGCGCGTTGATCACCGTTCCGAGCATGCCCATGTAGTCCGCGGTGACACGGTCGACACCCATCTCGGAGAGCGAACGCCCGCGAATGATGTTGCCGCCACCAATGACGAGACCAACGGAGGCACCGGCCTTCACCACCGATCCCACCTCGTCGGCGAGTCGCTTTACCGTCGCGAAATCGAATGCGAAGCCCTTCTCTCCGGCGAGAGCCTCACCGGAGAGCTTGAGCAAGACGCGGGGATAACGGAGATCCGTTAGGCGTTCGGCGCCGGACGGATTCGTGTCCCGTCGCATTCGATCCGCGACTTCCGATTTTGTCTCGATGATCAGGCCTCGCCGAGCTGATAGCGCACGAAGCGACGCACTTGAATGTTCTCGCCAGTCTTCGCCGACAATTCCTTCACGAGATCACCGACGGTCTTCTTCGGGTCGCGCACCCACGCCTGATGGAGCAGTGCAACGTCCTTGTAGTACGCCTCGATTTTCCCGTCCACGATCTTGTCGATCATGTTCGCCGGCTTGCCGCTCTGCTTGACCTGCTCGACGAAGATACGGCGCTCCTGATCGATCTTCTCTTGCGGAATCTGCTCCTCGTCGACCGCCATCGGCGCCGCCGCGGCAATGTGCTCGGCGATGAACTTTGCCGCCTGCTGGAACTCATCGTTCCGAGCGACGAAGTCCGTCTCGCAGTTGAGCTCCACGAGGACGGCGATCTTGCCGTTGTGATGCAGGTAGTGCCCGATCACGCCTTCGGTCGTGGTGCGGCCCGCGCGCTTCTCCGCCTTGGCCGCGCCCGTCTTTCGCAGATGCTCAACGGCCTTGTCGATATTGCCGCCTGTCTCCTCGAGCGCCTTCTTGCAATCCATCATGCCGGCGCCGGTACGGTCGCGCAGCTCTTTCACGTCCTTGGGGCTCACCATCGTTGCCATATCAAACCCGCCTTGCTGTCGTGGAAACGCCGCCGGCTGATGCCGGCGGCGCCAAGAAATCTACTCGGATCCGGAGCTTACTCGACCTCTTCCGCGCCCTCAGCTGGCTCCCCGCCGCCCTCGGCACCGTCACCCTCGCCAGGCGCCTTGAGGCGAGCCGCGATTGCTTCCGGCTTGGCGCGACGGCGGCGTGGCCGACGGCGTCGGCGTCGTTCGCCTTCTTCGGCCGGCTCGCTGCCGCGATCCGAGCTGTACGTCGTCTGTCCTTCGCCTTCTTCGACCTCCTCACGTACCGGCGCGGACTGCCGCGCTTCGACGATGGCGTCCGCAATGGCCTTCGTGATGAGCTCGACCGAGCGGATGGCGTCATCGTTGCCGGCGATCGGAACCGTGATCAGATCAGGATCGGCGTTGGTGTCGGCGATGGCGACGATTGGAATATTGAGCTTGTTCGCCTCGGCGACGGCGATGCGCTCCTTCTTCGAGTCGACGATGAAGAGAAGCCCAGGTAAACGCGTCATCGACCGGATGCCGTGCAGGTACTTCTTGAGCTTCTCCGACTCCCGGTTGAGCATCAACTGCTCTTTCTTCGTGTAGTTCTCGAAATCACCGCCAGCCTCGGAACCCGTTTCGAGGTCCTTCATGCGACGAATCTGCTTCTTCACCGTGGTGAAATTGGTGAGGAGGCCGCCGAGCCAGCGCTCGGTAATGAACATCGCGCCGGACCGCTCGGCTTCGGAGCGGACGATTTGCGCGAGCTGCGGCTTTGTGCAGACAAAGAGCACGTTGTCGCCGCGCATGATGACGTCGCGCGCCAGCTTTTGCGCGATCTCGATTTGACGGAGTGTTTTCTGGAGGTCGATGATGTGAATCCCGTTGCGCTCGGCGAAGATGAACCGCCGCATCTTGGGATTCCATCGGCGCGTCTGGTGTCCGAAATGGACGCCGGCCGCGAGGAGCTGTTCGACCGTGGGCTGCGTTTCTGACATGTAGTGCGATGACCTCTGAGTGGTTAGTCGTCCCCCGCCGTCAGCGCCGCTTGCGACCGAATTATCGGCACCGGCAAGCGGCTCGAGCGGAGTGTTTGGTTATGTGTTTAACGTTTGCTGAACTGGAATCTCTTCCGTGCCTTCGGTCTTCCCGGCTTCTTGCGCTCGACTGCGCGTGCGTCGCGCGTGAGGAGGCCGAGATCGCGGAGCTTGCGACGATGCGCTTCGTCCACCTGCACGAGTGCTCGCGCCACGGCAAGGCGAAGCGCGCCGGCCTGGCCCGTGGAGCCGCCACCATCGAGGTTCGCCTTCACGTCATAGCGGCCGAGGGTATCGGTCGCCGTGAACGGCTGTTGAATGGACGTGACGTGCGACGGACGCGGGAAATAATCGCCTAACGTGCGGCCGTTGACGTCCCACTTCCCGGAGCCAGGCTTCACGTAAACGCGGCACACTGCTTCCTTGCGGCGGCCAATTGCATGCACGGTCTGAGTATCGGCCATGTTACTTCGCGCTCGCGGAGCTGAAGGTCAGAGGGGTCGGCTGCTGTGCAACGTGGGGGTGGGCAGCGTTGGCATACACGCGCAGCTTGCGACGAAGGACTTGGCGACCAAGCGCCGTCTTCGGCAGCATGCCGTAGACCGCCTTCTCGATGACGCGCTCCGGATGCTTCTGCAGCATCGTGCCGAGGGGCGTGAATCGAGCATGCCCCATGTAGCCGGTGTGCCGGAAGTACTCCTTGTTTTCGGCCTTGCGACCGGTCACGCGGACTTTGGACGCGTTGATGATAATGACGCCATCACCCGTATCCATGTGCGGCGTGAAGATGGGCTTGTGCTTGCCGCGAATGATCTTTGCGACCTCGCTGGCGAGTCGGCCGAGGATCATGCCTTCGGCATCGACGATGAACCACTGCTGAGTGATATCGCGCGGGGTGGCGCTGAAGGTCCCACCGTTCATAACTAAATGGAATTCATGTACTGGCCTCACCGGTGCGGAATGCAACCCGGGTCTCGGCAGCCGTAAGGCATTTTTTGGCAGACCTGAATGGTAGACAAGCACTTACGGTATGTCAATCGCGCAGCGATTGGACATACCGTAAGTGCGGTGCTCGGTAACCTACTCTGCCACCACAGCCATCCACTTGTGATCCGGGCTCAGCGCAAGGCGGGAGACATGATGCAGCCCAAACTGCGCGAAGTCGGCGATGGGTTGCCACTTCCCACTCGAGTCGCTGGCGCGCCAGAGCAGGAGCTTGCTCCCCGTGGCCGTGATCGCCTCCGCTGTTTGCAGCCAGACCACGTAATCCGCTTCCGGCGGCATGCGTACGAGGGGCATGGCGACGGTGCGACGGTCGCGGCCGGACCCACGAACGTCGACAGCCATGAGGGTCCAAGAGCTGTCGATCATCCGTTGCACGTACGAAAAGCCTCCCCAGTTCGACAGCGGTTGGAGCGACCGGCCGACGTCTCGGGCGACCGTATCGGCCGCACCGCCCCGGATATCCGCCAGTACCAGTGCGTTCGGGCGCCCGAGCAGGAACATGGCGACGGTCGTGGAGTCCACCCAGGCGTGATATCCAACCGGCTTGATTGCCGGAAAGAGCACGCGCGGATCGGTGCCGTCGAGCCGGAAGCTCCATAAGCGCTGCGTGGAGTCGGCCTCGACGCGGATGGCGCTGAAGCGTGTCCCGTCGCCAAAGACCGTCGCCGAGTACTCGCTTTCGGGCGTGCTCGTGATGCGCGTCGTCGTCTTCGAGGCGAGATCGTACCGATAGATGTCCGCCTGCGCGTCCGCGCGCACCGACGTGAAGAGGATCGCTTTGGAGTCAGGCGTGAACGACGGCTGATTATCGTAGCCCGGCCGGTTCGTGATGTTGACGGGTGTGCCAAGGCGCGGCGCACCGTTTACCAGGCGAAGTTCGACGAGATAAATGTCCGTAGAGGGCGGAGTCGCCTGTGCGCACGCGGCGCGCGCGGGCAAGACCGCGATGAGGCAGCAGAGGGCGGCCGATATTTGTTTGCTCATCGAGGTCACTCCAGTTCGAGCAAGAGTGCGCCTTTCTCGACGGCCGTTCCGGTGGTGACGAGCACTCGTTTCACCGTGGCCGCCGACGTCGCGCGGAGCTCATTCTCCATCTTCATCGCTTCCATGACTACTAAACCTTGGCCCGGCTGCACCGAGTCGCCCTCCGTGACCTGGACGCGCACAATCATGCCAGGCATGGGTGCGACGAGCGGTGCTGGACCGACAGGCTTCGCGGTGGCCGCGGCGAGCTGGCGGATCGTGCGCGTGCGCTCATCCAATGCTTCGACGTCAAAGCGGAAACCGTCCACCCAGAGCGTGTAGCGGCCGCGATTCTCGGTGGGCCTGACCTCCACGCGATAGACGCGGTCGCCCAGCGTGAGAATTCGTACGGGGCCCCCATCGGTATCGGTGAGGCGGGCACGGGTCGTCTCTTCATCGATGCGCACGCTCTCGCCGTCCACGTCGACGTCGGTTTCAACGCCGTTCACTGTGACACTGTATGTCATGCGGCGTTCGGAACGAGCTCACACACCGTCTCGACGTGTGCGGTCTGCGGAAACATGTCGAAGGTGCGAATGGATGCGATACGATAGTTGGGTAGACGCGAAAGGTCCCGCGCAAGAGTGGCTGGATCGCAGCTGACGTAGACGATTGCCTTCGCTGCCGGCCGCCTTACGAGTGCAGTCGTTACGCGCTCGTGCAGGCCGATTCGCGGAGGATTGACGATGACGACGTCAGCGGGCAAGGATTGGCCAATCATAGACTCGACGCGGCCAACCAGGCTGCGCGAGCCAGCAGGTAATCGGGTTGCGCAGAGATTCGCCGCCTCTCGATCGAGCTCGATCGCGGTGACGCGGAAGCCTAACGAAGCCAACGCGGTTGCCGTCTCTCCGGTACCAGCATACCCATCCACGACGGTCGTCGGTTGGTACGAGGCGACGCGATCTACCACGTGCGCATGCAGTAGTTCGCCGACTTCGCGATTCACCTGGCCAAAGGCGGCGGCCGCGGGAACGGGTTTTCGCTCGAAGAGTCGAATGGGCGGCGCGTGATCAGCGGCCCACCAGAGCGTCGTTGCTGACTTCACCGCGGCGAAGAAGTCGGTGCTGGACGGCCACTCGGTTCCCCCACTGATCACGACGACAAGGTCGTCGCCAGCCAGGCGAACGGTGCCGCGCAGCTCCGCAGTCGCGGGCAGGTGCACCGCGGCGTTCATGATCTCGCGCCACGTGCCCACGACGCGCTCATCGGTGATGGGGCAATCCTCGAGCTGGAAGACCGACGCCGGATCGTCATAGGGATGCAATCCCATTGTCCAGCCGTCCCGCTCGCGGCGCATAGCCAGTGTCAGTTTGTTCCGATATCTCCACTCTTTGATGCTCGGCTCCGCAGGCGGCACTTCGGCAACTCGCTTGGCGATGCGCTGTAACGAATCGCGCACGATCGATTGTTTGGCGTCGAGCTGGGCTGCATAACGGATATGCTGCAACTGACAGCCGCCACATCGATCCCGCGTGTAGTGCGCGCACGGCGGATCGACACGATCCGGTGAGGGCCTAACGAGCGACTCCAAATGGCCACGTGCAAAGCGCTTCACCGAGTCCACTCGGATGCGGGCGAGATCACCCGGCGCGGTACGCGGAACGAAGACCACGAGACCGTTGGCGCGCCCAACGCCGTCGCCGCCGGCCGCGATGCTCTGCATTTCCAGCTCGAGCACATCGGCGGCCGATACCGTCAGCGTGCTCATCGCAGCGCGTCGAGGCGTGCGGCGCGCTTCCAGCCTTGAACGGGCTCCGGCGCGCTCGCGGCATTGGGCGTACCTTCGGCAGCGCGTGGACGCACGCCACGATCGCCGGCGGCGAGCAACGCGGCGGCAATTGTCGCCACGCGCGTCTGCTCAGCCGTAGGAGCCGCCGCAAGCAATGACGGCAGCCGACGCTCGAGCCACTGAATTTCGATCTCGCCCCGACGAAACTCGTCGTCTTCCATCACTCGCATATGAAAGTCGCGCGACGTCTCCACACCATCCACCACGAGCTCCGACAGCGCGCGATGCATTCGCTCGATTGCCAGCTCCCGCGTGGGCGCCCAGACGATGAGCTTCGCGAGCATCGGGTCGTAGTGCAGCGTGATCTCACTTCCCTTTTCGATGCCGCCATCCCAGCGCACGCCAGGTCCGGCAGGAAGGTGCAGGTATCGCACACGACCCGTGGACGGCAGAAACCCATTGGCTGGATCTTCGCTCGTTATGCGGCACTCCATCGCCCAACCACGAGGGACGATGTCTTTTTGGGAAAATGGCAATCGTTCGCCAGCAGCGACGCGAAGCTGCCACTGCACCAGATCGATGCCGGTGACGAGCTCCGTGACCGGATGCTCCACCTGAAGCCGCGTGTTCATCTCCAGGAAGTAGAAGCTTCCGCTCGCATCGAGCAGGAACTCGCAGGTGCCCGCGTTGACATAGCCCGCGGCACTCGCTGCGCGAGCCGCCGTCTCGCCCATTCGTTGGCGGAGCTCCGGCGTGACCGCGACACTCGGTGCTTCCTCGATCATCTTCTGATGCCGCCGTTGCACCGAGCATTCACGCTCGTTCAGCGAGAGCATGGTACCATGAGTGTCGCCGAGCACCTGAATTTCGACATGCCGCGGGCCAACGATGTATTTCTCGACGTAGACCGCGTCGTCGCCGAACGCAGCCTTCGCCTCACGACGCGCGGTCTCGAGCGACGACCCAAGCGCGCTGGCCTCGCGGACGACGCGCATCCCTTTTCCTCCACCGCCAGCGGCGGCTTTGAGCAGCACCGGATATCCCATGCGCTCGGCGACGGCTCGTGCGTCGGCCTCGTCGCGCAATGGCTCCGTGGTCCCTGGGACGACCGGTACTCCAGCCTTTATGGCGAGTTGGCGTGCCGCGGTTTTGCTGCCCATTGCGGCGATTGCCTCGGCCGGCGGCCCAATGAAGACGAGCCCCGCATCTTTCACTGCCCGCGCAAACCACTCACGCTCGGAGAGGAAGCCGTAGCCGGGATGAATTGCTTCGGCGCCGGTTTGGCGAGCTGCTTCGATGATGCGTTCGCCGCGGAGGTAGCTCTCGGCGGACGGCGCGGCTCCAATGTTCACTGCTTCGTCGGCCGCGCGAACGTGCGGTGCACGCGCGTCGGCATCGCTGTAGACGGCAACCGCCCGCACGCCGAGCTCGTGGCAGGCGCGAATCACGCGCAATGCGATCTCGCCACGGTTGGCAATGAGGATCTTGGAAAACATCAGCCAGTGGGGCGTGGAGCGTGACGCGTGACGCCTCGGACAATCTCGCTACGCACCACCCGGCGCGGGTCGCTACAAGGGTATGTTCCCATGCTTCTTTGGTGGATTCTTGTCGCGCTTCGATTGCAGCGTATCGAGTGCATCGATCAAACGCGGTCTGGTGTCGCGCGGATCGATGATGTCGTCGAGAAAGCCGCGACTGGCGGCGACGTACGGATGCGCGAACTTCTGACGATACTCGTCGATCTTCGCTTCCGTGGCACGATTGGGATCGCCGCTTTCAGCGATCTCCTTGCGAAACAGGATTTCCACCGCGCCCTTTGGCCCCATCACCGCGATCTCCGCGGTTGGCCAGGCGATGTTGAAATCGCCGCGAATGTGCTTCGACGACATGACGTCGTACGCGCCGCCGTATGCCTTACGAGTGATGACAGTCAGCTTCGGGACGGTGGCCTCACAATAGGCGTACAACAGCTTGGCGCCGTGCTTGATGATTCCGCCATGCTCCTGTGACACTCCCGGCAGAAATCCCGGCACATCTTCGAACGTCAAGATCGGGATGTTGAAGGCGTCGCAGAATCGGATGAAGCGCGCCGCCTTCAAAGAGGCGTTGATGTCGAGCACGCCCGCAAGCACGGCGGGTTGGTTGGCGACGATGCCGACGCTGAAGCCGCCGAGATGCGCGAATCCGCAGAGGATATTCGCTCCGTACTCGGGTTGCACCTCATAAAACACGCCGTCGTCGATGACGTGTCGAATCACTTCGTGCATGTCGTACGGCTTGTTCGGATTGTCCGGCACGACGTCCAGTAATTGCTCATCTCGGCGGTCGCGCGGATCCGTTCCGGAGCCTCGTGGCGGGTCGTCGACGTTGTTGGAGGGAATGAAGCGAAACAGCTCGCGCATCGCCTGAAGACAGGCTGGCTCGGAATCGAAGGCAAAGTGCGCCACGCCCGACGTTCGCGAATGCGTATCGGCGCCGCCCAGCTCTTCCATCGTCACGTCCTCGTGCGTCACTGTTTTTACGACGTTCGGACCAGTGACGAACATGTACGAGCTGCCGCGAACCATGTACGTGAAATCGGTGATTGCCGGCGAATACACCGCGCCGCCGGCACATGGCCCGAGGATCGCCGAGATCTGCGGCACGACGCCGGATGCGAGCGTATTGCGCAGAAAGATGTCGGCATAGCCACCTAACGACAAAACACCTTCCTGGATGCGTGCCCCGCCAGAGTCATTGAGTCCAATGACCGGCGCCCCATTGCGCACCGCGAGGTCCATGATCTTGCAGATCTTCTCGGCGAAGGTCTCGGACAGCGAGCCGCCGAAGACGGTGAAGTCCTGCGAGAAGACGTAGACGAGTCGTCCATCGATGCGGCCGTACCCCGTTACGACTCCATCGCCGAAGAACTTCTGATCGCCAAGTCCGAAATCATCGGAGCGATGAACGACGAAGCGATCGAACTCGACGAATGAGCCGCCGTCCAGCAGCAGATCGATGCGCTCCCGGGCGGAAAGTTTTCCCTTCGCGTGCTGCGCCTTCAGTCGCTCGGCGCCGCCACCCTGCTCCGATTCGGCAATGCGATGCTCGAGCTGCTCGAGCTTCTCACGCATGGTCATAGGCGGGAAATAGTATCTCTGGCCTGGAGAAAGAAGAAGCGCCATGGCGCCGAATAACGCTCCTCGGCGTCCGACCTGCGCACTGGTCGGCGCTGACAAGGCCGGACTGGCGGTAACGGCGCGGAGATAACAAAGAGCGTTGACGATTTTTTGAAAAAGATCGTCAACGCTCTTTGTTTTGTCCGCGAAGTTTCTGTGCTGCTATCCGCCCTTCGCTGCGCTCAGGATGACGTATGATATCCTGATCAGCTCTCCAGCGACGATGGGATGTCGATCGGACCGTAGCCGTCTTCGTGCGTTTCATCCATCGGAATGATCTCCGATGGCTTCTCCGGACGCGGCGGCTGTTCCTCGGGAATGTTCGTCACGGCGAGCACGATCCGACGATGAATCGGATCGACCTCGAGGACGCGCATCTCCAGATTCATCGTCTCGTAGACGACATCCGTGGGGCTATTCACGGAGGTGCCCGTTGGACTCAGCTGCGAGATGGGAACGAAGCCTTCGATGTCGTTGCCGATATCAACGACGACGCCCTTGTCCATGAGCCGAACGACCTTGCCGGTAACATCCATGCCGACCGGATAGGTCTCACCAATCTTGAGCCACGGATCCTCTTCGGCCTGCTTGAGGCCGAGCGAGATGCGCTTGTTCTCGGAATCGATGTTGAGAATCACGACATCGACCGCGTCACCCTTCTTCACGACTTCCGACGGATGCTGGACACGCTTCGTCCAGCTCATGTCGGAGATGTGGATCAAGCCATCGATCCCTGGCTCGATCTCCACGAAGGCGCCGAAGCTGGTGAGGTTGCGAACCTTTCCGTTGATGCGCGTGCCGACCGGGTACTTGAGCGGCAGCACCATCCACGGATCCTGCTCGGTCTGTTTCATACCGAGCGAGATCTTCTCCTCGTTCGGATCGACCTTGAGGACAACCGCTTCGATCGTCTCGCCAATGGAAACGAGCTTCGACGGATGACGCACGTTGCGCGTCCAGCTCATCTCGCTGATATGGACAAGACCCTCTATCCCTGGTTCCAACTCTATAAACGCCCCGTAGTTGGTGATCGAGACCACTTTGCCGGTGACCCGTGTACCAACTGGGTACTTTTCCGCAACGTCCTTCCAGGGATAGCTCTGGAGCTGCTTGAGGCCGAGCGAGATTCGCTCCCGTGTCCAATCGATGTCGAGGACTTTGACCTCGAGCTCCGCACCGATCGCGACGAGCTCCGACGGATGCGAGATCCGGCCCCACGACATGTCCGTGATGTGGAGCAGGCCGTCGACGCCACCGAGATCGATGAATGCACCGAAGTCGGTGATGTTCTTGACGACGCCTTTGCGCACCTGATCCTTCTGAAGCTCCTTCATGAGCTTCTCGCGCTTTCCAGCACGCTCGTTTTCGAGGATCACACGGCGCGAGACAACAATATTTCTGCGACGCTTATTCAGCTTGATAATTTTGAATTCGAACTTCTGGCCGAGCAGCTCGTCGATATTGGGAACGCGACGTAGAGCGATCTGGGAGCCTGGCAAGAAGGCGTCGACACCCATGAGGTCAACGACCACGCCGCCCTTGATCTTCTTGACGAGGGTTCCTTCGACTGGCTGATCATTCTCATACGCGAGGCGGATCTTCTCCCACACGCGCATGAAGTCGGCTTTCTTCTTCGAGAGAACGACGGCGCCCTCTTGGTCCTCGAGA
The DNA here is from genome assembly GCA_045804225.1 of Gemmatimonadaceae bacterium. Classification (GTDB taxonomy): domain Bacteria; phylum Gemmatimonadota; class Gemmatimonadetes; order Gemmatimonadales; family Gemmatimonadaceae; genus AG2. The sequence continues at coordinate 248,538 of JBJMNO010000021.1, forward strand.
TGCTCGAGGAGGACTTCCACTTCATCGCCAGGCTTGATCGGCTCGAGGTCTTTGAACTCCTCACGCGCGATGGTGCCTTCGGACTTGAAGCCGATGTCGAGGACGACGGTAGTATCGTTGACCGACTGAACGCGAGCTTTGACGATCTCGCCTTCGTCGATGGATGCCATGGAGCCCTGATAGAGCTCCATCATCCGCTCGTAATCGGCGGACGTGTACTCGTCTTCGTCGTAAAGCTCTGGACGGCGGTTGGCAAGCGGACGAAGCTGGCCGCGCACTGCGTCGCGTCGCTCACGCTCCGACAGCGTACCGGTTGTGGGGTTTGGGGTCTGCAGTTCGGACATACCGAGAGAAGGTCTCCTGAGATCGCGGATCTTTAGACTCGCCGCGCCGAGAGTTGAGTGTGTTGTAAAATCTCCGCTCCCGCTCAGGAACGGACGAAGTGAACCACGTAAGCTAACCCGGACCTATCTCGTCGTCAACGGCAGAAGTCGTGTTCTCATGCTGAGTTACGGCTTTAGCTAACGCGACGATTCGCTCCACCTGTTCCTCTTGTGTGAGGAACGTCGTGTCGATGAGGATCGCGTCCTTCGCCTGCACCGTCTGCGTGGCGTCGCGGGCATCACGTTGCACGAGACGACCCGTTTCTTCGGCGATCTCATCATCGCTCGGGCTGCGGCCAAGCTGCTGCACAAGCCGGCGACGTGCCCGCTCCCATGGGTCGGCCACGAGAAAGACCTTCAAGGTCGCGTCAGGAAAGACGGCGGTCCCCATGTCTCGCCCATCGACAACGATGTCGTGATCACGCGCCGCCTCACGGACGCGCTCGTTTACCCAGCCACGCACGCGGGGCATCCCCGCCACTCGAGAGACATGGCGCGTCACCTCGAGTCCGCGAAGCTCCTCATCCGCTGGCTGTCCCCCGATGAGTGGAGTGAACGACGTCCCACGCGCTACCAAGCGCACGGACCGCGCCGCGTCGCAGACTTCCTCTTCGGTCCAAGAGCTTTCGTCGGTCTTTCGGCGAAGCTGGGCGGCGGTCGCGGCGCGATACAGCGCGCCAGAATCGACGTGCCGAAACGAAAGCCGCTGAGCGACCCACTGCGCCGTCGACGACTTGCCCGATGCCGCCGGTCCGTCAATCGCGATGACGAAGTGGCGTGGCTCGGTCATCGACCGGTGACCATCGTTAGGTCGCGCCAGAAGCCGGGATAGGAGACCGCCACACATTCCCGGTCGTCGATGGCGATCTCATTCCCGGCCAAGGCACCGAGCACGCCGAACGACATCGCCAGACGATGATCGCCGTGCGTCACCACGCGTCCCCGGAGCGGTGTACGTGAGCCGGTAATGCGCATTCCGTCATCGAGCTCCGACGCATCGGCGCCGATGGCGCGCAAATTAGCCACGACGGCCGCAATGCGATCGCTCTCTTTCACGCGCAGCTCGGCCGCGCCGGTGATCACTGTTTCCCCTTCGGCTCGCGTAGCGAGACAGGCGAGCAGCGGGAGCTCGTCGATCATCGAGGGCACGATGGCACCACCGACTCGAACGCCGCAGAGGCGCTCCGGACTAACGGTCACGGGCGATAGCCATTCTCCGCCGCTAAGGCGATCGCGCGCGTATTCGACGTGAGCGCCCATCCGGGCGAGAATGTCGAGAAAACCCGTGCGCGTTTCGTTGACACAAACATCCTCGAGCGTCAACTCGCCGCTCGTCGCGAGCGCGGCGAGTCCGGCAAAAAACGCCGCGGACGACGGATCGCCGGGGACCACCGTATCGACAGCGGTAATATGCTGTTGCGCCGGAGCGAGCTCGATGCGCGCGCCGCGCCTAACGACGTCCACCCCGCGAGCGCCGAGCATGCGTTCCGTGTGGTCGCGGGTCGGCGCGGGCTCGTCGATCACAACCCGCACGCCGCCAATGACTCCGGCGAGCAAGATCGCGCTCTTGACTTGTGCACTCGCGACCTCGCTTTGCCAGTCGAGGTCTTTCAGGGCACCGCCATGCACGACCATCGGCAGACCACCGTGCGCCGGGAGCTCGATTCGCGCACCCATCGCCTCGAGCGGCTTCGCGACCCGGCGCATGGGGCGCCGGCTCAAGCTGGCGTCGCCAACGAAACGCGCCGACACCGGCAAGGCGGCGACGACGCCCGCCATGAGCCGCGTGGTGGTCCCGCTGTTTCCACAGTCGAGATCCTCGGTTGGCGCCCGCAGCCCCCGCAGTCCGACACCCTCCACGATGATCTCCGGCGACAAGGCGGGGATCTGCGCACCGAGGCGACGCAACACCAGCGCCGTGGAGCGAACGTCGTCCGACTCCAGGATTCCGGTTATCCGCGACGCGCCGTCACCTAACGCGGCGAGCATCAGGGCGCGGTGCGAGATGGATTTGTCGCCGGGAACGCGCAGCGAACCGTGAACCTTCATTCCGCGCTCCGCGGCTCGAGCTCGTTGCGCCAGGCGCTGCCACGTTCCCAGATCGCCTCGAGCGCGCCCCAATCTCGCGATTCCAGCGCCGTGCGGACACTGCGAATGCTCTCTTCGAGCACGCTCAGGGCTTGCGTCGTCTCGACTGGTGCGCGCCGCAGTATCGGCTGCCACATTTCGAGATTACTCATCGCCAGGCGCGTCGCGTCGCGTCCACCGGGGCCCGGCATCGCCGCGACACCTCGAGGCATGTCGGTCGCCATCGCACTCGCCAAGGCCGTGGAAGCCAGCTGCGGCAGGTGACTGATCCATGCCATCGACGCGTCGTGCTCGTGGGCCGTTGCATACTCGATTCGTCTCGCACCCGCGAGACTCCAGAATAATTCGGCATCCTCCTTTTGGCGGGCGTTCGCCCGCTGTTCCACAAATACGGTTGCCTCGCGAAATAGATCGGATCTTGCGGCCGAGAAGCCACTGCGGTGGCTGCCGGCGAGCGGGTGGGTGCCGATGAGACGCGCTACGACTTCAGGCATCGCGTCCAGCGCTTCGCTCCGCTGCAGACTGCCAGCGTGCAGTATGGTTGCGGTCGGCGGCGCGGCGCCGAGGACCTCGGTTGCTACCGCGCAGATGTGGTCCAGGGGCACCGCGATCAGCACGAGGCCAGCCTCACGCACCGCGTCATCCAGCGATCGCGTAACCGTTAGGCCGGCGGCTTCGGCGAGGGCACCGTCGGCGGGATTCGCGGTATAGCCACGCATTGCCGTCCCACGTTCGCGAAGCTTCAGCGCGACAGATCCACCGATGACGCCAAGGCCGATGATTGCAACGTCACTCTGCTGAGCCGAGGCAACCGTCATCGCAGCCATGCTTCCAACGTGGTCGCGAGATCTGTTTGCTCGTCGCGATACTTCACGATGACGGGCGTTTGGAGGGACAATGCCTGCTCGGCGCCCCAGGCGCTGCGCACTTGCCGCGCGCCAGGCACAACGACCGCGGCGGCAGGAATCTCCAGCGCGTGCCCGGCATCGCCGCGATAGATCGTTTGGCGAACAAGATCGTAGACGGGAGTGCCGCGCGTGAGGATCACCCCCGCGGCGAGGACGGCACGCTCGCGCACGACGGTCCCTTCATAGACTCCGCAATTGCCTCCGATCAAGACGTCGTCCTCGATGATCACCGGTGCGGCGTTCACCGGCTCGAGCACGCCACCGATCTGCGCGCCGGCGCTGAGATGAACGCGGGCACCGATTTGCGCGCACGATCCAACCAGCGCATGTGAGTCCACCATGGTGTTGGCGCCCACGTATGCACCGACGTTGATATACATGGGTGGCATGCAAATCACACCCGGCGCTACGTACGCGCCGCGTCGAATCGAAGATCCTCCGGGAACGATGCGCACTCCATCGGTGAGATCGAAGCCGCGGGGCGGAAAGGTGCTCTTGTCGAAAAAGAAGAACCGTGCCGGCGCACCTTCGGTGACGTACGCCGTCATGTCGATGACTTGGCCGAGCCGGAATCCGAGCAGGATGCCTTCTTTCACCCATGACACGGCACGCCACGATCCGTCCGTATCTCGCTCCGCCGCTCGCACCGCCCCCTCCTCGAGGGCGCGCAACAGCTCCTCCACCGTGTCATCGGCGCCGCGCGGTATGGAGCCGGTGCTCCGAACAGCGCTCAGCGCACGAATGCGATCCGCAAGGGAATCCCGGCTGCTCGAGCGTTCACTCACAATCTCACTCCCGCCGTCGCGAGCGCATTTTGAACGCGACCATTGTGCTTGTCGTCCATCGGAACCAGTGGCAAACGAAGCACATTTTCAATCTTGCTCATCATCGCCAGCGCCGCTTTGACGGGCAGCGGATTGGACTCGATGAATGCCGCGCGCATCCACGGCAGCAGCTGAAAATGACGCTCGCGCGCGCCGCCAAGATCGCCGTCGCGCATGCAGTCGCACAGCTCGCTCATCAATCGCGGGGTAGCATTGGAGACGACCGAGATAATGCCGTCGCCGCCGGCAGCCATGATCGACAACGTCAACTCGTCGTCGCCGGAGAGGACACTGAACTCGCGGGGCCGGTCGCGAAGGATATCGGTGATCTGGCCAAGGTTGCCCGATGCCTCTTTTACCGCGACTATGCCGGGCGTCGCCGCAAGTTCGAGCGTCGTCTTCGCTTCGATGTTACTCCCGGTGCGACCAGGAACGTTGTAAACGACGATCGGCAAATCGACCGCATCGGCAATGGCGCGATAGTGAGCAACGATACCGCGCTGTGGTGGCTTGTTATACATCGGCGACGTGTGCAGAAGGTGCGTGGCGCCTGCCGCTTTTGCCCCCTTGGACAGAGCAATCGCGCGCTGTGTGTCATTCGAGGCTGCTCCGGCAACGATGGGCACGCGCCCCTTTGCCACCTCGACGACGATCTCGATGACGCGTCGCTGCTCCTCCGCCGTCATCGTCGCCGCTTCGCCGGTGCTTCCACAGGGAACGAGAAAATGAACGCCCTCGGCGATCTGCCAATCGACCAGCGCGCGTAACGCACGCTCATCGACGGAGCCGTCCTGCTTGAAGGGCGTCACGAGCGCTGTTCCACAGCCGGCCAATCGCTTCGTCATCCTGATCCCATTCCTCCGTGCGTGGACAGTACGTCGCGCATCGTGAATACCCCCTCTCGGCCGATCAGCCATGCGGCGGCAACGAGCGCGCCCTCCGCAAAAACGCGCCGATCGCGCGCAACGTGCGTCAACGTCACCGTCTCGAAGTGCGCGTCGAAGATCATCTCGTGGGTACCTGGCACTGAACCAGTGCGCACGCTCGTGATGGGAATCTCTGTGGGCCAGCCGCCAGCGGCTTCGTTGCGCAAGGTGATCGCGGTACCGGAAGGCGCATCTTTCTTGGCCGCGTGATGCGTCTCGACGAGATGCGCATCGAAGGCGCGAGTTTGGCCCAGTATGCGAGTGGCGAAGGCGACGATCTCCTCGAACGCGTTCACTCCGATTGAGAAATTGGACGCCGTGAGCAACGCGCCGCCCTGGCGATTCACCCACGCGCCGACGTCCGGCAGCCCCTTTTGCCAACCCGTCGTGCCGACGACGATTGGGCAACCCGCCGCAACGGCCGCGTGTATGTTTGCGATGGCCGCGTTAGGCACGCTGAAGTCGATCGCCACGTCCGCGCCATTCAAGCTCGAAGCCGAGATGCCGGCGCCCTCGAGATTCTGTCCGCGACCGATCGTGGCGACGATGTCCCAATCCCGTTCCGGTGCGAGCTGGGTGAGCACTTTGCCCATCTTTCCCATTCCGATGAGCGCGAGCTTTCGGCGCGGCGTCACGACTTCAACGCCCCTTCGTGGAAGAACTCTTCGTGCAATCGCCGCATCACCGGCGCGACCTCGTCGCCGTCGACGACGATAGTCAGGTTGATTCCTGTCGCGCTCAGCGACAGCATATGCACCGGAGTGTCACCGAGCGCCCGGAGCGCGCGAGCCATGTGCGCGCCGCCGGCGCTGAGCGCTGCACCTACCACGGCGACGATTCCTCGGCTTCTATCGATCGACACGTCGCCCAGCTCTCGAAGGTCCGGCAACAATGCATCGAGGCGCGATGCGTCGTCGATCGTGAGCGAAACGGAGACTTCGGATGTCGCGACAACGTCGACCGAGGCGCGATGACGATGGAACACGTCGAAGGTCGTGCGGAGAAAGCCTTCGGTGAGAAGCATGCGCGGCGTGCGCAAGCGAATCAGGGTCACGCCGCTTTTTCCCGCTATCGCTGTTACGGCACGCCGTGGCGCCTCGAAGGTGATGAGCGTTCCCTTGCCCTCGGGCCGCTTCGCGTTCAAAACCACGACCGGAATGCCAACACGCACCGCCGGGTAGATCGTCATCGGGTGCAGCACCTTTGCGCCAAACGATGCAAGCTCGGACGCTTCGTCGAAGCCCACCCGCTCGAGGAGGCGGGCGCCTTGGACCACGCGCGGATCCGCGGTGAGCATGCCGTCCACGTCGGTCCAGATCTCGATCGCTTCCGCCTGGAGCGCGGCACCAAGTAGCGCGGCGCTGTAATCTGATCCACCACGTCCAAGCGTCGTCGTTAGGCCGCGTGGCGTGGCGCCGATGAACCCACCCATCACCGGCACCTGTCCGTCCCGCGCGAGGGGTGCGAGGAGTCGCTGCGCGGCTTCGCAGATCGCATCGACGTCGGGCTCGGCGCGCGTATACGCGTCGTCGGTGATCATCACGTCTCGGGCATCGACATGCTCTGCTGGCAACCCACAGCGGCGAAACGCCGCCACCACCAACTGGGACGACAGCTGTTCGCCGTATGCGGCAATGGCGTCGAGACTCCGCGGCGTGACGTCGCCCAGCGTATTGAGCGCCTCCGTAAGATGCGCGAGCTCGTCGATCATCGCGCTCATCTCGCTACAGACCTCGACGCACTCCGCCGAATCGCCGAGCAGGAGCTCTGCCTGCTGCATGTGGCGCTCACGTAACGCTTCGACGCTGCGAATGGCTCCGATGAGCTGTCCACGCGATGATTGCTCGGCGATGGCGAGCAGTGCATTCGTAACTCCGGCCATCGCGGAGACCACGACGATTGGCTGTCGCTCCCGGCGTGAGGACACGATCACCGCTGCCCGCCGAATGGCGTCCGCGTCGCCGACCGAGGTGCCGCCGAACTTGACGACGATCACGCGTCAACGCGGCAGTAGGCCGCAGTTTGCCATCAGCTCCGCATTCAGCACGGATGCGCCGGCTGCGCCGCGCACCACGTTGTCTCCCATGGCTACGAGCTTGATATCGAAGAGCGAATCGGTGCGCACGCGCCCGACGGTCACGGTCATACCCCCGCCGCGCCCGACATCGCGCCGGGGCTGCGGACGGTCGGGTGCATCAGCCACGTGCAGCGGCCGGTCCGGCGAGGAGGGCAGTCCTCGCGCGACATCGGCGCCAGTCCACTCGCGGAGGACTCCGATGACTTCGTCTGCCGTTGCACGCTCCCGTAGGCGAATGGACACGCACACCGTGTGGCCATTCTCGACTGGGACGCGGTTGCAGTGCGCGCTCACCGTCATCGGCGCGGAATCGATCCGTCCGTCGCCTAACGAGCCGAGGAATTTGCGCAGCTCGCTCTCTACCTTGTCTTCTTCGTCGCTGATGTATGGAATGACGTTGCCGAGAATGTCGAGCGAAGCGACGCCCGGATAGCCTGCGCCCGACACGGCTTGCATCGTCGATACGAAGGCGTCCGTAATGCCAAAGCGCTCATGAATTGGCGCGAGCGCGAGCGTGGTGACGATCGTGGAGCAGTTGCCGTTCGTGACGATCGCTCCTTTCCAGCCGCGATTGCGCCGCTGTGCATCGAGTATCCCCAGGTGGCCGGGGTTCACTTCCGCGATCACCAACGGCACGTCACTCGCCATGCGATGATTCTTGGCGTTGCTCAGCACGACCTTCCCTGCCTTCGCGAACGCAAGCTCCGCCTCTCCGGCAACGGAGGAATCGAGGGCGGAGAAAACGATGTCCGATGACACCTTGGCTGGATCGCACGGCAGAACGGTGTGATTCGCGATACGATCGGGCATGTGCCCGGCGGTCACCCAGCGCGCAGCCTCGCCATACGGGCGTCCAGCAGATCGCTCCGATGCCGCGAGCTCGACGAGCTCGAACCACGGGTGATTCTCCAGGAGCCGCACGAACGTCTGGCCCACGGCACCAGTGGCTCCGAGTACCGCCACGCGTCGCCGCTCTTTAGGCGACGGAGTGGGCCGGGTGAGCGAAGGCGTCATATCAGCTCGCCAGGAGCGAACGCACGATGCGGTCGTACGACTCTACGGCCGCGCGCAGCTCGCGTACGTCGATGTACTCGTCGGGCGTGTGCGCCACGTGTATCGAGCCAGGACCGAAGAGCAATGGTGTCCCCCATCGGTTGAGGAGCGGAATGTCCGTAGTGTACGCGACCGGTGCGACCTCGAACCCGTCTATGACGTGAAAATGCTGGGCGGGAATGTAGGATCCCCACTCGAGCTCCGCCTTTCCGCGCGCCCACGCGACGATCCTCTCGCGCAACGGTTCGACCGGCCCAACGAGGCGGAACATCAATTCCGCCTCGCAGAGCGCCGGAACGATATTGGCCTCCGTGCCGCCGCGAATCGTGCCGATGTTCACGGTCGTGTCGCCGAGCACCTCGTCACGCGGCAATGAGAGACTATGAATGGTGGGCAGCAAGGCGAGCATCGGCTCGATGGCCGAGGCACCCAGCTGCGCGTACGCCGAGTGCGCCGCTCTACCGCGGATGCGCACGGTGACGCGCTGCGAGCCCTTCGCGCCGCTCGCGAGCTTGCTCTCGGTCGGCTCGCCATTGACGAGAAACTTGCTCGTGGCCGGTAACCGATTCGCGGTTCGTGCACCGTCGGAGCCTTTCTCCTCGCCAACCACAAAGAGCAGATCGACGCGCTCTTCTCCACTCTGGGCCAAACGATCGGCGGCGCTCAGCATCGCAGCGGCGATTCCCTTGGCATCGGCGGCTCCGCGGCCGGTGAGCCGATCACCTTGGAGACGCGGCGGCAGATAAGGCGGCACGGTATCGAGATGCGTCGAGAGGGTGACGCCCCGCCCGCCGCGCGTGGCCCACACGTTCGCGCGGCCGCGCGTTACTTCCTGAAGATTCACATTCCAGCCCCGGGCGACGAGCCAGCGAGCCACGAAGTCGATGGCGCCGCTCTCCGCGCCAGTCGACGAATCAATGGCCAGCAACTCCGCCGCGAGCGCCACGACGTCGGTCATGACGCAAAGCTAGCCGAGCCCAAATCGCGCTGCTACGGCAATCGGCTAACGTGGAGGCCTTTCTGGGCTGGCGCGCCGCCCTCTGAATGCGGCGCGCCATTCTCTCCCACGGCGTGACTCGCGACGAATCAGATCGCGCCGAGATCCTGCTGCGAGCGTGACGTCGCGACGACGATGTGCTCTGCACCCCGCGCGTGCTCGACGAACATCTGCTGCACGAGTCTGTTCGCTTCCTTCACATACTCGTCGTGGTGACGCTCGCCCACCTCGCCGATATCCGCGAGCTGCTGAATGCCGAGTTGCCGGCCGCCTTCGCGGAAGGTCTTGAAGGTGTCTTCGGCTTGTCGCGCCATTACGATGTCGCTCACAAGACGGAGGAAATCGCTCTGTCGGGGCGCGTCCGCCAAATCCTTGGCCATTCCGATGGCGCTTCCCGCCGCGCGTTTCAGCGCGCCGCCGATGTTCTCCAACGGGTTGCCGTCGGCTCGATTGTCGTTGCCGAGCGTGCGCTGAAACTCCTCCAACATTCGTTGATGCTCACGCATACGCGGAATGTGACGCGAGCACAGGTCACGAAACCGCTGATCCTGCGCTTGCGACTCGTGATCGACAACCGAACGCAGGAAGGAATCATGCTGCATAACGGCGTTGTTGACCTGACTTCGGAGGAAATCGATTCCGCTTTCCATGGTCTCTCTCACTCGAGTGTGGTGGCGCCTTCGTGCACATCACGCGCCACAGTCGAGTGGGCCAAGCAACTCAGAGCTCGTGCGCCAGCACTCGGCGACGGAGATCGAAGAACCCGGCCGGGAGAGGGATGTCCCGCGTGACGGCCTGATCTTCGAGGGCATTCAGGAGGTTGCGCTTGAGCTCGCGACCGGCTTCCCCGTTAGGCAGTGTGCGCAGCGTGCGCTCGGCGTACTCGGCCGTCGCGAGATAGGTCTCGATTGGAAGCGCGAGATTGACTGTCGCCAATCGGAGATCCGCGACCATCGATCCGGCGTTGCTGGTCGAGGCCGGTGCGTCTCCCCCAAGTGCGGAGAGGTCGACGCCAAGCGCCTGCCCGAGCCGCTGCCGTAAGGTGTCCGTCAGCTCGGATTTTCCCGTCATCACGCGCCAAAGCTGTTGCCGCGATGTGCCAGCGAATCGAGCCAGATGCTGCTTCGAAATGCCGCGCCCGATTCGCAGCATCTCGAGCTGTTTTCCGAGCGCGGTGAACTCGGGAAATCCAGCCGAATCGTCGTCTGGAGCAGTCGCGGTAATTGACATTTGTTTCGCTAAAAAGTATTCTTCTATACCGAATAGACCCCGAACTAACGCTACATCTGTAACAGATTCTAGGACGACGCGTGACCAGAGTCAACAAATCGGGGAGCAAGGCAGGAGCCGGAAAACGACCAGCGCGGAGACCGGAGCCTCGCGGAGGAAGTGCTCCGAAGACCACCTCGCGTGGACGCGCCAAAGCGAAGCTGGCAGACGGGACGAAGCCCCTCGTTCAGTTTCGCGTGAAGGAGCTCAACGCGCAGCAAAAGTGCGGGCAGGATACCTCGGTGCAGCGACTCTTTCGGGTCGACGAGACGGCCGACGGTTCAGCGAAGGCCCATTTGGTTTTCCTCGATCGACGGCACGGCTGGTACTGCGAGCACGGCGTCGAGTGCCCGGCAGTGAAGCAGGCAAAACGGATTGGACAGGCTGACAGGCAGCACATCGGACGCACTAACAACGGTGGGATGAGAGCATGATCGCACGACACGAGAGTCACATGGACAAGATGGATATTTGGTCGAAGCTTTCCGCGCCCCTGCCTTCTGGCGTCATCTCTTGGCGTCAAGATGGAAAGCCGGTGCAGCGCGAAGGCAGGTATGTCGCCCGTTTCGTCGCTTACGTGGATGCGAACACGGTGCGCGAACGGTTGGATAGCGTGGTGCCGGGCGAATGGGATCTCACACTCGACCTCTTGCCGACGCTTGCCGGGCAAGACGAGAATGGGGAGCAGACCTGCTCGTTCAAGGCTCGCCTACAAATCCTAGGCGTGATCCGCGAAGACGTCGGAACGGGCCGCGATTACAAGTCGGCAGCGACGGATGCGTTCAAGCGAGCAGCGGTGCGCTTCGGTATCGCGCACGAGCTGTATGCGTTCGAGCAGAACTGGGTACAGGTGGACGGCGACGGTCGCTATGCAAAGCCGCTCGAGGATCCGGCAACGGTGTACTCGCGTCGCCAGGCTCGGTCCGAGGCACGGGAACGTGCGCGCGTCGAGCAGGTAGCCGACCAACCGTTGTCCGAGGACGTGACAATCGAGACGACCTTGGCGGGACCGGCAGATGGACCGCTGGCCCTCAATGAGCCGAGCTGCCCGAAATGTGGTGGGCGCATGTGGGACAACCGGCTGTCGAAGCGGAACCCCAAGGCGCCGGATTACAAGTGCCGCAATCGCTCGTGCGACGGCGTGATTTGGCCGGCAAAGGGTGGTCAGCGGGCTAATGGCAATGGTCGCTCGGACTCGGGTGAGTCGTCGGGACCATTGGTGCCCGAAGCCGAAGCCGCGCTGCCTGAGACGGATCAGATTCCGTTCTGAGTTTGGCCAGATGAGTCGAGGGGCGAGCATGATTTCATGCTCGCCCTTTTTTTCGGTTCATCGTCGAGTCTCATGGCCGCGAGGCGAGCTATTAACGAGCTTCGAACACCCCACAACCCGACAAGCCACCTCAACATCTGGCGCATCTGTCCGATATTTCGACAGGAGGGCGACGAGAATGCTCTCCTGCATCGTCGGAGTGTGCTCATGGAGTCGAGCAACACCACTGTCGCGTCGCACGATTACACGGACGCGCGCCGGGTACTGTCGCAGTGTTGGATCTTCACGCCGGAGCGCGGGCTTCGGCCCATGACGCTCCATGGCAATGGCTCGAGCATCGCGATCGACGGACGTCGCCTCACGCGGTGGTGTCTACTCGAGGACGACGTAGCGCGGTCGATCATCGCCTACGTCTACTGCGTGGAGCCGCCCTCGGCCGAGCTACGTGCACAGGTGACGGAACTTGCACGCGCGCGGTTCGGCGCCGCGCTCGCTGGTTACGAGCCAGGCGCCACGTAGGTCGAATCACGTCGTACGGGCGCGGCGGCTTCATCCCACGTCGCCCTGAGCTCGACGAGCGTTTGATCCATCGAGCTCGCGCGGATGAGGCCAAGGCGCGGGTATTCGAGCTCGATGACCACGTAGACGGCAAGCGACACACAGCCCGCAAAGCCCACCGTGTACAGGCGGTTGCGCGTGACGGCGCTCGAGAGTGCGTAGCCGGCGAAGAGCGCGGCGGCCAGCGCGGTGCCGCAGAGCATGATCCAGATCACCGCCGGCGGGTGCATCCGGCGCGCGATGCGCTCCTTCTCCACCGCCCCGAACAAGTCGTTCAACGCCGGCAGAAGAAGCATGCGGGCCTTCTCCCCGGTCGCCGTTAGGCAGGTGGCCACCGACTGTACCCAGAGGTCGTCCTGTGCGCGCGTAACGGCGGCTGGCTCCCGGATCGTGTCGGTGTACCCCGGTGCTTCGCCGTACCATCCGAGTAGCGCGTCCATGTACCGCCGAAATCGATCATGAATCGCCGTTTGTTGCTCGACAGGTAGAAGCGCGACCCGCTGCCATGCCGTACCTGCGGCATTGGCTTCGTCCGCGACGAGCTGACGCCGCACATCGAAGCGAGCAGTGGCACCGGCGAAGGTGAAGCCGATGAGTAAACCGAGAAGGCCGTAGATGGCGCTGTCCACGACGCCAACACCGACTCGCGCATCCGGCCCGCGCTTCGCCGTCGCGCGAATGCCGCGTCGCCGGCCGATCTCCAGGAAGAAGAGCAAGCTTCCGAACAGCCCGACCGTGATCGCGAGTGTCAGCAGTGTAAAGCGAAGATGTAACGACATGATCATTCGGACAGGGTGGTCCGCCCAGAGAGTCGCTTGCACGCGATCCCAGACGAGTCGATCACAGCCGCATCTGCAAGCGCGATTGAAAGAACTGGGTTGCGCCTCTGGTATTGAAGCGAGTCAACACGCCGTAGCCATAGGCAAACTCGAGCCGCAAATTGTCGGTGAGATACCAGTTGAGCATCGGCGTGATGCGCCAGAAGACGCCGCCCTGGATTGGGCCATTCGTGAGATTGCTGTACGTGAAGCGAATGAGGGGCGCCCACGCTCCAGGACCGCCCTGCACCACCGTGCTGTCCGGCGATGCTTCTCTGAAGTAGCTCCCGGCCTCATTGTACGAGCGGGTCTCGCCTGTGGTGAGCCACGAGAGCTCGGCTTCACCGCCGTAGAACCACGGATTCCCATTCTCGGGCGAATTCACCCGTTGCCAGTAGTACTCTCCGCCTAACAGCAATCGGCCAGGCCGGTAATAGATCTCGGGGCCGAACGTGAGCGCGGATGTCGCCGGAAATTTTCCCGTATCGATGAAGTATGGCGCCGGGAACGCCTCGGGCTTCGACCGCAGCTGGACTGAATCATGGTTCAGCTCACCGATGCGGAAGTTCATACCAAGATGGAAGAGCGTTCCACTCGAGTCCGAGTGGAGCTTCACCATGCCGGTGCGAACGACGAACTGATAGTTGTAGCTCGAGAAACTCTGACCCTCGGAGATCCAATCGGTGAAGACACCGAGATTCCAGAACCAGTGCTTGTCCGGTATGTAGCCGAGCCACTTGATGCCGTCGGCGAGGAGCGGGATGGTCGCGTCGGTGAATGGCAGGCGCTCCATGGACCAGCCATCGTAGCCGACCATCACCTTGTTGAGGCTGAACCCCTCTTTGGCGCGTCCGACGAAGAAGAAGCTGTTGATCTCCGGGACGGCGACCATGAGGCCTGTCTGCCGAAAGAGCCACTTGCTGATGTTGGCGTCGTACATGACGCCCATCTGCCAGGTGAACGGTCGCTTAGTCTTGAATCGGCCACCGAACAGCAGGCGCGCGTCGCGCAGCTTGAATTCATTGCTCAGCTTCGGAAACTGTGTTCGGCTCGCCGAATCCTGCGAGTACGCGGCGACATCGAACAGGAGTCCGGCGCCGGCGTGCAGGGTCGTGAAGCCAAGGTTCCATTCCGGCCGCTGAAGCCACGCCCGGCGCAACGGCTCGTCGTCCGCTTCGCCGGCCGTGAGCTCCGTCGCGAAGACGGAGTCCTGCTTGGGATCGCGCGGCTTCTGGCCGAACGCGACCGCGCTGGGTGTGAGGCAGAGGCCGAGGCACACTGCGGCCCAGCGCGGGTTCATATGCGTTATCGGGTTCGAGGTCGACGAGCAGCGAGATCAGTACTCGTCGTAGTACCGTTGAATCGTCCCTAGGTCGGTCGTGCTCAGAAGCGCCAACCGAAGGAGCACGCGGGCCTTCTGTGGATTGAGACCTAACGAGGCGACAAAGTGCAAGCTGTCGTCGTTGACCTCGACGTTCCTTCCGACTTCACCCGTGGTGACACGCGACGAGCGCACGCAGACGATTCCCTTCTTTTGCTGTGCTTCGAGCGCGGCGAGTGCCGACTTCGTCATGTTGCCGTTGCCGACACCGGCGATGATGATGCCTTTCGCACCCGCGGCGCCTGCCGCCGCGATCAGTGCACCATCCATGTTCTCCGTCGCCATGATGATGTCGACGCGCGGCAGCACGGTGGACTTGCTCACCGAGAAGGCGGAGTTGACGGTGTTCTTACCGACTGGTCCGCGGTACCACTCGACGGTACCGTAAGCGACCGTCCCGATCAGCCCCGACAAGGGCGAAAGGAATGTCTGCACGGCCGTCGTGCTGGTCTTCGTGAGAGAAGACGCACCGTGAATCCAGTCGTTCACCACCACGAGCACGCCTCGATTTGCGGCGCCGCGATTCGCGGCGACGGCAACGGCGTTGAAGAAGTTCAGTGGCCCATCCGCTGACAGGGCTGTCGAGGGGCGCATCGATGCCGTGAGGACCACCGGCTTGCTCGATTTGATAACGAGATTCAGGAAGTACGCTGTCTCCTCGATGGTATCCGTACCGTGCGTAATGACGACGCCGGAAACGTCAGGCTGGGCGAGCAGCTCGTTGACGCGGTTGGCCAGCTTCAACCAGACCTCGTCATTCATGTCCTGCGAGCCGATGTTGGAGATCTGCTCACCCTTAAGATGCGCGAGCTTCTTCGCCTGCGGTACGGCATTGAGCAGTTGCTCAACGCCAACCTGGCCGCTCGAGTAGCCGGCCTGGACGTCGCTCGCGGCGGCGCCGGCGATGGTGCCACCGGTCGCGAGAACGACGACTGTTGGGAGATCGTCGCGGCGAACTCCGTCGCCCCCCTGCTGCGCGGCACCCCGTTCAGTCGCGATGGCGAGACTCACGAGGGTGGTAGCGATGACGGGAACGATCTTCGATCGGAAAAGGACATCACGACTGGACATGGCGATACTCCTGCTACGGTGACTTCAGCGAGCGATCAACATCAACCAGGGCGTTCCAACCACCAGGTAGAGCAGGATGCAAAACCCGGTATGGATGCCCCCGAGGCGATACAGGTCGTTCTGTGACAAGTAGCCGCTTCCGGCGAACAGCAGATTGGCGCTCGACGCTTGCGGCGCGATGGCGGCGAAGTAGTTCGTCGCCAAAAGGAGCTGATATGCGAGCAACGCCGGCGACACTCCCAGCTTGATGCCCACCCCGAGAAACACGCCAAACAACGCCAGGAGATGCGCGGTTTGGCTTACGAAGAGGTAGTGCAAAAGGACGTAAGCCACCAAGAGCACGATTGCCGCGGCGAACACCGGCAGCCCGCCCAGCCGCATAACGAGTCGCTCGCCCAGAAATTCCATGAAGCCGAGCTTGTTCAGCTGGTTGCTCAACGTGAACAACGACGCAAACCAGATGAAGGTCGCGAGCACGTCACCTTCCTTGGCGATGTCCTCGAGCGTGAGCACTCCCGTGGCGAGTATGATGCCGAGGCCGAGGAACGCCACCGCGGTGGAGTCGATGCCGAGTGTGCTGCCAAGTCCCCAGAGCACCACCATGCCGAGAAACGTAAAGCCGACCAGCTTCTGCTCACGCGTCAATGAGCCCATCGCGGCGAGCGACTGGCGCGCCTCCGCGGGCGCGTTAGGCATGGCGCTCACCTCGGGCTTGATGATCTTGTACAGCACAAGTGGCGCGAGGATCATCGCAAGGATCGTGGGCACGGATGCCGCCACGAGCCACGAGCCAAATCCGATGCTGATGCCGTACTTGCTGGCCATCGCCGCGCCGAGCGGGTTGCCGGCCATCGCGGTGAGCCAGAGTGCCGAGGAGAGCGTGAGGCTCGCCATCCCCGAGAACATGAGGAATTGGCCAAGGCGGCGTCGATCGTCGCGCGCCGGGCTCGCGCCGGCGGCCTGCGTCATCGAGTAGACGAGCGGATAGAGGACGCCAGATCGGGCGGTGTTGCTCGGAAACGCCGGCGAGATCAGAGCGTCCACCGCGAAAATGCTATACGACAGGCCTAACGTCGAGCGCCCAAAGAGCGCGATCGCTCGATATCCGAGTCGTTCACCCAGCCCGCTCTTCACGACCGCGCGAGCAACGAGAAATGCGACGATGATGAGGACGATCGTCGGGTTCGCAAAGCCCGCGTATGCATCCTCGGCCGACAGTGTTCCCGAGAGTACTGCCGCGGCGATCGCGAGTACCGACGCAGTGAGAATCGGGAACGCGCCGATGACTACCGAGAGTATCGTTGCCCCAAAGATGGCGAAGAGATGCCACGCTTCCGGGCTCAGATTGCCTGGTGGCGGCACGAACCAAATCCCGACCGCGACGGCAAGGCTAATGAGCCGAGCAATACGCCTTGGCTTCGGTGGTTCCGGTGTGCGCCGCTCTTGACTTGGCGGAGCCACTTCGTGGGGAAGTGGCTCCGCATTCGCCGTGCGCCTCAGCGGGAGCGCCATGATGTATCCTGCGGCCCGCTCTAGCGGCCGGATCCCGTCAGCGCGGCGGGACTGAGAATCTCCTCAACCTGTTCGTCGGTGAGGATGTGCTTATCACGCACGAGCTCGAGAATGCCCTCGCCCGACTCGAGCGCTTCCGCGGCAAGCTCGGTGGCCTTGTCGTAGCCGATCACCGGATTGAGCGCGGTGACTGTCCCGATGCTCGACTCCAGGTAATGCTGGCAGACGTCGGCATTCGCCGTGATGCCTTCCACGCAGAGCCGGCGCAACGTGTTGGCGGCGCTCACGAAGAGATGCTGCGACTCGAAGATGCAGGCAGCAATGACAGGCTCGAACGCGTTGAGCTGGAGCTGACCTGCTTCCGCCGAGAGCATAACGACGAGGTCGTTGCCCATCACCCGATAGGCCACCATGTTGGTGACTTCCGGTATCACGGGATTCACCTTTCCCGGCATGATCGACGAGCCGGCCTGCGTTGCCGGGAGATTGATCTCGTGGAAGCCACAGCGCGGCCCGGACGACAATAGGCGCAAGTCGTTGCCGACTTTAGCAAGCTTGATCGCCAGACTCCTGAGCGCCGACGAGTACAGGACGAACGCCTGGGTGTCTTGCGTCGCTTCGACGAGGTCCTCGGCAAGACGGATCGGCAGCGACGTAATCTTTCCCAAATGATCGGCGCACTTCTGCGCATACCCCGCCGGCGCGTTGAGGCCAGTGCCGATCGCGGTACCGCCCATGCTGATCTCGCAGAGCACGACCTTGACGGCTTGGAGTGCGCGTACCTCGTCGGCCAGGGTACGTGCAAACGCATTGAACTCTTGGCCGAGAGTCATCGGGACGGCGTCTTGGAGCTGCGTCCGTCCCATCTTGAGAATGCTCGAAAACTCCTTGCCCTTCACTTTGAAGGCGTCGATCAGCTTCTCGAAGGCCGCGATGACTTGCGCATTACCCAGTGCCATGCCGATGTGCATAGACGTGGGATACGAGTCGTTCGTGGACTGCGACCGGTTCACATGGTCATGTGGATCGAGGAACTTGTACTCGCCCTTCTGATGGCCCATCAGCTCGAGTGCGCGATTCGCGATCACCTCGTTCGCATTCATGTTCGTCGAGGTGCCGGCACCACCTTGGAGGATGTCGAGCTTGAATTCGTCGTGGAGCTTGCCGGCGATGATCTCCTCGCAGGCGCCTTCGATGGCGGTGAGAATCTCCTTGGAGAAGCCACCGGTCTCGAAGTTCGCGCGCGCGGCGGCGAGCTTCACCATCGCGAGGGCTTTGATGAAGTAGGGAAAGCTGCGTAACTCCTGGCCCGTGATCTGGAAGTTCTCGAGGGCGCGCGCGGTTTGAACGCCGTAATAGGCATCGGCGGGGACAGCGAAGTCACCAATGAGATCGTGCTCGATCCGTGTGTTCGGTGTGGACATCTCGGCCTCTTCAAGTTGCAGCGCAATCAGAGCCCGTCGCGCGAGGCGCGGCAGGTCGCGGTATGCGTCAACGTATGAAGGGATGGAGAAGGCGACTCAGTGGACGATGGTCCAAGCCGGGCCGCGAGGCGGGTGGCGAACCTGAGTCACTTAGGCTGGCTAATGCAAAAGGCCGTCGCGACAGGGCGACGGCCTTCCGGAAGCGAGCGGCACCAAAGTTAGCGGATGCGGTTCGCGTCGAACAAACACGTCGCGACTTTTTGCCGGCTGGTCACGTGTCCGACGTCAGCAATACACCTCGCGGGCGCCGCGCCAGCGGAAGTCTGGTTCGCTGAGAGTGCAACAGTGCGCTTTGAGAGTACATTCGACCCCAGCGTCCATACCACCGCGTGATTGGCTCCGTCGGATAGTGCGGCCCAGCCTGCAACCGTGCCTGACGCGCTGATGGCGACGGCGATACTTGGGTTCGGATCATCGGCGCTGAGCCTAACGATTCCTCCGCCGGCGGGCCAGAGCGTTGCGACATAAGTGCCGGACACCGAGGCGCGCTCTGCTCCCACGACGGTTCCAAGAGAGTTAACCGCGGTTCCGTATCCGCCGGGGTATGGCGCATCCGCATAGTGAGGAAGCAGCGTAAAACCCTCTTTGCGACTCCATCGATAGGCCGTCGTCTGCGTGCTGCCTTGGGCGACCCACCCGACGATCGTCCCACCGTCGTTCGCGTCGAGCCCCGTAACAGCCGCATCAGACGCATTCGCCGGCGTCCCCAGCGCATCATATCCGGAGCTCGGGCTCCAGAGGTACGTCCGCCAACATTCAACCACTAGCGCGCATCCGCTGCCTTCCGTCGTAAGGAGAACGGCTCCGGACGGGGAGATCGCGGTCGCTGAACCCTCTCGACTGCCGCCGGGAACGTTCACCGTGAGATCGACTTTGCCACCATCCGCCGACCATGCCCAGGCGTGTTCCGAAACGGCCACGTCCCAACCGACAACGGTGCCATATTCATTGAAGTCCGAGGGCCTGCCAAAGCTGGCACCTGGGAGCAACGGAATCGCCAATGCGCGCGGTGTTCCTCCGGCGGACCAAATAACTGGAGTCCAGTGATCATCCGAACCGCTAAACCCAAGAACGTCTCCGGCGTTCGGCGAGTCGCCGCTGAGGATTGAAACAGCTTGGCTTTCCACGTCCCCCGGCAACGTTCCGAGGTCTGTCATTCCCTCAGTCGCCAACCAACGAAAAGCGTGGGTTGCGCCGCTGGATGTTTCGGAGGAGCCAACGACGACATTCTTGCTGTCGATGTCTGCAGCCAGACTCCATCGACCGCCTAACGTCCCAAGGTCCACACGCGTGTAGACTGACGATTGGACGTTTTGACTACTTCGGCTCGAGGGATCTTCGAATCCCGTGCATGAGCAAACAAGAATGCTCATTCCGGTGAGAACAGGTACGGCTTTCACAAACACAGGGCACCATGCGGGGCGTGATGCGAGTGGCCGTGCGCAAGAACCTCTCCCTGTGAAGAGGCCGCTTCTAGGGTGCGAACCAGTCCGAATGACGCGGAATCGTTGCGCCCTGGCAACACGCTTTCTGAGGGGCGTGGCGATCGAGCGACAACAAGAGAGCGCGGCTATCGACGCAAGATCAGCCTACGCTCGGAGAGATCCGGGTAATCCGAGCCGGGTGATCCCCAGTGATTGGCTAGCACCCTCGCGATCTTCATTCGGTGACGCGCCGCCTCGAGAGCACGACCATCCGAGCCGGTAAAGCTCGGATTACCCGGAGGACCCGGATCGGCTCGTCGTGGCGAGAGGGATCGCGCACCACGAGCCCTTATTGCTTTGTGAACGACGTCGGCCTGCCAGGGCGCACCGGACTCGAGTCGTGTGCAGTTCACAACTCATTCAATCACGGCCCGGCGAGATTATGCCATTGCGCCACATTGAGAGATCCGGGTAATCCGGGCAATCCGGGTAATCCCCACTGATTGGCTAGCACCCTCGCGATCTTCATCCGCTGATTCGCCGAATTGAGAGCTCGACCGGACAGACCAAGGGGCCCGGATTGCCCGGAAAACCCGGATCGGTTGGTCCTGGCGAGAGGGATCGCGCACCACGAGCCGCATCGCGATGATCCGACAGCCCTTTGTCGTCATGTGTTCATCACGAGTGCCGGGGACGGGGCTCGAACCCGTAAGGGATTGCTCCCAAGGGATTTTAAGTCCCTCGCGTCTGCCGATTTCGCCACCCCGGCGACACTGTTGAGCAAATGCGAAAGAGGGAACGGCCGCGGCCGTCCCCTCTTTGCGTGCCTCGAGAGCGGGAAACGGGACTCGAACCCGCGACCCCAACCTTGGCAAGGTTGTGCTCTACCAACTGAGCTATTCCCGCGTCGTGCCGCTCAATATAGGGGGCGCTGTCGCGCTGCGACAAGCAGCGTGGTCGGCAAACTGAAAGCACATCCGGAAAGCAGATCCTTCGCCTTCTCAGGATGACAGAGACTCCGGACAACGCTTTAGGGCCGCTCTCCGAGGGCGTTCACGGCGTACCACACGCTCCACGCCAAGAGACCCGAAAGCGCTGCATCGCCGCCATTTGCCCGTGCACGGCCATCTGCGTCGACCTCCTCGGCAGCGATGCCGCGATCCAGCGCCGCACGTCTCAACCACTGCAGCACGGCGGGCGCGTCGGGACCTATCAATCGAGCGCATTGCTGCGCAAGCGAACGTGGCTCCGCTCCGATCGCCTTCACGGTACGCCGATAGGTCGAGTCTTGGCGGGCCACCGTGTCGTATAACGGAAGCCAGAGCGCGGAGCCAAGCGGATCGTCCTCGAGCGATACGCCACCCGCGAGGTCCACGGCCGACGCATAGGTGTCCTTCCCTTCCCGAGCGATCACGAAGTGACGCCGAATCGCCGCACGGACGGCCTCCGGATCCTCGACCTCGCGCGCCGTCTCTTCATCGAGCGTGCGACGCAGGATGTCGAGCGCCTGCGCCACGACGGCATTGCCGTGAAGGCTGAACGGGTAGGCGGGCGGCGTGCCGGAGGGGCTCACCTCCGTGTGATACAATGGAACGCGGCGATCGCGACGGGCGGCGAGGTCGTCTGCCGCGAGATACAAGGTATCGGCGAGCACAGGCTCCTCGACGATCTGATCGTCGCTCGTGTCGCGGATGTAGCGATCGGTTGCGAGTGCGTACGCCGCTGCGCCCTCGAGGGTGAAGCCGGGCTCGAAGAGCGTCCCATCCATATAATGGACGCCCCGGCCCGGTGCGTAGCCGTGCAGCTCGCACACGCGAAGCAGGAGCTCGCGCGCGAGCGGCGCGTCCGCCAGCTGCACGGCGGGAATCGTCCAGGCCAGTGCTTCCCAATCACGAACGGTGACGCCGCGCCCGTTCCACGGTGCGCGGCTTCGCACGACATAATAGTGTGCGTCGTCCAGGGCGCGCCCAACCGAGTAGAAGTACGCGAACAAGAGGTTTCGATTGACGAGTCGATCCATCGCATCGTTCGTCGCCGTCTGTTGCAGCGATTGCAGCGCGTCGCGCGTGGACGTCAGGAGGTCGCGCCAACCGCGACGACGCAACACGCGAACGGCCGCTTCGGCGCCGTCGCGCTCGGGGCCGACGGCAATGTAGAAGGCGACGTGCTCGCGCTCACCAGCCGCGACCCTAACGAGCCGACGCAACGCAAACTCGTTCGTCGAGCTGTCGCCAACCGTGATCTCCACGGGTCCGTCGCCGCCGATTCCGACAGCCACTTCGCCCGGAGGCGCGGAGCTCTCGAGGAGAACGACATTCTCCGCGCCCGGGGAGACGACATTCGCGTCGGCAAAACGACGCGCCGAGCGCACGCGGAGTTGGCGATGGGCGAAGCGGCCTTCCAATCCGATCGTTATTTCGGCGGGTTGGCTCGCGCGATTTTCGACGGACAGGGCATATACCGCCCCGGCCACGTCCGCATCTCGACCGTACGGCGCGAAGATGCTGCCTCGGACCACGACGTCGCCGATGGTGCACGAAAAAGTGGGAATCCAGCCGAGCGCGCGTTCCCACGCCATTTGGGCGCCGGACAGCTCTCGCGGTGCTCCAGCAACGGCGAGCGTTGGCTTGAGCAATGGCGGCCCACCTCCCTGCAGAAAATCCGCACTGCCGGCGAGCTCGATCGTCGAGCGCGACCCACGATGCAACACGCCCAGCGCGTGCAAGGAGCCGTCGACGGGATGGATGCAGGGCAACGCGATCCAATGGTTCCCTGTGATTTGCCAGGGAACACGGGGCAGCGGAAGCAGTGTCACGATCTTGAATGCATTTTGGGCGTTGACCGGGTAGAATGATAACCTCATCCGTTCACGTCGACGAATGCCCGAGGCTGCAGCAGAGATACACCATATTCGCGACGCACGCCGGTCATCGAGCGCATGGACATGCGTACGAAGCTGCTGGCGTGCGTCGCTCGTCGGCCTTGCGCTCGCGATTGCGCGGCCGGCCCTCGCGCAGTTGCCGCCATCGCCGCTGCCCCTGAGCAATACGGAGGATGCGCGCACGCTGCCCAAAGGAACATTTCTCCTCAGGGCGCTCAACGCGTGGACACGCATCGACGCGGTGTACGATGTCGCCGCGGACAGCAGCTTGCCATTACATGCGCTTGGCGACGCGTTCAGCATTGGCCAACTCGGTGTGCGGCAGTTTCCGGTTCTCGCATCGGCGCAGAACGCGCTCCGGACGCTGACCGGCGATCCGTCGTTGTCGCTCAATCTCGGTCAGACGTATTCGACGGTCGATACACGGATCGTCACGACGCCGTTCACGCTGCAGTACGGGGTGACCAATCGCCTAACGATCGGCGCCATGGTGCCAGTGGTGCAAACGCATAGCGACGTGTTCGTCGAGCTGAATCCGCGCCGGCTCGGCGCGAATACCGGAGCGAATGTCGGTCCGAACGCGGCGCGGCTCGGAGATCCCACGGCACAGGCCGCGAGCACGGCGTTGCTCTCGTCACTCACCAATGCCGGCGCGTCGCTCCAGAGCTTCGTCAACAACTGCAACAGCTCGGGCAGCTGTTCCGCTGCCACACTCGCTCGCGCGAATTGGGCACTGAACAACGACACCCTCTTTCTCAAAGCCGCGCAGGTTCTCTACGGGTCGAGCCAAACAGCGAGCTCCTTTTCGCCATTCGGAAATGCTCAAACCGCGGTGAACGCTCAACTCAAGGCACTGCAGGACAGTGTCGCGCTGGTTCTTGGCAACTCGTTTACCTTCGCGGCGCCAGTCACTAACGGGCAAGCTGCATTGCTGCAGCTTCAGCAGCTCGCGACGTTGCCAACTGGCGCGGCGTACGACTCGATCGGGTCGCCCGATCGTATCGGCATTGGGGACATCGAGGTCTCGGCGCTGTTCAAGCTTCTCGACGGCTTTGCCGATACCACCGGAGGGTTCAGGCTTCGCGGCACGCTGAGCGGGGTGCTGCGACTCGGGACGGGAAGTCCACCATCGGGAACCGTTCCGTACGAAGTGGGAACCGGGACGGGCCAGACGAGCGCGGATGGCGGCGCCGTGTTCGATATGAAGTTTACGCGCCGCTTCATGGCGACCGTTGCCGGCATGTACACGACGTACTTCACGAGTGCGACAGTCCCGCGCTTACCCAACAGCGACTACGCCCTCTTCCCTTTCGACGTCCCGCTGGCTGGTACCTGGCGCGAAGGCGATGCAGTGCAACTGACGGCGACGCCGCGCTACAGCGTCACCGATTACTTCATGGTGCATGCGGCTTACACGCTGCGGCATCAGGCAGCAAGTCGCTACACATCACCCGAGGGCACGCCAACCCCGCTCTTCAGCGCAACGACGGAGCAGCGCGCCGGTTGGGGCTTTGCATACTCCGCGGTAACACGTTACGCGCGTGGGCGAAGCACGTTGCCCTTCGAGATGTCATATACGCATCTCGAGACCGTGACGGCGTCTGGGGGACTGACGCCGAAGTATCATCGCGATCAGATCGAGTTTCGTATTTACTATCGTTTGCGGCGCTGACGCTGATTGGCGCTGCTGCCATTGCTGGCGGCGCCGACAAGCTCGGGCGCCGCCGCGGTGTCCAACAGCTCCCTCGCGTGCGCGCGACTGACCTCGCTCTCCGGATCGCCGCCGAGCATGCGCGCCACTTCCGAGATGCGATCGACGCCGGTGACCACGGTGACGTCGGCTGTCGTCACGCCGCCACGCGCCCCCTTGGCCACCAGGATGTGGTGGTGCGCCCGTGCCGCAATCTGCGGGAGGTGAGTAATCGCGAAAACCTGATGATGTGCGGCCACGCGTCGCATCGTTTCCCCAACCATCAGCCCCACGCGGCCGCCGATGCCCGCGTCCACCTCGTCGAAGACCAGTGTCGGCACCCGATCGAGACGCGCAAGAATCGTTTTGAGCGCAAGCATGACGCGCGACAGCTCGCCGCCTGACGCGACGCGAGACAGCGCGCGTTCCTCATGGCCGACGTTGAGCGACACGCGAAATTCGACGTCCTCCGCCCCGTTCGGGCCGACTTCGGCGAGCGGTGCGAGTCGCGCCGAGAAGTGTCCGTCGGGCATGCCGAGATCGGGAAGCACCTCATCGACGTTCGCCGCCAGCCGTCGTGAGGCCGCTTGACGGAGCTCGGTGAGCGCCGCGGCGCGCTCTTCGAGCCGCGCTCGCGACTCACGCTCACGTGCTTCCAGCTGGCGCAGATCGAGTCCAGCCGAATCCACGAGCTCCAGCTCCTCGCGGGTGCGACGTCCCGTGTCGATGACATCGGCGAGCGAGCCGCCGTACTTCTTCGTTATGCGAAAGAGGAGGTCGCGACGGGCCCGCACCTCGGTGAGACGCGAGGGATCGAGGTCGATCGAACCCTCGTATTCCTCCAGCTCGCGAGCGAGCGCTTCCAAATTGTAGTAGGCGCCGTCGTAAAGCTCTTGCAGGCGCACGAGCGTGGGATCGATGCGCTGGATGGACGACAGGTGTCGCTCGACACCGCCAAGCATGGTGAGAACCGCTTCCTCCTCACCATCGATCGCCGTGGCAATGCCGGTGGCGAGCGCGCGCAATTCTTCCGCGTTCTCCAATCGGCGCGCTTCGTCTTCGAGACGCGTATCCTCGCCCTCGGTGAGCTTTGCCTCCTCGATTTCCTTAGCGACGTGACGCAAATAGTCGGCGCGACGCTCGGCGTCTGCTTTCCGACGCACGAGGTCCGCGATCTCACGCCGCGCGGCGGAGAGATCATCGTAGGCAGCTCGCGTTTGGCCCGCGACCTCGGCGGCACCAGCAAAAACGTCGAGAATGCGACGCTGCGACTCCGGATCGAGAAGGGTTTGCGCCTCGTGCTGCCCATGCAGATTCACCAAGTGCCGCCCAATCTCAGCTAGCAACGACGCGCTGACGGCACTGCCGTTCACCCAAGCGCGTGTGCGCCCAGCGGCAGCAATCTCGCGCTTTAGCACGACGAGTGGCTCGTCCGCGTCGATGCCGCGCTCATCGAGGAGCTGCGCGATCTCGGCACGCTCGCTGATGTCGAATACGCCTTCGACACTCGCCCGTTCGGCACCGGTGCGAATCAAATCGACGCTCGCCCGTTCGCCCAGCAATAGGCCAAGCGCGCCGACGATGATCGATTTGCCCGCGCCGGTCTCTCCGGACAGCACGTTGAATCCGCGCGCGAGGGGTAGCGACAGCGATTCGATGATCGCGAAGTTCTTTATCCGCAGCTCCGTAAGCATCCGTGACCGTCCGCCCTACTGATTCGCGTCCATACCAAACTTCTCATCGCGTTCTTTGAGCCCACCCCAGCCGAGCTTCTGTCGAAGCGTCTTGAAAAAGCTACCGCCGGGAAAGCGAACGATGAGGATGCCGCCGCCGCTACGCCGAATGCTGAGGGTTTCTCCATTCGCGAAGGTAGAGCCGACTTGACCGTCGATCGTTACCAATAATTCGTCGGGGAAACCTTCTGCTTGCACTGTCACCTCGGTGCCGGGCGGCAAGATCAACGGACGAATTGCGAGCGCGTGGGCCGAGACCGGAGTGACGACGAGCGCCTCGAGCGTGGGATAGACCACGGGTCCGCCCGCCGAGAGGCTATATGCTGTCGATCCGGTTGGCGTCGAGATGACGACGCCATCGGCTCCGTACGTCGCGATCGTCTCGCCGTCCGCGCAGACGCGTAGCTCCACCACGCGCGCGAAACCGCCCTTGTGCAGTACGACGTCGTTGAGCGCGACCCAGCTGTGACGCTCGGCTCCGAACGCGTCGAGCACGCGCGCGCGAATCGCCATTCGCGATTCAACGAGGTAATCGCGCGAAGCGAAGCGCATGAGTGCCGCTGCCAATTGATCGGCGGGACAACAGGTGAGGAAACCAAGGCGCCCCAGATTTACGCCGAGGATGGGGACTTGGTGCGGATCCAGGAGTCGGGCGCCACGGAGGAGCGTACCGTCGCCGCCTAACGTGAGCATCACGTCGAGTATGGACGGGTCGGACAGCTCCTTGCCGTACCCCGCCGCTTCGTGAATCTCGGTCTCGAAGTGCAGCTCCAGGCCGAGACCGGGCGTCAGCTCTTCCAACGTCTGAAGAACGTCCGGCAATCCCGCGTAGCCCCGGTGTCCAACGACGCCGACGCGGATCACCCGGCGACTGCCTCGCTCTCTTGCTCGCGCAGCGCTCGAACGCGCGCGGCGATGCCTGTGGCATCGAGTCCTGTCAGCGCAAGTTGACGAGCGCGCGACGCCGCGGGAATGATCCGATCGGGTACGCCGTGCACAGCGACGCGAATAGAAGGGTCTTGTCGTGCGATGACGGTGGACATGTACGCGCCGAAGCCATTGATGACGGTTCCCTCCTCGACGACAAGCACGCGCTCGTGATGAGCGAGTACTGCGGCGAGAGTCACTTCGTCGTACGGCTTCAAGAAGCGACAGTTCACGACGGTGATCCGCAAGCCCTCCGCGGCCAGGGCGTCGGCTGCCGCAAGCGCCGGTTGCACCATCGTGCCGGTGGCAAGCAACGCTACGTCCGATCCGTGACGCAGTACTTCCCACGTGCCATACGGTACCGGCTCGATCTCGGAGATAGCGGGCACGGTGTCTGGAGCCGCGTCGCGCGGATAGCGTATCGAGAAGGGACCCGATTCGTGCGCGACGGCGGTACGCAACAGTCCGAGCATCTCACGCCCATCCTTGGGCGCGGTGACGGTGACGTTAGGCACGGCGAGCAGATACGCGATGTCGTACAGCCCCATGTGCGTCTCGCCATCTTCGCCAACGAGACCGGCGCGATCGAGGCAAAAGATGACGGGGAGAGACTGAATGGCGACGTCGTGGACGATGTTGTCGTATGCGCGCTGCAAGAACGTCGAATAGATCGCAACGACCGGCCGCACACGACGGGTTGCCAGGCCAGCTGCGAAAGTGACAGCATGACCCTCGGCAA
Organism: Gemmatimonadaceae bacterium; assembly: GCA_045804225.1. Lineage (GTDB taxonomy): Bacteria > Gemmatimonadota > Gemmatimonadetes > Gemmatimonadales > Gemmatimonadaceae > AG2. Next base: position 276,551 of record JBJMNO010000021.1, read on the forward strand.
TGCCCACGTCGAAGAAGCGTGTTGGGTGCGCCTTCGCGAACAGGTCGGTGCTCGTTCCGCTCGGCATCGCCGCAGTGATGGCAACGACACGGCTATCTTCGGCACCGAGCTCGGTGAGCCCCTTGCCGAAAACCTTTTGGTACGATGTCGCCGACGAGGCGGCATGTCGAAGCTTTCCAGTAGATGGGTCGTGATCGGGTGGCAGCGCGTGCCACTTCTCGAGACTCTCTCCAGCTGGAAATCCTTTTCCCTTCTGCGTGCGGACGTGGACCAGTCGTGGACCGCCGAGATCACGGATCGCGGTGAATGTCTCGATCATCGCATCGATGTCGTGACCATCGATCGGACCGAAGTACCTGAACCCAAGCTCTTCGAACAAGACGCCGGGGGTGAGAAGTGCCTTGAGACTCTCTTCCCAGCGCCGCACCCAGGTCCCGAGGCCAATCGAAGAGAAAAGGCCGCCGGGGCCATTGTCGGCCAGATCTCCGATCGCGGATCGCACACGGTTATACAGTGAATTGCGCTGAACCGAGGTGAGATACTTGGAGATAGCGCCAACGTTAGGCGCGATGGACATCTCGTTATCGTTGAGCACGACGATGACGTCGCGATCCGAATGCCCCGCGTTGTTCAATCCTTCGTAGGCGAGGCCGCAGGTGAGCGCACCATCGCCGACAATAGCGACGACCTTGTAATTGTCGCGATTGAGATCGCGTCCCGCGGCAATCCCAAGTGCCGCCGAGATCGAAGTGGCCGCGTGCCCGGCGCCAAATACGTCGTACTCACTCTCTGTGCGTTTGAGGAAACCAGAGATTCCGTTTTCCTGGCGCAATGTTTCGAGTGGATCGTTGCGGCCGGTGAGGAGCTTATGCGGATAGCCTTGGTGACCGACGTCCCATACGAGCTGATCGCGCGGTGTCTCGAACGCGGTGTGCAGCGCGATCGTGAGCTCCACGACGCCGAGGCCAGCGCCAATGTGACCACCGGTTCGTGAGCACACATCGATGAGACGCGCGCGAATCTCGTCCGCGAGTGTTTTGAGCTCCTCGCGGCTGAGGCGGCGGACGTCTTGCGGCGAATGAATGCGATCGAGGATGGGCATACGGCGTCGGTAAGCCTCTTCGGACTCAGGCTAAAGCTAGTGGACTACGCCACCGGTGGTTACTTCGCGGCGGATGCGCGTGCGGCATGGCGGGCTTGAGATGCGCGTATGGGATAGCGGGCTTGAGATCTGCGTGTGGGATGGCGGGCTTGAGATGCGCGAGTGGGATGGCGGGCGGGAACCTCCGCGGCATCATGGCTCTACTGCCATGGACTCCGTGCAGCGGTAGGCCTCATCGGGCCAATGGCAGTAGAGCCATAACTGCCGCTCCGGCTCCCACCCGCCATCCCCACAAGGTGAATGCTTCCGGTCCTGCCGGCGTGGACGTGATCCGTCGGATGCTCGCGATCCGAGTATTGTCTCGAGAGCAGCACTGTCTCCTAACGATGAGCGAAGACCCCGTTCCTGACCTCAAGCGACAGCTCCCGCGGCAGCTGGTTGCACGCCTCGAGGGCTGGAGCCAGACGGATGCGGCCGCGCTCATAGGCACCGATCAGCCCCGCATATCGGATCTACGGCGGGGCCGTCTCGATCGCATCTCCCTCGAGCAGCTCATTCGGCTTCTCGGTCGCGTCGGCGGGTCGATCGAACTGGGGGTGAGTTGGAGCTCACAGCACAGCTATCTCTACGCTCGGGGAAATAGCGATAACGAGCAGTCGAAGTGAACACCACGCGAGCGCTCGGGCGGGGATCGCGGGCGGGAGGTCCGCAGGGGCAGCTATCGGCAATACTGCCATTTTGCTGACAACGCCTAACGCCTCGATGAAGCAATGGCAGTATTGCTCATGGTGCCCCGAAGGACCTCCCGCCCGCGATCACCACTACGCATGCCCCGACCACCACTACCCACTACGCGCGTCCCCGAACACCACTACGCACGTCGCCTCACGACGAATCGAGCCGTGCTCTCGAGGACAGGCGTCAGGAGCCCGGCTTGCGACAACGCGGCGCAGCCGTCATCAACCAATGCTTCCGCGCGCCGGGCCGCGCCCTCGATGCCCAGGAGAGCTGGATAGGTGCTCTTCCGCAGTGCGGCGTCGCGCCCAGCCGTCTTTCCGAGCATCTCGCTCGTGCTCGTGACATCCAACAGGTCATCGACGATCTGAAACGCGAGACCCAGCGCGGCGCCATAACGAGCCAGCGCATCGATGGCGGCTGCAGGCGCTCTTGCCGCGAGGCCACCAACGAGCGCCGCGGCGGAAACGAGGGCCCCGGTCTTCGCGCGATGAATCTGCTCGAGATGCTCGAGGCTCAGAGTCTTTCCTTCTCCCTCGAGATCGAGGAGCTGACCGCCGATCATACCGCCGGCTCCCGCCGCGGACATCAGCTCCCTAACGATTCGGCTTGCGTCGGCGGAAAGGGTACCAGCCGCCCGCGCGGCCGTGCGGGCGGCGAGCGGCACCATCGTCAGTCCCGCAACCGTGGCAACGCGCGTGTTGAACCGACGATGAACGGTCGGACGGCCGCGCCGGATGTCGTCGTCGTCCATGCAGGGCAAATCGTCGTGCACGAGCGAATAGGCATGAACGATCTCGATCGCGGCGGCGAGCATTGTCGCGTCGGCCACGCCACCCGCCGCTCGGTAGGCGGCGAGAAAGAGGATCCCGCGAAAACGCTTTCCGCCGCCGAGCAGGCTGTATCGAATAGCTTCGGCGACGACGGGCGCCTCGGTATCGATTGGAGCCAAGCCACCTTCACACAATCGTGCAAGCGCATCGTCGATCTCGCGACGATATCCGTCCACCTCCGCGACGACGCTGGTGTCGAACGCCGCCGCGCCGCGTGACTCACCCACGAAAATCGGTGAGCTCGAAGCTGCCGTCGTCGCGCTCCACCAAGCGTTGCACCTTCGCTCGCGCATCCGCGAGCTCCTTCGAGGCCGCGCGAAGGCACTCCACGCCTTCCTCGAATAATTGAAGAGCGCGCGCGAGCTCTACCTGATCGCCTTCGAGCTCGTGGACGATGGACTCGAGGCGGTCCAATCGCGACTCGAAGGAGACATTCACGTTAGGCTTCGGCATCGTTCTCCTCCGGCTTCACCGAGCTGGTGGTGGACCGCACCACGCCATCACGCACCCGAAGATCGAACTCGGCGCCTGGTGCAAAATCAGTGACGGAGCCGAGGGTACGGCCCTCGTCGTTCTGCGCAATTGCGTAACCGCGAGCAAGCGTTGCAAGTGGGCTCAAGGCGTGTAACCGTCCCGCCGTCGCGGCGATTCGGCTGCCACGGCGATCGATGGCCTCCCGGCTCGCAGTCGTTAGGTCGCCGGCGACGCGGTGCAGCGCAACACCCGCCTCCTCGAGACGCGCGGCAACGGCGCCAAGCAGATGCCGACCTCGCGATTGCAATTCACCGAGCAGCTCCTCGGCGGCGCGCACGGCCGCTTCCGCCGCCGCCGAGGGTGTTGGCGCGCGATGGTCGGCGACGAGGTCGCAGATGCTGACGTCGATCTCGTGACCGACGGCCGAGATGGTCGGTGCAGGACAGCGCGCGAGCGCACGCGCCACTCGCTCGTCGTTGAAAGCGCGCAAGTCCTCACGCGCACCGCCGCCACGGCCGATGATGACGGTATCGGCTCCATTCCACCGGCTCACTTGGTCGATGGCGAAACACAGCTCCTCGGGTGCCGCGTCGCCCTGCACTGCTGCCGGAACGAGAACGAGCTTCACATGCGGAGCGCGACGCCTAACGACGGCGACGACGTCGTGGAGCGCCGCGCCGTCGGGGCTCGTGACGATCGCGATCACTCGCGGATAGCGCGGCAATGCGCGCTTGCGTTCGCGCGCCAAGAGCCCATCCGCCTCGAGCTTGGCCCGGGTGCGCTCGAGCGCCTTTCGCCAGAGACCGTCCCCCTCGGCTTCCATACGCCTAACGGCGAACTGCATGTCGCCGCGCGTCGCATACACCGTGAGTTGACCGAGGACGGTGACCTGCATGCCGTCCTCCGGCGGCGCCGGTATTCCTCGCCGGTCGCGCGACCAGACAACGCAGCGGAGCTGCGCGTTTCCATCACGGAGGCAGAAATACCAATGGCCATTCCGGTGTGCCTTGAAGTCGATTACTTCGCCGCGCACCCACAGCGGCATGAAGGCACCCTCGAGAATGTCTTTCGCCGTCTGCGTTACCGTGCTGACGCTCACCGCGGCGCCAGGGGACGCGCCAGGGAATGTGTCGCCCAGCTCCTCGTAGATCGCCGAAGGTGCCGTGCCGGCGGCGGCCGCGCCGTATGTTGGTTCGGCGCGAAGCTCTTGCTCCGGCGACGGCGCGAAGAGGTCGAGGTCGGCGTCGCGCCGCGGCGATTCGCGCGCGATGGACACGTCTCGTCTTTTGCGCATATCTACTCAGGCCGCGCCAGCAAGTCGCGCCGCAGCGCGCACAGTGTTCCGCATCAACATCGCGATGGTCATCTTCCCAACGCCGCCAGGCACGGGCGTGATGAGTGACGCCACCTCGCGCACGGCGTCGAAGTCCACGTCACCGACCAGCCGCGTACCGCTCTTCTTCGTTGCGTCGGGAATGCGATTCATGCCAACGTCGATGACCACCGCGCCCGGCTTGACCATGTCGGCACCGATCATGTGCGGCCGGCCCGCGGCCACGATGAGAATGTCGGCCCGCCGAGTGTGCGCGGCGAGGTCGCGGGTTCGGCTGTGACACACAGTCACTGTCGCGTCCGCGCCGACACCATTCTGCATCATGAGAGCTGCCATTGGCTTGCCGACGATATTGCTGCGCCCCACCACCACGCAGTTGGCGCCTCGCGTTTCGACGCCACAACATTCGAGCATGTACTGTATACCCGCCGGCGTACAGGGAACGAACCCATCGCGCTCACCGATAAGCAACTTGCCGACATTTACGGGATGAAATCCGTCGACGTCCTTGTCAGGCCTGATGCGTCGCAGCACGAGGTCCGCATCGATCTGCGACGGGAGCGGCATCTGAACGAGAATCCCATGCACGGCGTCGCTCGCGTTCAGACGGTCGACGATAGCCAATAACTCGGCCTCCGAGGTCGAGGCGGGAAGCCGAATCGTTTCCCCGGCCATGCCGAGCTCGCGCGACGTGGACTCCTTGCTCCGCACATAGACCGCGCTGGCCGGATCGTCGCCAACGAGCACGACGCTCAGTCCAGGGGTCACGCCACGCGTCTTCAGTTTCTCCACTTCGGAGCGAACCTCGTCGAGAACGCGGGCCGCGATCGCCGCGCCGTCGATCACGTTTTGGCTCACCGGAATCGCCGTTCCGCGGTCCTCGTCGCGCGTCCCTCGCACCGCGGCGGGCGCGTCACCGCGCAAAGTCGACGGCCCTCGTTTCCCGAATCAGCACCACCTTGATCTGGCCCGGATACTGAAGCTCCGTCTCGATCCGGCGCGCGATCTCCTCGGACATTGTCGTCATGCGAATGTCATCGATGTCGTCCGGCATAACGATGACGCGCACTTCGCGCCCTGCCTGAATCGCGTACACTTTGTCGACGCCCTTATAGCTCGACGCGATGCGCTCGAGACCTTCGAGGCGCTTCACGTAGGTCTCGAATGCTTCGCGTCGCGCCCCGGGACGGGAGCCGGAGATTGCATCGGCCGCTTGCACGAGGACGGATACTTCGGTCTCGTGCGGCACATCGTCATGGTGCGCGGCAATGCAATTCACGATCAGGGGGTTCTCACCATACTTCGTTGCGACCTCGACGCCGAGCTGGACGTGTGTCCCCTCGTGCTCGTGCGTGAGCACTTTGCCGATGTCATGGAGGAGGGCGCCCCGCTTCGCGAGATTCACATCGAGCCCAAGCTCACCCGCCATGATTCCGGCAAGCCACGACACTTCCTTCGAATGCTGAAGGATGTTTTGACCGTAGCTCGTTCGCCAATGCATGCGGCCAACGAGCTTCACCAGCTCGGGATGCAGGCCGTGAATGCCGGTCTCGTACGCAGCCTGCTCGCCGATCTCGATGATCTGCGCGTCGACTTCCTTTCGTGACTTGTTGACGACTTCCTCGATACGTCCCGGATGGATACGTCCGTCGGACACGAGCTTCTCGAGGGCGAGGCGCGCGATCTCGCGGCGAATCGGGTCGAAGCACGAGACGACCACCGTGTCCGGTGTGTCGTCGATGATGACGTCGACCCCCGTCGCGAGCTCGAAGGCGCGAATGTTTCGGCCCTCGCGACCGATGATTCGTCCCTTCATCTCGTCGTTCGGCAGCGAGACCGCCGAGACAGTGCTCTCGGCCGTGTGCTCGGCGGCGATCCGCTGGATGGCGAGCGCGACGATCTTCTTCGCTTCTCGTTCGGCGTTCCGTCGCGCCGCTTCTCTGATCTCGCGCACGCGGCTCGCGGCGTCTGCGTGTGCTTCCTCCTCGATACGACGGACGAGCTCGGCCTTCGCGTCTTGAGCCGACATGCCCGCCATCTGCTCGAGGCGCCTGCGTTCTTCAGCGATCAGTGTCGCGAGCTCTTCCTCACGTTGAGCGACAGTTTTCTCGCGGCGACCAAACTCGCTCGCGCGTCGCCCGAGGTCGCGATCACGCTGCTCGAGAAGATCCGACTTGCGATCGAGAACCGTTTCGCGCTCGGCGATGCGTCGTTCCTCGCGCTCCACTTCTTCACGCCGACCGCGCACTTCCGACTCGAATTTTTCGCGGAGCTTGATCAACTCTTCTTTGCCGGCGACCACCGCGCTTTTGCGCATGTTCTCGGCTTCGCGCTCGCTCTCGGTGACGATGCGCTTGGCTGTCTCTTCGGCGGTGGACTTGCTCGCCGTGAGACGCTTGATCTCGCCACTGGCGCCGAGCCGACGTCCTAGAAAGAAGAAAGCCGCCGAGGCGAGTATGACAGCGCCAATCGCGGCAGCGAGAATTTCATTCATATGGATCTATGCTCCACCGCGGAGTGGGTCGCGGAGTAGGAGTAAACCGCGCTGTCCGAAGGGCGCATCTCGAGCGCTGAACCGAGCTCCTGCCGGCGAAGGGCACGAACTGGGTTGAGCTAACTATAAAGCGCGCTTGTACCTACGGTCAGCTTACGACAGCGGCAAAGCTATGACGGCCGCGTGTAAAAGGCAACTCAACAGAAACTGGATCAAGTGTCTGTGGCGAGCAGGGAGCGTGTCTCTTCACTCAACGCGCGGATAGAGCGGGACAATTGAGTCGAATTCTCTCGTGCCTCGAACAGCTCGCCAGCGATCTGGAGTGCGGCGAGGATCGCGGCTTTGTTCGACTCGACAACCATTCCAGAGCTCATCACCTGCCGGATAGCGCGATCCACATACTGCGCGACGGCACGTGTGTGCTCGGCTGACGTGTCGCTGCGGATGTTGTAGTCCTCATTGAGGATCGTGACCCGCACCGAAGTTCGTTTCCCGTTCATCGCTCCTCGAGCTGGGCTTGCTGTCGAAGGAAATGCACGCGATCGAGAACGGACCGGGTACGAACGCGCGCGGCGTCGAGACGGCCACGCAGGGTCGCGTTCTCCTGCTCCAATGCGCGGATACGCTCGCGCACGCGCGGCGGCTCAGGCTGATCGGCCGTGCTATCGATGTGGTGCAAGCGCTCCTCGGCCGCGAGCGCGCGGCGACGATAGCCGGCGAGTTGCTCGCCTAGGGTGTGAACCAGGCTCTCCAGCTCCCGGAACGCCTCGAGGTCAGGTCGTGCGTGCTCTGACATTCAGCGTTTTCTCCAGATGACGAAGGACATTGGTGCGCCGGCCTTCGATTTCTTTCGCGGTGAGTGTGCGCTCCGGATGCCGAAAGGTCAAACGCCAGGCAAGACTTCGGTGTCCTGGCTCGATGTTCTTCCCGGAATACTCGTCGACCAGGGTAAGCGATTCCAACAGCGCACCGGACACCTCGCGAATCGCTTTCTCGATGTCTGCGGCGCGCACAGCCACGGGGACCAATAGGGCAATGTCGAAGGGCGAGGCGGGCTGCGACGGAATTGGCCGGAATGGGTGGTGCGTGGCGGGTAGCGCGTGGCGCGCGACAGCCACGGAGTGAGAGGCCTCGTGATAAGCGTTCCGTCCCGGCTGAGCAGCAGCCTGGGAGTCTACGACGCCCAAGGAAAGCTCCACTCCGAATGCAGGCTTCGCCCAAGCGGGCGCGTCGATGGCGAGCGCGCGAACGACGCCGACTCGTGCACCGCCAGCGAGAATCTGCCACACCTCTCCGTCTGCGCCTTCCTCGAGCGTCCAGGCTCCATCGCTGAACGTCTCGGTCGCAATGAGCTCGGCAAGCGCCTTTGCGTCCCAGACATCGATCGTCATCGCCTGCTCGAACTCCTGCGATTTTGGATCGCTAAAGTGCGGGGGGCGACGCCGGCCCATGATGAGCGCGCCAACGTGCAGCTCTTCACGCGGCATCGTACGGCCGGGGAAGAACACCGCGCCGATCTCGAAGAGCCTCAGATCTCCGTGCATGCGAGCGAGATTGTACTCCGCGCGCCGGCTCAGCGTGTCGAGAATGTCGCGGCGGAGGAACGCCTCATTTTCCGCGATCGGATTGGCGACACGCACGTACTCGCCCTCGTTGCCATTCACGAACGGCATTGGACGCGTCTCCAGGAGACCATGGCCAACGAGCGCATCACGCACGCGACGCGCGAGTAGCCACTGGGGAGCATCCGGCACGTTGCCGGCCCGGAATGGACGAATCTCGTCTGGGAAGCTCTGGTAGCCGCGCAAGCGCGCGACCTCTTCAATGAGATCGATCTCACGAAGGATGTCGATCCGCCACGTGGGGGGCAGAACGCGCACCGTGTCGTTGGACTCCACTCGCGCGTCGAAGCCGATGCCACGCAGTAGTGACGCGGCTTCATCGGTCGGCACGACATCGCCGAGAACGGTCGCGATGCGTGAGCCGCGAAGCGTGAGGGGGTTCGGCAATGGATCGCCAGCATAGATGTCGACCGGGGCGCCGTCCACGCGTCCGCCGGCGACGGCAACGATGAGTCGAGCCGTCCGCTCGAGCGCCATAGGACCGAGCGCGGCGTCGACACCTCGCTCGAAGCGATAGCTGGCGTCCGTCGAGAGACCTAGCGTCCGCCGCGTGGCTCTTGTACGCACTGGATCGAAGCTCGCGACTTCGAGCAGAATGTCCGTCGTCAATTGCGTGACTTCGCTATCCCGGCCGCCCATGACACCGGCCACCGCTTGCGGTCGTGTCGCGTCGGCGATCACCGTCATCTTGTCGGTGAGCACGCGCTCCAGGCCGTCGAGGGTGGTGATACGTTCCCCGGAGCGCGCACGCCTAACGATAATGGCATTCCCAGCGAGCTTGGCCACGTCGAAGGCGTGTGTCGGCTGACCGAGCTCGTGGAGAATGTAGTTGGTGGCGTCGACGACATTGTTGATGGAGCGCGAGCCTACCGATTCGAGCCGCCGCACGAGCCACTCCGGGCTCGGCCCCACGGCGATTCCGCGAATCACGACGGCGAGATATCGCCTAACGAGATCCGTCTCCTCGACGCGAATGGCGACCGTACCTGTGCGGCCTTCATTGCGCGCGCGCGCCGGCGCTGGAACCGAGGTGGTGTTATCATCGATCTTCGGCAAGGCCACCGGCGCGTCGATGGCCGCGGCGACTTCGCGGGCGACCCCAAGGTGCGATAGGAGATCCGGCCTGTTCGGCATCACGTCGATCACGAGCTTCGTGTCGCCGGCGGGCATGACGTTGAGAAGGGGTGTGCCGGGCGCCGCGTTCACCTGCAGCTCGAGAATTCCTTCGTGATCATCGCCGAGCCCAAGCTCGCGCGGGGAGCACAGCATGCCATTCGACGTTTGACCACGAATCTTCCGTCGCTCGATCTTTAAGCCGTTCGGCATCGTGGTGCCTGTCGGCGCAAAGGGGTACAGCTTCCCTGCCTCGACGTTAGGCGCGCCGCAGACGACGTCGAGCAGCGCGCCCGTTCCGGCATCCACCTTCGTCACCCAGAGGTGGTCCGAGTCGGGATGGCGACCGGCTTCCACCACGCGGGCGACAACGATGGGCGCGAGGTCTTTGCGAAGCGGCTCGAGCTCATCGACGGTCGCGACCCGTGACGTGATCAAGTCGCGAAGCTTTGCCGGGGTGCCCTCGAAGGGCACGAGGGCACGGAGCCAATCGTATGAGACGTTCATCTACCAATCTGCTCGAGAAAGCGCACGTCGGAATCGTAGAGAAGCCGAATGTCGGGAATGGCCCATCTGCTCAGCGCGATGCGTCCAGGTCCCATGCCAAAGGCCCAACCGGTATAGCGCTCGCTGTCGACGCCGGCTGCCTCGAGCACCGCGGGATGCACCATCCCAGAGCCGAGAATTTCCACCCAACCCGTTTGCTTGCAAACGCCGCAGCCGCTGCCGCCACACACACCACACTGCACGTCCATCTCGGCAGAGGGTTCGGTGAACGGGAAGAAGCTCGGGCGAAATCGTGTCGGGCGTTCGCCGAAGAATCGGTTCGCGAATCGCGTGAGCGTGGCTTTCAGGTCGACGAAGCTGATGCCTTCGTCAACGCAGAGTCCCTCGATTTGCTCGAATGCCGGCGCATGCGAAGGGTCGAAGAAGTCGCGCCGGTAGACGCGACCGGGAATCAGCACCCGAATCGGCGGCGCATAACGCTGCAGCGTTCGCGTTTGCACTGGCGACGTGTGCGTGCGAAGCAGCGCCTCACCGCTCAGGTAGAGTGTGTCGTGGAGGTCCATCGCCGGATGATTCGGCGGGAAGTTCAGTGACCCGAAGTTGTACCACTCGGTCTCGGCCTCGGGGCCCGTGGCGATCGTGAAGCCCAACTCGCGAAAAATTCCCTCGATCTCTTCGATAACGAGCGTGACAGGATGCTTTGCGCCGCGCCACTGCTGGCGCGCGGGCATCGTTAGGTCCGCTGGACGCGCATCACCGGCGCTGGATTGCTTCGCGAGCTCGTCGCGGCGCCGCTCGAAGGCTTCGGTGAGTGTTGCCTTGACCGCATTGAACTGACGGCCGGCGTCGGGACGCGCCTCCTTCGGCAACTTGCTCAGCAAAACCTGAAATTCACGCAGCTTGCCACGCTGATCGCCGAGAAACTCGATGCGTGCGGATTCGAGCTCCTCGGCGTTCTGCGCGCGCGTAAACTCCGCCGTGCCTCGCTCGGCGAGATCGGCGAGGCTTTGCGTGTATTCGTCCATAGCGTAGAGGGTTGCGGGTAGAGGGTGGAGGGTGGGTGGAGGGTAAAGGGTTGCGGGCTGTGAGAAGAGGGCTGTGGGTAGAGGGAACTCTTCGCCCTCTGCTCGCAACCCTCTACTTGCTACGCAAACACCCTCTACCCTCTACCCAAAAACCCTCTACCCATTCCGCGCTTTCTCGGCCAGCGCGCTGAACGCCGCCGGATCGTGCACGGCGAGATCGGCAAGGACCTTTCGATCGAGCTCGATGCCGGCCTTCTTCAATCCGGTGATGAAGGCGCTGTAGTTCATGTCGTGCTGGTGCGCCGCGGCATTGATGCGGGTGATCCAGAGGCGACGGAAGTCGCGCTTCTTCGCCTTACGATCGCGATAGGCATACTTCCAACCGCGCTCGACGTTCTCTTTTGCTGCCTTCCAAAGCTTGCTGCGGCCGCCAAAGGCGCCGCGCGCCGCTTTCATGACCTGGTTCTTCCGCTTGAGACGCGGGACGTTCGATCTAGCTCGTGGCATCGTCGTCTCCTCGGTTAGGCCTGAAGCAGCCGCTTGACGTGCTTCACTTCACCCGTGGTCTTCACGAGGCTGGCCTGACGAAGACGACGCTTCCGCTTCGCATCCTTCTTCGTAAGGATGTGGCTCTTGAAGGCGCGCATGCGCTTGACCTTTCCCGAGCCCGTGACTTTGAAGCGCTTCTTCGCGCCTTTGTGTGTTTTCATCTTCATATGAGCGCCCTCATTTCGGCGCCAGAATCATCGTCATTGATTTGCCTTCGAGCCGGCCGGCGCTTTCGATCTTGCCGACGTCGGACAGCTGCGTGGCGACGCGATCGAGCACCAACTGGCCGAGCTCTGGATGCGCGACCTGCCGACCGCGGAACATCATGGTCACTTTCACTTTGTTTTTTTCTTCCAGGAAGCGGCGGGCATGACGCGTCTTGGTGTCGAAGTCATGATCGTCGATTCCGGGACGGAACTTCACTTCTTTGAGCTCGATGACGTGTTGTTTTTTCTTGGCGACTCGAGCCTGCTTCGCCATCTCGAACTTGTACTTGCCGTAGTCCATGATGCGGACCACTGGCGGGCGCGCGGTTGCGGCAACTTCGACCAGATCGAGGCCCTGCTCTTCCGCCATGCGGAGCGCCGCGTCGACCTCGAGAATGCCAAGTTGAGAACCATCGGCCCCGATCACGCGGACGGGGCTGATGCGGATCATACGGTTGACCCGCACACGTTTGGTTGTGTCCTGAATACCGAGTTCCTCAGACAGAGAAAAAGAAAAACGCGGACCCTAATGAGGAATCCGCGTCACGCCACGGTCTCGCCTAACGAGATGGTGGCGTCGAGTCTGGACTCCTGCAGCACGCCTCGCGTGCGTCCGCGAGGGCCAGAGGGTGGGAGCGGCGACAGGCCACTCCACTTAGCGCATTGAAGCGACTGAAGTTAGAGCGGCAGGGGGCGCGAGTCAAGTTGGGCAGAAAGACAATGGCGGGTCGCGGAGCGGCAGGACCCTAGGTGTCATCCTGAGCGATAGCGAAGGATCTGCTTTCGGCCGGCGCCAGTTCGCTAATCCGAGCGGCCGCATTCCGGGTGACGTCACGCTCGCCATCGAGATCGCGACGGTCCAAGCCAAGCCTTGGGGATCACCCGGATGAACTCGGATCTCTCCATGTGGAGAAGGAGCGCCGCGCACGAACAGCGATCGATCGTTTTTGTGAACGGCACACCAAACGTGGTTCGGCGCACCCACAAACTTCGAATCGATCCAGCGCGCGATCTCACGCGCCACGACGAGCCGATCAGGGTCCTCCGTGTAATCCGAACTTTACCGGCCGAACTGGTCGAGCACTCGAGACGGCGAATTGAATCCTTCGCGCCTGAATGAAGCTCGCGTTGCTACAAGCCAAGCCTTGGGGATTACCGGATGAACTCGGATCTCTCCATCTGGTGAAAAGAGCCCGCGTGCCGAGCAACGATCGATCCTTTTGTAAAA
>JBJMNO010000022.1:0-402235 GCA_045804225.1 Gemmatimonadaceae bacterium
ACGCCGCTCGCGCACCGCTGTGGCCTCGGGATTCTCGCGCCGGATGACGTTTCCGATGATCACGAGATCCGGCTTTGCGCGGCCGAGATTTTCGGCCGCATACGGCGTCATCACGTCGATTCCCCAAGCGCGCAGCATGTCGCTCATGGGCGGATAGACGTTCGCGTCGCTACCAGTCACCTCGTACCCGGCAGTCTTGAGCATGCCGGCAAACGAGCCCATGCCCGTTCCAGCGACGCCCACGAGATGGATGCGCTTTATGGAACGTGGAGCTATGTCGTCCAGTACGAGGCCGTTATCCGTCATGGCGCTGAAGCATAGCGAACGGACGCTTGCCGGTCACTCAGGGAATGCTTCTATGGCGCGCCCTCCAGTATCAGCGGTTGGATCGACACTTCGACGCTGAGCCCGTCAGTGGACGACGATCTTGAAGGTGTTCGAGACTTCCTGGTCCAGCGGTAGCGGATCGCGGGTGGTCGTCGGACGACGCGGGTCGCCGACGGTTCCGCGGAAGATCTCCCACAAGATGCGATAGTCGCCCGGAATGTCGGACACGGAGAAACGCGGGAGGAAGTTGGTTCCTGGCATGCCCGCCAGAATGTTGAACGAGTACTCGTATGAATCATTGTTGCGCACCGTGATCGGTGTGCCCTCACAGGCCAGCACGTTCGGCGCAAACGCAACGACCCAGGTGCCGTTGACCTGCTTCTGCAGCCGTGGCGGCTGTGGGCCGTTACACGTCGGGAGATAGACGTCCTTCCCAGTCGTGTTGCGGTAGGTCATGCGAATCGTTAGGCGAGCCAACCGCGCCGTGTCCTGGAGCTGGTAGATGGCGCGGTCGGTCATGATCGGCGCAGAGCTGTGATCGCCCTTGGTGGCCGCGGCGCAGCCGGCTACCGCGACCAGCGGAAGCGCGACGAAAAGACGAATAGCATGCATGGCAGGCAGGAGTCGAAGTGCACTGATGAAGCGGCTCTCATTCGACTCCTAGCCAGTGCCGTGCCCGACCTCCGCAATGGGGTCGATTGCCGCGCGCTATCGGACGAAGAGCTTCCCTATGCCCCGTCCAATGGCACCGAAGAACGCCGAAACGGGTCCGGGCTCGCGGCGCTTGCTGAACTGTGCGTCGAGCTCGGCCAGCGCCGAGGTGTTACGGAGGTGATCGAGACGATGTTGGAGACTATCGATCTCCGACTGCACGCGGGCTATCTCGCGTTCGATTGTAAAGACGTCGTTTATCGCGCCCGCCTTCCCGACCAGCAGCCGAAGCTGATCACGCTCGGCCGTGAGACTCTGGATACGCGCCTCGACGTCAATGGCCTCCTCGGTTACGTCCTGCGAGGACACGCGCCGGGAGGTCACTTTACCCAACTCCGACAGCGCGTCGAGGGCAACGTCGAGCTTTGGCTCGGGGACGCGGAGGGACACGCTCACCGAACGATCGTCGCGCGACTCGGCGGCTACGTATCCGCCCAGGGACGCCGTGAGACTGTGCGTACGAATGAGTGGCGGTGTGAGATCCTCGACTTCTTCCGCAAGCTCTCCCCGCCTGACGAGCATCAGGTCGGAGGGTTGGCGCTTGATGGCGCCGATGGGTGCGGGGGCCGGCGTTTGCGCCGAGGGTCCGGCGACGGGTTTCGCAATGCGTGACGCTGAGGCACATCCGGCTGTGGCGAGAGCTACGACTACGGCAGCGACGACCGACGATCGAGACATAGAGCACCATTGGGTTTAAGGGTGCGTGCTACGAGCGATCGTGGTACACGCGATCAACGGCCAGGTTGCAAATGAGAAGAGCGAGCCTTCCGGCTCGCTCTCCATCCAAGAACTAGCGGTAACTCCTTCTACTTCGGGTCGAGGTGTCTCCCCGCGTTCAGATTGTCGAAGTTCATTATCGTGTTGAACACGAGGAAGTAGCTGCCGATCGTTTCGCCACGATAGATCGGATTGTTCGCGAACAACACAACGTGGCCCTTCTCGAGCGGTGCGTCGATGACCGCCGGCCGCTGCGCGATGTCGGCTCCGCCGTCGAGAAGGCCCGACACGAGCAGGTCGCGCTGATCGGAGAACCGCACGGCCACTCGCGGCCGCTGATCGGGCGGAATCACGCCGACTGGGTTTCGCAACATCTCATCGGTGACGGGAGCCGCCTGCCACGGCTGAACCGGGGCTTGGCGGGGGGCGTCGAAGCGCTGGTCGGCGGCCCGACCCTGCACGACGTCCGGGTCCTCCGCCGTGCCACGGCCAGTGGCGCGCGCATCGCCGCTGCCATTCCCAAAGCGGCCGCCGCCGCGACCGCCGCGCACGTTGCTCACGCCGAAGCTCTGGCCGCTCGCGCTGTACAGTGCGAGGCTGTCCCTCACGCCATAGACGATGGGGCTGGCGTCGTCCACGATACGCGAACGAAGCAAGGTGCCGACGACCTCACCGCGCTTCGGCTGATTCACGCTCACGCCATTGACGAGACCGAACTGCACAGCGAAGTCCGCAGTGTTCTCGACGCTGACGAGTACGCCGCCACGCTTCACGAAGCTCTCGAGGTTCGCCAAGCCCTGCCAGCCCAGCCCGGGGCGGAGATCCTCGGTCTGGGCCAAGGTCCCGATGTTCGGCG
This sequence comes from Gemmatimonadaceae bacterium, assembly GCA_045804225.1. Classification (GTDB taxonomy): domain Bacteria; phylum Gemmatimonadota; class Gemmatimonadetes; order Gemmatimonadales; family Gemmatimonadaceae; genus AG2. Next base: position 2,612 of record JBJMNO010000022.1, read on the forward strand.
TCTCCGGCGTGTTCTTCCACGGAAGCGCATTCCGCCACTGTGGAAGACCTTGGATGATCGCCGCCGCATTGCCACCAGCCGGTGGGAAAAGAATGACGTCGTATTTGGCATTGAGCGCCGTGTTCTTGGCGACGTCCTGCGTCGAGATGTAGTCGTAGGGGATTTGGAGGAAGTCGAGCGCCTGCCGCCACCAGCCTTCGGTTTGCGTGTTCTGCCAGGTGTGCAGCAACGCGATGCGTGCCGCGCGCGCCGGATGCGTCTTCACGTTAGGTGGGGCGCTGGTCGCGTACGCTTCGAGGCCCAGCCCTTTCGTTAGGCGATCGAGATCGCCCTGCGACACGTTGCGAATAACGAACGACCCGCGGTTGAAGTGCCGGCTGTCGAGGTCGAAGGCATTCTCGGCCGTCTCGAACGAGGCGTTGGGGAGCTTGTAGCGCAGCGTGGCCAGCGCGTTGTCGCCGTTGTGGTTGATGACGAAGACGTTCCCGCTACCAGTGACGCCGCCCGGCGCCTTGATCTCACCCGTGACTTTCTCCATCGGCACGTCGAGCACTTTCTGATCCGTAGCGCGGAGCGCGCGCACGGCGAAGCCCTCCGGGAAGGTCCACCCCGTGTCATCGTAAGGATTCTTCTGTGGGTCGTTCGGGCTCCAGTACTGATAATCGAGCAGCGCGTCGCCAATGCGCGAGTACGGCTGGTCCATTCGAATGATATAGCTGCCTGCCGGGAACTCCCGGGTTGCGGGTTGCGGGTCGCGGGCTGTGGGCTGCAGGCTGTCGCCTCCCGCCGCCCGCGCCCCTCGGCCCGCGGCACGCGGCCCGTTCACAGTGACCGTCACCGAGAAGGGCCGAGTTGCCCGCGAAATTTCCACCGCCTGTTTCTGGAGCACGCGGAGCAGATCCGCCTGCGCGCCGCGCCGTGGGTCATCCGCGGGCAGGATGTAGGCGACCGGCCCCTCCGTCTTCGGCTTCAGTATTGAGCGTTTGCTCTTCTCGTAGAAGTTCTCGAGGAAGAGCCGCCGATTGTTCGCGAAATAGTTGAGCGAGACGAGAATGCCCGTCTGCTCGTAGTTGTTGTTGTTGCGGAGCGACCAGCGCACATGCGCCAGCGGAGGATTCTGCCGATACCATGTCCGTTCCGTCTCACTCGGACTGAGGGTACGCTCCACGGTTTCGGCGGTGCCGCCATTGCCGAACGTCTCATAGAGGCGGCTGATGCCGTTATGTGTCGCGGCGATGAACATCAGGTACCCGGGCGACCAGGTATCGAACTGCCCGTGCGCGAAGACGCCGGGCATACCGAAGCGCGTCATCTCTTGCACGTTGTTCCAGCCGATCATCTGCCATTCATTGGTGAGCAGCGGATCGAGCCACGCGTTGAATGGTCCGTCGCCGATGGTGTTGTCGTACAAGAAGGGCACGGACTCGTGCAGGTCGTGCAGCACCTGCGCTTTCCAGTCGACGAAGGTGTTGAGGACGTTTTGCGTCAGCTTGAGGGTCATCCCCATCGCATCACGATTGTTGTCGTGACGGACGTAATGGCCCCAGTACACGAGATCCGGATACGTCTCGCCGGGGTGCTTCATGTGCCAATTGAAGATATCGACCATGCGATCGCGGCCATCGACTTCGACGATTGGCGTGATCAACGTGATGAGATGGTCGCGGATGTTCTTGATGTATGGGCTTTCGTCGACCGCGAGCCGATACGCCAGCTCCATCAGTGCCGTTGGTGCTCCCGATTCGGTGGAGTGGATCGTACCCGTGATGTAGTAGACTGGAGCGGCATCCGCGGCGATGCGGCGCGCTTCCTCATCGTTCATCCCGATCGTGCGCGGATCGGCGAGCTGCGCCAGCTTCGCCTTGTTGGCGTCGAGCTTGGACATCAGCTCTTCGCTCGCGACCGCGACGGCGACCATCTCGCGCCCTTCCTCGGTCTTGCCGATCGAGTAAACCCGCACCCGCGGCGTGGACTTGGCCAGGAGCCGCATGTATGCGTACACCTCTTTCGAGTCCGGAAGCTTCGTGGGCGCGCCGGCAATATCGCCCAGGATGGCCTTGGGCGTGGGGACGGTTTTCGAGGCTGGCAGATAGTCGACGAGTGGCGAGAGGAAGAAAGGCTCGGTGGTGTACTCGCGGATCTTCCGCGTGTAGTCCTCGTCGATGGCCTGCCCCGGATCGCGGCCGGGACGTGCGAGGGAGAGATCGGCCGACGAGCCTTGTTGAGTGGTCGAGTTTTGGGCGACCGCCGGCAGTGCAGTGAGACAGAGAAGAAGTGCGAGCGCGCGCGAAAGGCGAGTCATTACAGACCTCGAAATGAGATGGCTCAAATGGGAGTGGCACCGGGGCGAGCCGGCGGGTGTCTACAAGCAACAAGGGCGCTCGGGCGGCGTCTAGAGGGAGCGCCAAACGCCGCCGAGTCACCTCAGAGCGCCGCTGAGCATTGTCGTTTGTGTCTCTACCCAGGCTTATCTGGGCGAAAAGCGAGGCAGATCAGGCCGCCGGCGGCCGCTACGTGCGCCAGCTCAGCTCATAGAGCTCGGTGTCGCTGAGCGATCGCCAGTCCTGCGGGTATTTGCGCACGCGGCGAAAGCCGCATTCGCACTCGAAGATGAGCGACGGCGACACGTCGGCGTAGGAGACTTCTCGCACTCGCCAGAGATGCCCTTCTTCGTCCGTCAGCGCCCGACACATTCGCTCGGGACGTTCGCGGCTACGCTTGTCCTGATGGGCGGACTGATCCACGGTCCTCACGATGGGGGGCCGATCGGCCGGTTCACAGGCCGCGAGCGGATGGACAGCCGCTCGTCCGCTAGAAGCGTCACCGCGTTGAAGAACGACTCCGCACGCAACGCGTCATACTTTGCCCGGACGATCGCCATCTGCCTTACGAGATCGGAGAACTCTTGATCGGAGTACTTGCCGCAGACACGCGCAAGGCGATCGCGGATCTCGGCCACTAATTCCGCGGGAGGCTCATTAGGCTGCGGCATCATGGGGAATACGATAGGAAGCTCGATGCCACGGAGACGCCGATGACTCGACTCGCTTGTCGAGCGCGCTTGATTACTCCACTCTGAACGTCGACATCATCCCCGCGCCCATGTGCTCGGCCACGTGACAGTGCAGGAGCCATGTTCCCGGATTCGCCATGTCGACGAGGAAATCGACCGTCTCGCCGGCGGGAATGAGACCGGTGTCCTTCCACGCCATGTTGTCGTTTGGCACGCCGTTCCGCGCCAGAACGAGAAAGCGCTGCCCATGAAGGTGAATCGGGTGGGCCATCGCATGAACAGACGTCGGATCGTTGAAGATTCGCAGCTTTACGAGCGACCCGCGGGCGAATCGCCAGCGAATATCCATGTTCTCCCGACGGTCGGCGGCGTCACGCAGAATCCATCGGACCTCGCGACCGGTCGTTACCCAGTTCGCCATCGCCATGCCGTCGTTCCAATCCATCGACACATTGAGCGAGTTGAGCATCATCGCAACGGGAGCCGGCAGATCCCGTGTCTCGAGTGTTAGAATCAATGTGCGGTCGGGCGAACGACTGAGATACCGGCGATAGTGGCCGAGCTCGGCGGTCACGTCCGCGTTGACATGCAAGGTTGCGAAACTGGGGCCCCCGGCCTCTGGCGCGGCTTCGCCTAACGCGACGTGGGCGACGCCGAGTGTGTCCACCTCGGGCGAATAGGTGCCGTACATGTGATCGAGCGCTTGCACTCGGTTGGTGAGCGGAACCTCGCCCGCGGTGTCGAACCGCACTTCGACGACGTACCGCTCGGCCGGCGCAATGACAACGCTGGTCGCCCACGATTCGCGCTCGAAGCGTCCGGCGTCCGTGGCGACCACCTTCATCCGCGCCCCCCCGAATGAGAGATTGTATACCCGCGCGCTGGAGACGTTCGTGAGATAAAACCGCACGACCTCGCCGCGCCGGACGCTGAGCGCATAACGTGGCTCGCCATTGACAAGGAAAACATTCCCCCAGCGCCCCATGAGCGCATGTGTGGGCGTTTCGGCGCCGAAGGGCAGCACACCGTCTTCGTCCATGAGAATGTCGTCGAGGGTCAGCACCTCTTCACGGTTCACAGGCGGCAGCCAGCTCGCATTGGGCGGGCGAACGAGGATGTTGCCGTAGAGGCCAAGGTCCTGTTGTATGTCCTCGCGCACATGCGGGTGGTACCAGTAGATGCCGTCGTCGCGGAAGTGCACACGGTAGATGAAGCGGCCACCGGGTGGAACGGCGCGCTGCGTCACGTCAGGGACGCCATCATAGGCGTTGTCGAGCCGCACGCCATGCCAGTGCACGGACGACGGCTGATCGAGCTGGTTTACGAAGACGACATTGAGTGTTGCGCCGCGGGTCGCCCGGATCAGTGGGCCCGGGTATTGACCGTTGAATCCGTACATCACGAGCGAATGGCCGCCGATCGTACGCCTAACGCGCCGCGCCACGAGCTGGAGAGTGTCGCCGTCCCTGATTTCGACCACGCGCCTCGGCTCGGCGACCGGAAGTGTGCTGTCTTCTCGCGGCAACCACGCGTGTGCCGAAGGGGTGAGATGGCGCATCCCGGGCATCGCCACCGTACCCAGTGGCGCCATCAGCGGCATGCGCCAACCGCCGCTGGAGTGCTCGTGGCCGCTCATTACCGGCGCACCCGGCGCTACAGGCTGCATCAGATCACGGTGCGCCAGAAGTCTTGCACCAGGTGACGTGCCGCGAAGCACGATGCGCCCGCTGCGCTCGCGCCCGTCCGCCGACGGCTCGGCAGTGATGAGGAGACGAAACTGCTCGCGCGCGATCTCGCCTAACGACACACGACCGTTCTGTACGACGCCGAGCTTGATGGCGCTGTCCATCGTGATCGTGTAGGCCCACGCGACATACGACTTGTATGCGCCGATCGTTCTGGGTGCGGGCAATCCCGTTATGTGGGCAATGAGCTGATACCGTGGCGCACCGTTAAGCGTGACGGCGACCCCAAATGCGGTGTTGATCGGCTGCAGTTCGACGCTTCCGTGAATTCGCGGCAGCTCGGGTGGTGGGAGGAGCTCGAAGCAGTAAAGAGAGGCAGGCGGGCAGGCGACGGGCGGAGACAGCGAGGGCTGCGCGCGGCTCACCAGCCCCAGCAAAATCATTTCGCGCACCATCAGCATCTCTTTAGCAAAGTGCTGAACGCAGAGCGCGCAGAAGCGCCGAGATCGGCTCTCACTCTAATTGCCCCGCCTTCGCCTCCGCGGAGAAGCAGCCTTCCGCACTGGCGCCTCGGTGTCCACAGACGAGACACATGACTCCGGTCTTTGATCACACGTCATCGCATCCACCGCGTACCCCGAAATGAGATAGACCAAGCTCGCCGTGCCATCCATAATCGGCTCATTGGTGGAGTAATCGCCGACGTCATCGTGATAGACGATGAAGCCCGTATTGAATCGCGCGTACTCGTCGCTGTCATGCAACGAGATGCCCTTCAGATTCTGGAAGATCGATCGGTACACGGGACCATCGAGCAAGCCACCGCGCAGCTTGTCCACTCCGACCTCCTTCGCGACCGCCGAGTGCGGATCGTGCGCCCAGACGCCATCGTTAGGCCATCCGATCACCATCGACGTTCCCCACGGGTTCGTGCCGAGCAGCCAATCCACCGCTGCCTGCTCGTACTCGCGATAGCGTTGGTCGCCCGTCATATGGCGATACAGCATCGCCTGCGTCGCGAACGCCGTCATCAGGTCGTTCGAGCACCAGATGAACGGGATGCCGACGCGAAAGCCGTTGTTGGCGCGCGCAACGATCGCCTCGAGACCTCGCTGGTAATAATCTTCCATCTGTCGCTTGATGCCCGGACCCAACGCAGCGCGCCACGTTTCGTAGTGGCCGTTGTTGTACCACGGGAACCACTCGTAATGCCGCGCCGTGTCCGCGCCCATCCATGGCGTCACCGGCTCGTCTTCGGCGAACGACACGGCCTGCCCGAGCAGCATTCGGTCGCCAGTGAGTGCGTACACCTCGGCGGCCGCGAGCTCCATGTCGTCCACCCAGTTGCTCTCCTCATAGAAATAGGGTGCCCGCCCCGGCGCGGTTTGACACACGCCGTGATTCTGCGTGCCCAACACATACGCCAGCAGTGCACGACGATGGAGGGAGTCCGCGAGCACCGTGTCGCTCTCGGCGTACAGCTGCGCGCCCAGCGCGAAGGCCGACGCATACTTCCCAGCCGTGGACGCGAGACCTGTCGATCTATTCTTGTAGCCGAATAATCCTTGCGGGTGGCCAGTGCAGGGATAGACGGGGCGCTCCTTTCCCTTTCCCCAGCCGTAGTCCGACGAATCTGTCCAAGGTAGATCGAAGTAGGTGTGATCGCGGTCGTCGGCAATCTGATTGTACATCTCGCCGTAGCTCGGAAACATGCGCTCGAGCCAGTCGAGACCGTGGCGCGCCTCGTCGAGTACGTCCGGCACGCCGTTTTTCCCAGCCGCGCCGCGGCCGTCGAAGTTGTCGTCGAATGCCTCACGATGATCGCGATACGCGAGGAGCATCATGAACGTCGCGTTCGCGGATGTCGTGACATACTGCAAGTAGTCGGACGCGTCGTGCCATCCACCGCTCACGGAGACAGTTTTCACGGCATGGCCGGTATCGTCCACAACGATGCCGTCGAACTTGTGCACCGAATCCCCGATGACTGGATTCCACCCCGAGCGCTGCTCGCGCATGTAATCGAGAAGGGTGTCGGCTCCGCCGTCGTACGCATGCGCGTCGATGCGCACATCGCGCGAGCTCACGCCGAATGCCGTGATGCGGTAGCGCCCCGGCTTGCGGAGCTCCGTGAAGTCCAGCCTCCACGTTTGTAGACACGGACCGAAGGAACCCGAGCTCGCGATCTTTTTCGGACCGTACGCTATGCGCCCGCGTGCGTCGCGAACCACGAACGTGCGTGTGACGCGAGTCACCCGCGACGATTCCAGGGCGCACGCGACGGCGATCTTCGGCGCGTCGGGTAGATAACCCACCTGATTGACGCGAATGAAGATCGTCGAATCCGCGACGGCGGCGAGAAGTGAAAGGCTGACGGCGAATGCAATCATGAAGCAGTGTGGCAGCTCGGCGTCCTTTCAATATGTGCCCGCCCGCACACATCGTGAAGCTGACGAAGGGCGACTGTTACGGTCTGTGTCTTGCCCGCATGATCGGCGATTTCGCCGGCGGAGGATGTCATGCACCACAAACGAACTGGATCGGCGCGGGTCACGAGTATGGCCAGCGGGGCCAATCGGTCTTGGACACGACAATGAAGGAGACAAGTGGCCCTACGTAGTGGCGCTCCGGACACACGCCTCAGCGGCATGCCGAATCGCCCGGGCAATCGCACAACGTCGCCTAACGAGTCGCTGCGGCGGGTCAACGCCGTCGCCTCGGTGCTCGACGACGCGATTCGCGTTCCCGGCACCAACCTTCGCTTCGGAGTCGATCCGCTGGTTGGGCTCATTCCGGGGCTTGGCGACCTACTCGGCGGCGCTGCCTCGGCCTACATCATTCTCGAGGCAGCTCGCGCCGGCGCGCCGTCGAGCGTGCTGCTCCGCATGGCCCTGAACGTCGGCATCGACACCCTCATCGGTGGCCTCCCAATCATCGGCGATCTTTTCGACTTCGCGTGGAAGTCGAACACGCGGAACGCGCGCTTGCTCACGCGTCACGTCGAGACGCCCGCCCAGACCAAGCGCGCCAGCATGGCGCTCGTGGTTGTACTCCTCGCCGCCGTCGCGGCCATCGCGGTGGGCGCGTCGCTCCTGACTATTTATTTGATCAAGCGACTTTTCACATCGTGAGCGCGGGCGCCCTCACTGTTGATAAAAAGAAAATGTGATCTCGAGCGCGCGCGACGCTCGCGAGTTTTCACAATTGCGTGACCAATCTTTTCACATATGTTGGCGCTCCTTTCTGGAGAGCATTCATGGAGCGCGAAGTAGAGATCGCTGGCGCCGCACCGACGAAGACATTTTCCCTGCATTGGGCTGAAGGCCTCAGCATTCCCGGTGTCACCTTCGCCCGCGCGTCGCACGTCCGCATCACGGGTGGCGCGTTCGCATACGAGTGCGGTTCCGTACGCGATCTCGTCTGCGTCGAGCCGGAGCCATGCTACCGCGTAGAGCTCGACGCGTCGCGGGTAACATTTGAGGTCGCCCAATCGTCGCTCGATCGACTTTGAGACACAGACTGGTGTGATCGACAGGCGCGGTCGCTCGTCTATCTCGTGTGACCGCGAGACCGACTCTGTCCTTCGATCCCGCCGCCCGCACGTGGCGCGCCGTCGCCATCGGCCTCACCATCGCGGCCGCTCTCGCGATCGTCAGCACACACTTCACGTTCAATAACACCTACGACGAGCCCGCCCACATCGCGGCTGGCGTCGAGTGGCTGAGCGGCAATCGCGCGTACGACGCCCAGCGGCCACCGCTCGGACGCATCGCGGCAGGGCTCGGCCCGTATCTCCGCGGCGAGCGCCCTTCCGTGGCGGCATCGCCACTCGACGAAGGTGTGCGACTGCTTGGCCGCGGCGAGCATTATCGGACGACGCTCGCCATCGCCCGGCTTGGCGAGCTTCCGTTTTTTATCCTGTTCTGCGCCGTCGTGTGGATGTGGGGCCGACGACTCACCGACGAGCGTGGCGCCGCGATCGCCGTGCTACTCGTCGCCGCAAATCCCAATGTGCTCGCACATGGGGCGCTTGCGACCACCGACATCGCTTTTGCGGCAACATTGTCGGCGGCGCTCCTCGCATTCGTCTATTGGCTCGACGAGCCCAACTGGGCGCGCGCCGTTGCGTTAGGCGTTTCCATTGGACTCGCCGCGACGTCCGATTTCGCGTCGCTGGCGATGCTGACATTGGCGTTTCCGGCCATGTATTTGATGCGGCGTCGCGAGAGCGACGGCCCAATTTGGCCCACGGCAGAACGCTGGCGAAAGCGCACCGTCGTTGCGATCACATTCGCCGCCGCCGCTCTTGCTGGATGGGCAGTCTATGGCTTCAGCAGCGGGGCTCTCGTTGAGGGCTCGCGATTGGTCGTACCGGCGCCAGGGTGGTTCCGTGGTCTCGTGGAGTATAGCGGTGATGCAACCGCGAGGCAGCCCGCTTTTCTGTTTGGTGAGCGCGCCGTTGGCGGATGGTGGTACTACTATCCAATCGCGCTGCTGGTGAAGACTCCGTTGCCCCTGCTGCTCCTGTCGATCCTCGGCGGCGCCGCCGCACTGCGCGATTTCGTTAGGCGCGATCACGTTTCGCTCCTCGAGCCACTCATCGCGAGCTCGGCCATCATCATGGCAGCAACGATCGACCGTGAGGACGCCGGTGTTCGACTCGTGCTCCCGATCTTCGCGATGCTTGCGATCCTCGGAACGGTCGCAGTGAGGGAGCTCTGGGAGACGAGTGCCAAGAGCGCGCCAGCGCGGCGCCTCGTGCGCGCAACCGTCGCTGCAACGCTTGCCGCGTCGCTCATCGTCCCGTTGCGCGCGCATCCGGATCACCTGGCGTACTTCAACCCCATCGCGGGCGACCATCCCGAATCGATCCTGGTCGATAGCAATCTCGATTGGGGGCAAGACTTATATCGGCTGAGCGCAACCATGAAGAGGATGCGCATCGAGTCGATTGCACTGGCCTATTACGGCTCGGCAAGCTTCGATGCTGCCGGCGTGCGCAACGCGCGCGTCCTCGCGGCTGCCGAGCGGCCGACGGGCTGGATCGCGGTGAGTCAGACGATGCTCGCTGGCGTGGCCGGCCACGGCGCCTACGAGTGGCTCAACGAGCTACAGCCTGTTGGCCGAATTGGTTCGTCACTAGTGCTGTACTACGTGCCGCCGCGTCCTCGCTCTCGTTAGTACGTCCGGCGACGCACGCTAGCCCGGCGCGAGCTCCCAGGAGTCGACGATCCGGACTCCACTCCCCGCCTCGCGTGCCGCCTTTATTAACGCCGTCGCCACGTTGCGGGCTTCGACTGGCTTGAACGCGCGCGGCACGAGAGGCCCAAGCCATCGCGTCACCCGTTTCGCGACCTCCTCACCCAACCTCAGCTCGGCGCGCGGCCCAAGCAGCAGCGACGGCCTAACGATCGTGAGACGCGGGTAGTCGAGCGCGCGCAGCGCTTCCTCGAGCTCGCCCTTCACCCGGTTGTAGAAGACGCGCGATCGCTCGTTCGCTCCGAGCGCACTGACAACGAGGAAGTGTTTACAGCGCTGTCGCCGCCCAAGCTTCGCAAACCGCAGTGGATACTCGTAATCCACCGTCCGAAAGCGCGTCCGCGATCCAGCCTGCCGGATCGTCGTCCCGAGGGCGCAGATGATCGCGTCGACTTGAAAGAGCGCGTCGTACTCGTTGAGATGCTCGAAGTCGAGAACGTGCGTCTCGAGTTTTGGCGACCGGACATCCGGCGACAAGGGTCGCCTCGTGACGACGATGATGCGTCCGAACGCGTTGTCCGCGAGGAGGAGACGCAGACATTCCCGGCCCACGAGGCCAGTGGCGCCGACGAGCAGTACCGAGAGTGTCGACTCCGCCACCGTTTAGTTAATCCTCACGAACATCGAGGGCGCGCTCCATTCCTGGGGACGCGCTAAAGCTGGGCAGCAAGGTGGGTTCGGCGCAACGCGGGACGCTGGGCACGGCGGGCGACGATCAGCTGCGCTTCTTGCTCTTGCTCGCTGAGCTTTTCGCCGGCGTCGTCTTCGCCGATGCGGTCTTGGCCGGCGTGTGCGGTGATCCCGCGCCGGGCGCGAGGAACGATCCGCGTACATCAGTGCCCGGGACGTTGCCAAGGAGCGATTGATCGCCCGGACGGCTGCCAAGCGTCCACGAAACGAGGACACGGCCCTTTGCGTCGCTCACCGCGCGGCTTGGTCGCACGCTACCAGTACGCGTCGAGAAGCTGAGCCGCACATCCGGAACAGGGTTGCCATAAGCATCCGTGACGAGGGCAACGAGATGCCGTCCCTTCACATGCTTGCCCTCGCTCTCCGCATCGTCGAATGAGAGATTCGCGGGCGCGGCGGGACGCGCGACGGCGGTGAGCTTGAGCAGCTTGCTCATACCGTCGAGATGAACCGCCAGTGCATGCTCACCGGCGGCGTGCCCGAGCGTCCAGTGGACGCGCGCGATGCCTAGCGAGTCCGTGTGGATCGAGGTGTCTGGAACGCTCCCTTCGGATGGAGAGAGCTGGAGCTCGGCGTCGGCAACGCCATTGCCCGTCGCGTCGACAACGCGCAGGACGAGCGACTTCGGCAGCGGCTGGCCCGCGATCCCTCGCTGTGCGTCGCCCGAGACGACGACGAGACCCACCGCGCTACCGGCCTGCGCGCTCGCGCGCAGCGTGATCGGCGGGACGGCGCTCTTGCCGTGACCGCTTCCGACCTGGGCGCGCAGGCGCTGCGTACCTGCCTTCGCGCCAAGCGTCCACCGGACCCGCGCCTCGCCTAACGAATCAGTGCGCGTGTCGAGCGCCTCGGCCCTCCCTCCATCGAGTGCAGCCCAGCTGACAGGAACGTCAGCGAGCGCCCGTCCGGTGGAGTCCGAAACACGAATCGCGATCGTATCAGGGAGCTCGTGACCGGCCTCGCCGGAGGCCTTCTCCGTGAGCGCCGTGACCTTCGTATTCCCGGCTACCGGCTCCGCCTCGGCAATGACCGCCAATGCGCTGTCGATGCGCTCGACGTTCGCGAGCAACGTTTGACGACCCGGCAGATCGCCGAGCGTCCAAATCGTGCGAGCACGACCGTCCGCATCCGTGACGGCAGATGCCGGCTCGAGACTTCCCTGGCCATCGCCGAGACGGAATTTCACGAGCACGCCTTCGACAGGCCGCGCGCGACGACTCGTCACGCGCACCACGATGGCCTGAGGAAGCAGGCTCCCAGCGGAGGCGCGTTGCGTCCCACCGGCGACAGTCGTGATCTCCGCTGCCGTGGCAACCACGGTGAGGGCGGTCTTTCCTGAGACACCGTCCACGGTTGCCGTCGCGATCGTGCGGCCAGCGATCTTCCCAGTGACCGCGCCTAACGTATCGATCGCGGCCACGCTGGTGTCGTCGAGCCGCCATTGCGGCGTGAGACCGATGACCGGGTGACCGCGGGCATCGCGCGGAATGGCGCGCAACGGCTTTCGCTCACCTTCGGCGACAACCGGCGTCGTGTCGTTGGCGACACCGACGACATCCACCGAGGTCACCGTCTGCCTAACGAATATCCGCGACCGGGCGATGAGGTCGGCGACGGCGACGCTGATTGTCGTCGACCCAGGACCCTCGGCGACCACCGAGCCGTCGTTGAGTACCGTCGCGACTTTCGGGTTCTCACTCACCCAGGTCGGCTTCGCGCCAACGAGAATGGCGCCGTTCTTATCCGTGATCGTCGCCGCGAGATGGATCGTGTCGCCAACGGCATACGCCGTGTCGGCCTGCGGCCGCAAGCCAACCCACGCCGCGCCGAGATTCCCGATCGTCTGATGACTCTCGGACTTCCCGATGACGCCGTAGGAATACAGGAATGAGATGATCGACACGAGTGCCGCGCCCGTGGACGCGGCCATCGCGATCAACTTTCCTGCATTATGAATGAGCGGCTTTTGGACGCCGCTAATGGGAGTGGGGACGGCCATACTCTAAAGGGACGGAATCGGCCTCCGTCCCGTCACGCATGACACACGCTCTTTTTTCCTCGCCGTGCGCACATGGACGCGGACGAGATGTCCGCGCTCAGAGCTCGCGCGAAGTCGCGGCGCTAACTGCTATCGTGGACTCGGCCTGTGCGAGACGGGCAACTTGTCGTCCTAAAAGGCCGTAGCCGCAGATCGTTCGAGCTCCGCTCTGTTCCATCCACCACGAGTAGCCGCCGCTCCGTAGGTGCTCTCGAAAAAATCGAGCAGCGTGGCGCGGGGGTCGTCCGCGGTGCGCACGGCGTCGTACGGCAGCACCCACTCGCGCATCGTCGTGTTGTACGCTGCACCAGCGGGAGCGATTGGCGCCGTGGCGCACCCGGCGGGCTCGGGATACGCATACGCGTAGAACGCTGGCTCGGCAACGGGTGAGCCGACACTTCCCGGCCACCAGCCAGCGCTGATGCATTCGTGCGAATATGCCTCACGAGTGACGTAATCGGGGCAGTTCGGAACGCCGCCGGGATGCTGCGGCGCTCCTCTGCCGGAAAAGCGAGTGCACGCGAGATCGAACGATCCCCAGAAGAAATGCGACGGACTCGATTTCCCAATGAATCGGCCGCGAAACTCCTTCAGCACGCGATCGGTGGCGAGCAAAACGCGCCAACATCGTTGCGCCGCATCTGCATCGTACGCCGCGTGCGCGCGATCCTTGGGAAATGGCAGCACGTCCGCCATTTCCACTGGCACCGGCCAGATGCGCACGGCAAGGCCCAGTGACCGCAGCATTCCTACGTACTCGTCATAGAAATCCGCGACGGACCGTGGCGCGAGCGGCAGCGTGCGAACGTCCCCATCGCTCGTGCGCGCCACGAGCTCATGATCGATGAAATCGAAATCGATCTCGAGAGAGCGGCCACCGAGAGGCATTGCCGAAGTGCTGAGGCCACGACTCGTTAGGTAGAGAACGACTTGCCACCAATGGTTCTGCATCGGGGCCAACGCCAGCCGCGTCTTGCCGACGATCTGGAGCCAGCGGTGGAGCGTGGCATATGTGTCCTGCCACTCCGTGAGCGGAAGTGCAGGCCACTCCTCATGACTCACCCGATATGTGGCATGGTGTGAGATGCTTGTCATGTTCTAGCTATTTGGCGCTGGAGCGGGCTCGATGAACAGCTCGTCCGCATAGCACCAACCCCAATCTTCTCCCGGCTCGAAGCTCCTGATGATGGGATGGCCCGTGCTGTGGTTGTGCTTCGTGGCGTGCCGGTTCGGCGAATTGTCACAGCAGCCCACATGTCCACACGTTAGGCAGAGCCGCAGATGCACCCAGCGGCCATTCATCTTGAGACATTCCTCGCATCCTTCGGGCGTCCGTGGCTCGACGTCGCGAACCTGGTCGAGATGCGTGCAGCGGGTCGCTCCCATGCGCTCCCTCCGTGCCGGTGATGTGTTGAAGGTATAGCGGCCCCGCCAAGCCGCCTCATGGCCCATAGGATCAACGTCCGAGCGAACCCGGCCTGGATATCTTTTGCGCATGGGTGGACTCGAGCTCGTCCTTCTTCTCCTTGCCGCCTCCGCGGGCCTCCGCGTGCTCGCCGATTGGCTCGGCCTTCCCTACTCGGCGCTCCTCGTCGTCGGTGGGCTCGTCATCGCCTTTCTGCCAAACCTTCCCCGAGTAGAGCTCGCGCCCGACGTTCTCTTTCTCATCTTCGTTCCGCCGCTGCTGTACTGGGGCGCGGTCTCCTTTCCCCTGCGCGATTTCCGACGCGAGCTTGGGCCCATCCTCCGGCTCGCCGTCATCATGGTCCTCGTTTCGACCACGGCGGTTGCGGCGCTGGCGCATTCCATGGATCCCGCTTTTACGTGGGCCGCCGCCTTCACCCTCGGCGCGATCGTCTCACCGCCCGATCCGGTGGCCGTGTTGTCCTTGATGCGCTCGCCGAACCTGCGGGCTCCGCGTCCCATCGAGAGCATCCTCGAGGGCGAAGGGCTGCTCAACGATGCCACGGCGCTCGTCGCGTATCGCATCGCCGTCGCCGCGGCAGTGACAGGCAGCTTCTCGCCGAGGCACGCGAGCTGGCAGTTTCTCACCGCGGCCACGGGCGGCCTCGTCATCGGCATCGCCGTCGGTTTCATCGTGATGCGCCTCCATGGCCTAACGAGATCCGTGCCCGTCGCCGAGAATACCGTGTCGCTGCTGACACCGTTCGCCGCCTATCTTCCCGCGGATTTCGTGGGCGCGTCCGGTGTGATCGCTGTCGTCGCGGCTGGCATGTATGTCGCCCGGCAGGCCGCCGACGTCGGCAGTCCTGAAACGCGATTGCAGAATCAATCGATGTGGGCTGTCGTGACATACCTCCTCGAGAGTCTCGTGTTCATTCTCGTGGGACTCGAGCTGCCGTACGTCATCCGTGCCCTCGGCAATTATCCACTCGTGACGCTCTTCAAGGAGGCGGCGCTCGTCTGCGTGTGCGTCGTTGTCGTACGCATGCTTTGGGTGGTTCCGAGCACGTTCCTCGGTCGCATGGTCGGCGCATGGCTCCGTCACCGGACACTGCAGCTTCCTCCGTGGCGCTGGATTGCCTTCATCGGATGGACAGGGGTGCGTGGCGGCGACTCCCTGGTCATTGCGCTCGCACTTCCACTCGTCACCGCGACGGGGGCGCCATTTCCGGCGCGCGCGCAGATCGTGTTCATCACCTTTGCCGTTATCCTGCTGACGCTGGTCGTTCAGGGCCCAACGCTCGCTCCGTTGGCGCGCTGGCTTGGCCTTCCCGGAGACACTGATGGTGATGACGAGGAAGCGCATGCCCGCCTCTCCGCCACGGAGGCCGGCCTTCGTGTGCTCGAATCGCCGCAGTTTGCGAGCTCACCTTATCCGGAGATACCGCGCTATCTCCGCCAGCGCCATCGCCAGCGTGCGCGTCGCTGGGCCTCGCGCGAAGCGCGCCAAAAGGCGCACTTGCCTAGCGACTCGCGCCACGAGCACTTCGTCGCCGCTCCATCTCACGACGCCGGTGCCCTCGACGACCGTAGGGCGGTGGAGTATCGCCGCATCCGCTCGGAGATGATTCGCGCCGAGCGCCAGGCGCTACTCGACCTGCGCGACCGCGACGTCATCGGCGACGACGTCATGCGGAGGGTACTGCGCGACCTCGATCTCGAGACGATCCTCTTGGACAGCCGCGAGCCGGTCGTCGAACCAACGAGCGAGGCGCCGTGGACCGCCAATGGGTAGACGTTTCGTGTCATCCTGAGGAGCGCAGCGACGAGCGACACGCTGTTTCCACCTCACGAGTCGGTGTTCCCTCACATCGAGTCGCAGTTCTCAGGCAGCGAGTCGCGATCAGTGATCACGGGGGGGCGACGAGATCACCGCGAGTCATGGCTGCGCCGCAGCGAAGCGCCCTCCCGAGTGAGCCTGATGAGCGGAGAGAACATCGAGCCCTGGCAAGCGGCTTCGACGGCGCAAGCACCAATCAACAGGGTCGAGATAGCTCTCACACGGTTGCGATCATCAGCCAGGAGGTCTGGTCCATTCGACAGCGAGCGGCGCGCAACGGTCTCGATGCACTGATTCTCGGTCTCAAACAGTCAGCCATTGCTTACGATCCCGCGGCTCTCAAATGCGAATCACGACCGCGGCTCATCGTGTAGAGGTTAGGGCCCACCATGTCTCGCCCAGCCGTCACAAATTCTCGGCGAGCAGTCATGAAGTTGCACAGAGAATTCATGAACTAAGTGTACGAAGTCATGAAGCCGTGCAAAGCAACCATCGAGTCTCGCACAGGACTCATCATGTCGCTGACAGCACTCATCGAGTCAACGCAGTGGCTCATCGAGTCGAGCATAGCACACTCGCGGCGGCGATTATCTCACGCGGCGAGCTATGTAATTGATGTGAAGTAGCCGAATGCGACCTTGATCCTCCGCTGTGCTACGCGTGGCATGCCGAAGCCGACCTACGGAAGGCGAGAGCTCACGATTGGCGACACAGATGCCGCGTGAGGGATCGCGATGACAAGTGAAATCCCTCACGAGGTGACGCGCGCGCAGCCGCGGGGCATTTGACGTCGCGCCGCGGCCACTGTCGTTTCGCGAGAAGCATATCGTTGGCGGCGATGAGGCGATGCAAACGCCACCGAATGCAACGCATGACGTGCCTAACGTCATCGATGCCCCTGCACATGCGGCATGCACGAGGTATCAGTGCACGCGAGGCCTCACAGATCGCACGTGAGGCATTCTGAATCAGACGCGAGGCAGCGCTCGTGGGAGCTGCGGTCGCGTAGACGTCGCGCGAAAGCCCCGGAAGGGCGCAAGAGGCCGCGCGAAGGCAACGTGCGCTTTGAAGAGCGTCACGTTAGGCGTGACGAAGGCCACGTTACCGAAGAAAAACCATCGAACGGTGGAATTGTCGCGTGCTACACGT
This sequence comes from Gemmatimonadaceae bacterium, assembly GCA_045804225.1. GTDB lineage: Bacteria > Gemmatimonadota > Gemmatimonadetes > Gemmatimonadales > Gemmatimonadaceae > AG2. The sequence goes on from JBJMNO010000022.1 coordinate 19,690, forward strand.
TCAGAATCACGACGGCTACGACGGAATCTGAGGCTTCGGCGCGCGCCGAAGGCTTCGCAAATTCATCAAGCCTCGCAGCAGGAACACGGCAGCAAAGGCCATGTCCAACCAGATTGACGTCGTCACGGGCTGCCCGTGCGACCAGAGTGGATGGATGGCGACGTACGCGCCGAGCGCAATCATGATCCAACCAAGGACCATTCGGGTGGTTTTCATCAGCGAACGAGGGTTCTCGTCATTTCGAGTTCGCGAAGGTGCCTACACCGCCGTACAAGACGGGATATAGATAATTGCATTGGTCAACCGCCCCTGGTCGTTCGCCACGTAGTCCGCCAGCGCTTGCGCGCGAAAGGAGGCTCTCACGCCCGCCACGCTGCCCGTATTGCTCACGTTCGTTCCACCCGCCGCGGTGATGGCGTCCAGGTCGGCCTGATTGATCGCGCCATCGAAGGTGAGCACGACATCCAAAATGCTGTCGGGCGGTGCCACGGCTGTTTGCTTCTGGATCCGTTGCTTGAAGTCGACGATATCCACACCCGCACTGATGACCGCGGAGGTTGGACAGTTCGTGAGGTTCGTTTCGGAGACTCCTATGTGACACCCGGCGGCGATAGGGACGGCGGCAATCAGAACGACTCTTCGTACGTAATGCATCGATCGATATCCTCAAAACAGGAGCGGCCCGGCGTGCATACTGCACGCCGGGCCGCTTCCATGCAATCAGTGGCTACTCAGGGGTGGATATTCGGATTGTTGAAGCGCTCGATATCCGGCAGCGGAAGGCATGTCGTGTTTCCGTAGTTGCCGCCCTTGAGAGGGTAAGGCTGGCCAGTCGCCTCAGCCCCCGTGAATGCGATATTGAAGCGCTGCATGTCGTAGTTGCGGAAGCCCTCGACGAAGAGTGCACGCTGGCGCTCGTTGATGATGAGCGTTTGGATCGATGCAGGATCTGTGGCTCCCGCGTAAAGCGGGATCTGCGTACCCGACGGATGCGCTGCGTTGTACGCAGTCCGGAGGGCGTTGATCGTCGCCACCGCGGCCGCACCACCTTGTGCCTCGGCAATGATGAGCTGTGCTTCATCCCACGTTGCGATGCGGATCGGGCTCGCATCCGAGGAATATTTCGCGGGAGCCCAGATGGCGGTGAGACCATCAGCTGGACGCGTATCCGGGTACGCGGTGACTGCCGAACGCGGATCGGCGACACCCTGTGTCTGCAGATTCCGCGCGAGCGTGTCCACCGTGTAGTCACCAAACTGACCCGTCGATGAAAAGACTCGATTGTATCGACGGTTGTCGTCCGAACCGGCGGTTGCGTAGAGAACAAAGCCAGACGGTACCTGCTGCGCATCCGTGAGCGCGTTCGCCTTGTTTCCCTGGAACAGGCGAGCGCGCGCACGCCCTAGATAGGCGGCTGCCTTGAGGCTGTCGCCGCTCAGGCCGCCCGCGGCCGTGGCAGCAGTTATCGCCGTCGAGAATCGCGCTTCGGCGGCGGCGAACATGGCCTGCTGATTGATCTGCGGCTGCAGATCGAAGGCCGCTTCGCACATCGACATCCCCATCGCCGTATAGCTGAGCCCCGCGTAGAGCGCGGCGCGCGCGATGAGTAATTGTCGGCTGGGGACCTGCGCATCGGTCCAACCAGTCAACTTGGTGAGGATGTTGTCGGCAGACCACCGTGCAGTGGACAGTGGCAGATACAGGCCGGGGTTCTGAGAAGAGGTACACGTCCCCGTACCGTAGATGCCATTCGGCTGCGTATTCGCGTCGCGGCGATCATACGGCCAGCCGGCGGCGCCTAACTGGGCGTCCGCAAGCTCGTCGGAGATGATTCCTTCGACGGTGACTGCCGAGCCGATGGCGCACTCGAAGTCACCTACCGCGCTGTTGACGAGCAGTGCCGCCGTGCCAGGGGTGCCGAGCGTGGAGGCGTCGACGCGGTCCGGTACGCCGGCGTCGAGCAGCTTGTCCGTATTGCATGCCGCGAGCGTCAGGGTGAGCATGGCGCCGGCGACCAACCACCGGCCGCCGCGCCGCTCGCTCAGTTCGCGTGTTTTAAAGTCTTTAATCATCGCTGAGAATCGATTCGAAGGTGGCGATCAATAACTGATGTGAGCGGTGAAGACGAACGATGTGAGCTGCGGCAGCTCTGCCTGATCGATCCAGTTGCTCGTGACGGTGGTGCCGCTGAGGAACGAGTTCTCTGGATCGAGCCCCGTGTAGTTGGTCCAGGTCTTCAGGTTGCGGGCTGCCAGGTTCAGCGTGAGTCCATGCGCGCCGAGGTAGCCGACGTACCTCGAGGGCGCGTCGAAGGTGACCGATACCTCACGTAACCGTGCGAAATTGCCGTTCTGCAGCACCCAGTCCTTGATCGTGTTGTTCGTCTGCGCCGCCGCGAGCTTCACCGGATCCATCGTCTCCGGGTGCACGCGCTCGTAACAGGTGTTGAAGATCTGGCAGCGAATGCGGAGGTTATTGTCGAACTTCTTGTAGCCGGTTTTGAAGTCGAGCAATGCCTGCGCATGGAAGCGATCGAGGAAGCGCACCTGGGTCCCGAAGGAGCCTTCGGTTGCTGGGATCGCTCGGCCGAGAAACACACGCGGCGCGATGACGGCGCCATTGCTGTTGAAGCACGGAGTGCTGCCGCCTTTGCCGTCGTCGCACATGGCATTGATGGCGCGCTTCGTCGTCGGATCGTACGTCGCGCTCACGACATGCGGGTTGAACCAGGAGAATGGCGCGTAGCCAATCCGCTCCTGGAGATCACCTTGCACAATCGTGGTGTCGGTGCCGGTGAGCTTCTCCACCTTACCCCAATTGTGCGAGATGTTGAGGTTGAAGTTCACGCCCCACGTCCGCCGCTCGATCGCGTCCAACTTGAATAGCGTCTCGATGCCCTGGTTGAGAATCGAGCCGGCGTTCACGTACTGGCTGTTGGCGCCGAAGCCCGAGGAAGGTGCCACGCCGCGGAGCAGAATCGCGTTCTTCGTGCGGGTGTGATAATACGTGAAGTCAACCCCGAGGCGGTCCCGCAGGAAGCTGGACTCGAAACCAGTTTCCGTCTCGATGCCACGCTCCGGGCCCAGGTTCGGGTTACCGACGAACTGCGGCGTTAGCGCCGCGGAGCCGCTGGGCCCAGGAACGGGCGCGAACGTCTGCAGCGCCGTGTAGACGTCCGGTTGCTGGCCCGACTGCCCGTACGCCGCGCGGAACTTGAATGTGTTGACGAACTCCGGAATGTGAGCCTTGAGCGCGGGCTCTTCGGTCACGACCCACGACAGGCTCGCTTTCGGATACGTCACCCACTTCACGTCCTTACCGAATGAGCTGTTGTTGTCCACGCGAACCGCGCCCGTGAGGAACAGCCGGTCTTGCCATCCGAACTGCTGTTGGGCGTAGTAGCCGAGCGTGTTGTTGTTCTGGAAGTCGTCGAAAGTCTGCGGCTTCTGCGCCGCGGCGTTGATCACCTGAAGACCGGGAGCGGGGAAGAAATCACCCTCTCCACCAACCCACGAGATGTGCTTCTGATAGTACTGCATGCCGAACGACGTGTTGGAGTTGATCTTCGTCGTCAGGTCGTGCGTGAGTGAACCAACGTAGTCGTACGTGTTCAGCACGACCTCGCGGCGATTCTGGTATTTGTAACCCTTCGCGTACGCACCCCAGAAGTAAGAAAGGGTGTCGCTCGTGAGATAGGGAATGCCTTCCTCGTTCTTCTCTTGCGAGAAGTCTGTTCCCACCGTTAGGCGATGGCTCATCCAAGAGAACGGCCGGTAGTTGAGCGCCGCGCTCCCCGTCATGCGGTTGATGTCCTGCCAGTCGCCGAGCACTCGGTCGGCCTCAGGTGGCGCGCTCTGGAAGCCACGAACGAAGCTGCACCCATAGGCATTGTTCGTCGACGCGCAAAGATTCGCCGGCGTGTTCTTCGGGTTCGAGTACCACGATTCCCACGTCGCACCACCGCAACCGCCCTCGCAGGAGAGCTGCGTCGAGCTCTGGATGTACCCGAGACTCGTCTGAATATCGATCTTCTGCGACGGGGTGATTTGCAGGTTGGTGCGGCCGCTGAACTGATTGCGGCCGTTCGTCGGATCCGCGCCCTGATTCTCACTTTGCTCACCGCTCACGAAGTAACGGAGAACTCCAGTGCCGCCGCTGACGTTCGCGGAGTACTCGCGAATCGCGCCTTTGCGGAAGATCGGCGTGCCGCGATCGAGCTCTTGCTTCGCGATGTCGATGGACTCGATCTGATTGCTGGTCGGGTTGAGCCAGTAGTTGATCGGGATCCGATTCTCCCAATTCCAGAACATGTTCTGGCCGCCCTTCACCGTGAAGTTGTACTGATTTCCGTTCGTCTGGCCCTTCTTGGTGATGATGTTGATGACGCCCCGCGCCGCTTCCGTTCCATATAGTGTCGCGGCCGCTGGGCCCTTCAGGATCTCGATGCTCTCGATTTCTTCGGGATTGAAGTCATTCAGTCGCGACACAACGCCTGACGAGAAGGCCTGGACCGCGAGGCCACTGCCGGTCTCGTTGTTGACGCGCACGCCATCGACATAGATCAGCGGATCCCCGGAGAGCGAGAACGTGGAGGCGCCGCGAATGCGGATGCGCGATCCGCTGCCGACCATACCCGTGCCAGGCATCACGACGACGCCAGGTGCACGGCCGTTGATGAGATCCTGAACGGTGGGAACGTTGGCCGTCGCAACGACGCTCGCCGCGTCCACCTTCGCCACCGAGTTGCCAATTGCGCGCTTCTGCTGATCGCCGGCGGTTCCCGTGACAACGATCTGGTCGAGCTCCACCGCCCGTTCGCTCATGGAGAAGCGCAGATCCTGCGCGCCAACGCGAACCGTCTGTGTGATCGCGCGATAGCCGATCATGCGTACGTTCACGACGACTTGGCTTCCGGCAACGCCTGTGATGCGGAATCGGCCGTTGGCGTCGGTGACGGCGCCTTTCCCCACTTGATCTTGCACGGAGACCTGGACACCGCCGAGCGGACGCGATCCGGCTTCCGTGATGACCGTTCCGGCGAGGACGCCACCATCCTGTGCGCGCGCGCTACGTGGCACGAGAAGGAGAGCGGCCGCGAGAGCCGTGACGGCTGCGCGCGCCACCAACGAGCGCCAGTTGGCGCGTGGACTGGAGCGAATGGGTCCAACAGTGAACATGGCTGGGTGCCTCTGCATGAGCGGAGTGTACTGGTTAGGCAGGAGGGCATTGACGCGACGCACTTCCCGTGGGGGGCCGGGAATTTCGATGCATTCGCAAGGGGCAAGACTGTAGTGCAACACGCAGCGCCGCAAGATGGGAGAATTCTCAGAATTTGCCACACCCGCTGGCAGAAAGAGAGACAACTTTGCCTGACTCGTCAACCGTCACATGTGCTCGTAAGAAAAAGCGGCGCGAGATTGTCCTCGCGCCGCGCTCGTGTACTCCAGGCCCGTTAGGCGTCACGCATCAGGGGCGCCTCACGTCAATGGTGATCCCGTTAACCCCCGGCTGCATTCGTCTTCAAGTCCAGCGATAGCGACTCGACGGTGTAGTTCCCCGTCAGCTGCAACGAGTTGTAGATCTTCTGGGAGCGACGCGCGTCGCTCCCATCGGCGGCGATGTTGTAGACGAATCCTTTCGGCAGCAGCTGTGCATCCGCGATCGCGCCCGCCAGAGTGCCTTGATAGAGGCGCACACGAGCTCGGCAGAAGCACGGCGTTGACGATGCTGGTTGGGGATACCTTCCCTCTTTACTCATACCTTCAACGCCACACCCAATCACGTGCGCTCCACCGGTACCGCCTCGCTCCCGCTCCACACCGGCAAAGCACCGCCGTGGCTCTTCTCGCGCATGACGCATCTCGCGCGCGAGATCGTCATCTATCTCGTGCGCGAGTACGACACGGCCGAAGTCCTGCGACGCCTCTCGGACCCATTTTGGTTTCAATCGTTTGGCTGCGTGCTCGGCTTCGATTGGCATTCGAGCGGTGTGACGACGACCGTCTGCGGCGCGGTGAAAGAAGGGCTGCGGCAGGTCGACCGTGATCTCGGCCTCTTTGCGGCGGGAGGCAAAGGCGCCACCTCTCGAAAGACGCCTTCGCAGATCGCCGAGATTTGCGACCGCACTGGCGGCGACGGCGACGCGCTCGTCTATGCGAGCAAGATGACGGCAAAGGTGGACAGCGCCGCGGTGCAAGACGGTTATCAACTGTATCACCACGCATTCTTCTTCACCGCTCGCGGCGACTGGTGCGTGGTGCAGCAGGGCATGAGCGACGCGACGCGGATGGCCCGGCGATATCACTGGCTGTCCGAGCACGTGGGCAGCTTCGTCGACGAGCCGCACGAGGCGGTGTGCTGTGACGCGCGCTCCGAAACGCTGAATCTGGTTGCGCACGAGAACGAGCCCGTGCGCGGCGCGGTCGCCGAGCTCGCGTCACAGCCGCCGCGCGTGGTGCTCGATGTGATGACGAAAGTGCCCGAGCTCGCGATGCCCGTGCGCCATACACTCTTTCCGGAGCTCGACGTCCCCGATCGTCAGATGCACACGATTCTGACATCGACGTACGAGCACGCGCCGAAAGACTTCGAGAGCTTGTTAGGCATCGCCGGTGTGGGGCCAAAGACCGTGCGCGCCCTGACGCTCGCGTCCGAGCTTCTCCACGGCAAGCCCGCCAGCCTCCGCGATCCCGCACGTTTCGCGTTTGCTCACGGCGGAAAGGACGGCACGCCCTTCCCCGTGGACCGCGCGACCTACGATCGAACGATCGAGATCTTTGGCTGCGCGCTCAATCGTGCCGCGGTCGATCGATCAGAAAAAGTAGCGGCGTTCAAGCGGTTGCGCGCGCTGACATCGGAATCGTCGCTCTGACCCGCGCCCCGCGTCACGCCGCCGGCAGACGTGTGACGAGCAACGGCTCGCCCGCGCGAATGACAACCGTGTGCTCGTAGTGAGCCGCTAGCGACCCATTGTGCGTTCGTAGTGTCCAGCCATCTGGCTCCTCCACGACGCGTGCCGGCTTTGCGGAGATGATTGGTTCCACGGCGAGCACCATTCCCTCTTTCAACACGCCACGGGTCATCATACTGAAGTAGTTAGGCACGGACGGGGACTCGTGGATGGTTCGGCCGACACCGTGGCCGCACATCTCTTTCACGACGGCGAACTTGTGGCGTTCGACCTCCTCCTCCACCGCGCGACCGATCTCACGGATCGGCGTGCCGGCGCGCGCGACAGCCATCGCTTCCGCGAACGCGCGGTGCGTACATTTGCGAAGCCGCCGCGCCTCCGCACTCACCGGCGCTAGCGTCACTGTGATCGCGGCATCGGCGACAAAGCCGTCCAGCTCCGCCGTCACGTCGATCTTCACAACGTCGCCCGCCGCGAGTAGGCGCGGACCCGGCACACCATGCACGATCTGCTCATTCACGCTGATGCAGCTGAAGCCGGGGAAATCGTAGCTGAGCTGTGGCGCCGAACGAGCACCCCCTCGGCGAAGAAAGGCGGCACCGACATCGTCCAACTGCGCGGTGGACAACCCGGGCCGTGCCTCCTGCTCCATGAGCTGCAACGCCCGCGCAACGAGCGCCCCAACGCGCTCGAGTCCTGACAGGTCAGATGCCGACGAGACAGTCACGGATTGGTTGATTAGAGACTACTGTGTGGCGCTACGAGCTCGGGATCGCCGGCGCTCTTCCGTAAGGCTTCTCTTGCGCGCTTAACGACTTTCGCCGGCGAATCTGGTAGCGCCACCGAAAAAACGAGCCGACGACGACGATCAACAAACACACCTCGATGCCCACCTTCTCGGCATCGAGATAATCGATCGGGTGATCCTTGAGCGAAGGATCCGACCAGATCCCATGAATCAAGAATAACGTTGCCGTGAGGTACGTACCGTAATGTATGACGTGCCAACGGTCGTGACCGATTGCCGCGCGGTAGTACGACGTCACGACGATCACAATGAGGACGTACAACGCCGCCGCGCCAAGCGTGTTGATCACGGGCTGCTTCGGTCCTACCATCGGATACAGGACATCGATGAGCCGAAACTTCGCTTCCGCCGACAGCAGCAACAGAATCACATGCAGCAGCGACAACGACAGCGCGACGTAGCCGGTCCAGTTGTGAATCTTGAAATAATTGATCCGCCGATGCGGCCAGCTGCGCCATGGGTTGTACTTCACTCCCATCAGCAGGCCGAGCAGGATGTTGAATGTCAGAACAAACACGGCGACGATCCCGACGTCGCTCGAGAGCTCGAGTGCGGACATTCGAGGAAAGCTACAATCGTCGATCCTCGACTGTCATTCGAATTACTCGCTTCGCAACGCCTCGATGGGATCCACCCTGGTCGCACGCAGCGCTGGGACATACGAGGCCGCGAGTGCGATGATCGCGAGAAACGCCGCCGTACCCGCGTAGACCAGCGGATCGAGCGCGCTCACCCCGAACATCAGCGAGACGAACAGACGCGTGGATAGAGCGGCGACGATCGCGCCGGCCACCAAACCCGCACCCACCAAGCGAGCCCCTTGGCGCAGCACGAGACTCATCACGTCGCCTGTCTGCGCGCCGAGTGCGAGGCGCACACCGAATTCACGCGTCCGCTGCGCGACGACGAACGACACCACGCCATACAGGCCGACGGCGGCGAGCAATGCACCGATGACGCCGAACAGCGTGAAGATGAACGTGCCGATGCGCCAAGGCGCCAGCTGCGGCTCGATGAGCTGGGTCATCGGACCCACGGTGGCGAAGGAGACGCGCGTATCGAGCGACTGCAGCTCGCGACGCAGCACACCAGCGAGTGCGGCCGGATCGTCCGTCGTCCGGACGTACATCATCGTCAGGGGCGGCATGTGTAGCGAACGCTGCGCGATGGGCCGATACATGAACGGCTCGGGCTCCCGTGTTACGTCTCCATAGTGCGCGTCCGCCACGACACCAACGATCCGGGCGCAACGGCCGTCGTCCGTTTGAATGCACGCGGAGAGCGGATCGACGCCGCGCAAATAGCGCCGCATGAAAGTCTGATTCACGATCGCGACGGGAGCGCCGGTCTCTCGGTCATCGGCCGCGAAGGCACGACCGCGAACGACGGGGATGCCGGCCGTCGAGAAGAACTCCGGGCCAACGAAGTCGGCGGACGTCGGGCGAGGCTTTCCGTCCGGTGACGGCGCGCTCGGAATGTCGACGCCGAAGGTGATGTTCATCTGAAAGGGCATCGCCGCGCCTAACGATGCAGCCCGCACGCCAGGCAGTGTTTGAACGCGCGCCAGAGCGCGCGTCCAGTACTCCACCGCCTGCTCGCGTGTGAAGCGCCCGCCGCGGACGTCGGCGCTCGCGAGGAGAAGCCGGTCCGCCGCAAAGCCCGTATCGACGGCCTTCACGTTTCGCAGGCTGCGGACGAAAAGACCCGCGGCCACGAGCAGCGCGAGCGATGCCCCGAGCTGCACGACGACGAGCGCGTCTCTGCCTAACGAACGGCCCGCGCGTGAGCGACCCGCCGCGCCAAGCACGGCGTTGAGCTCCTGGCGTGTCGCGCGCCATGCGGGCGCAAGGCCGAACACCAGCGTCGTTAGCGCCGCCACCGCGACCGTAAAGAGCAGCGCGCGCCGATCCACCACCTCCGGTAGCGGTGGAAGTGGCAACACGCTCGGCAGCAGGGCCGCGCCGCCGATCGCGACCGCGACAGCCGCCATTCCGCCTAACGCCGCGAGAAGAACGCTCTCGGTGAGGAGCTGGCGCGCCAACCGCGATCGTGTCGCACCGATCGAGAGGCGTACCGCGATTTCGTGCGACCGATTCGCGGCGCGAACGAGCAGCAGATTCGCGACGTTCGCGCAGGCGATGAGCAACACCGTGCCGGTGACCGCGAGGAACCAGAGCGACACGGGCGTGCCACGGCGCCCGCCAGGCCCGTCCGCGCGCGTCGAGCTGCCGGCCCCGCCCACAGTCGTGAGCTCGACGCGTCGCGCCACTGCGGGTGCCGGTGCACCGCGCCCTCCGCCCGGACCACCGATCTGTACTCGAACTTCGCCGCCCGGCATGCCGCCTCCGGGTCCAAGACCCATCGGCGCCGGTTCGGCACCCTCGTCCCTCGCCGCAAGCAGCGCGGCCTGAATCGACGACTGCGCCTGCACCCGTGTGGCGTTAGGCGAAAGCCGCGCGACCACCGTGAGCCAGGACGCGAAGCGGGAGCGCACCATGCGCGCGTCGTATCCCAGGTCGGTCGCCGTGCCGAGTGGTACCCAGAGCGATGGATCACCGGCGTTGATTCCGACAAACCGCTTTGGAGCCACCCCGATGATCGTGTACGTATGGCCATTCAGTACGATGCTCTGGCCGATCGCGCGTGCCGCCTGGCCGGAGTAGGCGCGCTCGAAGTACGACCAGCTCAACACCGCGACGGGAATCGCCGCGCCTTCGCGATCGTCGTTCGACGTCATCAACCGTCCGGCAGCGGCGCGCGTTCCGAGTGCGATGAAATAGTCACCCGACGCGAGCACCACGGGTTCGCTCCGCGCCTCGTCGCCGCGCCCAATCTCGATGGTGGTTCGCGCAAAGGCGGCGGCGTGCGCGATCCCTCGAGCCCGATCGCGGACATTCACGAAGTCAGGATACGACAGTACACCCGACATCTGCGGCGGCGCGTTGGGCGTCTGCAACTCGAGCTGGACGCGGACGAGGCGCGCGGCATCGGCAACTTCCGCGGGCGGGCGAAAGAGGAGCGCGTCCACGATGCCGAACATCACCGTGTTTGCACCGATGCCGATCGCCAAGGTCAGCACGGCAACGAGCGTGAATCCCGGTGTCCGTATGAGCTTCCTGGCACCGTATCGCAGATCCTGCGTGAAGTTCGTGAGCATGGCAGTGGTCGAAGGTGGGGGCCAACCATTTCTTCGTCACGCCATGGACGGCGCGAGGTTGCCTCCTACGCTCCGTCTTTACGCCGACGATAGGCGCGTCGTCTGAGACTCCACTCGACCCGCGCCTCGAGATAGCTCGCGAGTCCGATCCCCGCAACGATGGCGAGGGTGTCACGACTCGATCGCGAGCGTCGCCATGTTATGAGGCCCGCGGCAGCGGCGAGGGGCAGTCCAATCGGCATGACGCGCCCGCGCCAGATGAAGAGGTCCCGCCCGCGGACGAGCCGCCCCTCTTCGCGAGCGTCCGCGTAGAGCTCACCACGCGACGCCGCGGCACGCAGCGCCGAACGCCGCGTGGTGCGGCGCACGGGACGCATCTCCTCCCACCCTTCGCCCAATCCTTCGGCCACATCGGCCGTCGAGGTCCATTCTGTCATTTCACCTCTCCATCAAGCGCGCGTCTCGTTAGGCACATAGCCACGCGGAGCATCGATCGCCGCGCATCCTCAGTCTTGCGAGAAAGGTGCCCGGACCGTCGGACCCGCTTGGCCGGCCTGTCACTCCCCGGTTTCGTGGATGGCAGAAGAGGGGTATGTTCTGCCGCCTCCCGCATCATTACTCCACCCCGGAAGACGAAGGGCATCGATGGGCAAGCTGCTCGTCCTCATGATCACGGCGTTCGTGGACATGGTGGGCTTTGCGATGGTGCTGCCGCTTTTGCCCTTCTACGCGGCGCGCATGGGTGCGACGGGGTTCGTCGTTGGCTTGCTCATCTCGGCGTTTTCCGTAGCACAGCTGCTCAGCGCTCCGACCTGGGGCAAGGTCTCCGATCGCTTTGGCCGCCGACCCGCTGTGATTGCAGGTTTGCTCATCTCGGCGATCGCATATCTCGTCTTCGGCGTTGCCGGCACGCTCGCCATTCTCCTGGTGTCGCGGGTGGTGCAAGGCGTTGGTGGCGGCACAGTAGGGGTGCTGCAAGCCTACGTGGCCGACGCAAGTAAGCCCGAAGATCGGGCAAAGGGCCTCGGCTGGCTTTCGGCGGCGACCAGTGCGGGCGCGGTGATCGGCCCGGCGTTTGGCTCCCTTTGTGTGCAGTGGTGGGGCTATCGCGGCCCCGGATTCGGCGCGGCGGCCTTCTGCCTCCTCAGCATGTTGTTCGCCTGGCGATACCTGCGGGAGTCGCAGGGTATGCGACAGACCGCCGAACATCAGGTGCCCACGCCTTCGCTGGCGCCAGAGGGGAGCGCACTGTCGCGGGTGATCACCCACGCGGGCGAGCCGGCGCCTCGACTCATCTGGATTTACACGATCGCCATCGGCGCGTTCTATGGAACGGCCCCCCTGCTCTCGCTGCTTTTCGCGGATCGACTGGGAGTCACCGAAAAGAATGTCTGGATGTTCGTGACCTACTTTGGCGCGATGGGCGTCGTGGTTCGCGCCGGTTTTCTCGGTTTCGCGGTGAAGCGACTGGGCGAAGCGCGCCTCGCGAGACTTGGGCTGGTTTTGCTCTCGGCGGGCCTCGGACTCGTCGCCGTTGCCCACAGTTACCTCACGACCATGATCGCCATCACGCTCATGCCGCTGGGGACAGCCTTTCTCTTCCCCTGTATAACGGCACTCTTGTCGCGGGTGGTGCCGAGCCGTGAGCGCGGCCTGCACATGGGCGTTCAGCAAACCTATGGCGGCGTCTCGCGGGTTGCCTTCCCGGTGCTCGCCGGCTTTCTGATCGATCGATTCGGGACGGGCTCGCCATACGCGGTGGCCGCAGTCCTGGTCGCCGCCACGCTGCTGATCACGGCTCCCCTGGAAGGCTATATGGCGCCTACGAAGCAGCTAGCTGAGGTCTGAGAACAGGGAATAGTCCATAGCTAAGCCCTGACAGCTGTGTCTATTAGTCTTCTTCTCCGAAGGTGATGTCGGTGTCGATTGGCTTCCCGTGCCTCCAGACTCCTTCGCCCGCTTTCGGGGGCATCACGACCTCGAATCGCACCTCGAGCGGCTGCGGCTCGTCGGCGAAAGTCGGACGCAGATTCTCGAGCACGCTCGTGTACGCTTCGACGTGATTATCCGCCGTCACGAGTCCGACATGAATCGGGTGCGCGAAGCGCTGCATCTCGAGCGCCCCGGGCACCTTCTCGGCTACGTAATAGATGTAAGTCTGCATTGGGTCTAGGAGTATTTCGTAACGAGACAGGACGCGCGCTCGCGCGAAAGGCAACATAGCCGCGCAAGGACCGATGGCCCACGTCCGGCCGCGCGCCGCTGACGAGCACCCATCCGTGGCAACCGTTGACAGACATTCGCCGCATGGGTCCGGCGCCAAACGCTTAACGCGAGAAGGAGTGCGATTACCTGGCTTTCGCTGGGACGAAATTCAATGGTAGCCAATGATCAAATAATAAATTGACGGGAAACGGATTTGGAGTTGACGGATTGGTGGTTCACAGGGTTAAATACGCAGCCTCTCCATCACCGCGTCTCGGCCAGCAGGTTTGGCCACCGTGACAAGCCGGCTAATTCCCTCGGCAAGTCGTTAGGCGCGGTCGTCACTCTCCATGCCTCCGGAGGTACTGGATGTTCCAGGTCCCCCGGCGAACACGTGCGTTAGCACTGTTCGCCCTTCCGCTCGTGCCGGCGCCGTTGTCCGCGCACGTCGTCGGTCGCACGTCCGTAGCAAGCACCATAACGACTCTACCCGCACCCGTTGCCGCGGGAACGATCCGCGGCCGCGTCGTCGATAAGGAAAGCGGCCAACCGGTTGTCGCCGCGCAAATCACGATCGTCGGCACCTCCCTTGGGGCGCTGACCAGCAACGAAGGTCAGTTCACGATCACGGGCGTGACGGCCGGCCAGGTGACCGTTCGTGCGGCGCGCATCGGCTATCAGCCGACCAATCAGGTGATCGTCGTCAGCGACAACAGCGACGCCACCGCGAACTTCAGCCTGGAGCGGGCGGTTGCTCGCCTCGAGGAAGTCGTCACCACGGCGACCGGCGAACAGTCGCGACGTGAGATGGGGAACGTTGTCGCCACGATCAAAGCCGACTCGGTCGTCGGCGTCGCGCCGATCACCAATGTCTCGCAGCTGCTCCAGGCGCGCACTGCCGGCGTTCAGGTCATCCAGGGCCAGGGCGTCACTGGCTCGTCGGCCTCGATCCGCATACGCGGTACGAGCTCGCTGTCTTCCTCGAACGAGCCGTTGATCGTCGTCGATGGCATTCGCTTCGACAACAGTGCGGAGCCGGGCAACACCAGCGCCGGCGTTCGCATTAACCGCTTCACGTTGAATCCCGATGACGTCGAGTCCGTGGACATCATCAAGGGTCCATCCGCGTCGGCGCTGTATGGCACGGCGGCGGCGAACGGTGTCATCGTCATCAAGACGAAGCGCGGCACGGCGAGCGCACCGCGCTGGTCCGGCTTCGGTGAGGGTGGTGTGACGTCGATGCCAACGGGCAAGTATCCGTCGAACTATTGGAGCTGGGGCCGCAACATCGGCGCCGGCGGCGTGCTTGGCACGGCGGCCATCCATTGCACGATGGCGGCGAGCGCGCAGGGCCAGTGCAAGATCGACAGCCTCACGAGCTACAACCCGTGGACGGCAGCGCTGTCGAATCCGTACGCGAACGGTCCACGCGGTGAAGGCGGCATCCAGGTCGCCGGCGGTACCGACATCGTGAAGTACTTCATGAGCGTCGACCGCGAAGATGAGACAGGTCCGTACAAGATGCCGCAGCCGGAGATCGACCGGATCACCACGGCGCGTAATGGCACGGCTCCCCGTCCGGATCAGATCCGTCCGAACCGCCTCAAGAACACGTCGCTGCGCGGCTCCTTCAACTTCCCGATTGGCAAGAACGCAAACCTCGATATCTCGACGAGCTATGCGGACCGCGACCTCACGACGCCCTTCGACGGCACTTTCTTCGCCGGACTTTCCAACCAGCTGTTCTCGGCACCGGGCTACAAGACGGCGACGAACGGCACGGCGCGTGAGTACGTCGGCGACATCTACTCGGTAAACCAGCGCCTAACGCTGGAGCGCTTCACGGGCAGCGGCGCCTTCAACTGGTCGCCAATCACCTGGCTGCAGCTCACGGCCGAGGGCGGCATCGACAACGGCAACGCGAACAACTATCAGATCCAGCTGCCGGGCGAGGGAACAGCGAACGGCTCGGCGTGGGGTCCAACATCGGGCCAGGGCTTCTCTGGAAAGGACATCTTCCGGACGAACAACCTGCAGTACACCGCCACCGGACGCGCCGCCGCAACGCATCGCTTCCTCACGAACTTCAACTCGCAGACCACGGTTGGTCTGCAGTGGTTCAAGAATGGTCAGTACCAGCTCTTCGGCGAAGGCTACGGTTTGGCACTTGGCGCCTCGACGCCTAACGCCGCCCAGCAGCGCCTCGCGTCCGAGTTGACGATCGAGAACAAGACCTACGGCGCCTTTGCGTCGGAGCAGGTCAGCTACCAGGATCGCGTCTACCTCACCGTCAGCGCCCGCGAAGATCAGAACTCCGCGTTCGGTCGCAGCGTTGGCAACACGATCTACCCGAGCGCCAACCTCTCGTACGTGATCTCCGAAGAGCCCTGGTTCCCACGGCTGAACGTGCTGGACAAGCTGCGTCTTCGCGGCTCGTTCGGTGAGGCCGGTCTGCAGCCGACGTCCACGGCGGCGCTCCAGTTCCTCACGGGGGCCACGTATCCGATCGGCTCACAGGAAGTCCCGGGTCTCGTGATCGCGCAGCTCGGCAATCCGAGCCTCAAGCCAGAGATCACAAAGGAATTCGAGGGCGGTTTCGATGCCGGTCTCTTGAACGACCGGCTCAACCTCGAATTCACGATGTTCAGAAAGTTGAGCAACGGCCAGCTCTTCCAGCAGCCGCTGCCTCCCTCGTTCGGTGTCGGCAACACGCAGTGGGTGAACATCGCCAAGGTCGAGAACCGCGGCCTCGAGCTCGCTGCTGATGCACAAGTTCTCAACATGCGTGCGCTGGCGTGGAACATCCATGTCAATGGCTCGCACGTGAAGAACAAGCTCGTCGACATTGGCAATGTGGTGCTCGCCAAGCCACAGGGCGTGCGCCAGGTCGTCGGGTACCCGTTGAACGGCTTGTGGGATCGTCCGTACACGTACAATGACGCGAACAACGACGGTGTCATCGTTCCGTCGGAGATCACGCTCGCCTCGGCCGACGCGTACCGCGGCTCCACGCTGCCAGAGTACGAGGCAGGTCTCTCGAACACCTTCGCCCTCTTCAGCGGCGCATTGACGTTCAACACGTTGTTCGATTACCGCGGCAAGTTCTGGAACTCCTACACCATCGGCTCGAACCGCGCCGTCTCGGCGGCCAACGCGCCGGAAGTGAACGTCCCCGGATACGGGTTGGCCGATCAGGCAGCCGCGATCGCCGCCGGCACCGGGACGTTGGGCAACACGCGATGGGGCATCTTCAAGCCGAATGACTTCATCCGGCTCCGCGAGCTTTCCCTCTCCTATCGCGTACCTGACCGCTTCGTGCAGCGATATGCTCGCGCGAAGGGTGCGCAGCTCGTATTCAGCGGACGCAATCTCGGCGTGCTCTGGACCAAGTACCCAGGGATCGATCCCGAGGCGAACCGTTCGGTCGCGAACACGGGTGGCGGTAACGATGACCTTGGCACCCCGCCGGTCATTCGCTACTGGATCACGCGCGTCAATCTGAACTTCTGAGCTCGCCCACCTACACTCACTTTGGACGAGACCATTCTATGAACATTCGCTCAACTTTGATGCGTGCCACGGGCGTGATGACGCTGCTCGGCTCCATCGGCGTCGGAGCCTGCTCGCACGATCAACTGCTCGGCGTGCAGACCCCCGACCAGATCTCGCAGGATGCGGTGAACAGCCCGGCCGGCGCGCAGACGTATCGCGTCGCCGCCATCGGCAACTTCGCGCGCTTTATCGGCGGCGACGTCAACGGCAGCTCGCCTCTCGGACTGAATCTCACCGGCGGTATGCTTGCCGACGAGATCTTCTCGGCGCGCGCGGGCACCGAGCATATGGACAACCGCAACATCAACCCGAACACGTTTCCGATCGACACGTGGACGCAGGTCGGAGGGACGTATACACGTATCGTTCGCGCACTCAATTTGCTGGCGAAGTTTCCGCCGGCCACGGGTGCCAACGCCCAGCTCGCGGAGCTGCATGCGCAGTTGGGACTTGTCTTCACCATCACGGCCGAGGATTACTGCAACGGTATTCCCTTCTGGGATGGCGTCGAGTCGTCACAGCTGAAGACGACGACCCTCAGCACGACGGACATGTACACTCGCGCGAAGGCGCAGTTCGACAGCGCGCTGTCGTTGGCGGCTGCCGGTTCGAGCCTTCGCTACCTCGCGTTGGTTGGGAAGGCGCGCATGCTCGTGGATATCAAGGATTACGCAGGCGCTGCCGCGATCACGCCCGAGGTTCCGACGAACTTCGTGTACGTGGTGAATTTCTCGAAGCTCACGACGGGTACGGTGAACGCGATCTACGATTGGATGACCTCCACGAAGAATTTCGGAGCATCCGACAAGGAAGGCACGAACGGCCTCGACTACGTATCGTCGAAGGATCAGCGGATTCTCATCGACGGCACTACGGTCGGCCGCGGACAGGACGGCACGCCCACGCCGCTGGTGAACCAGTACCCGACCACCGATGCGGCCATACCAGTTGCAACTGGTATCGAAGCGAGGTTGATCGAGGCCGAGGCGCAGCTCGCCGCCGGCAGCGCCACTTGGCTCACGACGCTCAACGCCTTACGCACCGCACCGCAGAAGTACGGACCGGTGACCACGACGGCGATGACTCCGCTCGTGGATCCGGTCGATCCCAATGCACGCGTTGACATGCTTTTCCGTGAGCGCGCGTTCTGGATGTACATGACCGCGCACCGCCTTGGCGACATGCGCCGGTTGGTTCGTCAGTACGGCCGCGGCACTGAGACCGTCTACCCGACGGGCAGCTACTTCAAGGGCGGCAAGTACGGCACGGATGTCACGCTCGTTCCGTCGCAGACCGAGACGAACAATGCGAACTGGACGGCTTGCACGGATAAGAACCCGTAAACGACGCTCAGAAGGTTTTGAGCAGAGGGTAGAGGTTGTGGTTTGTGTGAAGGCCCGGTGCGAAGCGCACCGGGCTTTTCATTTCCCCGCCACCCGCAACCCTCTGCCCTCTGCCCTCTGCCCTCCACCCTCCACCCTCTACCATCTACCCTCTATCGCAGTCCTTTCGGTAAACGTTCTCGATTGACGAGCGCAAATTGGCGTCGCAGATTGGCGTCGCGTTCGGGGGATCGGTCAATACCCGGGACGTGACAGTCTTCGGTGGGACGCCATCCGGAGACAGCTCGGCAGTCATTCGGCACTGACCGAGATAGTTGTGAGGTCGCTGGACACAACTAACGCTCTTCGTACAGGAGCACCTGAGTCGGGACCGTACGACAAGGGAAAGGGAAGTCGATCAGGCCACGTACGCCGTGGCGCCGAGTCGAACGATCGAATCCCGCCAGCGAAGGAAGCCCCGCAGTCATCGGCGTGCCGATACTGCGGGGCTTCGTGTGTCTGGAAGGGGCTAGGGATCAGGTGCTAGGGCCTAGTAGTTTCTCTGACCCATGGCTCCTCCCCCGTTGCGCGAGCGGGCGCTCATCCTCGCCAATCCCCGCGCCCGGCTCGCGATTGCGAGCGTGTGGCGCGAAGCGGTACTCGACGAGCTCGAGCGCCGCTACCTCATGGAGTTGGCCGAACCTGGCGATGCGGCCGACGCCACGCGACGCGCGCACCAGGCCGCCGCTGAGGGATACGCCGTTGTGATCGCCGCCGGCGGGGATGGTACGGTCAACGCCGTCGCTCAGGGAATCGCGGGAACCTCCACCGCCCTTGGTATTCTCCCGTTAGGCAGCGCGAACGATCTGGCTCGCGAATACGGTCTGCCGCGATCGATCAGCGCCGCGGCGCGGCGAATCGCCGAGCGGCCCGCTCGCATTATCGACGTCATCGAGATCGGGGGCCGTATTTTCTGCGGCGTCGGCGGCCTCGCACTCGTTTCGCGAGCGGCGCTCGCCGTCACGCGGCTCAAGCAGCTGTCGGCGGTTACGCGTCGCATGGCGAATCTCCTTGGCAGCAACGTTTACCGCCTCTCCGCAACGGCGGCGCTGCTCCGCCCCTGGTCGATCGACGACCGCATTCGAATCGCCTATCGCGACGCGGAGCGTGGCGAGCGGCACCAGTTCGAGACGCTCGCCTCGGCCGTCTTCGTGACGAATCATCGCACGTTAGGCGGCGGAATGGTTCTCCCGATCGACGCCAACCCAGCGGATGGCGTGCTCGAGATCTGCTATGTTCCCGCGCGGCCAAGGCATTCGTTGATGCTCAACTTCGGACGTCTCAGCGTGGGCGCGGCCATTCCGGAGGGTGTGCTCGTGAGAGTGCGCGCTGTGGAGGCAACGATAGAGACAGAGCGAGAAGATGCCTTCGTGGCAGACGGCGAGCTTCTCGCACGCGGCCGAACGTTCTCGGTGCGCATACGCCCGGGCGCGCTACGACTCATGCTCTAGGCAGTCTGGCTCCACCATAGGAGTTCCCGCACCCAGACATTCCGGAAGCGCACCGGATCGCCATGATCTTGGAGGATCAACGGCAGGCGATCGGCGTGCTTCGCGTACGGCGGACGTTCCTTGTGTGCGGTGGGGCCGGTGAGCGTGACGTTGTCCTGCACGAGGATCCCGTTATGCAGGATCGTCATTCGGGCCTTGCTCGTCACCTCGCCATTCGCATCGAATCGTGGGCGGTGAAAAACGATGTCGTACGTCTGCCATTCGCCCGGTGGACGGCTCGCATTGACCAGCGGCGGATACTGTCCGTAGATCGCCGCGACGTGGCCGTCCGCATATGTCGTGTTTTGATACGAATCGAGGACCTGCACCTCGTAAATGCCCATGAGAAAGACGCCGCTGTTGCCGCGGCCCTGACCGTCACCTATGGCGGGTGCGGGGCTCATGAACTCGATATGAAGTTGCACGTCCCCAAAGCCCTGCGTGGTCGCGATGTTCCCGGTGCCCGCAACCACTTCCATATAGCCGTCAATCAGCTTCCAGCGCGCGGGCTGTCCGGCGGCGTCCGCGGATTGCCAGTTGGCGAGGCTGCTCCCATCGAAGAGAATGATCGCATCCGAGGGCGCCTTGCGCAGACCAGGCAATGGTCCGGGATCCACGACTGGCGGCTGCGGCCGTGTCATCGAATGAATCGCGAAGTCCAACGGAGATTGACCGTCGCTTGCGAGCGCCCCTAACGATTGAATGACGTCCATTGCTCCCGTTTTTCAAACTGTTCTTTGTGGGCGAGGTCATTCATTCGACGTCGCTTTTCTTCACATTGGGATCGACCACGATCGTCGGCGCGGACTTCGGATCGATGCCTGGCGTCTCGACCTTTGCACCGCTCTTCCCTTCGTCGGCGCGCTTCTCCTCACCGATCTCCGAAAGTGTGTCTTCGCTGATCCATCCATGCGCGGCGGCGTGGCGCGCCGCGGCCAGCGTGTCGTCGGCGAGGAGTAATGTCGAGCCCGCGGCCCTCACGCGGTCCGCCAGTGCGCGAATCGACGTCAATCGCTCGGGATGAGGCGACACGTTGCGTATGTAGATGGCGCGAATGCGTCCCGGGAACTCCGCAACCAGCTCGCCGTAAATCTCCGGATCTTCCTGACCGCTATCGCCGACGAGAATGAATGGTAAATCCGGATACGTGGAGATGATCTCTCGAATCTGCGACAGCTTGTATTCCCGTGTGCGCATCATCTCGCGGCCGATGTCCCAGTCGCGCAGAAGCATCGGCCCCACTGGTATCTCCTGCGCGTCGAGGAAGTCGGCAATGACGTCGTGCAGATTCCACGGGCTGCTCGAGACGTAAAAGATGGGATTCGATTCGTTGCCTGCCGCGCCGCGTTCGAGCGCCCGATAGAAGGCGGCCACGCCCGGAAATGGAAGCCGAGTGCGCGCGTTTTCCAGCAGCATCAGTCTCGCCGCGCGCACGAAGCTCGTGATCTCTGACTGCAGAACCGTGTCGTCCATGTCGCTGATGACCGCGAGCCGCGCGCTCAGTGAGGGAACGAGGACGCGCGCCGGCAAGTGAGCGGTGGACGCGACCGGAGTCTCCGGTCCGGCCATGACTTCAAGAGCAACTTGATGCCACTCGCCAGCGGCGAGTGTCCCTGCCGCCGGGAGCCAACGCCTAACGAACCCTTCATCATCGGCGACGATCTCGGTCGCGCCGCCGCCGAGGCGAGCGCGTACTTTGGCGAAGGGCAGTGGGTCCGCGTCGATGCGCTGCACCATCGCGAGCAAATTCCGCCAGCGCGGCTGGGACGCCTCGGCGCTGGCGATCCGTGTGTGCTCGAGAACGCGGCCGAGAACCAGGGCGCGGCTCGCGGTGCCGTAGCCACGATAACCGATGGCCCGGTATGCGCCAGTCTTTCCGAGGGCGCGATCGACGGCGCGACGCGCGTCGTCTGCGAGCTCCGACGCGAGGCTGCTGAATTCACGCCAGCTCGGCATTCAATCCGTCATGACGGCGGCGCCTTCGACACTCGGCGCCTAACGAAGGAAACGTGCCGCGAGCTGCGCCAACCGATCGTCGCCTTCTCGAGCGGCCCTCTCCAGAATCCGGCGGACGTGCGGATGCAACTTTGCTTCACCCCAATAATCGCCCGTGGCTTCCTCGGCGCTGGCGGTATCCCCTTCGCGCGCCGCGTCAAGCAGCGCCTCCGCCGCCGCGGTGTCGTATCCGGGATCGTCCCGCTCAGGCAAGACGAAACGACGTTTGGGTCCGCCGGCCCCGGCGTCTTCGTTTACGAATGCACGACTCATGATCAAGAGTATTATCGTGCGCTCATTGGGGCCGCAACGTACGAGGGCGTACGACCGTGTGGCGCGGAGTATCCAAGGTCCGCTAACCTTCGATGTTCGCCTACTCTTCCTTAGTTCAATCACGCCAAACGATCACCTCGTGTCCTTTAGTACTTTCAAGCTGCATCCGACCCTGCTCCGCGGTGTCAAAGAGCTCGGCTTCGTTCGCCCCACGCCCATTCAGGTCGACGCAATTCCGCCGGCGATATCCGGTCGCGATGTGCTCGCCTGCGCCATGACCGGCAGCGGCAAGACCGCCGCCTTTCTGCTCCCCATTCTCAATCGCGTGCTAGACAGGCCGCGCGGGAAGACGCGCGCGCTCATCCTCACGCCCACGCGCGAGCTCGCCGCGCAGATTCTGAAGGAGCTTGAGGAGCTGGCCGTACACACTCCGATCACCGCGGCGGCCATTTTCGGCGGCGTAGGAATGGGCCCGCAGGAACACGCCTTTCGTGTTGGTGTGGACATCCTGGTCGCGACGCCGGGCCGATTGCTCGATCACCTGCGTCATCCCTACGCGAAGCTCGATAACATCGAGCATCTCGTACTCGACGAAGCGGACCGCATGCTCGACATGGGATTTCTCCCGGACATTCGGCGTGTGTTGAAGTACCTGCCCACCAAGCGGCAGACTCTCTTCTTCAGCGCAACGATGCCGGCGCCGATCATCACTCTCACGCGAGAGATGCTTCATGATCCGGCGACGATCAATCTCGAGCGGAAAGCAGCGCCGGCCGTCGGCATCACGCAGGCCGTCTATCCAGTTCCACAAGAGCTGAAATCATCGCTGCTACTCACGCTACTGCAGCGAGGGATCATGCGTGAGGCGCTCGTCTTCACGCGCACGAAGCACCGCGCCAATCGGCTCTGGGAATTCCTCACCAAGCGCGGCGTGCAGGCAGGCCGTATTCACGGCAATCGCTCCCAAGCGCAACGCACCGATGCGCTGGAGGGCTTCAAAGCGGGCCGGTACCGCGTACTGGTCGCCACAGACATCGCCGCGCGTGGCATCGACGTCGAAGCGTTAGGCCATGTCGTGAATTTCGACGTTCCGGCGCAGAGTGAGGATTACATCCATCGCGTAGGGCGCACAGCGCGCGCCGAGATGACAGGCGAAGCGTTCACCTTCGCGAGCCCGGATGAGGCTGAGGATCTACGGGCGATAGAGCGAGCCATCGGGAAGCCGCTGCCGCGCGTAACGATTCCCGATTTCGATTATGCGGCAATGCCGACGGCGAAGCTGGAAGTCCCCATTCAGGAGCGCATCGCGAAGATCAGAGCGCAGCGAGCAGACGAGCGTTCGCGCGCCCGCGAGAAGGAAGCGCGTCGTGCCGAAGGCAGCAGTGGCGGGCGGCCGAGTGGCGAGCGGACAGCCGGAGAGCGGCCGGCGGGAGGACGATCCGGTAGTGGGCGGCCGACGGGTGGACGGCCGAGTGGAGGGCGACCGAGTGGTGGACGACCAGGGAACGGTCCCCAGACTGGCGGCGGGCCGCCCGGCGGTAGCAGCGGCGGCAGGAGACCCAACGGAAGACGGCCTCGCTGACATCCAACGGTGTGTTCCTGCCGGCTTGTCCCACGTGCTACCTGGCGCTGGCGCTTCGCCGTAATTTCGTCCGTCCTGGTAGAAGGAAAGGTTAGTGGAGACCGACTCCTTCAGCGAAGAGCTGCAGCAAGCGCTGTCACCCGCCTACACGATTCAGCGTGAGCTGACAGGCGGGGGCATGAGTCGTGTCTTCGTTGCCCTCGAGCATGCGCTCGGCCGCACGGTCGTCGTGAAGGTGCTGAAACCGGAGCTCGGCGCGGGCGTCAATCGCGAGCGTTTTCGCCGGGAGATCATGCTCGCCGCGCAGCTTCAACATCCGCATATCGTGCCGGTGCTGAGGGCTGGGGAGCATGGTGAGCTTCTCTGGTATACGATGCCGTTCGTGGAGGGCGTGTCGCTTCGCGATTCGCTGGCGCACGCTGGCGCCTTCTCTGCGCGCACGGTGACACGTGTGCTGCACGACGTGCTGGACGCACTGGCATACGCGCACCGGCGCGGTGTCATCCATCGCGACATCAAGCCGGGGAACATTCTCCATCACGGTTCGCACTCCTTGGTGACGGACTTCGGTGTCGCCAAGGCATTATCGGCGGCGCTGCCGCATTCGGGCACGACGTCTGTCGGGATCGCGATCGGCACACCGGCTTACATGGCGCCCGAGCAACTCGCCGCCGACCCATCCGCGGATCACCGGATGGATCTCTACGCGGTGGGGCTGCTCGCGTACGAATTGCTCACGGGAGTACAGCCGTTCAGCGGCAGCTCGCCGCAAGCGACGATGGCAGCGCAGCTCACGCGCATGCCGACGCCGGTTGAGGAGGCCTGTCCCGATGTGCCACCGGGGCTGGCGTCGCTCGTGACGCGCCTCTTGGCCAAGCACCCGGAGGAGCGTCCACCTACGGCAAGCGCGGCATTGGCGGAGCTCGAGACGCTCACGACGGCGACTGGCGCGCCGTTAGGTGGCTCGTCGGGGGAGCGCGTGGGCGTATCGGCGCGGACCGGCGACACAACCGCACTGCGTGTGGTTCGGGCGCGTTCGCGCCGCGCAGTGGCAATCGGCGCTGCAATCCTCGCGATTGCTGTGGCAGGCGTGCTTCTCGCGCGCACCACGAACAGTCCCGGAACACGCGATAGCGCGCCTCAGCGAAATCCTCTCGCGACCGCTGCCGCGCGCCCCGACAGTACAGCTGCGGCGCCGACCACGCTCGTCCGGCTGACACATGAGGATTCGGTGCGTATCGCCAACGCGGTGCGTGCTCAGATGGCAAAGGCAAAGTTGAGCGGAAGTCAATCGGCCACCGGCGCGAAGAACATCGATTCGTTGCGTCGCACGCTGGTTCGCGCCTACACGGATTCGGCAATGCGTGAGGCAGCGGCCTCGCCTGCCGTCCATGCTGCACCACGGGTGGCGGGCGCCGGGGCCGTTCGAACGAACACGAAAGCCACTCCCGCTGCCATAAAGCCGCCGATCTTCGCGCGTCCGCGGCGCGTCGCCATCTTGCCTCTGCGCGACGCGACGCTCAAGCCGGAAGTAGCCCCAACAGCGCGCGTACTGCAGGATTCGTTGCGCCGAACGCTCGTGGCCGCCGGATACACGCCGGCAAGCGACGGCGAGCTCGTACAGTTGATGGCCAGCGCTGACCTGGCCGCGCAACGACGCATTGCCGACACCCTCGGCATTGGCGCGATCGTGATGAGCATCCTATCAACGCATGGCGACGAGATCATCGCCCAGTCGATCGTGCTCGACGTGTGGCGCAACTATCCGATTTCCGATCGGACGGCAGCCGATCTCGACAAGCCTCAGGAAGCCCTTGGCGTCATACGGAATGTCTCGCGCGCGCTCGAGCGTGTGAGCTGGCGCTCCCGCGGCGACCCGAGGCGCGTCCTCCTGTTCGACCTCGAGAATCAAACAGGAAACGACTCCGTGGACGTCCTCGCGCGCCAGCTCGCCGATTCGTTACGTGCCGCGGCCATGAAGCGTGTCGGCGTGCAGATCGTGGGTGACTCGTCGGCGCGCGCCACCAAAGACGTGATGGAGCGCCGGGCGGTGGGCATGCGACTCGGCGCCGGCGCGATTATGGCCGGCTCGCTGTATCGCGCGCGCGGCGACTCCGTTACGGTTCGCCTATCGACGCGCGACTTATCAGAGGACAAGTCCTATCCGAATGTCGAGGTACGCGCGTCGCGTCGCGAGCTGCTTGCGTCCTTTCAGTCTTACGTCGATCACTTGCTTACGGATCTCGGTCAGGTCAATTGGGGGCCGAAATCACGTTAGGGCTATCATCCTGAGCGCAGCGAAGGAAAGCGTCCATGTCATCCTGAGCGCAGCGAAGGATCTGCTTTCGCCGCTCCGATTCCATCGAAAGCTCCACTCGAGGCGGGCAGCGCTCTGCTGAACGCGGATGACGCGGATACAAGCGCGGAAACTTCGCGGATCGAAGAGCGAGAAGAGCAAAAGGGATACGAATTCTACGAATCTTGCGAATTTTGACGAATCGCTCCTGTGAAGCTCATTTTCCGTGCGCCACGAGCCCGGACGATTGCTTTGGCAAGGGCCTCGGGAGGCTTCTCACGCAAACGAAAACAGCAGATCCCTCGGTGTCGCTCAGTTTGAAAGGCGGGATTCAGCCCCGCCGGTGTGCAGTTCCCAAAAACATCGTCCCGGCTCGTTGGGAGTGGCGTTTCACTGCCCGAAGGGCGATTCGTCAAAATTCGCAAGATTCGTAAAATTCGTATTCCCTTCGCTCTTGTAGCTCTCTTCATCAGCGCTTCTACCGCGAAGTTTCCGGCCCTGTCCGCGCAAAGCAATGGATGGTTGCGTCGAGAGGCGCTTTCTGGTCGGCGCGGCGCAGCCGTTAACAGCGTATCCTGCTCGCTCCGCAGGATGACAGAGGACATCACATGAGATCTATCGTTCGCAGCATCGTCCTGACGATCGCGTCGGCAACGGCCCTTGCGGCGCAACAGCAACAGTCCTCAGCGTTCACGGTTGGTAGCGCCACGGCGCAGCGTGGGACGAGCGTTAGCGGGGTCATTGCTGTTCCTGCGGGGTCGGATTCGGCGCTCGACATTCCGGTCGCGGTCATTCACGGCGCGCGCCCCGGTCCCGTGGTCGCGTTCGTCGCGGGAAGTCATGGCACCGAATACAGCTCGATCATCGCGATGCAGCGGCTCATTCCGCGCGTGAATGCCGCGACTCTTCGTGGTACGGTGATCATTGTCCCGATCATCAACATCGCGTCGTGGACGTCGATGACGCCGCATGTGAATCCGATCGATCGCAAAGGGATGAACTCGAGTTATCCCGGCGATGCGAGCGGCACACAAACGCAGCGTGCCTTAGCGGCGATGGTGACACAGGTGGTCGCGCCGGCGGATGTCGTCGTCGATCTCCATGGCGGCGATCTCGACGAGAATCTGCGCCCCTACAGCTATTGGTTCCGAAGCGGCAAGGCGACGCAGGACACGGCGGCGCTGACGTTGATTCGCGCCTTTGGCCTCGATCACGTCATCGTCACTGACGTCGATCCGGCAGCGCCTAACGCGGGCCGGTCGCTGTCGGGCCAGGCACTGGTGCGCGGCAAGAGCGTCCTGGTGGCGGAGGCGGGCCGGAGTGGCGTGGTGGCGCCGGCCGATGTGACGTCGCTCGTGGACGGCTCACTGAATGTCCTGGCCGCACTCAAGATGATCGATCGGAGCTATGCACCCGTGCGGCGCCCCGTGTGGCTCGACGGCGCGGGCGCACGCGTCGCCGCCGACAGCGCGGGCGTATTCATCGCGTCGGTGGATCGCGACGCGCGCGTCACCAAGGGCCAACTGCTCGGCTACACGACCGATTTTCTCGGGCGGAAGACTGGTGAGATCCGTTCGCCGATCGACGGTCTCGTCACCTTCATTCGCGGCGTGCCGTCCATGTGGCCGCACGCGACGCTGGTGAACGTCTTGCCGGTGCTGAAGGAGCCGTCACCATGGAAGGCTCCCGCGCCTCGATGACCAAAACGACAACGGCCGCGTGCGTCCGCGGCCGTTGCGTGTTCACGTTTGTCAGCACCCGCGGAAGCTCAGGGGTGAGAGGTCCGGTCGATGGGCGCCGGACGTGCAGCCTTCACCCACGCCTTTGTTTTCAAGAGCGCTAATCCTTCCTGCACCGCGCGCTCCAGCTGCGGGTCGTGGCCTTTGAGCACTTCCGCGGGAGTGTATTCCACCTCGACGTCCGGAGCGATGCCCTCGTTCTCCACTGCCCACTTGCCCTGCAAGTCATAGAAGGCGAGGCTGGGCGCGGTAATGCCTCCACCGTCGATCGTTGGCGGAGTGCCTAACGTACCGACGAGACCGCCCCATGTGCGGGTACCAACGAGCGGTCCGATTTGCCGGAGATGGAAGTAGTAGGGCAGCGCGTCGCCGCCGGAGCCGGCGGACTCGTTGATCAGCATCACCTTCGGTCCATAGATACCGGCCATTGGCGAAGTCGAGATTCGGCCGTCGCGTGTGGCGAAATACCCCATTGGCCGGCGATCGAGCTCGTTCACGATGTAGTCCGCGACCAAGCCGCCATGATTGTATCGCTCGTCGATGACGGCGCCTTCCTTGTCCTGCTGCGCGTAAAAGTACCGCGTGAATGCCGCGTACCCCGGGCCTCCTGTATTCGGAAGCCACACGTAGGCGAGCTTGCCGCCAGACAGCCGATCGACTGTCCGCCGATTCTGCTCGATCCACGCGCGCGTACGGAGCCCATCCTCGTTCGCGATCGGAACCACCGTGACCAACCGCGAGCCGTCGCCGTTAGGCGTCTTGCCCACGCGAATCGAGATCTGATGCCCCGCGGTTCCCTGAAAGAAGCTGTAGGGATTCGTCGGTGGGGCGAGCGGCCGGCCATTCACCTCGAGAAGGTAGTCTCCTTCGGCGACGTGAATGCCCGGTGCGCTGAGTGGCGCGCGCAGCTCCGGATTCCAGTTTTCGCCCGAGTAGATGTGTGCGATGCGATAGCGCCCGTTCTCCACCGTGATATCCGCGCCTAACAACCCGACGTTTTCCGGCGCCTCTTCCGGAACGTCGCCAGCACCAGTGAGATACGAGTGACCAACGGTCAGCTCGCCGCCGGTCATGGCGATGACGTAACCAAGGTCGGCGCGATGTCCAACATATGGCAGGAGGGCGCTGTACTTGTCGTACACTGCCTGCCAATTCGCCCCGTGCATCTTCGGGTCGTAGAAGTAATCGCGCTGTGTGCGCCACGCCTCCTTGAAGATCTCGGCCCACTCGGCGCGCGGATCGACGAGCATCTCCAGCTGCCCAACATTGATCATGCCCTCGCCGACCTTCGCCGGCTTGTCGCTCCCGACGATTCCCCAGCGGCTCTCCGGGGCGCCTCGCGCCGACTGGTAGAGCAACTTCTTACGGTCGCCCGAGAGCGTGTACGAGCGAATTCCTTCGAGAAATGGCGCGCCGGCCCGGTCTTTCACTGAGTAGCGCTGCAGGCGCATGCCCTGTGCGGCGTTAGGCATCGCCTCCGCGTAGAAGAACGTCCCAGCGACGCCTGCCTGTAGATCGCTGAGGTCACCGGCGGGAATTGGGAGCGCGATGATGCGCTGCCCAATGCCCTCGAGATCGATTCGCGTTTGCGAGGAGGTCGTGTCGGGCTTCGCGCGCGAGGCGAGCGCTACTGGCGCGGCCGCAATCGCTGGCTCGTCGCCCGACTCGGGAAGCAATGGCGACGGCTCCGTGGCCGGCAAAACGGCGAGGTACACCGCGCGTAACGCTGGCCGATCAAGAGAGCTCATCTCGAGCCAGCCGGTGCGCGGACCGTAATCCGTGCTCGCAAGAAAATAGAGATACTTGCCGCTCGCATCGAACGCCGGTGATACCGCGTCGGACATCGCGTCGGTGATCTGATGCGACTTGCCTTCCTCGATCGAATAGGCAAACACGGCGCGCAGGTGACTCTCGACGTTCCGCGAATAGGCAACCCAGCGCGAGTCCGGCGACCAAGCCGCGTCGATGTCGCGGGTCGGGTCGTAGTACGTGTCACTGTCGATCCTTGTCGACTTGCCGCTGGCGATGTCCACCGTCCAGAGTCCGAGGTGATTGTCCTCGAGCAACAGACGCTTGGCGTCGGGCGACCAGATCGGAGCGAAGTAGTACGCCACTGTCGGCAGGGCGATGGAGCGTGCCTTCGTGAGGCCCGTTTGATCGCCAATCATGAGCTGAAATTCACCACTCGCATCCGAGAGCCAAGCGAGTTGCGACCCGTCCGGTGACCAGACCGGGCTATGCTCGTGCGCGCTCGGAGTGCGCGTGAGATTTCTGTAATCGCCCTGCGTGGCAGGAACGGTGAAGATGTCGCCGCGGGCCTCGAATGCCGCGCGCACCCCGGTTGGTGAGAGTGAGGCGCCGCGAATCATGTCGGCTACATGCTTCATCTGCGGCCGAGCCCAGGGAAGATCGCCTTTGACGTCGATGTCGAGGCGCTTCGCTTGGCCCGTCTTCACGTCGAACAGGTTCACATAGCCAGCCTGCTCATAGACGATTGCGTCCGGCCCAGCCGACGCATTCATGATGTCGAAGTCGTCGTGCCGTGTGAGCTGCTCGGTCTTCTTCGTGTCGAGGTGGTACGCGAAGAGGTTCGCGGTAAAGTTGCGATCCGAGACGAAGTACACGGTGTTGCCGATCCACATTGGATCGCTGTCGTTGCTGTTGGCCTTCGGCAGCTTCTCCACCGAATAGTCGGCGAGGCTCATGATCCAGATCGGATGAATGCGCCCGCCGCGATAGTGTCGCCACTCGCTGTTCTCGTACCAGTCAGGTACGAACTGCGTGCCGATCTCCTCGTACGCGACCCGCTTTCCGTCGGGCGAAAACGTACCCGTGAAGGCGCGTGGCATCGGTAGGACCTCCGGAAGCCCGCCGTCGAGTGACACGCTCCAGAGGCGCAGATACGATTGCTGCGGTGCACTGATCCGCGCTGACGCGAAGAGCACATGCTTGCCGTCCGGCGCCCAGCCGCGTACCCGATCCTCGCCCGGGTGATACGTAAGGCGCTTCGGGTCGCCGCCGGCCGCAGGCACCACGTAGACGTCGGTATTACTGCCGACGCTACCGCTGTATGCGATGAGCGAGCCGTCTGGCGAGAAGAAGGGCTCGGTCTCCACACCAGCCGTTGCCGTTAGGCGCCGAGCGGTGCCGCCGTTGCGGCCGATGACCCAGAGATCACCGGCGTACTCGAAGGCGATGGCATCCTTACTGACAGCGGGATGCCGGAGAAGGCGGGTACCCTGCGCGGCAAGAGGAGCCGCGCTGGCGACGAGCATCACGCCCGCCGCAAGACGTTTGGCAAACATGGGATCTACTCGGAAAAAGAAAAAGTGCGAGGACGCCGGTGCTCTCGGCGTCCTCGCGTTGAACTCGTCCCTCGTTAGGCTCACGAGGTCTTGGCGATGCTCGGATTGTTGTTGCGCTCGATATCGGGCAGCGGGAAGCAGAGCTGAATGCCCGTGTCGTTGCCGTAGGACCCGCCGTTCTTGAAGGCCGTTCCCTTCACCGGCACGACCTGCAGGTTGTAGCGAATGATATCGCCCAAATGCTGACCCTCGAGGAAGAACTCACGCCGACGCTCCTCGATGATCTGCGCCTGCACTTCCGCCTGGGTTGCTCCACCGGTGTATGCAGGAATGCCCGCCTTCGCGTGCAAGGCGTTGATGATGGCGATCGCGTTTGCCGTGTTGTTATTGGCGTTGTCGGCTTCGGCGACGATGAGCTGCGCCTCGGCGTACCGTGCGACCGGAATGGGAGAGCTGATGAGCGGATACTTCGTCTGCTGCCAAATGGGCGTCACACGATCCTGACCCGTGGCATTCGCATTCACGACCCTCACGCGCGGGTCGGCAACGCCAGCGTATGTGACTCCGCGATAACTTGGGTCGACTGACGAGAAGAGACCGCGATACATCTGAGACCACACGAGATTTTCGCGGCGGCCGTTGGCGGCGGAATAGCTCGCGTTGAGTACGAAGTTCGGATCCGTCACGAGCACGGCGTCCGCGCGCGCTTCCTGTAACTTGCCTTGGTCGAGCAGTGCGCGTGCACGGCCGATGCGGGCGGCGTTGAGCATCACCGAATTGCTCGACGCTTGCGCGGCGGCAATCGCCGTGGTGAAGCGATCCTGAGCCGCGGCGAAGAGCTGCGCCCGCGACATCTCGGGTCCGAGATCGATGGCTGCCGAACACATCGCCTCACCGAGCAGGACCAAGCTATAGCCCGCGTACGTCGCGGCCTGCGCGATCAAGCTCTGCCGATTCGTAACCTGTGCGTCAGTCCACGCCTGCAGCCTTCTGAGTGCATTGTCAGCCTGAAAGCGGGCAACGGAAACCGGCGTGTAAAGCCCCGGCGCCTGGTTGGCACCGCACTGCGTCGTGGAGTACGGAATGGAACCACTGAAGATGGTTCGTCGATCGTAGTCCCATCCGGCCTGTCCGAGCTGGGCATCGATCAGCTCATCGCCGACCAGACCGCCGGCGATGATGTAGTTGCCGAGCGCGCACTCGAAGTCGCCGATCGCGCCGTTCACGAGCAACTGCGCATAGGCGGGATTGTCGAGAGTGCTGGCATCGACCCGGCTGGGTGCTTCCTGGTCGAGAATCTTGCTCGCGTCACTGCAGGCGGCGAGACTGGCCAACGCGACCGCGGCAACACTCACCGCAGCACGCGCCAGGCCGCGCATTTCACATCTTTTCATTGAGATCATATCGGTCTCCGCTTGGCGGCGTGTCGGCTCAGAAGGTCAACGAGATGGTGGTCAGGAATTGGGCGAGCGTGGGCGTGACGGCTTGGTCGAAGCCGATATTCTGTGTGCCAACGCTCGACCGGTTCTCCGGATCGAGGCCGGGATACGGGGTCCAGTTGTGCAGGTTCCGTCCGGCGATCGTTAGGCTCACGGCGCTTGCGTTCACGCGTCGCGCCCACGAATCTGGACCGGTGAGCGTCGCCGACAGCTCGCGAAGCTTCCAGAAGCTGGCATTCTTGATGAAGGCGTCGGTGACCGTGAGCGGACCACCGTTCTGGTACGTGTAGAGCGTCTTCGGATCGATCTGATCGGGATTCACGTTGCCGAAGCAGTATCCGAATGCCGCGCAGCGATTGTATAGGTCAGCGTCGAAGAGCTTATTGCCTTTCCGGAAGTCGGCCAGCCCATGGAGCTTCAGGAATCGTCCGATGGAGATCGAGGTGTTCACGGCCCCGCTGACCTTCGGGGTGATCGTGCCGAAGTAGAGCATTGGCGCGGTGGCGCAGGGGACGCTCGCGCCTCCTGGATGATCGCCATTCACCCCCCCATCGCAGAGAGCGTTGATGGCCTTCTTCGTGGTCGGATCGTAGCTCGCGCTCCGAACGATCTTCGTGAACAACGCGCCGATTGGGTATCCTTGCTCGTTACGATGGAAGGGGAAGCTGACGTTGATGAATGGGAGACCGCCCATGTCATCGATGTGATCCGTCGTCGTCGAGATGCTCGTGCCGATATCCCAGGAGAAGGAGCGGCGCGACACGGCGTTCGCGGTGACACCCAGCTCGAAGCCGTGGTTGCTGATGCGGCCGATGTTGACGAACTGCGGATTCGGAAATCCGCTGGAGGGAGCGGACTGGCGCTGCAGAATCGCGTCCTTCGTGTGCTTGTCGAAGTAGGTGAAATCGATGCCGACGCGCCTGCCGATCGATGCCTCGAAGCCAGCCTCGAGCTCCTCACCACGTTCGGGCTTCAACTCTGGGTTGCCGGGGAATTGCGGCGAGACGATCGGGAGATCGCCCGGGCCTGTCTGCGGCGCATAGGTCTGCAGCGCGGCGAAGGCGTCCGGCTGCTGGCCGGAGAGCCCGTACGCGGTGCGCAAGCGCAGCTGATCGATCCAGGGGAAGCGCCAGAAGCCTTCGTCGCTCACGACCCAGGAAGCGCTGACCTTCGGGTAGGTGACGAGGTGAACGTCCTTACCGAATGCGCTGTTATTGTCCACTCGCACGGCGCCGGTGAGGAATACGCGATCGCGCCAACCCAGCTGCTCCTGCACGAAGCTGCCAAGCGTGGTGTTTGTCTGGAAGTCCTGCGATCCCTGGCGGACTGCCGCGGCCGCGGCGGTGGTGAGCCCCGGCGCGGGGAACTGCGTCGCCGTGATCTGCGTGACGTCGATGCGCTTGCGATAGAGCTGACCGCCAATCGAGGTCGCCGTTGTCAGCGTCGGGAACAGCGAGAAGGTCGCCGTTCCGCTGTAGTCGAGCGTTGCGTACGTAACATTGCGCAGATCCTGCGTGAGTCCGCCCTGCGCCTGCGCCGCGGTAAAGAAGATCGCGTACTGCGGCGGTAAGAAATTACTCAACGCCTGGTTGTCTTCCTCGGTCTGGTCCCAGCCAACCGTGAGCCGGTGCTGGAACCACTGCACTGGACGATTGTTGACCTGGATGCTCGAGGTGAAGCGGTTGACGTTCTGCGAGTTGCGCAAATAAGCGTCGAGCGCTTCTGGCGGCGCCTGGAAGAACCCGCGCGTCGGTCCCGATGCAGCCAGCGGTGAGCCATACTGTGAGGAGAAGAATCGTCCGAGCCCGTAGTCCGAACCAATCAGGTCCGCGCCACGGATGAGGTGGAGGCTCGTGTTGATGTCGTATTTCTCGCCGGGCGCGATGGTGAGGTTCGCGTGACCCGTATAACGTCCGACACGATTGTTCGGCTCGATGCCGGTATCGTGATCGTAGGTGGACGACAGATAATAGTTGAGCGGTCTGTCACCGCCCCGCACGTTCATCTCATACGTCTGCAACCGGCCCGACTGGAAGAGCGGAGTGCCGCGCGCGGCTTCCTGCTTGGCGGCGTTCCATGAAACGACGTTGCCTTGAGCATTGCGCGCGTAGTTCGTCGCCATGCGATTCTCGTAGTTCTGGAACCACTGCGACCCCTGTCGCATATAGGCGTTGAACTTCGGTGCGCCGCCGCCGCCCTTCTTCGTGATGATCTGCACCACGCCGTTGGCCGCCTCGGTACCGTAGAGCGTGCCCGCCGCGGGTCCCTTGATGATCTCGATCGACTCGATATCCTCGGGCGCGATGTCGTCGAGACGCGAGACGACGTTGTTGCCCTGTCCACGTGGCCCCGTGCCGACCTCGTTCGAGACGCGCACGCCATCGATGTAGATGAGCGGCTGTTGCGAGAGAGAGAGGGTCGAGCGGCCACGGATATTGAGTACCGTACCCGCACCGGCTCGTCCCGTGCCCCCGGTAACGACAACGCCCGGCGCGCGACCATTGATGAGGGAGCCCATGTCGCCAACCGCCGACGCCTGGACCTGGTCAGGGACGGAAATCGTGGACACCGAGTTTCCGACGGTTCGCTTTTCGACGGCACCTGCCTGGCCCGTGACGACGAGCGCATTCAGCTCGATCGGCGCTTCACTGAGGACGAGACGGACGTTTTCCGTTCCGACGGCGACGCGCTGCGTGATCGGGCGGAACCCAACGCGCCGCACCTCCAGCACCACTTCCCCAGTGGAAAGCCCTGTGAGGCGGAAGCGACCATTCACGTCGCTGATCGTTAGGCGGTTGGTCCCTTGGGCACCAATCTGTGCTCCCGCGATCGGCGCTTCGCTGCCGTTGGCGAGCACGGCGCCATTAATGGTACCTGTCGCCTGCGCCTGGACTGGCGCGGCCAGAACGACGAGGAAAAGTGATGAAAAGGCAAGGTACGAGAGCCAGCGGGATGGAACGAGTCGCATGGCGTTACTCCAGAGACTTGGGGAGGCGCCGCGTAGGGGCGCCAAGGGGAGGGAGGGGCGCAACGCGGGGAAGCGCGCGCGAATAATGCTGGTATACCAACTCGGCCGCAATGCTGCGCGGTCACACCAAACGTCAGCGCAAGTGCCAGAGGCCTCGTTCGCCGAGGTCCGCGATCACTGCCGCCAGCCGCTGCGCCGCGTTGTGCCAGTTGGTCTCGACGGCACTCTGCGCGCCATGCGGATCGCCGGCCGCAATTGCGCGGCTGATCGTTTCGTGCTCCTTCACAGACGTCGGCAGCTCGTCGAGCAACACACTGGCGTATAACCGCGTGTAGCGCTCGCTTTGCGGCTTGATCGCGCGATGCAGTGCAAGCAGTCGGGGGCCTACGACCCCCTCGACGTACGTCCGATGAAATTCGAGGTCGAGCTCGAAGGCACGGACATGGTTGCCGCGCGTTCGGGAGGCGATGCCGAGCTCGCGATTGATCTCACGCATCTTGCGCACGACCGCTCGGCGGCGATCGACGGGCAGCGACGCCGCCTCACGGGCAGCGAGTCCCTCGAGATGCCCAACGATGCGCAGGAGCTCGCGGCCGTCGTTCTGGGTGAGCGGGGTAACGATCAATCGCTGATCGCGGCCGATGCCCGACGAGGCCACGAAGCCTTCCTGCTGCAGGCGATGCAGGGCACTGCGCACTGGCGTTCGGCTCAGTCCCATGCGGTTGACCACGGCGCGCTCGGCGATGCGAGCGCCCGGCGGGAGCTGCCCGGTGACAATCAGCGCGCGGAGCTCGTTGTAGACGCGGGAGACGTGATCCGAGCGCCCGTCGATGGACGAGGCGCGCTGTTCGTCAGGTTTGGGCTGGCCATTGCGCATGGCACGCACGGCCACGCGCGGAGAGGCGGAGGTCGACACGGCAGCCAACCTACGGACGTGCTACCGGCCGCGCAAGCAGCGGATGCAGAACTTGGTATACATCGGCGGTACGCCGCGGGCGCCACGCCTCCGCCGGCATTGCGTACACCACGACGGTGTACCATAATCGTCGCGCTAGAGCTGATCGCATTCCTGGCTCGCCAGCCCCCTCCCGCGCGCCGTCGCGCCTAACGCGTGCCACCCCGTTCCCTCAGGACAGGCCATGCTCAGCACCACACCCCCGCGGCCCTTCCGATTCGTTGTCGCCGCAGTCCTCGCTGTCAGCGTCTCGCTTCCCCTCGCACGCCGCGCTGACGCGCAGCAACAAGAAGACACCTCATACGCACGCACGCATTACGACAAGGCCGAGTACATGGTGCCGATGCGCGATGGCGTGAAGCTCTACACCATCGTGTACTCGCCCAAAGACACGACGACGGTGCCGATCATGCTCCTCCGCACGCCGTACGGCATTGGCCCGTATCCGCTCGACCAGTACCGGCGCGTGCTGGGTCCGTCGCCCGAGTTCGATCGCGACGGCTACATCTTCGTGTATCAGGACGCCCGCGGAAAGTTTCGCTCCGAAGGCACGTTCCGGGTGATGAACCCGTACAAGCCGGTGAAACACGGTCCGCAGGACGTCGATGAGAGCTCCGATAATTACGACACCATCGAGTGGCTGCTGAAGAACGTCCCGCATAACAACGGGCGGGTTGGCCAGTGGGGCATCTCGTATCCCGGTTGGCAAACCGTGATGGGTATGATTGCCGCCCACCCCGCGCTCAAAGCATCGTCGCCGCAGTCGTCACCATCCGACATGTTCGTGGGCGACGACTTCCATCACAACGGCGCGTTTCGGTTCATGTACGCGTTCAACTGGCTGGTCGGCAACGCGCGTCCGCGCACGACGCAGACGACCGATCGCCCGGTGCCCTTCGACTACGGCACCAACGACGCGTACCACTTCTTTCTCGATCTCGGAACGGCGAAGCGCGTGAACGATGTCTACTTCCACGGCGCCGTCCCAACCTGGGACGACTTCCTGAAGCATCCGAACTACGACTCGTACTGGCAGGATCAGAACGCGCTCAAGGACCTCAAGGGCATCAAGCACGCGATTCTCAACGTGACCGGCTGGTTCGATCAGGAAGACTTCTACGGCCCGATGAGCATTTACTACACGATCGAGAAGGAGAATCCGACCAATCAGAGCACGCTCGTCGTTGGACCATGGAATCACGGCGGCTGGGGCGCGGGCGGAGGCGACTCACTCGGTCCGGTGAAGTTCGGCTCATCCACGGGTGAGTATTTCCGGAAGGAGGTGCAGCTGCCGTTCTTCCAGCATTATCTGAAAGACAAGCCGGCCACGATTCCCGAAGCGGTCGTCTTCGAGTCCGGCACCAACGTGTGGAAGACCTACGATCATTGGCCACCGCGGGTCGCCGTGAAGAGGAATCTCTATATGCAGGCGGCCGGCAAGCTCGCGTTCTCCGCGCCGAAGGAGACGGGTGAAGCGTACGACAGCTACGTGGACGACCCTGCGCACCCGGTTCCATTCACGACCGAGAAGCGACCGACGCAAGGATTTCTCTGGATGGTGGAGGATCAGTGGTTCGCGTCCACGCGTCCCGACGTGTTGACGTATCAGACCGAACCACTCACCGAGAGTGTGACGATCGCCGGACCGGTGATCGCACGCATGCGCCTCTCGACCTCGGGTACGGACGCGGACTACATCGTGAAGTTGATCGACGTCTATCCCGACTATGGGCCGGCCGGATTCAATCCCAACACCAATTTGCGCGAGCGCGCGGCATTGATGCGCGATGAGAGCGATCGGCGCATGCGTGGCTACGAGATGCTCGTCGGTGCCGAGGTGTACCGCGCCAAGTATCGCCACAGCTACACCAAGCCCGAGCCAATGGTGCCTAACCAGGTGACGCCGCTCGAGTGGGATTTGCGCGACAAGTACCACACGTTCCAGAAGGGACATCGAATCATGGTGCAGGTACAGAGCACCTGGTTCCCGCTCATCGATCGCAATCCGCATCAGTTCATGAACATCTACGAGGCTACCGAGGGCGACTTCCGTAAGGCGACGCAGCGCGTGTACCGCTCAGCCGCGCAGCCGTCGCACCTCGAGCTCCTCGTGCTGCCGCAGGAACCCTAAGAGAGGCCGACCAACAATGAATCAGCGCAGAATGCTCGTGATGGCGAAAACCAGCGCTCTTTCCGCGGCGATCCTGCTCGCCGCGCAGGGAGTCGCTGGTGCACAGACTGGCAGTGTATCGGGAACCGTCATCCACGAGGCGACGCAGCGTCCACTCGGTGGCGTGCAGGTCGGCGTCGCGGGGGTGGCGGGACGCGGGGCCGTCACCGACGGCAACGGACGATTCACCATCGCCGGCCTCTCGGGTGAGACGGTCGTGTTGAGCGTTCGCTATATTGGCTACCGCCCCGTGACGGACACGGTACGCGTCGGACGCACGGACATCCGTATCGCGCTCGCCGAGCGGGCGCTCGAGCTGGACCAGCTCGTGGTGACGGGCACGGCCGGCGGCTCTGAGAAGCGCGAGCTGGGCACCTCGGTCGCATCCGTGAACGTGGCGAACGTGATGGCTCAGACCACCGTGCCTACAGTTGAGGGTTTGCTCAATGGCCGAGCAGCGGGTGTGAACATCATCGCCACGACGGGACAGGTCGGCAGCGGAGCGCAGATCCGCATCCGCGGCGTGGGTACCTTCTCGCTGTCCAGTACGCCGCTCGTCTACATCGACGGCATTCGCACCGACAACGGACAGACTGGTATCGTCGGTCGTTTCAACGACATCGCACCCGAAGAGATCGAGAGCATCGAGGTACTCAAGGGTCCCGCGGCTTCGACCCTCTACGGAACGGAAGCCGCTCGCGGCGTCATCAACATCATCACGAAGAAAGGCGAAGCGGGCGCCCCGAAGTTCACCTTCATTGCGCAGAGTGGCAGTCAGTGGTTCAACGACGCGGCGGGACGCTTTCCAACGAACTACTGGATCAACCCCGCCGACGGCACGCTCCACTCGATCAACTTCGTGAACAGCGAGGCCGCCCATGGCACACCGCTCTTCCAGAATGGGCCGATCAACAACTTTGTCGCGAACGCCAGCGGTGGAAACACGGCATATCGGTACTTCGTTGCCGGTGAGTATCACGAATCCAATGGCATCGTCCCCAACAACGGGCGCGATCAGAAAAACGTGCGCACGAACCTGTCGCTCGTACCAAACAGCAAGCTCGATATCGAGACAAACGTCGGCTATCTGCTCAGCCGTACGAAGACGGCGCCCGAAGGCGGTGGGTCCGGACCGATGTGGGGTGTCTTCGCTCTGCCGCAGCGTACGACGATCGCCTGCCCAACGCCCGCGCCTCGTGGCTGTGGATGGTCGCGTGGCAGCATCGTTGGCCCGCCCGAAGTACAAGCAGCGACGCAGCGGTGGCAGGATGTACGTCGCTTCACCGGCAGCGGCTCGATCAAGTACGATCCCTTCTCGTGGATGTCGAACCGTTTCCTGTTAGGCACGGACTACACGGTCGAAGACATCAACAGTTATTTGCCCTATCAGAAAGACTCCGTCATCGTCTTCTTCCTCGGCGCTAACTTCGACGGCAATCGCGCGCAAACGACGCAGCAAACGACGTTCAACACCTTCGACTACGCGGGCACTGTGCACTTCGACGTGCGGCCGCAGATCCAGTCGAAGAGCACGTTGGGTGTGCAGTACTACACCAACCAGCAGGTCGCCCTCGCCGCGTCGGGCACGCACTATCCGAGTCCGGGCCTGTCGTCGATCACGGCGCTCGGCACCAAGACGGCGCCCACATCCACCCTGATCGCGAATAACACGTTAGGCGCGTTCGGCCAGCAAGAGTTCGCATTCAGCAATCGTCTTTTTGTAACGGGTGCCGTGCGCGTGGACAACAACAGCGCCTTCGGCAGCAAGGCGAGCTTCACGACCTATCCGAAGGCGAGCCTCTCGTGGGTTGCGTCTGACGAGCCGCGCGTCAAAAGCCTCCTGCCGACGTTTGTCGATGAGCTGCGCTTCCGGGGCGCCTACGGTGGTTCCGGCCAGCAGCCGCAAGTGAACTCCGCGCTGCAGACGCTCAATCCTGTTGCTGGACCGGGTGGGACGATACTCACCAACAATGCGATCGGTAACGCGGAGCTCAAACCCGAGCGCGTGCTCGGCAGCGAGCTCGGATTCGAGACGGGACTCTTTCGCGATCGGATCGGCGTCGACTTCACCTACTTCAACGAAGTCTCCCGCGACGCGATTCTGGCGCGCAAAGTTGCGCCGTCAACCGGTTTCGGTGCCAGCTCGCAATTCGTGAACGCGGGGCAGATCAACAAGCATGGCATCGAGCTCTCGATCAAGGGTCAGGTCGTCAATCAACGGCGCTACGGTTGGGACATGCAGTTCAACCTCGCGAACACGTCTTCGAAGATCATTCGGCTCACCGGTCAGGATACGCTCATCAACGTCACTGGTGGCAATACGGGCATCGGCACCGTCGGTGACGTGTTTCATCGCGTCGGCTACTCGCCCTTCGATCTCTTCACGTATCGCGTCGTCAGCGCGACGTACGATCCGGCGACGAAGACGGCGATCAACCCGATGTGCGACGACGCACGGGGTGGTGTGATGCCGTGCTTCGTACCCGGCACGTCGACAATCCAGGCGCCACTCATGTACTTCGGTCACTCGATTCCAGCGACGACTGGATCGCTGACCAACTCATTCCGCTACGGACCCGCCCGGCTGTACGTTCTTGTCGACTTCCAGACCAATTTCCGAAAGACCGACACGAACGCCGAGCAAGTGTGCCAAGCCTTCCTGGCCTGCATCGAAGACATCTATCCGGAGCGATACAGTCCAGCGATCATCGCAACGGCACAGAATGGCGGAGTGCTCCAGGATTACTTCATCCGCTCGGCGAGCTTCGCCAAGCTCCGCGAAGTGACACTGTCGCTCGACGCTCCTTCTCGCCTCGCCGCCCGCGTGGGTGCGAAGGAGCTTGGATTCAGCATCACGGGCCGCAACCTAGCGACGAGAACGCACTACAGCGGCATCGATCCGGAAACGAGTATCCCGCCCACTGCCGGTGGCAACAACAACAACATCGGTACGGACCAGACGGAGTATCCTCAGCTCATGTCGGTCCTCTTCTCGCTGCGTCTTACCTACTGATCACCGTCATCTCATTCCTATGCCATACCTCAGAGTTCGAGCCGAGCGTCACCTCTCGAGCCTTGCGGCCGGGATGCGGTTGACGGCGGCCGCCATCGCTCTGTCGTTAGGTGCTGCCTGCATGAGCACCTCCGACCTCCTTACGGTCCAAAACCCAAACAGCGTGGACG
Organism: Gemmatimonadaceae bacterium; assembly: GCA_045804225.1. Classification (GTDB taxonomy): domain Bacteria; phylum Gemmatimonadota; class Gemmatimonadetes; order Gemmatimonadales; family Gemmatimonadaceae; genus AG2. The sequence goes on from JBJMNO010000022.1 coordinate 61,099, forward strand.
CGAGCGTCTTTGACGACCCGTCCAACGCGCAGTTGATGGTCAACAGCGTCATTGGCGATTTCGAGTGCGCCTATGGAAGCTTCATCATGGGCGAAGGCATCGCGACCGACGAGCTGCACGATGCGACGCTGCAAAACGGCAACTGGAATCTCGATCGCCGCGACAACGGCTTCACGTCCGGCTTTTATGGGATTAACCCATGCACCACGACCACCGGCATCTATACGCCGCTCTCTACCGCGCGCGCCGAAGCCGATAAGGCAATTGCGCGCCTAACCAGCTGGAGTGCCGCGCAGGTGCCGAACCGCATAACCTTTCTGGCGCAAACAAATCTGTACGCCGGCTTCAGCTATGCGACGCTCGGGATGGCGATGTGCCAGGCGGCGTTCGATCTTGGTCCGCTCGTCGATCAGAAGGGAATGTTCGCGCTCGCCGAGACACGCTTCAGCGATGCCATCACGGCGGCGCAGTCGGCCGGGCTAACGACTATCCAGAACGCCGCGCTGCTCGGTCGCGCGCGCGTGCGTCTCTTTCTACACAACAACGCGGGCGCGATAGCGGACGCCCAGCTCATTCCTTCGGGATTCGTCTTCAATGCGACGATGGACGCGGCGAACACGCGCCGCTTCAATCCTGCTTTTACCTCCATCTCGACCAATGGCACCTCCACGGTCGAGGCATCGACGCGCGCGCTCACAACGGAAAACAATGAGCTCGATCCGCGCTCCACGACACTCAAGCTCAATACGCGTCCGGCGGACGGGATCAACACCATCTACATCCCGGCGAAGTACAACGCGGCCAGTCTCACGGCCGGCGAAGCGCTTCCGCTGCCGATCGCACGCTACGCCGAGGCGCAGTTGATCCTCGCCGAAGCGCAGGGCGGAGCCGCTGGCGTGACGATCATCAACAATATGCGCGCCGCGGTGGGCCTGAGCGCGTACACGGGCGCAACCGACGCCGCATCGATGAAGACATTGATCGCCGGTGAGCGTCAGCGCGTGCTCTTTCTCGAGGGCTTCCGCGCTTTCGACATCGAGCGCTTCTCACTTCCGCTCGTTCCGGCGATCGGGGCCCCCTATGTGGGCGGCGGGGTGTATGGCGGAACGGTGTGCCTGCCTGTTCCCGACATCGAGCGGTTCGCTAACCCAAACATCAAAGGGCCGGACGTGATCGACGGCGTGCAGGGGCATTTCTCGCCCCCGTAGCCGTGAACCGAAGTTTCGACATTTATCGAAAGCCGCGGCCCACTGTCGCGGCTTTCGATTTTTGGGTCGGCCTCTTGGTCTCCGACGTTTCCGCCTTCCCTTTTGTCAGCTATCCTTGCCGATCATGCTGATCGGCATGGCGCATCCGTCGTTCACCACGCCTGGCGGCGCCGAGATCCTGGCGGCACGTCACGCGGAATATCTGCGGCGCGCGGGACACGACATTCGGCTCGTCACCACGGCATTCGATGCCGAGCGCTGGCAACAGCTCAGCGCAGTCGCGGATGTTCGGGTCGTGGGGAAGCGATGGACAGACGGCATCGGAATGCCGGGAAGTCATTCAAAGCTGTACCGTCGGGTAGCGCGCCAGGGCGAAGCGCTCGCCGGTGCGCGTGTCGTGCTTGCGGAGAATTTCCCCGCGAACATCGTCGCGGCAGCGGTCCCTGGCGCGGAACGAGTGGTCTGGTACTGCAACGAGCCGTCACGCCGACTCTACGCTCGCGAGGGAAGCCCGACGCTGGCGGCGCGCGCCGAGCAACATCCATCCGAAGACGACGCGCTTCTCATCGCCGCGGCGCGCGCGACATTCGCGAAGCACGACGCCGCGCTGGCTAACAGCGCGAAGCTGCAAAGCGAACGCGCGCTCGACGCCGCGGCGCTGCCACGACTCACGCGCATCATCGCGAACAGCAGCTTTAGCGCCGAGCTGGTGCGAAGGGTCTACGGCCGCAACGCCGACAGCATCATTCACCCCACCGTGCCGATTGTCGGCGCCATTCCTCCGCGCGGCAGTGGGGGTCTGGACAGCTCCGGTCTGCGCGTGCTCGTGCACAGCCGGCTCGAGGAACTGAAGAACATCGAGATGGTCATGCGCGGCTTTCACAGTTTCTCCAAGAGGCACCCCGGTGCGCACGAGCTCCACATTGTGGGTCAGGGACCTGACGAAGAAAACCTGCGAACGCTCGCCCGCTCCCTGCAGATCGACACAGCGGTTCATTTTCATGGCTTTCTCGATCAGCCTACCCTCGAATCGGTGTACGCGCGCTGCGAAGTGATGGCGCTGCTTCCGGCGGACGAGCCGTTTGGAATGGTCTTTCCGGAGGCAGCGCAGCGCGGCCTTCTGCTGATGGGGCCCGATCACGGCGGGCCGCTGGAAATTCTCGACGGCGGTGCGCTCGGCTGGACACTCGACATTTTCTCGCCCGAGCCATTGGCGGAGGCATTCGCCGAAGCGTGGGGCTTGCCGGCGGACGAGGTCGCGCGCCGTCGCGAACGCACCGCCACCGCGTGTCGTGAACGATATGGTCCGCAGGCAACGCTTCCCGCACTACTTGCCGAGCTCGTCGATGATTAGCATTTACACACACCAGGCACCGCGCGTCTCGTGGAAAACACGGCTATTTACATCCTTCTAGTCCTCCTGGTGGTCGCTGAAGCGATAACGCTTTACGGCTACCTGCGTGAGCGCGGCGAGCGCAAGCAACGGAGGTTGCTGAAGGAGTGGCCCATCCGCGCCGTGTTACCAGACGTGGTCGATCCGATTTTCCGCCCGGGACCCTTTGGCCCAACGCTGGAAACCGAGGTCGCGTTCGTTGGCCGAGGACCATTCGACGTGCAAGGAAGCACGACCGATGTCGAGAGCTGGATGCTCGCCGTGCTCGCGAAGCACGCACGCCGTCTATTCGAATTCGGCACTTGCATGGGGCGAACGACGTATCTCTGGGCGCGCAATTCTCCCGCTGACGCCAAGGTCATCACGCTGACCCTCGCGCCGGAGGAACGAGCCATCTATCGACAAGATGCCGCGGACGATGCTGGCGATACAGCCGCAGCCCTGAGCGAGTCGGCGTACACGAGCTTTCTCTACTCGGGCACGCCGGAAGCGTCGAAGGTCGAGCAGCTGTTCGGCGACAGCAAGGCGCTGGACATATCGCGGTGGGGCGGAGAGTGCGATCTGGTCTTCGTCGATGGATCGCACGCTTACTCGTACGTGAGGAGCGACAGCGAGAAAGCGCTCGCCCTCGTCAAGCCCGGCGGCCTCGTACTCTGGCATGACTACGCGGGTCCGTCGCACTCACCCGGTGTTTATCGAGCGCTCAACGAGCTCGCGGAGCGCTTACCCCTCGTGCGGATCACGGGCACGATGTTCGTCGCCTACCGCGCTCCGGGCCTGTAAAGAGGGATTCGTGGGGCGCGGAATGCGTGGCGAACGAAGCGCAAACTCGCCACTTCCCACGTTCCACCTTTGGATTGGCGTCTATCGATTTCCTTCGCTGTCGCAGAACGCGGCTTCATGAGACGAATCGGAACGGAGGGCCGCTGATACCGCTGACACGGCGCTGAGACCGCTGACGTGCTCCTCAGCAGTGATGTCCTTATGCACCAAAGTGAGCAAGTAGTCTTCACGCGCCACGCGCCACGCGCCCTCTACCCTCTACCCTCTACCTTTCGACACTCACTGCTCGCCGCCACAACAGTACTCGGGCTTTCACGTCGTGCACGGTGATGCCGCGCATGCACTCACAACCTATCTCGAGCGGCGATCCAGACAGGACGTGCGCGTCGCATGGGTCGTTGATCGAGAGATACTCCGCGCGCGGGCCCAGCGGTGCCCACCGACCGGCGTGCATCGGCGGCGTGGGAGGATACAGACCGAGCGCATGCCGGCCGAGCGCGGCCGCGAGATGCAGCGGTCCTGTGCTTGCGGCAACAATGCCGTCGACACGCGCAAGCAGTGCAATCAGCTGGGCGAGATCCAACCGACCCATGAGATCCACCGCGTGCGGTGGAAGCGTCGCGAGCCACGGCTCGAGCGCCAGTCTCTCCGTCTCCGAGCCAGAGATCAACAGCTGAAAACTCTCTCCAACGAGCGACCAGGCGAGATCATGCCAACGATCGAGGGGCCATTCTCGTCCACTGCCGCCGGAGCCTGGATGCAGGACCACGGTCGTGACGGAGGGGTCGAGCAGCCCTTCGACTTCCGAGGGGAGCGACGCGCGAGGCTGGAGAGTCGTTAGGCAGGAGAGGCTCTGCGCAGATGGTGCGATGTCGCCGAGCAGACGGCGCGCGAGCCGGATGTTGAGTTGGGCTTCGTGAAGGTTCGAACGCTTCCGGCTGTAGTGCTCGAGCTCATTGCACGTCGCCCAGTGATACCATCGGTGACTCGTGCCGATGCGCAGCGGAATTCGAGCCGCGAGTGCCGCGTTCGCGATTGCCATGCGCGGGTACACGTGGAGGATCACGTCGGCATGGCAGCGGGCGAGCAGGTCACGCTGCGCTCGACCGCGCTTCTCCACGCCGTCCCACTCCACCACCTCGGAGACGTGCGGACAGGCTTCGAACACCGGGCGACAATATTCCTGGCTCAGCGCGATCACTTCCGCTCCCAACTTCTCTCTGAGAAGCGCGCAGAGCGGAAGCGTGAGGACGACGTCCCCAATGCGATCGGTGCGGCTGACGAGCACACGCATCTAGTGTCCGTCTCCCATCGTGCAGTGACCGATACGAAGGGCGGTCAAACGCGCACACTCCATGGTTGCGCGATCTGGGCGCACAACTCCTCACAAGCACGCACGATTTCCTCCGCGGGGATAGTGCTGACGGCATGTCCCGGCGCTGCCCGAACCTCCCGTGCTGGTACACCGAACGGCGACCAGAGTCCCGGCGTCGTTCGAATCCCAGCATAGAGCGCGATGATTGGGCAACCACACGCCGATGCGACGTGCACATTCGCAGTATCGCAGGTGAGCACCAGGCTCGCTCGCTGCACCACCGCAACGAGATCGAGAAATCGTGGCGAAGGCGGACAAAGGATGACCCGATCGCTGGCGCACGCGGCGATTGCCTGCTCCGCGTGCCTGATCTTTTCGGCTGCGGGCGGAGGGGTGAGCACGAAGGTCAAATCGGGCCAGCGCGGCAGGAGCACACGCAGCACTTTCGCGCAATTCTCCCAAGGCCATTCCCGCCACGCCTCCGCCGACGAGATGTTCACCGCGACGAACTCGCTCAATCCATGCTCGGCGACAAAGGCTGCCGCTCGCCGCTTCGCCTGTGCATCCACGGCGATGTGCATGCGGTGTCGCTCATCCCCGCGGGTATCGGGCGACTCGATTGTCGCGCGCACGACGAACATCAGCTGGTCGGCCATGTGCCGCAATGAGCGAGGGGCCCGTATCACCGCGGTGAATAGCCCGGCATAACGCGCTGGTCGCATCACCGAAAACTTGCGCGTTTCCCGCCGCGCGATGGCACTGGCGATGAGACCTTCACGCAGTCCTCTACCATAAATGAAGCTGTAGATCACGTCGTACCGGCGGCGGCGCATCGCGGGAAAAAGCAGGAGCCAGTCGCTCCAGCCCTTGCGTACGAATACCCGAGAGACACCCGAGTCAGTCATTACCACCTGTGCGTTGGCTCGGGAGGCGAGGACATCGATCTCGGCGTGAGGTGCGAGCTCAGCCAACAAGGCCAGAGCAGGAGTCGTGACGATCATGTCACCGACACGATCGTGCCTCACGACGAGAATACGCGACAGAGACGCCGCTGGAATGCGTCCGTGGCCGGCGGGAGGCGCTGGGAAGGCTGCCCGGTACACGCGGAAAAGCAATCGATACAGCCGCCGGTTCACGCGCCGCCGGAACCGCCGCATCGCCGTGCTCACCGGATCCGACCGACCCACTCTGGCCGACCACGACGTCGCATCTCGTTAGGTGGCGCCACCACCGGCGTGAGAAAGGGCCGCGGCGGCTCCAGACGTCGCGACAGGTAATCGACGTATGCCGCCCTTCGCTGCACAAGAGCTTCGGACATCGGCGCCCCGCTCGAGGGCAAGAGCGGCGTGAGGAACTCGTCAGGCACCTCGGTGACCGCGCGTTCGATGACGTCCGCCGGCAAAAGAGAGGCGAGCTCCTCATCGACTGGCCCGAGATCGGCAGCCTGGTTCTGAAAGAGGTGCGCTTCGCGCAGCACGTATTGTCGTCGCGCCACGGCTGCGTCTACTGCCGGCAACGCGTACTGAAAGCTCAGTGCCGCGCCATGGTCGATGAGCCAGAGATCGTCACCGCGCCAGAGCAAATTGGGATTTCGCGCTGAGCGGTCGAGGTTTACGACCAGGCCATCGAGCCACAGGATCTTGTCAGCCTCCTCGTGCCTAACGCGGCCCACGTCGGTGGCGGGCGCGAAGTGGCGTGCGTCATCGAGATACGCAAAGCCAAGATTGATTCCAGCGCTTGCTCGCAGGAGGTCGGCCAGCTCGTCGTTCGCGTCCTCGGAGGGCACCTCGGACGCAAAGCGGATGAGTGACCTTTCGGGCACGCGCAGGCCGAGAGATTCGGCAAGCACGGCGACGATGACTTCCGCGACCAGCGCGCCGGTTCCCTGTGCCGCGCCGCGGAGCTTCGTGAAGCGGGCACCGTGATCCGTCTCCACGACCACTGGCCATGAGCTTCCCCGCTTGTCCGCCGAGAGTACTCGGCGTGCCTCCAAGACCCGCACTACCGCGTGGACTCGAGCGACAGCGTCAACAATCCCGAGTTCGCTTGGAGACCCGTGATCTGCGACGATGGCCACGTGACGTACGGTCCGCTGCAGTTCGCCGTGGTCGTGTATGCGCGCAGCTCCGTCGCCGGCAACAACCGATAATAGCCGATAACGGTGAAGCCCGGACCGCTCATCGTCGCTGCGGGAAGCAAGGACGCGCACCACACCTTGGTACCATCGAAGACACCGATCGAGACCGGGCCACCGGTAAAGTTGAAGATGCGCGCGGTGAAATAGGTCTGGTCGCCAATGACATTCGTGATCTCGAGCGAGCCACCGAGGCCGGCAACGTTGACCCGAACGTCGCCGATTTCGTCGGGAATCCTCTGGCCCTGCGCATCCGCGGGCTTGGCCGAGGTCCATGTGAGCCGCGAGCTGGCGGACACCGTGATCGACGTCGTGCGTCCGCTCGACAAGATGACGTAAGGTGACCCATCCACCGAGAATGTCACCGGCGCGATAAGATCGTTCGCCACGACGAATGTCACCGGCCCGATGGGCGGCACCGGCGTCGTGCTCTCGCCGCTACAGGCGACGAGAAGCGTAAAAGGCACTACGAGCCTGAATCGTGTGAGGAGCGTCTCGGCCTCCCGACGGGAAACCAACATACTCGGTGCTCGTGCTTTACGGGATAGACTGGCGTCGAACAGCGGATATGCGAGCGCCGTCCATGATGCAAATCCCTTTCCTGCCCTTGTTCCCGGCCATGAATCCCTCGAGGGCGCTCGACATTCCCACGCTATCCAGGCGGTTCGTCCCTCGGCTAAACGCTTCGGCACGAGAGGGTGTCTAGAGAAGCAAACGAGCCGCAGACTCAGACATGTTCTCCGACATCCGCTCCGCCGCCCGCGGCCTTTTTCGGTCGCCAACTGTTGCCATCTCGGGAGTGCTCTGCCTCGCCCTCGGCATTGGCGCCACGACCGCGATCTCGAGCGCCATCAGTCGGGCGCTCTTTCAGTCGCTGCCCTTTCGCGAGCCCGAGCGACTCGTCGCGGTACACCGCACCACTCCGCATTCGGGGCCGCTCGGCACGTGGCCCCTGTCCGCACCGACCTACACCGACCTGGCGCACCGCGCGCAACGCATCACGGGGCTTGCGGCAATCTCCTTTGGCACCGCCCTCGTGACGCTGCCCACGGAAGCCGTGCAAGCAAGCCAGATCTATGTCACCGGGAATTTCTTCACGACGCTCGGCGCCGTCGCTCAGCGCGGACGGCTCGTGATGCCTGACGACGATCATGTCGGCCAGCCAGCGGTCGTGGTGCTCAGTGACGAGTTTTGGCGCACGAAGCTCGGCGCCGATCCATCGATCGTCGGAACGACGCTTGGTATCGATGGCGAGCCGACGACCGTCATTGGCATCGCACCGCCCGACTTTCACGTACCGCATGGCTTCAACGTACTGCGCGCGGACGTCTGGATGCCCATTCGGTTCACTGGGGAGCAGCTTGCGCAGCGCCGCAGCAACTATCTCCTCGTCCTCGGCCGCCTAACGAACGGGGCGACGCCGCTCTCTGCTCAGTCGGAGCTGCGCACCGTGTTTGGCGGCATCGTCGCTGAGAATCCAGTGCTGCGCGGCGAAGATGTTCGGGTTGCGCCCTTGCAGGCAGAGAACGTCGACGCCGTCCGCAAACCGCTGCTGTTGCTCTTGGGCGCGGTGGGTATGGTGCTCCTCATCGCTGCGACAAATGTGGCGGCCCTTCTCCTCGCGCGTGGTGTTCATCGACGCCGGGAGATGGCCGTACGCACGGCGCTCGGCGCTACCCAATGGGGAGCGATGCGTCCCGCACTCATTGAAAGCATGCTCATCACTATCGGTGGAGTGCTCTTCGGTTTCGGCGTCGCCGTGGCCGGCGTGCGAACGATTGGTGCGCTCGCAAGCGCCCAACTTCCGCAGCTCGCCGGGCTGCGGGTCGACGCCCGCGTGATCGGTATCGCTCTGGTGCTCGCGGTGGTCGTGGGCATTGCCTGCGGCATCGTTCCGGCATGGCGCGGGGCGTCCGTCGATCCGCAAGATGCACTTCGTGGCGGCCGCGGAGGTGGCGCGGGACGTGAGCAACATCGCGCGCTTCGCACGCTCGTCGTCGTCGAGATCGCGCTCTCACTCGTGCTGCTCATCGGTGCGGGCCTCACACTCAAGGGTTTCGCGGGCCTTTTGGGCAATGATCCAGGATTCGAGACCGCACACGTCCTCACCATGAACGTGACGACCGCGCCGGCGCGTTACGTCAGCCGCTCGGCTCCGATGGCTTTCCTCGAGCCGACGCTCGATGCCATTCGCACGATACCAGGCGTGGAGAGCGCAGGCTCGATCTCGCTCATTCCGTATGTGAATTGGGGAAACAACTCGAACATCCGCTACGAGGGTGAGCCGAAGGGAGATCCGACGCGCCAACCGATGGTGGAGTTCCGACGCGTCTCCACCGGCTTCTTCGCACTCACCCATCAGCGATTGCTCGCTGGGCGGCTGCTCACGCAGAATGATTTCGCGGACTCGGCCGCGCCACCGGTCGTGGTCGTGAATCAGGCGCTGGTTGAACGTGACCTGAAAAATGTGGATCCGATCGGCAAGCGCTTTCATCTTTCGGACACCACGTTCGCGACTATCGTCGGCGTGGTTTCGAACATACGCAACATGGGCCCATTTGTGCCGCCCGCGCCTGAGATGTATTGGACGTATCCGCGCACCGGCCAGTGGGCAACGTTCCCGTTGATGATCCGTGTGAAGCGTGGCGACCCCACGTCCGTCGCGCCGGCGGTGCGCGCGGCGATCCGCGCCGTGGATCCCACCGCGGCTGTGGCCCGTGTCTCATCGATGCCGGCAGTGATTTCCAAGAGTCTCGGGGAGCCACGATTCTATCTCAGTCTGCTCGGTGCTTTCGCGGTCGTCGCCCTCACACTTGCCATCGCTGGGCTCTACGGCGTGTTGAGCTATGCCGTGGCGCGGCGAACGCGGGAGCTCGGGATTCGCGCCGCGCTCGGCAGCTCCGCCTCGGGCCTCCTTCGGCTCATGGCGCTCGACGGCTTGCGTCTCGTCATCCTCGGTCTCATTCTCGGGTCGTTAGGCGGCGCGATCGTGACGAGGTTGTTGACGTTCGCGCTTTACGGGGTGAGTCCGCTCGACGCGTCGACGTGGACAATCGCCCTTGTCCTCATGCTCGTCGCGGGGGGCGCGGCGACATTGGTGCCCGCGCGCCGAGCGACGCGCGTCAATCCATTGATCGCGATTCAGGCGGACTAGAGCCGAGGGAACGGCGCATGCGCGCCGTGGGAAGCTGGACACCATCGGGCATCTCCACGGCGTCACGTTCCACGACCTGAAAGCCGAGGCTTCTGTAGAGTGGCTCCCCTGGTAGCGTCGCGGTGAGCTCGAGCGCTCGGAAACCCGCCTCGCGCGCCGCGGTTGAGCACACGTGAAAGAGCAGACGGCCGATCCCGCGACGCGCCCACCGCGGATCGACGAAGAACGCGCGTATCCGCGCGGGCTCCGTACGCGGATCCAAGAGTGGATCGTCAGTGCCCTTGAACTGATCGCCGCCGTGGAGCGTTTGGCGCCGGCTCCAGCCGCCCGCCGCGATCACCTCTCCATCCGCGTCGGCAACGAAATACGTGCCGTCGGCAATGATTTGGCTATCCGCACCAAAGAGATAGCGGAGTGCGCTGTCGATCTGTTGCGGCGAGTAAAATGGCTCGCTCAACCCGCGCACAGATCCGTCGATCAGCGTCCGGATGGCCGGTATGTCAGATACTGTCGCGAAACGGAAGCGCGGTGTCGGTGCGCCGGACAGAGTCGTGCCGAGCAACGGCGAGCTGGCGAGCAATGCGAACGGAATTGTCGGCGCAGGGGCCGCGCTGTTAGCCGCGGCAAGCGCACGTTCGAGCCAGGCGACGTCGTGCCACGCCCCGAGCTTGAAACCAATGTGGCGGAATACACCAATCGGGGTGAAGCCGACGCCCCGATGGAATCGCTCGCTCGCCTCGTTAGGTAGTGTGACGCCGGCGTACGCGTTCCGATAGCCTTGGAGCACGAGCACGCGGAAAAGTGCCTCGTAGAGCGATCGGCCTACTCCACGGCGCTGCACCTTTGGATCGACGTAGGCCGAAACCTCAACGGACCATCGATACGCAGGCCGACTGCGATGCGGTGAGGCGTACGCGTAGCCCACGACTTCCTCACCGTCCATCGCGACGAGCCATGGGAGCCGCTCGAGGCAGATCGTTATGCGCCGCGACATCTCGATCGCGTCGGGTGGCTCGAGCTCGAATGAGGTCGCACGCTCGACGACCGCCGGCCGGTAAATTTCCGCGACGGCAGCGCCATCTATAGGCTGGGCGAGCCGGATGAGCATGGCTCTATTCTTGGCGCGCCACCGGCTCGGTGGCAAGGACAGACGAGGAGTCCGGAAAAGAAGAAGGGGCCAGGACCTCTTGGTCCCAGCCCCTTATCAAGTCACGATTTGAAGCTCAGGTCTGCATGCCGTGGAAGTCGGCCAAGCATGCTCCCGCCCCACCCTGAAAACCACTTCTGAAATTCTGAACCCGCTGCTCGCGGGTTCCGTGGCTCACCATCTCCATCCGTGCGAGAATGCGCTGATCGACGCGGTCATTCCCGGTGAGTTGCGGCGTCGGGTCGCCGGCGCTCGACATACCGAAGATCGCCTCGTCCACGTCGCCCGCCTCGAGCGAACCATCGTGCTGCGCGTGTTGCGCGAAAGCGCCAGCGAGACAGTCCGCCACCGCCTCATTGTCATACGACGCGCGCGATACATGGCCGAGCTGCATTGCCACCGCGTGTCCCATCTCGTGCGCGATGACCCCGAGGCCGGCCATGTCGCCATCGGTGCCTAACGCGTTCGCCGCAACCTTCGCCTGCGCGGCAACGAAGACGTCGTCAAAGTAAATTGTATTATCAGCTAAGCAGTAGCCGGCGTTTCCGGGCTGCATCACGCCGCACGGCGTGCGCACCGGTGAGCGATAGCGGGCAATGCCCGGCGCGGCGAAGCGCTCGCCAATCGTCTTGAAATCGGTGCTCCACATGTCGATGAGCGCGTTGTATGCCGCTTGGACTTTCGCGTTGGACGCCGCGACATCCTGCGAGCTCAACTCGATGCGTGTCGGCGGCGCTGGCGTGGCGTAACTCGCCGAGGCCGGTACTACGGATGAGCCAACGGCGAGCGCGAACGCAACGACGCTCCCTCTGATTGCTGTGATTGTTTTCATCATCGGCACAATCCTCCCGCGTCCTAATACACTTGGCGCGGTGTCGGGTGCCGTGGCCTCAGACGCTGCAAGCCAGCCTCGGCGGCTGAGCCGTCTAGGCAGCTCATCAGAAGCGGCCTTATGGTTTTGCCTTGCCGGCCTGCACGGCTGCGTGCTCCAGGGCCTCGAGCTTCTTCAGCGTCTCATCCGTTGCCGGCTTGCCTTGACGCACCGCAACATCCCGAGACGTGCGGAATTGTGCTCGCGCGCCAGTGCTGTCGCCCGCGGCCAACAGCGCATCGCCGAGGCTGTCGTAGACGTTAGGCGAATCTGGATAGTTCGTCACGTTTCTCCGAAAGATCCACGCGGCGATCTTGGGCATATTGAGCCCTTGCAACACGGCATAGCCGATGTTGTTCATTTGCAGCTCCGGGAACTTGTCCGGCAGACCCAGGCTGCGCGCCCCACGTCCGTAGCTCTCCTCCGTCTGGATGATCGAGCTCACGATGGCCGCGGAGTCAGAGTGTGGCCCGAGTGCCATCATCGGGCTGCGCGTCAGCGAGATCGGCTCGAAAACAAACTTCAAGCCATCGATCAGGCTCGGCTGCGGCGTGAGGCCGTGCGTGTTTTCGGGATAGAAACGATAAGCAAACGCTAACGTCGGTGGCTTGATCGAGTCGAGCCTCGCGGCGAAGATCTTCGTCGTGACATCGATCGGCGCCTCGAGGCCGCCGCTGGTCGCGAACAGTCGCGTCGTCGCCTGCGTCTTGGCAATCGCCGTAGCGTAGGCGCGCGCCGGCGTCGAGTCGTTCCACCAGAGCGAGGGACTCATCGCGACGATTCCCGCGAACGTACCCGGCCGCGTTGCCGCGACGTCGATGGCGTAGAGGCCGCCGAAAGAGTGGCCGGCGAGGATCGTGGTCGGCAGGGTGCGATATCGGGAGCGCACGCGCGGTAGCACCTCGTCCACGATGAAATCAGTGAACACGTGGGAGCCGCCCGCGGTCGGGAAGTTCTTTGCCGTTTCACCTGTCGCCGCCGGCGTCATGTCATGCGTGCGATCCTTTCCGTTCGTGACCCCGACGATGAGCATGTCGGGTATGGAGCCACGATTGGCCAAGAACGCGACGTTGGCCACCGCGGCAGTGAACTGTGGCTCGTCCTCGGCGTCGAGAAGTACGAGCACGGGATATCGCTGCGCGGAGGTGCCGTAGTTTGCCGGCGTCGCCACGTAGATCGTACGATCCGCGCCGAGCTTGGCCGACTTGAAGGTGTCCTTGAGCCACAGCGACGGAACCGTTCCCTGTGCGGACGCAATGGCGGGCAGGACGACGACGAAAAGGAGCGCGCGGATCAGTCGCATACGGAGGCTCAGCGAAAAAGGAGGGCGGCCACGGTGGCGGCCGCCCTACACTAAGGAACTCCCACTACCCGCGAAAGAGCGGGATCGAGCGCCGAACCTCCGCAACTGGTATCGTCTACACCTCGAGATGATCCCCCTCTCTTGCCGAGACCGCGTACAACACCGGCATGAGAAAGATGCTGATCAAGAGTCGCGAGAAGAGACCGCCAACGATCACGAGGGCAAAGGGCTTCTGCGTGTCCGAGCCGACACCCGTCGAGAGCGCAGCCGGGAGCAGGCCAAAGGCGGCCACGAGCGCTGTCATCATGATTGGCCTGAGTCGGAGCAACGCGGCGGTGCGGGTCGCCTCGGCAATGCCGAACCCCTCGAGGCGCAGCTCGTTCGCGTAGGAGATGTAGACCACGGCGGTCTGCACCGACACGCCAAACAACGCGAGGAAGCCGATCATCGACGACACCGAGAGCGGCGTTCCCGTGAGTGCCAGCACGAGCAGGCCGCCGAGCGGCGCGGACAGAATGACGCCGACCACCGTGATGAACGGGAATTTGAAGTTGTGATAGAGGACGAATAGGATGCCGAAGATCAGCACGATCGTGAGCGGCAGCACGACATTCATCTGGCTGCGCGACGACGTGTACTCTTCGTACTCCCCGCCCCACCGCGTTGAATAGCCCGATGGAAGCTTCACCTGGCGATCCACGGCGTCGCGCGCCTCCCGAACTGCGCTCGCCAGATCGCGGCCTTCCACGGAGTACTGAACGCCGATGTAGCGAGAGTTGTCCTGACGATAGATGAAGGATGCGCCATTCGCGATCTGTATATCCGCAACTTGGCGAAGTGGTATCTGTGCTCCTTCAGCCGTCGCAACGAGGATGTTGCCGATTTGATCCGGCGTCTGGCGAAACTGTGGTTGCAGTCGAACAACGAGATCGAAACTTCGCTCCCCTTGTACGACCTGTGTTGCCGCCGAGCCGCCTACCGCGGCGTCGATCAAGCCATTGAGATCGGCGACGTTGAGGCCGTAGCGCGCCATCCGCGCGCGGTCGGCGCTAATCGTTAGGCTCGGCTGCCCGAGCTCCTGGACCAGCGTCACATGTTGTATCCCGCGTACGGACTCCAATACGCGTTTGATGGCGCGGCCTTTTGTCTCCAGAACGGCGAGGTCCGTGCCGAACACCTTCACGTCGAGGGAGCTCTTGAGTCCAGTGAGTGCTTCGTCCACCGCGTCTTCCGCGGGCTGCGTGTAGTTGAAGGTGATTCCAGGGAACGCCGCGAGCTTGCGTTGGATGGCGTCGATCAGCTCGTCCTTGTCCCCATACGGCCCGGTCCACTGACTGTACGGTTTGAGCCCGACATAGAACTCGGCGTTGAAGAAGCCCGTCGGATCGGTGCCATCATCGGGCCTGCCATGCTCCGAAGTGACGACGGTTACCGGAGAGAACGATGAGAGAATCTGACGGATCTGCGGCACAAGGCGAGACGATTCCTCGAAGGAGATCGTGTATGGCATCGTCGCGCGCACCCATAACGCGCCCTCGTCGAGCTTGGGCATGAACTCGCCGCCAATCAGCATCGTGATGACCACCGAGATCGCGAACAAAGCAACGGACACGCCGATCGTTAGGCGCGCGCGCGCTAGACACCAATCGAGCCCGCGCTGGTACTGATCACGCAACCATTCGAACGCGGCATTGCGCCTCTCC
The DNA here is from genome assembly GCA_045804225.1 of Gemmatimonadaceae bacterium. GTDB lineage: Bacteria > Gemmatimonadota > Gemmatimonadetes > Gemmatimonadales > Gemmatimonadaceae > AG2. Next base: position 76,110 of record JBJMNO010000022.1, read on the forward strand.
TTGATCCCGCCGCGCAGCGCCACGAGGCACAACGCCGGCACCACTGTCAGGGTGAAGACCAGGGAGCCAAGCAGCGCGTAGATCGTCGTGTCAGCCATCGGCGTGAAGAGCTTGCCCGAGGGCCCTGAGAGCGCGTAGATCGGAAGGAAGGCAGCCACGATCACCGCGATGGCGTACACGATGGGCCGGTCGACCTCCGACGCCGCGTCCATGATGACGTTGCGGATCTTGTAGTCCGTACCGTGGCGCCGCGCCAGATGCCGGTGGATGTTCTCCACCATCACCACCGCGCCATCGACGATGATGCCGAAGTCGATGGCACCGATCGACAAGAGATTCGCCGGAATGTGCCGGAGATCGAGGCAGATGAACGCGAAGAATAGTGAAAGGGGAATCGTCACCGCGACGATCAGGCCTGAACGCACATCGTAGAGGAAGAAGATCAACACGACGATGACGAGCAGGATACCACGCACCAGATTGTCCTCTACGGTGCGCGTCGTGAGCGCGATGAGCTCACTGCGATCATAGAACGGACGGACCTTTACGTCCTTCGGCAGCACGCTCGCGTTGAGCTTCTGCGTCATCGCTTCGACGCCTTTGAGGACGGTCTGCGCCTGCTCGCCGGTGCGCATCAACACGACGCCTTCGACGGCGTCGTTCACACCGTTGAAGCCGAATTGGCCAAGGCGTGGCGCATGTCCGATCACGACGTCACCGACATCATGGACGAGAATCGGCGTGCCGCTCTTCACCGCAAGGACGATGTTGCCGATGTCCTCGAGACTCACGACGCGACCCAGGCCACGCACGTAGAAGAACTGGCCGCCTTCGGAGTAGAATCCACCTCCGGCGTTGCCATTGTTCGCGCCTAACGCGTCGGCGACGTTCTGCACGGTGAGGCCGGCGCCCGCCAGCTTGTTCGGGTCGACCAATACCTGGTACTGCATCGTCTCACCGCCCAGCGACGACATGTCCGCTACGCCGGGCACGGACCGGTATGCTTTCTCCAGCACCCAGTCCTGGAGCACCTTGAGCTCCATCGCGCTCCGGTCCGCGCTCTGCAGCACGTATCGGTACACGAGACCAGACGGCGAGAAGAGCGGCGAGATACCCGGCTTCACGCCGTCCGGCAGCTCGGCGTCGCCTAACCGCTCGAAGACCTGTTGTCGCGCGAAGTAGCTGTCGGTGCCTTCTCGAAAGGTCACACGGATGTTCGACAGTCCGTAAAGAGAGATCGAACGTGTCACCGTGAGGTTCGGCAGACCGTTCATCTCGACTTCGATCGGTACCGTGATCAGTCGCTCGACTTCTTCCGCGGCGTGTCCGGGCCAGGCCGTCGTGATCTCGACGAGTGGCGGCGACACGTCGGGGTACGCGTCCACGGGTAGCCGGAGGAATGACCAAATGCCGACGCCGATGACGGCAATGGCGACCAGCGCCACGAGCAGCGGCTGCGTGAGAGAAGCACCAACAAGTCGATGGATGGGCCCGTGCACGTCACGAGCGTGCTCCGGCACCACCTTACGCGATCCGCGACGTCGCGTGCTCTCGACCCCGGGCGGAGTATCGGTGCTCACTGGGTCTCCGCAAACTGAAGGAAGAGCGCGCCCTCTGATACGACCTTGTCACCCGGATGGAGACCGTCCGATATCTCGTACTGGTCGCCAACGCGTGAGCCGAGCGTGATGCGCCGGCGATCGTACGACCCGTTCGCCGCGGCGACATATACGAACGGAAGGTTTTCTTCGTCGCGCAGCACTGAGGTCGTGGGAACCAGCAGACCTGTGTGCTCGTGCGTGGCATGGATGCCGACGTGGACGAACATGTCCTTGCGCAACACATGATTGGTGTTCGGCACGAGCACACGCACCGCAATCGCTTTGCTCGTTGGATCCACGAGCGAGGCGACATAGTCGACGCGACCCGGCATTGGGGCCGACGCGGCGTCGGTGATGACGTCCACCGTCTCACCGACCGCGACGTCTTTCACGTCCGACGGGAACACATTGGCGAGCACCCACATGCTCGATAGATCAGCAATCGTGAAACACTGCGTGGTGCCCGCCTGCAGCAATTGCCCCGGGCTGATGAGCTTCTCCACGACCGTTCCTTCGATCGGGGCGCGTATGGTTGCCTGGAGAGTTTCAGTCGGCTTGTTGTTGCGGATGGCGTCGATCTGTGACTCCTCCACGCCCAGCGCACGAATCTGTTGGATGGAGGCGTCGCGGTCGGCGGCCGCGGCGGCGAGATCCGTCTGCGCCTGCTCGAGGTCGCGGCGCGCGAGCGCGTCGTTCTTGAACAACTGCTCGTCGAGATCGGCGATGCGTTTCGCGTTGCGGTAGCCGCTCTCCGCTTTGCGGTATCCGGCCACCGCCGCCGCGAAATCCGGCGAGGAGACCGTGGCGAGTGCCTGTCCCTTGGAGACGACGGCGCCCGGGTTCACGAGGATCTGTAGCGCCGGACCCGATATCGGTGAGAGCACTGGCGTCGAGCGATCGCCATTGAAGGCAACGGTACCCGTCGCTTCCAGGGTTGGCCGGAAGGGTGTGTTCTGCACGGTGACGAGATGAATGCGGGCTCTCTGATCTGCCGTCAGCGTGAACGCGCCCGTTCGCCCATTCGAGGAGTCCGCGGGGCGGGCCGCGCCATTGTTCGAGCAGGCAGCCGCCGCGAGCAGGACGGTGAGTACAATGCGAGAAGAGGTCATGGCGGCTGAGACCTAACGAGTACCAAGCGTGGAAAGAGGAACACCGAGAGCACGCTCGAGATCGGCGCGGGCGATGTTGGCGGAAGCGAGGGCGTCAGCGAGCTGGCCTTCGGCGTCGAGCAGCGTGCGGCGCGCGTCCAGCACCTCCAGTGCGGAGGAGCCGCCTAACGAATAGCTCACGGACGCGACGCGGAATGCTTCCCGAGCGGAGGGGACGAGCTCGTCGCGGAGAAAGACCACCTGTCGCTGAGCAGTGCTCGCGTTGGCGTAGGCGGACCGCACGTCCTGCGTCACTTGCGCGCGCAGATCCCGATACGTCGCCGCCAGCTCGCGTTCTCGATATCCCGCCTCGGCAATGTCGCCGCCGCTGTGAAAGAAGAAGAACGCCGGCAGCGGCATGGCGATCCCCATCGAGAACAGCGCCGGCCCCGGCTGGAGATAATCGCGCGACACCGCGAGGGTGAGATCGGGAATCCAGAATTCCTTCAGAAGATTCGTGGTCGCATGCGCGCCACGTTGCTCGCTTTCGAGCTGCGACAGCTCCGGACGATTTTGAAGCGCGGTCTCTTCGATCGAGAGAGAATCCGGTAGCGCCGGCGGAACCTCCAGTGAATCGATCGGCGCAATCGGAAGCCCGATGACGCGTCCCATGAATCGATTGAGTCCGGCTTGTGCGTTGGCGATGTCGCGCTCGTTGGCGATCAGATCGTTGTCCGCCTGCGCCAGGTCGACCTGCGCCTTGATGACGTCGAGCTTCGCGGCGGTGCCGGCCTCATAACGGGCCTGGGTCCGCTTGAGAAAGTCCGCCGAGAGGCCGCGGCCTTCCAGAATCACCTGCCGGTGCTTCCGAGCGACGAGTAGCGAGTCGTACTGCTGGGATGTCTGCGTCGCGACGAGTTGTGTTTGCAGCCGGTAGTTGGCCTCGAACGACCTCACGTCCGAGAGTCCGATGCGATCCTTCAGCCAGAACTTCGTTGGGAAGGGCACCGCTGCACCGATCGCGATGTTGCGCTGTCCCGCGCCGCCGAAGCTGAAGCTGCCGGGCGCCGCGTCATACGACGCGACGAGCGACGGATCCGGTAACGCCACTTGCTCCACGCGCCGAGCGCGCGCCTGCGCCGTTTGCTGGCGAGCGATCTCGAGCTGGGCGTTGCGGTTGAGCGCCTCCGCGATCGCCTGTCGTCGCGTTAAGCGTAAAGAATCCACGATCTGGCCGGCACTTCGCTGCTGCGCGGGCGCGGCCTCGCTGAGCGCGACGAGCGCGCACAGCGTCAATTGAAAGCGCATGTTCTCCCCGAAGATTGAAAACCCGAACCGAACTGCCTAACGAAAATCAGCTCTGGAATTCGGGCGGGGGCGCGCGGGAGAAATTGTGGCGAGAATGCCCAGGATCCTGATGCGATTCCGGGCGTACGACGACGATGCGCTGGCTTGGTAGGGCGACCACGTCCGGTGGCGGTGGTCGCTTGACTACGCCATGCAGCGACCGCGCCTGGCAGGCCGCACAAACGGCCTCGTCGTGCACGTAATGCGTCGAGGTACCGCCGGCATCGAAGTGCGCGCTGAACCCCACCCCGGCTCGGCCTTCGCCAAAACCAGCGATCGCGAGCGTGAGCTGTGCCAGCAATGCCAGCACGGCGGCAGCTCGCCCCAAAAGCGGGCGCTGAGGGTGAAGTGATTTGTGGCGCATCGTTACGTAGCCTACGGCCGAAGTTGCGTTTACGCCAGTCAACGTCTCAAACCGACCATTCGTTGAATCTGGCCGGCAAGGCCCTTCTACCGCCTGGGCAGGACGCGGACTACCGCCTCGAGCTCGAACGGCTTGGCGATGAAGGGCCGTCCGGTGCTCGCCAGAAACTGCTGCAGGTCTCTACTCACGATGTCGCCCGTGAGAAAAACGACCGGCCGCGCGAGCGCCGGCTGCTCGCGGTGCCACTGCTCGAACACCTGTTTGCCCGACACGTCCGGCATGCGCATATCGAGCAGGACCGCGTCGAACGCCTCGTTACGTGCCGCCGCGATCGCGGCGCCGCCGCTGTCGACCGCCACGACCGAGTGACCCGCGGCTCTTGATAAAGCTGCTGTGCAGTACGTGATCTTTCGCGATGCTGCGAATGAGCGCGCGATTGAAGCCGATGACGCAGGGGTAGAAGCTCGCGATGAACGCGACGTATCGCCGGCGGTCGAGTCGGCGGGACCGCAGCAGCGTCGCGAACTCACAACCGTTCATCTGCGCTGCATAACGACGCGCGACCTCGACGACAAGATCACCGACGCGCTGTCGAGAGTCGAAGGACGCGCGCGGATGGAGTGGTCGTACGTTGACCATGAAATTGCGAAGGAGCGAGACACCAGTCTGAAGTCGCGATGTGCTGAAATGACTCGACGCGTAAGGCACTCGTAACACGGGTACGCCCTGACAAAATGCCCGCATCGCCCGAGACACCTCGATACGGGCGTCGTGTCCGAATCGTCTGTGCAAGGGACACCACCTCCGTTTGCCCCGCTCCTCGCCAACGCGCTTGTCGGCCACGCCACACGTCGTGCACACCCCGATCGACTCACGAACGACCGCGTCTGGACCGAGCCGGCCATTCACGAGCGCGCGCGCTCCTCGCGACGCTCGCATCGTCGTCATCGATGATCACGAAGCCAACGTGGAGGCGCTCCTCCGCATCCTCCATCGCGCAGGCTTCACGTGTATTCACGGCACCACCGATTCGGTTGCGGGGGTGGCCGTGATACAGCAGCGCGATCCGGATCTGATTCTCCTCGATCTTCACATGCCGCGGCTGGACGGCTTTGGTGTTCTCGAGGCGATCCAGCCACAGCTCACCGCAGCGCGCTATTTGCCCGTGTTGATGCTCACCGCGGACTCAAGCGACGAAACGAAGCGGCGTGCGTTGTCCAGCGGCGTCAAAGACTTTCTCACGAAGCCCTTCGACGCCACCGAGGCGCTGCTGCGGATCGAGAATCTGCTCGAGACGCGGTTCCTGTACGCCGCACTCCATGATCAGAACCACCTGCTCGAGCAGCGCGTGAGCGAGCGCACACGGGAGCTCGAGGCCGCGCAGATCGAGATCCTCCAACGTCTCGCCGCCGCGGCAGAATATCGAGATGACGACACGGGGCATCACACACAGCGAGTGGGCGAGATGTCCGCGGTGCTGGCGATGCACATCGGCATGCCCGCGGAACACGTGGAGCTCCTCCGACGCGCCGCTCCGCTGCACGACGTCGGAAAAATTGGCATTCCGGATTCCATCCTGCTGAAGCCGAGCCGCCTAACGCCGGCCGAGCGTCGGCTGATGCAGACACACACCACGATCGGCGCGGCAATGCTTGCTGGCGGGCATTCCCCCCTCGTACAGACCGCCGAGCTCATTGCGCGAAGCCACCACGAACGATGGGATGGAGCCGGTTATCCGGCGGGCTCGTCGTCGGAGCAGATTGCCATCGAGGCGCGCATCGTGGCCATCGCCGATTTTCTCGACGCGCTCACCCACGATCGGCCATATCGTAAGGCATGGTCCGTCGAGAAGACACTCGCCGCGATTGTCGAGGAGCGTGGGCGCCACTTCGATCCAACCCTCGTTGACGCGCTTCTCGCCATCCACCAATCAGGCGGCGAGCTGGGGCCGAGGCGCCAGGCGCGGTCCGCCTAGCGAATACGGGTCAATCGAACTCGACTTTCGGTACGGGCTGGCCGGCGCCTACGCGGACTCACTCCGATTGGAGTGTGACATTCGGATTGACGCGCGCCGCCCGCCATGCTGGTAGGCCGCCAGCGGCAAGCGCTACGAGCGCGAGCACCGCGATGACAGAAACAAACACGCCTATGTCGTGCGTAGACGTCTCGAAGAGTAGCGGCCCAGCAATGGGCGCAAGCGCGAGCGCGGCAACCGTTCCGATGATTGCACCAATGCCGACGAGCCGGAGCGCGCCGCCGACCACGTTCGTTGCAATCGATGCTGCAGTGCCGCCCAGTGCGATTCGGATGCCGATCTCCCGCAACCGTTGCGTGGCGACGTACGACACGACGGCGAACAAGCCAACCGATGCGATCGCCAACGCCAGCGCGCCTAACGCCGTGAAGAGTGTCGCACCCAGCCGCCAGGGGCGAATCTGCGGATCGAGAAGATCCTCGTACGGCTTCACGGATGCATAGACCGGCGATGGCGTCGTGCTTTGAATGAATCGTTGGACGGTACTCGCCATCCGAGCCGGATCACCGACGACACGCACGATCATCGCATTGATCTCTTTCGCGTTAGGCATGAACGGCGCCGGTTGTTGCCCCAATGGCACGTAATACTGCATGAGCTTCCCTTCGCTGCCGGTTGCCTGGACAGAGCGCACGCGTGAGTCTCCGACGACGCCCACGACTTGCCGACAGGGGAGGCTGGCCGGTGCGAGCGGCGACGGCTCGCCAGCCGAGGGATCAAAGCCAGCACGAATGCACTTGCCGATCGCACTCTGTCCAGGCCAGAGCGAGCGCGCCATGGTCTCGTTCACGAGCACTACCCAAGCGCTGCCGCGACGGTCTCCGTCGTTGAAGAGTCTGCCTTCTCGCAAACGCACACCCATGACTTGGAGATAAGCTGGGGTTGCCGCGTAGAGATAGGGGAGCTGTCCGCCGACACTCGGCGGCTCACTGCGACCGGGGACGCTCACCGGCGGCACGTTGAAGTTGCCGAATGGCATCGCTTGCGCCACCGTCGCTCCCTCAACGCCAGCCATCCGAGTGACGCGCGCCGCTGTCTCGGTATAAATGCGGTCCTGGTCCACGCCGCTGATCGGGTCGCGAAAAGTCAACGTCACCGTGAGCAGCCGCGAAGTGGAAAAGCCAAGATCCTGACCTTCGAGCCGCTGCAGACTGCGAACAAAGAGACCGGCGCCGAAGAGGAGCAGGGTGCAAACCGCAACCTGCAGGGCGATGAGCGCGCGCTGCACACCGAATCGGCCGCTGCTCCCCCGTCCAGACTGCAGCTCCGCCGCAACGTCTCGCCGGCCAGCTTGTACGAGCGGCGCGAGTCCCGCCGCGATACCCGCGACGGTGGCGGCGACCAGCGTGGTTGCCAGCGCGCTGGGCTCAATGAGTCGTTCGCTGCTCGCCAGGTCTGGAAGTAGCGCGACCCCGACGAGGTCCGTTGCCCAGCGGGCGACCAGGAGCGCGGCCAGCGCGCCTAACGAGGAGAGAAGCCAGCCCTCGACCAGCAGCTGGCGCGCGAGCCGCCCGCGCCCGGCACCGAGCGCCAGTCGGACGGCGATCTCTCGCCGTCGTCGCGCGGCGCGCAAGAGCAACAGCGTGGCGACATTGGCGATGGCCACGAAGAGCACGACAGTCGAGACGGCGGCAAGCCAGCGGGCAATCTCTGATTGCCGTGGTGACACGTCGTCGTGAGCGGTGAGCGGCACCAGGCTGACGGACAGGGTGCGATCATCGCCGCTCTGCGCCGCTAGTGTCGCCGTGAGGGTGCCGAGCGCCGCTGGCACGGCGGCGCGGGTGCGCACCCGCGCGATGACGCCCAAAAAGTGGCGGCCCGTTTCGTTCATCCAATTCGGGCCGCTGTTTCGCTCCGCCACCGTGAGGGGCACGAACAAGTCGACCGGCGCAAGCGCGTCGCCGCTGAACCCGCGCGGCGCAATACCGACGACCGTGTAGTCTAGCCCATCGATGAGTATATGCTCACCAAGTGCCGATACGCTTCCGCCGTAGCGCCGCTGCCAATACGCGTGGCTCAACACGACCACGGGACTGCCCGCTGGCAAGGCGTCGTCATCTGGTCCAAAGAATCGACCGAGCGCCGGCCGCGCGCCCAATATACCGAAGTAGTCGCCGGTAGCCGCGATGATATTCGCTTCCGCTGTCTCCGCGCCTCGGCCAACCGTTAGGCGCGCCGGCTGTGCACCGGCAACCCCTGTGAACGCCTGATCGAGCGCCCGAGCGGCCCGGTACACCGGATACGACGTCGTGGACATCGCGTAGCGGTCGCCGTCAGCGGTCGCAACCTCGATACGGAGTCTGCACAAAGCCTCGGGATGAGCAACTCCCGAAAGCGGCGTGAACATCAATCGGACGACGAGTCCCACCATCGCCGCGTTGGCTCCAATTGCGAGCGCGAACGTCGCGACAACGGCGGCCGCGACACCAGGCTCGCGCCGAAACGAGCGTAGCGCGAAGTAGAGGTCGCGCCGCGCGTCTTCGAGTAACGCGCCGACCGATGCCAGCGCTTTGGTGCTCACCGTACCGGCGCTCGCTCGAGAGTCATTGTTGACGCGTCGCGCGTGACGAGATACACGGTGCCCCCGGAACCAAAGCCAGCGATCGTGCGCCCCGCCGGAATCTGGACGCGATCGACGAGCTTTCCTTCGCGGTTGATGACATCATAAACCGGTCCACCGGCAATTTGACGCGTAGGGATCGTACGAATCCAGAGATTTCCCTCTGCATCCGCACGCACCGAGTTCGTGAAGAATGGTGGCTTGTAATCGGGAAGATCGCTTGGCGAAACGAAGTTGACCTGCGGCCCTCCCGCGAAACCCCCGCCGCCGCGTGGACCGCCATCTGGCCCGCCTGGCCCCATCTGAATCATGACGCGTTGACCGCCGCCATCGGGACTCGGCGCGCCGGACTGTGCGGGCGTTGCTGGTTGAGCAGCCGCTAATCGCGCGCGTGCTGCTTTCACCGAGTCGACGAACGCCACTTTATCCTCGTCGGTGAGGCGCTGCCACTCGAAGGGCACCTTCGGCGCCAGGGTCTTGGTGCCGTCCGCGTTGATGTATTCCACGTGATAGTCGCGGCCACGAATGAACGCGATCGAGCCGTCCGGTAGAACGGCCCATTCGTCGACGACCGGCAGTGGGTTGACCTCCGAGATCACCCTGACATTTCCCTTGTCGTCCTGTGTGACCTGCATGTTCACCTTCGGAATCTTGATGATGCCGACCGTGTCGAGCTGTCGCGTCGTGAGATCTACGCGCACGATCGCGGCGGATTCCGGCGGCGCCGGCATCTGCGGTAACCCGCCGTTCGTCGGCGGCGGACCGCTTCGGGTGAAGCGGAATGGCGCGCGATACACCAACCGGCCCTTGGCATCGAGCCCCGCCGAAGAGCCAATCGCCCCGCCGAGCATTCCGGCATCCTCGGCGCGCGGGAGCGCCATGACACGCGTCATCTTCCCATTCGGGTCGACCACGACCATCGACATCGATTGCGGGTCGATGAAGAGCGTGGAATCACCGCGGTAGGCAACGATGCTTGCGATCCGCCCCGAGTACGCCGTCGATGTCGCCGGCGTCGTGTCGGCGACAATCGTCACCGTCGAGAGAGTCGAGTCGAGAAGCACGACCTTGCGACCCACGACGTCGTCCACGAGCACGCGCCCGCCAGGCAGCGCCCTGAGCCCGATGATGTTGTTCCATTGCACCGTACTCTTCGCCGCAATTCCTGGGAGCTGGCGAATCGGTGGTTGCTGCTGCGCGCCGGCGACGCTCGCAAGCAGAAGGAGGGGAAGAGTGTAGCGTTTCATGAATCTCTCTGAGCGAATTGGACGTGGACGTGACACGAGAGGCCGTGCTTACGGCCTCGAGATGATGACGGTGGTAGCTCCGCCTGGTCCGCCTGCTCCCCCTCCCCCTGGACCAGCGAAGATGGCACCCGCACCGCCCGGAAGCATCGGGGCGCCGGTGAAAGCGGCGGTTCCAGACCGGATCGATGCGAGATAGCGGGGCTCGAGATAGCCGGCGATGAACGGCGGCAGCTTCCGCAGCTGTTCGGCGGTGAGAATCTGTTTCACCGTCGGCGCAGTTTGTATGAGCAGGTCCACCGACGCATGGCGAGCCGCCAGGTAGTGATCGTACGCGTCGCCCTGGTCGTACCTGTTCGGCAGGTCGCTCAGATATTTCGCCACGGGCGTCCAGATGGAATCGATGCGTACGCTGTACCAGCGGTTGAGCGACGCGATGCTATCCGCCTGCTGTGACGTGAGGTGCAGGCTGTCTTGCTGACGGAGGATCTGCGCCATCGGATTGGGCACGCTGCCCGTGCCGTACATCAGCCGCAGAAACTGCTCCGGTATCTTCTGCCCATCGACGCGCCGTCCGCGATCGAGCTGCATGGTGAGCGACTGCCGCTCGCGTGTCGGCCCAACGTCGAATCGCAGCATTGCCGTCAACGTTACTGGTAAACGGAAGGCGCTGAGCGCGGGAAGCGTGGCACCGAATCGCTGATTGACGGAGTAGATGTAGCGGCCGCCATTGCTCGGATCGAAGCCACGCACATAGAGCAGCGATTGGTCCGGCGTGGCGGGCTGCCCCCACCCGTGCAGCCTGTTCGAGCCATGCGCGATGAGATCGGCCGCGCCTAACGGATTCGAGAGATTGAAGGAGAGCGTTGCGCGCTGCGGCATCCGCACGCGCATCGGGTTGAAGGTGAAGCTCAGATTCGCAGTGGACGTCCACGGACCTTCACAGCTGTTACGGCCCGCGAGATTGTCCAGTTGGCGGCGCAGGCAGTCACGCGCTGCCCCGGACCCGCGGTTCAATAATTCCTCCATTTCCGAGGCAACCGTCGGGTCTTTGGCGGTTGCCGGGTCGAACAAGAAGGCTCGGTCGTTCGCATACCCGTCGCCATTCACGTCACCGGCGATCATCGGCGTAAATGGCGTTCCGGAGCGGAACTGGCCGTACCAGCTCACGTTCACTGTGTTGAAGAAGTTGTAACCGAGTGTGTAAACGATCTGATGCCGGGAGTCGAACGAAGAGCGGCCCCACGAGAGATCGAGCGGGTTGCCCACTGTGCTGCCGAAACCGCGCACCCGATCTCTCACGTTGCTATAGACGTAGGAGAGACTCCACGAGTACGCGGTACTGAACGTGGTAGGTGAGAGACGCAGGCTCACCTGCCGGCTCTCTGATTGCAGATCGGAGCGCAGCTCGGTCACGTGCGAGTAGAGTGGTGATACGCGCGCGTCACCAGACGCGATGGCACCAGTGGTCGTGACGATGCTGGTTGGTTGCACATACACCGGGCGATTGCTTTCCTGGCCCAGTGCGAATTGCGGCGCCGCATTGAAGTTGAGATCGACGATTCCGGACTGATTGAGGTTGCGCGAGTAAACCGCCTCGATAGTCGCCGATAGACGGTTGCCGATGACCGGACCATTCCACTGCAGATTCGAACGCAGGCTGCGGGGCGCGGAGAAATCCTTCGCGAAGAGAAACACGTTAGGCGCGGTGTTCGCGAAGACGCTGCCGGTCGTACCGTCCGCGCACGAGGTGGGGACGAGTGACGGGTCGCTGCCATACGCGGTCCAATTCGGCAGCGGCGTTGCCGGACCTACACAGTTGAGCTGCTGTACGGCATTCGCCAATCCGGTGTTGTCAAGCGCCTGGCCGAGGGTCGTCGTCGCGGGTGTGTTCTGAAAGAGACCGACTCCGCCGCGGACGACCGCACGTGGGATGCGCGCCGCGCCGTCGAAGCTCGCGATCTGTGGTGCGGTGCCGTACGTCCACGAAAAGCCGAGCCGCGGACTTAGATACGCGCGATTCGGCGCATGGTCGTTGCGCACGCCAAAAAGACCTTCGAGGTCCGGATTCAACACGGGGTCCGACATGAAGCGATTGCCGTCGAGCCGGAGACCGTACTGGATCTGGAGGTCATTCGTCGCCCGCCATGCGTCGCCCAACGACAACGCGCCAATCAACTGACTCGTGCCACTCGTCCGCGGCGAAAGCTGACGCGTGAACGATGCCGGCTGGTCCGCGGCGAGATCCGCGAGCGAGAGGTACGAGAAGGTGCCGAGGAGATTCGTCGTTTGATTCGAGGCATACGCGTCGCGTCGCAGCTCACTCGTGAGCTTGAGACGATGCTTATTGTTGCCGCTGAACCAGGAAAGCTGGTTCAGCGCGCCGACGCTGTTCGTCGATTGACTGGTGTTGACTGACTGGTTGCCGCCAAACGCGAGACTCTGCAGCCCACTCGTGCCGTCGTCGAACATCGAGTTCACCAGCACGCGCCCACTCGGCAAACTCAAAAGTGGAGTCCCATAATTGTGAGAGGCGTTAACGCCTAACGTCGTCTCCTCGAGTATGCCAAAGCCGAAGTAGCTGTTGTGACGCGTCTGCAGACCGCCATTCCAGCCGATGCGATTGCCATTGCTCGCCGGTAGTGACATCACCCCTGCGCCCACCGGATTTTGCCGGTTCCACCCGCCGCTGAACGTGACGTTGAACGCCTGCCCGGTCGTGGAGCTCGGCGGAGCGAAATCGAGGCTGCCGAAGACGGACCCTTGATCGCTCGTTCGATCGCGGGGGATGCGTCCAACGGCGATCGGTATCTGCGCCTGGTTCAGGAGGCCGAGAAAGTGGGTTACGGAGTCGTAGGCGATGCCCGCGGTCTGGAGACCCAGCGCGTCGGTGTTGAGCAGATTCTGATAATCGTTCGCCCGTCTGCCGAGCTGATACGCGATACTATAGAACGCCTTGTCGATGACGAGCGGGCCGGCCGCGAGCCCACCCAGCGAGACGTTCGTGTACTGTTGGCCGAGCGATTGCGCGGCGCGGTCCGTCCACTGCATTTGCGGCGCGTCGAGGTTCAGGCTCATCCCTCGGGTGATGAAGTTCGAGCCCGGCCGCGAGCGAATCGTCAACTGCCCGCCGCTGAAGCCGCCCCGCGACACGTCGTAAGCTGACGTCACCAGAGAAGTGGACACCCCGGCGTCGCGGGGAAGGTTCGAGCCGCCAAACGCCATGCCGTTCAGGGTCATGTTGTTCTGATCGGACCCCAGTCCGAGCACCGAGAATCCGTTCGGGTCGCCATTCTGGCCAGGGACTAACTGCACACCGGGGAGGGTCGCGGCCATTGCCGCGAGGTCGCCCAGGTCCGCCGGCGGTAGCGCTGCCTGCGACACGGGCCGTTCGGTACCGGAGATGTCGGGCTGCGCGTCATTGCGCGCGACTTTCTCGCGCGGTGCGGTGACTTTCATGGCGTCGAGGCTTACCGCGGCGCGGGTCAGCTTTGCGTCCGCGAGAAGAATTTCCTCATCGGCGTTCCGCTTCACCTCGAAACGCTTCACCGCGTAGCCGAGCGCGGCAAAGGAGACGATGTAATCCCCTTCACCATTCGGGAAGGCGACGGTGAAGCGTCCGTTTTTGTCGGATCGCGTTTGGCGGCTGACGTTCCCGTTGAGCGAGGTGACGGTGACCTGTGCGTTCTCGACGGGTGTGCTGTCGGGGCCAATGACGCGTCCGCGAACGACGTCAGCTTGTTGGGCGCGAAGGGTCGGGGCTCCCAGCAGCGTCAGGGCGACGAGGGCGACGGCGGGCAGGGAGAAGTAAGGCAGGCGCAAACGCACGGGATCTTCCGTGTTGTGGGGACGTCATTGGACCCACCGTGTAACGGGAGGGTTTCCTGGTCTCCTCTTTAGTGTGCGGGCCGCGTTGGGTCCAGCCCGGAGTTTGGCCTCTTCGTGGGCGGGTCGGCTTGGAGATCTGTCGGGGACGCGAATGGCGGGGAATCGCGTACCCTCGCTACCGTCGAGGGCTCCGTGCGAGAGCTGTCATCAACTGGCTTGAACGTCGAAACGGCTTGAAACGGCCTGAAAAAGCATGAAAGAGCTTACAACAAAGAGGGCCGACGACTCTTTGAAAAAGGATCGTCGGCTCTCTCGATGTCCCTTCAGGAAGTTTCTGTTGTGACGAGCCTCGTTCGTGTTGTGACGAGCTTCCTTCGTGTTGTAACGAGCTTGCTTCGTGTTGTTACGAGCTTCCTTCGCGTCTGAACGAGTCTCCTCTGCATAGGGAAATGCTCCCTTCGCCTGCCAACTAATCAGCGTGAATGCCAGTTTTGTCTCGTTCGCGTCGTACTTTGCTTCGTTGCACTCGGTACGCGGAGGCTTCGCCGTCAGTTTTGCAAGCTTCGCCTCGTGACATGCTGCCTCGGCGTTCGGTTTCGTTACGTTCGCGTGGCGACTTGTCGCCTGCGCATGCGATCGTGAAGACGGCGCCGCAGTTTTTGGCAGGCGATACTGCCGACGAGGCATCCGCGCCGCTGTTTTTGCCACCTTCGCCTTCGTACGTGGAACCTTCGCCTTGGTACGTGGAACTTTCGCCTTTTTTTGCGGAGGCTCGGCGCGCGGCCGTGTGGCGTTCGTTCGCCGCCGCGACGAGATCCTGTCACAGCATGCGATCAACGAGCGTGAAGACCCGTTCGACTTCGAAGAACGCAGCGCGTCAGCGGCTGAATCTGTAGCGAAACGGCATCTGCACGAGCTCATTGACGTTGCAGCCGCCAATGCTTGCTGGGACGAACTCCATGCTACGCGCGGCCTGCGTCGACGAGCGTACGAAGCGGTCGTACTGCGCGAGGTCGATGCCGCGCAACCGTGGCTTGTTCTCTGGCCAGACATCCTTGATCGTGGACTCCGCGACGTGCCCGGTGCTGTCGACAAGGAAAGAAAGGATGACCGTCCCCTCGTAGCCTCCTTGTCTCGCACGTTCGGGATAGTGTGCAGCCTCTTGCCCGGGTTTCGGCCTCACTCGTCTCTCCCAGGGCGCAAGAATCGACAGGAGCTGCAATCCCGGCCGCTTGAGATGTGCCGGCGTGACGCCACCCGCGGAATCAAGCGTGGGCCTGACGAAATCGATGATGAAGCGAATGGAATCGCGAGCCGAGTCTGCCGACCAGTTGAGCATGGCGGAGGTCGGGACGGAATCGAGCGCGGTCGCCATCAGGCTGGCCGCGGTCGGAACCGCCAAGTGCGAATAGCGGGCAACGATTCGTCCGTCGCGGAAGGCCGTCAGCGGTAACGGCGATTCGATGCCCCTCCAGTCCAATCTCGCATCGCCCTTTGGCAAGATGTTGGGCGCGGCGCCGAGGAGACTTTGCGTCTTGAGCACCAACTCTTGCACGAAGTTGTCGGCGGTTGCCGCAAACATGCCACTCACCGAGTCCGGCAGATCCACGTACGCATATACAGCGACTCGCGTGAGCGCGCTCGCGGGAATGTTGCTGAGGCACTGCGGCTGGATGGAGATCGCGGCGTTCCCGGCATTCTGCGCGTGACCAACCTCCACCCGCGCCGCGAGCAGGAGTGTCACGATGCCGAGAAGATGACTGTGTGCTAAACGTCGCACCGAGTCAGCGATGTTCCGCGCTCAAAGGGTGAGGGTTCCCGTGAACGATCGTAGTGTCGCCAGGGGATGCGCCCGCCGCCAGACCCGCCTGGGCTTGACTCCTTGGCCGGATGTGACACTTTGTTGACGTGCGCTCGGGAGGCGCCCGCGGGTCCGCGCGAAGGACTGAGTCCACTCCACGAAGCATCCCGGTGACTGCGTGTCATCTCCGTGCTGGCCAGCTTGCGGACCGCCGGCTCTCGGCATGGAGGCTGTATGACGCACCCGCAGTTACCCGAGCGCCCGAACCTGGAGCAGCTCAAGCGGCAGGCCAAGGATCTCTTGCGCGCTGCCAAAGCGCGGAACGGCGAGGCACTCGCGCGCTTCCGCACACTTCCGGCTTTTTCGCACGACGTGGATGACGAGACGCTCATTTCGTCACTCGCGCTCCATGACGCGCAATCCGTCGTTGCGCGTGAGCTAGGATTTCCGTCGTGGAACGCGCTCGCCGAACATGTGGAAGAGCTGACGCTCGAATTCGGCGCGGCAGTGGAACAGTTCATCGACGCCGCGACCGAAGTGCGTCCTGAACGCGCCGAACGATTGCTTCAGCTGCATCCGCGGATTGCTCAGGCGAACTTCTACACGGCGCTGCTGCTCGGTGATGTGGCGCTAGTCGCGCATCATCTCAAAGCGCCGGACCTAACGACGGAGCGCGGCGGGCCGCGCGAGTGGGAGCCGCTGCTCTACCTCTGTCATACGAGCCTGCGCTTCGGCCCCGCTTCACGACGTGACGGAATCCTCGAGATTGCGCGTCAGCTCCTTGCATCAGGTGCCGATCCCAATGCGCGGTACCCGTGGCTGCACCATGGCGTTCGTCGTGCGGCACTCTGGGGTACGGTCTGTATCACTCAGCTTCTGCCGCTCGCGGAGCTGCTGCTCGAGGCGGGCGCGAACCCTAACGATGGGGTGACGTTCCCGCTCTCGGCCGGCGGAGGCGACGTCGCCGCGCTGGAGCTGCTTCACGCGCACGGCGCGGACGTGAATCAGCCGTGGGCGACGGACGGGGCCTCGACCCTCTACTCGATCATGAACTGGGCCGATACGCCGGTGGGCATCTACTGGCTCCTCGCCCACGGTGCCAATCCGGACCTGGTCTTCCCGGCGAACGGCGAAACGCCGTTGCATGTCGTCGCCCGCCGCTGGACCGCCGATCTCGCCGAGGAGCTCGTTAGGCGAGGGGCATCCATCGAGCGCCGTCGGGGTGACGGCAGGACCGCGTACACCATCGCGGAGCTGAGCGGCAACGACGCGGTGGCGGAGTGGCTTGCCCGACAGGGCGCGAGCACCGAGATCTCCGAAGTCGATCGATTGGTGGCGGCGGCAAGCCGCGGCGACAAGGTCCGAGTCGAACAAATGCTCGCCGCACGGCCCGACGTGCGCGCTCAGCTCGGACCCGAGCACTACGCAGCGTTCTACCGCGCGGCAGAGCGTGGCGACGTCAACGCGCTCGATGCGATGTTGATGTGCGGGTTCGATCCCGACCGCGGCGACGAGGAGATCGGCAAGACGGCGCTCCACGCCGCGGCGCACGAAGGATGGCCCGACGCGGTCCGTGTTCTACTCGCGCATGGCGCTTCCACGTCGGTTCGCGATCGTGAATTCCACGGTCAGCCTCTCGTGTGGGCCGCGGACGGGTTTCGCACACATGGTGCAAACGGTCGTGACTATCGGGACGTCGCTCGGCAGCTGCTCGACGCGGGTTCGCCGGTGGATTGGCAAACCGGGGAGGAGCCGGCCGAGGCGATAGTGGAGATCATTCAAGAATGGCAGCGAGTCGCTGAATCGCCCGCCTGAGGAGGTCTCGACAAACGATGAACAGGAGCGGCGTGGAATGACGCCGCTCCTGCTCATTCTTTCCAACTCCTCCCTAACCCGTTGGTGCGGCGCCGCGTGAGCTTCTTCGCGGCTACTACTTCTTGTCGTACTGCAGTGCAACGCGGAGCTGTGCGATCGCGCGATCGACCGCCTCAACGGCCTCGGCTCGGTGACCACCGAAATCGTGTGGCGCCCTTTGCAGCTCGATCTTCGCCGCTTCCAGCTCCTTGATCGCGGCGCGAATACGGGGATGCCGCTCCTTCGTCGCGGACTTGACCACGATCGACCGGGGAGCCGGCGTCGGCGTCTGCGCTGCCGCGTGACGGCCGGGCGCCGCGAGGAGGAGAACGGCCGTCGCGGCGGCGATGTAGCAACCTCTCATGTGAACCTCGACAACGAGTGTGGCCGATGGACGAGCCTAGGAGATCCGTGTGACGGCGATTCGCACAAAGATTGACAGCGGTCGAGCTAAGATTTCCAAATGCGCCGCGGCAGCGCGACGAACGCGGGACTCTTGACGATGCGATAAGTAGACCGTATACCTATCGTAGGTAGACGCTCTACTTAATAGTCACTCATGCCACGGAAGCCGCCGCCGACCTCGCGCATCGAGGTGCTGCAAGGCACGCTCGATCTGATCGTGCTCCAGACGCTTCGCTGGGGCCCCTGCCACGGCTACGGCATTGTCCAGATGATTCGTGCCGGCTCCGGGAACGTTCTCCAGGTGGAGACCGGATCGCTCTATCCCGCGCTTCAACGGCTGGTCCGTCAAGGCGCAATCTCCACGGAGTGGGGCGTCTCGGAGACCGGTCGTCGCGTGCGCACGTATCGGCTCACGCCGAAGGGGCGCGCGCGGCTCGCTGCCGAGCGCTCGAAGTGGGAGCAGCTAACCGACGCCATGGCGGGGCTTCTGTCTCCGCCGGAGGGATCCGAGGCATGAGCTTCTCCGATTGGCTGCCGTGGGTACGCGCGCGTCGCACTCGAGAGTTGGCCGACGAGCTGTGCGCCCACCTCGAGATGGCGGAGGCGGATCTGGTCGCGCGCGGCGTGGAACCGAGCGATGCCGCGGCACGTGCGCGCCGCGAGTTCGGCAACGTCGGCCTCGTGAAGGAACTCTCGCGCGACCACTGGGGCGCGGTCGGCATGTCGCTCGAACAGCTGGGCCAAGACGTGCGCTTTGCCGCACGGATGTTGCGCCGGTCTCCTGGCTTCACTTCGGTGGCTGTGCTCACGTTGGCGTTAGGCATCGGCGCCACCACGGCCATCTTCAGCGTCGTCGACGCGACCCTTCTACATCCGCTGTCGTATCCACATCCCGAACAGCTCGTCCGCATCGAGGACGATCTGCTCGGCGTCGGGGCTCAGGATGTTGGGATGTCGACACCCGAGTGGCAGGACCTGGAACACTCCGGTGTCTTCGACTACGTCTCGCCAGCGTGGTACGACGACAATAATCTCACGGGGCTTTCTCGAGCGCAGCGCGTTGGTCTTCTAATCGTCGCGCCGAATTATTTCGCGCTGCTCGGCGTGAAGCCGCAACTGGGCGTCACCTTCGATCCCGCGGATGCCACGCCGGGCTTCAATGGGGAGGCCGTCATCAGCGACGGCTTGTGGACGCGCGTCTTCGGGCGGGATCTGAAGATTCTCGGGCGAGTGGTGCAGCTCGACTCGGATTCGTATCGCATCATCGGCGTCATGCCGCGTGGCTTCCAGGCACCTGGCCGCACAAAGGAGGAACGAAGCGCCGAGGTATGGCCGGCGATGGGTTTCGCTGGCGCACCCATCACGACATGGCAACGACGAAGCGTTCATTTTCCCGGGGCCATTGCTCGAATCAAGTCCGACTTGACGATCGAGCAGGCGCAAACGCGAATCGACGCGTTAGTGCGTTCCTGGCGCGCGCAATACCCTGCCGACTATCCACCGCGCAGCGAATGGACGATCCGATTGGTCCCGTTGAAGGACGTCGTCGTTGGCGACGTTAGGCAATCTTTACTTCTTCTGATGGGCGCCGTCGCGTTGGTCCTGCTCATCGGGTGCGTGAATATCGCCAACCTCCTGCTCACGCGGGCGAGCGGGCGGGGTCGCGAGATGGCCTTGCGGCAGGCGCTTGGCGGTGCTGCCTCACGACTCACCCGACAGTTGCTCACGGAGAGCGTCGTCCTCTCACTGCTGGGCGGTGTTGCTGGCGTCGCCATTTTGCTCGCCGTGAAGTCCTCGCTCGTCCACGTCGCTCCGAAGAGCCTCCCACGGCTCGACGACGTCACGATCAGTTGGGGAGCACTGCTGTTTGCGTTCGCCATCGCGCTCCTTGCTGGCATCGTGTTCGGACTTGCCCCGGCACTCCACGTCCGCCGCCTCGACGTGACGCGCATGCTCAAGCAGGAAGGCCGTGGCTCGACGGCAGCCGGCGAACAGGCGCGGACTCGGCGCCGCCTCGTCGTCGCGGAATTCGCACTCTCGTTGGTGTTGATGGTCGCCGCTGCACTTCTCGTGCGCAGCTTCTGGGCGCTCGCACATGCGCCGCTCGGGTTCAATCCACATGGCGTGACAGTGGTCCGCACGCGGCTTCCTTATCCGAACGATCCCAAGGAAGATCTCTACGCCACTGCCGCGGACGAGACCCCGTTCGTCCGCGAGGTGCTGCAACGCGTCGGCGCCCTTCCCGGTGTGGAGGAGGCCGCGCTTGGCAGCAGTTCCTCGATTCCACTCGACCACCCGGAGCAAGATCAAAATGTCCTGCGCGTGGTGTTCGAGGGTCGCCCCACGGATCAGCCGTCGTTCATTACGGCGGCCGTGGTCATGCCGGAGTATTTCCATCTGCTCGAGATACCCCTCCAACGCGGTCGCCTGCTCAACGCGTTCGACGATGCCAAGGCTCCGCTGGTGGCGGTGATCAATGAGGCCATGGCGCGAACCTACTGGCCGAACGAGAATCCGTTAGGCAAGCGTCTCAAGCTCTCGCCGTTGGCGCCAGCCTGGACGACCGTCGTCGGCGTCGTTGCCGATGCGCGTACGGAATCGCTCGAGAGCGCGCGCATGCCGGTGTTGTACGCCAGTGTGTATCAGCGGAGCACCAAGCATCTCGCCATATTCCTGCGAGGTCACGTCGCGCCGTCGATCGATGACCAAGTACGTGAGGAGATTCAATCGATCAACGCCGCGCTGCCCGTATTCGGGCTGGCGACACTCGACGACATCGTCGCCGATTCACTTGCCACGCGACGTTTCGCCATGGAGATGATCGCGTTCTTTGCGCTCACCGCGTTGCTGCTTGCCGGCCTGGGGATTTACGGGGTGATCTCGTACATGGTGACGGAGCGGACGCACGAGATCGGCGTGCGCCTCGCGTTAGGCGCACAACGTGCCGAGGTCATGTCGATGGTAGTGCGTCAATCCCTCGGCCTAGCGGTGAGCGGCGCAATCATCGGCTCGATCGCGGCGCTCGGCGTGACGCATGCGATGGCCGGTTTGTTGTACGGTGTGAGCCCCACCGATCCGCTCACGATCGGCGGCGTCACTGGCACACTCACCGTGATCGCTTTCGTGGCGTGTTATGTCCCCGCACGTAGAGCGACGATGGTCGATCCGATGATCGCTCTTCGTTACTAGTGTTTGTCGACTCCATAGTGCCGGAGTGGCAATCAACGGTCGGTGAGACGCAACGACACTCCGAGCAAGATTGGCGCGGTCAAAGGCCTGTCATATTTTCGCTTGCCGTCGTCCGTGTATTTCTCCCACTGACTGTTCGCTACATACACGAATTCCCCACCAACTACCGCGCCGATCGTTGGCTCGTCGGCAATTGCTGGATTACGATCGAGCACTTCCGCACGCTCGATCGATCGTCCGGTCGCATCCACGACGAATCGCATGATCCGCGCTGGCGAGACGCCGTTCTGAACGCAGATGATGCCGTGGCCATCCCACGCGATGCCATCGCAGCCCAGAGATGTGCTCCGCGGCGCGTCGCGCAGTCTCGTCACCGTTTTCTCGTCGAGATCGACTCGTAGCAGCCCGTGCGAGTAGTCGGCGACGTACAGCACGCGGCCGTTAGGCAATGGTGCCGCACCTTGTAGCGAGCGAAATAGTGGGCTGGCAATTCGTTCGAGTGTGTCGGCATCTGGTCGCAGCCGATACAGGACCGGGTCGTTCGAGTCCGTGACGAAGATGTCGCCGTGGGGACCGATGGCGAGATCACCCAGCACGTGACCGAGCCGCGCCGGCGGCAGATCCCAACGCCGCTCGACGGCGCCGTCCGCGATGCGCACGCGCACGAGCGCGGCGATCACCGAGTCCGTGGGCGCGAAACCTGGCCGCTGGGGAATCCCGGCAAGCGTCGCCCAGAGCACGTTGTGCATGGTATCCACTCGCACACCTAACACCGAGCCGAAGCCAGGCCTGTCCCGCGGCCACATTTCGCGCGTGACAACGCCCTGCACGACCTCGGCGATGGTCCCGTGCCTCACGCTGGCGACGTAGTACACGTCGCGGCGTGGGTCGTAGTCCATGCCCTCTGGCCAGAAGGTGGAATCGACCAACGTTGCAACCACGCGGCTTCGCACGAGCGGTGCACGGTTGCTGTCGAGCCGGGCGACAATCGCCGAGAAGCGAGGTGTTCTCGCATAACCGGAGAAGCGTGCGTCAGATGCGAGATCTCTTCCCATTCCGAGATCGGCCAGCGTGGTGAGTGCGGCGAGCACTTCATTAGAATCGCTCGCGAGCTGCGCGGTGACGGCACGCGCCCAGAGATATGCGGGCTGGGTTGGCCAGGCGCTCGCCGCGTGCGCGACCTCTGTCCTGGCCGCGGCGACATCGTGCACATACAACGCCTTCGTTGCACGCTCCCACGCCGCGCGCGCGACAGCCGCGGAATCGACCGCGGGGATTCCTGTGTAGGATTGCGCGGCGAGCGCGGGGGCGCCGACGACCATCCAGCAGAGTAGCCCCGCGCCGGCCATCTGCGTCACGTACACTCGAAGAACTCGCATCGGTTCACAGTGCAGGGGTTGCCGAGGCTGCAACAGCGACTCGGGATGAGACGCGTCTGCGGGGGACGGAGCGTCCTTCGCGGCGAGCTCCACGACGATCCTTCGTCCTCGACCGAGCATTTCCGGGAGCAATCCGCCGCCCGACACCCGGGTCACAGGCACCGTGGACGTGTGTGAGGTGCGACCATCCACCCATTGCTGCGTCACCTCACGCGGTCGCGCCGCTTACAACCCGAGCCTCTCGCCAGTCGCGACGATACACACGCCGGATCATCCACGCGTTCGGCCTATTCGCAA
The DNA here is from genome assembly GCA_045804225.1 of Gemmatimonadaceae bacterium. Lineage (GTDB taxonomy): Bacteria > Gemmatimonadota > Gemmatimonadetes > Gemmatimonadales > Gemmatimonadaceae > AG2. The sequence goes on from JBJMNO010000022.1 coordinate 99,102, forward strand.
CTTCGTAACTCGTTAGGGCCGCCGTCAAACAGCGTGCAAGTCCTGATCGCGTTAACGGTTCGAGCCATTCACGCGTCCGGGGACTGGGCGTCGTGATCGGTCTGCTCGCAACGCGTGCTACGCCATTCGTCACTTTCAGCTAGCGTGGCCAAGTCCCCTCCTTACCTTCGCCGCCTCGTGGCCGGTAGCGGGCGCTATCGGTTTCACGTTTATGCATCGCTCGCGTCGTGGAGCCATTGCGGCCGCGACGTCCATCGCGCGCGCTCCCCAGGCGTTCGCGGAGGGTGGGCCGGCCTCGCTGCCGCGGTCCACGCTCAGCGCCCAACGCTCACCGCCCAACTCTTCGGAGGAGGAATGACCTCGTTGCGACAGATTCTCGGCTGCGCCGTCCTCGCATTGCTGCCAGCCATCGCTCGGGCCCAGACGCCCATTGCCATCACGGGACATGTGACCGCCGAGCACGGAGCTACTCTCGGGAACGTGACCGTATCGCTTCCCGAGCTCGGGCTCGGCGCGACCACGCGCGATGACGGCACTTACTCGCTCCGCGTTCCGGGGGCGCGCGTCGCCGGGCAGACCGTCACGCTCTCCGCGCGACGGGTCGGCTACAAGCCAAAGACGGCGCGCCTCACCTTGAGTGGCGGCGATCTCGTGCAAGACTTCGATCTCGAGTCCAATCCGCTGCAGCTCGGCGAGGTCGTGATCACGGGCGCGGGTACCTCTACGGAGGTCGAAAAGCTCGGCAACGTACGTAATTCGGTGTCGCCCGATCTCATCGTCAAGTCGAACGAGCCGAATCTGGTGCAGGCGCTCGCTGGCAAAGCGCCGAACGTGCAGGTGCAGCAGACATCTGGCGATCCAGGCGCCGGCTCGGCCATTCAGATTCGTGGGCTGCGCACCATCAATGGATCGAGCGAGCCACTGTTCATCGTGGACGGGGTGCCGATGAACAACACGACGTTTTCGTCGACGAATTTCAATCCGATCGACGTGGCCGGTGTGAATCTTCCGGGCCAGGTGAACGGCGGTGAGCTCGAGGGAACGTCGGCGCCGAACTCACTCATCGCGCTCAACCCGAGCGACATCGAGAACGTGGAGATCCTCAAAGGTGCGTCTGCCTCGGCGATCTACGGCTCGCGCGCGGCGAACGGCGTCATCCTCATCACGACCAAGAAGGGCCACTCCGGCGCGACGAAGTACTCGCTCCGCAGCTCGGCGTCGGCGGATGAGGTGACGAAAAAGTGGCCGCTGCAGCGGCAATTTGGCCAGGGCTTCTTCGGCACGTCACAAGTGTTCACCCGCAGCTGGGGGCCGCGCCTAACGAACGTGCCCACGTACGATCACGCGAGCGAGGCGTTCGACACCGGCCACATCATGGACGACGTGATGTCGGTGAGCGGCGGTAACGACCGCACGACATTCTACCTCTCGGGCAACTTCAACCATAACGAGGGCGTATTCGTCGGCCCCAATAACTACTTCAACCGGGCGACGGTACGTCTCAACGCCTCTCATCGGCTGACCGACGGATTCACTCTCGGCGGCAACTTCTCCTACGCCGACACGCGCGGCAACTTCACGCAGCGCGGCAACAACACGAACGGATTGCTCCTCGGCCTGCTGCGCACGCCACCGGAATTCAACAACCAGCCCTGGCTCGATCCCGTCACTGGCTTGCACCGCAGCTATATGGTGCCGGACGCGAACCTCTCCACCGTTGGGCAGGATCGCATCTTCGCGAATCCGTTTTTCACGCTCTACCAGCAGCTGAACAATCAACAGGCCAACCGCTCGCTTGGCGACGTCAACGCGTCGTACATCGCAACGGACTGGCTAAAGTTCGACTACACGTTAGGCGCAGACGTTACCAATGACGAGCGACTGGAGGGCTGCCCAATCGATTGCACGGGCGCGGCGCTGGGTGGTCGCATTACCGAAGGGCGAATCGTCGATTATCAAATCGACCACAACCTCACCGGCACGGCGACTTGGCATTTGAGCAACCGCTTCGGCGGCACCTTCACCATTGGCCAGAATCTCAACTCGCGCAACTTCAGAACGTTCTCCGACATCGGCCGCGGGCTCATCGCGCCGCAACCGTTCAGCATTCTCAACACGCTCGCCCGCGATCCAGCCTCGGACTATCAGTACGAGATTCACAACGAGTCGTATTTCGCGCAGGAGACGTTCGACCTCTTCGATCAGCTCTACCTCACCGGCGCGATTCGCAACGACGGCTCCACGACCTTCGGCACGGAGAATCGGCGCAGCTGGTTCCCCAAAGCGAGTGCGGCGTGGACGTTCACGAATCTTCACAAGGTGCCTTATCTCACCTTCGGCAAGGCACGCGTCTCGTACGGCGAAGCAGGACAGGAGCCGCAGCCCTATCTCACGTCGCAGACATTCAGCGGCACCGCGCTCACCGGCACGATCTCGCAGGGAACTGGCCTAACGCCAACGCAGAGCGGCAATGGTGGTCTCGTTCCCACCGTCACCAAGCCCGCGACGTCGCTCAGTCCCGAGCGGACCAAGGAGCTCGAGGGCGGCTTCGATATTGGGTTCCTCGGTGAGAAGGCGGATTTCAGCGCCACGTGGTATCGGGCGCAGACGTCCGACGTCATTCTCATCACGCCAACGCCACCCTCGAGCGGTTTTTCTTCCGAAGCGAAGAACGCCGGCGTGTTCCGAAATTCCGGAACGGAGCTCTCGCTCAACCTGAGACCGCTCACCCGCGCAACCTACAGTTGGGACGTTGGCATGGGTTGGGCGCGCAACCAGTCGCTCGCTGTTTCGATCGCGGGTGCCGAGTTCCTTCCGATCGACAACTTCTCCGGGCACACGGAGAACGTTGCCATGGTTGGACGACAGTTAGGCGTGATGCGCGGTCTGGGCTGGATGCGCTGCGGCATCACAAATTACGCGGACTTTCCGAATGTCCCACTCGCTCAGGCATGCGCGGGGGCGCCGACGGGCGCGGTGTATATCGACGACGGCACGCATTGCGTCACGAAGCAGCCCGACATGCCATGCGCCGACACGCGTGACCGTGTCATCGGCGACCCGAATCCGCGCTGGACGGGCAACCTCCACAGCACCTTCCGCTACAGGAAGCTCGAGTTGTCAGGCCTCCTGGACATCAAGAAAGGCGGCGACGTCATCGACGGGACGCGCGGGGCGCTACTGTCGTATGGCACGGACCTCGAGACGGCTAATCGCGCGACCTGCACCGGTCCGCGTAACGTTGATTGCACGGGCAACCTCCACGCCTTCGGTGAAGCGAACTTCTATCCAGGCGCCGTCGTCGGTCCTGGGGCCGGCAAGCAAATCCCGATCGGCGAGAATTGGTATCGCACGAGCGGCCTCGCCGCCTGTCCGTTCACCAACATGGACGAGCCGTGCGTGGAAGACGGGAGCTACGTGAAGCTGCGCGAGCTCTCCGTTGCTTACACCTTCGACACGCGCTGGGTCGCTCGCTACCTCGGCCTAACGAGTCTGGACGTGCGCGTCGCGGGACGCAATCTCAAGACCTGGACGAAGTACAAGGGGCTCGACCCCGAGACAAATCTCGGCGGCGCCACGGCGCGGAGCTTCGGCGGCATCGACTACTTCAATCTGCCGCTCACGCGCTCGTTCGTCTTCACCGTTGGACTCAACCGCTAACGCGAGGGCACGGACATGAGACGCATCTGGACCATCGCGGCGGCATTCGTCATCGCGTCATCGACTGCTTGCAACTTCCTCGATTCTCCCAAGGCGACTTCCGACCCGAACAATCCAACGGTCGCCTCGACCAACCAGCTTTTCGTCGGCGTGCAGGCGAACACATTCGGCTACTACGAGGGCTACGTACCGATGCTCGTCTGCATGTGGATGCAGCAATGCGCCGGCATCAACAGCCGCTTCGTGCAGACCGAAGGCGAGTATGGGATCACGCACAGCTCGCTCGACTTCACCTTCAGCGGCGTTTACGTCGGCGGTGGTCTGGTCGGCATTCGCACGGTGGAGGCGAACGCCGATAAAGCTGGGGACAAGCTGTACAAGGGCATCGCCGAAGTGCACGAGGCGATGATCATCATGCTCACGGCGGACACGTGGGGCGATATCCCCTATCGCGAGGCGATCGACAAGACCCTTGCCGCCTTTGATCCGCAGATGCAGGTCTACGATGATTTGCTGGCGTTGCTCGACAAAGCGATCGCTGATCTCAACGGTGGTGGACCTGGCCCTGGCTCCGTCGATCTCGTCTACGGCGGCGACAAGACAAAGTGGATCGAAGCGGCGCACACGCTCAAGGCTCGCGTGTATCTGCACCGTGTCGAGAAGCTCGGTAACGGCGAGTACACAAAGGCCCTCGCGGAAGCGAAGCTTGGGATCAGCAAGCCAGCGAATGATTGGCTCACGCAGCACTCGGCCGCGAATGCCGAGCGCAACGTGTGGCAGCAGTTTCAAACGACCTCCGGTTTTGGTCAGGATCTCGTCGCCGGCGCGCGTCTCGTAAACATCATGAAGGCACAGAACGATCCGCGTCTGCCGCAATACTTCGGGCAAGCGCCTAACGGTGGCTATGGAGGGTTCGACGCCACACTGGGCACAACCGATTTGAAGACCGTGTCGCCCATGACCGGAACGCGCGAGTCGAATCCGCAGTTCAGCCAGCCAATCATCACGTATGATGAGAATCAGCTCATCATGGCCGAGGCGTCGCTGCAGACGGGTGATGTCGCGGGCGCGGCGACGGCACTGAATACTGTGCGCGCTCGCTACGGTAAGGCGGCGATCGCCGCTCCGACCCTCGCCGACATCATGACCGAGAAGTACATCGCACTGTTCCAGAATCCAGAACTCTGGAACGATTACAAGCGGACGTGTCTACCGACGTTGGCGCCCGTCGTTGGCAAGGCGGTCATCCCTGGCCGATTCCTCTATGGTCAGACACAGGTACAGACCGATCCGCAGCCGGCGACGGAGAACGACAACATCACGACCCGGCGCAACGCGAACGACCCAGCCGCATGTCAGTGATTCACAGGATCGATCAGTGGCGACTCCTGCTCACGGCGGCCTTTGCCGCCGTGAGCGTCGAGGCGCTTGCCGGATGTTACGGCTATGTTGCGCCGAATCCTGGTAGCTCCATTGCCGGCAAGGAGGCGCAACTCTGGTTGAGCGATTCCGGCGCCGTGGTCTTGGCGGCCGCGATCGGCCCGGCCGCCGCCGCGGTCACCGGTCGTATCGTCGCCGACTCGGCCGATTCATACGTCGTGTCGCTCTCCACCGTTAGGCGTCGCGATGGCGACGAAACCTCCTGGCGCGGTGAGCGGGTGAGCATTGGGCGCCCGCTCGTGATCGATGCTGGTACTCGTCGCTTCTCGCTGTCGCGCACGGCGCTCTTCGGTGGTCTCGTGAGCGCAACGCTGCTCGCCGCGCGTCAAGCCTTTCAGGGCCACGGCACCGGCGGCGGCGGTGGTGGCGTTGGACATAGTGGGGCGCACTGAGGTGCGTGGCGCGTGACGCGGCGCGCGCATAACCCTAAATGTCATCCTGAGCGATAGCGAAGGATCTGCTGTTCGCCGTCCGCAGTTCCCTATTCCGCATGGCCGCATAAGGGTGACGTCATGCCCGCCCATCGAGATCGCGATGGTGCTTGTCCGATGTGGGGATTACCCGGATTGCCCGGATTACCCGGATCTCTCCGAGTGGAGCAATGGCATAATCTCGCCCGACCGTGATCGAATGAGTTGTGAACTGCACACGACTCGAGTCCGGTGCCCCCTGGCAGGCCGACGTCGTTCACAAAGCAACAAGGGCTCGTGGTGCGCGATCCCTCTCGCCACGACGAGCCGATCCGGGTCCTCCGGGTAATCCGAGCTTTACCGGCTCGGATGGTCGTGCTCTCGAGGCGGCGAGACCGTTTTGGATGTCGCGTGCTGAGTGTGGGGACGCGCGAACGGCGCGAAGAGCAGATCCTTCGTCGCTGCGCTCCTCAGGATGACAGATGACATTCTGTTTCCGTTCGCGCGCCCGCGCTCATTTGCTCCACGGTGGCGTCACGCCGTTCATGCGTGCATAGGCAATGAGCTGTCCGAGATGCTCGTGGAGATCGTCGGTCATGATGAAGGACGTCTCGACGATGGTATGATCGCCGCCGAACAGCTTGCGCGAGCCCGTCAGCTGTGACGGGTCGATGCCGCTGATGGACTGCTTGGCGTATTCGAAGCCCTCGTTCAGGTGCTTGAGCACGTCCTGCTTCGTCGAGGCCGATTCAAATTTCTTGAAGCTGTCCTGGCCGCGCGGGATCACCGGGGAACGGGCGGCACCGTACGCCATCGGTGCAAAGACGTAGTACTCGCTCGCTACATGCATGAAGACTTCGCCGACGGAGCGCACACCCGGCGCGGGGCGCCAGGAGTACTTCTCCGCCGGCAAGGCGTTCGCGAGTGCGAGGAACTTGCTCTGCAGTGTGTCGAGATCGGTCATGAAGAACTTGCGTGTCTCGAGCGCCGACTCGCGATTCGGGACCGCTCCATCCTGGGCCCTGAGCACCATGGGCCGCCCGGCGACGAGCATCGCGATGGTCGCGATGGCAAGCCGATGTTTCATCGGTCTCTCCTGAGAGGGGATTGGCTACTTCGGCTCAGCGAACGATGGGGCCGACGTTCTTCAGCGCGAGCGTCTCGTGACGATCGGCGACTCCCCAGGGATGAACCGGGTCTTACCAGCCCCCGCGTCCGTTCAGCCGGTCGTGCGCATACGCGACGGCGAAGGAATGGGCATTCGGGATCTCGTCAGGCACTTCGAGCCACTCGCCGAGCGCCTCGCCGTACTCGAACGTGGCCTGCTCGAGAGCTTCTTCGGAGCTCGTGTGGAAGGTGTCGCCGCCGAAATCGCCGAACGCGGTATATCGGAACAGCATGGTCGCCCCAGGCTCACGATCGACGACGAGGAGAATAACGTCGGCGATTGGCAGCATCTTCTCCGGATCGAGGGGGAACCCATTCGTCTCCACTGTTCGGCGCTCGCCGGCTATCGGCCCGATGAGCGCAATGCGTCGAATTAGCTTTTGATCAATCACCGTTGGCTCCGGCGCACGTGGCACGGCGAGAGGTCAGAGTCGCCCGTCATATTCGACCGTTTCGTGACCACGGCGGTCACATTGCAAACTCTATGTCCGCGCCCTCTCTCGCTAGCTAGCCGTTCGTCTCGGGCGTTGCTCTCCGGACATAACGCAAAGAAGCCCCTCCAAGTTGCTGGAGGGGCTTCTGGATTCGACGGGAGAGTTCAAGTCGAGCCGATAGCTACTCGTTAGGGATTGTCCGTGACCGTGCGGAAGGCGTTGATGCGTCCCTTTCCATAGAAGGCATCAACCCCTGGCTTGCCAATATCGTCCGCGTTCTGCTCGATACGGGTAATGAGCTGCGACGGGTTGAGCGAGCCACCGTACTGTGAGTCGAGAAGTGCCGCGAGGCCGGAGACGTGGGGCGCAGCCTGGCTCGTTCCGATCACGTAGAGATATGTCACCCTGTTCCTGCAACCGAGCGCGATAATGGCAGGATCCATCGTGTGGCTGCTGCAGAGGCTCAGCACAAAGCTTGTCGGGGCCGGAACAAAGTCTCCGCCGGGAGCCGCAACATTGATCGCGTTCACGCCATAGTTCGAGTAGCTCGCCTTCGTATCCGTAGGACCGGTTGCCGAGATGCACATCTGGACGCCGGCCTCACATGGAATCGAGATGAAGTCGTGGCCGTGCTGCAGGTCTACGTCTTCGTTGCCAGCCGCCGAGACGACGAGCGTACCGTGGCCATGCGCGTAGTTCACGGCCTTGTTCAAGGCAGCTTGGAGCGGTCCGATATGGGCTTGCTTCGGCGCCGTGGCACCCAAGCTCATGTTGATGACATTCGCGTGTACGTTGGTGGCGTAGATGATGCCCGCGATGATGTCCGCGAAGCTTCCTTTGCCGGCGGCATTGAGAACCTTCACCGCGATCAACGTCACGTTAGGCGCGACGCCGGCGGTGCCGAAGTTGTTCGACGTCACGATGCCGCCCACATGCGTGCCATGGAACTGATCGTCGGCCCAAGTCGGCGGCCCACCGGTGGACGGCACGAAGGCGAAGCTGCTCGCCTTATCGATGAGGCCCCTCTGGTCGAGATGGTCGGGATCTAAACCGGTATCGAGGATCGCCACGCGAACGCTCGGAATTCCGGTGTGCCCGGTCCACGCCTCGGGAGCGTGGATCTGACGCATGTTCCACTGGAGCGGGAGAAAAAATGCCGCCTGCGGTGGCAGCACCGACGCCGCATCCACGGGCGCGTCCAGGCCAACCGATGAGACCTGCACTTCTTCTGGCGTCGGGACCCAGCGCGCATCGAAATCCGGACCGACTTCGTTCGGGTTGCCCAGTGAAGAGGCCGCGGCGTCCGACAGGCCTTGAGTGACGAACATGTTGATCTCTGGAACGGAACGCACCACCGATCCACCCAGCTTCGCAACCTGGGCGGCGAAGTCAGCGGGAACCTTGCCGTTGAATACGAACACGTGCCGCCCTTCGGCCGCGGCCGCCACACGGGAGAGCGTCGGCGCGGGCGCGAATGAGCGCGTTGCCGGCTTTGTCGCGACTTCTTCGCTGCAGGCCGCAGCGATGAGCGAAATGAAAAGAGCGCTGCACAGGCGTCGCAGCCTCGGGACCTGCATCGACATGTCGAACCTCTCCCGTCTTCGTGAACATGAATCAGGGCGCCAGCCCTAGAAGCGGACACCATAGCGCCACGAGGGGATCCGCGCCAGAAGTGGCGCTCAAGCAACAGCCGAAAACGAAAGGCCCGGCCGCTTGAAAGCGGCCGGGCCATAACGAGTGGGCTTGGTTCAGCGCGCGACGATGATCAAATACTTCGACGGCGCCCAGAACTTGTCCGAATCCTTGATCTTGAGATTCCCGCGGAAGCTGGGGCCATCACGCTGTGGTGCGTCGGCCTCGTCCAGGCTCTGACGCGACACGATCTGATAACGTCGGGTCGTGTCCGGCACCTCGATCTCCCGCACCGATCTCGTATCGATCGAGGTGAAGAGATCACGGTCGAGCGTTCGGGCCGGCACGAGAGTCCGGCCAACGCGTGCGATCAACAGGTTCGCGCCGCCCTCCTTCACGATGATGCCCTTCTTTATGAGGACGTCCTCGTTTCCGATGACGTAATACGCCTTGCTCTGGGTGGCCCGAAGCTCGTTCACCGTCATATCGAGCGTGTCGACCTTGGCCTGCATCGTCGCGATCGTCTGCGCCTGCTGGTCGATCTGCGAGGTCAGCTCGGCGATGCGAAGAGCGTCGGCGTCCACCTGCGCCTTGAGCTTCTCGTTGTCGTTCTTCAGCGCTTCCTCACGCTGTTTCGCGTCCGCCAGCTCCTTGGCGGTCTCTTGCGCGCGCTGTACGAGCGCGCTCACGCGCTTGAGCATCTCCTTCCGCGCATGAAGCTGGTCTTCGATCGGGCTTTCGGAGTTCTTGAGGCGCTTGGCTTTCGGCAGGCCTTTGACCTTCGACACCGTACTGTCGACCTTGGCAATGAAGCCGTCGGCGTCGTTGACGACCTGGGTGAGTGAGTCCTTCTGCGCCTCGAGCGTCGCCATCAGCACTTTCTGCTGACTTGCGAGCGCCTGCGCGCTGTCCGCGCGGGCTTTCTCTTTCGCGGAAGTGCAAGCGACGGCGAGTGGAAGAGCGAGAATGGCCGCGGGCCAGAGACGCTTCATAGATCGAGACCTCGAGGTGTTGACGTGAATCAGCCGCGGGCACCGCCCGCTCCTCGGGGATGACGATCAGTCGCGCCGGAAGGTCTCGTGCTATTCCGGGCGCGTGACCTACCGCACGCTCCTCTCCTGTCCTCCTCCTCCTACCGCGCCCTCGAATGATTTGCCGCGCGATGACCTAGGGCACGCACGACCCTCTCGAGATTGCCGGCGCCGCGAGATCGAAACGACACGTGAACGTGGAGAAGTGGCTTGTCATCGTCATCGTCACCACGCTGGTGCCGTCGAAGCTGATGACGACGTGCGACGAGTTGGCGAGCAGCGGGTCAGAGGCGTCGGAGCTTTCGTCGACGATGATCGATCCCGACTGCGGCCATTTCTGCCCCTTCTTCGCATTGGGTAGCACCACGTTCGCGATGGTCATCTTTTCGCTATCCTCGATCGGAAACACGGTGCTGCCGGCCTGTACCGATCCCTTTACGGTCATGGTCGATACGCCGTGCAAAGTGTGCGTGTCCGTGCCGACGCCGCTCAACGTATCTGCCGACGCGCCGTGAACCTCGCTCGTGCTCGTCGATGGCACCGCACCGCCGAAGGTAGACGAGAGGGTGCCGTCCACGGTCCCCCTCGTCTCGATCGCGGAAGTGTTCGCGTCCGCCTGCGACTGGGCGTTCCCGGCGGCGTCCAGGAGCCGATACTTCCGCGTAATCGTGAGGCCGGAGGTCACGATGTTCGGGCACTCGAAGTAGCCGCTCGATGCGCTGTAGGTGCAGACCGCGTTATCCGTTCCCGGCATACGAATGACATTGAAGCTGAGGTCCCCGCCTGCCAGACCTCTGGCCGCTGCAACGCTGGGCGCTGACATCTCGGCCAGGAGCGCGGCGACATCAGGAACGTTTGATGGACTTGGCCCACTCGGCGCGTCGGAACAGGCGGCGACCGCCATCACCAGCGCCGCGAGCGCATAGCGATTCCACGGAAATGAACGCATCGGGATCTCCGGAAAAGCCCGATGTTTAGTCTGTGTAGGCGCGCAAGAAAAGTGAAGACCTCGGGCGTTCTGCCCTATTCCTTCCCTTCTCTGAGCAGTTCCGCCATCACCTTGGGCATCTCGCCGGAGCGCATGCTCACCGCTTCTGACCACGCGCGAACACGGTCGCGCCCGGTGCGCTTCGCGGCGTAGAGTGCCTCGTCAGCGCGGATCTTCATCTCTTCCGCAAGATTTTTCCCTCTCTCGGCGACGAGCGGCCGATCCCCGTCGGTGGATACGACGCCGATGCTGATCGTTAGGCGAATCTCCTTGTTGTTCACGCGGAAGACGTGCTCGCGGAAGGTATCGCAGAGCCGATTGGCGAAGTGGAACGCGCCGTTGCCAGGCGTATCGGGGAGAAGGATCGAGAACTCCTCGCCCCCGGTGCGTGCAACGATGTCCCCCGCTCGTGCGGTTTGATTGAGTAAAGCGCCCGCTTCGCGCAGCACCGCGTCACCCACGACGTGTCCACGACTGTCGTTGATCGCCTTGAAGTGATCGAGGTCCAGCGCGAGCAACGAGAGCTCGCTGCCGGCGCGCGACGATCGCGCCATCTCTCTGGCCAGCGCCTGCTCGAAGCCGCGACGATTCATGCAGTTCGTGAGCGGATCCGTCTGCACCATGGTCGAGAGCTGCACCCGTACGCGGTTGTAGACACGTCCCACCTGCGTCACGACGTCGGGCCGGCCGTCGGCCGCCGTATCGTACGGCTCGGTGAAGTCCCCCTCCTCCACGCGCTCGAAGAGGTCGACGATCCGATTGAGCCGTTTGCGAAAGCTGCCGTATTGAAGCACGAAGACTCCGGCCGCCAGCGCGAACACACCCACAGACCAAAGCTCCTCGGACCAGATGAGCCGAGCTCCTCGTCCAAGCATCACGTGCACCGTGTAGAGGTAGCCGGCGACCACTAGCCCCGCGGCAAACGCGGCCTGTTCGGGACCGAAGTACGTCTCGGTGAGATGCAGGATGAGGAAGGAGAAAATCAGAATGCGGTCGTAATAAAACGGCGGCGAGGAGACGAGCGTCGAGCCGAAAATGAAGAGGATGTCGGCGACGACCGTTACGGCGACAGACCAATTCGGCGCGCGTCCCGTCTTCTGCACGAAGAGCGCGACCGCTGTGACCACGGCGATGTACCCGCAGACGCCCTCTAGCAGATACAGCGCGTTGCCCTGCAGAATCCGATGCTGCTGGAGGACGAACTCCGCTCCGCCAGCGACGAGCGCGACGATCATACGCACGCGGCTCTGCCAGAGCAGCACCTCGGCGTTGACGCTGGCTCTCGATTGGCTAGTGGAGTTCAAGCTCGTGGCGGGAACGGGGAAGCTTTATCGCGAAGCGAGTCGAGGAGTGGCCTTCTCACCATGAAAGCCGCTCGACGGCGAGGCGGTCTGGCGGCGCGAGCCGAAGCTCGAATTCAGTCACGACTTGCCACATCCATGACGAGCGCGGGAAGGGCGCCGTCACCCCGCGATTCCACCACCCGGACAACATTTATCACACGATTGTTTAGCGCTTAACGGCTATGCTCCACGGCCTACTCTCGGTATGTGACTTGCCTCGGCGAACATGTCCATCGCTCAGGCATTTCGACTTGTCGTTACCCGTTTCTCGTCCGCCCACATCCGCCGACTTGCGCGTGAGCCGTATTCGCGCGCTGCGGGGTCCCAATTATTGGCGCCTCGCGCCCGTCATCGCTTGTGACGTGCGGCTGGGTGAGCTCGAGGAGCTCACTAGTATCGATGTGCCCGGTTTCTGTGACCGTCTCATCGAAGCCCTTCCATCGTTGGGCGAACATCCGTGTAGCCGAGGCACGACGGGCGGCTTCGTCGACCGTGTGCGCGAAGGCACACATTGGCCCCACATTCTCGAGCATGTCGCGCTCGAGTTGCAAACGCTCGCCGGCAGCGACGTGAGCTTCGGGCGCGTCGTTCCGTCCGGCGACGAAGGCGTGTGGTGGGTGATCGTCGCCTATGACGAAGAGGATGTTGGCCTCGAGAGCGTGCGCGAGGGCGCGGCACTGATTCGCGCCTGCATCGCCGGCGACGCGTACGACGTGGCGGCGCTCGTCCAACGGCTACAGGATCTCTATGAGACTGTTCGCCTGGGACCCTCGACCGCGGCAATCGTCGAGGAAGCGCGCCGTCGCGGTATTCCCGTTAGGCGACTCAACTCCGGCTCGCTCGTCCAGCTCGGGCATGGTCGCAACTTGCGTCGCATCCAAGCGACGATGACGGATTACACGAGCGGCATTGGTGTCGAGATCGCGCAGGACAAGGTCGACACCAAACGCGTGCTCAGCAACGTTGGCTTACCGGTACCGCGCGGCGACACGGCGCGTACGCCCGACGAAGCCGTCGAGATCGCCGAGGACATCGGATATCCAGTGATCCTCAAGCCGGCGGACGCGAGCCACGGCCGCGGCATCAGCGGTCGCTTGGACGACGAGGCAGCGATCCGCACCGCCTGGGACGCGGCACACGACGTCTCCCGACGTGTCGTCGTCGAGCATTATTACGACGGACTCGACCACCGCGTGCTCGTCGTGAATGGAAAGGTGGTAGCATGCGCGGAGCGCGTACCTGCGCACGTCGTGGGAGATGGTCAGCGGTCGGTTCGTGAGCTGATCGACATGGCGAACCGCGATCCGCGGCGCGGTGTGGGGCACACGAAGATTCTCACGCGTTTGCCGATGGACGAGAACACCATGCGCTATCTCGCCCGGAGCGGCCGAACGCTGGAGACGGTGCCATCATCTAACGAGCAGGTCTTTCTTCGCGGCACCGCTAACCTGTCCACCGGCGGCACCTCCATCGACCGGTCAGAGGAGATGCATCCCGACAATGTGACGGCGTGCGAGATGGCGGCGGGAATCGTTGGTTTGGACATTGCCGGTATCGACGTGCTCACGCCCGACATCTCGGTACCCTTTCGAGAGAATGACGCCGTCATCCTCGAGGTGAATGCGGCGCCGGGCATCCGAATGCATACGCATCCCACCGAGGGAAAGCCCCGCAATGTGGGTGCGCCCATCCTCGACATGCTGTACCCGCCGGGGCGCGATGCCACCATACCGATTATCGCTGTCACCGGCACGAACGGAAAGACGACGACCGTTAGGCTCATCGCGCATCTCTTTCGCAACATGGGACGTCTGGTGGGCTTCACGACGACCGACGGCGTGTACGTTCAGAACCGCATGGTGATGGAAGGGGACATGACTGGTCCCTTCGCCGCGAACATCATTCTTTCCAATCCCACGATCGACGTCGCTGTGCTGGAGACGGCGCGTGGCGGCATCCTCCGGGCGGGCCTCGGCTTTGAGGAGTGCGACGTTGGCGTCGTATTGAATGTCTCCGGTGATCATCTCGGGTTGCGCGGCATTCACACGGTCGAGCAGCTGGCTGACGTGAAGAGCGTGATTGCCTCCGTCGTGAAGCGCGAGGGGCACGCCGTGCTGAACGCGGACGATCCGCTCGTTTATGGCATGCGCGAAAAAACCTCGGCCGACGTCGTTTTGTTCTCGACGGCGGCTGACGGCGAGAACGAAGCGCTCGAGGACCACATCGCGCGGGGCGGTATCGCCGCGCGCGTCGAGCAGGGGAGCTTCGTCGTTAGGCGAGGCAAGCTTCGTATTCCGATCGCCACGGAGCGTGAGGTGCCGCTCACCCTTGGCGGCGCGGCGCGCTTTCAGCGTCAGAATATTCTCGCCGCGATCGCCGCGGCGTACGTGCAAGGCATGCGCTACGACGATATTCGTGCCGGGTTGCTGTCCTTCTTCCCCTCGCCGTCACTCACGCCGGGGCGCTTGAACGTCATTCGCCTGCCCAATGGTGGACGCGTCCTCGTGGACTATGCCCACAACGAGGCAGCGATCGAAGGGCTGATGGAGCTCGTGACGCAGTTCCCCGCTCGGCGCCGCATTGGTGTCATCGCCGTGCCGGGCGACCGGCGTGATGACGACATACGCGCCGCCGGACGAAAGGCGGGTGGCGGTCATCTCGACCTTGCAATCGTGAAGGAGGACCAAGACCTCCGCGGGCGCGAACCGGGCGAGGTAGCGAACTTGCTCAAGGAGGGCCTGCGTTCGGCGGGAGTTCCCGAGGAGAAAATCCTCTACATGCGCCAGGAGTCAGAGGCCATCGCGCACGCGGTAGATCTCGTCGGCGAAGAAGACCTGTTGTTCATTCTCGCCGACAAGGTGCCGAAGACGCTGCAGCTGGTTCGCGAGCGCATGAACGACGAGCACGGGGCCGCGCCGTGACCGCCGCCGCGGCGGCCGCCAGCGAGATTCGCCTAACGACGCTGCACGCCACCCGTGGCGCGAACTTCTGGTCCACGAGTCCGGTCACGCGAATGGACGTCGCCGTCGGCGCGTACGATGAGATATCGTCGGCTGACACGCCCGGCGTTACCGAACGTCTCGTGGCGGCACTCCCTGGCATCACCGAGCACCAATGCTCCATCGGCGAGCCGGGGGGCTTCGTCACCCGTTTACGCCGCGGTACCTATGCCCCGCACATCGTCGAGCACGTTGCGCTCGAGCTGCAGATGATGATCGGGCACGATGTCGGCTTCGGGCGAACACGCGGGGGCGACGTTGACGGCGAGTACACGATCGTCTTCGAGCATCTCCACGAACAGGTTGGCCTCCGCGCCGCCGCGCTCGCGCTCGAGACCGTGCAGCGAGCGTTCGACGGTACCCTCGAGCCGTCGCACGTCGCGGCCGGTGTTCGTGAGCTCGCGGCGCTCGCCGGTACGCCCGACGCGCCGGCAGTCGCGCAACGCGTTCTCGCCGGGGTAACGGGCGGCGCGGGCCGCGCCGAGTGCATCGCGTACTTCCAGGAAGCCCTCGGCGCCGATCACGATGAGCATCTACTCATTGATGTAGCTCCCTCCTTTATTCTCTACGCGGGGCTCCCCTACGCGCGCTCACGCCTCGCGGTCATTCTGGATACGACGATTGCCGACGTTCCGCCCCGCTATCGTGAGCCGGAGCGCGCACGACGATTGCTCTCCACAGTCATCGACGCCGTGCCCCGGCATGGCTTCATCGTGTGTCCCGCCGGCGAGCCCGAGCTGCAGGAGGAGATCCGCGAGGCGAGCTGCCGCGTCGCCGTGTTCTCGACGGACGACCGCGTGGGAGACGACGCACTCGAGATCGCGACGGCCTTTGGCCGTGTTCGCGACGGTGCCATTTGGGTGGAGCACTGTGATGACGCTGAACGCGTGCAGCAGCTCCGGCCGGACCGGCCCGCGTCGCCGCAGGTTGCGGCCGCGTTGGCCGCGTACGTGTTGCGCACCGAGACCGCGACGCGGTGACGGCGAACGACTCGTCGTCTCGGGCACCATCGAGGGGCGCGACGCGATGACGCCGCGGAAGAGCGACAGCTCGCGGTCGACGCCCCCGCGCGTGGATCGACGGGTGAGCCATGTCGGCATGTCGGACGGGGCGCATGGGACGCTCGTGTTGATGGGCGGTGCCGTGGATCCTCGCAATGAAGCCTTCCAGCAGTTTTTGAGACTGGCGGATGCACGCGACGGCGCGCCGGTCGTCGGCCTAACGACAGCGTCCGCCGAGCCGGGTGCCGCGGCACGCGCGTGGCTCGCGGATTTTCGACGGGCAGGAGCTACGGAGGTCAGGTTCCCGATCTTTTGCAAGGCGGGCGATGAACGCGATCGAGAGATCGCGGCGACCATCAAGGATGCGCGCGCCGTCTTTCTGGGTGGCGGCGATCAGGTGAAGCTCGTTGCGTCACTGGGCGGCTCCTGTACCCTCGGCGAAATGAAAGCCCTCTATCGACGTGGGGGTGTCGTCTGTGGCACGAGCGCCGGCGCCGCCGCACTCACGGAGCTCACCATGGCCGGCGGCGAGATCGATGAAGAGGGGAATCTCGTTGAGCAGTACATCGGACCCGGCCTTGGGCTGCTGGGCTTCGAGACGATCGTCGACACGCATTTCCAACAGCGGCGGCGGCTGCAGCGACTGTTCGTCGTCATCGCGCAGAACACCGAGTTGTTAGGCTTGGGCATCGACGAGGACACTGCGCTCGTGGTGCGCGGTCACGTTGGCGAGGTAATCGGCGCTGGCGGCGTGACTTTCGTGGATGGCCGCGATACGGTGCGCTTCGACAATGCCGACCAGATTGAAAAAAGCCGCCAGCTCACGCTCAGCCATCTGCGCGTGGGTATCGTTGGAACGAAGTACAAGCTCGACCTCGCCAAGAGAGAGCTCGAGGAGGTGGCACGGAGGGGTAGGGCTGAGGGCCTGGGCTCAGACGCGGCGTTCTCCTAGTCCCTAGGCTCCAGCCCCTGGTCCCTCCTAGGTTTCGATGTTGTGTTTCTTCTTTTGCCAACTCCCTCAACTTCAGATCCCACACGCGTGAGCGACACCTCGCTCCTTCCGCCCGACCTGGCGCAACGATCGCTTTCGACGCGCGAGATTGTTCTGGCCCTCCCTGATGCGGAGCGGGCCATCGAGCATCTTGGTAAAACGGGCCGCCGGCTCGAAGCCTGGGAAGGCTGGGTGAGGTTCGCCGATGGGAGCCGCACTCATTCTCTGCGTCATCCAGGATCCTTTGTCTTGCCGACCGATGGTGCGCGGGCCGCCTCGGTGACGTTGGACAACATCCGTAAGGCGCAATCAGTGTGGGATCGCGCGCCCGAGTATCCGGGCGCGTCGTTATACTTCTGCTTAACAGTGGCTCCTGCCTAACGCTGGCCAACCGATGACGGGAAGGGTGCGGGGAGGGTGACGGGGCTGGTGGACGCGGCGTCTTGAGGAGACGTCTTCGCCCCGCGCGCGGCAGCGGGCGCGGTCGGCCTCTCCCTCCCTCGGTGTGGTGAATGATCCTCCTCTGGGTCGTCGTTCTCCTCGGACTCGTCCTCGCCTTCTCTCAAGCATTCGATCGTGTGCGTCGGCTCGAGCATACCGTCGACGAGCTCCGACGCACGATCGATCGGCTCACGAGACGCCTCGATGAGGGCACCGAACTACGCGCGGCGCCTGCCGTTCGGCCCGTAGCCAAGCCGATTGGACGTTACGAACCGCCCTCCATCCGACAGCGCGCCCTCGAGCCGCAGCCGCCCGCGCCCGAAAAGGAGGCCGTTCCCGCTGCGGCGGCTCCCGAGAAAGAGCAGGTCGTCGCGCTCGATCGACCGCCGGGAACACCGCCCACGCGCCATCGTGCCGCGCTACCTGAGCCGGCGCTGGCACTGCGATCGTTCGATTGGGAAGCGCTCATCGGCGTCAAATTCTTCGCCATCGTCGCTGGTATCGCGCTGCTGCTCGCCGGAGCGTTTTTCGTCAGCTACTCGAAGGAGCACGGCTGGCTCACGCCAACGATCCAGTTTGCCATTGGCATTGCCGCGGCCATCGCGTGCCTCGTCCTCGGCGAGCTCAAGGTCTCGCGTCGTTATGCATGGACCGCGGACGCCCTGGACGCGGCGGGTATCGCACTACTCTACGTCGTCTTCTTCGCGGCGTTCGCTCGCTGGCACTTCATTGGACCGATCGCGTCGTTTACGCTCTTTGCACTGACAACGGTCGTCGCGGTCTTGCTCGCCATCCGGCACGCATCGTTGTTCATTGCGTTGCTCGGGCTTATCGGCGGGTTCGCGTCGCCCGCGATCATCGCTACGGGCCAGGATAATCCCGTTGGTCTCTTCGGCTATCTGCTCCTGCTCAATGCCGGCCTGGCCTGGGTGGCGTACAAGAAAGAATGGCCGCTCCTCACCACGCTCAGCCTGGGCCTAACGACTCTTTATCAGTGGGGATGGGTTTCGAAGTTCCTTACCGTGGGGAAGGTGCCCCTCGCGGCGGCCATCTTCCTCGTTTTCCCGCTCATGAGCTTCGTCGCGTTCGCCTTCAGCCGGCCGAAGGATGGCTTGCAGCGCTCGACGAAGTCGTTGTTCGCGCATGGCGCCCGTGTCGGCGCGGTCATTCCCGTCTTCTTCTCGTTGTACCTCGCCGCCGTGCCCGCCTATGGCGCTCGCTATGGAGTGCTCTTCGGCTTTCTCTTCTGCATCAGCGTTGGCTTGTTTGCGGTTGCCATCTTTCAGGGCCCGCGTCTACTTCACTTGTTAGGCGCGGGCTCAGCCGTAATAGTCTTCGCGATCTGGATGGCAGGGTCCTATGACCAGAGCGCCTGGCCTGGCTTTCTTGTCGCGGTTGCGGTCTTCGTGCTGTTCTATCTCGTCGCGCCGTTGACTCCATCGCTCGCATTCGTTCGGCGACGGGCGGGCGAGATCCAACTGGGCGACCTGGCGTCGCGTGCCGTGCTCGCGGCACCGCTGCTCCTGTTCGTCTTTCCCGCACTCGCGTTCGTGGAGCCTCGCACGGCATCGCCGGCGCTGCTGTTCACAGTGCTCCTGGCGCTACTCGGTGCGTGCTCCGCTTACGCCATCACACGACGCGAGGGAATCGTTCATTTCCTTGCCGCATTCTTCGCTGTCGGCGCCGAAGCCGCGTGGTCCGCGAAGTATTTGACGCCCGCGCGACTGCTGCCAGCGCTCGCGATCTACGGCGTATTTGGCCTTTTCTTCATTGGCGCACCGGTGGTCGCGCGACGACGGGGCGCGCCGCTCACCCCGCAAGGCGCGGGCGCGGCACTCGCTTTGGTGAGCATCGCGTTGCTCTTCTTCCTCGCCGGCGGGGCGGTCGCACAAGCCGCGTTGTGGGGAATCGCGCTGTTGCTTGCGATCCTCACGGCTGGCCTCTTTGCCGAATCGAGCGCAACGAGGAATCCGCTCTTCGCCATTGCAGGGACCGCGCTCGCGTGGCTCGTGCTCGCGCTGTGGTGGACGAGGGCGACGGTCAGCGTCGCGCTCGTGCCCGCATTATCGATCGTTGGCGGGTATGCATTGCTCACGATCGCCGGAAGTATCTGGGCGATGCGTGGAGCCGAGTCGGATGAGGCGACGCGCGGGATATTCCGAAATGGTGCATTCGTCGCACTCGTTGGGCATCTCTTCCTGTTGTTCGTCGCCTCGCAACCAGCCCTCGCTATTCCGCCTTGGCCACTGCTGGCCGTACTCGGGCTGTTGACGGCGGCCGCGGGTGTCGGCGCGCTGTACGTCAAGCGCGGTGAGCTATTCCTTGCGACCGTCATCGCGACAGCCGCCGTGATCCTCGTTTGGCAGCTGGGCGCACCTGCCGCACAGTGGCAAACGATCGCGATCGGTTCGGCAGCGGCGCTGGTCGCACTCGCCGCCTGCTGGATGGTGCTCGCCCGAGGCGCAGGCGCCGAAGACCGACATTTTCTTTCCGCTGCCACAGCCGCGTCACTCGGCGCGCAATTCATCGCGATGGCGGCCGCCGGCCACACCGCGGCGCCGTCGCTTGCCCTGCTCCTTCTAGCTCAGCTCGGATTCGTTGCTGCGACGTTAGGCTTCGCATCACGCGACCTCCCGCGGCTCGAGATGATGACAGTGCTCGCCGTGCTGCCCGCGGCGGGAGCTGGCTTCGTTTGGATGGCGCCTCATAACGATGCGTCGCTCTGGAGCGCGCAGCTGGCGCTCACGGTGCCGCTATACCTCGTGTTCATCGCGTATCCGCTCGTGCTTGGCCGGCGAGCCGGCGCGGCGCGGGCGCCCTATCTCGCAACAGTGCTTGCAAGCGTGCTCTTTTTCTTCCAGGCACGCTCGAGCATCGACCTCGGAGGCTACGGAGCTTTCATCGGCGCCCTGCCGATCGTCGAAGCAGCGCTGCTCGCTCTGGTTCTTGCCGATCTCGTTAGGCTCGAACGGAGCGGCGAGCCACGAAGTCAAGCGGAGATTGCGCGGCTTGCGCTCGTTGCTGGTGCGTCGCTCGGCTTCGTGACACTCGCCATTCCGCTGCAGCTCGAGCGGAATTGGATCACTATTGGCTGGGCAGTCGAAGCGGCGGCGCTCGCATGGTTGTACCAGCGCATTCCGCACAAGGGCCTCCTCTGGTTCACCTTCGGCCTGTGCGCCGCCGTGTTCATACGACTGGGGCTCAACCCAGAGGTGCTGCACTACGAGCCACGCGGTGCGCTGCGGATTTGGAACTGGTATCTGTACACCTATGCCGTGTGCTCGGCCGCACTTCTCATCGCGGGACGTGTACTCGTCAGAACGGACGACCGGTTGCAGCCCCAGACTCTTCGGCTCTCCTCGCTGCTTCCGGCTGGCGCCGTGATCCTGCTCTTTCTGCTACTCAATATCGAGATCGCTGACTTCTACGCCGCCGGTCCCGCAATCACCTTCGATTTCTTCTCTTCGGCGCTCGCGCAGGATCTCACGTATACGCTCGGGTGGGCCCTCTTCGCCGTCGCGCTCCTTGGAGCGGGCATTTACACGCATAGCAAGCCGGGACGGATCACCGCGATCGTGCTCCTGAGCATCGCGATGGGCAAATGCGCATTCCACGATCTCTGGCGGCTAGGCGGCTTGTATAGGGTCGGATCCCTCGTCGGCATCGCTGCCTGCGCTTTGCTGATCACTGTCGCATTGCAGAAGTTCGTGCTCACGAGCCGGCCCGAGCCCAGCGAGGCGCTGTCGTGAGACGCTGGGCTTTGACGCTTGCGCTAGTTCTCGGTGGCGCGCCAGCGCTGTGTGCACAGCGGGCCGAGCGCCGCGTATTGCCCGGCGGCCGTGGACCGAACCAGCTCGCGCTCGATGCAACGTTCCTCGCCGGAGCCCAGCCGTTTAAAGTCGGCGAGGTGACCGCGGCGGAAGGTCGCGTGGCCGTCGCCACCGGCGGCGGAAGTGACCTAAGGCTGTTCGACCGCGCGACTCGCGAAGTTCCGTATCTGCTCATCACACCACGAGTGGAGGCACGCTGGAGAGCGACGCGGTTGTTGCCTGTCGCACCAACGAAGGTCACCAGCGCCTTCGAGGTCGATCTCGAAACATCGCTTCTCATCGATCGCGTGCGATTCGCCGGCCTGCCAGCGCCATTTCTGAAACGTGTCCAGCTAGAGGGCAGCGGCGATCGCACACACTGGACTCTGCTCGTCGCGGACGGAACGCTGTTCGACTTGCCTAACGAAGACCTCGAGTTGACGGCGCTCGACTTCGTCGCGGGCGCGTATCGCTATCTTCGGTTGACGTGGGACGACCGCTCGAGCCGGCGCATGCCCTTGCCGCGGCAGGTGGAAGCACGTATCGCCTCGCCAACCCACGGGCCGGCACCGTTGCGCACGCCGATCGTGCTCGAGCGTCGCCCGAGCGAGCCTGGCAAGAGCCGTTTTCGGCTGCGACTTCCCGGCGCGCATCTCCCCATTGTCGCGATCGAGCTGGCGGTCGCTGGCGGCGACATCTTGCGCTCTGCTCGCATCACCGAAGGGCGACTCGATGGAAGCACGGTCGTACCCACGGAGCTGGGCTCCGCAACCCTACGCCGGTCCGTTCGCGACGGCGTAGCCGCCGCTCAGCTCCGCATTCCGATTGCGCCGCCGAGCGAGTCCGAGCTCGAGTTATCAGTGGACGACGGAAGCAATTCGCCCCTCGATGCTACCGGAGCAACCGCGGTCTTCGCGGCGCTGTCTTTCATTTATTTCGAGAGCACAGGCGATACGCTCATCGCTCGGTATGGAAACGACCGGCTCGTTCCACCGCGCTACGATCTCGAGGCCGAACGAGACCGCGTGCCATCGCTGGCGCTGAGTGCCGCACATTGGGGTGGGACCGGGGACCTCGCGGCGGCTGCCCCCGACAGTACCGTCGCCATGCCCATTACCGGGGCGACGATCGACGTAGGCGGCTTCCGCTACACGCGCGCGCTTCCGTTAGGCACCCCGGGTCTCACGACACTCCCGCTCGATGCCGCCGCGCTCGCCCACGGATCGCTTGCCGACACCCGCATCGCCACGGCTGACGGACATCAAGTGCCGTTCCTTGTTGAGCGTCTGGACGAGCCGCTCAGCGTCGCGTTGCCCATGCCGGCGCGGATAACGCGCAGGGGAGATCCCGGCTCGCGCACACGTTACCGTATCCAGCTTCCGTATTCGGGATTGCCAGCAGGGCGGCTGATCGTGCATACCGACGCGCGCGTGTTCAATCGCGAGGTGGCGCTCCAGATGCTGCCATCCGCGGACGACGATCCGCGCGCGCGTGGTGGACCGGTCACACTCTCGACGACGGCGTGGCGCCATACGGACCCCGACCAACCCGCATCGGCGCTCAGTTTGGAGCTGCCACCGGTGCGGGTCGCCGAGGTCACGCTCGTAATCGACGAGGGCGACAACGCGCCGCTGCCGATTCGGGACGCAACGCTGCTGCTGCCCGCGTACCGCCTCAGGTTTTTTCGCGATGCGCACACTCCGCTCAGGCTGATCTACGGTCGTTCCGATCTCACCCCCCCACGCTACGATCTCGCCTTGCTCGCGCCGCGCCTTCTTGGTGCGCCAGCGCACGATATCGTTCCAGGCGCCGAGCAAGAGGGCGCAGATGTGACCGGCGTCACCCCTACGATCGTCTTCTGGTGTGCCCTCGGAGCGGCCGTTCTCGTGTTGATAGTGATGATCGCGAGACTGCTCCGACCGGGCGGCGGTGCGCCGGCAACGCCGGCTTCCGCATCACCTACTTCGACTTCGAGCGCGCCATCCGCCACAGGCGAGTGAGCACGCGGGAACGATTCCGATGTCCGCAGAGATGCACACTTTACTCATTACCGGCATGCCGGCCAGCGGGAAGACGAGCTTTGGCGATTGGCTCCGAGACAATCGGAGCTACGTCCACGTCGATCTCGACGCCGCGGACTGCCTCAAGACCGCGGGCCTGCCGCCGTTTTGGACGGAGAAGGAACGTGTGGCGAGCCTGGACTCGGGCCGACTGCGCGAGTTCGTGCGCCATCTACGGACCGTTGGAAAGTCGTCCGTACTCACGTGGACCTTTCCCACGGATCTCGTGGACTTCACGCGGGAGATGACGAGCTTCGGCGTGATCGCGTGGTGGTTCGAGGCCGACCGTCTCGCTGCCCGCCAGCGATATGCAAGCCGGAACACCGTGATCCGCAATGGTGTCTACGCGAAGGGTAAACCCGACACGACCCTCTTCGACCGCTACCTCGGAGCCGTGTCGAGCAACTGGGCACGCATCGCGCCAATCTTCGGCGAGCGGGTCATCCGCACGTTAGGCGCTGATGGCCGCTTCGTGGATCCTGTGTCGATTTGCGATCGATTGCAGGTCACGGCAAAGGCCGCGTAGCCGGTCTAGCCTTCAGCACGCGTTCGAAACTCGGCGTCGGGCTAAGCTCGCCGAAGCCCGACGACGATTTCGATCACGATCAGCGCAATGATCGCGATCTCGAGGAGCTCCGCGCGCGCCGCCTGAGCCTCCGCGTTCAGCATACCATACGTCTCGCGGATGATCTGCAGCTTCCGCTCGATGCCGCGCCGCCACGCCGTACCGCGGAACAGCTCGAGAGCCGTGGCGTAGATGCGCGCGAGATAGACGTCATCCGTCACCTTCAGCGCGTTCTCGACGCGCTCTACTGTCTCGGTGACGTCCGCGACTCGCGTCTGGAGCCGCGCCAAGAGCGGCCGGTAGCGCCACGTTGGAAGTGCCGACGGACGGCCACGCGCCGCGGCGATTCGGTCGTACATCGCCGGCAATTCGGCGTCCAACACCGCATCGTAGAAGCGCAGCTCCAGGAGTTGAGCATTCGCAAACTCCAGGATGTACTCGACGTCACGATCGTCTGGCCTTGGCTCGACGACGAGTGCGTTGTCCCACGTGAGGATCGTCAGGTCATCCTGGTAGTACGAGAATCGGTGCGGCAGAAGCTCGCGACGGGCGTCTGGCGAGAGCCCGCGACGTTCGCGCAGAAGCAGCGGGACGATGTGCTCGTCCGTCAGGACGGCGGTGCCTAACGGTGTACCGGCCGCGTCGGTGAGCCGGCTGATGCGGAACACCACGTAGTCCTCGACGACAGGCGCGAGATTGGGCCGCTCCAGCGCCGGTGCGACCCGGGCCCGCAAGGCCTCGAGGTGCTTCGAGAAGATCGGTGCCAACGCCGGCGACGTGTCCACCGCGTTGCCGAAGTCGCTGAACTGCTCCCATGGTACTGGGGCCGGCATCTCGAGCCGCAGCTGAAGCGAGCACGTGCCAAAATCGAACAGACGCGCCGACACATCCGCTCGCCACTCGGCTCCCGAAATCGTTAGGCGCTCACTCCCCAGGGAGACGAACAGTGGGGGGTTCACGATCTGTAGTGCTTGCGCCTCGCTGCGACCAGGGCGTTCGCGCGTCACGCCATCCGGCGCGAACAAAGCGCTCGCTCGATCGAGGTCGATCTCGTATCCGATGTCATAAAGCCGATACGCGATCGCCGCCGCGTCACTGACGAGCAGGCTTGCGCTCGGTGCGGTGGAAGTCATGCGGCGTCCTCGACGACCAAAAAGCTATTCGCGACCGGATGAAGATTGTCTCTTACGGACGCGCGGAGTAACGAGGAAGCTACATCGCGGCGTGCTCGATCGGTCACAGCGCTCCTGCACCTTTGCCTTGGTGATGCCGGCGACGAGCTCCTCTACGGCTCCGCATAACGGCGGACATTGCGCCACGGACCGGCTCAGCGGGCAGGCGAAGCCGCGCACGACATAGCCACCAGCCGGCCCTTCTTCGACTTCGGTGTCCGCACCGAGAGAGTCGAGGACGCTCGCGGCGGCACGCACTCGCTGCTCCAGCGAATCGTTCTCGGACACGGCGTTCGACGCCAGCTGACGGCCAACGTCGCGGAGCAACGTGCTCAGCTCATTGTCGTCCAGCCTCCCCGCGAGAGTCACGAGAAGGGTCGTGAGCACGGGCTCGTATGCCTTCGAGAAAGCAGCCTCGGCCTCCGGCGCCACTGCGTAAAGCGTCGCGGGCTTCCCAACGGCGCCCTCACGTCGAACGCCAATGGTACGCACCATCCCGTCCCGCTCGAGCGCGGTGAGATGAAGGCGAACAGCATTGTCCGTAACTCCGATCGCACGCGCGAGCTCCTCGACAGTCCTGGCGCCGCGGCGGAGGAGCGCGATGACCTGGCCCCGTGTGGGGCCGTCGGCTTTCGGAGTGAGTCGCTGCATGACTTCAAGGTGTCATTGCGCCATCGAGTCGGCCAGGGGTCACCACAATAAGTCAAGAATATTCTTGACATATTGCATGGCCGCAGCGTAGAATGACTCAACACGGCAGCCAAAGCCGGTTCTTCCACCCTAGCCTCACGGAGCCATGTCCAACAACGTCGTCACTTCACGCATCGCACGCCGCACCGTCATCGCCCTTGGTCTGGTCGCGATTGGTGTCATTATCACGTCGGCACGCATCGGTGTGCTACGCGCCGAGCCCGCGCCAGCAACTCGAGTGCTCACACTCGACGATCCAACGATCGTCGCCATCTTCGATGCGGCCAACACATGGGACATCGAGACGGGCACGCTCGCCGAGAAGAAAGGCACGACAAAAGAGATCCGCGACTTCGCCGCGATGCTCGTCCACGACCACACCATGGTTCGCCAGCAGGGCCGTGACCTCGCGAAGAAGCTCGGCGTTCATCCCACGCCACCAAAAGACTTCGCGATGGCGAAAGACCACGAAGTCGCGATGAAGACTCTAGAAGCCGCGAAAGGGAAGGAATTCGATCGCGCGTTTCTGCAGCAGGAGGTGAGCTTCCACAAGGCCGTGATCGATGCAGTGACTGGCACACTGCTTCCCGCAATTCAGAATGCGGAGCTCAAGGATCTCGTGAACCGCGTTGCACCCGCGTTCAACGCGCACATGATGGCGGCGCAGCAGAAGCTCGACGCGCTCAAGAGCTGAGAGATTCGTCGCTCTCCCTCGTTAGGCGAGCGCTGAGTTCCGGAGGTCGCCGACACTGTCAGGCGACCTCCGTCTCTTTTTGCGGGCTCGGCTGTGAGTGCGACGGCCGCTCAGCTCGCGGCCCGAATCTTGTTATAGGCGCTTGCGCGCTATGAAGAACTTCAGAAATCGCATTCTCGCCGCGTTGCCTAGCGCGGAGATCGACCGCCTGACCCCGCATCTCGAGCACATTCCGCTCGAGCGGCGCATGGTGGCGTACGATCCGATGACACCGATCGAGAATGTCTTTTTCGTCGAGACCGGCGTGATTTCCGTCCTCAGCCTCATGCGCGACGGCACCGCCATCGAGACCGCCACAATTGGTTGCGAGGGGTTCATTGGCATCCCGCTCTATTTCGGCGTCGATGCCGTTCCGGAGCAAGCATTCGTGCAAGTGCCCGGAGAGGGATATCGCATGCGCGGGAGCGTCTTCCGCTCTATCGCGCCTGACCTCCCCACTCTCGGAAAGTTATTGGATCGGTTTTCGGTGTGCCTTTTCACTCTCGCCGCGCAATGCTCCGGCTGCAATCGCGTCCACACGATGGAACAGCGATGCGCGCGTTGGCTGCTGATGGTTCACGATCGAATGCCGAGGGACGAGTTCGAGCTGACGCAGGATTTCCTGTCGCAGATGCTCGGAGTCCGTCGGGCGACGGTGAGCGAAGCCGCGAGTCAACTCCAGCTCGCCGGTCTCATCTCATACAGCCGCGGGCGCATGGTTATCGTCGACCGAGCTGGGCTCGAGCGCCAGGCCTGCGAGTGCTACCGCATCATCGACAGCACGTTCGCTCGTGTACTCGAGGGACGTGCCGAATCGAATGTCCTCGACATGATGCACCTATCGGAAGATGGGAAGAGCATCGCCGGCGACGGCGGAGGCCAGGAAATTCAGCACTCCGCCGTCGAGGGTTGAGCAGTTAACGCGGATAACGCAGGGAGTCGTTTCTCAGCGCTGTACACCAAGCGCCATGACGTCCGCCGCGAAGCGCTCCATCTCTTCCAACTGCGGGCTGCATTGCAACAACAGAAGGTCGATCCCCGCTTCGGCGAAGAGCGCAACCCGCTCGGCCACCTGCTCTCCCGTTCCAACGAGACCGGCCCGCAAGCCGCGATTCGACACCGAGTAGTCCTCGAGACTCACTCGCTGCTCGAGTTTCGTATTTCCAATCCATTCCTGATAATTGCTGTAGCCGGGTGACCCTGGCGCCACGTTCGTAATACGTGCGCGCTCCTGCTCGGCCTCGCCAGCACTGTCGCGCACGATGGCGTAAGCAGCCATGCCAAACGACAAGGGCGGCAACTCCTCGCCCGTCTCCCGACGCAGTGCTTCGCTCGCCTCCTCACGGCGCCGGCGGAGATCCGCAACCTTCGGCGCGATACGCTCAGGCGGGTCGCCGTGCATTACGTAGGCGTCGCACTTTCGGGCAATGAGCGTCTTCGCCGCTTCGGATTCACCACCCGCATAGATCGTGGGTCGCGGCCGACGATAGCGCGCGGTGGTGCGCACGGGCTTGGGCTCGAGGACTAGGTCTTCGACGCGATAATACTTCCCGGAATAGTTCAATTCCGGCTTGTGCCACGCGCCGTCCACGACGTCGAGCCATTCGCTCGTTCGCGCATAGCGGTCGTCGTGCTCATCGAACGCCGCACCATAGCGGCGCGCTTCGTCTTTCCACCACGCCGACACGACATTCAACGCGAGCCGTCCGCCGGAGATGTTGTCGATGTTTGCGGCCTGCTTGGCCAGAATCGCTGGTGGATGGAACGACGGGCGCACCGCCACCATCAGTTCTAGTCGTTCGGTGACGGCGGCGAGTGCCGCCGCCGTGGACCACGCGTCGAGCGACGGAGCGTCGATCCCCTTGATGTCGTTGAGCAGCAGCTCCGCGACGAGCGTGATGTCGTAGCCGATCTCCTCACTGCGCCGCGCGAGTCGCTTCACGTACTCCCATGAGGCGCTCATCCCCTCGTCTTCGACGTTCCGCAACCATCCCCCGAACACGGGAAGCCAATAGCCGTACCTCATCGCAGAGCCTCGGCGAATTGCGTCGAGGATTGAGGGTAGCGGGTGGTGGGTCTCTCCCTCTCTTTCTGCCCACTACCCTCTGCCCTCTGCTCGAGATAGTCAACGAGCCTAGCGAATGGATCGAAGCCGATCACGTTCGGCGCATCGGCAACGAAGTTCGAGAGCGCATTGACATCGTAGAAATAGTGCTGCCCGTCGCGGTCGTCGACGAGGAACTCGATGCCGCCCACGTCGAGCTGCGCGGCGCGCGAGATCTGTTCGACCTGTTCGATGATTGCGCGCGGCGGCGTCGTGCCTTCGACGCGCAAACCCGTCTTCGGCGCATCGATCGCGCAGGCACCGCGCACGAGCTCCACACCATCGGTTCGCTGACACGCGTCGGCCGGACAGAGATCGAACGAGCCCTGCGCGGGAAAGACGTTGATGGCATACAGATAATCGCCGCCGAGTGTCTCGACACGCGTGATGTGCCCGTCACGAAGCGGTGCTGCTTCCTGCACCAGCGCGACTCCATCGATACCGAGATTCACCTCACCGCGCGCGACGGCGTCCGCGAGGACCCCCTCGCTGTCGTACCTAACGATTCCCGCGCCGGACCCACCAATGTTCGCCTTCACTAAAACGGGGTAACGGAGCTTTGCTTCGCGTACGGAATCGACGGCTCGCGAAGGATTGTTGATCGCGCGCGAACGCGGATAAGGCAACCCGAGCTCCCGAAGCAGATCGAGCTGCGATGCCTTGGAGAGCTCGAGTGAATACACCGCGCTCCCGTTCACTGTCGGAATCCCGAGGCGCTCGAGATGTCGCAGCCAGTGCAGCGTATAGAAGGTGGTCTGCGAGTGACCCCGCAGGTATGCCGACGGGCTGGCGCGATTGAAGACGAGAGAATACGGAATGTCGGCGCTGCTTTCGGATGGATCGAAGCTGTGCGCGGCGGCGTCGAGCCGTTCGTAGGGAATCCCGCGGCGTTCCAGCTCGGCGAAGAGCGGCTTGAACCAATCGGGATGCTCGTGGTAAATGGCGAGTGGCTTCTCGGTGCGTGCGGTACTCATGGTCTCCTCGAGATGCGTTGATTACGCGATGCAAAACAAACCCGCTTCCCTCGCCTGAGGTGAGCGTGCTCGGATCACCATTACAGTTTCCGCACAGCTCACATCGCGCACCGACGTCGGCTCGCGGGCGAAGGGGAGCGCGCGAGCAGCGTGCGCGCTCCCAGTAAGGACCTGCAACTGCCGTGAACCCGGCTCGCAGCAGTTGCCACCCGGCGAATCGATGACGTCGACGTGAGCTCGGCGTCCGCGAGGGCGGACGGGAGGGTCGGATCAACGACGAAGCCCAGGCGATCAAAATGGCCGCCCGGGCTCTCGCGTTTTAGCACATTGTTTTACGTGGCGGCAATAGGCGGCAAATCACCACGATTTCGATTGTCCGGCCTCGCGCGCGCGAAGGCCGCAGTGCATAGGATATGGCGCACGCGGCCAACTGACAAGTGGGGCACGCTTTCGATGCTGGACCATAGCGATGCAAAGCATTAACGTGGCGCCAACTGTCCCGCTCGATATGACGCCCCGCTCCTTGTTCCCACGATTGGCTCGCACGCTCGCGATCCTCGCGCTCTCCGGCGCGTGTCGCGAGATACTTCTTGCTGCGCCAGTCGCACCCGAGCTTCCGCCCAACGCCGAAGTGCTCACGCCGCCGGACAGCTACGCGGACTGGTGGAAGGCCACTCAGGACTGCGCGGGCATCCAGGGTGACCTGTCACGGATTACCTGGTTCGTGATCCCAGGCCACGCGTCGTTCCTCTACGAGAACGGCAAGTACGACGGCTACTGGTGGAATGGCGTCCACTGGATCCTGCTCGCCGGCGAGAAGGTGAACGATCCGCTCATCGTTAGGCACGAGATGCTTCACGAGCTTCTCGGCCGAGGCGATCATCCCGCGGAGTACTTCCAAGGTCGCTGCGCCAACCTTGTCGCGTGCACGGAGACTTGTCGCGAGGGCAACTAACGACTCACCTCGAACCGAAGGTTCTTCGTTCTCCCGGCCTCGACGAGAAATCCCGCCACCCGTCCCTTCTCGCGAATGAACCGGTACGTGATCCCTTCCGCGGTGAAAGAATCGTCGACTGTGGGTGTGAGCGCGACAGGCCCGGACCGGCGCCGGTGAAGCGTCAGCTTCCCGTTGTCCACGGTGAAGTCGTAGGACGTCTGGAGCTCGGGGCTGTCATAGCGACCGGTGTAGCCCGCGAGACTTTTCGCGTTTGGAGTCCAGTGGGTCGCCGCCACTTCACCACTATTTCGCGGCGTACCCGCAACCGTTGCTTCCGGCGCCGGTGTCATCCGGTCACCCAGATAGATCTCCGCGACGCTGCGTGCCAGCCGGGAAGGGTTCGTGCGCGCGAGGTTGCAGAGGCAGGCGACGGAGAGATGCTGATCGGGAAAGCGCAGCAGTTCGGCGCGGTAACCGGCCCATGACCCACCATGGCTCACGGAGCGAAGGCCGCGATACTTGTCCACCATGAGGCCGAGCGCGTACGTCTGTGGCTTTCCGCTGTTGAGGACCGCCACCTTCTGCATCGCCGCCAAGGTCTCGGTTCCGCCAACGGCGCCCGTATAAAAGTTCTCATCCCAGCGCTGCATGTCTTCGATGGTCGTCTGTACTGCACCGTCGCCGGTCTGCTCGAAGTTCGACATCTCTGTCGCCCAGCCACTGCCGCTGTCGCGCGGCGCGTATCCCGTGGCACGATTCGGAATGACGGACTTGTGATCGTCGTTGAACCGCGTGTGCGTCATTCCGAGCGGACGGAAAATGCGGTCGGACGCGAACTGCGCGAGTGTCTGGCCGCTCACGCGCTTCACGATCAGCGAGGCGAGAAAGAATCCCGAGTTGCTGTACAGCCACTGCTCTCCCGGCGCGAAGTTCAGCTCACGCTGCCGGCTGAGAAGATCGAGCGCGTCTTGGTCGGTCGTGAGATCGGCGTCGTCCACGCCCGCGAGCGCCCAGAGCGTGAGATAGTCACGAATGCCGCTCGTATGCGTGAGGATGTGCCGAATGCTGATTGTCTTGCCGTAATTCGGCAGCTCGGGTACATACTTTCGAATGTCATCGTCGAGCGAGAGCTTTCCATCGCGCGCGAGCAGCATGATGCTCATCGCCGTGAACTGCTTCGACGTCGAGCCAATGTCGAAGACCGATTGCGGAGAGAGCGCAACGCCAAGCTCCAGATTCGCCATACCGTAGCCGCGCGCGTACTCGACTCGTCCGTCGCGATAGACGCCGAGGGCACACCCGGGTGAATCGGTGTGATCCCAGGTCGCGAAGATCGCGTCGACGCGACCATGCGTGCTCGTATCCGGGGTCGCGGGACCACGGCCCGATTGCGCGACGGCAAGGACTGGTGCGACGGCGATGAAAACAACGCTACGGACTGCATAACGGGCGATTCTCATGCACACTCCCTGGAGAGACGGTGGGGCGGCGCATATGCTATATCCCGACTCAACCGCCAGCAAGCAAATGATGATCACACGATTCGCTCGTGCCCCCCTCGCTCTCGCTCTCGTGCCATTTCTCGCGCACTGCCGTCCCACGGTGTCGACGCGCGATGTCGCACGCGCGACACTGATCACGCACGTCGTGCTTCTCGATGGCTCTGGTGCGCCGGCGCGAGCAGCCGCGGTGCGTATTTCAGCCGGCCGAATCGTTGCCGTCGAGGCTGCCGGCGCGACGCCGCACGCTACGGATGATGTGATCGATGGCGGCGGCTTGGTGCTGGCGCCCGGCTTCATCGATACGCACAGCCACGCCGACCGATCCCTCTTGAACGGCAATGATGCGATGGGGGCCCTCAACCAGGGAATCACCACCGTCGTCGTCGGTCAGGATGGTGATTCACCTTTTCCGCTCGGCGACTTCTTCACGAAGCTCGAGGCGGCACACCCGCCGATCAACGTCGCTTCCTACGTGGGTCACGGCACGGTGCGCGAGCAAGTGCTTGGCCAGAATTACAAGCGCGTCGCGACGGCCGACGAAGTGACGCGCATGCAGGCACTCGTTCAGCAGGAGATGCGGGCGGGGGCGCTGGGCCTCTCGTCGGGACTGGAGTATGACCCCGGCATTTACTCGAGCCACGATGAGCTCATCGATCTTGCCAAGACCACTGCGTCGTTAGGCGGGAGGTACATCTCTCACATTCGCAGTGAGGACCGGGCGTTCTGGAGCGCGATCGACGAGATCATCGACATTGGCCGGCAGGCGCACCTGCCCGTGCAGGTGTCGCACACGAAGCTGGCGATGAAGTCGCTCTGGGGGCGTGCCGATAGCCTCATCGCTCTGCTGAACGGCGCCCGCGCCCGCGGCATCGACATCACGGCTGACGTCTATCCCTATCGCTACTGGCAGTCGGGTCTCACAGTGCTCTTTCCGGAGCGGAACTTCTCGGACCGCAAAGCCGCCGACTTCGCGCTCGACGAAGTCTCGCCACCTAACGAGATAACGCTCACGCGCTACGACCCGGATCCGCGCTACGCGGGACACACACTGGCGGAGATTGCGCAGATGCGAGGTACTGATCCCGCGACGACACTGATGTGGCTCGTGAACGAATCCGAAGACGCGGCCAAAGCCGGTCGTCCGGCAGGCGAGACGATCATCGCCGCCTCGATGGACGAGCGCGACATCGCGCGCATCATCGCGTGGCCCTATGCCAACATCTGCACCGACGGCGAGCTCGAAGGCCGGCATCCACGCGGCTTCGGCAGCTTCCCCCGAGTACTCGGACGCTACGTTCGTGAGCAGCACGTGGTCTCGCTTCCCGAAGCGATTCGGAAGATGACGTCGCTCGCGGCGGCAAATGTCGGGCTACGCGAGCGGGGACGCGTCGCGCCGGGGATGCAGGCCGATCTCGTGCTCTTCGATCCAGCTACAGTCGGCGATCGAGCGACGCCCGCCGAGCCGCACGCGCTGTCCGCCGGAATCGCGAAGGTGTGGGTGAACGGCGCGCTCGCGTATGCAAATGGCCGCGTGACCGGTGCGCGTGCCGGTGCCGTCCTCAAACGAACCCCGTAGCATCCATTAAGTGTGGTAACGCCGCGTGCGACTCGCGCGTCATTAGAGTGATGCTAGGCACTCTTGGCGCCTTCGTAGGCGGAACGGTCGGCTGGTATGCGGGCGCGCTCGTCGGCACGATGACCGCGTTCGCTCTCAGCATGGTCGGCACAGCTGTCGGTATCTACGCCGCCAAGCGGTTGAAGGACCGACTCGGCACCTAACGAGTATCGGCAGCTTCGGGACGACGAAGCGCCAAGAACGCCGTCGCCAGTTCCCAGCCCGATAGCAGGGCCACGGCCGCGAGCGCGAACCGGCTCGCTTCGTCGAAGAAGAACACGCCGATGAAGCCGCCGGCGGCAGCGAGCCAGGCGAGCCACGCCAGCCACCGTCGCCGCGTCGCATCGCGCCATTCGATCCACCCAAGCGCCACGGCCCCGAGTGCCACGACGAAGTTGCCGAAGCGCGCCGCCATCAGGCCGATCGGATGTGTTGCGTCGAAGACGGCTTCCATCTCGCTGCGACCGTGCGCGAACATCACGGCCATGTGCGTGCCCGAGCCAGCCATGAACGCGATGTTCAGCGCGTTGAGCGCGACCCCGACGGTCACGATGGCCAACGCGGCGACGAGTGCGCTCGAGGCGACACGCTCCGTTACCAACCGCACCCAAATTCCAGCGATGACCAGTCCTGAGCCGGCGAGCATCGCGAGATGAAGACCGCGCCAGTAGGTCGTGCCGGAGATCGTGCGCAGCTGAGCGGCCGCGTCGCCAGCGAGCGTTGGGTGTAAGGCAGCACCCACGCCGAGCAGCGCCGTTCCTAGAATCAGTGCCAAAGCGAGCGGTCGCGCGAGTCCCCGCACTTAGATTCTCCGCGTGTTTCCCGATTCACAGATGAGCGACGAGCGTCGCAGGTCAACGTATGTCTGCGTCGTCACCGGCGCGAGTCGCGGCATCGGGCTCGCGACGGTGAAGGCACTCGAGCAACGCGGGGCCACCGTTGTTACGCTCGGTCGCGATCCGTTGCGGAACGTAGTGGCGTGTGATCTCGCTTCGTTCGATTCGATTCGGGAAGCGGCAGTGGACATTGCTGCGCGTTGGCCGCGGATCGATCTGCTCGTGAACAATGCCGGCGTTCAGCACGTGCGGCGTACACTCAGCGCCGACGGGTTTGAGGCAACGTTCGCGGTCAATCACCTCGCGCCCTTTCTCCTTACGCGACTTCTCATGCCGCGCCTCGAGGCAGCGCCTCGAGCACGCGTGGTTACGGTTTCCTCGTCGCTGTCTCGCTGGGGCCGCATCGCCTTCGACGATCTCCAGGGCAGGCATCGCTACAACGGAACGCGCGCTTACCTCCAGTCGAAGCTTGCCAACATCATGTTCACGGCATCGCTGACCGATCGTCTGGCGAGATCGACGATATCCGCGGTCTGCGTCTATCCGGGTCTCGTCGCGACAGATCTCTTGCGCGAGCGATGGTGGTGGCGTGCGGGGTGGTTGCGGCCACTCTGGCGGGCGATCTTCCTGGCGCCGGATAACGCAGCGCAGGCGGTGCTCGGCGCGGCCACGTTGCCGGCGCCGGCAAGTGATCCCCCGTGCTGCTTCACGTTAGGCGGGCGGCTGGTGGCAGCTCCATCGCGCGCCCGCGACGCCGAAGCCCGACGCCGGCTCTGGAACGAGACGGTGCGGCTAGTCGGCGTCGATTTCTGACGCTGGCAAGCCGCGTGCGCGCTCGAAGCCCGCGCGCGCATAACGACGCACGTTCGGCCATTCTCCACAGTGGCTCACGATGTCGCTGCTCCAGCCGCAGCGGAGATCGGATTCGACCTCCTCGAACGTTTGCTCCGCATAGTTGGGATTCCGTCCAGCGAGATGGCCGCTGAGATAAGCGGGCCTCACGTCCTCGTAACGGCGATCCGCGTCCCGATCGGCGCGCGTGTCGAAATCATGACGGTACGCCGCGTCGTCGTCGTTGGTGACCGCGTTTGCGATGCCCTTACCCGCCCACCAGCCGCCGAGAGCGCCGGCGAGCCCTCCCACGACAAGACCGACAGGCCCACCGATGGCCCCGACCGCCATCCCGCTGGTGGCGCCGAGAAATCCGCCGGCGCTCTCTCCAACCGTTTGTGAATCGCGCTTCACATGCGGATTGGATCCCTGGCCTACCGGTCCGCTTTCCGGCTCCGTGAGCGAAAAGTCTCCATCCGCCCGTTCGTTCGTCGACATCGGTTACGCTCCGGTGGTAGCTGTCGCAGGCGAACCGTGCATTTTGTGAACCGCTTAGGGGCAGCCGGTGGCAGGTTGCGCTTTGCGAATGCGCATCGACCGCGTATGCCTCGACTTCTTCTCTACCTGCCTTTCTTTAACGCTCGGCCGCTGGCGCTCCTCCGGCAGTACCTCCATTCGCAAGGCTCCACCTCGATGCGCAAACCGGAATCGTACTATCGCCCTCGGCGCGATGACTTCGCGGCAGGCATGACGATCGCGTTTGGTACCTTCGCCGCACTGCTGCGAGGTGCTCAGCAATGGCTGCTGATCGTGCGCGGCGTTAGGCGGCTCGATCCGGCGCGCGGCCTGTGGATGTACATCTGGATCGTACTGAAGACGGCGTGCGTGGGTGCAATCATCGGCTACACCGTGGGCTGGTTGCTGGGGTTCTTGTGGGAGCGGTGGCATCGCCGCCGACGAGTTCGCCGCACAGTTGGGTAGACGGGCGTGGGCGTGGGGCGCGTGAACGAAGCGTAGAACTCGCCCTAGCCACTTCCCAGAGGCACCTGGTGACAGCCCACAACCCTCTACCCAATAACGCTCAATCCCCTTGGCATGCGCGGTGCCGCTATGAACCGCCACTGATCTACCACCTTCAGCAGCGAGCGACACCATGGCGGACAACGATCACCAACCTTCGAGCCATCGGCCGCAGTATCGGCAGAATGACGACGTCCGTGACCCAACGCCGAGCGATCAGCGGAGCGACACCAAGCCCGACTCCCGATTCGAGGCGCGGGGCGACCAGCGTGAGAACATCGGCAACCATTCACGCGGCACCGCTGCCAACCCCACAGGCCCCGAAGGCAACGACAAATTCAAGCACCCGCATCGCGATCAGGAGGACGAGGACTTCGACACCGACCTCCGCGATCGCGGTTGATGTAGCCACCGCTCCACCGTAGTGTGATGCGGGCCGAGCACCGTGGTTGGCGGCGTCTAGCCGCCAACCACATCCACTCCGCGCCAAGCAATCACTCAATGCCGTCAGCGTACTGTGCCCGACATGTCTGAGACCGCGGAGATCGTCGTCATCGGCGCGGGCTTGGCTGGCATCGCCGCCGCGTATCATCTCGCGGCACGTCGCGGGGTGCGGCACGTCGTACTCGTCGACGAACGCGAGCCGCTTACGCTGACCAGCGACAAAGGAACCCAGGCCTATCGCAACTGGTGGCCAGGTCCGGACGCAACGATGCTCCGCTACATGACGCGCAGCATCGACCTGCTCGAGGAGATGGCCGACGAGAGCGGGAATGTTTTTCGACTGAACCGCCGTGGCTACGTATTCCTGACGGCAGATGAGGAGGGTGTCGAGCGCCTTCGTGCGACGGCGCGTGAAGTCTCCGGCTTCGGGATGGGTGACCTTCGGGAACACGACGACCGTCACTCTCAGTACCAGTCGTCCCCCACCGAGGGCTACGCCGGTCTGCCTAACGGGGCCGATCTGCTCGGCGGCAGATTGGCGCAGCGTGTCTTTCCTGGTCTCGCGGCCGACGCGAAAGCCGCGCTTCACGTAAGGCGTGCCGGATGGATGAACGCGATCGCTTTGGGAGCGTGGATGCTCAAGCGCGCGCTCGGCAGCGGAGCCACCTTCATCCACGACCGGGTTACGAGCGTAAGTCGGGAGGGCGGACGCGTGCGCGGCGTTGGTCTCGCGTCGGGAAGAAGGCTCGCAACGGATCGCATCGTCATTGCCGCCGGCCCAGCGCTGCCGAACGTTGCGCATCTGCTGGATATCGAGCTTCCGGTGTTCCATGAGCTGCATGCCAAGCTCACGCTCCGCGACTCGCGACGACTCGTTTCGCGAGACATCCCCTTTCTCATCTGGAACGACCCGATCTCGCTTCCGTGGACGGATGCGGAGCGCGCGGGAT
This sequence comes from Gemmatimonadaceae bacterium, assembly GCA_045804225.1. Lineage (GTDB taxonomy): Bacteria > Gemmatimonadota > Gemmatimonadetes > Gemmatimonadales > Gemmatimonadaceae > AG2. The sequence goes on from JBJMNO010000022.1 coordinate 136,881, forward strand.
TCGCGCGGGAGCAGAATACCGCGCGGTTGATTGCGCCCTTTCCTGGCGGCGTGCACGTGCGACCGATCGACGGCCCCAACGGCGACGAACTGTACGTCATCTGGACCTATGACATCGAGCCGCGACCCTTCAACTGGCCACCGCGCTTCGATCCCCACTACGGGGAAATCGCCATTCGCGGTCTTGCACGGATGCTGCCCGCTGTCTCGGCGTATTTCGGTCACGGCCGCACTGGCGTCGTGGATGGGGGCTATTACTGCAAGACGCGCGAAAATCGCCCACTCGTCGGCCCTCTACCAATCGAAGGCGCATACGTACTCGGCGCGCTCTCCGGTTATGGGATCATGGGATCGCACGCTGGTGCCGATCTGGTCGCCGCGCACCTAACGAGCTCGCGACTTCCAGATTACGCGCGCTGGTTCCTGCCTGCGCGCTACGACGATGCGGCGTATCGCGCGGATGTCGAGCGGTGGGGCGCCAACGTAGGACAGCTGTGATGCTGTACGGCGAACACTAAATCCACTCACCCGCGGCACGCACCTCGAAAATGCCTGCCCGCCACGCTCCTCTTGACTTCCGACAGGACGCAATTGACCTTCTGTCGGACTCCAAAAGAAGCGGCTCGTGACACCGACAATCCCTACGGCAGCCGACGTACTGCGCGGCACGCTCGACCTCCTCGTCCTGAAAACTCTCACCCTCGCGCCGATGCATGGCTGGGGGATCAGTCAGCGCATCCAGCAGTTCTCGCACGGCGTCCTCGACGTCAATCAAGGCTCCCTCTACCCCGCCCTGCAGCGACTGGAGCAGAAGGGCTGGATCGAGAGCGAGTGGCAGACGACCGAGAACAATCGCCGCGCGAAGTACTATCGCCTAACGAGACCCGGCCGCCGCGCGCTCGGTGACGAGGCCGCGAGCTGGCGCCGCTACGTCGAGGCGGTCGAGCTCATCCTCCAGGTGTCGTAGAGGCGCTGCCATGACCACGATCAAAGGGTTGCGCGCGCGCCTCCGCGCATTGCTGCATCGCAACATTGCCGAGCGCGAGCTCGACGACGAGTTGCGCTTTCACATCGAGATGGAGACGGAGAAGCACGTGCGAGAAGGCATGCCGCCGCAAGACGCCCGCCGGCGCGCGTTGCGCGACTTTGGAGGGATCGAGCCCACCAAAGAAGCGCACCGAGACGTTCGCGGTCGTTGGCTCGAGGAGCTCGTCGCCGACACGCGCTACGCCCTCCGCACCCTTCGTCGTGCGCCCGTCCTGGCGGGCGCGGCGATTCTCACGCTCGCCTTAGGAGTGGGTGCCAACACAACGATCGTCTCAGCAGTGAACGCCGTCATACTGCGACCGCTCCCTTTCAGCCACCCCGACCAGCTCGTGATGCTCTGGGAGGAGAACCCCGAGAAGGGTTGGCATGAGCAAGTCTGCGCTCCGGCGAACGTGCTCGATTGGAAGGAGCAGGTCCATGCTTTTCAGGATGTCGCGATGTTCTTCGATGGCGCTGGGGCGTCGACCCTTACCGGGGAGCGTGCACCCCGCGTACTGAAGTCGTCTGTCGTCACGGGAAATTTCTTCGACGTCTTGGGGGTGCACGCGCAACGGGGACGCCTCCTGCTGCCTAACGAAACATGGTCAGTGGATGGCCTCGCGCATACAGCCGTCATCTCGGACCGCCTCTGGCGTGATCAGTTCGGAGCGGACCCTCGCGTGATCGGTCGCAGCGTACGCATTGACGGCCGGCCGCTCCAGATCGTTGGCGTCGCGTCACCTGGCTTTTCCTTCCCCGTTGAGGCGATCGACGTCTGGATTCCTCGCAGCTGGAAGCCGGACATCAAATCGCAGGATTTCTTTCGCCGCGCGCACTTCATGCGCGCCGTAGCGCGACTCGCGGAGGGGAGCTCGATCGAGACGGCCAACGCGCAGCTTCAGGCGGTGGCCGCGCGACTCAAGCGCCAATACCCGGAGACGAACAAGTACATGGGCGCGGGGCTCACGCCGCTTCATCGCTTCCTCGTCGGTGACACGAGACTTCCCTTGTTCGTGCTGCTCGCGTCCGTTGGACTATTGCTCCTCATCGCGTGCGCAAATGTCGGCAACCTGCTGTTGGTTCGAGCGGTTGGCCGCGAGCGGGAAGCCGCCCTCCGCCTAACACTCGGAGCGGGACGCCGTCGTCTCGCCAAGCAAGCACTCACCGAGAGCCTCGTACTGGCAGTGCTCGGGGGCGCCGCTGGCGTCGCCCTTGGTGTGGTTGGCACGCGGGTGCTCGAGGCGCTTCAGCCGCCCGGCATGCTGCGCGTCTCACATTTCGATTTCGATTGGACGGTGCTCTCCTACGTGCTGCTCATCGTCGCCGGCAGCGCTCTGCTCTTTGGCGCGGCTCCCGCATTCTGGATGGGCCGCCGAAGCCCCGCCGATTCACTCAAGGAGGGCGGCCGTGGCGGCGACACACGTCGCATGCGACGTTGGACCGAGCTGCTCGTCATCGGCGAAGTCGCCCTCGCCGTCGTGCTCACGTTAGGCGCGGGGCTCCTCGTCCGCAGCTTCCGTGCGCTTACGCAAGTGGATCCCGGCTTCGATCCGCACGGTGTGCTGGCGACGCAGATCGTGCTCTCGGGCGCAAAGTACGATTCGGCTGCGAGAACGCGATTCTTCTTCGACGAGGCAATTGCACGTGTTGCCGCGGTCCCGGGCGTGACGGGCGTCGCCGCGACAACGAGCGTACCCCTGGAAGGGAGCGGCTATACGAGCGACTTCGTCGTCGCGGGACGTCCCGCCGGAGAGTACTACAGCGAGGTGATTCATCGCATGGTCACGCCCAACTACTTCCGGGTCATGCACGTGCCATTGCTGAAAGGGAGGGTCTTCACCGATGCGGACCGCGCCGGGGGACCACCTGTCGTCATCATCAACCAGCAGATCGCCGAGAAGTACTTCAAAGGCCAGAATCCCGTTGGGCAGCGTTTGACTTTCGACAAAGTCCCTAACGACAAATCCGAGTGGTCGACGGTCGTTGGCGTGGTGGGCGGCGAACGTCAAAACGCGCTCTCCGCCGAGCCGCAGATCGAGGCGTATGTCCCGTTCGCCCAGGAGCCGTCGCAAGGCATGTCGCTGTTGACGCGCGTCAGCGGCGACCCGAGTGCCATCGCACCGGTCGTTCGGCGCATCGTGGCCGAACTGGACCCGGACATCCCGCTCACACAGGTGGAGACAGTCGACGCAATCCGCGTGCGCTCGCTGGCCCGTGAGCGTTTTCTCATGACAATGCTGGTCGTGTTCGCCGGCGTTGGTCTTCTGCTGGCGGTGATCGGCGTTTATGGCGTGCTCGCGCAGGTTGCCCGCCGCCGCACTCGCGAGATGGGGATCCGGATCGCACTCGGCTCTCCGTTGGTGCACGTACGATGGATAGTCGTTAGGCACGGCCTTGGATTGGTGATTGTCGGCCTCGCGATCGGCGTTACCGCCGCGCTGGTCGCGACACGTGGGCTGGGGGCTTTGCTCTTCCACGTCGCGCCGGCCGATCCGCTGACGTTCGTAGCGGTTCCGCTGATTCTGGCGCTCACGGGCGTTGCCGCCGCTTGGATCCCCGCGCTCCAGGCCAGCCGCGCCGACCCCGCAGTGGCACTTCGCTCCGAATAACGGCGACAGCAGCGCCCAGAATGACTCCAGAATGGGTCGGTGAGCGACATCGCCGACCCTCGATGGCGCGAGGCCACCTGGCCGCCGCGTCATCGTTTCATCCCAGTGGAACGAGACTTCCAATAGTGCTTGCGCAAACGGCAATTGTTCACGCAAGCAATGACCCACAGAAAGATCAAGGACGATAGAGGGAAGGCTTGGGACGTCTGGGAGGTCTATCCCTCTGCAGTCGAACAACGCATGAGCGGTGAGTACCCGGCCGTCACCAGCGGCGATGGCTCGGGCGAAAAGCGCAAAGTTCGGATCCGCCTTCCCTTCGGATTGCAGAAAGGCTGGCTCGCCTTTCAATCCGGCAATGACCGCCGCCGGTTAGCGCCGATCCCGGCGAACTGGATCGCGCTCGATGAGAGAGACCTCGTTCGACTCCTTGGAGAAGCGGATCGCCAAGTCGATGGCGATCGGACAGTCTAGAAGCGCGCCTCCACGTACATATCGACACGCCACCGCTTCTGCGGATAGAGACCCCGCGCCACGTCGAATCGAATCAGACCGTCCATCAGCGACGACCCAACGCCGACGCCACTCATCGGTCTGCCGATTTCGTTCTTGTAAAGACTATCCCGGGCACCCGTCCAACCGAGGTCCGCGAACAGCGACGGACGATAGCCGCCCGCGTCATACGCCAGCTCAGTGCGAGTGAGCCAGTATGCATTTCCGCTGTTCGTAGTGTCTGGCCGCTGGCCGCGTACGGTCTGCGCGCCGCCGAGATACCAGAGCCGCTGCACGGGGACGATGCCAGCGGAGGTTCCGCCCGAGAGCGTTGCGGCGCCAATGAGCCGGTAAGGGAGACCGTGCGACAGTGTGAAGTCCGCGGCGCCACGGACATAACGATTCCAAAGGGAATCGTCTTTCGACAGCGCGGTCGCTGCCTCGAGACGAACGTCCGAGAGAAGCCGCAAGCCTCGCGGATCGAGGCCTGCCGTGTGATTTACCCGCAGGACGGTGCCAACGTATTGCTCACTGACCGCCTCGATGTTCGGCACGAACGCGGCGCCTAGTGAGAAGCTCGCGTTCTGCCGAGCCGCACGCTCGTTCTCGAAGTACAAACGCCAATCGATACGCGCACCATCGCTGCGCGGGTCACGGGTCCTCGTAAATTCCGCGCCCGACGCTCGGTAGTAGAAGCCCTCGTCCCGACCGAACAGCAGTGCCGAGACCGAGCTGCCAAATGACAGCGGATTACCCCAGTCATTGGCGGCGACCAATCGGTTATAACCGGTGACCGCGTAGGTACGCTCCAGATTGGTCCGCTCGAGCGTGAGCTCCACATTCGGCTGGAAATCCGCGAGCCCTAATCGGCCCACGCCGCGGGCGACGTAACCACCGCCGAGCTGCTGTTCGACCTGGCCACCGAGGGAGAGGCCTTCCACGCGATTGTAGCGCATGAACTCTGGCCCGTATTTGAGCGTCGCCGGAGGCAGATGGCCCGATCCAAGAAGGAAGGGCGGCTGCGCGGTGACGGAAAGTGCCTGCGCGATGAGCTCGTCGCGCTCTTTCGCGCCGAAGATCTCTTCTCCCGGATCGAAGATTGACTTTGGCAGATCAGGCGAATTCGCCAGCTTCTTGAGATCACATGGGACGCGCGTCGCGATGTCCAGCTGCGCGCCGTCGCTTCGTCCTTCCGTGTGCCTAACCACTCGGTATTCGCTCGTGTCGCATTGGCTGGGCGGAGCCTTGAGCGTTCCCGCCTTGATGGAGTCTCGGCGCGCGCGCCGCAGCGCGCGCATGGAGTCGCGCATATGGTCGGCAACGGAGTCGGAGAGCGTGTCGAAGCGCACACGATTCGCCAGCACCACTGGGGGAAGACTGTCGTTCTCGTTCACGGACGCGTACTTGAAGCTCTGCTCCATCTTGAACGGCACGTGCATGAAGGACACTTGGGCGCTCCCTTCCGCGGCGCGGATGCGCGGCAGCCAGAAGCGTCCCTTGTACAACCCATACTCGATCGCGACGGCGCTGATCTGGCCGTGCATAGGCGAGATGAGTGGCATCACCCACTTCGGTACGTCGTCCATCGAGTGGGGGTCTTCATCCTTCACCATCGCCCAAACGTCGAGCGGCATCGCAAAGCGATAGGCCGCGCGCACGAGCTGCCCAGTGCGGCGGTCGAACCACAGCGATCCGACGACGACGTTCCACTTCGGTGAGCGGGGACGCACGCGCAGCTCGCGCAGCTTCACTGTCGATTGATCGGGAAGCCTGATGTCGATCGAGTCGCCGCTCTCGTAGATGTAGTAAGCCTCCGCGCCGAGGGCGAGCGGATGCACGAATTCCCGTTCGTTCACGTTGGCTTTCGCCGAACCCATCCCGATCCAGAGAGCTTCATAGCCCGGATAGTAGGGAATCGCCGCCATATCGGCTTCCTCGGCCATATCCTGATCGGCTTCCTTCTGCGCCTCGTCGGGAGCCACGGGGATTGCCGTGCGCTGACCCTTCATGTCCACCCAGGCGCCAATTCCTCGCTGCCATCGCACACGGGACACATTCTCGGTGCGGAAGATCAAACGGTCGCGTCCGATTCTGGAGAATCCCATTCCCGCCGAGATGCGCTGGTAGGCGGTGGCGTCGTAGCCCATCAACGCGGAATCCTGGGACATGCGCGCGACCCGCGCTCGCTCGAGTAGATCTCTCGCCATGGGGTCGCGAAAGCTCGTTGCCAGCACCTGACCCGTGACCGGCAGTCGCCGCGAATAAAGATGCCGCCTGCGCCCATGCTCCCCGACCACGATCGAATCGGTGCTATCCCTCACGACGGTGATTGTGTCATTCGCGTCCCGCCGGCTGCCGATGGTCACCGTATAGGTGCCTTTCTTGGTGCTGTCCCTCTTGACGTCCACCGGGACCTGAAAAGGCACGGAGCTGAGAAGAGGAAAGGCAACGGCGAGGAGGATGGGCATGATACGACTGGCTCGGGGAGGGTGTCGGCCTCCGGGCGTACGACCGCCGACGGCACCCAGTTTCGTTAGACCGACCTCTGGACACAAAGCCGCGTTACGGCTCGACGCCAGGGCCACACAGACAAACGCAGCCGCATCGCCGGCGTCGAGGCGTGTCTTGCCGATCTCGGCGCCATACTTAGCATTGCTCCGACCTCTACGAACGTCTCAGGACATCAGCCGGAGAACGCTCTGTCGTCGTTCAGCCGAATCGTCATCGGCATCGCCCTGGGGCTGCTTGCGGTAGGCGCCCTGGCGTACGTCAAAGGAATGCATCCGGCGCATCCAGTTACGACCTTACTACCGGGCGTTTCCGGGTCCCGCCGGCTGTTGGTTTTCGTGAAAGGCGGTAGCGCCGACGTCGCGACCTATGCGCCGCTTTTCACACGACTGCGTCGCGAGCCGGAACTGTCGACGAGTGACCTGTTGGTGTTCGACCATCAGCTTGCCCGCCTCACGATAGGCCACGACTACGACTTCGCGACCCGGCTCCGGTCGGAGATCGACGCACAGTGGATACGCCACTCTGGCTACGATGATGTCGTTCTTGTTGGGCACAGTACGGGCAGCCTTCTAATGCGCGCCGCGTACCTCCAAGCTGCTGGACGTGACCCTCGGCAACCGCCAACCGTACGATGGAGCGATCGAGTCAGCCGCATTGTGTTGCTCGCCGGTATCGGGCGCGGCGTTGACGCCGAAGAGCATGGACGTTGGAGCTGGGTATTGCGCGTGGGAAGATTCATTCCCTTGATCCGCTCCAGTGTCATGTACGATGTATTGCGAGGCTCGGATTTCGTCACCGAAGTCCGAATTGCTTGGATCCGGCACTTCGCCGAAGTGACGGCGAATGCCACGCGTGATCCCACTGCGCCACGTCCGCCCATCGTTGTGCAGATGATCGGCACCGAGGATGGCGTGCTGCACCGCGACGACAGCATCGATCTGGAGCAATTCCCAACTGCATACCACATCGATGTTCCCGGCGCGGGCCACCAAACCCTACACCGTCTCGACCTGACACGAGACCCCAATCTGACATACGCACTCTTTCGTGAGGCCTTCGTCAGCAGGTCCCTACCCCACGCCGTGCAGCGGACTGCAGCCTCCGACTCAATCGATCAGGTCGTTTTTTTGTTGCACGGAATGCGGAGCTCGCGCGGCGAATGGGTTCGCGACATCGCGGTGCGACTCCGCGAGCGCTTACCGAGAGCGGAGATCGTGGAGTCGAGCTATGGATGGATCTCGCTTCTGAGCTTTGCGCTGCCTTCCGTGCGCCGCAAGGAGATCCGATGGCTTCAGGATCAGTACACCGAATATCTGGCGCGTCATCCTTACGCGCGCTTCGACGTCGTCGCACACAGTAACGGCGCCTATTTGGTTGGTCAGACGCTCGAGCGAGTTCCCTCGATGCGCTTTCGACGCGTCGCGCTACTCGGCAGCGTTCTACCGGCGGACTACTCCTGGGAGCAACGACGCGCTTGGGGGCAAGCGGAGATGGTCCGCAGCGACCGCGCTGCCGACGATTTCATCGTCGCGTTTGTCTGCAGTGGTTTACGAGGGCTCGGCATGACAGACATCGGGACGAGTGGATGGAGCGGCTTCGAGCAAAGTGGCGGCGTGGAACGTGAGATCGCGTGGTACCACGGCGGCCACAGCGCTGCACTGTCGATGAGCCATCTCGAGAACATCACGGAGTTCGTGGCGAGCGGTCGTATAGTGACCAGCGATGCGGGGGTGAACGGGCCGTCGCGCGGAGCCGAGTTTCTGTCGCAGCTCTTACCCTGGATCGCACGGTTCGTCTTGGCGCTCTTGATTGGTTCTGCGGCCCTCTGGATTCTTCGTGCGCCTCGGCGGAGTAGTCGCGTCGCGCTGCTTGCGGCGGCAATGGGTGTCGCCATCGTTCTGTTGGATGTGATCTGAGCCGTGACGAACAATCTCGCGGTCTCGGTTCATGGCCTCCGTAAGCGGTACGCCGACGTCGTCGCGGTCGATGGGCTCGACCTGGAGATCGGCGCAGGCGAGTGCTTTGGCTTGCTCGGGCCTAACGGCGCCGGCAAGACGACGACAATCGAGATCTGCGAAGGCCTCACCGAGGCCGACGAAGGGGACGTCGTCATTCTCGGCCGCCGTTGGGCGACAGACGAGCGCGCGCTGCGCGAACAGCTCGGTATACAGTTGCAAGAGACGCAGCTTGCCGAGAAGCTGACCGTCGCCGAAACGCTGCGATTGTTTCGCAGCTTCTATACGACGGGCCGCAGCATCGACGATGTGATCCGCCTCGTTCAGCTGGAGGAGAAACGTGACGGTCGGGTTGGCAAGCTCTCGGGTGGTCAGAAGCAACGACTGGCGCTTGCTTGCGCAATCGTGGGCGATCCCGAATTGCTTTTCCTCGATGAACCGACGACGGGGCTCGACCCACAGTCGCGGCGACAAATCTGGGATCTTGTCGAGGAGTTCAAGGCAACCGGCCGCACGATTCTGCTCACCACGCATTACATGGACGAAGCAGAGCGCCTTTGTGACCGCGTCGCCATTATCGATCACGGCAAAGTCATCGCGCTTGGCGCGCCGCGCGACCTCATAGCATCGTTAGGCGCCGAACACATGGTGGAGTTCGTGCTCACGGCGCCGACCGATGGTGCTGACCAGCTGAGCGAGTCCACCTGGCGCTCGCTCGAAGGGGTTCGCGCCGCGCGACCGCTGCATGGAAGTAACGGCGATGGTGCGGCGTGGGAGCTTCGCGCGGGTGAGCTGCATCGTACCGTGCCGGCGCTTCTCGCGGAGCTCTCGCGGCGAGGGCTTCAGCTGGCGGAACTGCGCACCCATTCGGCGACCCTCGAGGACGTCTTCGTCCACCTGACCGGGAGGCAGCTGCGCGATGACTAAGGTTGATACGCCACGCACCAGTCGGCGATTCCCGTCGGATTCGCTCGTTCAGCTCTCCTCGGTTCGGTTCAAGGAGTTCATTCGCGAGCCTGAGGCGCTCTTCTGGACGTTCGCTTTTCCCGTACTACTCGCGATCGGTCTCGGCATCGCCTTCCGCAATCGGCCCGCCGAGGTGGTGCACATCGCCGTCATCGGTCCGTCGGCAGCAGCGAGTCGTGTCGCGTCATCCGCGCGTGCAGACTCGGGCCTTGCCGTGGAGGAGCTCTCTGCTGACAGCGCGCGCGTTGCGCTACGGACGGGACGTGTTGCGTTACTCGTGTTGCCGAAAGCGGATGGACAGGTGGAGTACCAGTTTGACGAGACGCGGCCCGACGCGCGGAATGCTCGGCTTCTCGTGAATGACGCAATTCAACGCGGCTCAGGCCGTGCCGATGTAGTGCGCGTGAGTGAAAGCCATGTTCGCGAGCGCGGCTCGCGATACATCGATTTCGTCATTCCCGGCCTGCTGGGCATGAACATTATGGGCAGCAGCATCTGGGGGCTTGGCTACACCATCGTCGACGCGCGTCGTAAGAAGTTGCTCAAGCGGCTCGTCGCGACGCCAATGTCGCGGGCGGAATTTCTGGTCTCCTACCTCGTGTCACGCATCGCCTTGCTCGTTGGCGAGGTCGTGGTATTGCTCGGATTCGCCGCACTGTTCTTCGGCGTGCCAGTGCGCGGATCGATCATTCAGCTCGCCCTGATCATCCTCGTCAGCACGTTCGCGTTCGGCGGGTTGGGCCTGCTCATCGCGTCGCGCGCGCGGACCATCGAGGGCGCTTCGGGGCTGATGAACGTGGCGATGATGCCGATGTGGGTGCTGAGCGGCGTCTTCTTTTCGTCGGAGAATTTTCCGCATGCATTTCAGCCGCTGATCCAGGCGCTTCCGCTCACGGCAACCAACAATGCTTTGCGGGCGAGCATGCTGCGCGGCGCTGGGTGGACGGTAGTCGGACCCGAGCTCGCGCTTCTCGCTGCGTGGGCGATCGCGACTCTTTGGCTGGCCCTTAAATGGTTTCGCTGGCGTTAGGCCGCTAGTTGCGCCGTGGAGCGTTGTAGGCGCATGACATGGACAGCCCACCGACGTTGCCCATTTCGAGGCGTGGGATCACCCACCATGTGTCGATTCGTCGATGCAGCACGACCATGGACGGCCCTCTCGACCGGACATCATCAATAATCATCGCCGGGTCATCGTCGCGCTCGTACAGCAAGTACGCCATTCCGTCTTTCGCAACCGTGCCCAACACCGCGAATTTGGGCGTCGGCAAAAGGCTGTCGGCCACGGAAGTCGAGCAGTTGCTGGCGCGGAGCGCCGCTCGGACAGCCCAGCGTGGGTCGCGTCTCTCCAGCCATCGTTGCGCAACGAGCTCCATCGGCATTGCCGCAAGCGAATCAGGGTCGGTAACGCCGAATTCGTGTTCGAGAAAGTTGGCCTGGTGAGAATGATCGTTCATTCTCTGCACCTGCCACTCCGCAACCGCGCGCGGCATCTTGGGATCGAGCTTCATCAGTCGATCCACCGTCATCGTCGATGGCTGGTGCATTTGCCGCGCGGCATTCGCCTGCATCAGGCGATAATGATCGAGGGTCGCGCGATCGAGGAAGGCCGCGGCGGCCTTCCAGTCTGCCGCTTGGATGGCATTGAGATAGGCGAGGCCGACGGCCTGCGCGGCCGCCCTCGAGCTGTCCGTGGCTTGCGCTGAAGCAGCTCGTCCCGTGAACAGCGCCGCGGCGATCGCCAGCCCGTGCAACCAAGAGTGCCACATCCGAAGAATGAACTTCTTTCGCATAGTTCCCTCGGCGTCATATCAACTTGCGAAACTTTATCGATTCAGGCCAACTGTCAATAAATCGTCCAAAGTCCCGGGGTGATCAGCTCGATTGAATGGCCGTCGGGATCGCGCACATATACGCTCTCGCCGCCGCGTTGCCATCGCACGCGGCTCTCGATCGTTACCGTGTGCTGCTCGAATCGCTCGAGCCAGAGTTGCAGCGCATCGGGGCTCACGGCGAAGGCAATGTGCTGAATACCAGTGCCACCGTGCGGAGGGACGACACCGCCCGGCGTTGGTAGGGGCTCGGTCGTTGCGCCGCGCTGAAAGAGGAGCAGCACGCTCTGCCCGCCGATGCTCAGCGCCAGAAGGCGCGCGCTGTCGAGGAGAATCTCGCCGCCAAGAATCTCCACGTAAAATCTGCGGGCGCGCGCGAGATCGTCGACGTAGAGCGCCGTCTCGACGACACGACCGAGTTGAGGACTGGCATTACTCACGGGCAGAATCCCTGACGCTATTCGAGGCTACATTTCTCTTTCGTCGTCCGCAAGGAAGGCAGGTATGGCTGCTCCTGAATCCGCAATCAGTCCAGCGATGGACCACGGCGATCTTTCGACCGCCGAATTGCTGACGCATGGACAAGCAGCCCTGGAGTGGATCGCGCGATATCTCGACCATCCAGAGCGCGTGAGCGTCCTTTCACGAGTGGTTCCGGGCGAGATCCGAGAGATGCTCCCGAGCTCGCCACCCGAACATCCTGAGCCGTTAGGCGACATTCTCCGCGATTTCGAGAGCCAGATCGTTCCCGGCATCACGCACTGGAACCACCCTGGATTCTTCGGCTACTTCGCCACGTCGTCGTCCGTTCCGGGCATCATCGGTGAGCTGCTCGTCGCCGCGTTGGATGTGAAAGCCATGCTGTGGCGCACTTCGCCGGCCGCCACGGAGCTCGAGCAGGTCACGACAGATTGGCTGCGCCAGATGCTTGGCCTCCCCGGCGGCTGGTTCGGCTTTCTCAACGATACGGCATCGATCTCATCGATGCTCGCGCTCGCGGCGGCGCGCGAGGCCAAGCCGGAGCTCGACATCAGGGCCCGCGGCATGGCGGGCCGTACGGATCTGCCGCGGCTTCGCGTGTACACGTCCAGTCACGCGCACTCGTCAATCGACAAAGCCGCACTGGCGTTAGGCATTGGGCTCGACAACGTCGTTCATATTGATGTGGACGACCAGTTCCGCATGCGGCCGGAAGCGCTCGCCGCCGCGATCGCCGACGACAACGCCCGCGGCTATTTGCCCCTGGCGTGCGTCGCGACCGTGGGTACGACAAGTACGACGAGTATCGATCCCGTGCCGGCCATTGCCGAGATCTCTCGTCGGGAGGGAGTCTGGCTCCACGTAGATGGGGCGTATGGCGGAATCGCCGCCGTGGTGCCGGAGATGCGAGACGTCTTCGCCGGCGTCGACCACGCCGACTCGCTCGTCGTCAATCCGCACAAGTGGCTCTTCACGCCGTTCGACTGCTCGGCCTTTTTCACGACCAGGCCCGATGTGCTGGAGCGCGCGTTCTCGTTGGTCCACGAATATCTCGTCACGCCGGAACGCGAATCCGTCGTGGATTTCATGAATTACGGTGTTCAACTCGGACGACGTTTCCGCGCGCTCAAGCTCTGGATGGTAATTCGCGGCTTCGGCACCGCGGGACTTGCGGCGCGCATTCGCGCGCATTGCGCGCTCGCGCGCCTATTTGCGGACTGGGTGCGGGCGGACCCAGAGTGGGAGGTTGTCGCTCCGGTTCCCTTCTCACTCGTCTGCTTTCGCTACGCGCCATCGGGCCTTCATGAGGAAGTACTCAATGACATGAACGCCCGTATCCTCGCCGATGTCAACGCCGGCGGCCAAGTGTTCCTTTCACACACGAAGCTCGATGGACGCTACGTGCTGCGCCTCGCAGTCGGGAACATTCGCACCGAGGAGCTGCACGTGAAGCGAGCCTGGGAGCTGCTCCGTGAATCCGCGGCGTCAACGCTGTAGCTTTTCCCCGCGCACTCGACTCCGCCGTGGGGGAATCGCGGACAGTTGTCGGCGATGCAAACGGTCCTATCGCCGATGGAAGCGGTCGTCTCGGCGCGTCCTGCGCTTCTGTCGACGCCTTATACGCAACTATCGGCGACACGATTGCAACTCTCGCCGTTGCAAGCCTCGCTATCGAGGCGGCGTACGCTCCTCTCGGAGTTGTGAACGGCGCTCTCGGCGTTGGGAACGCAACTCTCGACGAGCCTCACGGCGCTGACCTTTAGTCGAACGCTGCTTGGGCCGCGTCATGCGCCACGCGAGCGGCCGGCAATCTCCCTGAGCAGGCATCGATGACGTCTCGCCGCGAGTTGAACACAACTGGTCGGGCATCGATGATGGTCCTCCTGCCATCCAAGACGAACGGGCCCGCCTCGTGGCGACCCGTTGCCCTGACGATCTCGACTGACCATCAATCGATAGTGACTCGACAGCCTACGGGGCCTTCACGCTCGTGGTCGATGTCATGAGGATGTCGGTCGGAGAGGCCTGACCGTGCATCGATGACGTCTCACCAGAGATCGATGACATCCGGCTGTGAATCAATGAAGTCTGACTCTAAATGGATGACGTTTTGCCGTTGATCGATGACGATCGACTCTGAGCCGATGATGAATCGATCAGTCCAAGCGCGATCACACTCTCGGTTGACGGCCCGACCGCGTGCGTCGCTCGCGCTCCAGCGCATCCACGACGTCATCCCGTACACGTCGCTTCCGCATCAGATAGAACGCGATAACGACCACGATCACGATGCCGAGGGAGAGACTCCACTCGTAGCGCCTCACGTGACCGAGTATGCGCTTCGCCGATTCGCCGAAGCCCCAGCCCAACAGCGTGAAGGCGTACGACCACGTCGCTGCGCTGATGCCGCTTCCAATCACGTAGAGCCACATCGGCACGCGCGCCGCGCCGCATGCCAGGGGCAGTGTTAGGCGCAGCCCATACGCCCACCGCACCGCGAGCGAACAGCGCCAGGGGTGACGCCGCACCACCTTGAAAACGCGCAACATGAACGCCCGCAGCGTCGGCCAGCGGCGTCGTACCCAATCGCTGCGCCACCGGCCGAGATAGTACAAGAGGATGTCGGCGATCCATGTCCCGAACGTGATCCAGGCACCGACCGCGGACAGTCGTAAATGGCCGTCGTGCGCCATGAGCCCGCCCACCAACGGCGTGGCTTCCTCCGTGACGATTCCGCTCGCGGCAAGCGTGAGGTATGCCCAAAATCTCTGCAGCGCCGTGAGGGTATCGCCGGCGCGCGGAAGGATGAGCAGCAGCGTCGTTAGATGGATGGGGAACCCTCAGCTTCGCGTCGCGAGCGCCGGTGTGCGCACGTCCATGCGCTCCAGCAAACGATCGAGCAAAGCCCGCGCAACCGGTCCGGGTGCGCCACTACCAATCGGGCGCCCATCCACGGAGACCACGGGCGTCACGTCCGTCGTCGTCCCAGTAAGGAACAGCTCCGCCACGTTAGGCAGATCGGTGGCGCCGATCGCCCGCTCCGTAACGCGTAGGCCTGCCTCACGAGCCAGCTCGATCACCACTTCTCGTGTTACGCCGGGAAGAACCAGTTGATTCGCCGGGTGTGTTCGTAGCTCGCCGTCGATCAGAGCGAACACCGTGGTGTGGGTTCCCTCGGTGAGGACTCCGTCGCGTACGAAGATCGCCTCGCTCGCGCCAG
Source organism: Gemmatimonadaceae bacterium (assembly GCA_045804225.1). GTDB lineage: Bacteria > Gemmatimonadota > Gemmatimonadetes > Gemmatimonadales > Gemmatimonadaceae > AG2. The sequence goes on from JBJMNO010000022.1 coordinate 151,968, forward strand.
CTTGCGTCGCCGCCTGCCGCGCCAGCACGTTAGGCAGCAGTTGGATTGTCTTGAGGTCGCACCGCAGCCATCGGACGTCCGGCTGAGTGATCACCTTCGTTCCGGTGAACCGGGACTCGCTTGCGGTGAAGGGGCTCAGCATCACGAGGAGCGTTGGCGCCGTATCACCCGGTGGGAAATAGTGCGTCCGCGGCGCCGCCCCTCGCGTAATCTCGACGTACAAAGTTGCGTCGCCACCGGCGAGGCCATTCTCAGCCTGCAGCCGCTCACCGATCGCCGTGAGGCGCTCCAGCGTTCCGTCGGCTGGACGGGCAATGCGCAGCTCGCTGAGCCCTCGCTCGAGCCTTGCCTGGTGGCGCGCCGGCTCAAACATTTGCCCGCGCACCACCCTCCACACCTCGTACACGCCATCGCCGAAAATCAGTCCGCGATCGAGCGCCGAGACGCGCGCCTCGCGAGCGGGCAGGAATTGGCCATTGAGATAGACGAGCATCTCAAAAGCGTACTGCTTTACCCGTAAGGCAAACAAGGGGATTCTTTTAGCTATCAGGTTGAAGTCCATAGGTATCAGGTACAGCAAGGAAACGAAGCGTTGATTTGGTGTCGGTCTCTCAAACCGTCCTGCACCCTATCAACGCTTCGTCCCGCACTTCCTGATAACTATGGACTGTTACCTGATAGCTGTGCCTAATCTCCCATTGCGGCGACGGGGTGTTCAGCAGTCATCTGTCGCGGCCGATAACCGGCAAGTCGCGAGAATCCCCGACGCCACTCGTCGAGAATCTCGTAGCCCGTGGGAATGACCAACAGCGTGAGGAACGTCGATGTAATCACGCCACCGATCACCGCTATACCCAGCGGTGCCCGGAACTGCGCGCCCTCGCCCCTGCCCAACGCAACGGGGATCATGCCCGCGATCAGCGCGAAAGTCGTCATAAGGATCGGACGCAACCGAATCGCTCCCGCTTCGATCAGTGCCTCTCGCAGCGGCTTGCCATCCTTTTCGCGTGCCCACTTTGCGAAGTCGATGAGCAGAATGGCGTTCTTCGCGACGATGCCCATCAGCATCATCACGCCGATCAAGGTCATGATGTTGATCGTGTTGCCTGTGATCGCCAAGGATACCATCACGCCGATCAACGACAACGGAAGCGAGATCATGATCGCGATCGGATCGAGGAATGACCCAAACTGCACGACGAGGATGAGATACATGAGCATCAACGCCACGCCGAGCGCGAAGAAGATCTGGCCGAAGACTTCGTTTTGATCTTTTCCTTCGCCCCCCAGCGAGTAAACGACTCCAGGAGGGAGCGTCAGTGCTTTGATTCTCTTGTCGATGTCGGCCGACACGTCACCCGACGCACGACCTGACGTGTTCGCCTCGACGATGACCACCAGCTCGCGATCGAGATGGTCGATGATCGCGGGACCGGTGCTTTCCCGGATGGTAGCGACCTGCCCGAGCGGAAGAGTGCTCGGCAACCCACTTGGACCGGCAACGACGAGTGGGAGCGCCGCAAGATCAGCCGCGCGGCGACGGGACTCCGGAGACAACCGAACTTCGACGTCTCGCGTCTCGCCGCTCGGATCCACCCAATCGCCCGACTTGAGGCCGGCAAATGCAGGACGTAGCGCCTGCGCCACCTCACCCACCGTTATGCCCAGGCTGCCGGCAACACCACGATTCAACTCGACGTTCAGCTCGGGCTTCTGACCCTTCGTCGAGAGGCCGATATCCACCGCGCCCGGCACCTTCGCCACCTCCGACTTCACCATGTCGGCCGCCTGGTTGAGCGACGCGAGGTCATTGCCACGAAGCTGCATCTGCAACTGCTTGCGTCCGCCCCCGAAATCACTCGTGAACACGGAGAGCGTGACACCTGCCACGCGCCTTGTTTCGGCGCGCAGGATATTCGCCATCTGCTCGGCGGTCACCGATCGCTCGTTTTTCGGAGTGAGGCGAACGTAGATGTTGCCTTCGTCGACGGTACCGGTAGCGTTGTTGCCTAACGTCGTGTAGGTGTACAGCACTTCCTTGTGCGAGCGCGCCACGCGAGCCGCTTCTTCAGCCTTCAGCCGCGTGTACTCGAGATTCGAGCCCGGCGGCGTTTCCAGCGCGATAGTCATCTCAGCGCGATCGTCTTCCGGGAAGAAGCCAACGCCCACCGTGCGCATGGCCGGCGCAAACTTCACGAGCTCGAACGCGACGACGAGACCCGCAACCGCGACTACTACTCGGCCAATGGGTATGAGACGGCGGCCGCCGAAGACGTTCGCCGGCATGACAACGTTACCGAGCCGCCGGCTGCCGAACGCGTACGCGATGATCACGACGCCAACAACCGCGCCCGCCAGCCCGGTGAGCCCCTTCGCCGGGAGGACGAAGGCCGAAAAGAAGGCACCGCTGGCGATGGTGATCATCGCCGCACGGTGATCCAACGCCCAAGCGATGACCTTTCTGTAGTTCTGCGACTGTCGATTGAACCAATGGTTGAACCGGTCGAGCGTGCGCGTGACGGGTCCCTTCTCATGCTCGGCGCGGTGCGGATCCGCCCAATACGCGGAGAGCATCGGATCGAGCGAAAAGGACACGAACAACGACACGAGCACCGAGCAGGCAATCGTCAAGGCGAACGGCTTGAACCACTGACCGCCGATGCCCGGCATGAATCCGATGGGAACGAAGACCGCGAGAATGGAGAACGTCGTCGCGGCAACGGCAAGGCCAATCTCGTCCGTGCCCTCGCGCGCGGCTGTGTAGTGATCCTTTCCCATCTCCACGTGCCTAACGATATTCTCGCGAACGACGATCGCGTCGTCGATCAGTATGCCGATCGCTAGCGACAGACCCAGCAAGGACATCGTTTCCAGCTTGAAACCCATCACCCACACGGCGATGAAGGACGCAAGCACGGAGACCGGCAGGGCCAAGCCCGTGATCACCGTCGATCGCCACGAGTTGAGGAAGAGGAAGACGACGAGCACCGTGAGGATCGCCCCCTCGATGAGTGCTTCCTGAACGTTGCGAACGGCGTGATCGACGCGTGTGCCGGAGTTCTTCACCACCTCGATCGTCGTCCCCGTTGGCAGCCGCTTCTTGATCTCCTTCACACGTTGGATGAGCCGGTCGGCGACATCCGTGGTGCTGTACCCTTTCGCTTTCTTGACGTCGATGCCCACCGCTTCGCGACTGTCGTACAACGCGAGCGTGCGCGGCTCAACCGTTCCATCCTTGATGTCGGCAACCTGGCCGAGTCGGATTAACTGGCCATTGCGCTCGGCGACAACGAGATGAGTAAACTCTTCTGGGTTGACGAGCCGGCCCTTGAGGCGAATCGAACGCTCATCGAGCGAGCCAGTGACGTGTCCAACCGGCGAAGCGAGGTTCTGAAGCTGCAACGCTTGCACGACTTGCCCCACGCTCACACCGACCGCTTGCAGCGCCTGTGGCTTCAGCTCCACCGTGAGCTCGCGCTCCTGCTTCCCGAACACGAGCACGTCGGCGACACCCGGCAGCGAGCGTAGCTCGCGGGTGATTTGTGGATCGACGAGTCGCGTCATCTCCGCCGGCGAGAGCGTCGTCGACGAAAGGGCGAGGGAGACGATCGGCCGATCGGTGTCGTTCTCCTTCTTAATGATCGGCTCTTTCATTTCGACAGGCAAATCGGCGCGGATCGTCGAAATGCCGTCGCGAATATCCTGCGTTGCTTCGTTCAGATCTTTCTCGAACAGGAATTCGATCAGAATGAGCGCGTAGCCATCGTACGCCTTGCCCGTGACCTGTTTCACGCCCGAGATGGCCTGGATCTGTTCTTCGACGGGGTCGAGGATCTGCTTCTCGACGATGTCCGGCGACGCACCAGGATAGACAATGCCCACCGAGACGAATGGCGGCGCGACGTCCGGGAATTCATCGGTCTTCAGCTTCAATAGCGCGAACACGCCGAAGACGACGAGCGCCAGCATCGAGACCACCGTGATCAGCGGCCGTTTGATGGCAAAATCAGAGATGAACATGAATACGCTCTATTAGAGGTGCTGACGTGGCCAACGGGTGCTGGGTGCTAATCAAAAGCTCGAGCTAGCACCTAGCGCCTCATTTTTTCGCGTCGTTTGGCGCCGAGACCCGAACTGGCGTGCCCGGGCTGATACCGCGCGCGGCGCCTAACAACACCGTGTCGCCGGGCGTGAGGCCCTGCGTAACCTCGACCGTCTCCGTCGCGGCGTCGCGAAGGCCTAGCGTCACTTCCGTCTTTTCCGCGCGGCCGCTCTTCAGGCGCACTACACTCGGCCGCAGTCCGCGCTCGTCGACGGCACTCTGCGCCACGACTGGCGCTCGATGCGACTCGCTCGAAACACGGCCTTCGGCGAACAATCCCCCAACGAGTGTACCACCTGAATTCGGCAGCGACGCAATGATTCGGACCTGACGAGTCGCTGGATCAGCGATGGGATTGATGCGCGTCACGCGACCGGTGAAGTGACGGTTCGGATAGCCGGTCACCGAAAAATCCACCGGGGCGCCAAGCCGAACCGCGCCTAACGCCTCAGCGGGCACCGAAGCCTCGAGACGCATCGTCGACGGATCGACCACCGTGATCAAGGCTCCACCCATCGAGACCACGTCGCCGGCATTGACGGCGCGCGCGCTGACGATTCCCGCGAACGGCGCCGTGATCCGCGTATTTGACGACTGCTTTTCAGCCGAAGCCAGCTGTGCTTGGGCGGTCGCCAATTGAGCGCGCGCCGCCGTTACCTGCGCGCGCGATTGCTCCACCGCGCGCTCGGCAATGGCGCCCGCGTTCAAGAGCGTTTCGTTGCGCTCCTGCTCGTGCTGCGCAACGGTGAGATTTGCCTGCGCGGTGGTGACAGTCGACTTGGCCGACAAGAGCTGATCGCGGATCGCGGTATCGTCGAGCCGCAGCAGCAATTGACCCGCGGCCACGCGCTGCCCTTGCTCCACCAATGTCTCGACCACGGGCGCCTGGACTTCCGCCCGTATCGTCGCTTCACGCTCCGGCGCCAGCGTTCCGGAGAGTGCCGGCCCGGTGCGAATCTCCTGATCGACGACCACTACGATATTCTCCGGCCCAATGACGACCGAGTCATTCCCTGCCGGCTCGGCATTCGCGTCGCCGCGCTTGCACGATGCCGAGGCAACCAACGCCGCCATCAGCGTCAGCCTAACGATGCTCCGCAATGGATGGCGCTCCTGCTCTTTCATACCACTCATGGCGTGATACCTCCCCCTGAGACACCGCTCGCGCTTGCCGCGGCTTGTGTCGTCGTTCGTGTCTGAGTCTGTTGCTGCGTGGAGACGCCTTGTGCACCGGGCGCCGTGCCGTTCACGGCGCTCCCGGATTGCGTCTGTGACTGCGACTGCAATTGCCCATTGCCCGCTGCTTGAATCGGAAGCTCGCGCAGGAGCGCGAGCTTCACTCGTGCGACCGCGAGATCTCGCGCCGCCTGCGCGCGATTGGCGAGCGCCTGCTCGAGCAGCAAGCGCGATTGCGAAAGATCGGTTTGCGTGGAGATACCCTCGCGATATCGGATCTGGTCGATGTTGTATGCGCGTGCAGCCTGCTGCGCCGTACCCGCGCTCGCCTGCCAGGTCGCCTGCGCCTGATCGAGCGCACTGAGTGCCACGCGCGCATCGAGCGCCGCGACCTCGCGCGTCTGCTGAAGCTGGGCGACCGCTTGATCGAGGTTGCCTTGCGCGATCATCTCGTCCCCACGGATCCGACCGCCGGTGAAGAGCGGCACCGACAGGGAGGCACCGATCGTCCAGTTCTCGCGCGCCTGGTTCCACTGCGGAAAGACGTTCGTTGGGAAATACAGACGCTGGTAGCCTGACGTGATCTGAATAGAGGGGAACCGCTCACCTCGGGCCGCGCGAACGAGACCTTGCTGGGCACGAACGTTTTCTTGCAGCTGCCGAACGGGCGCACGGTCGGAGACGTTTGTGTCTGCGGCCAACGCAATCGGTCCCGGCGCGATCGGACGTGGACTGCCCGCGGTGACCGCCGCGATCACCGTCGTCGTCGTTGCCGTCGAATCATCCAATGGCGTCGAGAGCTGGAGCGCCTCGTCCATGGGCAGATTTAGCAACTGCTTAAGGCGGTAATAGGCGACCTGGCTCGCATGCTGCGCCTGCAGCACGACCGGCACCTGGTTGTCGCGTGTCACCTGGGCACGCAGGAGATCGAACTCGGCCTGATTGCCGACCTGACGCGCGACGCGCGTCTGACGGAGCACTTCGTCGGTCTGCGCGAGCGCCGCGACCTGAATCGAGACGAGCCGGTCAGCGAGCGCGGCGTCGTAATAGGCTTGGGTGACGTCCAGCGCCAACTGCGCGCGTTGGGCGCTCACCTCGATCGTCGCGGTTTTCACCGACGCATTCGCCGCCTGATACTGCGCAGAGATGCGGCCGCCGGCGAAAACGTTCTGCGAGAAGTTGATCCCGAATGTCCACGCGTTAGGCGCGCCGAAGCCGACGCTCGAGAAGTTGAATCCTCCCGACGCGGCTTGGCATGTTGTCGCCTGGGCGAGGGCGGCCTGGATCTCCGCCTGGGTTGCGCCGGACGGAATTTTCGGTGCGCAGAGTGCCTGTGGCGCTACGACCGTGGTCGTGTCCGCGGCGCCGCCGAAACTCGCGCCCTGAAACTGCGACCGCAGCGTCCGGGCATAACTCGCTACTCCCGAAAATTGTGGGAGATACTGGCTGCGCGCTTGATACCACTGGCCTTGCGCTCTCGTTAGGCCGGCCCGCGCGATCTGGACGGCCTCGCTCTGCGCTTCCGCGGCATGCAACGCGTCTTCGAGCGACAGCCGACGCGCCGCAACCGGCATCGCGTGGGTGGTGTCTTGCTGGGCACCGAGAGATCGCGGCAAGCTCCCGCCGAGCGCGACGAGCGCAGCGGCGAGTGTCAAGGCGACACCTCGGGTTGGGATCCGAGACATGGTGGGAGTCTGATGATGGTGATGACGTGGGCGAGCTACTGCGCCGCGACACGTCGGTCGTCCGCGTCATGCGTGGTCCGCAGCGGGACGGCGTCGTCCGCACCTGACGCACCAACGGCGCGCAGGAACACGTTGACGTACTTCGCCGGCGCATCCTCCTCCGGCTGCGGGAACGCATGCGGCAGGACGTCCCGACTGATTGCGTCGCCAAACATCGACGACATGAACATGGAAACGGCCGTGGCTATGTCCGCGGTTTCATCCGCCCGGCCTAAGGCTTGGAGCTGTCCGACGTACGCCGAGAGAGCGGCTGCGGCACAATTGGGTCCTTCGCACATCACGAGCGCCGCCTCCGGTCGCTCTTCCAACTCGCCAAACGACTTTCTGATGAGCGACCGCCACTGCCTCATGTGGGCAAGCACGCCAGCACACCACGATGTGAGCTCAGCTTGCGGGTCGGCTGGATTGTCGGGGAGCAACGGAAGCGGCAGCTGCGCCGCATGAGACTGCATCATCGCCTCGAAAAGCGCTGCTTTCGATCCGAACGTACGGAAAAGGCTCACCTCGTTGACTCCGGCTTCGATGGCGATGAGCCGTGTGGTTGCCCCACGAAAGCCATGCTGCGCGTAAACGCGTGCCGCCGCCTGCAGAATTCGATCGCGTATGTCCATGGCGGCGGATGATAAAGATCGGGTGAGTTGAATGCAAGTGGTTACTTGCTTTCAGCCGGCCTGCCTGATTCGCGTGCCACAGATATATCAAACAGCTCGTTCCGATATATCCGCGAATATATCGGAAGACGTTCTGTGAGAGTTTCAGCGATCTGCCGGACTCCCCCGTCGGACTACTGGACCCGCGTCGTTCCACCGCGATGTTATGGCCAGCGGACGCTCGTGACTCTTCGCTCGACTACTCCAAACGCGGAACGCTGAACCCTGTGATCGCGCTGCTCACCGTCGTCTTTGTCCTTTCGGGTGCCGCGGGCCTCATCTACGAATCGATCTGGAGCCGCTACCTCAGCCTCCTCGTGGGGCACAGCGCCTACGCTCAGATCATCGTCCTGGTGATCTTCCTCGGCGGGATGTCGTTAGGTGCGCTTCTCGTTGGGCAGCGCTCTGACCGGCTCCGGCGTCCTCTCCTCTGGTACGCGGGGGTGGAAGCAGTGGTCGGGCTCATTGGGGTGCTTTTCAATTACGTCTACGTCGACATCTCCGACCTCGCGTATGACACGCTCTTTCCAGCGCTGGCCGGTGGCTGGTCGCTGATTGTGGTCAAATGGCTACTCGCGGCCATCATGATCCTCCCGCAATCGATCCTGCTCGGGACCACCTTCCCCCTCATGAGTGCCGGGGCGATTCGACTGATTCGCGCGCGAACTGGTCAGATGCTTGGGCTGCTCTATTTCGCGAACAGCCTCGGTGCCGCGATTGGGGTTCTGGTGGCCGGGTTCGTTCTTCTCGCCCGCGTCGGCCTGCCCGGTACCCTCGTTACGGCCGCGATCCTCAACTTCATCGCCGCCACTGCGGTGTTACTCGGCCTACGGCTCGTTGCCACCACCGAATCGACGAGCGCAGTTGTCGACACTGCCGGCTTGCTCATCGAGGCGAACGAGACCCAGTCGACGCCTGTGACGTTGCTTCTGTGGGTCTCGTTCGGAACTGCCGTTGCCTCGTTCATTTACGAGATCGCCTGGATTCGGATGCTATCGCTCGTGCTCGGGAGCGCGACGCACTCCTTCGAGCTCATGCTCTCCGCGTTCATTCTTGGTCTTGCGCTCGGCGCGTTCTGGATCCGCTCGCGCGCCGATCGCGTTACGAATCCGCTCGCGCTGCTCGGAGCGGTGCAGTGCGTCATGGGCATGCTTGCCGTCGCCACACTGCCACTGTACGTCGCCTCATTCAGTTGGGTCGCGACGCTGCTCGACACCTTCAGGCAGAGCGACGCAGGCTATCGCGGCTTTCTCGCTGCTCGTTACGCCATCTGTCTCCTGGTGATGCTCCCGGCGACTTTTTGCGCCGGTATCACGTTGCCGCTTATTACAAAGATGCTCATGGACGGCGGCGGCCGCGTGCGCGGGGAGCGAGCCATCGGCGCCGTATACGGGCTCAATACGTTGGGGTCGATTGCAGGAGTTCTGCTGGCCGGCCTGGTCCTCATGCCGCTCCTCGGCCTGAAGTTGCTCCTGATTGCCGGTGCACTCGTCGACATCGGCTTGGGTCTCACGCTACTGCTTGCCGTCGTTCGCGACAGCAAAGACGAAGCGGCGCGCCCACTGACGCGGCTGAGCGATCCTGCATCGCGCCTGTCCGCGCTCACGGTCGGAATCGCCGCGTTCGTCGCGCTGGTCGCCATTGTAGTGGACTTCGACCCGGTGCGCCTAACGAGCGGCGTTTATCGGTACGCGGTGCTTCCACGCAAGGGCGACTACACGGTTCCTTTTTACCGCGACGGCCGCACGGCCACGGTGAGCATTCGTCGCATGAAGAGTGGCTTCCTCACTCTGTCCACAAACGGCAAGCCCGATGCGTCGATGGACGAGTTCTGGAGAAACCTTTCGTTCAGCGGCCCCCCGCAGGCCCTCGAGCGTGATATCGCGACACAGGTCCTGCTTCCCGTTGTGACGCTCGCCCACCGGCCTAACGCGAGTGAAGTGGCGGTAATCGGCCAGGGCTCCGGCATGACGTCGCACTTGCTGCTTGGAAGCCCAAACGTGAAGCATCTCGCGACGATCGAGATCGAGCCGCAGATGATCGCTGCCTCTCGAGCGTTTTATCCCGCAAATCGCCGTGTCTTCGATGATCCGCGTGCCGCGTTCGTCCTCGATGACGCAAAATCGTACTTCGCCGCGAGTGGGCGACGCTTCGATCTCATTCTCTCCGAGCCGTCGAATCCGTGGGTGAGCGGTGTCTCGGGATTGTTCACCACCGAGTTTTATCGCCGCGTACGCACGCATCTCGCCGACGGCGGCGTCTTTGGTCAATGGCTGCACCTGTACGAGCTCGACGACGCTCTTGCAACGATGGTGTTGGCGGCGCTCGATCAGAATTTCCCATCATACGAGATCTTCTTCACTTCGAATGCGGACATTCTCATCGTGGCGAGCAACGCGCCGGCGCTTCCAACCCCAGACTGGCGGGTGGTGGATTTCCCGGGCCTGGCCGACGATCTGCGGCGTGCCATACCCCTCACTGCCGACGCCCTGGACGCAACGCGCCTTGCCGGTCGTCAATTACTTCACCCGTATTTGTCTACGCAAGTCGGTCCGAACTCCGACTATCATCCGGCGCTCGACCTCGGGGCCGAGCGAACGAGATATCTCAAGAACGATGCGGAAGGGCTGAGCGGTTTTGGCGAAGGGCGATTCGATATCGCAGCCGCGCTGGCCGCACACCGACGTCCGTTCGGCACGACACCACTGTCGGTCGCACCGGAGATCACCCATGTGGACGAGCTGGCGCGCGGTGCTCGACTCCGCGCGCTCCTTGCTACCGACCGACTTGCCGATACCACCGTTAAGCGAGACGAGGAGGACGCCAAGGCACGCGTGCAACTCGATCAGCTCGAGCGACTGCTTCGTGGCGCAGCGCCGCCCGCCGATTGGCGCCTGTGGGTGGAAGAGATGCGCGAGTCGGAGCGTCTCGTTCACGGCGGTACCGCCGGTGTGGTGGACGAGTCCTTTTACCAGCGGCTCCGCGCATACGCTGGTCGCGTCAACGCCCCCGCTCCGGCGCGCGCCGCGATCGCGTTCTTGCATGGTCTCGCATCATGGGACTTCAACGAGGCGTCACGCGCGGGGCAAGCCCTGATCGACGCTCGCATTCGCGATACCGTCGATTGGCTACCCATCTCCCTCGTTCGGAACGGCACCGTTGTCGCCCGCATTGAGCTCGGCGACTTCGACGGCGCCCGTGCCGCGTTTAAAGCGTACTCACAGAATCTCGACTCAGATCCATTTACAGCGCGCGTCTTAGCGGCTTATCTGCTGGATCAGGAGAGAAGACGTGTCGAATAGATATGGGAATAGGTATCAGGTAACAGTCCATAGTTATCAGGTACTAAGGAACGAAGCGTCGATGGGGTGGCCAGAACTCTGGCCCTCACCCCACCAACGCTTCGTTCCTTCTTACCTGATACCTATGTGCTAACAGCTAATAGCTGTCTTATTGCGGCTTTCCGGCTTGGGTTACTTTCGCGAAGTCGCCTGCCATCACGACGGTCATCTTCGAAGTATCGAGCGTGCGTCGCAGCGCCGTGTTGACTTGTTCGGCTGTGAGCGCGGCGATCTTCGTCTCGACGTCGTTGTCGAAGGACATCGTTCGACCGAGATACAAGCCATTGGCGAGCTGCTGCGCCAACGTAAGGTCGTTCGAACGTGCCATCGAGCGCCGCTGGAGGAATGCCGCCTTGCTCTTCTCGATTTCCTCCGCGGAGAGACCATCCTTTACGATCTTCCCCATCTCGTCGAAGAACGCGGCATTCACCTTGTCGGCATTCGCCGGATTGGAGATCGCGACCGCGAGCCACTGTCCCGCCTTGTCCAGCGACGCGATGTTCAGCACCGACTGCACGCCGTAGCTCAAGCCTTCCTTCACGCGAATTCGGTTCGCCAGCCGGCTGTCCAGCGGATTCTCGCCGAGGATGTAGTTGATGAGCAGTAATGCGGGATAATCCGGATCTGAATCCTTCATCGAGAAGGACTGGCCGGCGACGAACATCGCGTTGGCCTTGTCTGGCGTTTCGATCGTTTGCTTACCGTTCGTCGTCGGGGCGAGGGTCACCGCTACCGGCTTGAACGCGGTCGCGCTCTTCCAGCTACCGAATGCATCGGCTGCTACACGCGTGACTTCCGCTTCGTCGAAGTCGCCGATGACGGCCAGCTCGCCCACGGAAGCCCCATAGACGTCGTTGTAGAACTTACGAATATCCGCCACATTGGTAGCCTTGAGCATCTCGAGCTGTTCCTCGGGAAGCGGCAAGTACCGCGGATGACTCTTCGGATATTTCGAGACCTGCCGCGCAAAGGCCAGCTGGCCAAGCATCATTGGCTCGTTGCGGCTCTGCTCCACCATCGCCACTGTCTCGCGCTGCAGCTGCTCGAACTCGGCGCCATCGAGCGCCGGGTGACGGAGCATTTCGCCAACCAGCTTCAACGTTGCCGCAAAGGTCGGACGTGTCGTCTCGATCGTCACACGCGTGTTGCCCGTCGTCTGCCCAGCAATTGCGACCTTCGCCTTTAGCTTGTTGAGTGAATCCGTAACCTGTTGGCGGGTCAAGGTCTTCGTGCCACGCATCAGCATTTGCGCCGTAAGGGCCGGCGCCATACCGCGATTCGTGAGGAGCTTCTCGTTGCCGAGCCGCAAGCTGATGACCGCTGACACAGCCTCGCCGCGATTTTTCTTCGAAAGCAGCGCCAATCGCAATCCAGACTTGAGGGCGCTGCGGTGTACGCGCGACTCGATGTTGCCCGCCGTGGGATCGAAGGCTTCGCCAGTGGCTACCACGGCGCTGCTCTTGTAGTTGTTGAGCAGCGAATCGACGTTGGGCGCCGCCGTGACCAGGGTGCGATCCGGCTTGTCCGTCGGAATGAAGAGGCCAAGCGTGCGGTTCGACGACTTGAGGTACGTGCTCGCTACGCGCTGTACGTCCTGGGGCGTCACCTTCTTCACCTGGTCGCGGTGGTAAAAGAAGAGACGCCAATCACCCATCGCCATCCACTCACTCAGCTCGAGCCCGAAGCGCCCGCTGTTCGTAGGCGCGAGCTCGAACGACTTGAGCACTTCGGTCTTTGCGCGCTCCACTTCGTCGTTGGTCGCTGGCTTCGTGGTCGCGATCTCGGTTGCAACCGTGTTGATCGCATCCGCTACGCTATCAGTCGACTGCGTCTTCTGCAGCAGCGCCGCCATGAAAAGGCCGCCGGGATCGTGCTGCTGGAGATTGTTGGCCTGCGCCGCGGAAGCCTTCTTCGTTTCGACGATCGCCTTCTGTAGACGACCTGACGCCGGGTCGCCGAGAACACGGGTCAACACGTCAATGGCGGGGAAGTCGGGATGTGAGCCCGCCGGAATGTGGTAGAACGACATGACGATTTGCGAGCTGCCTGTGCGACGCAGAGTCGCCATGCGCTCGCCGTCCTGCGTGGGCTCCACCGTGTACGTGCGGTCTAGCACACGGGTCGGACGCGGGATGGCACCGAACTTCTCCTGCACCAGACCCAGCGCGCGTTGTTCGTCGAAGTTGCCGGCGATCATCAGGACAGCGTTGTCCGGTTGGTAATGCTTATGGTAGAACGCCTGAAGCTTGTCGATCGGAACGTTCTCGATGTCGCTCTGCGCGCCGATTGGCAGGTGGCTGTACGCGTGGAACAGATAGGCGGTGCCCAGCACGCGCTTGAGCGTAACGAGAAACGGGTTGTTCTCATCCTTTTCGAACTCATTGCGCACGACCGGCATCTCTTTGTCGAGATCCTCGCGCGCCACGAAGCTGTTCGTCATCCGGTCCGCTTCGAGATCGAGCGCCCAGGCGAGCGTCGAATCCGCGGTCGTGAACGTCTCGAAGTAGTTCGTCCGGTCGAACGAGGTCGTCGCGTCGAAGGTCGCGCCGTGTGCACTGATCTCGTCAGAGGGATTCCGATGCTTCGGCGTACCCTTGAACTGCATGTGCTCGAGCAGGTGCGCCATTCCCGTCTCGCCATAGCCTTCGTGCCGAGACCCGACGAGATAGGTCACGTTCACCGTCGTCTGCGGCTTCGACTTGTCCGGGAAAAGGAGCACACGAAGCCCATTTGACATCCGGTACTCCGTGATCCCTTCGACGCTCACGACTTTCGTAGGCGATGGAGCGGCGGGACCTTGGGCGATCGCTTCGAGAGGAGAGATGAGCACGACGACACCGGCGATGGCGGCGACCGTGCGCAAGACGTGCATGGAAGACATACGACCTCAGGTGGGGGGTACACTGCGCCGGTTGTTAGGACGCCCGGGACAGCGAAAGGTTACCGTCCCCCAAGGAGTGATGAGTCATACGCGCGCACGAGCTCGGCGGGGGTATCATAAATCCCAGTCGCACCGCCGAGGGCATCGTCTGCCCACCACCCCCCGCAGCGTAACGCAATCGTTCGAACGCCTGCTCGATCCGCCGCTTCGATGTCGTATGGCGTGTCGCCCAACATGATGGTATTGAGCGCCTCGAGCCCGCCGCGCTTCAGGGCGACTTGCACGATGTCCGGATCCGGCTTCGAGTCGTGCGCGTCGTCGGACGTAGTGCGGCGCTGAATGAGATCAGAGAGCCCTACCTGCTCGAGAAGAGCCTTCAACTCGTCTTCGCCGGCTGATGTCGCGATGACGAGCTTGATCCCGTCCCCGCGCATACGAAGAACGAGATCGCGCGCGCCGGCCGTCGCGCCCAACGACGGAAGGTAGTCGCGCAGAAAGCGCTGCTTCCGCGACGTCGTGAGATCCTTGCCGCGGCCGCGCTCGATGTCGAGACCCGTCAACGCGCGCACGAGCTTGTCGCCGCCCATCCCGATCAGGGCGCGAACCTGCGCGTAGGTCACGTCGAAGTCATTCTCGCGAAAGATCTCGACCCACGACCGAGCGTGCGCGTCATTACTGTCGATCAGTGTTCCGTCGACGTCGAGAAGGCAGCCCTCGACCCGTGGACGATCGGACGCGCGATATGGAATCGTTAGGTCCGCGTCAACGGCCGTTGCCGTTGCCGGAGGAGCCGCGCCGTTTTGCCTTGCTCGGGTCGCGCTTTCCGGCGCGCCGCTCGAGCACGACTTCGCGTTCCACGATCATATACCGAATCAGCCGATCCGCGGCGTCGGGAAAGGCGCTGATCCGGTCACGAAACCGATCATTGGACACGATCCGCGCGTCGAGCTCGCGCGCGAAGGTGAGAATGAAATAGTCCGCGTCTGTCCCCGCAGGCGCTTGGCGTACGATCCCGCTCTCGACGAGCTGCTCGTAACCAGCGCGATCGTCGATCTGGTGACGTAGCGCCGCGTCGACGACGACGACCGGTTCGAACCCCTCCTCGGTCATCTTCTCGCGGACTGCCATGATGTTCGAAAGCTGCGCCTTTTCGCCCTCGGTCGAGTGAGCGACGTTGGATCCGTCGACGAGGACGATGGGTTTGCTCACGGCGTCTTGCGCGCCTTCGTGAGAATGCTCTCAGTCTTTGCGGCGCCGAGCTTGGTCGTATCGACCTGCTGACCGACGGCCGCGCCGGTCTTCGACGTATCGAGCGCTCGCTTGGTGCTGTCGAGATGCGTGCCCAATGAATCCGCTGAGGCTTGGAAGTTCGCCTTGGCTTTGTCTCCCCCGGTGCAAGCACCGAGCGACAACGCGACTACGCCCAGCGTGACCGAGGCGATTAGTGACCGTTTCATACCCCCCTCCCGTCCGAGTGCTTGCCCAAAGCTGCTTGTTACAAGGATTGCGCCGGAGCAAGCGAATGCTCTCCATATCGGCGCTCTCGGCAGTGAAATCGTACATCTCGGTGTGGAACCTGCCCTCTGACGATGTGTAGGGTTTGGGACGCCCCCGAGTGTGGGCGTCGGTAACGAGCGCATCCGGAGAGCCAGAATTGAAGCGACGCGACGTACTGACGTTCCTCCTTGCCGGTGCCGTGGTTGTCGGCGTCGGCGGTCACGATGGTGCAGGATTGGCTGGTCTGTCGAACCCGCTCAACGAGGTCGAAACGGTAGCGGCGAACGTCGAGTCCGCGACGACTGGTCGCCACCTGGGCTTCGATACGAGCAAGTACCCGGGCGACGAGGCGATGCAGGCGTGGCGCGACGACGGCTCTTTCGAGTGGGTCGGCTATTACCTGCCGTCGGCACCCTGTCATCGGGATGCCAGCTGGTCCGGCAAGCGGGAGCAGCTCTCGCAAATGGGTTGGGGATTGGCCGTCGTTTACGTCGGCCAGCAGACCTGGGGTAAGACGCCAGGGAAAGCGGAGCTCGTCACGAAGTACGTCAAGCGCCGCGTTAGGCAGGTGAAGAAGCGTAATGGTCGCAGCGTCGTTACCTATGTCACCAAGCGGTATCCCGTAAAGGTCCTCGTTCAGCCGCGTGCCGAGCCGAACTCGAGCTGCTCGACGCATTATGTAAGCGGTTCCCGTGGGCGTGACGAAGCCGACGACGCCGTAGCGCGTACGGAGGCGGAGGGTTTCGCGCGTGGGACGGTGATCTTTCTCGACGTCGAGCACATGAACGTCGTGCCGCAAGCGATGCGTGACTACTACACCGAGTGGACGGCACGCGTTCTGGCCGACGGCCGCTACCGGCCTGGCTTCTACGCGCACACCGCAAATGCGGCATTGATCTATCGCGACGTAAAAGCGGTTTACGATTCACTCAAGGTGGACGGCGAACCCCCGTTTTGGGTGGCGGGCAACACGGCGGAGTTCTCTCCGGGCAAGGCGCCCACGGATGTGGGACATGCGTTCGCTGCCGTGTGGCAGGGATTGCTCGATCACGTGGAAGAGCGCAACGGACATCGGCTTCCGATCGACATCAGCGTTGCGGCCACGTCCTCGCCCTCCGCGGCGCTCACGGACTGATCGGCCGTCGCGATCGGACCTAACGATGCGGGGTCGGCTTGCGCCGACCCCGTTTGTGTCATCCAGGATCACTGTCGACGGCGCGATGCGGAGAGCCTTGCTCGTGAGCGGCTTCTCGCAATCCAAGCGAGCAGGCCGGTTTTGCGACCCGCAACCCGCCTGCAAGCTCTCGCTCGAACTGGTTGCTCATGGTGGGAGGCAAGGCGGAACCGCGCACGGCAATCCGGAGCGCGTCACTCAGGAAAGTGAGCTCGAACAGCAGCAGCTCCCAGGTTCCACCCTGATGACCGCGATAGCGTCCATGGTCGATAGCCGCGGCGATGACGCCGTTCCGCGCACCCGACTCCTGAGGATCGCGCGTATGTCCGCCGGTGGCAATCGCAGCCGAGATCAGCGCCGCGGCGAGGCGGCGCAACTCACCATACCGATCGTCGAGCGGCATGGCCGCCCACGGCAGTGCGTGCGCGGCAGAATCCCACCACTCGACCATCACGCGGTCGACTAAAGCCCGCTCATCAAGATCTTGCACCGGTCTGCTCCTCGAGCCGCGTTGTGCGTGCGTGCGAGTGACCGCATGCGGCCGTCGTCGGCCGCGAAAATGTGTTGGGGAGGAGCCAGTAGCCCCTCCCCAACGCAATATGCCCCACACTCCCTCGCCGCGCCCCCACCTACTGCGCTACGTTCCATCGCGCGGCAACCGACAGCAATGCATTCAGCGTGCCTATGGGAGCGACGTTCACGGAAAACTATAGCCGGCCCGAACGCACCACGCTCAGCCGTGTCCTCGCAACGAGCGCACACTCTGCGGACGTCCCTTGGCGAATGCAGTGAGTCACGTCACTACAATAACGAAATCGTTGCTCGCTTGTGGATTTCTCACGCTCGCGCTCTCGATTGGTGCGTGCGGCCCGGCGATCAACGAGGTCCGTATAGAACCCGGTACCGCGCCTCTCAAACCGGTGTTTGTCCTGACCGACACTACGGGGCAAGCAACGACTGGGACCATCTACGGTCTTTCGGTCATCCCGTGTGGAGCGGAAAACCCGGTTTGGCAGATCGCCGCGAACGGATCGTCGTCGGCGCCGATGCGTCTCGAGTACGGCGAAACGCCGCCTGGGTACGTCGTGAACGTCGGACCCGCTCCATTGCGGGCGGGATGTTACGACGTGTTCATCACCGATGGGCGACGGTCGCGATTCCGCGTGGACGTCAGCGGCCATGTGACCGCTGATGCCCGGCGCGACACGACGCGTCGTTAGGCGCTCACTGCACGACGATCGAACCCGACATGGCCGCGCCATGGATGGCGCAGTGATATTTGTAGGTTCCCGCTGTCGTGAAGGTCCGCACCCACTGACCTTGGGTTTGGGAGCCGGAAGCCGCCCCGTCGTCGAACACGATGCTGTGTGAGGCGCAGGTCTGACCTCCGTAACCGTCGCCCGTGCAGGCATCCCACGTCCACGTCACCTTCGTGTTGACAGGAACCGTCGTTGCGCTGGGATCGAAATAGTTGTTCGAGACGGTGATGCTACTACTCGTGCTTGGATTGTTCTGTGGGGGTGGATTGTTGTTGTTCGACGACGTGGAGCCGCCGGGAGCAGTGCTCGAGCCGCCACAACCGGCGACAGCAGTCAGTAATACCAGGGTGATTTGAGCGGCAAGCCGCATGATTGCCTCCGAGAGAAGAACGACTGTGTTTCTCTCTCGAATCACGAGCCCCAGAAGATCGTTCCCGCGCTTCAGTGGTGGCTGGGACGGCGCAGCAGCTCGTCGATCTCTCGTGCTGGAAGGGGCCGGCAGAAGATGAATCCTTGCGCGAAGGCACATCCCATGTCCCGCAGCAATCGCGCTTGATGATCCGTCTCCACGCCCTCGGCGATCGGCTCGAGGCCGAGATTCCGAATGAGCGTGATAATTGTTGCGACCAGCTGCGCCTGACGGACGTCGTCACCCATTTGACTCACGAAGCTTCGGTCCACCTTGATGCCGTCGAGCGGCAACCGTCCGAGGTAAGTGAGCGACGAATACCCAGTCCCGAAGTCATCCATGAAGACTTGCACACCGAGCCGCCGAAGCGCGCCTAACGTGCGCGTTGCCTGCTCGATGTCCTCGAGCATGATGCCTTCCGTGATCTCGAACTTGATACGCCGCGGCTCGAACGAGATCGATTCGAGCAATTCCCCAACGCGCTCCGCGAGGTCAGGCTGCCCAAACTGCTTTGGAGAAACGTTGATCCAGACAGACTGCGGCGCGTCGTAACCGAATTCACGCTCCCACGCCTTGAGCTGGTGGCAGGCCTGCGCAATTACCCACTGGCCGATCTCGCCGATCACCCCCGTGCGCTCCGCGATCGGTATGAAATCCAACGGCGGAACGAGCCCGCGATCCGGGTGCTGCCAGCGAATGAGGGCTTCCACCGCCACGACACCGCCAGTCGTCAAGGAGACCACGGGCTGGTAATGCAACACGAGCTGGCCGCGCTCGACCGCGCGGCGAAGATCCATCTCGAGTCGCAGCCGGTCCATCGCCGCAGTGTGCATCCCCGGATCGAACACCTCGAATCGGCCGCGGCCATGTTCCTTCGCGCGATACATTGCGAGGTCTGCACTGCGCAGCAAATGCTGCGGCGCGTCCTCGACGCGCCCAGACAACGCGATGCCAATACTCGCCGATGTGAACACCTCCGATTCGCGAATCGTCATTGGTGTGCGCAGCGCCACTTGGAGCCGCTCGGCGACGCGCGCCGCATCGCTTGGCTCACGGACTTCCTCGAGGATCAGCGCGAACTCATCTCCACCGAGACGAGCCAAGGTATCCACCGAGCGAAGGCAGCTGCCTAACCGACGAGACACTTCCACGAGCAGTTCGTCGCCGGCGAGATGACCAAAGGAGTCATTCACGACCTTGAAGTGATCGAGATCAACGAAGAGCACCGCAAAAGAGTCGTCGACGTGTCGTCGCGCGCGCTCACCAGCATGGCGCAGCCGCTCGACGAAGCACGCCCGATTCGGTAGCCCCGTAAGCACGTCGTGCAAGGCGTCGTGCCGGAGCTGACGTTCGATACGTTCGGCTTCGACGGTCCGCCGCTGCAGCTCGATTTCCGTCACCGCGGAGGCAGCGATCTCGGTAAAATGCTCGATTTCTTCGGAGCTCCATTCGCGCGGCGCGTCGTCGATAGCGACAACGACGGCGAGCGGCTCGCCGGACGTCCCCGCGACACGGATGCCAAGGAATCCCGCGATGCCTAACGTCTTTGGGGAGTCTGGGGAGTTACCCGTGATGATCGTACGGGCATCGGTCAGCGCGACGGCCCGTTCGCTTTCGATCACGCGCTCGGCGAGCCCACTTCGAAAGAGGGTCCCGGGATCGCGTGAGAGCCATGGGTGCGTTTCCCCGCCGCCGGCGAAGCAACGTCGATCTTGGCCCAGGAGTACCACCGCCGCCGACGGAACGCGAAGGCTCGTCGCCGCGATGCGCGCTACGCGCTCGAGCGCGGCGGCAAGCGCACCGTCGAGACCATGCGCGCGCTCCGCGCCCGCGCGGAGACGTTCCGAGCCGCGAAGCTGGGATCGGGCCGTACTTTCATCCTGGTGGGCGGGCATTTGAAAGAGGACGGCCACTACGCCGGTAAGTCACCAGCTGTTTGTCAGCTCGAACTCACCCCCATCCTGTCCGTCACCGCCGGTCAGTTCGCCTTGGACTACGATCGATGCCCGACGGTTTTTCCCACTCTTCCCGGTCGCGCCGCACCATCACTCGACGGCCGCGGATCGTCGTGCTCCGCAAAGCGCCAATGATGTCCTCGGCCGCGTCGTCGGGCACTTCGACAATCGAGAATCGGTCCGCAATCTCGATGGAGCCGACGGCGCGCGCGTCGATCCCGGCCTCGTTCGCGATGGCACCCACCAGGTCTGCCGGCCGGACGCCGGCGCGGCGGCCAAGAGCAATGTAAAGGCGCGTGACGTCTGTTTCCGTTTTGCGGTCGCGACGGCCAGCGCCGCGACGCGCCCCCGGCTCCCGCTCCTGCCGCTTTCCTCGAGCGACCCGATCGCGATCCCGTGGCTTATCCCGATCCTTCGGGACAGACGCGATGGGGATCTCCTCAATGTCGTTATTGGTCGTCGTTGCCTCGTGCGCGAGCTTCACCGCCGCCGTGGCAACGTCGACGATGTCGAACTCCTCCGCCAACGACTCGACGACCACGCGGAAGCCGTCGAAGTCCGCCGCGACGAGCGTTTCCCGAAGGGCCGCGCGCGTAAGGTCGAGCTGACGGGTACGCAGATCGAGAACGGTCGGCAGCTTCTCGACAACAATGCGCTGCTTCGTGAGCTGCTCGATATTGCGAATGAGCCTGTGCTCACGCGGCTCGGCTAACGTGATCGCGACGCCTTCGCGGCCGGCGCGACCGGTGCGGCCAATGCGATGAACGTACGCATCCGCTGCCGATGGGACGTCGTAATTCACGACATGTGAGAGATGTTCGATGTCCAGCCCGCGCGCGGCGACATCGGTTGCAACGAGCAATTCCGTGTTGCCCTCGCGAAATCGCTGCATGACGCGATCGCGCTGTTCTTGCGACAGCCCTCCATGCAGCGCTTCAGCGCGATAGCCGCGCCCGATGAGCGTTTCCGAAAGCTCGTCCACCTCGGTGCGAGTGCGGCAAAAAACGATCGCCGAGGTAGGGCCTTCCATGTCCAGCACGCGACCCAGGGCAGCAACCTTGTACTGTCGCGGCACGATGTACGCCACCTGCCTAACGCGGGGAGCGCCCCCGGCAGCTACAGCTTCGCGAGCGATGCGTACGCGGATCGGATCGTTCAGATGCCGCTCGGCGATCTCGGCGATGCGTGATGGTATCGTGGCGGAGAAGAGCGCGGTCTGCCGCTCAGTAGGCAGCGCGTCGAGAATCTCCTCGAGATCGTCCGCGAAGCCCATGTCGAGCATCTCGTCCGCTTCGTCGAGCACGACCACTTGCACATCGCCGAGTGTAACCGAGCCACGACGAATGTGATCGAGCGCACGACCAGGCGTTGCGACGATGACGTCCACTCCACGGCGCAGGGCCCGCAGCTGCTGTTGAATGGATTGCCCGCCGTATATCGGGAGCACACAGGTAGCGAGGCCCTTGCCATAGCGGTGAATGGCCTCGGCGACTTGCATGGCGAGCTCGCGCGTCGGCACGAGTACCAGCGCGCGTATGGTAGGCGTCTTCGACGCGGCGGTACCGATGCGTTGTAGAAGGGGCAGCGCAAAGGCGGCGGTCTTGCCGGTTCCGGTCGCTGCTTGTCCAAGAACGTCGCGGCCGGCAAGCAACGGTGGAATGGCTTCGCGCTGAATTGGCGTCGGCTCTTCGTAGCCGAGTGTGTTGAGCGCAGTGACAAGAGATGCTTCGAGGCCGAGCGCCGCAAAAGGCGACACCGACTCAGTGGAAAGCTCGATGGTATTGGTCATGAGAGTACGGAATGGTGGGGCAACTCCGGCGCCGCGTCCACTCTGAAATCGCGCAAACCGTGCCTTCGATCGCCCTTCGAACGTCTGTTAGCGATAGCAAGCCCGAGGACGGCACCGATTAGCCGTACCCGGGCAAATTGACGCGACCATGAATCCCTCCGACGAACACGTCGAATCCGCGGAAGCGGCAGGTCTTCGTTATGTCACGGACGCAGTGCCCGGCATTCGACGCCAGCGGCGCGGCCGCGGCTTTGCCTACATTGGCGCCGATGGCGTTGTCATCCGTGATAAGGTGGAGTTGGAAAGAATTCGTAAGCTGGTGATTCCGCCGCGGTGGACCGATGTCTGGATCTGCTCGAATCCGGCAGGACATCTGCAAGTCACCGCGCGCGATGCGAGAGGACGAAAGCAATATCGCTATCATCCACGGTATCGTGCTGTACGCGACGAAACGAAGTTCGGGCGAATGATCGCTTTCAGCGAGATTCTTCCACTCATTCGCGAGCGCGTCGAACGTGACATCGCGTTGCCCGAGCTCGCACGAGACAAAGTGCTCGCCACCGTCGTCTGGTTGCTCGAACGAACGCTCATTCGCGTGGGCAACGACGAGTACGCGCGCGACAACGGATCATTCGGCCTCACGACGCTCCGTCGTCGTCACGTTACCGTCTCCGGCGCCAGATTGCGCTTCGAGTTCCGTGGAAAGAGCGGCGTGCCGCACTCGGTCGCACTGACCGATCGTCGCATCGCCAGGATAGTGCAAAGATGCCAAGAGCTCCCCGGCCAGGAGCTCTTTCAGTATCTCGACGACGATGGCCGCCGGCAGTCGGTGGATGCTGGAGACATCAATGAGTATCTTCGTCGAATTAGTGGACGCCAGGTGACAGCGAAAGACTTTAGGACCTGGGCCGGTACGACGTTGGCCGCGGCCGCGCTCCGCGAGCTGGGCGGATTCAAATCCGAGAAGCAAGCGAAGGCGAACATCGTCGCCGCGATCGACCAGATCTCGAAGCGGTTGGGCAACACGCGCGCGGTGTGCCGAAAATATTACGTGCACCCAGTCATTCTCGAAGCGTATCTCGAGGGGGTCACGATCCCGCCGACGGCGAGCGACGTTAGGCAGCTGCGCGCGTCCGGTAATCCGGCGGCGCTCCGACGCGATGAATACGCCGTGATCGAGCTGCTGCGGCAGCGTGCGAAGGCGGAGCCACTCAAGGCACTTGCCGATGCTGGGCACCGTGAAGCGACCGGCGCCGTGCGCCAGGACGACGCGGCGTAATCCTGATCGATAGTCGCCGGGTCACTTCACCGTCGGGTGACAGAGATTAGGGTTTCGGGTGGTTCGATTCTTCCCTGAACGCCCGCACTCTCTTCCCTCGCCTCAATGTCCGACGAGCAAGGCCCGCGTCTCCTTCGTGCACTCAGACATCGGAACTACCGGCTCTTTTTTGGCGGGCAGTCCATTTCGTTGATCGGCACTTGGATTACGCGGATCGCCACCAGCTGGCTGGTCTATCGCCTTACCGGATCGGCGCTGCTCCTCGGTGTCGTCGGTTTTTGTGGGCAGATTCCGACGCTCCTCCTATCACCGGTCGCGGGCGTCCTGGTCGACCGGTATGACCGGCATCGCATTCTCCTGATCACACAGATTCTGTCGATGCTGCAGTCGTTCGCCCTCGCAGCGCTCGCCCTTCCGGGCATCATCAAGGTCTGGGAGATCCTCGCGCTTCAGGTCGTGCAGGGCGTGATCAACGCGTTCGATACGCCGGCGCGCCAGTCGTTCATCGTCGACATGATCGAAGACCGCGCCGATCTCCCGAACGCGATCGCGCTCAACTCATCGATGGTGAACGGGAGTCGCATCATCGGCCCCTCGATCGGCGGCGTGGTGATCGCAGCGGTCGGCGAGGGGTGGTGTTTCATGATAGACGGCATCTCCTATATCGCAGTGATCGCTTCCCTAATCGCCATGACGGTGGCAAAGAAGCCTAGGCGAGCAGGCGGAGGTCGGGTGAGCGAGGAGCTTCGCGCTGGCTTCAATTACGTCACGCGATCGGTCCCGATGCGGACGGCGTTG
Organism: Gemmatimonadaceae bacterium; assembly: GCA_045804225.1. Classification (GTDB taxonomy): domain Bacteria; phylum Gemmatimonadota; class Gemmatimonadetes; order Gemmatimonadales; family Gemmatimonadaceae; genus AG2. Next base: position 176,023 of record JBJMNO010000022.1, read on the forward strand.
CTGCTGCTCGCGCTCGTGAGCACGATGGGTATGCCCTACACAGTACTGATGCCGGCGATGGCGAGCGGCGTACTTCATGGGGGTCCCCACACATTGGGATTTTTGATGACGGCTTCAGGCCTCGGGGCGCTGGTCGGGGCCCTTTATCTCGCCTCCCGAATGTCGGTACTTGGGCTCGGACGGGTGATGCTGATGGCCACGATCGCGTTCGGCGCCGGCCTCGCGGCATTTTCTCAATCGCGCGTCCTTTGGCTGTCGCTGCTGCTATTACCTATAGTCGGTGGCGGCATGATGGTCGAAACGGCATCCACAAACACGATTCTGCAGACAATCGTCGAGGAGGACATGCGAGGCCGCGTGATGTCCTTCTATACAATGGCGTTCCTCGGCACTGCCCCGCTTGGCAGCCTCATCGCGGGCGTTGCCGCTGATCGCATTGGCGCACCAACTACCATTTTGCTTGGCGGCGTCGCCTGTGTTCTAGCCGGAATCTGGTTCGCCATCCGACTCCCCTCCATCAGGACGGTCCTCCGGCCGATCTACATCCAGAAGGGCATCCTGGAGAGCTGAGGCCGACCCACCGAAAAAACGCCAGCAAACTCGCCAATCCGGTCAAACGCTCGGCACCCCTTGGCCGTACAAGTTGTGGAGCGCAGGTGCTCCACAGTCGAGGTGAGGGTTACGTACACGGCCAGCGCACGTAGACAAGACAGTCCACGCGGATCGCTCGTGCTTCGCACGAACGACGATTCCGATCAGGACCGCGAGCTGCTCGCTCGAGTCCGGAACGGCGAGCGAGATGCGTTCGGTGCAATCGTGGAGCGCTACTTGGCGCGCGCCATGGCGCTCGCGATGAGACTATTGCGGCATCGAGAGGACGCGGAGGACTTGGTGCAAGACGCGTTTCTTTCGGCGCTTCAGCACATCGACAGCTTCGATCTGTCACGACCATTTTGGCCCTGGCTTTCACGAATCGTAGTGAACCGCGGGTTGGACATCTCGTCATCGCGCTCGGCGCGGTCGGTCGAGTCACTCACTGATGACGTCACTGATTCCCGACCGACTCCAGCCGAGGTGACTGAGCGGGGTGAGATCAGAGACGAATTCCGGCGCACCCTCGCGGCCTTGCCTGAGCGACGTCGATTAGTGGTACAGCTCTTCGAAGTAGATGGCTTCTCGGTCGCGGAGATCGCGAAGCTTCTGGATTCTTCGCCGGCAACTATCCGCTGGCATTTGCACATGGCGCGTCGCCAGCTGCGCAATGCGCTGGCGCCGCTCCGCCGAGGTTGATTGATGAGACCCAAGGACTTATTCACGGATCGCGAGTTGGGCCGCGAGTTGCGCCGGCTCGATCCGCCGGCGCCTACGTCGGCGCAAATGACTTCATTGGCGCGGCGGATCATGACCCGTGCAACCCCTCTACTCGACGCAAGGCGACATGGTGCGGCGAGCTGGTGGGAGTACGCCGCCGCGTGGGCAGGTACTCTTTTGCCCCTTGGCGTAGCGGCAGCGCTCGTTGCCAGTGTTTGCTTGGCTTGGAGCTCCGCGGCCAGTACGCCTGCTCGAGCACATGCGCCTGAGCGCACTGCCCTTCTCCGCGCGGTGACGAATCCCGCCGAATCCGCCGACTTGTTGGATTTCGCGCTCGACCCAAGCGCGACCGAACATCGGCATGGAGGCAGACGCTGATGGCTGCCTTCGGCAAGGCGGTGGTGCCCGCGCGTTCCCTCGCGATCGTCGTGATCGTTGCGATCGTGGCGGCGAGTGTCGTGGCGGGGGTGGCCATCGATCGCCTATTGTTGCGACGAGCGGCGGGACCAACGATGTTCGCGGATACGGGCTTTCATCCGCTCTCGTCTGCGCTTCGCACGCCTACGCCAGAAGAACGACGCCGGCTGCGGGCGGAGCTGTCGCGTGAGCTCAGTCTCACGCCGACTCAGGACAGTGCCTTTGACGCAATCATGATGCAGCGCGCGGGCGAGTTCAGCGCGCTACGCGACGAGATTCGGCCGAGGGTGGATCGCCTGGTTTCTGACGTGCGGAGCGATATGGAGCAGGTGCTGACGCCGCCTCAGCGCGAGCGATTTCGTCGTCTTCAGCTTCGCAATGGAGATGAGGCGGCGCGTATGAGCAGCACGCCTTAACGATTCCGCTTACATGACCTCCACAGTTCCAGCGCGGAAGTTCACGCGTTCCGCGCTTTCAATCGTCACGGCCGCGGCCGCGGTCGCGGCCGCCTGTCATCAGGGGCCACCCAAAGTCGTGGCCCTGCCGAGTGCAGCAGCGACGCACCGAGACATCGTCGTGCGCGTTCAGGCAACGGGTACGCTCGAGCCGATCGATCTCGTCGCCATCCGCTCTAAGGCGTCCGGCATCGTGAGACAGATGCCCGTGGACATCGGCAGCGATGTGAAGGCCGGTGATCTCATCGTGCAGATCGATCCACGCGACGTTAAGAACCAATACGACCAAACGGCAGCCGATGACGTCGCGTCAGTGGCAGCCATGAACAATGCAGGCTTACAGAAGAAGCGAGCCGACGACATGCTGGCGCAGCGTGTGATCACGCCTGCCGAACATGACAGCGTCGCCGCGGCGTACGTGCGCGCGATGTCGGTGGTAGCGGAAGATCGAGCGGACCTCGACCTCGCGCGCCAGCGCCTCGAGGACGCGACGGTCCGCGCGCCTGTGGACGGCACCATTCTCACCAAGAGCGTCTCGTTAGGCCAACTGGTGACGTCGGCGACCGGCACGTTCGGGCGCGACACCTCGATCGTGACAATGGCCAATCTGTTGCGGGTGCGGATGCGTGTGAACGTGGACGAGGCCGACATGGCGAACGTGAAGCCGGGCGAGCCGGCGACGATTCGCGTCGACGCCGTGCCATCGCGAAGCTTCGACGGCGTCGTCGAGAAGATCGAGCCATCCGCCGTCGTCAATCAGGGGGTGACGTTCTTCCCCGTGCTCGTCACAATCGACAATCATGAGCGTTTGCTTATGCCCGGAATGAATGGTGAGGTGACGATCGTTGCCTCCCGCCACGCGAACGTCCTGGCGATTCCCGTCGATGCGATACGGCCCGGGAACGAGCTGGTCGCGATCGCTCGCGTATTTCAACGGCCAGCCGACTCGCTACGCGAGGCGATCAGTCCCTCACTCCTACCCAGCACGACGACAACCCCGGGTGGTGGCGCGCGCTTCGCCGTCGTTGCCCTTCCCGGCGGCGCTTACGAGCTGCGCGCCGTGCGAACCGGTGCCACCGATCTGGAGTGGATCGAGGTGTCCGACGGCGTTCGCGAAGGGGAGCATGTCGTGCTGCTCGGCGACGCGGCGCGCACGCGGCCAGATACGCCGCCGCCGCTCCGTCTCGCCGAATCGGTTGCGCGCACCACGGTGCGCCGCGGAGGCGAACAATGAGGCGCGCGCTCACTATAGGCGTCGGGATTGTCGTCGTTGGCTGCATGCACCGGCCGCCGTCGATCAACGGGGTGCCAGGGGCTCCCGCCTCACCTAACGAGTACTGGGTTCCGTCTGTGAAGGACACGGCGAGACTGCAGAAGACTGCGCCAAGGCCGGTTACGCCGGAGATGCCCACCTCCACTGGCCGACTGAGCGTCCCAGAGGTCGTCGATCTCGCGCTTCGCAATAATCCAGCGACGCGCCTGTCTTGGGCACAGGCCCGCTCCGCCGCCGATGTGTTTGGTGCAAGCCGCGGCGCGTTCTTCCCCACGTTGACGCTCGATGTGACCGCCACACAATCCCGTCCGCTCGCGCCCAATGGCGTGTTGGCGCAGCGTACTCAATACGGCCCGGTGGTAGGGCTTTCCTATCTCGTGCTGGACTTCGGCGCGCGCGCCGGGAATATCGACATTGCGCGGCAGACGGCGGTGGCGGCCGACTTGAGTCACAACGTCACCGTGCAGAATACGATTCTTGGCGTCGAGCAGGCCTTGTTCAACTATCAGGCGACTCGAACACAGCGTGATGCGCAGCGGTCAGCCGTCGAGGAGGCGACGGCGAGCTTGAATGCCGCGGAAGAACGGCATCGAGTTGGACTGGCGACGATTGCCGACGTGCTTCAGGCGCGCACGGCACGATCGCAGGCGCAACTCTCGCTCGAGTCTCTGGAAGGCGCGGTACATGTCGCGCAAGGAACGCTCGCCGTCGCGATGGGAATTCCGGCGAATGCGAGCTTCGAGCCGCCGGTTCTTACCGACTCTCTTTGTCCCGACTCGCTCCGCTTCATCTCGCAATCGGTTGACACACTGATCTCGGTGGCCACACGAAATCGGCCGGATCTCGAGGCGATGCGCGCCCAAGCGGCCGCCGCCGCGGCACAGATCCGCGTGGCGCGCTCCGGGCTGTGGCCGACCGTCTCCCTCAATGCCAATCGCGCGTACACGTCGTCGAACGTCACCAACTTGCAGGGCTCGACTTACTCGCTTGGACTCGGATTCGATCTGCCATTCTTCACGGGGATGTCCCGGCAGTATTCGCTGGAAGCCGCCTCGGAGCAGCTCGCGGCCGCCAACGCACGAACCGAACAAACCCGGCAGCAGATCGCGCTTCAAGTTTTCACGGCTTATTACAATTTGCAGACGGCTACGGAGCGCGTGCGCACTGCCGCCGACCTACTTGCCAGCGCCACCGAATCCGAGAGTGTTGCGCGTGGGCGCTATCGCGAAGGCGTTGGCAGCATCGTCGATCTCCTCATCGCACAATCGGCACTGGCAGACGCGAGGGCGCAAGACGCACAAGCCCGGTGGCAGTGGCATTCGTCGCTCGCGCAGCTTGCCCACGACGTTGGCATTCTTGGACTACGCGGCCAGGCGCTTGCGCCGTTAGGCGCTGGCATGGACACGTCACGAACACATCGCTGAGATTGAACGATATGGTGGTTGCCAAATTCCGTATGAATGGGCCCGGTCTCCTCGCCGCGTTCGCACTGCTCGCCAGCTGCGGAAAGAAAGCGCCGGAACGATCGCCATCGGTCCCCGTCTCCGTGTCGCCAGTGGTGCGGATCGACGCACCCGCGGTCGTCGCAGCGAACGGCGTTGTCGAGCCGGTACAGACTGTCGCCGTCGAGGCACAGGTCGGCGGAACGTTGACCGAGGTCAGCTTTCAGGAAGGCGAGGAAGTCACCGAGGGTCAGGTTCTTTTTCGCATCGATCCGCGTCCATTCCAAGCCGCGCTTCGTCAGGCAGAGGCGGCGCTCGCGCGGGATCACGCGCAAGCACTGAACGCGCAACGTGACGCGGAGCGCTACAAAGCACTCGTCGCCAAGGATTACGTCACGCAGTCGCAAGCCGAACAGGCGCAAACGCAGGCCGTCGCGTTGGTAGCGACGCTGCAGTCCGACAGCGCCGCCGTCGAGAATGCTCGCGTCAATCTCGGCTATTCGACAATTCGAGCGCCGATCAGCGGCCGCACGGGAAGTCTCCTCGTTAGGCGCGGCAACCTCGTCAAGCCAAGCGCTGGGCCGCTCGTCGTCATCAATGAGCTGCAGCCTATCCTGGTTCGCTTTCCGGTAACGGCGCGCGACTTCCTCGGATTGCGGCGTCGTGTCGCCATGGGTCCGGTGCCCGTTCGTGTTACCGCGTCTGACAGTACCGTGCTTCCTGAGCAGGGATCGCTTTCCTTCCTCGACAACGCTGTCGATTCTCTCACAGGCACCGTGACGGCGAAGGCGCGGTTCACGAACTCGTCGCGCGTGCTCTGGCCTGGTGAGTACGTGCGCGTCGCGGTGCAGCTCGATGTGCGCAACGGCGCAACGGCGGTTCCTACGACAGCGGTCCTGAATGGCCAGGAAGGGACGTACGTTTATGTCGTCGACAGCGAGAAGAATGCGCACGTGCGTACGGTGACCGTCGGCCAGCCGGTCGGCGATCTCACGGTGATCGAACGCGGCGTGCAGCCTGGCGAGCAGGTGGTAGTGGATGGGCAGTCGCGTCTCATGCCAGGTGCGAAAGTCGACGCGAAGCAGCAAGCGACGCCGGTCGCCCAACGTTCGGGTGGATCGGGGGTGGACGAATGAATCTCTCAGAGCTGTTCATCCGAAGGCCAGTCACGACCGTACTGTTCATGGTCGGCCTGATCGTCTTCGGTATCACTGCGTATCGGCGGTTGCCCGTGAGCGACCTGCCGACGGTGGACTTCCCAACGATCCAGGTATCGGCATCGCTCCCCGGAGCGAGTCCGGAAACGATGGCGTCCGCCGTGGCGACACCGCTCGAGAAGCAGTTCTCGACCGTTGCCGGAATCGACAATATGACGTCGATCTCCAACCTCGGTTCGACGCAGATCACGATTCAGTTCGCGCTTGATCGGAACATCGACGCGGCCGCCCAAGACGTGCAGGCGATGATCGCGAAGACTCTTCGCGATCTCCCCCCGGGAATCATCCCGCCGTCATACCAGAAGGTGAATCCGGCGGACCAGGCCATTCTGCTGTTCGCTTTGACGTCGAAGCTCTTGCCGCTGTCGCAGCTGGACGAGTACGGCGAGACGGTGCTGGCGCAGCGGATCTCGATGGTTGCCGGTGTCGCGCAGGTCATCGTGTACGGTTCGCAGAAGTACGCCGTCCGCGTGCAGTTGGACCCAACAGCGCTTGCGTATAGAAAGATCGGCATCGATGAAGTTGCGGACGCGATCAATAAGCAGAATGTGAACTTGCCGACGGGCGTCCTGTGGGGCCCGAACAAGGCGTTCACGGTGCAGGCGAATGGCCAGCTGCAAAACGCGGAGTCGTTCGGACGGATGGTCGTGACGTATCGGAACGGCGCGCCGGTCCGGCTTGGCGACCTTGGTCACGTCCTGAACGACGTGCAGAGCAACAAAGTCGCAAGCTGGTTCAACGGATCCCGCGCCATCGTGCTCGCGATCCAGCGCCAGCCCGGGAGCAACACGGTTGCCGTGGCAACCGCGGTGAAGGATCTCGTTCAGAAGATGCAGACGCAGATCCCGGGGAGCGTGCAGCTCACGACGCTCATCGACCGCACCATTCCCATCGAGGAGTCGGTGCGCGACGTCAAGATGACGCTGTTGCTGACGCTGGTGCTCGTCGTGGCGGTGATCTTCTTGTTCCTGCGCAACGTGTCCGCGACGATCATTCCAAGCTTGGCATTGCCGATCTCGGTCGTCGGCACGTTCGGGGTGATGTACCTGCTCGACTACAGTCTCGACAACCTGTCGCTGATGGCTTTGACGCTCGCCGTCGGCTTCGTGGTGGACGACGCGATCGTCATGCTCGAGAACATCGTTAGGCACATGGAGATGGGGAAGCCGCCGATCAAGGCAGCCTTCGACGGCTCCGCGGAGGTTGGCTTCACGATTCTGTCGATGACGATCTCCCTGGTGGCGGTCTTCATCCCCATTCTCTTCCTGGGCGGGATCATCGGCCGATTGTTCCATGAATTCGCGGTCGTCATCGCCGTCGCGATTCTGATGTCCGGTGTCGTGTCATTGACATTGACACCAATGCTTTCGAGCCGCGTGCTCCGCGCGCACGGACACGAGGAGCATGGCCGTCTCTACAACGCGACCGAGCGCGGGTGGGAAGCGGTGCTTGGCTGGTACGCGAAGTCGCTGCATTGGGTGATGGATCACCGTCCGGCAATGATGGTCTTCTCGGGCGCGATTCTGCTCGGCACGGCGGTTCTCTTCGTGCTCGTGCCAAAGGGCTTCATCCCGAGCCAGGACAACGGGCAGCTCTCTATCACGACCGAAGCGGCCCAAGGCACATCGTTCCAGGACATGATCGCGCATCAACGTGAGGTGGCCTCGATCGTCCAACAGGATCCGAATATCCAAGGATTCATGTCGGCTGTCGGCGGGGGCGGCGGCGCGAATCAGTCACTGAATCAGGGCCGATTGTTCATCGGACTCAAGCCGCGCGACCAGCGCAAGAATGTCGACGAGATCATCGCCGAGTTGCGACCGAAGCTGTCGCGCGTGCCAGGCATGGTGGTGTTCATGCAGAACCCGCCCGCGATTCAAATCGGTGGCCGGGTCGCGAAGAGTCTCTACCAGTTCACAATGCAGAGCTCGGACGTAGCGACGCTCTATCCGGCAGCTCAGAAGCTGATCGACGAGTCACGGAAGTCGACCATGCTGCAGGACGTGACGAGCGACCTTCAGCTTGGCAATCCGCAGGCGAGCATCGAGATCGATCGCGAACGGGCCGCTTCGTTAGGCGTGAGCGCCCAGCAGATCGAGACGGCGCTCTATGACGCGTACGGTTCGCGGCAAGTGTCCACGATCTACACGCCCAACAACGAATATTGGGTGGTGATGGAGCTCTTACCCGAGTACCAGCAAGATCTCTCGGCGCTTTCGCTCCTCCACGTGCAAGCGAACAATGGAACACTGGTGCCATTGAGCGCCGTGGCGTCGGTGTCGCAAAGCGTTGGTCCCGTAGCGGTCAACCACGCCGGTCAACTGCCGTCGGTGACGCTCTCCTTCAACCTCCGTCCTGGCGTCGCGTTGGGCGACGCGGTGAACGACGTCCAGCGCATTGCCCGCAACACGCTGCCCTCGACGATCTCGACGAGCTTCTCGGGCACCGCGCAGGCGTTCCAGGCGGCCCAGGCGGGACTGCTCGCGCTGCTGGTGATCGCGATCTTCGTCATCTACGTCGTGCTGGGCGTTCTCTACGAGAGCTTCATCCATCCCATCACAATTCTCTCTGGACTTCCATTCGCGGCATTCGGCGCCTTGCTGACGCTCTTGATCTTCCACGTCGATTTGAGTGTCTACGCCTTCGTCGGCATCGTCCTCCTCGTCGGCCTCGTGAAGAAGAACGCGATCATGATGATCGACTTCGCGTTGGAATCCGAGCGCAAAGAAGGCCGCGAGCCAGCGGATGCAATCGTTCATGCGTCGCTCGTGCGATTCCGACCGATCATGATGACGACAGTCGCGGCATTGATGGGAACGCTGCCGATTGCGTTGTCGATGGGCGCGGGGGCGGAATCACGGCGCCCGTTAGGCATCGCCGTCGTTGGAGGGTTGGCGTTCTCGCAGCTCATCACCCTGTACGTGACGCCGGTGGTGTATACGTATCTCTCGGGGGTGAGCCTGAAGGTGGATCGCTGGCTGGCGAGAACTGCCGAGGAAGGTGAGACCGAGCATGTGGAGCCGCCGCGTCGTGCGCCGGAGCTGGCGGGCGTGGGGGACGACTAACGCGGCTCGCCAGCGAAGGTCTTGGCACGGACGCGACCTCGAGGCCTTCGTCGGGCGACTCCCAGAAGAGCGCTTGTTGATACACGGATTCGAGAAGGACGAACCCAAGTCCGTCGTGCACCCGATGCGTAACGTCTTCGTCGAGGAGTCGAGGACGTTCGAGCCGCTCTATGTTCGCGTCAGTCGCCGTTACTTTCATCAGCGTTAGTCTGCGCCAAGGCTGCTGGGTAACGCCGATCAAACGAACGCGCTCCCGCTCCCGGTTTGCTTCGGAGTCATGTCACTTCTGCTTTTCACAGCGTTAGTCGCCTCGGGAGCGTTTGCGGCGGGCCTGCTGGGCGCCCTGACTGGATTAGGCGGCGGCATGGTGATCGTTCCCATGCTTACGCTGCTCTTTCATGTGGACCTGCGCTACGCGATCGGTGCCTCGCTCATCTCCGTGATCGCGACCTCTTCCGGAGCGGCCGCGGCGTACGTGAAGGAAGGCTACACGAACGTCCGTGTCGGAATGCTCCTCGAGATCGCGACGACGCTCGGCGCGTTATGCGGCGCGTATCTCGCCGGCCGAATCGGGACGGGAACGATCGCGGTGATCTTCGCGGTCGTCTTACTCTACTCCGCGTATCGCTCGACCAAGCCCTTGGCGGAGCACGTCTCCACGGAGAATGATGACCGGTTGTCGAAACGACTCCGCCTCGCATCGACGTATCCGACGCCTAACGGCATGCAATCCTACGGCGTGCGTGCCGTACCCGCCGGCTTCGGGCTCATGGCTGTTGCCGGCGTCCTCTCCGGTTTGTTAGGTATCGGTTCGGGCGCGCTCAAGGTGTTGGCGATGGATCAGCTCATGCACCTGCCATTCAAGGTCTCGACGACGACGAGCAATTTTATGATCGGCGTGACCGCTGCGGCGAGCGCCGGGATCTATCTCTCGCGCGGGTACATCGATCCTTCCCTCGCCCTGCCAGTGATGCTCGGCGTGCTCGCCGGTGCACTGACTGGCGCTCGCATTCTCGCCGGTGCCAACACTACGCTACTACGTAGGATTTTCGCAGTGGTCGTCGTCGTGCTCGCCCTCGAGATGGCGTACAAAGGAATTCGAGGGGGCCTCTGATGGCGGTCGAGCCCACCGAGCCGTACACACCGTCCCCCTCCGGTGGGCGGGAACGGTTGAGCGATTACGACGTCGATCAGCTTCTCGGCAATCTGCTTCGCATCGGAGTGATCATCGCCACGATCGTGGCGGTCGTGGGCGGCGTGCTCTTCCTCGCGCGGCACGGCCTCGATCCGGCGGCGGGCCAGGTCTTTCGCGGCGAGCCGCCTGAGCTTCGCAGTGTGAGCGGCATCGTGCACGGCGCTCTGCAATGGCGAGCGGACGCCATCATTCAGCTCGGTTTGCTGTTGCTCATCGCGACACCGGTGGCACGCGTCGCGATGTCGCTCGTCGCGTTCATTTTGCAACGGGACCGGGTTTACATCGTCGTCACGTTGATCGTTCTCGCACTGTTGATTTTCAGTCTGGCCGGCGGCATTCCGGGCTGAAACCCGCGGGCCCCTGAAGCGCGTTGGGCCGGGCGAACTGCCCTACCCCACACGTTTCCTTTTGCCGCGCTGGGTCGTCGAGATGTTGCCATGAACCGTTTCCGTCATTCGGCGACACTCGCCCTGGTTGCTCTCGCCACGCATCCTCACATTGGTGCCGCGCAGTCGCTGCGGGGCTCGATGGCGAGCGTCGAGCGCATGTACGATCACGCAGTACAAGAAGGTCTCACCTTCTATGAGACCACCAACGCCGTGCATTGGGCCGCCGCTCGTGGCGAGCTGGTTCAGCTGCATACCGATCACGGGTATTCGCTGCACCGCGTCGCCTTTCCTTATGTGCGGCCAGCGACCCTGGAGTTCGTCGAACGCTTGGCTGGCGAGTACGACCAGAAATGCGGTGAGTCGCTGGTCGTGACGAGTGGCGTGCGGCCGGAAAGCCGTCAGCCATCGAATAGCTCGCACCGATCGGTGCATCCCACGGGTATGGCGATCGATCTGCACAAGCCGACGACCTCTCATTGCCTAACGTGGCTTCGCACTGAGCTGCTCGCGCTCGAGAACACCGGCGTCATCGAAGCGACGGAAGAGCACCATCCGGCGCACTTTCACGTCGCGGTGTTCGGTCAGGAGTACATGCGCTTTGCGCGCATCCAGTCCGAGGAACGGCCGACAGTCATGATCGTGGCACGCACCGCGACTGTAGCACCGGTTTCGGCGAAGCGGTATAGAGTGCGCCCCGGCGACTCGCTCTGGAGCATCGCCCAGGAACATTCGACGAGTGTTCGCGAGCTCGTCGCTGCGAATCGCCTTGGCGATACCAAGATCAGAGCGGGACAGACGCTGGTCATCCCGACTCACTAGAGGTGGGTGACTGCAAGAGAATGCCCGCGCCTAACGGCGCGGGCATTTTTCTTATTCGCCGCGGATCGCGAGCGTCGGATCCAGCCGTGTAGCGCGCCGAGCAGGAATGTAGGTCGCGAGAAGTGCCACGCCGGCGAGGAGAAGCGGGGTCAGTACAAACGTCAGAGGATCCGTCGCCACGACCTCGAAAAGCAAAGACTGAATGAGCCGCGTCGACACGAATGCGGCGACAAGGCCAAGGGCCGCGCCGATGAGCGCGAGTCGTACGCCCTCACCGAGCACGAGTCGAAGAATGCGCTGCCGGTTCGCGCCAAGAGCCATGCGTATCCCCATTTCTCGGGTGCGCTGAGCAACCCCGTACGCGATGACACCGTACATGCCGATCGCCGCAAGAAGCAGGGCTCCAGCCGCGAAACCGCCCACGAGTGATGTCGCCAGCCGACGCTGTGCGACGGCACTCGCGAGGAAGCTCGAGAGGGTCACGACTCCGCCTTGCAGTGTGCTGCCGGCAACTGGGGTGCCAGGCTCGACGTCGAGAATGGCGCGGCGGATCAACGGTATTTCTCTTGGCGCATTCTGCACCCGCGCCACAAGGGTGATCCATGGCCACACCTCGAGCGTCCACGGAACGAACACCTCGGGCGACACGACGCCCTCGATCGACTGCTGCTTCACATCTTTTACGACACCGATCACCGTTCCGCTGATCGGCTGGCCAAAATCTGGACGCAATTGCGACGACCGACGCAGTGTTATGTGCTGACCAAGAGCGTCCGCCGTGGGCCAGATTCGTTTGGCAAGGGTCTCGTTCACCACGAATCCTGTGCGATCGCGCATGTCGTCCGCCGTGAGCCAGCGTCCACGCGCCATCCGCATCCCCATTGTACGCAGGTAGCTCTCCGAGGCGGTGCGATACAATGCCTCGGGCTGTCGGGCGACGTCATCGGTGCGACCAGCCACTTGTACCGGCGACGTGATCCATCCACCACCGATCGGCAGATGATTGACGATGGCGACGTCGCGCACACCGGGTATCGATGCGACGTGTTCGATGAGCTGTCGATAAAGACCCGCAGCCGCCTCCGGCGTCGCGTACTTCTCCGCTGGCGGAGAGATGGCGATGGGAACGCGGTCATCAGGGACGAAGCCGAGATCGACCCCTTGCAGCTTGCGGAAGCTCCGGATGAGTAGTCCCGAGCCGATCAAGAGCACCAGCGCGAGTGCGAACTGCAAAGCTACGAGCGCCCCACGGGTCTGCACCTCGGCTCTGGTGCCGACAGATCCGCTCGCGCCGCTGCGAAGCCGAGCGAGCATCGTCGTGCGAGTCGCACGCAACGCTGGCGCTACGCCGGAGAGAAGCGCGGCCAGCACCGTAACGATGACCGCAAACATAAGCACGCGTCCCTCGACGACGATCTCACTCGTGCGAGGAAGATCGCCCGCCATCTCGCGAACGCCGCGTACGAGAACCATGGCGAGCACGATACCCAAGACTCCTCCAGCGACCGCGAGAGTCAGGCTCTCCGCGAGGAGCTGTCGAAGGAGACGCGAGCGTCCAGCACCGATCGCCGCGCGCACTGCGAGCTCGCGATCGCGCGATGCGGCGCGGACGAGCGACAGGTTCGCCACGTTGGCGCAGGCGAGGAGCAGGACGAGCATTACGGCGCCGGCGAGTACGAGAAGTGTCGGCTTGATATTTCCGATGATCTCATCGCGAATCGGCTGCATCACGACCGACACCCAGTGTGCTTGCTCGTTAGGGTACTCGAGCGAGAGACGCTGTTCCATCGTGTGCATCGTGGCGGCAACGCGCGCCGAGTCGGCCCCAGGGCGAAGAAGCCCGATCGTGCGACTGTCCGAGTGGACACCGCGACGACTGAGCGAAGAGTCGGTGTTCTCGATCGTCGCGATCGGACGCCAGAGCATCGACCATGTTGGAAAAGCGAAGCCGCGCGGCATCACTCCGACAACGACAAACGGCACATTACTGAAGCGGATCGAGCGACCAACAATGCTCGGATCCCCGGCGAAGTGCTGCTGCCAGAGGTCATACGAGAGGATGACGACAGGGTTCGCTCCCGGACGTTCCTCGTCCGCCGTGAAAGTACGGCCGATCAACGGTGGCGTGCCTAACAGGTGAAAGAAGCCAGGCGAGACCGAGCTGGCGAGAACGCGTTCGGGCCCCTTGTCGCCGACATAGATGGCGTCCGCACCCTTGACGTAGGCCATGTCCTCGAAGGCGTTGTTCCACGTCGCGCTCGCCGCGCGCCAGTCCCTGAACGTTGGATAGGATGGCAGGCGGTAGTTACCATTGTCACTCGTCTCCCACAGGTTGACGATGCGATTCGCATCGCGGTATGGGAGTCCGCGCAGCAGGACGCCGTCGACCACGCTGAAGATCGCCGTCGTCGCGCCGATGCCTAACGCCAGCGTCAAGGTCGCCGCGAGGGTGAATCCCGGAGACCGGCGGAAGCTGCGGAGCGCGTAGCGGAGATCCTGGCCAACGTCATCGAGGAGAGACAGACTCGTCTGGCGTCGCGTCTCCTCCTGGAGGTAGGTGACGTTGCCAAACCGCCTGCGCGCCGCAGCGTGGGCCGCGTTTGGCGACAACCCAGTGCGCTCGTCGTGCTCGGCGTCGAGGGCAAGATGAAAGCGCATTTCGTCGGCGAGCTCGCGCGCGTAAACGTCGCCCCGGACCAACACGGACAAGCGATGCCGAACTGCGTCGAGGAGTGACATGTCGTTATGCTCCTGCCATGATTTTTTGGATCGCGCCAAGCACTCGGTCGAAGCTGGAGATCTCGTTGCCGAGCTGCTTGCGGCCAGCAGCCGTGATGGTGTAGTACCGCGCACGCCTTTTGGTGGGCGTCTCACCCCACTTCGACGTCAGCCAGCCTTTGTTCTGCAATCGCTCGAGTGCCGGATAGAGAGAACCCTGCTCGACAGACAGCACGCTCTCGGAGAGGCGACGGATGTGCTGCGCGATCGCATAGCCGTGCATGGGTTGCACGGTGAGTGTACGAAGGATGAGCATGTCCAGCGTGCCGGGTAACAGCTCGGCGGACGAGGAGGTTGTGCGTGGCATAGGCGATATGTCGATAGGCTACACGTAATGTGTAGACTATCGACATGTGCGCAAGTCACCGCTTGCGGTAGCGGTGTCAACGAATTGTCAGAACGAAGAGCCGGTCAGGCGCGACTGTCTTCGGAGCGCTCCTCGCGCGCGTCGCCCCGGAGCCTCTTCGTGCCACCTTCCGCCGTGACCTCTTTGTCAGGAGGAATGATGAGACCCGCGAGCGCGGAGAGGTTGCGCACGTCATCTCGCGGTACCACCGACCACTCTCCGTCGTTTTCGAGGACGACGGCCTGTACTTGATCGAGTGAGAGGAAGCCGGATCGGCGGACTGCGGCGCGTATCTCGTCCGGCGAGATGCGTTCACCTCGCAAACGATCCTCGAGAATCTCGCCTTCCCAAACGAGAAGATCCGGACGCGACCTCACGATGTGATGCGCTCGCTCGAAACGGACTTGCAGGAATCGCGTCAGCTCCTGCAAACCGAGATACGTGAGGATGGCGGCCGCGCCGTCGACGATCGAAACACTCTTCGTCAGAGGAATCGCCGCGACCAGTGAGCCGATAGCGACCGTGACGATGGCGTCATAGGCAGACATTTTCGCGAGGGCCCGCTGTCCGACGATACGCAGCGAGCCCACGGCAATGATGTACGTTGCGGCCGAGACAATGATGATGCGGAGGACCGCCGCCCATCCATTGAATAGCACGGGAAGTCCTCCGTTCAAGTACACCGGGCGCGTTATTCGGCGTGCGCCTCCCGCAACGTCTGGACCGCGCGCGCGCTCGCCGAATCACTTTCCGCGGCGGACGCCATCTGCTGCACCAGCTTGTCGTCGCGCTTGTAGAGGTCATTCCCGAAGTAGAGCTCACCGTTCTTGAAGTACGTCGTGAAGTACACGATGAACACGGGAATCTTTTTCTTCAGGTTGACGCGATGATCGTCTGGGCCCTCCTGCATCTGATGATGCACGCTATCGATCGGCCAGCCAAGCACGAATTGCGCAAGCTGATCGGGGTGCTCCAGGCGGATACAGCCGTGACTGAACGCACGCACGTCCTTCTTGAACAGCTCGCCCTGTGGGGTGTCGTGTAAGTAGATGTTGAAGTCGTTAGGAAACATGAATTTTACGAGACCCAACGAATTCTTGTCGCCGGGCTTTTGTCGCACCCGCTTGCGGTGCTCGATCGTGACGATCTCGTAGTTGTTGCGATCGAGATAGTCCGGATCGGCCGCGGCTTTCGGGTAGATCTCCTTGTTCGCGATGCTGTCCGTCACAATCCAGTACGGCCGGAAGACGACAAACTCCATCGAGTCGCTGAACACCGGTGTCGCCTTGCCTTCGTAGTCCTGCCCGACAATGACCTTCATCTGTAATGTCGGCTTTCCCTGGTCAAACGCCTTCAGCTCGAAGGCGGGTACGTTGACGATGATGTAGCGATCGCCGAGGCTACGCGGTAACCAGCGGTACCGCTCCAGGTTGGCGGCGATCTGACCTAACCGGAAGCTCACGGGCTTGTTGAGCGCGTCCACCGTTTCTGGGCCGAGCATGCTGTCCACACCGATGTCGTGATGCGCCTGGAAGCTCGCGACCGCCCCGGCAAGAGCTCGGTCGTACTTGTTTTTCCCAGCAGCGCCCGTCGAATCGCTCGCCTGTGCCGTCGAGTCCGTGGGCGGAAGGTAGCCCTCCGCACGCAACCGCCCGGCGAGCGCCGTTAGGCGGTCGTGCGAATCCGTTTGCCCAGGCTTCAGCGCCGGACCCGTCGGCACGGTGGGCCAATCGCCTTTGGCGGCGAGCTCGCGGTAGTGAATCAGCTCTATTCGCAGCGAATCGTACGTCGGATCTTGCGGACGAATCTGAGCGATCGAGCGATCGACAGGGCTTTCGCGCAAGGTGCGAGCGAGCGCGCTGTCGATCCCTTCCTCGCGAGTGCTGATGAACCAGCTTTGCAACATCGTCTTGGGATCGACCTGACCGGTGAGCATGTCCTCACCGAACGCCGCGAAGGTCGCCGTCATGAGCACGTCGGCATCGGCGAGTTGGTCGGCGGTCGGCGTTTGCGTCGAACGCAATGCCGTGACGGCGTGCGCGAGATCGCCAACCGGGTAGCTGTCGACGCGAATCGCATCGCTGTCGGCGGAAGCGAGCGCATTTGCCAGCTCGGTCACGCGATCTGTGGAAAGACCTTGCGCATCGAGCCAGAGCGGCGCGCCGGCATAGTTGGCGTAGAGGGCCCGCACGTGACGCCACGTATCCGCCGTAATGCCTTTGGGAATCGCGCCGGTGAGGCGTTGCTGAATCGCGCCCTTTACGACGTCCACCGTCACGCCCGAGATGGCGTCCGGCTTGGGTGGCGTCCAGGCAACGACTTCGCCACCGGACTCGGACCGATGACGCGACTTACACGCGCCAATGAGCGACAGGGCGCAGAGCAGGATCGCGGAGGTTTTGTATCGCAGCATAGGTTTGTACGGGGGAGTTATCGGCTTGCGTTCTCATGCACAAAGGCGAAATGCGGGCCAGAAGAGTTCGGCCTCCTTCAGTTCGGTCGAGTGCGGTATGAGCGCCTCGAAGCGCCATGTCCAACCGACCCGCCTGCTTGCTCGGGCCCCTAGTCGGCGGGCGATCGCACTTACGGTCGCCACGCTTGCCCTTTGCACCTTCGGCATGCTCGCCATCAGGCCGCTTCTGGCCGAAGTGCATATCGCACTGATCCTTCTGTTGATCGTGCTCGGGGCCAGCGCCGCCGGCGGCCGAATTCTTGGGTTGGCCACGGCGGGCGCCGCCTTCCTGATCTTCGACCTTTTGTTCCTACCCCCCTACAACACTCTAGTTGTCGCTAATCCTGTTGATTGGCTCGTTCTTTTCGCATTTCTGGCGACGAGCGTCATCGCGGCGCAATTGCTTTACCGGGCACAGGAGGAAGCCCGCACGGCTCACGCGCGCGCCGTTGAGATCGATCGTTTGGCGACACTCGGTGCCGAGACGCTGAACGCCGCGCACGCGACCGACGCGCTTCAGGCTATCGTAGACGTCATTCGCGCCAGTGTAGGCGTTGAGCGATGCGAAATATTCACTCGCGCACCGAGTGGGTTCAGCGTCGCGGCCGGCTCGCCGCAGGCGATCGATGAGGCCTCCCAATCCAGCCGCGCCTCGACGGAAAGGAAGCACTCATCGACGGCGCTCGCGGAGCAGGTGAGCGAGAGTGGCATCGCGGCAATCGAGTGGTTCGATGGTGCGACGACGCTCTCTGGCTCCCGACCGAAAGCGAGCGAGCTCGCCATCCTCGGGGACGGCACGACTCGGGCACTTCTTCTTCCGTTGCGGGTCCGCGATCGGACGGTCGGCGTGTTACGAGTCGCGAGCGCCGGAGGCGTAAGACTGGACACGGAGCGCTGGCGCTTTCTCGACGCGATCTCGTACTACGCCGCACTTGGCGTGGAACGGATGCGGCTCGCGGCGGAGGCGGCACATGCCGAGGCATTGCGGGAAGCCGACCGTTTGAAGGATGCGTTGCTCGCGTCGGTGTCGCATGACCTCCGTACTCCACTCACCACCATCAAGGCGATGGCGCACGAGCTCGGCGCGTTAGGCGACGAGCGCAGCGAGATCATCGAGCAGGAAGCGGATCGGTTGAATCGGTTCGTTGCCGACTTATTGGATTTGTCCCGGCTCAGTGCGAATGCACTACCGCTTCGCATCGAGCTGAATGCTGTCGATGACCTGCTTGGTGCACTCGTTCAAAGTGTCGAAGCATCGTTAGGTGCGAAGCGTCTTGTCGTGACGCTGCCTCCGGGTGACGCTCTCCTCTTCGGCCGCTTCGATTTTGTACAAGCGCTCCGCGCGCTCGCGAACTTGGTCGAGAACGCGGGAAAGTATGACCGCAGCGCCGCGCCAATCGAGGTGAATGCCGAGCGAATGGGCACCGAGCTGGCTATCCACGTTGCCGATCGAGGGCCAGGGGTCCCCGCGGACGATGTACCTCGGCTCTTCGAGCCATTTCAGCGACCTCGGGGCGCGCCACCGGATGCAGGGAGTGCCGGTCTTGGCCTCTCGATCGCTCGTCGAGTCGCCGAGGCACAGGCGGGACGCCTGATGTACACGCCGCGCGTAGGCGGCGGAAGCGTGTTCACATTGTTTTTGCCTGCCGTAAACGACGTGCGATGACCAAATCACTGATTGATCGCTCGGCGACGCCCCGATGTTCGAAAGGGAATGCGCGGTAGCGACGTGGACTCGTCGACATCCTCGTGTTCGACGAGGTCTCGCAAACGATACGAATGTCCGAGTAGATACGGTACACTCGTGACGACGACATTGGCCTTGAAGAGGAACGCGGTGCGGATATAGAGAGCAGTCTTGTTGTGGAGAAAATGCTCCCACCACCGTCGCGGTACTACCTCTGGGACGACGACTGTCACCAGCTCACCGGGTGTGACCATTCGCAAGTTCTCAACATAGTCGACGAGTGGCCGGAGCACCGAACGGTACGGCGACGGCAATACGGCGAGCGGTACGCCGATGTCCCATTCTTCCCAGGCATGCTGCAACTCCAGCGTCTCCCGCTTGTCGACCTCGACGTAAGCGGCAAGCACTTCGTCTGATATCGTCGTAGCGTAAACGAGCGCTCCAGCTACCGCTTTGGTAATGCCATGCACTGGCACGATCACCGTGTGATGCAGCGGCGTGATCGGGCTGTGGCCTTCGAATTGGATCTCCCGCGCGAATTCGTCGTAATGACGGTGAATCTTTCGAAGCACGACGATGATCATCGGGATGATCAGTGCGATGATCCATCCACCACTCGTGAACTTGGTGACGATTTGAATCAGAGACACGAGTGCCGTTGCAACGGCACCGACGCCGTTCAGCGCCGCGCGGCGACGCCATCCTGGGCCTCGGCAACGGACCCAATGGACGACCATCCCTGCCTGGGAGAGCGTGAAGCAAATGAACACGCCGATCGCGTACAGGGGAACCAGCGCATTGGTGTCGCCTCGAAAGAGTGCGACGAGCGCCATCGCAATTGCCGCCAGCGTGATGATGCCATTCGAGAAGGCGAGGCGATCTCCACGCGCCGAAAATTGGCGTGGCATGAAGCGATCGTTGGCGAGAATGCCGGCAAGTCGCGGAAAGTCAGCGAAGGCGGTATTCGCAGCCAGAACGAGGACCGCGAATGTCGTGTACTGAAAGAAGTAGTACAGGATGTTGTTGCCAAAGATGTGATGCCCGAGCTGCGATAGGACCGTTTGCTCCGTCGTTGGCATCACATGATAGTGCTGCGCCAGTGCGCTGGTGCCGAGAAAGAATGCCGCGAGGATCGTCACCATCCAGATGAGCGTGATCGACGCATTCCGTTGGGCAGGCTTCTTGAACGCCGAAATGCCGTTGGAGATTGCTTCGGTACCCGTCATCGCCGCGCATCCTTCGGCGAAGCCGCGAAGCATGAGATATAAGAACGCGAAACCAGCTGGCGCGCTCAGCGTGCGGCGTGCCACTGTTGGGTCGACCTTGATGGGCGCGTTTACAGGCGCGAGCTCGTGACCGGAATAGCCGCGATAGATCCCGGTGAGGATGAGCGCCACCATAACGAGGATAAAGGCATACGTCGGCAAGCTGAACGCCATGCCCGACTCCCGAACGCCACGGAGGTTGACGACCGTGAGCACGACGATGGACACGACGCAGAGCAGCACCGTGTGCTGCAGCAGCGACGGGTAGGCGGAGGTGATTGCGGCAACGCCGGACGAGATCGACACCGCCACCGTAAGGATGTAGTCGGTGAGGAGGGCGGCCGCGGCAACCAGTCCCGTGGGCACGCCGAGATTGTCCTTTGCAACGGTGTAGGAGCCGCCACCGCCTGGGTAGGCGAAGATGGTCTGCCGGTAGGACAGCGCCACGAGGACGAGCAGACCCACGATTACTGCCGAGACGGGAAGAACGTATTGCAGCGCCGCGACTCCGAGCGCCCCACCGATGACGAAAAGAATCTGATCCGTGGCGTACGCCACCGATGAGATGGCGTCCGAGGAGAGAACGGCCAGCGCGGTTTTTTTGTTTAGGCGCTCGTGCTCGAGGCGCTCGCTCGGCAGTGGACGGCCGACGAGTAGGTTCTTGACGCGTTTTATGGTGGTGGGCATTAACGTCGTTGCTGCGAGTAGTTATCTGAATGAACGACGCGTACCACCAGGGCTCAGGACAGCCTTTGTCGCGCAATTTCATGAATTTTTTATGACCCAATGGGTTCTAGCAGCCGTCGCCTAAAGCCATCAGCTTTCAGCCATGATGACGAACGCCGCGGCGGCCGCGGGCTCCGTAGCGACGCCAACTCCGCTGACAGTATTGGTGATCGACGACGAGCCGCAGATTCGCCGCATCGTTCGCACGGCGCTGCAAGCGCCGTCAACGCGCGTTGTGGAAGCAAAGGACGGAACGACTGGGCTCGAGCTCGCGGCGGCGGAGCGGCCCCAGCTCGTCGTTCTCGATCTTGGGTTGCCGGATATGTCTGGCGTGGCCGTCTGCGCGGCGCTGCGAGAATGGACGCGCGCACCAATTCTCGTGTTGTCCGCACGCCATTCGGACAGCGAAAAGGTCGCGCTACTGGATGCTGGCGCCGACGACTATGTCACCAAGCCGTTCAGCACGAGCGAGTTACAGGCACGGGTGCGTGCGCTGCTTCGTCGAGCGGCTCGAGGTGACACCGCCGATGCCGCGACGCGCATCGAGTCTGGCGATCTGATCATCGATTTGGTCGGTCGCACGCTGACCGTTGCCGGCAGCCATGTCCACCTCACGCGCACGGAGTGGGACGTGCTGCGTGCCCTTGCGACGCACGCGGGCCGCACACTCACACACCAGCAGCTGTTTCGGGAAGTGTGGAGTGGCCGTGCATACGGTGATGCTCAACAGTATTTGCGCGTGCAGGTAGCCCATCTGCGGAGAAAGATCGAGCGCGACGTCGTGCGGCCGCGCTACATCTTGACTGAGCCAGGCATCGGCTATCGGTTCGTCATCGCCGACATGACGCCGGATGGCTGAGTTTCGGTGTTTAACGTTTTTTTAACACTCTCGGCACGTTGCTTTGTGCGTCGTTAACGCCGAGGAGCGTAGGATGAGTTGTGCTCTCTTCACTCGTCATCCTGCTGCGGAACACTTTTGGTCCGGCCGCGCCCTCTCTCGTGTGGCCAACGCACGCCAGGCGCTTGGACATCGCAGGCGATATTCTGAGCGGCGAATTGACTCTCGTCAGGCGCCTTGCCGATGGCGATGAAGTACTCTGCGTGCACGGTGACATCGTTCCGCACGACGGGGAAGTCGTGGACGGCGCAGCGATCGTGACCGATCCCCGCGACGCTGCGCTGGCATCGCATCGGCGCGTCGCTGTCGGATCCCCCATCTGCGCGGGCACCGAGATATTGACCAATTTTGTCGTCGTGCGACTCGGCGCGAGTCGCTCGGCCTTGCTCAAGTTCTAATTAGGGCCGGAAGATGTCGGGACCGACGATGAGCTCGCGCGCATTGGCAACATCGCTCGGCTCACCGCGAATGCGTGTGCCGACATTGAAGTAGGTCAGGCGAACTTCCCAACCCGAACGCGGCACGCCTTTCCGCACTGCCACGCCAAGATCGATGCGCAACGTCTTCTGTGAGCCGCGCGGCACCGCGGCAAGCGCGCTCACGCCGAGGCTCGACAGGAGCGGCGTATTTACACCGAACGGTGCGTCACCAGACCAGAGCCGCGCCGAGTTGACGAAGGCTGCCGCGGCGACATCGGCCCTTGTCGTGACGCTCGGAAGAAGCTGTCGTAATTCGAATCCACCACCCGCGCGCCGCGCGCCCACCAACGACCCGTGATAGCCGATCAGTCGCTCCCCAAGTGTTGAGAGTTGCAGCTGAAACGGCACCTCGAGTCGCCACCCGCCGGCATAGTCAGCCCATGCGCGCAGAAGACGTTGCCCGTTAGGCTTCCAGTAGAGAAGTAGTTGACCAGTGCTGACGATCCCGTCCCACGTCTGGCCACCATTCGAATGCCGGCCCTCGGTGATCAGGTGCAGCTCGGCGTAGGTTTTTGCGGATCCGACTCCCGAAAGAATGTCGCCTAGCGTATAAAGGTCGCTCTCGCCGCCGATCATCGGCATGCCTCGGCCGAGCTGACCAAAGAGTTGGAATCCCGTCGGTACATCCTGGGCGGCCGCCAGAGCGTCGAAGCCGTAAACAGTCACGAAGTTCAGATTGCGCCACGCGCCCACAGCCGTTAGGCGGGCCCGTTTCACCGTGCTGAATCGGCCGGAAAGGGTGGTGTCCGGCAAAATCGCGCTGTCGCTGACGGCAACGCCGCCTAGAGGCTCGAGTCGATTGAAATTCAACAGGCCGCCCAGCAGAATCGGCGTGCGCAGGTTGCCAAGGCGCAATACACCGCCCACGTCCGCGGCGCTTCGGCGATACCGAAGACCGAGATCGTCGATGTGGTTGCCACGTTGCAGCACGATGTACTCCTGTGCTGTTCGCGCCAGACCTGCTTCCCATGCAACCCGCTGCAAATCGGTCAGATACGCATGCGATGCGTCGAGCAAGAACCCCGAGGCACGCTGGCCCCAATCCGCCTGTGCGTCGAATTGATAGGGCCGGCCGAGAAACTGGTAATCAGTCACGCGGAAACCTGCCGAGCGTCCCTCGAGCTGACGGTCACTCGCGTGCAGCGCCAGCAGCCACGCGTCGCCAAACATGTTCTCGTTACCAATCTCGAGGTATGAGAGCGCGTGGCTGTTCAGCGATGCTGATGCGACAGCGGGTATCTCGTCCACGGTTTCAACTTCGATAATCACGCCACCCGCCGGGTCGGGCACGCTGTGGACGGTCGCGTCGGCAATAAACGGCTGATCACGGAGCAGTCGCGCCGATTCTTTCATACGGAAATCGGTGCAAATGTCGCCCTCTTGGAGCGCGAGAAACCGACGAACCACCGCCGTATCCGTCGTGGTATGATGTAATCCGATGGACCGGGCTACGCGTCGCCAGTACGCGGCCTCTCCCCTAAATGGTGGACGCAGAGCGCTTACGCGGATCGCGTGGATTACGCGACCATCGCAACTCGCGCGCACGCTCGGCTCCTGCGCGCCAGCGAGACCGCACGCTAGGGCGAGAAATGGCAGGGACCGAGCAAAGGGGGTGAGGGTCGTACGGGTCGGCATCTCACCAAGCCCTAATGCAAAATTCAACCCGCCGAGCTCAGCGCCGATGGAGGCACCGGAACTCCTTTCCAAGGCTCTAGATTTAGGATCGGTCCGTGAATCCCTTCGCAATGCGATGACCCGTGCTCCTCGCTCCACCTAACGACACCCTTGGCCGGCGCCTATTGTGTTGGCTGACGCTACTCGCCGGCGGGCTCGCATTGGCCGCTTGCGGTTCGGTTGCGCGCGTGCCGGAGCAGACTTACTTGGGGGCCCGGTACAATTGGGCATTTCGCGACCGCTATCCGCGCTCGGATCACCTCTTCAACGCATTCGACTACGGTCACGCCATTCTCTACGAGCGCTTGCTCCGTGACGCCGGCAACCCAGAGGAACGGCAGCGCAACATCGAGGGTCGTGAGTTTCAGTTCATCACGACGCAACTGTTGGTGCATCCACCGTCGCTGCCTCTCGAGGAACATGCCGTTGGGCCGACCTACACCACGCTCGTCCCCGAACTGGCGGAGGTCTTCGACTGGACCCATATGCTGCACCGTCAGCTCTACGACGTGCTCGCCGACGAGAAGCTGAATGACACCGAACGGGATCGGCGCGTCGCGCAGCTGCTTCGTTATTACGCCAGCCGTCGTGATCTCGCGCTGAGCCAATTGCCCAAGAGCATGGAGCTGATGGAAGGCGCGCCGTATTCCCTCGTTTTTCGGCGACAGAATCCGAAGTTCAATGGTCTTCTCTGGTCGTATCACTGGTACCAGATGGTGCTCTATGATGCGCTGCTGGCGACGAACGACGCGAACGGGCGCCAGCAGAACATCGATGCCGCAACGAAGCAGTTCTGGAACTTGCTGGCCGACGCTCCCACTCGGATGCCCACGATGATGCCCATGGCTGCGGCGGTCGCGCCCCGCTTCTCCCAGCGGTATCCCGAAGCCGCGATCGTGTTCGACAATCTGCATTCACTGCACGATGTCGTCTCTGACATTCTCACGTCCCCGCTCGTGCCACAGCGTGACAAACGCTCGGCGATCCTTCACGCTCTGCGTACCTATCAAGACTCGAGCACGCAGGTGATCTCGCGGGAGGAGTGGCGGTCCATGGCGCGCGAGATGGGAGTGGAGCACATGGGTGGGCTCGCGCCCACTCCCGTTGCCTTATTGCATGGCCACTGAGCTCTTCTCCCAAGACCGGTAGATCTGCCCTCGCGTGATGACCTGGCGTGTCGCGCCGCACGCCGTGAGCCATGCCATACCCGCGACAAATCCGCCGGCAACGTCGCTCGGGTAGTGCACGCCGAGGTAGAGTCGGCTAAAAGCTACGGCGAGAATGATCGCCGCCGCGATGACGTGTACGATCAACTTCGTTCGAGGCGTCACGCCGGGTAGCACGGAGAGGAGGTACGCCAGCATCAGGTAACACACGGTCGCGCCCATCGTGTGTCCACTCGGGAAGCTGTACGATGCGCCGTTGAGATATGCCGCGGCGTATTGCGGCCGAGAGCGATGCACGGTGTTCTTGATCACGTACTCCAGAACTTTCCCGCCGAGATTGGCGCCGAGCCAGCTGACGAGGAGCGGAAATTCACGGCGATACAGCAGGTAGGCGCTCACGACGACGATGAGTACATCGACGACGGGCGAACCGAGCTGCGTGATCCCGGCGAAGATCGCCAACCCCGCGGGAGTTGAGTGAACGTGAAACCACGTCTCGACGGCGAGATCGATACGGACAAACGTCTCCCTGTCGAGTACCGCGTCGACGAGACCGCTGAATGCCCAAACGGCCAGAGCACACGCCGCGAGGCGCCAGGTGAGGCCAAGGCCGACATGAGACTTTGGATCGAAGCGCGCCGCGACGAACGCGCGGACGCGCTGGAGTCTCCCGGGTCCCAGCGTCAGGGCAATGGCCCCGACCAGGCGAGCGCCCACCCGCCACTACCATCAGGCAGGGCCGAGACATGAAGCATGAACTTGTCGAGCTTCGTGGGATGTGCGTGAGCGTATTGCACGATCTTCCAGCCACTGAAGGTGCCGATGGCCGCACCGAGAACCACGTCGGAGGCCCAGTGCTTGTTGTGATACATGCGAGAGAGGCCAACCATCGTTGCTCCGCCATACATCAATGGGCCGACGACCCACGTCGACTTCGGCCACCAGAGACCCGTTTCCGACGTCACCGCCGCAGCCGCGGCGAACGCTGACGTCGCATGTCCGGAGGGAAAGGATTGCCGATCGGCGTTGGAGAAGCCCTTGAGAAATTTGTAGTCGTGCGGGTTGGTATCGCCGGTAACGAACGGCCGAGCGCGACCGTTGAGACCTTTGAGTAGGTAGGTCACCGCATCGGCAACGAAGACAGCTTCCGTGCCGTGCCAACCCAGGTCAGCCACGCGACCGAAGTGTCCAGCGCGACCAACCACGTACAAGGTCCCGCCGATGACATACGCGCCTGGGCTTGCGATCCACTCGACACCCGTCGAAGCGTTCTTGAAGAACTTGTTCGCCTGGGCACCAGGATTGGTCAGATGTTTGGCGAGTTTTGCATCGAACGGAAACATCGCGACCATGCCAGCGGCGAATGCACCAGCAAAGACGAAGTCCTTGGTGGTGAACAGCGGTGCGGGAGTTTTCGCGCTGTCCGCTTTCGCCTTCGGCGGCAGCGCCGGCTGAGCCCCGACTTCACGCCCGAGCGGGAAGGCCAAACACAGCGCCGTTCCGAGAACTCTCATCCGATGGTGGACTGCTGATGACATCAGTACTCCGTAGTGCGATTACGTGAACGCGGCCCATGACCGAGTCGGCGGGGCCCCTGATTTGCTCGGTTCGGCATCGCGAATCCGGTGCCAACGAGGATCGAACAAACAAGGCGCCTCGCGGAATTTCTCTAAATCCATGCGAGGGATGTCTCTGTCATCTTCCTGTCAGGGTCGCGAGCTAACCTGACATTGCTTTCCGCGGTGGGTTGCCTGCGAATGCGCGCAGTCATCGGCTGGCGCACGTGCGGATACCGCGCTGGCAAGCCCGGCTTTTCTCGTGAGTATTCGCTCAATTGTGTTTGATCGCGAAGAGCCACGCGGCGACTTGCGGTCCACGCGGCGGAACCTGACCGCGTGCACCGGGGGCCGGCGTCAGCGCGGCTGATGCCGGTGCCGGTCCAAACTCCGGCGTAAAGACGAAGGCGGTGTGCGTCTTTTCGTTCACGGCGATGGTCCGGGCACCGCGCATCGTTTGCACAGTGGCGACCACGGTGTACTTGTCGGGCGAGTCCTCGTGTACCACCGTCACGCTCCCCAACGCTCCGCTCGGAATGTACAGGAGCTTCTCCGCGGCATCGAAGGCCACGCCGTCGACACCGCCGCCCGCCGCGATACGAGCGACGACCTTGCCGTTCGACGCGTCGATCACGACGCTCGTGTCGCTGCAGCCCACGAAGATACGATTCGTTACGCGGTCCATGGCGATACCCGTCGGCGTGCGGCACGGCGCCACGGACCACGTCTCGACGACCTTCCAGGTGTGGTCATCGATGACGTCCATCGACGCCTTGTCCTCGAGGTTGATGAAGATGCGACCCTTGCCGTTGCTCACTCCGGCCCTCGGGCGCCGCGCCGGTCGTCGTCAGCTGGCCCACGACATCTCCGGATTGCGCGTCGATGATGACGGCGGTGCCGTTCGGGCGCGCGTGATCGATCGTCAGCGCTTTGTTCGTGGCGTCATCATACATGAAGCCATCGAGCCCCGAAGCACCGGTGTGAATCTGCTTCAGCACGCCCAGCGTCCTGAGGTCGAACATCGTCGAGGTCGAGTCACCGCCGTTAGTCGTGAAGCCGCGATTCGTAGCATTCACGATGAGCGCGCCGTGCGTGCGCGGCGTGTTGGGTATGTCACCGAGCTCTTTGCCGCTCGCGCCGTCAACGACTTGAATGTGAGTGCCACGGGAGACGAACACCCGACCGGTCGCCGTGTCTACGGAGAGGTAGTCGAAGAAACCCTGACCTCCGATGTCGAAGCGCTGGGCCGTGAATGACTGAGATTGCGCAGCGATCCCTCGGCCGAGGAGGAGGGTGGTCTCAACCGGTCGATGCAACACTTTCTGACATCCATGGCTGAATCGCAGATAACGCGGATCGCAGCGCGGAAACGTCGCGGAGAGAAGAGCGACAAAAACCAAACGGGGATACGGATTTTACTAATCTTGCGAATTTGACGAATCGTTCCCGGGAAGGCATGGCTCCT
Organism: Gemmatimonadaceae bacterium; assembly: GCA_045804225.1. Classification (GTDB taxonomy): domain Bacteria; phylum Gemmatimonadota; class Gemmatimonadetes; order Gemmatimonadales; family Gemmatimonadaceae; genus AG2. The sequence continues at coordinate 204,098 of JBJMNO010000022.1, forward strand.
TGCACAACGAGCCCGGACGATTGCTTTGGGAACGACCTCGGACGGCTCCTTCGCACCAAAGCAACAGCAGATCCTTCACAGCGCCAGTCCTCGAGAGAAGCGAATTGCTCCGCATGACCGGTGGGCTGTAGCTCGGCGGTGTGCCGTTCCCAGAACAGCGTCCGGGCTCGTGGCGAAGGGAGCGCGATCGGCCGAGGGACAGATCCGTGCAATCCGATAGATCCGTGCAATCCGTATTCTCCTGGTTGTGTCGCTCTTCTCTCAGCTCCGAAAAGCAGAGGTGGCAATCGGTCGATGCAACACTTCGGGTGTTGCGTCGACCGATTGAACTCACCGAGCAACAGGACCGTCGTCGTAGTGAGCACAGTGTCCGTCTGAGGACGAGCCATTGTCATTGGAGGGTTAGGGGAGAAGTGAGTCTAATGTCGTCGCCTAACGGCAGTGCGCGGCTCCGACTAGTCGGGGAGCGGGCGCCGCCACCCCTCATCGAGCAAGCCGCCTCGGGCAACGAAGAACCGTCTCGTCGCGCCGCACACGGCGAGCCATGCAAGGCCCGCCAGAAGGCCACCGAGAACGTCCGACGGGTAGTGCACGCCGAGATAGAGGCGACTGAAGCCGATCACCCCGACCAGCACAATAGCCCCGAGCAATACGGCGCGGCGCACACTCGGTTTGGTCGATGGATGCGACGAAATCAGAAACGCGAGGAGGAGATAGCAAATCGTCGACGCCATGGTGTGGCCACTGGGAAAGCTGTAGGAGTGGCCACGCAAATACGCAGCGGCGTACTGCGGACGTGACCGGTGCACTGTCGCTTTGAGTACTTGCTCGAGCAGAAGGCCACCGAGAATCGCGCCAAGCCAGTTCCAGAGCAACAAAAAGACGCGCCGACGCCACAGATAAATCGCGACGATGACCACAACAACAGCGACTCCGGGAGACCCGAGTTGCGTTAGTGCGTCGAAGATCGCGAGGCCAATCGGAGTTGCGTGACTGTGGAACCAGCCGACGATGATGGCATCCCACCGTACGAGCGCATCGTTGTCGAGAATGGCGTCGAGCAGCCCGGCGAACGCCCAGATCGCGAGCGCGCAGATGGCCACGCTCACGGTGAAACCGATGCCGAGCTGAGACTTTCTGTCGAATCGTGCGACGATGAATGAACGCGCGCGCCCGAGGGACGTCGACAATCTCGGCGGGAGCATCAGGGCTTCTTGGCCTTCGCCTCCGCTTTCTTCTCCTTTGCCTCAGCCTTCGCATCCTCATGCTCGTGCGCGACGAGGGCGCCGGTGACCGCGTCGACATTGACCTCTTCGACTCCCGGCTTCCCAGCGATCTTGATGTCGTACGAGTAGATCAACTTGCCTTTCTCGCGCTCCAGCTCGTGCGATTGAACCTTGCCGCCCGGCACTTCGGCAAGCGCCGTCTTGCGCGCGTCAACTTCCGAAATTTTCGCCTCATTCTTCAGCGCAGACTGGCTCACGCCTGCAGCCTTGGTGCTCTTCTTTGCCTCTTGCGCGGACGCGCGAGTCGTGACGCCCGCGATCAGCATAACCGTAAGTACCTTCGCGATAGATACCAAACGCATAATTCCTCCGTGATGGACTACGTGTGTACGCACATGGAACAGTATACGGCGTACATGACTCTACGATGACAGGAACGGCGAACCAGTCGGCATCACCGACCGAGCACCAATACCTCGAAGGAGCCGGGAACAATCGCGGAGCATCCGCACGCATTCCGAACGTGGTCGCGGCCAGGATGGCTACCGGGAAATGCTAAGAGATAGTTTCACGTCACAGAGCTTCGGTTGAGTGAATAGTCACGACCGCGGATCGCCACGAGCAGAGTGGGCACGACGTACAGCGTGATCGGCGTCGACAGTGCAAGGCCACCGATAACGGCCAGCGCGAGCGGCTTTTGCAGCTCACTGCCGGCGCCGAGCCCCAAGGCGAGGGGCACGAGGCCAAAGAGCGTGCAGAGGGTCGTCATGAGAATGGGACGCAGCCGAATGCGTCCCGCTTCACTGATCGCGTTTTCGAGCGTAAGCCCGTCCGTTTTCATGCGGTGCTGCGTGAAATCCAAAAGAATGATTCCGTTCTTCACGATCAGGCCGATGAGCAAGATCAATCCCATGAAGCTCGATACGTTCAGCGCCGTGTGCGTGATCAGCAGCAGGAGCATGCCTCCAACGAACGACAGCGGTGCCGCAAGTAGAATCACCAAGGGCTCCACGAATGATCTGAATTGAATCACCATCACCGCGACAACGCTCGCCGCTGCCAAACCGAGGACGAGCAGCAACGCCCGAAATGCATCCTGCTGGCTCGCGTACTGTCCACCGATTTCCACGCGAATGCCGCTCGGAGCGGGATTTCTATTGAGAATGGCGCGAACGTCCGTCATCACCGCACTCAGCGGACGGTCGGCCAGATCCGAGTGCATCTCGATCATCTGCTGCTGATTCTGGCGTAGCAGCTCGCCGCGTGTGTCCTGCGCCTGGAAACTCGCGAGCGACGAGAGCGGCACCGCCGCCTTGGTTTGCGGCGACATGATAGGCAGCGCGCCGAGCTGCTGCGGGTTGTAGCGAACGGAGTCTGGCGCGCGCACGCGCACGGCAATCGATCGATCCTCGAGCCGTACCTCGCCCGCGCTCACGCCCAGTAAGGCACCACTCACCGCGGATTGCACTTGGTCAGGGGTGAGACCAACACGGTTGGCTTCGGGCTCATTCACCGCCATCTGCATCTCGGCGCTCGGCTCCGCGACGCCGTTGTAGAGATCCTCGATGCCATCGACCTTCTCGAGCTGCGGCGCGAGCTTTTGCGCGTACGCCTCGAGTGCGTTGAGATCCGGCCCGAAGAGACGAATCTCCACGGGCCGCGCGGCGCCGGCCAGATCGTTGATTACATCGGAGAGAATTTGCACGAACTCGATGTGCAACCGTGGCACCGCCGCCGCGATCTTGTCGCGCAGCTCCGCAATCACCTCGAAGGTCGAACGAGTCCGTGAGCTCGGCGGCGCCAAGCGCGCGACGACGTCTCCTGTGTTTTGCTGAGTCGCGAACAGCCCCAGCTCGGCGCCGGTGCGGCGCGATGTCCCCGTAATCTCCGGAGTCTGCGCGAGGAGACGCTCGGCGATGTGAAGCTGCCGGTCCGTCTCGGATAGCGCCGTTCCACCGGGCGTGAAATAGTCCATGACGAACGCGCCTTCATCCATCTCCGGAAGAAAGCCCGTGCCCACAGAGCGGTGCGCCAGATAACCGGCGATCACCAGCACGACCGCGATGACGATCATCCATCGGGCGTGATGGAGTAAATTCTTGAGCGAACGCTCATAGCGGTCGGAGAGCGCATCGATGCCGCGTCCCACGCGCTCGAGCACGCCCGGTGTCGCCTCTGCGCTCGATGCGACTTCCGTCTCGTTTGCCGTGAGAAATTGCGCACTCAAAAGAGGAATGATCGTGAGCGCGAGAACGAGTGACACGAGCACGGCAATCGTCAGTGTGATCGAGAGCGCATGGAAGAATTGGCCCTCGACCCCCGTGAGCAATCCGAGTGGGAGGAATACCACCACAGTGGTGATCGTCGACGTCGTCACCGGCCAGATGAGCTCCTGCACCGCGTCGCGAATTGCACTGTCGCGATCGGGATTGAGGTGCGTGTGACGGACGATGTTCTCGGTGATGACTACCGCGTCGTCGATGACGATACCAATGGCAATCGCCATCGCGCCAAGCGTCATCAGATTGAACGTCTGACCGACGCGCGACATCACGAAAACGGTGATTGCCATCGTCAGCGGAATCGACGAAGCACTGATCACCGTGATTCGCGCGTGGCGCAGGAAGAGCATGAGAATGATCACGGCCAGCACGGCGCCGATGATCATCGCGTCGCGCACCGACTTCACGGCGTCGCGAACGAACTCCGCCTGATCGTAGACGGCCTTGAGGTGAACGCCAGGCGGCAGCTGCCCGCGCAACCCATTGGCGATCGCGGCGATGCTGTCCGCGATGGTCACCGTGTTGCCGCCAATCTGTCGCGTGATGTTGATGAGCGCCGCCGGGCGACCGTCACCTGAGATGATCCGGACGTGATCTTCCGTTCCGGAGGACACGGTGGCCAGGTCGCGCACGCGAAGCCCGTGCGCGACGACGACATTCGCGATGTCGTCGCTGGAATGTGCTTCCTGCGCACTCACGACGAGATACTGCTTGTAGTTCGCGGGAAGGCGCCCTACGGCGGCAACGCTCGTCGCCTGTTTGATCGCATTGGCGAGGTCGTCGTAGGTCATCCCTTGCGCCGTTAGGCGCGCTGGATCCGCGACGACTTCGATCTCCCGCACGTCGCTGCCCTGCACGTCCACTCGGCCAACACCCGGCACCCGCGAAATCAGTGGTCTGATCTGATACCGCGCGATGTCATAGAGGGTCGCCGCGTCACCACCCTCGAGGTTGTACGAGATGATCGGAAACAGGGAGGGCGTGAGCCGTTCGACTTCGATGTCGAGCTCTGGTGGCAGATCGGTTCGGACCTGGTTTACCCGCGCCTGCACCTGCTGCAGCGCGTACACCATGTCAGTGTTCGGGGCGAACGTGATATTGATCTCGCTGCCACCGCGGATCGACCTCGACTGCACACGGGTCACGCCCTGCACGATGCTCACCGCTTCCTCGATGGGCCGCGTCACCGTGAACAGGACCTGCCTGGCCCCCAGGGAAGTACCCTGTGACACGATCGTTATGCGAGAGAAGACGAGCTCCGGATAGATCGCCGACGGCAGGTTGAGCGCCGCCCAGATTCCCGCCGCGCTCAAGAGCGCAATCGCGAGATAGATGAAGCGTCTCTGCTCGGTGAGGACCCCGAACAGTCCACGTCGGACCGGCGCTGGATTGTCCGGCGCCACCACGGGCTCGGCGAACGCGCTCACGGCTTCTCCGGCGCCGCCGCCGGCACTGGTGCGGCCGCTTGTTTCGCCGGCACCACCTTCGCGCTGTCCGAGACCCCATACGCACCGTATGTGACGACGCGCTCACCTCCGCTGAGGCCCTCTGTAATCTCCGCGACTTTGTCGGTGCGCCCGCCGACACTCACCTTCTGCTCGTGCGCGATGCCCCCAGCATCCACTACGAACACCTTGAACTCCTCACCATCGGGGACCAGCGCCTCGAGCGGCACCGTGATCGCGTTGGGATGCACCGCGACGGCAATTTGCCCATAGATCGTCTCACTGATCCGTAACGCCCGGCGGGTCGTTGGCGCTTGGACGCGAACGTTGACGCTCCGACTCGCCGTGTCGACGGTGCCGCCGATGTCGACGATGCTGCCGATGCCTAACGCCTCACCCGTTGCGTTCTGTCCCGCGCTCAGCGTCGCCTTCGACCCCGGCCGCAGCCGCGCCGCGTCAGTGGGTGTGACACTGAACAGAATGTCCAATGCTGCGGGATCCGCCACCTCGACCAGGGGCTGGGCCACGTCCGCGGTGGACCCGAGGACGGCCGTCATCCGCGTGACGATGCCACCTAACGGCGAGCGCACCACGGAGAGCTGTTCGGCGCGTTGTGCGTTCGACGCATCGGCCCTCGCCTTCGCGACGTCCGCCGCTGCCTGATCGGCGTCTTTACGCGGCACGATGCCCTCCGCCGCCAAACGCTGTTGCCGGTCATTTGCCTTTTCGGCCGCCGATAACGTCGCCTCCGCTGCCACGGTTGCGGCGCGAAATGGCGTCTGATCGAGCTCCACGAGCGGTTGCCCCGCGGCGACATGCTGGCCCGTAGTGACGTATACGCGCGAGATTCGTGCGGGCTGGGGAGCGGCCAGCGCCGCCACGTGACCAGGACGCGGTACCACCGTACCGATCGCGCCTAACGTCTCCGTGAATGGGCCTTTCGCCACCACAACCGTCTGCACCCCAACGACTGCCTGTGGAGTCGCGGCTTCTCCCGCCGACGAACCGCCCGAGCATGCCGTCATGGTGCAGGCCAATGCGGGCAACCAGCATCGGAGCCGCCAGTGTCTCTGCGAGATCATCGTGGTGTGCTCGCCGGTGTCAGGGTGTACACGCGAAACGCCGCCGTGGCGTTGAGCGCGGTTGCAATGTCGTCGATGTACTGCCCGAGGATGTCGCGCGCGTTGCGTTGCGCTTCCAGCACGTTGGGGAGCGAGGATTCGCCCTCGCGATAGGCCGTCAAGGACATCGTCGCCACACGATTCGCACTCGCGAGCAGCACGCGATCCCGGGTGACCTTGGACAACGCGATGTCACGCTGCCGGCGCGACTGCGCAATTCGCGCCGCGCCCTCCGCACGAGCCAGCGCAAGCTCCGCGCGTGCTCGCTGTAGCTCCGCCTCGGCTTGCAGAATCGGGCCGCGTGCGCGCGAGAACAGAGGAATCGGAAGCGAGACGCCGACGTTAGGCAGCAAACCGGGATTCGTGGGATCGCCCCAGTCGAACCCAGCAATCAGCGCTGGTGCAGCCCACACGCTGCGCCGCTGGAGCGATGCACCGAGCTGCGCCGAGCTCAATGTCTGCTCCGCCGCCGCAACCTCCAGTGTCGATGCAACGGGCACACTGCCGTCACCGTCCACGAGGGCAGGTATGCTCAGTGAGTCCGTTGGAACAATGTCTGGCTCAGTCGCGGTGACACCCATGATCGTTTGTAGATCCAGCAACGACGACACGTAGGTCAGGGAATCGGTCGCGGCGACGTTTTCCTGTTGGCCCGCATTGACTGTCGCCAGCTCGACATCCAGGTCGCTTGCGTCGCCGGCGTCACGGCGCAGAACGGCCATGCGGCGCAGGCTATCAGCGTCCTGCGCGTTTCGACGCGAGAGCCGAGCGTGCTCGCGCGCGGCGAGCGTGCGCGTGTACGTCGTATCGGCATCCAACGCCGCGGCGGCCCGTTGAAAGGTGTAGTGGTATTGCGCGGCCGTGCGCGCCGCGGACGCCGCACCGACGCGCGGTCCACGCAGCCAGGGAAAATCGATCGGAATCTCCAGCGTGGAGTGGTAGGGCGGAGGATCTTTCGTGTAGCTGGCCGCGAGCGTCGGATTGGGAAGTGCGCGCGCCGTGATCAGCGCCGCGAGGGCGACCGCGGTATCCGCCTGCGCCACGGCCAGCCGCGGGCCAACGGTCACCGCCGCTCGAATAGCGTCCGTTCGCGTCACCGGCCGCTGAGCGACCATCTTGCCGAATGCAATCATGGTCGCGGCGACCACCCACACAGTTGTTCGACCCAATCGAACACCCATCCCGTTGTTTGGAACCGCTCCCAAAAGCTTATTCCCTGAACCTGACAGGAGGATGACACGGCTTGTCGTTTGCACGTGACGCGCGCCTGCCACGGACTAAATGGAAGTCGACGAGCACCGCAATGCCGATGCTTTTACGATTGACACCACTGCTGTTCTCACTATTTGCCAGCGGCGTGCGCGCCTTTGCACAGCCTCCGGCGGACGCCGTCCCCGTACGCACCACACGTGCCTCGGCTACCGATTCCCATGTCCTGTGGACTGCATCGAGCCTGCTCTTGGCTGCGTCGTTGACCTTTGATGAGCGACTTAGGGACGTTGCCCTCGCGCACCGCAGCCCATCGCTCGATCGCTTGAGCACTGGCGCCGATGTCCTCGGCACGGCAGGCCACCTCGTTCCGGCGTTAGTGACGACGTATGTGGTTTCGCGGGCGCTTGGGCGGCGTTCGTTCGCTGCGGCCACGCTGCGCGTCGGGGCAAGCTATGCCGTCGCCGATGCCATTGAGGCCATGCTCAAGCCCACGGTCGGGCGCGTGCGCCCTGTGACTGGACGCGAGCCCCTGACCTTTCGGCCGATGACGATGCAGGGCGATTTCCACTCCTTTCCCTCCGCACATGTCGTCCACATCACGAGCGTTGCCTCCGCCGTAGCAATCGAGGCCGATCGACCGTGGGTGACGGCCTTGGCGAGCGTCGCCGTCGCCTATGTGGGCGCGCAGCGCGTATATCGTGATCAGCATTGGTCCAGCGACGTGGTGGCCAGCGCGATGTTCGGAGTCGATGTCGCCCGGCGCGTGGTAACGGCCCTGCGACCGACTACTGCGCGTCGTTAGGCGCGATCCGCTTCCGGCAGCGCGGCTCGTGGGAATCGGACCGTTACGCGCGTGCCCACGGATGGCTCGGAGGACAGCGCGATCTCGGCACCATGCGCATCAGCGATCCACTTCGCGATCGAAAGACCGAGCCCGGCGCCGTCCGCGCCCGTCCTGGCACGGCTGCGCGCCGGATCACCGCGATAGAACCGTTCGAACACGTGCGGCAGCTGATCTGCCGCGATGCCAACCCCCGTGTCTTCGACGACCAGCATCGGCCGCTCATTTGGTGCCCCGACGCGCACGAGGACCTTGCCACCACGCGTAGTGAACTTTACCGCATTATCGAGAAGGATCATGACGAGCTGTCGGAGGAGAGTTGGGTCTCCTTCGACAGCCGCCTCGTCGAATTCCTCGACCCCGATGGCGACGCCCTTGGATTGGGCCACGACGCGGGCCGCACCCGCTGCGTCGAGCGTCAAATCGTCGAGATAGACCCGCTCGCGTACCATGGGACGCTCGCCGGCGTCGGCGCGCGCGAGAATGAGCAAATCCTCAACGAGGGTGCCCAACCGCTTCGTTTCCGATTCGATACCGTGCAGTGCGTCCTCGTACTCGGCGGCGGTCCGCGGCTGCTGCAGTGCGATTTCCGCCCGGCTCCGGACAACCGTCAGCGGCGTCCGCAGCTCGTGTGCGGCGTCGGCCATGAAGCGTCGCATGTTGTCCATCGAGAGCTCCACGGGAGCGGTCGATTTGCGTACGAGGAACCAGCCGCCCGCCACCACCAGGAGCAACGCGGCCGCGGCGGTGGCGCCGAACGACGCGATGAGCGCTGCATAACGATCCTCGAGCTCGACCTTGTCCGCGATGGCGACCGCAACCATCGGCCCACCACCGGCCAAAGTGAAGCGCTCGGCGTTGAGCCGAAGCGTGTTGCCGCGCCGCGCATCCAGATCTCTTTGCACTCGGCCATCGCGCGCGGCATCGCGGGCAGCGCGGCGAATCCACTCGGCAGCGGCCGTAGGCGTCACCGGATTGCCCCCGGCGTCGAACAGATACAGCGATCGTTCGGGAATGTGCAGCTCCTCGACGGCGTCCACCACTTGCCCGCGAGCCGTCTTCGATTCCATCTCTCGAATACCGGCGGCTCGCTCCAACTCGACGGTTGCGTCGTGTAGCGAGTCGTCCAACTGCCGTGCGAATTGCCGCCCGATTACGACGAACAATCCACCACCGAGCAGCACGAGAATCGCCCCGAAGGTCGCCAGGTACCAGGCGGTGAGCCCGAGGCGCAGCCGAGCGAGCGGTGGCAATGCCACGGTCTGATGCTCAGTTGCCAAAGCGGTAACCGGCGCCGCGCAAGGTTTGAATCAACTTGGGATCGAATCCATCATCGATCTTGCGTCGGAGTCGCCTAACGAGCACCTCGAGCACGTTAGTAAAGGGATCGTGATTGTCGTCCCAGACGTGTGCCGTGATTGCCGCGCGATCCACGACTTCCCCGCGGTGGAGCACGAAGAACTCGAGCAGCGCGAACTCCTTCGCGGTGAGCTCGATGGACTGTCCGGCGCGCCGCACGCGACGCGACGCCAGGTCTACGTCGAGATCCGCGACGGTCGCGACACGCGGCACCATCGCCGGTGGGCGGCGTGCCAGAGCGCGCACGCGCGCGACGAGCTCGCGGAAAGCGAACGGCTTGGTAACGTAGTCGTCCGCGCCCACCTCCAGTCCCGTCACGCGATCGTCGATGGCGTCGCGCGCGGTGAGCATGAGAATCGGCGTGGCGATGCCCTGCCCGCGCAGCTCGCGACAAAGCTCGATTCCCGATCCGCCCGGCAGCATCACATCGAGCACGATCACGTCGAAGGTCGACCGCGCCGCCTCGGCCCGACCATTCGGCATCGTGGCTGCCCGAGAGACCTGGACGCCGTGCTCGCGAAAGCCCGCTTCGAGAATCGACGCGAGCTCGGGATCATCTTCGACGAGAAGGAGTCGCATGCGACTGTACTATACGGCTCTCGCATGCCCCTTGCACGTCAAGGGCGTCATGAGCGCCGTCAAGTCCACGGTATGGGGCACGGTCATTGTCGTGGCCCTCATCCTCGTCGCAATCCTTGCGTACGGGAGCTGCTACAGCCGCCCGTGAGCCACTCGCGACGTACGCGCGTTAGGCGTCGTCTTCCATGAGCATCGGAGGCGTCGTGGTCATGTCCAACCCCGCGAAAGTCAACCACTCCCGCATCAGCTCCGCGAGCTGATCGCGCCGTTCCGGCGCCATGCGCCGCAGACCGGCGACTAGCGATACTTGCACGGTTTGCGGTGCGTCCTTCAAGAGACTTCTGCCGGCTTCCGTGAGCTCGATGCGCACGCGACGCTTGTCTTGATGAGCAGTCGTCCGCGTTACCAGCTCGCGCTCCACCAAGCGGCGAACGACCACGGATACGGAGCTCTGATGCGTGGCCGTGGCCAGCGCCAGCTCATTGAGCGACTCCGCGGCCTTGTCGGCGAGGATCTGCAAAACCCAGAGCTGCGCGAGACTGATCCCGAGCTTCTTTTCGATCGCGCGCGTATTGAGCCGCAGCGCTCGCACGACAGCGCGAACGCCATCCATCACTTCGGCAATCGTACGCTGCTCGGTGGCCGTCGTGGACGGAGGATTCGAGACCTTGCTCATGAAGGCGCCAGCTCGGTAAGTGTTGGTGGGGCACACTGTCCTAGAAACGATCGTAAGGCAGTAAGGTGACGCTTCCGGCGGGGAGAAAAAAGAAGCGCCCCGCGGAGGTTATCCGCGGGGCGCTTCGAGGCAAGGCTGTGTGAGCCTTGTATTACGGGACGAAGCAGCTCGGTTCGCCGTCGCCCGCCGTCGAAATGGTCGGGTTCGTCGTGTTGACACCGATACCGCAGGTCGCACCACTGAGCTGGCTGTGCGTCACCGTTGCCGACCAGTAACCAGCACCCGTCACGACTTGCGGTACGCCGACACCGGACGAGTTCTTGAAGCCGTTGCGGCTGACCAGCGTCGTACCGGTCGTGTAGTACGTCGAATCCGAGAAGAACGCTTCCTCAGCCGTCACGAGGTTGCGAAGGTCGGACTTCATGGCGGTCACGTACGCCTTCGACTTCGTGTTGGCAAACTTCGGGATCGCGATCGCGGCCAAGATGCCGATGATGACGACCACGATCAGCAGCTCGATGAGCGTAAAGCCCTTACGGGCGCGAAGCATGTTGGTCATGGAGATACCCTGATGGGGACGTGGAAGGGTCCTGCGAACACGCTCAATCCCATCCGGGTGGAGCGTGGTGATGCCCGTATCAAGGCAACGCCCGCGCCCATCGGCCCCAACACTAGTAAGTGCTTGCCCCCATGCTATTTACTCGAAAAGCAAGGTGCCCAATATGGCAGTTCCGACAACGCGATCTGCATGGGTGCCTAGCATTCCGCAACGCGCCGGCCCCTAATCGCTTGGAACGCAGCGACTAGGTGCTGCCAACGTTCACGTGCGAAGACCGATGTCTGGGCTCTCGTTGTCGGGCGGAAGAACCGTGTCGAAGACCGTTACCTCTCCATAAGGGAAGAACAGGGTCTTCACATCCAGCGCGAGCGTCCGGAAACGGTCCGCCGCCGCCGCGGATACGGTTACGCGTGAGAAGAGGATGATGGCGAAGAGATCGCCGCTCGCGAGTGAGCCGCCAAAGCCCACGACCGATTGAATGCCATACCGCGAGACGAACTCCTCCTGCGCGGGGATCGAGGGGCTACCTAACGCCGTCTCGACATGGAAAACGCCGTAGGTCTTGCCCTCCAGGTTCTTCACGACTTCCGGCGTTGGATTGATGACATCGGATAGCTCGAGTCCGAAATCTTGGATGAGCTTCGCGATCATCGGCGCACGCTCGACGATCCGTGGGCTCGGTAGTGGAATCGCCTGGTGGCCTTTGGATGACGCGCGTGCGTTCCACTGCGGCTCGGAGCCCGCCGACGCCAGAAGCGTTAGGCATTTCATCGATCGGGGTGGTAGCTGGGCTTCGGCGCTCGCACGGCGCGCGAAGGCGCGGAGATCCGGGGGCAATCCATCGAACCGGTGAGTCTTGTAGCAGCGCACCAGAGCGCAGGCGCGCTCTTCGTCCGGTCCTCTCAACTCATTGTACAACGTACGGCAAATTCGTCTCGCGCAGCTCTCCATTGTTGGTGCCCCTGCAGCGGCGCGGTGCACCTCGCGGCTGCAGCGAAGCATTTCCGTCAACCCGAACTGCGTAAGATCCGACGCCATGAGGAGAAAGAGAGGCTTCTTTTACTTTCGATCCGCGGCTGTAGCCTTGCCGAGGCGTCGCTCTACCTCTGCGAGGACCAGCCGCGGCTCCGCCGGCTTTGGGATATAGCCGTCGAATCCAATCTGGTCGGCGCGCTCGCGATCGCTCGCCAGCGCGTGGGCGGTGAGCGCCACGACGGGAATCGACGAGGTGTGTGGGTCAGCCTTGAGGATCCGCGTTACCTCCCAGCCGTCGATCTTGGGGATCGACACGTCCATGAGGATCAAGTCCGGCTGCGCGGTCCGTGCGGACTCGAGCCCCGCTTCACCATCCGTTGCCTCGAGGACATGATAACCCGCGTAAGTGAGGATGGTGGAATAGATACGAAGGTTGTCGTCGTTGTCTTCGACGAGAAGAACGGTAGGCGCTTCGGCCATTGGGTTACCCCGGAATGCGGCAATGCCGTCTCCTTCCGGCTCGAACCAGAGTCGGAGGACGACAGTGCGTGTCGCGCGCTCTTCAGATCAGCACGCAAAGACCGATGAAGGAAGAATCGCGCCAACGTGCAGGAGAGGGTTAATGAAGATCGCGATGGTGCTTGCCCGATGTGGGGATTACCCGGATTGCCCGGATTACCCGGATCTCTCCGAGTGGAGCAATGGCATGATCTCGCCCGGCCGTGATCGAATGCTTTGTGAACGGCGCAACATTCGATTCCGGCGCGCGTGGCGGAGCGGCGTCGTTCACAAAGTTTTGCACGGCTCGTCGCACGCGATGCATCCCGCACGACGAACCGATCCGGGTCCTCCGGGTAATCCGAGCCCCCTGCTCTGTCCGGTCGAGCTCTCAATGCGGCGCGTCACCGGGGTGCTGAGGGAATGGTGACGCTCTATCCGCAACCCTCTACTCTCTACCCGAGGACCCTCTACCCTCTAGCAATCACCGCCGAGGGATCCAACTCGCCCGTGTAGTATGACATCAGCGATTGCTGGAAGACGAGGTTGTTCTTGGCGTTGATGTAGGCGCTCTGTGCCTGTACTTGCGTCGACCGGGCCTGAGTGACTTCGACCAGAGTCGCCGCCCAACCTGGTAACGCTGTTGGGTCGTCGAGACCGCGAGCGCCGCCGCCTTCTGCTGGGCGTCGGCAGCGGCTAACTGCTGCTGTGCTGCGGTATAGTCGAGGTATGCGCGACGCACCTCGAGCGCTACCTGCTGCCGCTGCGTCGCGAGCGCCAAGTTTGCGTTCTCAGCTTGAATTTGCGCCCGCTCGGTTGCGGCCTGCGTCGCGCCACGATCGAAGATCGGAATGGAGATGCCGATACCGATCGATCCGCCACGCCGCTGATTCAACTGATCCAGAAAGGCCGCGTCAGTCGCGCTCGACACGCCACTGTTGTACCCACCGGTCAATGATATCGTGGGCCACTTACTGGCGTTCGCTGCCTTCACGTCCTGTTGAGCTGCCTCGACGCGCGATGCCTCGGCACTCAGATCTGGCCGTTGAGCAAATGCGCGATTCAGCAACGAATCGAGATCGAACTGCGCGTTGGAGGTGCTGTCGGGCATCGGGGGTGCCTGAAATTCGTAGGTCCCTCTGGGATCCAGCTGCAGTGTCTGAATGAGATCGACCTTCGCCAGCTCCACGGCGTTCTGCGTCGTTACCACTGCAGCGCGTGCACTCGCCACGCTCGCCTGCTGTTGGTACAAATCGGACACGGGACGCGAGCCTGCCTTTACAAACTGACTGATCTGATTCTCGAGAGCCTCCTGCGCTGTGAGGTTCTGCTGCTGCACGGCCAGCTGCTGTTGCTGGGTGACCAGTGAAAGAAAATTCGAGGCGACGGTGAAGACCGCGGTCTGCTTGGCGCGCGAGAGATCCTGCTCGCTGGCATTCTCGTCCGCCTGTGCGCTCCGCAGGTTCGCGACGTTCTTCATTCCGTCGAACAAGGTGACGCTCGAAGACAAGCCAGCATTCAATGTGTTCGTCGTCGTGTTCGTGATCTGTCCTTCGCTCTGGTTGAAGTTCCGGCCGTAGTCCTGCGCCGTGTTGGCGCTCAGACTCACACTCGGCAGAAAGGCGAGCTTCTGTTGTGTGACGGTGGCGCTGTTGAGTGCCGCCGTGTTCTGTGCCTGCCGAACGCCGGTGTTCTGCTTCAGCGCGAGCTTCAGCGCCTCGTCGAAGGTGACCGTCGCCGTGGGCTTCGCCGCCGGTTGCTGCGCGCCTAACGACCCGCTGCTCACCAGCACGAGCCCGACACCCGCGATCATCAATCGCTGCTTGAGCTTCGTTGCAAACATTTTCCAATCCTCCGCATCCGGTGGTGCGCGGCACGATCGCCGCACTGCCCACTGGCATCGTTATTCGTAACGCAGCGCCTGAATCGGATTCAGTGCCGCCGCCTTGCGAGCTGGGTAAAACCCGAAGAACACGCCGACTGCCGCCGAGAATCCCACCGCGATCGCGACAGCGATCGCCGGCGTCGCGGTGTGCCACCCCGTCAAATGCCCGAGCAGCGACGCTCCGCCAAAGCCGACCAGCAATCCAATCACGCCGCCGGCCAAGCTCATGACGACGCTCTCGACGAGGAACTGCGTAAGTACATCCGAGCCACGCGCACCGATCGCCATGCGAATGCCAATTTCACGGGTTCTTTCGGTCACGGACACAAGCATGATATTCATGATGCCGATCCCGCCGACGACGAGCGAAACAGATGCGATCGCCGCCAGGAGGTACGTCATCACCTTCGTCGTCGACGACGCGGCGTCGGCGAGCTCGTTCTGATTGCGAATCGTGAAATCGTCATCCGCGTAGTCGCCGAGCTTGTGCGACTCGCGCATGATGCCTTTGATCTCGTCCTGTGCCGCCGGGATGTCGTTGGGCGAGTAGGTGCTCGCCAGGATCTGGCCGAGCCTAACGAATCCGCTGAGCCGTGCCTGTGCCGTGGTGTATGGAACGAGGATCACGTCATCCTGGTCGTTGCCGGCCGCGTTCTGTCCCTTCGCGGCGAGCACGCCAATCACCTGGAAAGGAACGTGGCCCAACTGCACCTGCGCGCCCACCGGGTCGCTCCCCGGAAAAAGATTCTGCGCCACCGTGGCACCGAGCACCGCCACCTTCCGCATCGACTTGACGTCGTTGTCGCTGAAGAGCGCGCCGCTGGCAACACCCCAGTCGCGAATCGTGAGGTAGTCGGTGGACACGCCGTTGATTTGCGTGCGCCAGTTGCCGTTGCCGCCGATCACCTGTGTTCGTGTCTGGATTACCGGCGACACCGCCGCGAGAGTCGTCGCGTCGCGCTTTACCTTCTCGGCGTCTTCCACCGTTAGGCGATTGAACGTGCCCGCGCCCTGACTGGCTCCGCCCTGTTGGGTGGCGCCAGGCATGATCATGATGACGTTCGTGCCAAGACTCTTGATCTGATCCTGAATGCTGGCTTGCGCGCCATTACCGATCGCGACCATCACGATCACGGCGCCGACGCCGATCACGATGCCGAGCATCGTCAACAGCGTGCGCATCTTGTTCTTGAGAATGCTCTGCGATGCCAGCTTGAGTAGCGTTTGCTGTTTCATGCTGCCTCCGCACGCTCCGCCTGCACGTCGATCACGGCGTCGGCGTCGATGTTGCGCAGGTCCGTCGCGGCGTCGCGTCGATCCTCGACCGGATGGTCGCGGCGAATGCGGCCGTCGCGCACTTCCACGATCCGCGTTGCGTACTGCGCAACGTCCGGCTCGTGCGTCACGATGAGAATCGTGATCCCCTGCGCGTTCAATTCCTGGAATAGCGACATCACTTCAACCGACGTGCGACTATCGAGATTCCCCGTCGGCTCGTCCGCGAGGAGCAGCCGCGGCGCGGTAACGAGTGCTCTCGCGATCGCCACGCGCTGCTGCTGTCCGCCCGACAACTCACTCGGCTGATGGTCGAGGCGTTCACCGAGACCAACCCGCTGGAGCGCGCGTGTCGCGAGCTCTTTGGTGTTCTTCTTGGTGCCCGTCCGGTCGTACAGCAACGGCAGCTCGACATTATCCAATGCCGTCGTACGGGCGAGCAGATTGAATCCCTGAAACACGAAGCCGAGCTTTTGATTCCTTATATCAGCCAGCTCATTCTTGCTCAGCCCTTCAACGCGGATCCCGTCGAGCGTGTACATCCCCTCGGTGGGCACGTCGAGACAGCCAAGAATGTTCATCAGAGTCGACTTCCCGGATCCGGACGAGCCCATGATCGCCACGAGCTCCCCCTGCTTGACGGTGAGATCGATCCCCTTCAGGGCGGCGACCTCGTTCGTTCCGGTCTTGTAGATCTTCTTCACGCCGTGAATGTCGATCACCGGCGTGATGTTCGTTTCGGTCGTCATGTTAGAACCCTCCTGGTCCGCGACCGCCGCCGCGGGCTGCCTGCGGCTGGAGCGGATTCGCCGAGCTCGCGCTCGTCGTACTGGTGCTGGCCGTCGTGGTCGTCGTACCCGTGATCACCTGCATTCCCTGCTGCACAACCGTGCTGTCGCGCGGAATGATTTCGGTGGTCTGGCCGTCGGACAGGCCAGTCTTCACGCGGGCCACCGCCAGCTTACCTGTCTTGTCGAGATACCAAAGCATCCCCATGGTCGACCGTGCCGCGCCGTTAGGCGACGACCCCGTGCGTGCACCGGTGTAACCGGCACCGCGTTGGCCACCCGTCGCTGCGCTCGCGCCAGCTGCCGCCGTCGCGCCGCTCGCGCTGGCCGATGCACCAGCGCTCTTCTGACGCTGACCCATGCCGACCTGCGCCATCATCTCCGGCGTCGCCCGAAAGCGGAGCGCCGCGTTAGGCACCAGCAAGGCATTCTTCGCCGAGCCGGTAAGGAACTGCACCGTTGCCGTCATGCCTGGCAAAAGCTTGCCGTCGAGGTTCGCGACCGAGATCACCGTCGTGTAGTTCACGACGTTGTCTTGCGTCGTCGACTGGAGACGAACCTGCTGTACCGTGCCGTTGAACGTGCGGTTCGGGTACGCCTGCACGGTGAAGGACACAGTCTGACCAACCGCGATCGAGCCGATATCGCTCTCGTCTACCTTTGCGAGGATCTGCATCTCCGACAGATCGTTGGCGATCAGGAAGAGCTCCGGCGCCGATAGACTCGCGGCCACCGTCTGGCCAACATCCACCGTGCGCTCGACGACGACGCCGTCGATCGGCGCGTAGATGTTCGTGTACGAGAGATTCTGTTTCGCTTTGTCGAGCGCGATTTGCGCGGACTTCAGGTTGGCCTTGCCAACTTCATAATTGGACTGGGCCGTGCCGAACTCCGTCGCGGTGATCACCTTGGAATCGAAGAGCGTCTTCTCGCGATTGTACTCTTGCTGCGCCATCGTGTATTGCGATTGCACGCGCTCGACGCCTGCCTGCGCGTCCTGTACCGCCTGCTGCTGCAGCGTCGGATCGATTCGCGCGAGCAGCTGGCCTTTCTTGACCTTCTGATTGAAGTCGGCGTAGATGGCCGCGATTTGGCCGGACACTTGGGTGCCGACCTGTACCGTCTTCACCGCGCTCAGTGAGCCCGTTGCCGAAACCGTGGCTTCGAGGTTGCCGCGCGTGATGCTCGCGAACCGGTAGGCCGGACCCTGGCTCGCGTCGGCCCGGCGGTAGATCGTGACGCCACTCGCGGCGAGCACGACTACGGCTGCTGCCGCTGCGATTCTGGATTTCTTCATAGATCATCCTCTCGGTTCAGCGGCCGTGGCCGCTCTTCTCGCGATCACCTTCCTCATTCGAGGACCATCGCGACGAGACTCATTATACAGGATTCCGAGAGCGTAAATGCCCTATTTGCAATGACTTGCACACTGATGTCACGAGTGGCACCAGGGCGTCACGAATGGTTTGGCGTCATTCCCTGGCTGCGGATATGCTTCTCCCCATGGAGAGCACGAGGGCTATTATGAGCGAGCTCGACACAACTCAGAACGCGACTAACTCCGGCACGCCTTTGCACCCCTTCCGGCTGAGCCGTCGCGAGCTCGTGCTCATTCTGGCGTTCTGGACCTTCATGGCGGTGCTGAGCTTCGCGAATCGTTTTCTCGATCCGCGACAGCTCGGTTTTCAGCTGACGAACCCGTCGGCGCCGATCGTCCTTGCGTTCATCACGTCCTATCTCTGGGCACTGCTCACGCCGCTCGTGTTCTGGCTCAGCGCCCGCGTGCTCGCCGACCGCCGCCATCGCGTTGTTGGCGTCATCGCACTCATCGTAGTTGGTTTTGCCATCGCAATGGCGCTGGGTGTCATCGGCGAGTCGATTCGCAGCGCATTGGTGCCTTTCCCCACCCGGCGCGGCCCGCGCGGCGGAGGTGGCGGCCCGCCCGGTTATGTCTGGCTCCGGCCGTGGTTCTTGAACGATTTCATCATTTATCTCGGCGTGGTCGCGGCCGGTTTGGCCCGCGCCTTTTCGCTTCGATATCGAGCGCAGCGGGAGGAGTCGATGCGCGTGGCCGCCCAGCTACGCGCCCAGCTCGCTGAGGCACGGCTCGACGCGCTGCGGATGCAGCTCGATCCCCACTTCCTCTTCAACACGCTGCACGCAATCTCATCCTTGGTCGAACGCGATCCGCGTGGCGTGAGACGAATGATCTCGCGACTGAGCGAGCTGTTGCGTCACACCATCGAAGGCCCGAATGAACAGGAGACCACCCTTCGGGAGGAGCTCGACCTGTTGCGCCGGTATCTCGAGATTATGGAAGTGCGCTTTCAAGGGCGCCTCGAGATTTCGACGGACGTACAGGAGCGCGCGCTCGACGCACTCGTACCGAATCTGATCCTTCAGCCGATCGTCGAAAACGCAATCAAGCACGGCGTAAACAAGATCGAGGGCACCGGACGCATCGCTCTGCGCGGACGGATCGACGGCGGAGAGCTCGTGCTCAACGTCGAGAACAACGCCCCGCTCACGGAAGCCGGCCCCGGCAGCGGTGTTGGTTTGCGCAACACGCGGGAACGGCTCGCCCATCTCTATGGGGATGAGCAACGCTTCGAGCTTCGCGGTGTCGACGGCGTTACGCCGACGACGATTGCCGAGATCAGATTGCCGTATCACACGCGCGCCGACCTTCGTACGGCGGCAGTCGTTTCCATCGCCTGACGAGCCCGATGCCTAACGCCCCGATTCGTGTGCTCGTCGTGGATGATGAGCCCCTCGCGCGCGAGCGCCTATTGGAGCTCCTTGCGCGTGAGACCGGCGTCGAAGTCATTGGCAGCGCGGACAATGGCGTCGCCGCGGTCGAAGCGATCCGCTCGCAACACCCCGATCTCGTTTTTCTCGACGTGCAGATGCCCGGCAAAACGGGGCTGGACGTCGTGCGCGAAATCGGAGCGGACGCGATGCCGGCGACAATCTTCGTCACGGCCTTCGATCAGTACGCGTTACGCGCCTTCGAGCTGGCGGCCCTCGACTATCTCGTCAAGCCATTCGACGATGAGCGGTTCGAGCAGGCCTTCCAGCGCGCGCGGCGGCTTGCCGAGTTACGTGACTTGGGAAAGCTGCGCGAGCGACTGCTGGCCGTCCTGCACGACGCCGAAGGCGACGCCTCGGCGCGGCCGGTCGCGGATTCTCCAGCCTATCTCGAGCGCATCGCGGTCGAGATGCGCGGCAAGGTTCGCGTCGTTCCAGTCGATCAGATCGACTACATAACGGCGAGCGGACCTTACGCCGAGCTGCACACGGGCGAACGAACGCACCTCATTCGCGAAACGATGCAGACGCTCGAGGAGCGTCTCGACCCGCGCCAATTCATCCGCATCCACCGTTCGGCAATCGTTAGGCTTCCGCTCGTCGAAACGTTGTTGCGCGGAGCCGGTGGCGACTATGAGGTGCAGCTCAAGGGTGGGTTACGGTTGCCGGTCTCCCGATCCAGACGCGAGGAGCTCGAGCGGAGGCTCGGAGTCATGCCCTAATTCGATACGACTCTGTCGAACGGGCAAATGGCGCTTCTCAGCATTCGACCTGCGAATTGCTTGGGACTTCGAAAGGGCTGGAAAATTCCTGAAACGGCATGAAAAAAAAGCAACGGCAAAAGCCTTTGAACCACAGAGGACAGAGAGGACGCGGAGGAAAACAACAAAGGATGTGTTATTTCCAATCAACTGGTCGCTCGCCACGTGTGGCCAATCTCTCTGCGTCCTCTGCGTCCTCTGTGGTTCAAAGAACGATCTTTTGTTGGTTTTTCAGTGCTGTTTCAAGCCTTTTGGAGCCGTTTCGATGTTCCAACAGTTGATGCCATTCCCCGTATGGGAGCCATCGACGGTACGAAGGGCAATTCGCGCCATTCGCTCTCCTAGAGCTATGGGAGCCTGGACAGCCCTCGAGGAATCAGAACCACGACACGATCAAAGCCCCCGCCGCGAGCGTCATCATCGCCACGCCCAAGCCACCAAGGATATTCAGCGTGCGGCGGTTGCGGTGAATGCCCATCACCTTCTCGTTGTTGCACACCACCAGCACGATCGCGATGAGCGGCGGCGCGAGAAGTCCGTTGATCACCGCGGAGCCGATGAGGAGCTTGATCGCGTTCACGTGCGCGAAGTTCAGTAACATGCCGGCAACCATCGCGACGGCGATGACACCGTAGAACTGCCGGGCGTTGTGAACCTTCTCGTCCATGCCCGCCCGCCAAGCCGCTGCCTCCGCGATGGCATACGCCGCCGAGCCAGCCAGCACGGGAACGCCCAGCATACCGGTGCCGACCAGTCCAAGGGTAAAGAGTAGCGCGGCGGCCTTGCCGGCCACTGGCGCCAGCGCCACGGCGGCCTGTTCCGCGGTCTGCACGTTCACTATCCCCGCCCGGTGGAGCGTTGCCCCGGCGGTGAGGATGATGAAATACATAATGAGGTTGGAGAACAGCATGCCGGCATTCACATCCCGTGCTGCCGCACGAAGCTCACGCTGTACGGCGCGACGCGGCCGGCCAACGATCCGGCGCATGATGAGCTGGTCCTGCTCGGCGTTGAGCGCCGCCTGCCAAAAGAAAAGATAGGGCGAGATCGTCGTTCCCATGATCGCGACGAAGGTCAGCAAATAGTCGCGCGAGAGTGTCAGCCTGGGGATGAAGGTGCCGCGAAGCACGCCCACCCAATCGGCACCGGAGAGCATTGCCGCAAACACGTAGCTAAACAGGGCGAGCGTCAGCCACTTGAGCACGCGTGTCATGCTCTCGTACGACGCGAAGATGAGCAGACCGAGGATGAGCGCGGTGAACGCCGGAACGAACCAGATCGCTGAAATGCCGGTGAGGAGTCGCGCGCCCGCCGCCATGCCTGCCAAGTCCGCCGCGATGTTGATCGTGTTGCCGATAACCAGCAACGAGCAGGCGAGCCAAAGCAGCCAACGCGGATAGTGCTCGCGAAGCACCGCGGCGAGCCCGCTGCGCGCAACGATGCCGATGCGCGCACACATGAGTTGAATCGCCGACATCAGCGGCAGGCTGATGAGCGCCGTCCAAAGCAGTCCATACCCGAACGCCGCGCCGGCCTGCGAATACGTCGCGATCCCCGACGGATCGTCGTCGGCCGCACCGGTGATCAGGCCCGGACCGAGCTCGCGCAGCCGGGAGACGATCCGTTCGCGCCTAGTCTTCTGACGAGGCCGATACGGCCGTGGCTTCTCTCGGCGATCCCCCCGTCCCTCCTCGCTGTTTGTCTCAGGAGTAATCGAATTTTCCATTTGCCGCTGGTAAGGGCACAGTGCGTTCCATTCCGCCTCGAGCCCGCCTCTCGCACGCCGAACCTAACGAGTCCCGCCAGAAGGCCATGCTTGACTCCGCCATGTGCGCGGTCGTACACTCGTCGGCCCGGCATTCCCTTTTCGACGCCTCTCCCCCGTCGCGAGCTCCGTGTCCTTCCCTGCCACCCACCTCTCGCTCGTTCGCCGCGTGCGCAGTCCGGACGCCGACATACGGGCGCGAGCTCAGGACGCATTGGCGGCTGTTTATTGGGTGCCGATCTACACCCATGTCCGCTTGGCGCACCGCCAGGAACCTGCCGACGCTGAAGATCTAACGCAGGGATTCTTCGTGGAGGTCCTCCGGCGCGACCTCTTCGCGCGCTACGACCCGACGCGGGCGCGCTTCCGCACCTTCGTACGTCGCTGCGTCGACTCGTACGTCGCCAACGCGGTCCAAGCGGAGCGACGCCAGAAGCGCGGCGGTGACCAGTCGTTCATTTCCATCGAGACAGCGGACGTCGAGGAGCGCCTAACGAGTGGCGCCGGCCACGCGACGATCGAGGCCGATGCTGCCTTTCACCGCGAATGGGTTCGCAGTGTTCTCGTCACAGCGCTCGGCCAATTGCGAGAACGCTACCTCGAGGGCAATCGACCCATTCATCTCGCCCTGTTCGAGCGCTATGACATGGCCGAGTCGGGCGAGGATCGCCCCACATACGCCGAGCTCGCGGTGGAACATGGAGTGCCCGTCACGCAGGTGACCAACTGGCTGGCTGCCACGCGTCGCGACTTTCGCGCGGTCGTTCTCGAGACGATTCGTGATCTCACCGGGAGCGACGACGAGTTTCGCGAAGAGGTTCGGCTCCTCCTCGACGTCGAGGTTCCGTGACGTCGCTCTCCGACAACGCCGTAGCGCGACTCCGAGCCCTGGTGGAGCAGGTGCCCGACACCGCTCGCTACGGGATTGGTGCGCTCATCGGTGAAGGCGGAATGGGGAGAGTCTACGCGGCCTACGATCGAGAGCTAGAGCGAGAGGTCGCGCTCAAGGTGCTGCGGCCCGATGCGCCGAATGACGGTGAGCGTGAACGAATCAGGCGTGAGGCACGCATACTCGCGTCGCTCGAGCATCCGGGAATCGTGCCGGTCCACGACGTCGGCGTCCTGCCCGATGGCCGGCTCTTCTATGTAATGAAGCATGTGCGCGGCGAGCGATTCGACGAATTCGCTCGCGCCCAGCGATCACGATCAGAGTTGCTCCGTGCATTCGTGCAGGTCTGCGACGCCGTCGCGTTCGCTCATTCAGCCGGCGTCATCCATCGCGATCTCAAGCCGCAGAACGTCATGCTTGGGGCCTTCGGCGAAGTGCTGGTGCTCGATTGGGGGGTCGCAAGAGCACAGCGAGCGTCACGCGAGGTCCCTGGGACTGCATTGGCGGTGACTGCCGCCGGCACTCCGGGCTACATGGCACCGGAGCAAATGGATGGCGTTGCCGACGAGCGCGTCGACATCCACGGGCTGGGGGGAATCCTCTTCTTTGTGCTCACCCGGCGGCATCCTCCGGTCACCGGGGAGACAGCCACGCACTGGAGCGTCGCGGAACGAGTGGCTGCCCCGCTTCGAGCCATTTGCGAGCGCGCGCGGGCGACGGATCCCACTGCCAGGTACCAGTCGGTGGTCGAGATGGCTGCCGATGTCCTGAACTATCTGGACGCGCTGCCAGTCGCCGCGCACACGGAGGGCCTTATCGAGAGGGTGCGTCGCGTCGCCATTCGGCATCGCACCGCCATCCTTCTGGTGCTCGCCTATCTCATTGTTCGCATCGCGTTGTTGGTGTTCGTCCGCGGTTAAAGGAACTCCCGGGATCGCTGTAGGGAGGAGCGAACCCTTTATCGGAGAGAACTCGTGAACAAGCCTGTATTCGGACTCGTGCTCGGCGGCGTACTCGGCATCCTCGACGGACTTTCAGCGCTGGTTTCGTCACCCGAAGTGTCGTCGCAGATCGTGGGCATCGTGGTCGGCTCCACGTTCAAGGGATTGATTGCGGGTGTCGTCATTGGGTGGTTTGCCAAGAAGGTGGACTCGCTGGCTACGGGCGTCGTGTTCGGTCTCATCGTTGGTGCCGCTCTCGCCCTTCCGATCGCGATCATGAATAGCAACGCGTTGCACCACAACTATTACTGGCAGATCATGTTACCGGGCAGCATCGTGGGCCTGATCGTCGGCTACGCGACGCAGCGACACGAGCCGACCAGTCGATCAACGGCGAGAGCCTAGGGAGTCACGCGCGGATATCGCGCACGCGGCACCCAGCACCTCCCGGTAGCCAGCGAAGGGCTGTCCCACAGCGTATTTTGAGGGCGGATCGCCGCTCGGATCCGTTCCCTCCCCCTTCACTACCATGCTTCTTACTCGCCAGCGCTTGCAGCTCCTCGCCGGGATTGTCTCCTCCGGCCTAGCCGTCGCGCCCCACTCTGTGACGGCACAACAGCGCCTGGGCGACGTTCGTGGACGAATCACCACTGTGGGAACCCCTGTCATCGGCGCTCGCGTTGCTATCGAGATGCCACCGCGAGTCGCGATTGCTGACGAGCGGGGATCGTATGCCCTCCGTGGGTTGCCCGCCGGCAACTACGACGTCGTCGTCACCGCGATCGGCTACAAGTCGGCGCGTCGCGACATCACCATCAATGCGAATCAGAGCACGACGTTGGATGTGGCACTCGAGCGAGGCTCCTTGATGCTGTCGAGCGTCATCACGACGGCGACGCGAACGCCGACTGAAGCGAGTAAGGTCGCGACCACCGTGAACGTCCTCACGCCTTATCAGATCGAGACGAGTCCAGCGCGCGAGTCCCAGGATCTGCTGCGGGAGATTCCTGGGGTTGAGCTGCCGCGCACGAGCAGCCTGGTTGGCGGCACGGCCCAGATCGTCTCGATCCGAGGCGTGGACGAGGGCCGAACGGCGGTGCTCTTCGACGGGTTCCCGATCAACGACGCCTGGGGCGAGTGGATTGATTGGGGCCGAGTGCCGAAGGGAATGCTGGATCGGGTCGAGGTGGTCGAGGGTGGAACGTCGAGCCTTTACGGCAACGGAGCGATGGGAGGCGTGATCTCCTTCTTCTCCAAGCCGCTGGCTCCCGGCGCGGTGGACATGATGGTGGAGGGTGGCAGCCGCGACATTCGCCATGGCTACGCTTCGGCTGGAGTTCCGATTTACGGCGCGTTGACGGCCAACGTGAGCGCGGACTACCTGCAAGGCGGCGGTTACAACCTGATCGATCCGGCGAAGCGCGGCGCGGTGGACGTCGCCTCGGGCGTCATTCAGCGCAACGGGTACGCGCGGCTCAATTATGCGCCGTCGTCTCGGTTTTCCGCGTTCGTTACGGGTCACAAGTTCGGCGACAACCGGAATGTCGGGACGCCGCTCTCGTACCAGACGCGCGACCAGGGCGACCTCGATCTCGGAATGGATTACGGGACCTACGCGGGGGGCTTGTTGAGCGTTCGTGCGTGGGACGGTAAGCAGGACGAACATCAGCGCGCATCGGCGATCCGCGCCGGTGGGCGTATCGCCGAGGATAGCAGCCTTACGGCGAACATCCCGAGTCACGACTGGGGCGCGTCCGCGATGTGGACGCGCACCGGGTTGCTGCGCCTGGAATCGTTCAGTCTCGGTGGCGACTACCGCCACATGAACGGCAACTACGATGAGGTGGACTTCAATACAACGTGCCCTGGCGCGAGCTGTGGTACTCGCGTGCGCGCGATTCTCTCTGGCGGCGACCAAGCATTGAGCGGCGTGTTCGCGCAGGCGATCGCGTCACCACTGGAGCCGCTGCGCCTGGAGCTCAGTGCGCGCGTCGATCAGTGGCACGACGACAACGGCCATTCCATCGATGCGGCCTCTGGCCCCGTGACCTACGCCGATCGGAGCAAGAAGTCGTTCTCGCCGCGAATCGGGGCACGGTATGCTCTGTTGAGCAATCTCTCATTGCACGGTGCCGTGTATCGGTCGTTCCGCGCCCCGAACCTGGCCGAGTTGTACCGAAAGCAGATCACCGCGACCCAGATCACGATACCGAATCCAAATCTCGCTCCCGAGACTGCGCTTGGGCGCGAAGCCGGCTTGGACTGGCAGCCGACCTATTGGATGCAAGTGAAGGGTACCTACTATGTCGCTGACTACCGCGACTTCAACGTGCCAACGGCAATCGCCGCCGGCTCCCCGGGTTGTGGTACGGTCGCGAACTGCCGTCAGCGCTTGAATGTGAGCGCGTCGCGCAGCGCGGGGGCGGAAGGCTACATCGCAGTTAGGTCGGTGCCGCAGCTCTTCCTGAGCGGCAGCGTGAACTACGACGATGATCGCCAGCAGTCTGGTCTTCCCGCGGGTACGACGACGAAGCCGCACATCAATCGTGTACCGTCGCCGAAGCAGACAGTCCGCGCGACGTACAGCTCGCGCACGATTGGCGACTGGACCGCGATCTGGCGTCACGAAGGTCCGACGACGACGCTTCAGGGCGTATGGCTCCAGCCGTTCAGCGTTCTCGACGCCAATGTCCAACGGGAGTTGCTACCCGGCTTCACGGGCTTTCTCGCGGTTGAGAATATTGCAAACACTGCGTATCAGGTGAATCTCACCGCCGCTACGAACGGCATCGCCTCGCTGGGGTTACCGCGCACGATGCGCGTGGGTATGCATGTCGAGCGTTGGTGACTGAGTTGAGGGTTGAGGGTTGAGGGTTGATGGTTGAGGGTAGAGGGTAGAGGCCGCGCCTAACGCGAACCATAGCGTCGGTCACGGCGAGCGGCTGACCCTTCTGCCTGAAGCTGCACTCCTGGCGCTGAGTGACCACAACACCAAATAGAAGGGTTGTCAGGACGTGCATAGCTGCAATCGAGGCACTTCCCTCTGCCTGCATAATTCGTCGAGCTTCTTACGCCGCGGCGCGCAGACGCCCGTGGCGATATCGTTGTGGTACGCGATGTCCAACTGCTGGAGCTGACCCATGAACCTGTTGTCGTCCTCCCGTCGCCAGGTGGCCGCGCTGGCGATCCTTCTCGCACCCGCGCTGCTCAGCGCGCAATCCACCGGAACCGTTTCCGGACGCGTCCTCGACGCACAAGGAGCCCCGCTGCAAGGCGCATCGATTTCGCTCGCCGGTACGAACCGCGGCGCGATCGCACGCAGTGACGGTTCCTACCGGCTCACCGCGCCAGCCGGCCGCTATGAAATCCGCGCGCGACTGTTGGGCTACACGCCTCGCGCCGACTCGGTCACGATCCGCGCGGGAAGCGACGTCACCGAATCGTTCCGGCTGGAGCGCGCGGCGACGAGCATCGAGGCGGTTTCCGTCATCGGCACACGCGGCGAAGAGCGAACGGTCATTAGCGCGCCGGTCCCGATTGACGTGTTGTCGTCGCTCGAGGTTCGCTCCACGGGCCGCACCGAGACGTCGCAGATGATTCAGGCGCTCGCCCCGTCGTTCAACTTCCCACGTACCACCCTGGGCGACGCGACAGACAATGTACGGCCGGCGACATTGCGCGGACTCTCACCCGATCAAGCGCTGGTGCTCGTCAATGGCAAGCGCCGCCACGCGAGCGCCGTCGTCAACATCAACGGCTTCGTTGGACGCGGATCCGAAGCCGTCGATCTCAATGCGATCCCCGCGGGGATGATCGATCACATCGAGATTCTTCGTGATGGCGCGGCCGCCCAATACGGCTCGGACGCCATCGCCGGCGTCATCAACATCGTGCTCAAATCGACGGCGCCAGGTGACATCACCGCGCAAGCCGGCGAGTACTCAACCAAAGAACCGCAGGTCGCGAACTTTACCACCGACACGTACAAGCATGACGGCAAGCTCTTTTACGCGAATGCCGATCACGGTTGGCAGTTCGGCCAGAACGGGTATGTCTTCCTCGGCGGTGAAGTGCGGGATCGCGGATACACCAACCGCGCCGCACCGGACACGCGTGTTCAGTATTTCCAAAACAGGCAGCCGACCGATCCGAATCTGCCGGTTCCCGGTGGTATCGATTTCAAGATCGGCGATTCATATCAGCACGACGACCTCGGCTGGCTGAATGCGGGTACGACGTTCTCCAACGGCGCGCAGCTTTACGCTTTCGGTGGGCTCTCGCATCGCTTCGGCGACGCCTTCGGGTTCTGGCGCCGGCCACGCGATCCGACGAACCTCCTCACGGTGTATCCGAATGGCTATTTGCCGGAGGAGCAGCCGATTGTCTGGGACGGCTCCGGATATGTCGGCCTGAAAGGGCAAGCCGCGGGTTGGGACTATGATCTCAGCACCGGCTATGGGCGCAATGTGTTCGACATGAATGTCGTGCACAGTATCAACGTGTCGCTTGGTGCCGGATCCCCTCGTGATTTCTACGCCGGTCAGCTCGCCTTCGGCCAGTGGACGACCAATCTCGACGTCAATCGTGATTTCAAATTGCCGATCGCGCCGCTGCATACGGCGTGGGGATTGGAGTTTCGTGACGATAGCTACAAGGTTGGCGCTGGCGATCCCGCGTCCTATGCGCAAGACACCAGCTCTTACGTGCTCGATTCCCTGGGCAATAAGACAAGCACCCCCGCTCCCGTTGGCTCGCAGGTGTATCCCGGATTCCGGCCGCAAGACGCAGGTAGTCATTCGCGAAACAACGTCGGCGGCTACGTGGATCTCTCGAGCGATCTCACGTCGCACCTCCTCGTCGACGTTGCGGGGCGTTACGAGCACTACAGCGATTTCGGCGGCACCACCACCGGCAAAGTGGCGGCGCGTTACGAGCTGATTCACGGCGTGGCCTTCCGCGGCGCGGTAAGCTCCGGATTTCGGGCGCCGTCGTTAGGTCAGGAGTATTTCTCCAATACGGCGATCAACTTCGTCGGCACGCCCGCACAACCACTCGAGATTCGGACGTTCCCGGTGTCCAGTCCGGAGGCCGAGGCGCTCAACGCGAAGCCGCTGCGTCCGGAGAAATCGATGAACTACAGTGCCGGCGTCGCGCTCGAGCCGCTGCGCAACGCTTCCGTGACCGTCGATTACTATCGCATCGACCTCAAGGATCGCATCGTCCTGTCGAACAACTTTACCTCGCAGGCGGTCGTGAACGCGCTCGTGGCGCACGGCATCGTCGGCGTGCAGGGCGGCAGGTACTTCACGAACGCCGTCGATTCGCGCACCAACGGCATCGATGTCATTGGCAACTACGGATGGTCGATCACGCGCACGGCCTTGCTGCGCCTCACGGCGGCGTACAACGGCAACTGGACGAGAGTCACTCGTATCGACACGACGTCCATCATTCCGGGACAGGGCAACAACCTGTTCAGCCGCGTCGATCAGGCGCGACTCGAGAAGGGCAACCCGCGCGACAACCTGGTGCTGTCCGCCAACCTCGGACTCGGTCGCTTTGGCATCGATTTCCGCAACCAGCGCTTCGGACAGGTGACGTCGTACGGAACGACGACGGCTGGCGATCAGACGTGGACTCCCAAGTGGGTGAGTGATCTTGCGTTGAGCTTTGGTCCCGTCACGCGCGCCACGGTCACGTTAGGCGCGGACAACATCTTCAACACGTATCCGGATCCCACGATCACCGCGAATACCAACTCCGGAATTCTTCCCTACAGCGGTATCGCGCCCTTTGGCATCAACGGCCGATTCGTCTACGCGAAGCTGTCGTACGGTTGGTAGTCGGCGCGACGCCCGACAACAAAAACGCTCCGCGGCAATTGCCGCGGAGCGTTCTTGCTTTCTCTAGCGAGCGTCAGCTAGCCGCGCGCAACGACCAAACCGTACGAAGCTGCTCGATGCTCCGCGCCGCGAGGGTCGCGGAATCAAAGCGCCGTGTAGGATCGCTCTCGCTTTCCCACATCCACGAGACTTCGTTTTCGGCTGACGCGACGAACGCCTCTTCCCACACGCTTGCCGCTGTCTGCGTCGCCGGCACAGCGCCGGGACGTGTTGGCGACTCACTGAAGCGACGACGCGCGATCGTACCGTGCCAGGCGATGATCAAGAGCCGCCCGTCAGCGAGCGAGTCCAATGGACCACGCAACCACGCAATGGTGATTGCGACTGGCCCGACCTGAACGATGCAACGTTCCGGGGTGAGCCGGAGCTCCGGCTCGTCCTCAATCAGTAGCTCGTGCCGCAATGCCCCAGCCCGATCGGCAACCTCTTGCGCGAGACGGCTGAACTCCCGCGCACACGCCGCAATGGCGCGATGCGACGTGAGAAAACGCTCACGCGCCAGATCAGCGCGATCTTTCTCGGATGGCTCGAACTCCGCGCTCTCGAACATGCCGTCCGTCAGCTTCCGACGCGCGTGACGTTCTCGGCAGCGGGCCCCTTCTGCCCCTGCACGATGTCGAACTCCACTCGCTCACCCTCGCTGAGGGTGCGGAAACCCTGGCCCTGAATCGCCGAGTGGTGCACGAAGCAATCCTTCTGGCCGTTCTCGGGGGTGATGAAGCCAAAGCCTTTCTGATCGTTGAACCACTTTACGGTACCGGTCGTACGCATCGTCCTTCTCCTAAATGAATGTGCTGTTCTCGGCCTTCCCGGCGACGCCGTTTCGGCCGAGCAGAAATGGCGACTTCCCACGAAAAAAGGGCCTGCTCGCTGTTGGCAGGCCCCTGACTCCGTCGGAACTTGTCCACGCACCACGGTACGTGTGTCGCTCAAGAACGATAGCGCAATGCGCCAACTTTGGCAACGATGAGAATTTGCGATACCATCTGACGGCCACAGTGGCAGTGACGCGCCTCACCCACGTCGCTAACGGAACGTGCCCGGGCTGACATCGTATTTGACGTGCGGCGCGCCCACCTCGTCTTCCGCGCGCCAAAAACCCAGCTGCTCGGACCACCGGGTCGTTTGCAACCGCCGCCCGCCGAGGGTAAGGAACCCCCCGGCGCGCGACGTGAGAACGCCCAGCTTGCGAAGGTCAGTCAGGCCGCGCATCACGGTGCGCGAGCGCTCCTCCACGATGCGCCTCGACGCCACGGGCCCGATGCCCGGGACCCGGAGCAACTGCGATCGCGAAGCCGTGCGCACTTCCACGGGAAAGCGCTCAGGGTGCGCAATCGCCCACGCAATCTTGGGATCGAGCGTGAGCGGCAGGTTGCCTACGTCGTCGAACGCCAGCTCGTCGACCCCGAAGCCGTAGCCGCGCATCAGGTGGTCGGCCTGATACAAACGAAACTCTCGCATTGCCGGCGTGGCGCGTACGTCCTCCATCGGCGTATCGCGTATGGGGCGGAAGGCGCTGAATTGCGAGTGATGAATGCCGCCACCCGCATACAGCTCGGCAATCTTGCCCACGATCGTGCGGTCATTGTCCGGAGTGGCGCCGACCACGAGCTGCATCGTCATCCCAGCCGCGCCGCCCGGCCGCAGCGCGTTAGGCGGACGACCAGCCGCGTTCTCCGCGCGCTCCAGCTTCACGAATGAGCGCGCCTGCTCCAGCGTCGCGAGCGTCGTCTCGAGATTCTTTTCGGGAGCAATCCGTGTCAGGTGCGCACCACATGCTGCCTCGAGGTTGATCGAAACGCGCGTAGCAAGCGCGGTGATCCGCTCCACCTGCGCCTGTTCGACTCCGGGCAAAATCTTGACGTGGATGTATCCGGCGAACCGGTGTTTGTCCCGCAGCAGCTCGAGCACAGTGATGAGGTCATCCATCACCTTCACCGGACGCCCCGGAATGCCCGTCGTGATGAACAGGCCCTCACACCATCCGCGCTCGCGGGCAGCGAGAAAGACTCGCACGAGCTCTGCCGGCTTGAGCAGCGTGCGTGGCATGTCGCGATCACGCCGCATTGGGCAGTAGTGGCAGTTGAAGCTGCACGCGTTCGTCATGAGGATACGCAGAAGTGTCGTCTGGCGTCCTCGTGGTCCACTCGACTGCACCGTCCGGAGGTTGAAGGGCCGGAGCGCGCCGACCTCGGTGGCGTGCCTCAGCCGTGGGGGGAGGGGCATGGTCGGGTCTCGACCCGGACGACCTTCCTGGTCGCCGGCGGCGAGCGACATCAGCAGCGCGATCTTCGAGTCGAGGTCGAGGTCCGTGGTCATCACGATGCTCCTATCCAGTGCACACCAAAGCATGCCCGAATAAATGCCGAAACACAAGGGGTTGTCGAAGCGCCCTCGCGGCTCGCGCGTCCTCTCTGTGGTATGCCAGCCTTCCGTTACTTCCTCGGGATCACCGCGCTCTTCGCCACGGTCGCCGCCGCGCCCGTCGGCGCGCAGGCCGAGCCGCGGCTGGGGGAGCTGCTCGCATCCGCTGATCAGGCCTGGAGCGCCGGCAAATACGACGCCGCACTCGGCCATTACCAGGCCGTGCTCCGGCGTGACTCTACTTCGGCGCGCGCTGTCTTTCGTGTCGCCACGCTCCTCGCCTGGCGTAATGATCTCGATCGGTCCGCTTCGTTGTTCAGGTACTACTTACGCCTTGCGCCGGGCGACGACGACGGACGAATCGCGCTCGCCCGGACGTTGGCGTGGAGCGGTAAATACGATCAGTCCATCGCTCTGTCGGACAGTGTCGCCGCGAGTAATCCTCGGCAGCGGGAGGCGGCGATGCTAGCCGCACAAGCAACGGCTTGGAGCGGCAACCTTCACGGTGCGATCGAGCGATACCGCCGGTGGTTGGCCGCCCATGCCGACGACTCGGCGGCCTGGGCTGCACTCGCGCAGACGTGGGGCTGGGCCAACCGGCCAGAAGAAGCTCGTGAGGCGTTGCTCCACGCCGTCAGCGCCGATCCTCGCAACACCGCCGCGCGAACGCAGCTGGAATGGACGAATGTCGCGCTGACGCCCTCCTTCGAGCCCACCGTGTCGTCCACGAACGACAGCGACGACAATCGCAGTACGACATACATGATGCGCGGAGGCTGGGCCGCACCCTGGAACGCACGGCTCTTCGCCGACGCAAGCTACCGTGTCGCGGACCTCACGGCGTTGCATGGCACCGCCGCGACTCTTCGCGCATCGTCCAGCTGGACACCATTCGATGGTCAATGGACGATGCATGGAGAGCTCGGCGCTTCACATCTCGAGGCGTCCGATGGAGCGGGTGCGCCTCGTACCAGCCGCCTCGAACCGCTCGTCGCCGCGCGACTCTCGGGTCGGGTTGCGCCGCGAATGTCGTTAGGCGCCGGCGTTGCGCGGGCGGCCTTCGACGAGACGGCGCCTCTCATCCTCGCCGGCGTCGCAACCAGCACGGTCGATGCCGACGCCGACTTCGCCATCACCCGTCACGTTAGCCTGGGCGGTGGCGGAGGCTGGACGCACCTCAGCGGTGGCAGCGGTCCCAATGCGCGTGTCGCGGGATCCACGACACTGCGCTGGTCGCTGGCGCCGTTCGTCTCCCTCGCCGTTGGCGCACGTGGGTTTTCATATGATCATGCGGCAACCGACGGCTATTTCGCGCCGAAGCGTTATGTGCTTTCCGAGTTGAGCGCACGCTGGGGATTCGGCGGCGAGCTTGGCTGGCGTGTCGAATCGGACATCGCTATTGGCGACCAGATGATCACCGCGTTCGACAATTCCACTGCCGCGCGCTTCGCGCAGCGTGCCAGCGCCAACCTATTGTACCGTCCGGTGCCTGGAATCGAGTGGACAGTGAGCGGCGGCTTCGCCAATGTCGCGTCGCCAACGACGATCAGCTCGGCGGACTATCGCGCGTACACGCTGGCAATCAAGGGACGCGTCCGGCTTTAGCCGTACTGGTTGTGCCGGCGCGGCCCTCGAGCCTGGCGGGCGCATTCGGAATGTCGGCAAAGGTGCGACGCATCGTCTCGAACTGGGGCTTGATCTCCGCATACCAACGTGGCTCTTCCCATGATGGCCATGTCCACGTCGGCGGGATCGCGAACTTGCCAGGCGTGGTGCCCTTCGGCATGCGGTCGCCGGAATGTGTGGGTTGCGATGGATCGTAGCTCTCGACGAGGAACCGGAACCCATCGGTCGCAATACCGCCGACTTCCCCGCTGTTCGAGCCACGCAGCACCAGCCGTGACGACGGATCGACGACGTTGAGCATGCCCCAGGGAATTCGTATCTCGATGATTCCCGTTAGGCTGTCGGCATACCAATCGGCGAGACTCGTCTCGCTCTGGCGCGCGAACAACAACCGGCTGCGGTCCGCTCCCTGTGCGGCATAGATCGTCCCGTCACGGCCGATGCGGCGCCGATTGGTAATGACGACGATGGAGTCGTAGCGACCCGCCGAATTGGCGAGTGAGCGAAACGGTCTGTTATACACTTGCTCTACGGCGAGCGGATGGCTGCCGGCGATCGGCTCGTCGCGGTAGAGGTTGTACGGATGATCGACCAACAGATGGCTTCCGTCCGGTCCGTGCAGATCGAGGACGAACTCGAGACCAACTGGCGTCCGCGACCGAGTGAAAGGAAGCACGACGTCTCCTAGAGATGGCGCGTGCGTGTCGATGCCGATGAGATAATGCGCGCGCTTCCAATCGATCGCGCCGACATCGAGTCGGAGATAGACGTACGCTTCGTCGCTCGCCACTCGAAGACTCTCGAGCCTGAGCGGCGCTGGCAGCATCGAATCCGTGGCGCTCGCGCGGTACCACGGAGCCCGGCCGCGCCAATCGTCGCCCTTGCCATCGATTACAATCGCGGAATCACCGCGTCCTGGTCGCATCGCAATGACACCGTAATTCTGTTCGGCGTCGAGTGGGTTGAGCCAGAGGCGATTGCGCTCGAGTGGATTTTCGAAATCCATCACGAGCCAATTCTTCTTGAACCATTCGTCGATCATGGAGAAGAGGCCCGCGCCCGCTGCACCCGACGCATATATGTCGCGTGTCAGTCGCGCGTTGATCTCTGCTTGTTCCTGCTCGGAGTGGCCACCGTGATTCCAGCCTTCGGGCTGCAGATGCGCAACACCACGCGACGAAGGCACGCCGTACTCGGAGATCACCACCGGCATCGAGCCGTAGTGATCGACCAGCTCCCGTAAGTAGCCGTAGTAGCTGCTCGGTCCATCTGGCGATTGTGCCTTTCGGTAGCCGGGGTCGAGCGCGATGAAGTCCGGATAGTAGGGATACGCGTGAAATGACGCAAAGAAGCCCGCCCCAAACTGCGGCGTGGGCCTAACGAGCGCGGCGTCCAGTCCGATCGCGTCGTTGTCGTACTCTCTTGGCGCCTCGGGAACGACCTCGTGACGGGCCCGACGGATCGAATCTTCCTCGGCGAGCGTGCTCTCCGTTGGGTGCACGAGTGGATCGAGCGTGGGCCAATTCGTGTAGGCGATGGGCCGCTGCTGGTTGTAGCGATTCATCTCGTACGCAACCATCGAATCACAGGCGCGCGTGAGCCATGCATCGACGGCATTGCCGCGCTCCACGCTGAGATACGTTCCGTGAAAGCTCGTCTGGTGGCGATGCGCATTCGCATACTCGATCACGGAGTACGGCTCCCACTCCCGGCCTACGATGTAAGCAAGCGTCCAGCGGGAGACGTCCGATGTGTAAAAGCCCGAGGCATGGCCAGGACGGCGGCGGATGACCGCGCTGCCATGCACGATATCCACGACGCGCTGCATCTCTGCGACGAACTCGGCGCTCCATGTTGGATCGTCGTAGCGCTCCTGCTTGCGCCCAGGAGGTAGCTCAGTCCACACACCCTGGATGAGCCAGAGGGGATTTTCGGCATGCGCCACGTTCCATCGCGCCAAGGCCCGATAGAAGTGTGGTGGATGAATCGTGTAAACGCGTATTGCGTTCGCGTTCATTCGCGCGGCGAGCTCGATCCACTGCTCGTACGTTCCGTCGTCAGCCGGGAACTCGGACGGATGCTTCCCCGGCAGCGCGGCGCCGAGGTTCACAGCTTTGATCCAGAGCGGAGCCCAACCGCCTCGACCGTTAGGCACCTCGAAGATGCGGTTACCGGTACGCGCGCCGACGATGGTTTGCGCCGAACGCGGACGCGGGGGCAGCACGACGCTATCGATTGCACCGGGAATTCGCTCCAGATACCAGAGGCTCACTGAATCGCCGGGAACGACGGCGAGCGCCGCCGCGAAGCGCCGCCAGCTCAGCGACAGATCACCATGGCGATACGCCAGCATGCCGAGGCCCGCCAGCGCGTCATAGCTTTGCGGCTGGATAGCGAGCGCCCGCTTGAAGAGCGCGGTCGCAACAGTATCTCCGCCGCGGCGCATGGCGACGTATGCGGCCCCGACGAGCGCACCGGCGTGTCTTGGGCAGCGAGCCATTGCCAGGCGGAAGGCAGTATCTGCACTGTCGAGACGGGAGGACCGCATGTCACGCCACCCATGCTCGACGAGCCGTGCGACATCCGGAGTCGCGCACGTCGCATTCGGCTCTTGCGCCGTTAGGCCATGCGCCAACGCGACACACATCGCTATGGTACCGAGAATCGAGCGAACGGTCGTCGCTCGTTCGGCGCGACGCATCATGCCGAGCGTCGCGTTAGGCGATGATCGGGCGGTTTGCCCATGGCGTCGCCAAGCGCACGAAGGAGCTCGCGTTCCGCGAACGGCTTGATCAGCCACTCGACAACGCGATCACCCCGAGCGCGGTGGTCGAACGTTGGCTCGACGCCGGACAGCACCACTACCGGCACTCCCTCGAAGCCCGGCGTCGCGCTCAGGTGATCGATCAGATCGAAGCCACTGCCATCTGGAAGCTTCATATCGAGCAGAATCACCGCGGGACGTCGCGCCGCGAGAGCCCTTCGCGCCTCGGCCAGCGTATCGGCCCGACTAACGGTGTGCCCGGCGCGCTGCAGGATGATTTCCAGCACGCGCGCGACGGCATCGTCATCCTCCACGACGAGAACTCCGGGTGGCGCATCGTCGGTGACGCGAGTTGCGTCGCGAATACCGGGAGCGGGAACGAGTGGCAGCTCGAACCAGAATTCGCTGCCACGTCCAGGTGTCGATTCGACGCCAATGCGGCCCCCTTGCTGCTCCACGAGTGATCGTGAGATCGCGAGGCCCAAGCCCGTACCGCCGCGCCGTCGGGTGTTGGCGGCCTCGAGCTGCTCGAACCGCATAAAAAGGCGCGCCTGCTGCTCCGTTGAGATGCCCTGCCCTTCGTCGCGAATGACGAAACGCAGGAAGCCAGCTTCGCCCCGTGTTACGATGACGCGAACGACACCCCCCTCTGGAGAGAACTTCAGAGCATTCGAGAGCAGATTGGTGAGTATTTGTACAACCCGATCGCGGTCGCCAGCCACGGGCTCACCACGCTGCACGTCCGTTTCGATCGAGACCTTGTACAGGTGGGCCATTCCCCGCAGTTCGGCGATCGTCGATCCGACGAGGTCCGCGACGTCGAGCGCGGCGATCTGTAGCTGAATCTTGCCCGCCTCGATCTTCTCGAGATCGAGGATGTCGTTGATCAGTCGAATCAGGCGGTCGGCGTTCTGCCTAGCGATACGCGTCAGCTCTCGCGCCTTCGAGGGCAAATCGCCCACTGCGCCTGCCTCCATGAGGCCGAGCGACCCACGGATCGACGTCAGCGGCGTACGCAGCTCATGCGAAACGATCGAGACGAACTCACTCTTGAGACGGTCGATCTCCTTCCGTTCGCTGATGTCGCGCACGACATAGCCGAACGAGGGTCGATCACGATACGCGATCTTTTTGATCGTGAGCTCGATATCGAAGGTCGAGCCGTCCCGCCGTCGGCCGCGCGCATCGTGCGGCTTCTCCGAGGCGATCGTGAGGTTACGAGCCACGAGATCTCGCGACTCGGGTGCGATGAAACTCATCACGGACTGCCCGAGCAGGTCGCCTGGTTCGTAACCGAAAAGGCGCGTGAACGCGTTGTTCGCCTCGATCACGCGTTCGTCGAGTACGATCGCGATCCCTTCGCTTGCCGCGCTCGAGAGACGGCGGAAGGACTCGTCGCGGTCGAGACGTGCCGGCGAGCGGCGCAGCCGGAGCTGTGCTTCGACCTGACGAGCGATCGCCATCAGCCCGTCTTGCTGAGCCGGCGTGAGCCGTCGCGGCCGATTGTCCACCACGCATAACGTGCCGAGGGCGTGGCCGTCCGGAGTAACGATCGGGATCCCGGCGTAAAAGCGAAGGCGCGCACCGGCCACTTCGCGCGCAAAATTCATCAAACGCTCATCGGCGGCGAGGTCTTCGACGATGAGCGGCTCGCGTCGTCCAATCGCCACGGCGCACAGGCTCTCTCGGCGCGGCACCTCCAGCCGTGGAACTCCTACACTCGCTTTGGTCCAAAGGCGTGTGCCGTCGATGAAGTTGATCTGCGCGATCGGCGCGTCGCAAACGAGTGCGGCAAGGCGCACCAAGTCCTCGAACGTCTCCTCGGGTGGCGTGTCGAGGATGTCGTAGCCCTCGAGCGCCGCGATGCGCGACCGTTCGTTGTCGTGCGGTTTGCCCGGCATGGATCAGCGGCCAAGCGCACGCCGCACATCCGCGGCGAGCGTCATCGGATCGAACGGCTTCACGAGGCACGCAACAGCGCCGATGGTGAGCGCTTCTTCGACTTCCCGGCGCTGCGTCTTGGCCGTCAGGAACACAACCGGGACGTGCGCCGTCGCGGCATCTGCTTTGAGGCGGCGACATGTCTCGTAGCCGTCCAGCCCGGGCATCATGCCATCCAGCAGAATCGCGTCGAAGGGCTCGTCGCGAGCCCGTGCGAGCGCTGCCTCGCCGGAGTCAACGAGCTCCACTTCGAATTCCGGATCGAGGCTCAACGCCAGATGCAGGATCGTACGAATATCCTCTTCGTCGTCGGCGCAGAGCAATCGCATGGAATTGGGGACAATGCAGTGACGCGAGGACGGCCGTATCCGTCTTCCGACGAGGACAG
Organism: Gemmatimonadaceae bacterium; assembly: GCA_045804225.1. Classification (GTDB taxonomy): domain Bacteria; phylum Gemmatimonadota; class Gemmatimonadetes; order Gemmatimonadales; family Gemmatimonadaceae; genus AG2. The sequence continues at coordinate 242,969 of JBJMNO010000022.1, forward strand.
TCGGCCGGCCGGCATCGAGGGACGTTCCTCTGTTGCGGCCGGCTCACCGTTCATGCGACGAACACCTGTCAGTGGCGGCAACGCCTTCCCGCCTTCGTGGATAGCCGTAATCCTCAGAACGCTCAGACCATCGAAGCGCTGCGCGTCCTGCGCGAGCGCTATCGAACGACGATTGCCAACACCGTCGCCGCGTTTCGCCGATTGTCGGCGCAGCTGGCCGTCATCGCCAGTGCGCCGGAAGTCGTCGAAGCGCTCCGGCGCGAGCTCCATCGCGTTCATGGTTCGGCTGGATCGTTCGGCTTTCCCGAAGCGAGCCGCATGGCGGCGGAGCTCGAGGAGGCGGCGATCAGTTGGGTGAGGGATCCGTCGCTCGATGTCGATCGACGAGCGGCGATGATCGCCGAGTTTGCGAACGCACTCGAGGCGTGTGTGCTTGGCGAGGGCAACGCCGCCACCACCTCGATCGTGACCTCGCTGAGCGAACCGCTGGCGGGGCCGGTGTCAGGAAGCGAAAGCAATCCACGCTGCGAGCGCATCGAGGGCTGCCCCGACCTCGTCATCGTCGAGGACGACAGCAGCTTCGTCGAGATGCTGCGCTACGCGCTCGAGTCATCGGGTTTCACATTCTTGCATTACGCATCGGGGCCGGAAGCACTCGACGGCCTGCTGGCGCTGAACGTGGGACATCGTACGCCGCTCATCCTGCTGGATGTCGATCTGCCGGGTCTCGACGGCTTCTCGCTGCACGAGCGGCTGCGTGTCGAGCGCCCCGGTGTCTATACGACGGTTTTCCTCACCGCGCGCGGCGGCGAAGCGGAGCAGCTTCGCGCGTATCGCGCCGGCGCGATCGATTACGTGCCGAAGCCAGTGAACCTGCGCATTCTGATGGCAAAAATTCCATCGTGGCTCGACCGATCGAGACACGGCGGAATCAGTGGCGGTCCAGGATGAGACTTTCGGTCATCCTCCTGGTGGCGATCATCCAGGGCGCGTTCTTCGCGCTGCTCGTACTCCTGCTGATCGTGAACCGCGCCAGGAGGAGCCTTCGCGGGCGGCGTGCGGCGGCCGCGGCGAATCGCGTGAACGAGCCGATGCAGAAGTGGCTCGTCGGCGCCGGCACCGCCACCGATCTCGCCAGCGCATTGCGACGCCTTCCGGAACGCGACGCGCTCGACCAGCTCACCATTCACGTTGCCGCGCGAGTCACACCCGAGCACCTCGCGCAGCTTGCGCGTGCGCTGCGCGAAGATCGGTGGGTCCGCCGCATCCTCCGGCAATCGACGTCGCGGCTCTGGTGGCGTCGGCTCGACGCGGCACGTCTTCTCGCCGTAGTCGGCAGTGTGCGCGACCGCACGCTTCTCCGGCAGCTGCTCGCCGATCCGCACGCCGCGGTGCAAGCCGCGGCGAGCATCTGCCTAACGCGCGTCGGCGACTATGCACTCGTGGAGCATGTGCTCGACACGTTACACACGCGGCCGCCGATCGTACGAGTCTTTCAGCTCCGCATCCTTCGCCAAACCTGGCATCACACCGTACCGGCGCTGCTCGAGCGACTCGAGCCGCTCGCGGCACTGGCAAAGCTGCAAGTGTGGATCGCGCTCGCCGAGAACTTAGCGGACTCACGCTGCCTGGCCGCGCTGGTGAACTTTCGTAATCATCCCGTGGCGGAGATACGTATCTCGGCGGCGCGAGCGCTCCGCCGGTATCTGCATCCCGACTCCGAGAACGTGTTACGGGAGATGATCCGCGACGACGATTGGCGCGTGCGCGCTCAGGCGGCGCGCGGACTTGGGGCCCTGGGGGCGGCGAGCGCCGTGCCGGAGCTCAGCTTCGCTCTCGCGGATCGCTCATGGTGGGTTCGTTTTCGTTCGGCACTCGCCTTGGCGCAGCTCGGCGAGACGGGACGCCGGGCGCTGCGAATAGCGCGTGATCGCACGGATCGATATGCCGGCGACATGGCAGCCATGGTGAGTGGCCTTTCGGATGGCGCCGTCGTGGAGCTGGCAGAAGCATGATCGGCGCGTTGCTGCATTCGTTCGATCACCTCGCGTTGGCGTACATGCTGGGGCTGAATTCCTTTTACGCGCTGCTCCTGCTGCTCTCGATTCCCGAGCTCTGGTCGCACTGGCACCTCGCCGAGGACGAGCATCTCACGCTCGTGCTCGGGACCGAGGCACTTCCTCCGTTGAGCATTCTCGTACCCGCGTACAATGAGGAGATGACGATCGCCGACAGCGCCATGTCGTTCTTGACGCTGCAGTACCCTCACCACGAAGTGGTACTCGTCAACGACGGCTCATCGGATGCAACGATGGCGAAGCTGCTCAAGGCGTACGATCTGTACGAGGTGCCGCCTGCGTTCATGATCAGCATCTCGACGAAGGCCATCCGCGCGTATTACCGGTCGCGGAGCCATTCCAAGCTCCTCGTGATCGACAAGGAGAACGGCGGCAAGGCCGACGCGCTCAACGCGGCATTGAACGCGGCGCGATTTCCCTATGTGCTCGCGGTGGACGCGGACACCTTGATCGAGCCGGACGCGTTACTCCGTTTGGCGCGTCCTTTCCTGTTAGGCAAGCCGGTGGCGGCGGTAGGCGGCACGATTCGCGTGGCCAACGCCTGTGTGGTCGAGCACGGCCGCGTCATCGAGGCGCGCGTCGACCGACGCATGCTGCCTTCGGTGCAGGTGCTCGAGTATCTACGCGCCTTTCTCTTCGGTCGGCTCGGCTGGAACCGGCTGGGTGGCAATCTGATCATCTCGGGCGCGTTCGGCCTGTTCAAGCGCGCGCATCTGCTGGCGATACGCGGCTATCGCACGGGTAGCGTTACGGAGGACATGGACCTCGTCGTTAGGCTGCATCGGTATCTCCGCGAGCACAAGCTGCCGGACACGACATCGTTCATCCCCGATCCGGTGGCGTGGACCGAAGTCCCTACGTCCGTGCGGGTACTTGGCCGACAGCGCGAACGTTGGCAGCGCGGTCTGCTCGAGACACTCTGGGTGCATCGCGATCTTCTCTTCAACGCGCGCTACGGTGCGGTTGGACTGATCGCATATCCCTTCTTCGTCTTCGGGGAAGCGCTTTCACCACTCGTGGAGCTCTTCGGCTATATCGGAGTCGCAATCGGCCTGGCCGTCGGAGCGGTCGATCTGCAGTTCGTTTGGCTCTTTCTGTCGGTCGTCGTGCTCTACGGCATGCTGTTGTCGGTCTGGGCGATTCTTCTCGAGGAAGTGAGCTTCCGGCGCTACACGCGGCCCAGCGATGTCGTTCGCTTGCTCTTCAGCTGCGTCATCGAAGCCTTTGTGTATCGCCCTTTGACTCTGTTTTTCCGATTGAAGGCCTTCTGGCACATGCTCCGAGGAGACCGTCGCTGGGGCGTCATGAAGCGCGAAGGTTTCGGCGTCACCCGCAGCGACAGCGTCGAGCCGCGCAAGGCGGCTTAGACGAGCGCGGGGCGCGGGAGAATACCGGTGTCATCCTGAGCGATAGCGAAAGATCTGCTTTTCTCGCCGTTCGCGGATTTAAACGGTCTCGCCGCCTTGAGAGCACGACCACCCAGGCCGGTAAAGGTGGGATTACCCGGAGGACCCTGATCGGCTCGTCGTGGCGCGAAAGATCACGCGCTGGGTCGATTCGAAGTTTGTTGGGTGCGCCGAACCACGTTTGGTGTGCCGTTCACAAAAGGATCGATCATCGCTCGGCGCACGGGCTCTTTTCACCACATGGAGAGATCCGAGTTCATCCGGGTAATCCGGGTAATCCCCACAGCTTGGCTTGCACCATCGCGATCTCCACGTCGGCACGCGGCACTCAATTCGCCCTCTTGAGAGCTCGACCGGTCAGGCCGGTAACGCTCGGATTACCCTGATGACCCGGATCGGTTCGTCGTGGCGCGAGAGGTCGCGCGCCATCCTCGTGTCGAAAGTCTTTGTGAACGGCCTCAGGACGCCTTGCGCGGCGAGCACGGATGGTGTGCTCAAAAATGATTGGTCGCAGCTTGGCGCGCGGTGCTCCTTCTTCACGCGGAGAGATTCGAGTTCATTCAGGTAATCCGGCGCGGCGCACGGGCTGCGCCCCGCGCCCCGCACCCGCACCCGCACCCGCACACTCACGCGCGCACGAGCTTGCGATAAGCCACGCGATGCGGCTGGTCGGCATCGGGGCCTTTCCGCCTCTTCAAGTCCTCGATGTACGACTGGTAGTTCCCCTCGTGCCACACCACTTCCGAGTTGCCCTCGAAGGCGAGCATGTGCGTCGCAAGGCGGTCGAGGAACCACCGATCGTGGGAGATCACGACCGCGCACCCCGCGAAATCATCGAGCGCGTCCTCGAGGGCCCGCAGCGTATCGACGTCGAGATCGTTGGTCGGCTCGTCGAGGAGTAAGAGATTGGCGCCCTTCATGAGCGTCTTTGCAAGATGCAGCCGATTGCGCTCTCCGCCGGACAGGTTGCCGACCTTCTTCTGCTGATCCGGCCCGCGGAAGTTGAATGCCGAGATGTACGCACGGGAATTCATCTCGCGATTACCGACCTTGATCGTCTCGAGGCCGCCGGAGATCTCCTCCCACGCATTCTTGTTCGGATCGAGCTCGCGCTGCTGGCCCGCGTACGCGACCTGCACCGTCTCACCGAGATCCAGCTCCCCCGCGTCGGGCGTCTCCTGCCCAACGATCATTCGAAATAGCGTCGTCTTGTCCGCGCCGTTAGGCCCGATGATACCGACAATGCCGCCTCGCGGCAGCGAGAACGAAAGTCCATCGAACAGCAGCTTGTCGCCATACGCCTTACGCAAATCCTTGGCGTTCACGACCTCGTTGCCGAGTCGCGGCGCCGGAGGAATCACGATCTCGTGCTGCATCACGCGCTCGGCCGTGTCGCGCTGCGCCAGCTCCTCGAACTTCTGCACGCGCGCTTTGGATTTTGCCTGACGAGCGCGCGGCGCCATGCGCACCCACTCCAGCTCGCGCTGCAGCGTGCGCTGTCGAGCCGACTCAGACTTCTCTTCCTGCGCGAGTCGCGTGCGCTTCTGGTCCAGCCACGCCGTGTAATTGCCCTCGTACGGAATACCGCGGCCGCGATCCAGCTCGAGAATCCAACCCGCGACGTTGTCGAGAAAGTAGCGATCGTGCGTCACGGCAACCACGCATCCCTTGAAGTCCGCAAGATGTCGCTCGAGCCAGGCAACACTCTCCGCATCGAGATGGTTCGTCGGCTCGTCGAGGAGCAGCATGTCCGGCTCCTCGAGAAGAACACGGCAGAGCGCGACGCGACGCTTCTCTCCGCCCGACAGATTCGTCACGGCGGCATCGCCCGGCGGCAGTCGGAGGGCGTCCATCGCGACCTCGATCTTGTTGTCGAGATTCCAGAGGTCGTGCGCGTCGATCTGCTCCTGAACCTTCGCCTGCCGATCGAGCAGCTTGGTCATCGCGTCGTCGTCCATCGGCTCCGCGAACTTGTTCGAGATGTTATTGAACTCGTCGAGCAGCGCGCGCTGAGTACGAACTGCTTCCTCGACGTTGCCGCGGACGTCCTTGCTGGGATCCAGCTGCGGCTCCTGCGCGAGGTAGCCGATGCGCGTGCCCTTTGCCGCCCAGGCTTCGCCTTGGAATTCCTGATCGACGCCCGCCATGATGCGAAGCAACGATGATTTGCCCGCGCCGTTGGCGCCGAGGACGCCGATCTTGGCGTCGGGGTAGAACGAGAGCCAGATGTCGTCGAGAATGATGCGCGAAGGAGCAACGACCTTGCGCAAGCCTTTCACGACGTAGATAAACGGAACGGCCACGTGAATGCAGAGAGAAGAGGGTGAAGCCGATTAGCCTGAAGTGAACACGGAATTTACATGGGGAGATCGTAATGCGGAGTGAACGCCAGAAGATGCTCGCCGGAGAGATGTACGACCCCCTGGATCCCACCTTGGTGCTCGCCCGTGAGCGCGCCCGGGACTTCTGTCAAGCGCTCAATGCCACGCGTGAGGGGGAACAAGACGCGCGCCGCGAGATTCTGCGCAATCTCTTCGGCGAGGGAGGCGAGACGGTCTGGATGCAGCCGCCGTTTTTCTGCGACTATGGCGAGAACATTTACCTCGGCGAGCGCGTCTTTTTCAACTTCAATTGCGTGGTGCTGGACGTCTGCTCGGTTCGCATCGGCGATTACTCGCTCTTCGGTCCCGCCGTGCAGATCTACACACCGATGCATCCCTTCAACGCCGCACAGCGTCGCAAAGAGGAATTCGGCAAGCCTGTGGAGATCGGTTCCGACGTCTGGGTCGGCGGCGGCGCGATCATACTGCCCGGCGTCACGATCGGCTCACGCGCTGTCATCGGCGCCGGCAGCGTCGTGACACGCGACATCCCCGCCGGCGTGTTCGCCGCCGGCAATCCCTGCCGCGTAATCCGCACTATCGACGAACAATAAGTTCAGAGTCTCGGCTTGTTGAGTGCTCGACCAGTCCCGCCGGTGACTGGGGATAACCCGGAAGACCCTGATCGGTTCGTCGTGGCGCCAAAGCTCGCGCGCCAACGCATTTGGAGTTTTGGTGAACTGCCTCGGGATGCTACGAGCACCGAACTCGCTTGGTGTGCCGTTCACAAAAACGATCGATCGGTACTCGGCGCGCGGTGCTCCTTCTTCACATGGGGAGATCCGGGTTTTCCGGGTCATCCCCCAGGACTGGCTTGCCCTATCGCGATCTCGACTCGGGGGTCAAGGAATCGATGTACAAGCTACGGTCCCCGCCCGTGGCCGCTGTTGGCGCTACCAGAACCGCGATGAGACGACCCACCCATCGCCTTTAGGAAACGCTGAATTGGCGACGAGGAGCCGATCGCCTGAAATCCAGCGAAGTCCGTACCGAAGCCTAACGCGACCGTCCATCTCGCCGCGGCGCCGCTCACGCCATGTCCGCCGCTCAACGTCATCGTAAAAGGGCCGGCGACAGAGGCAGCGAGCGAGAACGCCACGGCTCGCGCGGGGCCGAGCGAATCCGACGTTGCAAAATCTCCGTCGAACCCAATGGTCGCGTCGAACCGATCGAGCAGGTGGGAGCTCACTTCGAAATCTCCCCACGTCGATCCGGAAGATCCCAGGGCACCTACCATGCGATAGTCCGTCAGCGGCGCTCCGACACCGACATGCAGCGAGAACACATCGGTCGGCGAGAGACCCAGGCCCGCGCCAATGCTTGCGCCCACCGCCCCGCTGCCGAACCCGAGCCGCTCATTGCCCACCGGCAACGTCGTGCCTAACGACAGACCGAGCGTCGGCGTCCAAACCACCCCGATGGCTCGGTCGAGCGACAATTCGATCGGGAGATCGGTAAGGGCGCTCACCGAACCTCCGCCTAGTGAGGCGGGGTACGTCATCCGTGCATACGTCGGCGACGCGGCAACAGAGATCGATGAGCCAACGTGGTATCGGAGAACTCCGGTCACGCCTTGCTGTACGCGATGATCTGCGAACGACATCGAACCGGTGGTGACGCCGGCCGTTACCGCAGGCGTGGCGTCTGCACGACGCTCGCTTTGCTGCTTCACGTCGCTGGAGTCCTGCGCGACGGCGACGCAGGGCGTCAACGTGAGCGCGAGCAGCCGTATTAAACGGAAGTGGGATCTCGTCATCATACCTTCAAGACAATGACGGATCCCACTTTGTAACGTCTGTCGGTGCTAAGGGACCACTAAGCCGAGCGACTCAGGTCCCGTGCTGGTGGCCGCCGTGATCGTCGCCGAAGATGGAGCCGAGGTCGGCGCCGGCGAACACGTTCGCGTGCACCATCCAACCCAATGGCGAGGCAAGAAAATTCCCGCCGACCGAGTCGCATGCGGCCTGCGTCGCGATCGGACTCTCCGGACCGAACACCGGACGTCCATTCTCACGCTCACTCCAGCGTGAGGTCTCGCCGCGCTTCGGCACGCACCAATTCACATGCTTGTGCCACTGCGCGATGCCGAGCGGCACGCGCTCATTCAGCTTGTCGATGTCGGCGCGCTTCGGCATAGTGTACATCGCACCGATGAGCATCATCTGACCATCGGGCGCACGCTTGTAGAGCAAGGACGTCGGTTGCTCGGGATCGAAGCGGAACGATTCTTTGAAGGCGTTGCGATAGCTCGTGAAATGGAAGACGCGCTGATTCCTGATGTTCGGCGCGAACATCTTGAATCCGTCCCGCTCGGCGACGCTCACGTCCTTGTATTTCGCGATCGCCCGGCGCAGCTCGCCGACAACGGCGAGAGCGCGCGTCGAATCGTCATGCGTGGCCACGCGCTTCGGCGTCATCTCCATGTGCAGGCCCATGATGGCGTCCATGCCCATGTCGCCCATCGCGTGGTCCGCCATGCCGGCCATGTGATCGTCGTCGCCCATTTCGCCGGCCGGCGCTTTTGCCGGTGGCGGCTTGTGATCCTGCGTCTGAGCACAGGCAGCCACCGGGAACCAAAGCACCGCGGCAAGCATTGCCAGTGACGGCGTGAGCCATGTCCTCGACGTGATGCCCGACATACTATTCTCCTGAACGATGAAGAGCCGTGAGCGGCGAGAGCCTCATCGGCCACACATGAATGACGCGTTTGCGAGCGCTGTGTTAACCGCTCAACTCAGGTTAACGACCGAATCGTGACGCGAGTCACTCGACAGCACGATGGTCGATTTCTCTACACTCCGCGACACCCTCTCCGGTAACCCCGCGCTCGCCATTCCGCTCCTCTTCGCTGGGGGCGTGCTGACGAGTCTTACTCCGTGCATCTATCCGATGATCCCGATAACGGCGGCGATCGTCGGCGGCTCGGAGGCCTCGGTCGCGGGTACGGCACCGCGGAACGCGCGTTGGCGGCCGCTAGGGCTCACCCTCACGTACGTCTTTGGCCTGGCCCTCGTGTATTCCGCGTTGGGCCTGTTTGCGGGACTCACGGGAACGCTCTTCGGAACGGTGAGTACCAATCCGTGGTTGTATTTCCTGATGGCGAACGTTCTCATCGTCGCCGCGCTCGGGATGCTGGACATCATCCCGATCCGAGTTCCTTCGGCATTGCTCTCTCGGGCTTCGACGGCGGGAACGGCGGGCCGCTACTCGGGCGCGTTGGTGATGGGTGCGCTGTCCGGCCTCGTGGCCACCCCGTGCTCCGCGCCTGTCATGGCGGCGGTGCTGACGTGGGTGTCAACGACGCACAGCGCTACGCTGGGGTTCATCTATTTGTTCGTGTTCTCGCTGGGGATGTGCACGCTGCTCGTCGTCGTCGGCTTGTCGTCAGGATCATTGTCACGACTCCCGCGCGCCGGGCTCTGGATGGTGTGGGTGAAGCGCGTCTTCGCGCTCGTTATGCTCGGCGTCGCGGAGTACTATCTGGTGAAAGGTGGACAGCTTTGGATCTAGGGAGCTTCTGGGCATTTTTTCACGGGTGAGGCCAGTGGCCGCTGACACCGCTGACACGGCGCTGAAACCACTGACGCTTCCTCAGCAGCGACGACTCCATGCACCAGTTCAGGCGATTTTTTCAAAAAAAGCAAACAGCAGATCTTTCGCTTGCTCAGGATGACAAGTGAAGTCCTCACCGCAGGGAGTCCGTCAGCGGTCTCAGCGCAGTGTCAGTGGTTTCAGCGGCCAAAGGGAATCTGATCAAGAACGGACTTAGGAGAGTCGAATGAAATTTCATGTCGTATTGGCCGTGATGAGCCTAACGAGTACGATGATGCTCGGCGCCGTGGCGACCGCGGCGGCGCAGGATAGTGGCATCGAGATTGGCGCCAAGGCGCCTGGGGTCGCGCTCGAGACCCTGGATGGCAAGCCGGCCAATCTCGCCCAGTACGTCGGCAAAACACCGGTGCTCATCGAGTTCTGGGCGACCTGGTGCCCCAACTGTCGCGAGCTCGAGCCGACGCTCAAGGCCGTACACACGAAATACGCGTCGCAAGTAAAGTTCGTCGGCGTGTCCGTTTCGGTGAATCAATCACCCGAGCGCGTAAAGGCCTACGTCGCCAAGCACGAGATTCCCGGCGATCAGCTCTTCGATCGCAATGGCGCCGCGACCGGCGCCTACGACGTTCCGGCAACATCGTACGTCGTCGTGCTCGACAAGTCGGGCAAGGTTGTCTACACCGGCCTCGGTGGCGACCAGGATCTCGAGAAGGCGATCAAGAAAGCGCTCTCTTTGTGAAAGACATCGTTCGGCCATGTGCGCCGAACTCGATTGGTGTGGCGTTCACAAAAGATCGATCGTTAATCGGGCGCCTGATGCTCTTGCTCCACACGGAGAGATCCGAGTCGTCAGGGTAATCCCCAAGGCCTGGCGTGCACGATCGCGAGCTCCACTTGGCGCCGGGAACTCCACTTTGTGTTAGGCGAGAGCCGAGTCTCTCCCCGTTTCGAGAGATCGACGGGTCAAGCCGGTAAGTGGGGATAACTCGGAAGACTCTGATCGGTTCGGTGTGGCGCGAGAAGTCTCGCGCCAAAGCGAGCAGAGTTTTTGTGAACACCGCCGGGGCCGTTCGCTTGTAGCCTCGCGATCTCCATTTCGCGCGCGTTCTAGCCCGCGAGCGGAAGGGCGAACAACTGCTTGCTGCTCGACGTGCTTGTGGCGCGATAGGCCTGTATCGCGTCGACGCGCACTGGCTCGTCGAACCGCATCGCCAGAAGACTCCGGAGCTCCTCTGGCGGCAGCTCGCGATAGAGATTGAGCGTGCAGTGCGGCGTGAAAGTGAATCGCGCCCGCTCGTTCACGATCTTCGCCGCGCGAATGCGCTCGACGATTCTCTCGTGGAGCGCGCGCACGGGACCGTTGGGATCGAGTGGGAGCACGACGACCTTGCTCTGCATGAACCGCATCGGCGGCTCGAACTCGAGCGTCAACGGCGGCGTCCCATGCGCGGCCGGAATCAGTGCTTCGCGGAGCTGCTCCGAGTCGGTTCGCGCCGAGAGTGGCCCCATCCCAGACGAGCCGACGAGCGTGAGATGGGGCGGCAATTCGGCGGCCATCCGCGGATCGTACTGTCGCTGAATCTCATGAATTCGCTCGGCGACCGGTCCTGTAATCTCGGCGATGACGACGATCCCTGGCTTCACCGCGGCGCCGGCCTAACGAGGATCACCGCGGCGGCGGAAAGATCGACCAGGAAAAGGCGGTGTAATGTCCAACCGCATTCTGATGGAGCGAGCCGCCGAGGAGCCATTTGTCGAACTTGTTGTCGGGGTGCACGCGATGATGATAACGCACCACCTTGTTCCCCGCGAACGTGCCGATCGCCGCGCCCATCATCACGTCACTCGCCCAGTGCCGGTTGTTATACATCCTTGAAACTCCAACGAGCGTGGCGCCGCCGTACATCGCCACCCCCATCGGCCACTTCATGTTCGGCCACCACCGGTACGACTCGTTGGCAACCGCCGCCGCGGCGGCGAACGCCGCGACCGAGTGCCCCGACGGGAACGATCGATAGTCGTCGCCTTTGGTGAAGCCACGGCCGAACTCCCAACTGTTCGGATTGTACCCCGTGCTGTCGGTTGGCGGATGAACGAACGGGCGCGCGCGACCGAAGACGTCCTTGAGGCCACCTGCGAAGACGCTCGCTACGACGACAGCCTCGGTGCCATGCAGCCCCAGATCCGCCATGTCACGCTGCTTCGTCGCGCGCCCAACGACGTACAAAGAGCCGCCGATGACGAACGCCCCCGGCTCGGCAATCGTGCGGACGATGACCGCGACCTTCTGCAGAAATTGATTCGATTGGGTGTACTTGTCCTGAAGCCGCGTCGCGAAGTACTTGTCCACGGGCCGCAGCGCGAGCGTCGCCGCCACGAACCCGCCGGCGAGATACGCATCCCTCCATGTAAACAGCGGAATCTGCGCTGCTGGCGGTGCAGGTTCCGTGGCTTGCGCGGCGAGCGGCGCCGGCAAAACGAAAGTTGCCGCCGCTGCCAGGCAAAGGAGCGGTCGATGCAGAAATTGGCGTAGCGTCATCTTCCGTTCAGTTCGCAGAGGCTGTGCCTTCTGTCGCGATTAGCCTCGCGCTCCTCGCAATCCCACTTCCTTCGAGTTCTCCAGGTCCGCCAGAAACATCTGCTCTGCCTCTTGGCCGAGTGCCGGGTCCTCGATCACGGCGTCGAGCTCATAGTTGATGGCGACGCCCAAAGGATTGAAATCAGTCGAGCCAATTCGCACCCACCGACCGTCGATGACGCTCGACTTGGCGTGCATCATCTCGCCTTGCCACTCCCAGAGCCGCACGCCGTTTGTGAGTAGGCGGCGGTAATAGCGACGCGCCAGCAGCGATACCCATGGGTGATCGTTGCGGCTCGGAAGCAGGATGCGGACATCGACGCCGTCGCGGGCGGCGCCGTTCAGCGCTTCGACCTCTGACGGTGAAGGGGCGAAGTAAGCGGTCGCGATCCAGATCGATCGCTCCGCCGAAATCGCCTGGATCTGCAGCGCGCGGGAGACACGAAGACGCAGCGGCTCTCCCTCGACGATACCAATGAGCGCGGGCGTATGCGTCGCGGGATCCAGATGCGATCCACGCGCCGCGCGGCGAAGAAATCGATGCGACCCTCGCCGCTCGCGACCGACCGTGCGTCGCCACATCGTTTCGAATGCCGAGACCATGTCGTGCGCAGCGGGGCCTTCGATGACGACGGCTGTGTCACGCCAGCGCGACCGGTGCTTCTTGAGAACGCCCGTCGTCCATTCGCGACCGACTCCGACGCCGCCGGTGATGCCAACGCGCTCGTCAACCACGAGCAGCTTCCGGTGATCGCGCGGGAGAAAGCCAAACCACCGCCGGAATCCGAGCTTGTTGAACACCTGCACGTCGACGCCGTTGCGACCCAGCTGTCGAATGAACCCTCGCGACGTGCCGCGGGCGCCGACCCAGTCGAGAAGGAGCCGGACCGTGACACCTCGCTCCACTGCCTTGGTCAGCGCGTCGCCGAAGCGATGGCCGACTTCGTCCGAGCGGAAGATGTAGCTCTCCAGGGCGACCGAGCTCTGTGCGCCTTCAATGAGCTCGATCATCGCGTCGAAAGTCGCAGGGCCGTCCCGTAAGAGGCGCACCCGATTGTCGCTCGAGACGTCGGCCGCCGCGATTCGCCAGAGTCCGCGCGAGAACGAAGGGCCCGGCGCAACCGGGACCGGCATATCGTCGACGTGACTTTCCGGACCGCGCCGGGCGGGTGCGCGATGCGAGTGCATTCTTGGGCTTTCTCTACGGGTCGGGCTGAATCTATCGTCCGGCCTCATCGGGCAGATGTCATACCGCTCGAGCCGTTGGTCATCCTGAGGGAGCGCAGCGACCGAAGGATCTGCTTCTCGCGCGCACTCCCGCCCGCTCGCCGGCGGAAAAGCGGGGGTGAGTTCAATCCACCTCTGCTTTTCGGAGCTGAGAGAAGAGCGACCAAACCAGGAGAATACGGATTTCACGGATCGGTCGGATTGCACGGATCTGTCCCTCGGCCGATCGCGCCTTCCCTTCGCCACGAGCCCGGACGCTGTTCTGGGACCTGCACACCGCCGAGCTACAGCCCACCTGTCATGCTGAGCAATTCGCTTCTCTCGAGGACTGGCTCTGTGAAGGATCTGCTGTTGCTTTGGTCGCTGCTATCCGCGGTATCTGCGATTCAGCAATGGATGTCAGAAAGTGTTGCATCGACCGGTTGAGACCACCGATCCTTCGCTGCGCTCAGGATGACGCCCAGGCTGCAACGAACGCGTCCAAGTCCCGAAGATCAAACGGCTTGGCGAGCACCGGCCGACCTAACGTGGCGAGCGTGGTGCTTGCCTCGGCGGCGATGTCGCCAGTGACGAACACGATCTTCCCCGAAAGGTCCGGCTGATGCTCGTCGATCCAGTCCTGTAGCTCGAGACCGCTTTCGTCGCCGAGCCAGAGATCGACGAAGGCGCCATCGATGGACTCTGACTCGAGGAGTTGGCGGGCGTCCCCTAGGGTGGCGGCGGCGTGCACCGTGTGCCCCTGCCGCGTGAGCCAGGCCACCACCGCGCGCCGGATGGCATCTTCGTCGTCGACATAGAGCACGGTCGCCATTCCGCACCCCCTCGGTCTCGTAGTGCAGTAGTCGCCTGATCTTATCGAGGCCTTTCCTTCCGCGGCATCCGAAGACGCACCGGCATTTCGATGAGAGCGCGCTCAGAAACGGTGAATCGCGCACCGAGTCTGGCTAGACTTACGGCCATGTTACCAATCGATCTCGAGGGGCGGCGCGCGTTCGTCGCCGGTGTGGCGGATGACGCGGGCTTTGGTTTCGCGATTGCTAAAGCCCTTGCCGAAGCCGGCGCGAGCGTGTGCGTGGGAACGTGGCCTCCGGCGCTCAACATCTTCATGAATTTGCTCGAGCGCGGGAAGATGGACGCATCGCGGCGTTTGAGCTCGGGCGCCATGATGCAATTCGAGAAGATTTACCCGCTCGACGCCGCGTACGATCGCTACGATGACATGCCCGAAGACGTCCGCACGAACAAGCGCTACAAGGACGTCGGCGATTGTACAATCGACGGTGTGGCAAAGCGTCTCGTCGACGATTTCGGCGAGAAGCCAATCGACATTCTGGTGCATTCGCTCGCGAACGGACCCGAAGTGAAGAAGCCGCTGCTCGAGACGAGCCGCTCCGGATATCTCACCGCGATCAGTGTGAGTGCTTACTCACTCGTGTCGATGCTCGCGCGCTTCGGACCAATGATGCGCGAACATGGCTCGGTGGTTTCGCTCACCTACATGGCCAGCGAGCGCGTGATCCCGGGCTACGGCGGTGGCATGTCATCGGCCAAGGCGGCACTCGAGAGCGACACACGCACCTTGGCGTTCGAGGCGGGCCGCAAGTTCGGCATCCGCGTGAATACGATCTCCGCCGGCCCATGGGCCTCTCGCGCCGCGAGCGCCATCGGCATCATCGAGCGGATGGTGGAGTACGTCGCGAAGACTGCTCCGATCACTTCCCCGCTCGAGCCCACCGACGTCGGCAACACGGCCGCGTTTCTTTCTTCAAAGCTGGCGAGTGGTATCACCGGCACCACGATTTACGTGGACAAGGGATACCACTCGATGGGCATGGGGTATGAGCCCTTCACGACCTAGGTGCTGGGTGTTGGGTGCTGGGTGCTAGTAGAAGCTCTAGCACCTAGCACCTATCACCCAGCACCTTCTCTCTACTCTTCCGCCACCTGTCTCGGCGGCGGCGCATCCACTGGCTTTGCCTCGATCGCCGGCAGACCTGCATCCTTCAGCATGCCATTGAGACGCGGCAATCCCGCGTCGAGCGTTCGCTTCAGCGCCGCGAGCTCGCGATCCAACTCCTGTGAGAGCTCCGTGAATACGGCGTACGACTGCTGCGTTGGCCGGCCATCCGCACTGCCCACCACGCCCATCAATGCACCAATCTTGTTATTGAGACGGATCGGATAGTTGAGCGGATCCTGACCGCTGCGGTTCTTCGTTTGATACAGCGAGTCCTCGATCTGCGACAGCACTTGCTCGATCGCCGTCGCCGCGGTGGCGAAGCTTGCCTGCCGATCAGCGGAGATGCGCTTCCGGCGGTCCTCGATCTCGCGCTTCACGAAGCGGATCTTCTTCACCGCATCGTTCGTCTCCGAGAACCGATCGCGAATCTTCGTGAGCAGCGCGAACTGCTCGGTATAATCCGCCGTCGTTACTCCCTTCGAGCGCGGATCCGGGTTTAAGCGGAAGTTTTCCGTTCCAATCGGTTTGCCGCCAACCGTTAGGCGCACGCTGTACGTCCCCGGAGGCGCCAACGGCCCCTGCGTACCTGCCGCCCAGAGAATCATCCCCTGGAAGCTGGACGCGTCCGGATAGCGCATGTTCCAGTTGAAGGTGTTCACGCCCGCGCGGTTCGGCGCGCGCGGCGTGGGTGGCGCGCGGAACTCATCGTCACCAGCCGGGTCGATACCGCCCGCGGCATCCGTCGCCACGCGTACCAGCTTCGTGATGCTGTCCTCCGCGAGACCCGCTCGACGCAGACTGTCCGTGCGCGATTGCGTGCGCTGCTGCCTTCGCACGGAGTCCGCGTAGGCAGCCGAATCGAGCTTGCTCGTGTACGTGCGAATCAACTTGCCCTGCGCATCGAGGAAGTCGAGCGACACGTCCAGATTACCGGCCTTGAGGAAATACTGAACGAGAACGCCGCCTTGCGGGTTCGTCGCGATCGGATGCTGCGGCGCATTCTCGGGCGTGATCGCCTGCGCCGCGGCACCACCGCGACGCCCCCCGCCGAAGCCTCCACCGAAATTGGCGCGATACTGATCACGTGGCTTGAAGAGATGTGCGGTGCTCGCCAGCACAGCCGGCGACAGCTGCTCGAGCGTGGCGATGTTGTCCATCACCCAGAAGGAGCGGCCATGCGTCGCGAGCACGATGTCGCCTTCCTTGAAAATGAGATCGTGCACCGGCACGATCGGCAGATTGAGCTGGAGCTTCTGCCAACCCTGTCCGTCGTCGGCCGAGAACCAGACACCGCGCTCAGTGCCAGCGACAAGCAAGCCGCGCTTCTCCGGATCCTCTCGCACCACGCGCGCGAACTCGGTCTGATCGATGCCCGTATCGATGCGCGTCCACGTCTTGCCGAAATCTTGTGTCTTCCATAAGAAAGGTCGATCGTCGTCGAGCTGGTAGCGATTCGCCGCGAGGTACGCGATGCCCGCGCCGAAGTGCGACGCGTCGATGCTCGACACACGCGTGTATTTCTGCATGTCGGGTGGCGTCACGTTCTGCCAGCTCTTTCCACCGTCCCGCGTGACGAAGACTTTCCCGTCGTCTGAACCGGTCCAGAGAACTTGGCCGTCCAGTGGAGATTCTTCGATCACGAAGACGACGGCGTAGTACTCGACCGACGTCTGGTCCTTGGTGATCGGGCCACCGGAGTTGCCTAACGTCGCCGGGTCCGCGTACGTGAGGTCGGGCGAGATCACCGTCCAGCTCTGCCCGCCGTTCGTCGATTTGTGCACGGCGTTCGATCCCGCGTAGATGACGTTCGGATCGTGCACCGACGTGATGATCGGGAACGTCCATTGGAATCGGTACTTCAGGTCCTTCGCCGGGTGGCCCATCGGATTGTCCGGCCAAGGATTCACATTCCGCGCGACCTCGGTGCGCATGTCCTTCCGCGTGAGCAGATTGCCGTAGCTGCCGGCGTAGATGACGTCGGGATCGTCGGGGCGTGCCGCGATCCAACCAGATTCACCACCGCCCGCCTCCTTCCAGTCGCTAATGTCGATGGCCCCCGACGGTGCTCGGCTCGGCCCGCAGAGCGTCGAGTTGTCCTGCTGCGCGCCGCAAACATGATACGGGAAATGATTCGTCGCGATGACATGGTAGAATTGAGCAGTTGCGAAATCTTCGTCGGTCCAGGTCTTGCCGCCGTCGACGGTCACTTCGCCGCCGCCGTCGTCTGCTTCGATCATGCGGCGTGGATCCTTTGGGTCGATCCATAGATCATGCGAGTCGCCGTGGCGCATTCCGCCAACAGGACGGAACGTCTTCCCGCCGTCCGTGGATTTCATGAACGACACGTTGTTCACGTACACGAGATTCGTGTCCTTTGGATCGGCGTGAATCTTGGTGTAGTACCATGCACGCTGGCGGAGAGATCGATCGCCATTCGTGCGCGTCCATGTCGCGCCGCCGTCGTTCGATCGAAACACGCCGCCGGAATCCGCCTCGATGTTCGCCCAGAGGCGATTCGAGTTTGCCGCCGAGACGGTGATGCCGATGTTGCCCCAGATGCCTTCGGGCAGACCGGGGTTGCGGGTGATCTCCGTCCAGTGGTCGCCGCCGTCGGTCGTCTTGAACAGTCCACTGCCCTTTCCGCCTGACGAGAGCAGCCATGGCGTGCGTCCCGCCTGCCAGAAAGCGGCATAGAGGACGTTCGCGTTGTTCGGATCCATCACGAGATCGACGACACCAGTCGAGTCGTTGCGGAACAAGATCTTGTCCCATGTCCGGCCGCCGTCCTTCGAGCGATAGACGCCCCGCTCCGCGTTAGGCGCCCAGACGTGGCCCAGCGCGCCGACGTACACGAGCTCGGGATTCGTGGGATTCACGACGATGTCGCCGATTTGCCGCGTCTCTTTCAGACCCATGTACATCCAGGTCTTTCCACCGTCCGTCGTCTTCCACACGCCGTCGCCGTGCGAGACGTTCCCGCGGAGCGGATACTCACCGCCGCCCACGTACACCACGTCCGGCGACGACGGCGCGACGGCGATCGCTCCGATCGTCCCGCCGAAGTATTTGTCCGTCACGGGTGCCCACGACTCGCCGGCGTTGACCGACTTGAAGACGCCACCACCCGGCGATCCCTGCCAGAACTCGTTAGGCCGCGAGGGATTCCCGGTCACTGCCACCGACCTGCCGCCGCGGTATGGGCCCAGCTCGCGCCAACGGAGCGCGCCGAACGCCGATGAATCGAACGGCATCGCGACGCCGGGCACACTCGTGTATGGGTGGAGCGGACCGGTCGGTGGACGCGGACGTTGGGCGCCGACGGGCTCGGCGACGGACAGAGCAACGAGCGACAGCGCGAGCACGGCAACGTCTCGCAGATCACGGAGCGAGCGAATCACGGCACGCCTCCAGGCGTCGAAGTTGAGAGCCAGTGGATTTTAATGGAGATGTTGACCCCAAGCGAAAGCGAGGGACCGCTGAAACACTGACACGACGCTGAAATCACTGACGCCCTCCTCAGCAGGCACGGCTCCACGCGTCAAGTCCACCTCGAATTTTTTCAAAGAAGCCCAACAGCAGATCCTTCGCGTTGCTCAGGATGACAAGTGGACTTGTCGCCGCCCACGGAGCCCGTCAGCGGTCTCAGTGGCGTGTCAGTGGTTTCAGCGGGCCTCCCGCGGCTCTCGCCACTGTAGGAAAAAAGCAGATCCCGGCATGGAACCGTCCAGCCGATGCTCTCATGATCTCTGTCTCGACTAGACAGTCGAAATAATTCACGGGAGGTAATGGAGGGAAGAGGAGAGGCCCAAGCCGCTTCCGAACTGAGTGCCCGAAGAAGTACAATCCCTGCCGATGACTGTTCGTCAGAAGATCGCCATCGCGCTCGGGTCCGCCGTGCTCACCCTGCTCGTCGGCATCACGGCCCTTGTCGTGGTGTTACGGCTGCGCGGAGCAATCGCGGCCGTCGACCACACGAATAGCGTGTTGCGCAATCTGGATGAAGTGCTTGCGGCGATGGTCGACGCCGAGACGGGTCAGCGCGGTTACATCATCACGGGCGACAGCAGCTACCTGGGACCATATCACGACGGGCGGGTCGCGGCGGATTCCCATCTCGTGGCGTTGCATAGTCTCGTGGATAACGACGATCAGCAGCGTGCGCGGCTGGACAGCTTGCGGCAGCTCGCTCGGCGCAAGGTGCACGAGCTCGATCAATCAGTCGCGCTCCGAGCGGTCGATGCGGCTGCCGCACTCACGCACGTCCGCTCGGGCGTGGGCAAGGCGCTCATGGACAGCGTGCGCACTCTCGCGGACAGTATGTCGGAGTCCGAGCGCCGCCGTCTCGCTGAGCGAGACGCGGCGCGCCTTCGCATCCGCGACTTGGCACTGGCGGTGATCGTGATCGGCACGTTCGGAGCGTTCCTCCTCGCGTTTGTCACCAACCGCTCCATCCGCAACGACGTGATCGCGCAGCAGAAGACGCAGGGGCAGCTCGAGGAGCAGGCCCAACTGCTCGAGGATCAGGCCGTCGAGATGGAACAGGCGCTCGAGCAATTACGCGAAACGACGACCGAGGCCGAGGAGGCGCGCGAAGTGGCCGAGGTGGCGAACCGCGCGAAGAACGATTTCCTGGCGGTGATGTCGCATGAGCTCAGGACGCCGCTGAACGCGATCGTCGGCTACGCGGAGCTGTTGCACGATGGCGTCGCCGGTCCGGTGACCGACGTGCAGCGCGAGCAGCTGGCACGCGTCCAGCTCTCGGCGCGACACCTGGTGGAGTTGGTGGACGACATCCTGTCGTTCAGTCGCATCGAGGCCGGTCAGGAGAATCTGCGCGTCGCGTCGATCGACGTCGCGGAGGTGACGCGGGAGGCGGGAGCGCTCGTGGAGCCGGTGGTGGCGGCGAAAGGATTGACGTTCGGCATCTCCACACCTAACGAGAAGGCGACGTTCATGTCCGATTCGGCGAAGGTGCGGCAGGTGCTCGTGAATCTGTTGTCGAACGCGATCAAGTTCACGGACGACGGCGGGATCACGCTCGCGTCGCGCGTCGAGAATGGCCGCGTGGTCTTCGACGTTCTGGACACCGGCATCGGGATCGCGCCGGAGCACCAGGAGCAGGTCTTCGAGACCTTCTGGCAGGTCGATCAGACGGCGACGCGAAAGGCCGGCGGCGCGGGCCTGGGCTTGAGCGTATCGCGTCGATTGGCTCGCGCGTTAGGTGGCGATCTCAGTGTACAAAGCGAGATCGGGAAAGGGAGCCGGTTTCGGTTCTGGGTTCCGCGTTAGGTAGCCAGTGCGCGAAGGATAACCCGCCGTCAGCAATTGATTGAGACGCAATGGCAGAGGCCAGCGAATGTCGGACCATGGGCGCTGTCGTAGCATTTACGTCCAACGTTCGCATTGTCTTCATGAGGCTGTCGGACGAATCGTTTCCCAGCGTGCTGGGCCTGCCGCAATGAGCAGACGTTCATGCTCACGAAGGAAATAAGTGTCGAGACTGATGGCATAAGTGTTGTCAAACGAACGATATATGCGCCCGCCGAATGCCTGATCAATGATCTCGGATATTGGATCAGGCGATCGGCCAGTTAGAAAGATCCGTAGTTGACGATGGCTCTCGACACTTCTTACGTATGGCAGATGAGCAAGCATCTGCGGAAGAGACGGCGTGGCCAACGGCGTGATTTGAAGGCCCACAAAATCGCCGTTAGGCGCATAGAGGCGATCGTAAAAGCCAGTAATATCATCCTCTGCTATTGTTTCAAAGAGCTCATCACGCGCGAGAAAACCTGGGCCGATATCTCTATCGGCCCAAGCGAGAGTTAATTCCGGCCAGAACAGCACAAGTAGCCACGGGATGTCAGGTCGCACGCCTCTTCCAGTCATGTCGCCGTAGCATTATTGAGGTTCCATATTCGCTAAGGCTTGTTGTATCTGTTCGACTCGCAACGCCTGTATGCCAGACTTGTCGATGCCGCGCGCAATCGCATCTCGCGCAGCGGTCAGGTAATTCTGGAGATACTCACGGCTGATGCTCCCTGGCAACTTACCGCCATCGTTGAACCACTTCGACAAGTCTCGGTTTAATCCAGGATTTGAGCGATTGGTATTCGCGAGCCAATCCTTCGCTTGCTGCGCGGCGTCGCCACCGCCTGATGAGCCGGGCGAATGACCTCCTCCCTCCTTTTCTGAAAAGAAGACTCGGTCCGTCAGCTCTCCAGCGGCGAGCCCAATTCCTGCTCCCACAGTTGCCCCGGCCATTGCACCGACGGGACTCGCGACTACCGCGCCCGGGCCGGTTAGAAGGCCGCTACCGCCTCCCAATAGAAAGCCGATATCGGTCCCAGCAGCCATCAATGTCGCTTTGATCCAATTGCATAACGGCTTCTCGATTGGACACAAGCCGAATGGATCACTGTACGACACTGGATCGCCGTTAGCAAACCCGTATGCATTCAGTCCACCCGCCAATCCGATCGGGTCCGCCTGAATGAAGCGACCAGTCGTCGGATCGTAATGCCGGTTGCGCCGGTACTGTAGTCCAGTTCCCGGGTCACGCTGCGCCCACAGCGCGCTTCCGAAAAAAGCGAGCGAATCCGGATCACCCGACGTCGTTCCGAAGGCACCGGATGCTGGTAGTGGTACACTCGCGCCGCAGCTTCCGCCGACCGACGGGCAGCGCGCGTCATAGAACGCGCCCCGCGCGTCCGCGATCGGCACCACGACCTCACCACTTCGGTGAAGCGCGACAGGGAGATCCATGCCGAAGACGTCGGGCGCATTTACATAGCCGATGACGCCAGTCGCATAATCCCATTCATACGGTGCGTCACTCTCGAGCGCGGCATCGCCCGTGTCGCCCGGGACGCGGATCTCTCCAAGAACCTGTGCGCCGTCCCAGACGGTGCGCGTTAGTGTGCTCCGGCAGCCCGAGCTCGCGTTCTTCGTCTGACAGTTCGTGCCGCGGACGAGACGATTGAAGATGCGGCGACCTAGTGCATCGTACCGCGACTCTCCCGTCTCGCGATACACCGAGCCTGAACCGGCTCCCGTGCTGTCGCTCAACAGAGCGGTCGTTACGAGGCGACGGTCCTCGTCGAAGTAGTACAGCTGGTCGTGGACGCCATAGACGTAACATGGGTTCGCTCCTCCAGGATCATCGGGACACGAACCAAGCTGCTTCGCCGTGTACTTCTCCGTCGTTAGGCCGTGGTTCACCCAGTGTACCGTCGTATCGCCCGCCGTGGGATCGAGCGGGAATCGCAGCTCTTTGAGCAGCTCGCCAGTTCCTGCGCGATAGACATAATGCGATTCGGGATTGAGGCCGGTCTGGCTCCAGGCCCGATTGCCGAGCGGATCGAAGGTGTAGTACTCACTGCCGCCGCGAGTGTGGGCTTCGACAAGGTGGTCGAGTCCATCGTAGCTAAAGCTTTCGGAGCCCGCAGTCAGCATGTGCGACGCCGCGTCATACGAAACCGTATTCCCAGCGATGCGTGTCGCACGCCCGTCCGCATCATACGCATAGTCCTTCACTACGCTGTCGGCGCGCCCCGACAACCGAATATCGCGTCGCAGCCGGCCGGCGCTGTCGTACTCGAAGCGGTAATTGTAGCCGTTGGCGTCAATGATCTTGGCGAGCTGTCCGAAGACCGCGTCATAGCGGTATTCGATGCTGTCCGACACACGTGGGCTTGGAAGAAGCGCCGCTGGCGGAATGATCCAGCGCCTACGACCGTTCAAGTCGTAGCGGTAGCGTGTGACGTAAACGTGCTGCGAAAAATTGCTCCCGACGGCTGTACGGATGCGCAGCGTGTCGACGGCCACGGCGCCGTTTGGATAGTAGCCCCGTCCGACTTGCGCGTCTCCATTCGCCGCCCGTACGAGCATTCCACTCGTGCTATATGTGAGCGAATCGGAATTGTGGAGTTTCACACGATTGGTCGCGTCGTACACGTTGACGACATTGTCGCCGCCCACGCGTCCGCCATTCGTCAAGTTGCTTGCGGCGTCATACCGCCAGATCGCCGGGTCGGGTCCGCCTGTCTCTTGCGTCAGCCGACCGAACGCGTCGTAAGTCCGCTGCACCTGAATGGTGCCGATCCCATTCGGATCGGTGCTCCCCCACTGACTGAGGCTCGTTAGGTTCCCTTCGGCGTCGTAGAGCTTCCGAACCGTCAACGAAACAGTGTTGGTCGGTGCATTCGGAAGGTCCGGTCCACTGATGATGGAGAGGGTATCGGCACCGAGGATGTTGAAGCGCGCGGTCGCCTTCTGGAGATACTGCCCCGAGGCGGCGATGGGTCGCGTAACGAGCGTGTCGCGACCGATAGCATCTGGCCAGTGCGTCGTCACAAATCCGAGCGGCGATCGGGCCTGCTTCAGATTGCCGAGCGCGGCGTCGTACTGGAGCGCTGTTGTGTCTTGCGTGCGGGCGCCTGCTTCACGTACGGTGCGCAGCAGACCGTCGGTAGTGTAGTCGTACCGTGCGCGAGTGGACGAGTCGCTCCCGGCCTGCACCCACCTTACGTAGCCGGTCGTGGCGTCGATGCCGTAGCTGGTTTGTTCACCCTGTGGCAGCGTAACTACGTCCGGCCGATCCCATTTGACGTTCCATGAGTATTTAGTGACGGCGTCGCAGGCATGCGTGCCGCATTGGGAGCCGAGGGGATCGATGTCGACAACGGAATCAACCAAGGCACGTGCATTAAGGTACGCGTACACCTGATGTCCATTCGGTTGTACCATCGAAGTCGCCAACATCGGGAAGCGCGAGTCATCGCGCCCAACGCGAGTGATTTCTCCAACCGCGTTAACCACTGTGTCCGGCGCGCCAAATCGGTTTACAAAGAAGCGCGAGCTGTCAGCGACATCGCTTCGAGGGCCATCGATCGCCGTGACGACCTGGCTCACAGGTTGCGGCCCGGATGCGCAGGAGGCCACACTCCGTGTCTCGGAGACGCACAGCGCGGTCACGATTGCTTGTCCAGCGCCGTTGGTACGTGACAGATCGATCCTGACCTGTTTGATCGCTTCACCTTCGTCGTAGGTGAAGCTCGTGCTGTCGTTCAGCTTGTTCCGCCGTGCGACGAGGCGATGAGCTGCGTCATACGAGTAATTCTGCGAGTGGCCGTCTGGATCAGTGATCGACGAAATCCACTTGGTACTCGTATATCCGAACGTCGTCGTGCGCGCCGTCGTTCCGATGGCGGGAGCGGTTGCGCTTGCGAGTCCCGTTGCGTGCCCGCTCCCGTCGACGTTGTACGAAAAGGAGTACTGACGCGACGTCGCGGAACCCGAAGGGACCGGAAGCGTCACTATTTGAAGCGGGTTGCCTGTAATCGAGCCGTTGTATGCGAAACTCGTCACGTGACCCACGGCGTTAACCGTTCGCACGTGATTCCCGGAGGCATCGAACTCGACGAACGCTCCGTTCCAGAGATGTCGGTGCCAACGCCCGTCGACAAGTTGCTCGAGCGTGTCGGGCCGGTCCACGGTCGGTGTGACGAGCCAATAATTGCTGGAGCCTTGTCGAGTGAATACGCGTGTACTGCCGTCGCCCCCGATCCAGAGCTTGCGATCGGCATGATTTGTAACCGCTAAGATCTGCTCTAGGCCTTCGAGCCACCATCCTGCTCCGAACGGGCTGGTCGAGCGATCGATCACAACGAGCGAGCCACTCGCCGATGACTGCCCTGTGTTCGTGCCATCGGTGGCCTGTACCGTCAGCGTGTAGTCGTATGCACCCGTCGGAATGGCCAAGACACTCGCATCGACTGGCAAGACGATGCGGCACGTTGCGCTCGCACAGGCAGAGTTCCAGGAGTAAGTGCGCGTTGCCGGGGAATAGCCGGATATCGTTAGGGTCACCGCCAGGGATGTTGGTGCGCCCGAAGTCAAGCTCACGTTAGCGGCCACCAATGCACCCGGCTTGGCATGACGACTGTTGAAAAGCAACACCGGCGCCCGAAGCGTGTTCATCGTCGATGTGGGCGGGAGCGCATGAACAACACGGAGGTCGCCACACTCGACAGCAGCTTCGTCGCCGGCAGCGATCGTCAGGCACTGCGCACGAGAGACGCTCGTCTCGGCGTTCAGTCCCGTCGTCGAGACGCTGATGACGATCGGGGTAAGCCTGCGATGTGCGCGGGTTAAGGAATCGCGCGGCTTTGCGGGCCTTGGTTTGATCGTCACCGCGGCTGCCGTTAGGCGCGGAAGCAGCGCCGGCGCCACGACCGCGAGCGCGACAAGCCAGCTTACGAAGTGTCGTCGCACCTTTCGATGACGCGCACGTTGACGGCCATGTATTGAGATCGACATGAAGTTCTCCTTGGCGCACGAGGCGCAATCAGGGATTGAGAAGCTTTCTCGCGGCAGCGAGAAGCAGATCGAGAAGGGTTTGCTTGCGACTGGTCTTTGCCGGCATGGGCGCCGCGATGGCCGCAGACGCAGCGACGCTGACACCCGCGGTTATCTCGGTGCAGGCACCACGCATCGAACAGATTCGTGCGACGAGTTGATGCGCTCCGAGCGCAGGAGGACCATGCGAGTCGTTAGGAGACGACAGCGGCCCTGACACGAGCTCGTTGGTGATTTGGAATAGCGGCGTGGCGTCGTTCGCGTCCACCGACACGGCGAAGCTGCGCGCATCGACGGGATCGGTGGAGTCGCCAGGCGCGAAGCGGAAGACGACGACCGGCCGATCCTGTGGTACGCTGCCCCCATTTGCGGGCTGCATCAACGCGAGCACCGGCGGATGGTATGATGGCAGTTGTGGCGTCGTAGAAACCGGCTGCTGCGCCTCGGCGCGGTGCGCGAGCGCGAGCGCGAGCGCGAATAGCGAAGCGGCAGCGATTGGCGCCGCACGGAACAGGCGGCGCGAGGAGCAAAGGAAGAGAGAGGACATACACGGCTCACCTCAGGGTTTCGTAGCCACACTCGCGCAATCGCGTGTCGATTGCTGCGCGGTGGCCTCTACCTGAGTAGTTGCCTGCTGTATGCACGATTTAGCGTGGTCGTTAGGCGTAAATACGAGAGAAGCCCGCACGCTGTGAGGTGTGCGGGCCAGAATCGAATCCGTTGAGCCGCCTCGTTAGCGGCGCATCCCACCTATGGGCGGCCCGCTATGGCTGCACCAACGCAACAGCACGGTTCCTAAGACGGCGCCTTCGGCATCAACCCGGGGAATGCGGAGTGGACTGTATGCTCGATTGAGCGAATGCAACTCGAGATGCTCCGGCGAGATCGCGCGCACCTCCTTTACGACATATCCATGATCGGGCACTCGGGCGACGACGACCGTGCCAACTGTCGGCACACCACCGAGCCTAACGAGGAGCACATCGCCGGAGTGCAGGAGCGGCTCCATACTGTCACCAGTGACACGAAGAGTGACGTATTGGCCGCGCGCGACCTCCGCCGGCAGCTCCACCAATGTGTCGCACTCTAACTCCCAGAGATCAGCACCGGCGCCCGCCGCGATAGCGAGCTCCGGCACCATCACCGCGTGATGCTCCCTCTCTGCCTCCGTAAGAAGCGCGGGGCCAATGCGTCCCGCATGGGCTGCACGACGCGTCCGCGGCGCGAAATCCACCGATCGCAGGCGAAGGCGTTCGCCCGCCAACGCACCGCCAATGCGGTCGCGCAGCGCGCGACGTTCGTCGTCGGTCATCGGTGGAGGGGACAAGCGTTTGCTCACCCGTTGCTCACTCCCGACGAGATAGTCGATGACACGCTGATCGAACCAGAGGCGCGATAGAGGATTTCGTGACTCTTCGAAGCCCACGAGATGAACGAGTGGATCGGTAATTCGCTCAAGCTGCTTGACGGCGTCGGCGTCGGGCGCCGCGGCAATGCGCTGGAGTAGTGTCTCGCACTCCGCCCGAAAGAGCTCCCAGGCGATTGCGTCGTCGTTATCGTTAGGTTCAATCATTGGCCTCTCCTTCTGCTCGGTGC
This sequence comes from Gemmatimonadaceae bacterium, assembly GCA_045804225.1. Classification (GTDB taxonomy): domain Bacteria; phylum Gemmatimonadota; class Gemmatimonadetes; order Gemmatimonadales; family Gemmatimonadaceae; genus AG2. Next base: position 270,106 of record JBJMNO010000022.1, read on the forward strand.
GATTCCAGCGTCGTGATGCTTGCCTCGTCTAGGGCGCCCCAACGCCGCAGGAAACGAATCAGCTCGGCGCGATCCGAATCACGTGCTGCCTTAGCGAAACGGATGAGGACGCGCGTAAGGCGTTCGCGCAAACGTTGAATGCGACTGACCGCCGCCGGCCGCGAGATTCCTGACCATGACGCAATCGTCGTGTAAGAGACTTGCTGGCCCAGCCAGCTCAGAAGTTGCCGATCGTCGGACGAAAGCTCTTCGTCGAAGGCCGCAATGAGTCTTTGAAGAACGGGCGAGAGCGGCGGCACTTCCCAACCCGGACCGCGAGCAAAGCGAATCGAAGCTTGGGATGAGGCGTCAATCGCCGCGTACTCCCCCGCTCCCGCGACCTCCTCGGCGGCGTCGCGGACGCGAGTGTGGTAACGCGTTTCGTTCGCCCGCTCGCGCCGCGCCTTGTACTTGCACGCCGCCGTGACGTAGGCCGACAAGTGTCGCGGCGGCTGGCCGCGGCCCCGACTCAACGTCAACGCCACATCGTAGAGAACCTCGCCCACCCAGTGGCTCTGGTCCTCGCGGGGAATTCGCAGCCAGCGCGCGTAACGCATAACGAGCTCCTCGAAACGTCGAATGAATTCGTCGACAGCCTCGACTTCTCCATCACGAAGCGCCGCCACCAGCGTCCGATCGCCCAGGCCCTGCCAGTACTCAAGGTCGCGCTTCGGACGCTCCGAATCCCCATCCATCTCGTCCGCGACTTCCTCGCTCACTGTATCGCCCCGAATTGGCTAAGGGACAGTTTTGCGCTCGAGGGGACGCACCTTCTTCGGCGCGCACTGCCCTTACTCTCTAGGGGCTTTGCTGTATGCGCTCACTGGCGACGCTGCCGCTCAGCCGTCCGCGGAGTCGTAACGCCATGCCCGCCTCAGGCCATCGTCACGACGCTTGCGCACCCATCGCCTAACGACTCGCGTCCAGCTCTGTACCGCCGCTGCCGAGGCATTCTCCGTCAGCACTCTACGTATTGACGCCACACGACTTGACCGCATGCCAAGACGCTCGGCGCATTTCAAGAGCGCGAGGAGATCGGCCACATCGTCGGGCGTTCTGCTGTCGACTCGGGCGCGCACGCGCGCCCGCGACACCTTCGCCATCTCCTCCGCGCTCGGCCGCTCGCGCGACGCCGTGAAGCCGAGGTTGGCGAGCGCACGCCCGATCGCCGAGGTCTCCGTGTTCTCAAGGCAGGCCACGCTATTGATTTCGCTGTCGCCCTCGCGCTCCGCCGCCCATCCCGTCGCCGCGGCGTCGGTGTCGTTCGCGTCGCGATACACCAGCGCCCGAAACACGACGTCCCTCTCCGTGCGACTCACCAGCTCCGTGATGATCCGCCCCCGCGGGAACGTCTCATAGAAGCGCGTGATTCGCTCGGCGACGGGAGCGTAGGACGCCAGGTCGAACGCACCGTCGCCTCGACCCAGCTTCCCCGACTTCGCTCCGCTCGACATCAGCCGACCTCCACCCAACGGGCAGCAATGTTATACCGAAGGAAAACCGAAAGCAAGACTCGTGCGCCCTGGCTGGTCTGCCGTCCCGGGCGGACTACTTTCCGTTCGTCCTCTTACCCAATCGATGCCATGACCCGCACCAAAGCTGTCATTCTGAGCCCCGCGAAGAATCTGCTTCTCTGCCTCGCAGCATTCGCCGCACTCGCCTGCACAACCGAAAAAGCGCCGCCGCAGGACAGCACGCGGGCGGCCGCCAATGCCACACCCGCCCAAGGCAGCGCGACCAGCGTCGACTCTGCCGCTCGCAAGCTCGGCGTCCTCGCGCAAATGAAGACGCCCGAGTCCGCGCACTACGACGCGGATCTCGACGTGTGGTTCGTCTCGAACATCAACGGCAACCCGTCGCAGCACGACGGCAACGGCTACATCGTCAAGGTGCCCGCCGAGAGCACGACAACGGTCACGATGTTCGCCGAGGGCGGAAAGAACGGCGTGAAGCTCGACGCGCCGAAGGGCATCGCGACGACTGGCAACCAGCTCTGGGTCGCCGACATCGACGTCGTGCGCGTCTTCGACAAGCGCACCGGCAAGCCGCTGCGCACGATCTCGCTCAAGTCGCAGAAGGCGACGTTCCTCAACGATATCGTCATCGGCCCCGACAGCGCCGCGTACGTCACCGACACCGGGATCATCTTCGATCCGAAGGGCGCGATGACCCACCCCGGCGTCAACCGCATCTTCCGCATCGCCTTCGCGGGCGACAAGGTGACGGAAGCAGCAACGGGCGACTCTTTAGAGAGTCCTAACGGCATCACTTACGACGCCACGAACAATCGCTTCCTCCTCGCGCCGTTCGGCGGCAAGGACATGCAAGCATGGACGGCCGGCAAAGCGCCGACGAAGCTCGCCGACGGCCCAGGCCAATACGACGGCATCGAGGTCACCCGCGACGGTCGTGTTCTGATCTCGAGCTGGGCGGACTCCTCGGTCTACTCCGTGCGCGATGGGAAGATGACCAAGATCGTATCAGGCGTCAGCGCGCCGGCGGACATCGGATACGATTCCAAGCGCGGAATCCTTGCTATTCCCCGGTTTGATCGGGATCAGGTGGAGTTCTGGAAACTGCCGTAAGGCTCGCGTTTGGATGATCTCTCCTGTCATCCTGAGCGAAGCGAAGGATCTGTTTTTTCTGTCTCTATTACCGTCGAAAACTCCGCGAATGGAGTAGGCGACAGCGGGCTCCGCGTTAGACAGACATCCTCTGCCTAACGCGGAAACGGCCGCGGACACGGCGCTGAAACGCTGTGTCCGCGTTCCATCCGCGCTAAAGCAATGGGTGCCAGCGCTGAGAGGAAGCTTTCTGGTCGGTGCCGAGAAGACTGCCCTGGGGGCCCGTCTCCTGCACTCTGCACCGGCGATGGAAACAAAATCCCCGGCCTACGAGCTCACCCAATGCGTCGCCTGCGGCAGCTCCGATAGTACAGAGATCGCCGACTTCGACGCCGTGCGGCGCGAAGTGGAGCTACTTTGGGAATTCCACGGCAACCGACTCCGCCCAACGACGCCGCCGGAGCGGCTCGTGGATCGCGTCGCCTTCTCCGAGCATCCGCCATTTCGTCTCGTCGAATGCGACCGGTGCGGGCTCGTCTACCGCAATCCGATCGAGCGCGCGTACGAGCTCGATTCGATCTATGCCGACGCAACGCCATCGGGCGAATTCCTGCACGGTCTGCACGACACGCAGCTTCCTGCGTATCGAGCGCAAGCGCGGCGCCTTCTCGAAGTGCTGGGACGGCGCGGCTCTGGTCTCGAGGTTGGCAGCTACGTCGGTGGCTTTCTCGCCGCGGCGCGCGAGGTCGGTCTCCAGTTCGAGGGTGTGGACATCAATCCGGACGTCAACTCCTTCACCCGTTCCCTCGGTTTCACGGTACACGAGGGCGACCTGGAGTCGCTCGTTAGGCGAGGCGACGTGGACTCGGTGGCGATCTGGAACACTTTCGACCAGCTTCCCGATCCACGGGCGACCGCGCATGCCGCGTGGCGTCTGCTGCGTCCGGGTGGAGTCTTCGTCGTCCGAGTGCCGAATGGCGAGTTCTACGCCGCGCTGCGCCGGGGCATGACGCGTCCCATTGCGGGCGGCCTCGCGCGCCTCGCGCTCGCGCATAACAACCTGCTCACCTTTCCCTACCGTTACGGGTTCACGATGCGCTCCCTCACGCGATTGCTCGAGCGCGTCGGCTTCACCGTGGAACGCATCCAAGGTGACGTCCTCGTGCCGATCGCCGACGAATGGACGCGCCCATGGGCGAAGCTCGAGGAGCGGCTAGTGAAGCTCGCGTTAGGCGTCGCCGCCCGCCGTCGCACGAAATGGGCACCGTGGATCGAGGTGTACGGGCGACGCTGAACGCGGGGCGGCGGGAGAATACCGGTGTCATCCTGAGCGATAGCGAAGGATCTGCTTGTCTCGCCATTCGCGGATTCAAACAGTCTCGCCGCCTCGAGAGCACGACCATTCGAGCCGGTAAAGTTGGGATTACCCGGAGGACCCGGATCGGCTTGGTCTGGCGCGACAGATCGCACGCCAATCCGCATCTAAGGTCTTTTGTCAAGCCTCAGGACGCTTCGCGCACCGAACTCAGTTGGTGTGCCGTTCACAAAAACGATCGATCGTTGCTCGGCACGCGGGCTCTTCACACCACATGGAGAGATCCGAGTTCATCCGGGTAATCCCCAAGGTTTGGCTTGTAGCAACGCGAGCTTCATTCAGGCGCGAAGGATTCAATTCGCCGTCTCGAGTGCTCGACCAGTTCGGCCGGTAAAGGTGGGATTACCCGGAGGACCCTGATCGGCTCGTTGTGGCGCGAGAGATCGCGCGCCTAGAAATCAGGAGGTTTTGTGAACAGCCTCGCGACGCATCCCGCACCGAACTCAGTTGGTGTGCCGTTCACAAAAACGATCGATCGCAGCTCGGTGCGCGGTGCTCCTTCTTCACGCGGAGAGATTCGAGTTCATCCGGGTAATCCGCCGCGGGGCGACGCGGGGCGCGGAGCAGTTTCGCATCACGCATCACGCATCACGCATCACGCATCACGCATCACGCGCCGCGCATCACGCCCTACCCCGCGTCCCTCGCCTCCCCTACCGCGGCCCGCAACTGATTCGCCAACCATTCCGCGCCGTAGTCGATCGCGGGCTGCGGCGGCCAGTGGCCGCCGTTGTACCAATGAATCTTCTTCGGATCGCGCGCGGCGGCGTACAAGCGTTCGGCCTGCGCGGCAACGATCGTCCGGTCGTAGCGACCGTTCACCATCAGCAACGGCCGTCCTCCAAGCTTGCGCACCGAACGCAGCGGATCGGCTGCGGCGCGCACGAGCGCGGCGAATGGTGTCTGCTCCGGCAGGTCGCCACCCGATGCGAGAACGACCGCTCGTACGCGCGTGTCGTCAGGCGCTGCCACGACGGCGAGAAAGGCCCCGAGTGAATAGCCGACCAGCGCCAGTCGGTCGGGATCGACCGCCTCGAGAAGACTCAAGTAATCCATCGCGTGTCGAACCTCGGCAAGCGCCAGACGCCAGGCACCCACGAGCTGCAGCGGATTCCGCAGCGAGAGATCTTCGATGCTGCCGTCGCGCTCCCCGTGCAATGGTAGATCGATCGCCAGCGACGCCACTCCGCGAGAGAGCAGCGACCGACCGATTCCTTCCGACATCCGTTCCTTTCGCGACGTGAAGCCATGGAGGAGTACTGCGCCCGGCGATCGATTCGCCTTCGACAGCGTGTCCGGCAGAAGAAGAATGGCGGGCACGTGCTCGCGCTCCGCAATCAGCTCGAGCGTCACCTTGTGTCCGCCCGGAATATCACGACTCGCCCTCACAACACCGGGCAGATCCATCCCCGATTTGCCACGCTTCATGCTGAGGGTGAAGGGCAAAAAAAGGCCCATCGGCCAACTGACACGCGGCATCCTCATCTCGCCGCGCGGTTGACCGCTGCTTCCACCTCTTGGAGATTCGCCTAGGTGAGCTCGAAAGCCCGTCCGTCGTTCAGGGCAGCGAGGCCGCTGATACCACTGACACTGCCGCTGAAACCACTGACGGGCTCCATGTGGAGCGAAGGCTTCGACCCTAAGAACTATTTTCTGAATGTGTGAATGCCTCGGGATGCTTCCTTGATCGTAAATGAGGTGTCCCGAGGCATTTGAGCAAAAGACACATTGGCTGCGTGGCGCATGGGAGGCGTCGATGCCGAGGAGCATGTCAGTGGTTTCAGCGCCGTGTCAGTGGTATCAGCGGCCGGCCGTTCCCGAAATTCCACGATGAACCCAATTTTGGCATCAGTCCCGTAGTGCGCCTGTTCTCAACGTCTCGGTTACATCCATAGTCGACGCACCCTCATAGCTATCCGATTGCAATCACAGAACGAGATGTGCGGCCGGTGAGTCGCCCAATCAGACACTGGCTGCTCACAGGCATCTCGTTCACCGCCGTGCTCGGCGTCTCGGTGTACATGATCGCCGAGTGGTGGGACCAAGGGTCGCTGCAGCTGCCGCTGCGATCGCACCTGCTCGCGTCGCTCACGGTTCTCGTCGAGATCGTCGCACGATCGCTCAAGCTGACGTGGAGCGCGAAGGCCGTTCGCATTCGTTTGCCATTCCGCGCGTCGGTACGGACCAGCCTCGCCGGCGACTTTGGCGGGGCGGTCACGCCAGCTCGTTCGGGCGCGGAGCCGGCGCGATTCCTGGTTCTCGTGGAGGCAGGAATCGCGGCGACGAACGCACTCGTCGTGATCTTCGCCGAGTTGCTGCTCGAGGCGTTGTCGCTCGCGCTCGTCGTGTTCGTCGTCGCCATCGTCTTCCGCGATGCCGGTAGGGTGCTCGGCGCGCTCGTTGGCGTCGTGGGTCTATATGCCGGCTTCGTGCTCGGTGTCGCCACGCTCGCGATCATGCTGGCCCGACGGGACGTAGCATACACGCCGCCACGATGGGCGGAGCGCATTGGTTTGCGAGCCGGTCGATGGCGGGTGATCCGCGACTGGCTCACAAAGGTTCGCACCGCGGTCGATGCCGTGCGCAACGTGAACATCGCCTGGGCATTGGCGGCGTTCATCGCCTCGGTAGTGCACGTGGCAATGCGACTTTGCGTTCTGCCTGCGCTGGTACTGCCGGCTGTCACGGAGCCCGTTCCCGTCGCTCCACTCGCGCTCTGGCCGCTCGGATTTCTCTACGGCGCCGCAGTAGTCCCCGCGCCCGGTGGCGGTGGCGCCGTGGAGCTCGCATTCCGCGCCGCCCTCGGCAGCGTCATCCCCGCCCACGCCTTCCCAGCCGCGCTGCTCTGGTGGCGGTTCTACACCTTCTACATCTACATCGCGTTAGGCGCCATCATCGCGGGCGGAGTTGCCTTACGAGCCGTGCGGAAAACCGACGAAATGGAAGAAGAACTGGAGCGCGCTTGAGCGTCATCCCGAGGAACGAAGGGCAGATAGAAGAGCAACAAAACCAAGGGGATACGGATTTTACGAATCTTGCGAATTGAACGGATCTGCTCCTCGGCCGGTGAAACTCCGCGCCTAACGAGCCCGGACGATGTTTTGGGAACTGCACACCGCTGAGCTACAGCCCCCTGTCATCCTGAGCTACAGCCCCCCTGTCATCCCGAGCTACAGCCCCCCTGTCATCCTGAGCGACAGCGAAGGATCTGCTTTTGGCACTGGTGCTCAGAGCATCCCGAGGCCGTTCCCAAAGCAATCGTCCGGGCTCGTGCGGCACGAAATCACATCCGCCTCAAGGAATGATCCGTAAAATTCGCGAGATCCGTAAAATCCGTATCCCCTTGGTTTTGTCGCTCTTAAAACAAAACAAAAGCGTGAACGACTCTTTCAGAAGTCGTTCACGCTCTTTGTTGTGTCCGAGCTTTTCAGCTAGTGTCCCGCAGTGTCCGCGCTAGGCCATGGATCGTTGTTCAGAGAGGAGTCTTCTGAATCGGTGCGACGGAGCTCTTTAAAGCAGATCCTTCGTCGCTTCGCTCCTCAGGATGACATGTTAACCGACAGCCTCCTCTACTAACGAAGCGGCAGGGAAGTACGCGTTGCGCACGTACTGCTCCACCATGCGCTGCGTGTTGAAGAACGACCCATTGAGCGCGATCGCCGAGCGCATGACTTCCGCGTACGCGAACGGCAGCCCATAGAACAGCGGGAGGATCACTCGCTCCAGCTTGAGGAAGAGATCCGACGCGTCCTTCGACTGATCGCCTTCCGCGCTCGAGGTTCCGATCGACCAACCCGTGACGCCCTCGATGTGGCCTTCGATCCACCAGCCGTCGAGCACCGAGAGACTCGGCACACCGTTGAGCGCCGCCTTCATGCCGCTCGTGCCGGAGGCCTCGAGTGGCTTCATCGGATTGTTCAACCAGAGATCCACGCCGGCAACCATCTTGGCCGCGATGTCCATCTCGTAGTTCTCGATGTAGACGATCTTCACCGCGTCGGCAAGCTTCACCGACGCTTCGTGAATGCGGTGAATGAGCTCCTTTCCGCCCACGTCGTGCGGATGCGCTTTGCCGCCGAACACGATCTGAATCGGTCCGATCGAGTCCGCGATCTGCAGCAGCCGCTCTGGATTAGAGATTACTAAATCAGCGCGCTTGTACGGTGTGGCGCGTCGCGCGAAGCCAATCGTGAAGACTTTTGGATCGAGCTCCACGCCATTTCGCGTCTTGATCTCGTTGAGCAGAATCTGCTTCGCTTCCGCGTGCGCCGCGCGAATCTCCTGCAGCGGGACACCGATGGCGTAGCGCAGATAGTAGTTGTCCGACCGCCACTCCGGGACGCGCTTGTCGAAGAGCGTCTGGAACGACGGTGACGTCCACGTGGATGCGTGTACGCCGTTCGTGATCGAGTTGATCGGGTAGTGCGGAAACATCCCCTGCGACACTTCGCGGTGCTTCATCGCCACGCCGTTCACGAAGCGTGAGAGACGAAGCGCGAGGTGCGTCAGGTTGAGCGTCTCGTTATCGATGCACTGCGCCGACTCGAGCAGCGAGACTTGCTCGACGCCGAGGACGTGGCGCACCATGTCCACCGGGAACTTGTCGTGACCGGCCGGAACGGGCGTATGCGTCGTGAAGACCACCCGCCGGCGCACCGCGTCGATGTCCGACTCGTCGAGCTCGAAGCGCGCGCGCCCGTCGAGCTGCCACTCGAGGAGGCAAAGCGTCAACAGCGCCGAGTGTCCTTCGTTGAGGTGATAATGCACCTCACCGTTGTAGCCCAAGGCGCGGAGGATCGCGGCGCCGCCCATGCCGAGGACGACCTCTTGGCAGAGCCGGTAGTGGCTGTCGCCGCCGTAGAGGTAATCGGTGAGTGTCTGGTCCCAGGGCGTATTCTCGGCGACGGCCGTGTCGAGCAGGTACACCGGCACCTCGTGACCCGACACGCCGCGGATGATGTACCGCCACGCGCGAATCCGAACCGTGCGCCCCTCGATCTGAACCGACGCGCTCACTGGGAGCAGGTCGAGAATATCCTCGGGATTCCAGCTAACCGGCTGCTCCGTTTGCGCGCCGGCTGGGTCGAGATGCTGCTCGAAATAGCCTTTGCGGTGGAGCAGAGTGATGGCGACCATCGGGACGCCAAGATCCGCGGCGGAACGGAGCGTATCTCCCGCCAAAACACCAAGGCCGCCGCTATAGGTGGGGACCGCCTGTTCCAGGCAGATCTCCATCGAGAAGTAAGCGACCGTCGAATTGATCGAAACCAAAGTCATTGAATGCCTCGAGAACTACGGAAACCTCGAGTGGTTATACACCCCTAACGAACGAGCGCTTCGACGCAGTTGCCGAGCAACTGCCGTCGATTCTCATTCTAGGTAGGAAACCGTACACTACAACCCGATGAGTATTCCGTGCCAGCGCGTCAGAATTAGCGGCCTGAGCGATGGTGCGTGAAATGGCGAGCTCGAATGCGCGGGTTCCGTCGTCGAAAAATCCCGTGTCCAGCGTCGCCCCTTCTCCAACAAAGCTGTGGACGATCGATCGCGTTTTGAGAAACGATTATGGCCTCCGTTCACGAGCTGAGCAATACGGCGAGCGGCAGGTCCGTCAGCGTCTCCGCGAGCGCAAGTGAAGACATGACACTCGAAACGCCGAGATCCCTGTCCTCCAGAACCATCCGTATTTTGCGGTCCCGCGCGGCCGCGGGAAGCACGACGTGCGTGTCCTTCCAGTCGATGCGCTGCTGCTCGGCGCTCACCAGAGGCGCGACCAGCCGTGGCGCGATGACAATAGCCTGGGCGTTGTCGATGCTCCTCGCGAAGGCGATTACGTGGTCGGCCAGCGTCCCGCGGACCTCCAGTGGTGTGTAGCTCCCGCGGGTAAAAAGCGCTGCATTCTCGCGTCGAATGTCGAGGAGGTGCCGCACCAGGCCGAGCTTGGTCCGCTCGTCCGTGGGATGGAGGCCGCGCAGAGCTCCCGGCTTCTCTAGTTCCGAGAGCAGCACCTGCCGGCGCTCGTAATCGACCGGACGCCGATTATCCGGATCGACCAGCGCGAAGAACCAGAGTTCATCTCCCTGGTACGTGTCCGCGACACCGGGAGAGGTGAGGTGGATGAGGACACGGGAGAGCGCGTTCAAGTGTCCGACCGTCGCCACGTGGCCAACGAAGCGGGCGACATCGAGCAGAAATGGGGAGTCGTCGCCGCCGGTGAGCACGGCGCCGATGAACTCCTTTAGGGCCGTCTCGAAGGCTTCGTCTGGCTCAGTCCAACTGGTCTTTGTCTTTGCCTCCTTCACGGCCTTGAGCATGTACTGCTCGATCCGCTCGTGGGCGCTCTCGAGCCACGCACGATCGGGAAGGTCCTCCACTCGACGGCCATGCCTTGGCGACGGCCAGATCCCCACGAGCGTCTGATAAAGGAGATATTCCGTGTTCGTGTCGGGCGCGAGCCGCCCCTTCACCGTCGATCGATGTCGTTGGTTGAGGCGGCGCCACCGCGCAATCGAGCGCTGCCACTCGGGTGCGCACTCGCTGAGGACGTCGAGGCGCGCGCGTACGTCAGCGCTGCGCTTCGTGTCGTGGGTGTTGGTACAAATGAGCGCCGACGGCCACGACTCCGCGCGGTCAGCGTTCGCGCGATGGAGACGCGTCACGGCGTCCGCGAGCGGTCGATCCGGCGCACCGCCGACTTCGTTCCGCGACGCGAGCGGCACGTAGACGTAGAGCGCGGTATCCTCGACGCCTTTGGCCATCGCGGGGCCGCTCGTTTGCTGAAGGCGCTGAACAAAGGTGAGTCGCTCGCCCAACGGCCCAGGCTCTGTTATGGCCTCACGAATGAGCGCTACGACTGCGTTCTGCTTGCCAGCGGCGCGTTCCTGAACGCCGCACACCGTGCGTTCGATCACGGCGACGTCAGCTGGATCGGGCAATGAAGAACGCCCGTCCACGTACGTACGGTACACCGGCATCGAGGCAAGGAACTGAATGATCCCACTCGCGAGATCGCCGGATGACTTCCCATTCCGCTCGCCGGCAAGTGGCTCCAGCAATCGCGCCAACCGGTCCACGTCAGCCCTGAGCGCGCCCTCGAGAATCCTGATCTTGCCGGCGTGGGCAAAGTCGGGGAAGCGGCCATTCGTTAGGCGGCGCAGCGCGCGGTAACCATGCTCGATCTTGTCGTAGCCATCCGCGTGGAGAAAGGCGTCCTCGAGATCGTTCAAGAACTCGTACCCAGTGGTGCCTTGAACCGGCCAGCTCTTCCGCAGCTGCTCGCCGGGCGTGAGGATCTTCTCGACGACGATCGGGAACTCGCCTCTCCCGTCACGCGCCGGCGCTCTTCGCTTCACCTCGGTGCGCAGCCGCTCGAGGTAGCCTAACGGGTCGAGAAGACCGTCTACGTGGTCCACGCGCAAGCCATCGAGCACGCCTTCTTCCACGAGGGATAGCACGAATGCGTGTGTCGCGTTGAACACCTCTGGATCTTCCTGGCGCAGCGCCGCAAGCTCGTTGACGTCGAAGAAGCGGCGGTAGTTGATCTCACGCGGGCCGCGCTTCCAGAAAGCGAGGCGATAATGCTGCGCGTCCAACAGCGCGCGCAGACGACGGCGGCCCTCCTCACCTTTCACCATCACCGACGGGTGAGAGACCGACGTCGGATCGAGCTTCACGAGCTGCAATTCTTCGGGCAGCGTCGCGGGATCCACGGGCCACGAATTGTCGAAGTAGCAGAGGCGCGGCGTCTTCTCTTTCACGTCGAGGGTCAGCTCATCGCGGCCGAGTATGGCGTCGAGCTCATCGCCGAGCACGGGAAGGACAATTTTGTGGTCGGCCGCCTCCCAGTCGACATCGAACCATCGCGCATAACGAGAATGGAGGCCGTGGGTGAGCACGTCCTCCCAATACTTGTTGTCCTGCCCGATGCCCATATGGTTGGGCACGATGTCGAGCAGGATCCCCATCCCTCTTTCTCGGAGCTCGGCGGCAAGCCCACGAAGGTCGTCGATCGTTCCGATCTCGGGATTCACCCGAGTGGGATCGATGACATCATACCCGTGCGTGCTGCCCGGCCGTGCCGCAAGCACCGGCGAGCAATACAAATGCGAGATGCCGAGCCGATCGAGATAAGGAACAATCGCGCGCGCGTCGTTCAGCGTGAATTGCTTGTTGAGCTGAACGCGGTACGTGGCGCTGAGCGGATAGCGAGGTGAATCAGTCACGCGGCCTTGTTATCCTGAGCGAGGAGCGCCAGCGACGAAGTGAAGGATCTGCTTGTCTTGCGCCGTGCAGGGTTCGATGGCATCGAAGCGGTACTCGTTGTGAGCAAGGAGACGTCTCGGCGCATGGAGAGGTTCGCACTCGTTCGCGTCATTCGCGTACAAAGTCTTTTCACAAAGCGTGAATGCCATCGGAGCAGGCACGTTGATTCGAGAAGCAGATCCTCCCTTCATCGATGACACAAGTCAGTGGTGTCGCTCACCACAGCGCAGCGCCGCATGAACCGCCGCGCTGGATTGCATCTCATCGATCGTCATCGACATCTTGCGCTTCCAGCTTGGATGGCGATCCGGGGCGACGCCGGGAAGGTTCACGGCATCGATCTCACCCGCCAGGTCGTCGAGCGCGATGCCGACGAGCGCCGCCGGCGTTCGGCAGAGGAATTCGTGGATCGCGCCGCGAAGCTCGGCGTTGTCGTTAGGCGCCCGCGCCGATGGCAGAATGCCTTCGCGCGTGAGCCGCGCCAGCAGCGCGCGCTTCTCCTGATCACGATTCTGTCGAGCTTCGTCCAGTGCGGCCTCGCCCTCGATGAGGCCCATCTTTGCCCGCAGCTCCACGTCGCGCCCCTCGAAGAATCCGGCGAGCGTCGCCATGTCGTGCGTGTTCGCCGTGGCCAGCGCCAGCGGCTCGTACTTCTCCGCCGGCCGAAACCCGCCGCGCTTCTCGCGCTCGAAATAGAGCACCTTTGACGACAGCACGCCCCACTTCTCCAGCGCGGGCGGCACGTCCTTCGGCACAGTGCCCAAATCCTCGCCAACGACGAGCGCGTGATGCCTAACGCTTTCCAGCGCTAGTATGCCGAGCAGATCGTTCGCCGGCGACCGGACGTACGCGCCCTCCTTACCCGTCTTGCCCTCGGGAATCCAGAAGAGCTGAAAAAGGCCCATCACGTGATCGATGCGCAGCGCGCCGCCATGGCGAAAGCCGCTGCGTACGAGGCGAATGAAATAGTGGTACTTGTCTCGACGCAGCGCGCGCGGATCGATCGGCGGCAAACCCCAGTTCTGTCCCGTGGCCGAATAGGGATCGGGCGGGGCACCGATGCTCGCGCTCTGAACGAAGAGCTCCGGCTGCGACCAGGTATCGGCACCCACCGGTGAGGTCCCGATGGCAAGATCCTGGTACAATCCAATCTTTAAGCCCGCACGCTTCGCTGCATTCGCTACTTCGCCGAGCTGGCGATCGAGCTCGAATTGAATCCAGCGATGGAGATCGATCCGCCGCGCGTGCTCGCGCTGAAACTGCCGCACGGCATCGGACGACGCATCGTGCAGCTCGTCCGGCCATTTCCGCCAATTCCACACGCCGCGCGACTCGGCGATGGCCACGAAAGTCGCGAACCGAGTGAGCTCCGGGTCGTTTTCGGAAACGAATTTCTCATAGTCCGCAGCCCGCACGCTCTTTTTCCCCTGCTCACGTTCGGCGAACACGCGATGGAGCTCCTCGAGCACAGGCATCTTGAGTGCCATCACCTGCTCGTAATTCACCTCGCCGCTTTCGCGCAGCGCGCTCAGCTCACCTTCGAACTCCGGATGATCGATGCGCGCCGCCACGTTAGGCGCGACGTGCAGCTCCGGCACGGACTCGACGTCGATGTAGAGCGCATTGCGAAAGATTCGGCTGATCGGGCTATACGGACTGATGTCCGCTGCCTTGTTCGCGAGCGCATGCAGCGGATTGACGCCGACGAATGCGCCGCCGATCTCTCCAGCCCACTCGACGAGTGTCTTGAGATCCGTGAAGTCGCCAACGCCCCAATTGCGATCGCTGCGCACCGTATACAGGTTCGCCACGAGACCGAAGGCGCGGCTGTCGCCAAGGAGGTCACGGGGCCGGACGCAATGCGACGGGACGATGATGAGCGTTTGATCGGCACAGCGCTCTTTCCCGTTCACGCTCACCGTGAGACGCAGCTCGTGGTACCCGAGCGGAGGATCGTCTGGCCACGGAATGGGCAGGTCCGCGCGACGTGCCCGCGGCCAGTCGCCGTGGGCGCTGCTCACTTCTCCCGATTCGAGACGGAGCTCCAGCTTCCATTGGGCCGAGCCGTTAGGCGGAAGCGCGAGCCGTGCCGAGAGATGCCGCGTCGCGGTGTCGTCCGCCCGTTCGATGACTTGAACGGGCGCGATCATCTCGCCCTTCTCCACCGTACGCATTGCTCGCAGCGCGGAATCCGCGGCATGCTCGCTCGACGCGTCGATGCCCATTGCCGCGAGAATCGCCGCGCGCGACTCCTCGCTCGTCTTGCGCCACTCCGTTCCCGTTTGGTCCAGGTACTTGGGAACGATACCGACCGCTTCCGACAATTGCTCCAGCGCGGACTTCCGAACCTTCGTCGCCACCCCTGCCCCCACTGCCTTGCTGGCTATCGTTTCGGTGCGATCACGACCGCGCCTAACGGCGGCAGCGTCAACGCGACAGACTGCGGATATCCATGAAATGCCGACGGCTCCGTCGTGAGCGTCTCGAACTCGCCGTATCCACTTCCACCCCACGCCCGATCGTCGCTGGAGAGCAGCTTTTGATACGTGCCGCTCTCCGGAACGCCAACGCGATATTGCTCGCGCGGTAGCGGCGTCAAGTTCAGCACCACCACCGCGTGCCGGTCGCCAGCTCGGCGCACGTACGAGATCACCGAGTTCGCCCGATCGGCCACATCCACCCAACAGAAGCCTTCCCAGCTCGGGTCTTCACGCCAAAACGCGGACTCGTCGCGATACACGTGACCGAGCCGGCCCACGTAGTTCGTATACGCCTGCCGATCAGGCTCATTGAGCAAGTGCCAATCGAGGCTCCGGTCGTGATTCCACTCGCCGGGCGTCGCCAGCTCCGTTCCCATGAAGACCAGCTTCTTTCCCGGGCGGGTGATCATGTAGGCGAGGAGCAGGCGAAGATTGGCGAGCTTCTGCCAGTGGTCGCCCGGCATCTTGTGGTACAACGAGCCCTTCAGATGGACCACCTCGTCATGCGAGAGCGGCATGATGAAGTGCTCGCTGTATTCGTACATCATCGCGAAGGTGAGCTGATCGTGATGATGGCTGCGATACAGCGGGTCCTTCGTGAAGTACTCCAGGGTGTCGTGCATCCACCCCATGTTCCATTTGAAGGTGAAGCCAAGGCCGCCTTCGCTGGCCGGCTTCGTCACGTTAGGCCACGCCGTGGATTCTTCAGCGACGGTGAAGCAGCCAGGGGTCTCGGCGCGGATCGTCTCGTTGAATTGCTTCAGGAACTCGATCGCCTCGAGATTCTCGCGTCCGCCAAAGCGGTTCCGCATCCACTCGCCAGCCTTTCGGCTGTAGTCGAGATAGAGCATGGACGCGACGGCGTCCACACGGAGACCGTCCGCGTGATACTCCTCGAGCCAGTAAAGCGCGTTGGAGACGAGGAAGTTGCGGACTTCGTTCCGCCCGTAGTTGAAGATGAGCGTTCCCCAATCGGGATGCTCGCCTAACCGCGGATCGGCGTGCTCGTAGAGCGCCGTGCCGTCGAATCGGCGCAGCGCGTAATCGTCCTTCGGAAAGTGTGCCGGGACCCAATCGAGAATGACGCCAATCCCATGCTGATGAAGGGTGTCGACTAAAAAGCGGAAGTCGTCGGGCGTACCGAAGCGCGAAGTCGGCGCGAAATAGCCGCTCACCTGATAGCCCCACGATCCGTAGAACGGATGCTCCATCACCGGCAGCATCTCCACGTGCGTGAAGCCCAACTTGCTCACATGCTCGGCCAATCGCGGGGCGATCTCGCGATAGGTGAGATGGCGATTGCCTTCTTCCGGAACGCGCGCCCAGGAGCCGAGATGCACTTCGTAGATGAGCACCGGCTCGTGCAGCACGTCCCAATGCCCCTTCGACTGACGGCGCGACATCCAATCGGTATCGCGCCACTCGTACATGCCTTCGGCTTGCACGATGGAGGCGGTACCCGGCGACTGCTCGAGCTTGAACGCGAACGGATCCGTCTTCACGCGGATCATGCCTTCCTGCGTGACCATCTCGAACTTGTAAAGCGCGCCAGGCTTGATCTCCGGCACGAACAACTCGTAGACGCCAGACGCACCCATCGACCGCATCGGGAAGATGCGACCGTCCCAACCGCAGAAGTCGCCGACCACGCTGACGCGGCGCGCATTCGGGGCCCACACGGCGAAGCTCACGCCTTCCACGCCATCCATGGTGCGCACATGGGCGCCGAGCTTCTCCCAGAGACGCCGATGCGTTCCCTCACCGAAGAGGTGGAGGTCCATGTCGCCTAACGACGGCATGAAGCGGTACGCGTCGTCGCGCTCCCAGGTTGCGCCGTCCGGGAAGTGGAACCGAAGCCGATAGCGAAGCGGGAGCGTTGCCTCGGGGACGAAGCCCGCATAGACGTTCGCTAAACCTGGCGCGCTGGCCTCGAGCGGAACGACGCGGCCATCCTCGAGCACCGCTTCCACCGCGCTGGCGTTAGGCATGAGCGCGCGTATCACAACCCCGTTCACACCGCCGAACGTCGTCGCGTGCGCGCCCAGAACGTCGTGTGGCTGGGCGCTCTCGCCGGCAAGCAATCTCCCGAGACTGCCCGGTTCTGGGAGCAGATCGGTGAGCTGCGGCTTTGGCGGTGCCGTGCGCGCGCGGCCTTTCGGGGCCGGCGCCGTCGGTTTGACAGCGTTTTCTGTCATGAGTGCGTCACCGTGTGGCGGCAGCTCGTCCTGCGGATCAACGGGTAACGGCGCCCCTTTACCTGACGATGAGTCGCTGGTGGCGCGCACTGTCGCCTTCTTCGCGGCAGCTCGCGGCCGTCGCTCGGCTGTCGCGCTGCCACTCGCATCCTGACGCTGACTCGTCGAGGCATCGCCACCATCGCGCGCCGATTTGCTCTCTCCACTGGTGCTCGGTTTGGTCTTTCCACGCTTTGGTGTTTTGGCTCGTGATTCCTCGCCGTTGCGATCAGGCGCGGGGCTCTTTCTTCCCTCGTCGTCATCGTCTCGCCGTTCCGGGCTCATCTGACCTCCCTTTTTGCTACTGAGCGGCTACGCGTTAGGCGCCGGCGTCCGGTGCGGGCACGGAGGTTTCGGCTTCTGGCGGCGTCGCCGCGAAGCGACGCTCCGTTCCGTGCCGCAACAACACCAGCGAATGCGCGGCCACCATCACCGATGTGCCGTCTGGAGGACCATGTCGCTCTCGCTCAGAATGCGCGCTGTCGAGCAACGTCATCCAAAAGCCTTCCTCCTGCACCTGCGGCAGCATGAAGCGGCAATCCCTTTCGCCGCCATTCAAGATGAGCAATAATGTGTCCCCGTGAATAGGGCGACCCCTATCATCGACCTCGTCTGTAGCCTGGCCGTTGATCAGCATGCCCAACAAATGGTTGTCGGGGTTCCTCCAGTCGCCCTCCTGCATCTCCTGGCCGTCCTGGCGAATCCACATCACGTCCTTGCCAGACGGTGAGTTAGGGTCTTTCCCGCGGAAGAAGTGTCGCCGCCGAAGCACCGGATTCGCATGCCGAATCCCTACCACCCGCTGGACGAATTGCAGCAAGTCGCGCTGCCGCTCGTTCAGGTTCGTCCAGTCGATCCAGGTGATCTCGTTGTCCTGGGAGTAGGCGTTGTTGTTTCCCTTCTGGGTGCGCGCAATCTCGTCGCCATGCGCGATCATCGGCGTCCCCTGGGAGAAGACGAGCGCGGCAATCATGCTCTTCATCACCCGATAGCGCGTGTCGAGAATCTTCTGATCTTCGGTGGGCCCTTCGGCTCCCCAGTTGCGGCTGAGGTTGTCGTTGTGGCCGTCCTGGTTGTTCTCGCCATTCGCCTCGTTGTGCTTTTGCTCGTAGCTCACGAGGTCGTTCATCGTGTAACCGTCGTGGGCGACGATGAAGTTCACGCTCGCGTACGCGTCGCGTCCGCTCCACTGATAGATGTCGCTCGAGCCGGTGAGGCGTGAGGCCAGCTCCGGAATGACGCCCTGATCGCCGCGCCAAAAACGCCGCATGGCGTCGCGATACTTCCCATTCCACTCGGCCCAGCGAATCGGGAAGTTACCAACCTGATAACCACCAGGGCCCACGTCCCAGGGCTCCGCGATCAGCTTCACCGTCGCCAACGTCGGATCCTGATGGATGATGTCGAAGAAGGCGGAGAGCCTGTCCACTTCGTGAAGCTCGCGCGCGAGAACCGGCGCGAGGTCGAAGCGGAACCCGTCGACGTGCATCTCGCTCACCCAGTAGCGCAGCGAATCCATGATCAGCTGGATCGTGCGCGGGTGCCGCATGTTCAAGCTGTTGCCGGTGCCGGTGTAGTCGGTGTAATACCGTTTGTTCTGCTCCAGGCGGTAATACGCGGAGTTGTCGATGCCCTTCAGCGACAGTGTCGGCCCGAGGTGATTGCCTTCGCCGGTGTGGTTGTAGACGACGTCGAGAATCACCTCGATTCCCGCCGAGTGAAATGTCTTCACCATCGACTTGAACTCGTAGACTTGATTACCAAGTCCACGCGTCGCGTAGCGCACGTCCGGCGCAAAAAAGCCGATCGAGTTATAACCCCAGTAATTCGTTAGACCCTTCTCCGGCAGATGCCGGTCGATCACGAATTGGTGCACCGGCAGGAGCTCGATTGCGGTGACGCCGAGCGCCTTGAAGTAATCGAGCATCGGATCGGCGCAGAGGCCGAGGTACGTCCCGCGAAGCGGCTCGGGCACCTCCGGATGCTTCACCGTCATCCCTTTTACATGACACTCGTAAATCAGCGTGCGGTTCCACGCCGTTTGGGGATGCGTGTCGTTTTCCCAGGTAAATGCGTTGTCGATGACGACCGACTTCGGCACACCGCCGGCGCTGTTGTCCGGATCGGGCTCGAGATCTTCTTTCGATCCCCCGACTTTGTACGCGAAGACGGCGTTGCTCCATTTGATCGCGCCCGTGATTGCCTTTGCGTACGGATCGATGAGCAGCTTCGCGGGATTGAAGCGATGTCCTTCTTCCGGCTTGTACGGCCCGTGCACGCGATAGCCGTAGTACTGACCCGGTCGCACATCGGGGAGATAGCAGTGCCACACCTGATCGGTTTGCTCGCGCACTTGAATCTTCGCGCTCTCAGTCGCGTCGTCTTCGTGACTGAAGAGACACAGCTCCACGCCGGTCGCGTTCTCGGAGAAGATGGCGAAGTTCACACCTTCGCCGTCCCACGTCGCACCAAGTGGGTAGGGTTGTCCAGGCCAGACTCGCAATGAAGTAGTTGTCGGTGGTGAGTTTGCTAGAATGTTGCAATTTTGGGTTCTTCGGGAACTTCAAGACCTTCGGGGACGCTGAGACCACTGACACTACGCTGAAACCACTGACGGACTCCGTTCAGCGCGAGAAGTCCACTTGTCATCCTGAGCAACGCGAAGGATCTGCTGTTGTGCTCTTTGAAACAGTTCGCATGCTCTTGGCGCGTTGAGTCGTCCGAGTGGAGGGGCGCGTCAGTGGTCTCAGCGTCGTGTCAGTGGTCTCAGCGGCCTCCATGACCTCGCCCGTCACCATGTCCATTGCAGTCCACTACTGCCGGATGTACAGCGCGGCGGACGACGGAGGCATGGTCACCGTGCGCTTGACTGCGTCACCGCCGAGAAGGCGTCGCGGCTCGTCCGACGCGGCGGGCGCGTGGCCTAACGACGAGCTCGATCCGGCGCTCCATGCGTTGCCCGACGCGGCACCGATGGCAATCGCCTCGCCCCCGATTTCCTCTTGAGTACGGCCTTCGCCGCCATAACCCGTGGCGTCGGTCGTTAGGCGAAGCACCCAGCGGCCAGCGAAGCCGTCGGGAAGCGCGACCTCCTGCGTCTCCCTCGTGCAGTTGAAGACCGCGAGCAGCGCACCATCCCGCCCGTCGCGCGCGCGGCGCAGCATCGTTATGCAGCCATTCGCATCCGCGACATCGATCTCCGCGCCGTCCGGATGGAGCATCGGCTCTTCCTCGCGGAGCGCCAGCAGATCGTGATAGAGCTGAAACGTCGCCGCATGCTCGGGCTCCGCCGCGCGCTGGCGATCGAGCATCGAGCGGCGGAAGGTCTCTTCGGACTGCGGATCGGGCACGTCGTCGCCCCACCCGAACGCCTCGAACTCTTTTCGTCGTCCGCTACGCACGGCCTCCACGAGATTCGAGTCGCCATGACTCACGAAGTACTGAAATGGATTCGTCTCTCCGTACTCCTCTCCCATGAACATCAATGGAACATAGGGTGACAGGAGAAGAAGAGCCGCGGCGAGACGCAGCTGATCGGGCGCGAGCACAGTGGACAGTCGATCGCCGGCGGCGCGATTCCCAATCTGATCGTGATTCTGAATGGCGACCACGAATTTCTCACGCGGCAGGCCGTCCGACTTGCCTCCATGCCGGCGGCGACGGTGCGGCGAGAACGATCCGTCGTAGACGAATGGCTCGCGCAAGGACGCAGCGACGTGATCGACAGTACCGAAGTCGGCATAGTAGCCGAGCTTCTCTTCGGTGAGCATCGCGTGGACCGCGTGATGAAAATCGTCGCTCCACTGCCCGTCGAGACCATATCCGTACTGCTCTATAGGGCGGATGAGCTTCGGATCATTGAGATCACTCTCACCGATCACGACGACACGTTTGCCGAGGTTCTCTGCCTGCGCGTGCACCGATTCGACGATCTCCTGAAGCAGATGCTTCGCGCTGAAATCGAAGATCCCGTGCACCGCGTCGAGCCGTAAGCCGTCGACGTGATACTCCGTTACCCAATGCAGCGCATTGCCCACCACATAACGACGCACCTCGTCGCTGTCGGCGTCATCGTAATTCAACGCGGGCCCCCACGGTGTCTTGTACTTCTCCGTGAAGTACGGACCATAGGTCGGGAGATAATTTCCTTCGGGGCCGATATGGTTGTACACGACATCGAGAATCACGGCGAGCCCTTCGGCGTGCGCGGCGTTGACGAGCTGCCGAAATCCTTCGGGCCCACCGTACGTGTTCTGCACCGCGTACAGCTCTACGCCATCGTATCCCCAGTTGCGCGCACCGGGGAATTGCGCGATCGGCATGATCTCGATGGCGGTGACACCAAGCTCTCGGCGCAATCCGCGCAGATGCGGAATGATGGCCGAGAAGGTGCCTTCGGGCGTGAACGTGCCGACGTGCAGCTCGTAGATGACGAGATCCCGCATCGCGACGCCGCGCCACGCATTGTCGGTCCATTGGAATGCATTTGGATCGACGACGCTGGACGGACCGTGTACGCCATGCGGTTGAAAGCGACTCACTGGATCGGGCAGCGGCTTGTCCTGATCATCGAGGAGGTAGCCGTACTCGCTACCAGCCGCGGCACTGCGCACGACCGTTTCGAAAACTCCGTTGTCGCCACGCGTCAGCTCGTACTCGCCTTCGCCTTCACTCGTAAGGCGCACGCGGACGCGCTTCGCCAGCGGCGCCCATACAGAGAAGCGTACGCCCCCGTTCACTACCGTCGCACCGCGCTGCAGTTGCCAAATGTTCGCCATAGGGATTTGTGACCTAAGCAACAACCGGACCTGCACAGGCTAGTCATCCTGAGGAGCGAAGCGACGACTGAAGAGCGAAAAAACCAACGGGAATACGGATTTTACGAATCTTGCGAATTGAACGGATCTGCTCCTCGGCCGGTGGAACTCCGCGCGCAACGAGCCCGGACGATTTCTTTGGAACTGCACACCGGCAGGGCTAAAGCCCGACTGTCATCCTGAGCGACAGCGAAGGATCTACTGTTGGACCTCATGCGAGAAGCGTCCCGAGGCCATTCCCAAAGCAATCGTCCGGGCTCGTGCGGCACGGAATCACGCCCGTCCTAAGGAATGATCCGTAAAATTTGGGAGATCCGTAGAATCCGTATTCCCCTCGCTCTTGTCGCGCACTAAACGCCTACTCCCGAGCGGAGCGTTCTACGGTAATAGGAGCCGGAAAAGCAGATCCTTCGCTGCACTCAGGATGACGAAACGCTAGAGTAGTTTGGCGATCCCTCTCATCGGGATCCACGTCCACTGCGGTCGGTTATTCAACTCGTACGCAAGCTCGTAAAACGCCTTCTCCGTCTCGAAGAGACGAAGGAGTGAACGCGTATGCTCGGCGTCTGATGGAAGGATCTTGCTCTTTCCATCGTTTCGCAGATAGCCGCGCAAGAATGCTTCACGCACATCTCGCTCCCAGCGGCCGATGCGCACTTCGCGCGTGCCCACGTCGAGCGACTTTTCTTCCACACCTAGCGTGGCCGCCGCGTACGCAAACGAACGAAGCATCCCCGCCACGTCGCGTAGCGGACTCGCCTTCTCCCTTCGCTCGGCCAGCGGTCGCGCCGGCTCACCCTCGAAATCGATGATCATGAAGTCATCGCGGGCGGTGCGGAGCACTTGGCCAAGGTGGTAGTCGCCGTGAATGCGAATGGCGCGGCCGGCGTCGCCACGGATGCTGTTTACGATCTCATCAACAAGACCGAGATAGCGCTCGGAGCGACGCGCCAACGCTTCGCCCTCGGCAGTGCGCTCCTTCGGCACTCCGCCGTTGCGGAGTTGACGCTCCAACAAGGCGAATCCATCCCGAACCCACTGCTTCGCGCTCTCGGCCCAGCGTTGAACGGTCTCGGCGCTCGCGGGCTCAGGCGCTAGGCTCTCGCTCGTTCCCGTCGCGAGCGCTTCGTGCATCGCCCGCGTCACGACACCAAGTCGTTCGGCATCGGCGGTGAAGGCGTTCGTGGTCGGATTGCCTTTGGCCTGGAAATACGGGCGCGCCTTCTCCAGCGCGTACGACCATGCGTCCGAGGACTTCGGCAGAAATTCCTGCAACATGCCGGCGACCGTGTCGCGGCCGTCGTCATCGAAGCGGATGACGCCGAGGAGTGCTGGCGTGTGCCCAAACTTGGCGTCGAGCGTGAGGAATCGCGTGAGCTCGACGTCGGGATGCTCACCCTGTTCGAGTTTGCGAAACAACTTGAGAATCGCTTGGTCGCCGATCACGAGCGACGTGTTGCTCTGCTCCGCCGACCCCACGCGCAACGGTGCGTTCGGCGGCACGACGAGCGCGGTCACACTGAGCGGCTCGATCGTCCAATGGGAGTGCCCCTTTCCGAATTGCCCTCCGTGCGCAAACGCGTCTGCAAGGGCACGCAGGAATGCACCATCCTCCACGGCGTCGAAGAGCAGGCCTTCTCCGTCGTCGGCAACGACGCGCGCGATGATACTCGTTGGCAACGCGTCGCCGATCTCGTCGTTACTGCGTACGCATAACGGGAGCTGATAGCGCTTCGACTCGCCGCCGGCGGTCGTGACGTCGAGGCGCGCGATCGCGAACCGACCGCCCTCCCACGGGAGGACAATGGCATCGGCGACGCGAGCCGCCGAAGGCGCGCCCGCTTTGGCGCCAAACCATCGGCGCGGGCTGAGAAAGGCCACGAGGTCCGCCGTGCCGAGTCGTGCCAGCTCGTTAGGCAACAGCGCGTCGCCCAGCCGCGCCACCCGCAGCGTGGCACCCGGAGACGGTCGACCCCGTTCGTTAGGCTGTTCGCGTGCACTCACACCGCGGTCCTCTCTCTCTTCCATTGATCCTCCCCGCTCCACGCTTCACGCGCCACGCTTCACGCGGCCCACTACGTTCTCATCGTATACTGCTTCGCCTGCTCCGCGGGCATCAGCCGGAACCACAGGAAGTTGTGCGGCCCCATCGTCAGCAGGTACGGCAACTCGCCGATCGGTGGAAAGCTGTTCTTGCTATACAGCTCGACAGGCACCATCCCGTGGAACTCGCGCAGATCCAGCTCGACGTACTGCGCGAACCGCGACAGGTTGTTGACGCACAGAATGAGCTCGTCCTTGTAGCGGCGCAGAAATACCAGCACGCGCCGATTGTCTGGATGAAGTGGCTCCCACGTGCCGCGGCCGAACGCCTTGAACTCGCGTCGCACGGCAATGAGCCTCCGCATCCAGCGTAGCAGCGACGTCGACGTGCGCTCTTGTGCCGTGACGTTGATCCCCTGAAATCCGTACGGCGGATCGACGATCACCGGGCTGTAGAGCGCCGCGTTATCTGCCTGCGAAAATCCCGCGTTGCGATCGGTGGACCACTGCATCGGCGTGCGAACCCCGTTGCGATCGCCGAGGTAGACGTTGTCGCCCATGCCGATCTCGTCACCGTAATAGATGATCGGCGTACCCGGCATAGACATCAGCAGCGCGTTCATGATCTCGATCTGCCGGCGGCCATTGTCCATCAGCGGCGCCAGCCGTCTGCGAATGCCGACATTGATGCGATGGCGCTGGTCGCGCGCGTACTCCTTGTACATGTAGTCGCGCTCTTCGTCGGTCACCATCTCGAGCGTGAGCTCGTCGTGGTTGCGGAGAAAGATCGCCCACTGGCAATCGTTAGGTATCTCCGGCGTCTGCCGCATGATCTCGACGATGGGCGTGCGGTCTTCCTTGCGCAGCGCCATGTACATGCGCGGCATCACCGGAAAGTGAAACGCCATGTGGCATTCGTCGGAGTCACCGAAGTACGGCCGCACGTCCGGTGGCCACTGATTGGCCTCGGCCAAGAAGATGCGATTTTCAAATTCCGCGTCGAGCGCGCTGCGGAGACTCTTCAGAACGGTATGAGTTTCGGGGAGATTTTCGCAGTTCGTGCCGTCGCGTTCGATTAAATACGGGATCGCGTCGAGACGAAGCCCGTCGACGCCCATCTTCAGCCAGAAGCGCATGACGTTCTTCACCGCTTCCAGCACCTCCGGGTTATCGAAGTTCAAATCCGGCTGATGACTGAAGAAGCGATGCCAGAAGAATTGCTGAGCGACCGGATCCCAAGTCCAGTTCGAAGTCTCCGTGTCAGTAAAGATGATGCGCGTGCCGGCGTACCTGTTCGGATCGTCGCTCCACACGTACCAGTTGCGCTCGCGCGAATCCTTCGGCGCCTGTCGCGCGCGCTGGAACCACGGATGCTGGTCGGACGTGTGATTGATGACGAGCTCCGTGATGACCTTGAGCCCGCGCTCGTGCGCCGCGTCGAGAAAGCTCTGGAAATCCTCGATCGTGCCGTACGTCGCGTGGATCGACTCGTACGACGAGATGTCATACCCGTCATCACGCAGCGGCGACGGATAAAATGGAAGCAGCCACACACACGTCGCGCCAAGCTGCTGGATGTAATCCAGCCCTTCGATCAATCCCCGAAAATCGCCATACCCATCCGCGTTCGAGTCTTTGAACGATTTGACGTGCGTTTGATAGATGATGGCGTCCTTATACCACAGTGGATCGGCTGACATGATGGAAGGGGCTAGGGGCTAGGGACTAGGGGCTAGGGCTAGGGGCTAGGAAATGGCGGCGATGGGGCTCAGGCTCTAGTCCCTAGCCCCTCGCCCCTAACCCCTCGACCCGAAAGACATGCCCAATCTGCCCGGCCATCGGATCCAATCGCACATAGTTCCGCGCGCCGTGCCAGGTGTAGCGCGCGTCCGTTAGTAAATCATGAACCGTGTAGCTCGCATCCTCGGAGATGCCGAGCTCCTCGAGTGGCACGTGCACCATTGTCTCCTGCACGGCGCGTGGATCGAGCGTCACGGCAACGAGAATGTCGCCTTCGTCGGTTTGCTGCTCGCCGAGCACGTCCTCCGGAACCGTGTAGTACGAGGCGCGGCCACCCGTCCATTCGCGCGGACGCACCGATGCGGCCTTGCGATAGAACAGCACGTGCGGATTCTCACTCGCGTGGAAGGTGAGATTGTCGTTCAGCTGCAACGCGCGGTGTGCGCGCCGCAACAGATTCAGCTTTTGGATCATCGGATTGAGATTGCCCGGAGCGTCCCAATCGCGCGGCTTGATCTGATATTTCTCCGAGTCCAAATACTCCTCGCTGCCCGGACGAAGCGGCACGTTCTCATAGAGCTCGTAGCCGCTGTACAAGCCGTAGAGCGGAGAGAGCGTGGAGGCGAGCAATAAGCGAATACGAAACGCCGCCGGTCCGCCGTGGACGAGATACTCGTTCAAGATGTCCGGCGTATTCGCGAAGAGATTGCCGCGGAAGTACTCCACCATCGGCGAATCGGTGAGCTCCTGGAAGTAGTCCTTGAGGTCCCAACTGGTGTTCTTCCAGGTGAAGTACGTGTACGACATCGTGAAGCCCAGCTTCGCCAAGCTCTTCATTCGCTTGGGACGCGTGAACGCTTCGGCGAAGAAGAGCACGTCGGGGTAATCGCGCTGTACCTCGGCAATCGCCCACTCCCAGAAGGCGAGCGGCTTCGTGTGCGGGTTGTCGACGCGAAATACCTTCACGCCTCGCGCGATCCAGTAGAAGAAGATGTCGCGGCAGGCGTTCCACAAATTCTGCCGGTCCTCGCACCAGAAATTGATCGGATAGATGTCCTGATACTTCTTGGGCGGATTCTCCGCGTACTTGATCGTTCCGTCAGGACGAATGTGAAACCAATCCGGATGCTCCTTCACCCACGGATGATCGGGCGAACACTGCAACGCATAGTCGAGCGCGATCTCGAGATTGTTCGCGTTTGCCGTGCGCACGAACCGCTCGAAATCCTCGACGGTTCCGAGCGCGGGCTCGATGGCCGTGTGGCCGCCATTCTCGTTGCCGATTGCCCACGGGCTGCCGACGTCGTCCGCGTTTGGCGTTAGGCTGTTGTTCTTGCCTTTCCGAAAGGTGCGACCGATGGGGTGAATTGGTGGCAGATAGATGACGTCGTATCCGAGCTCGGCGAGTCGCGGCAATCTCCTCGCGGCGTCATCGAAGGTGCCGTGGCGTCCGTCGGGAGCCTGCGACCGCGGGAACAGCTCGTACCACGACGCGAAGCGCGCCTGCGGACGATCCACATAGATCCCGAGCTCGCGCGGGTAGCAGGTGAGATCGCGCGGCGGGCAAAGCTCGTTCATCTGGGTGAGCAAATCCTCATCGAACGCGCGCTGAGTCCGTTGTTCGGCCGTCGTATCCTGACGATCCTCGAACATCCGCGCGGTTTGGAGCAGTGAAGCGCGCACCGCCGGGGACTTCGCGCGTCGTGCCGCGGCCCTAACGAGTAGCGCGCCTTCCAGCAGCTCGACGTGGACGTCCACGTTCGCGTCCACCTTCTTGCGCAGCTCGGAGCGCCAGGTACCGAACGCGTCCGTCCAACCTTCGACGGTGAACTTCCACAAACCGATTCGGTCCACCGGAAACGAGCCGAACCATCGATCGTTGTCGAAATCGAAGGTCAGCGGCGCCGACGACCAGCCCGCGTCGCCAGGACCTTTGTAGATCGCCCGCGCCGCGAGCAGATCGTGCCCTTCTTTGAAGATGTCCGCACCGACCCATACCGTGTCGCCGACGACGCGCTTCACCGGATAGCGTCCACCGTCGAGCTCTGGAGTCACGCACTCGATCGTCAGATGATCCAGTCCACGGCCAGAGGACCGACGATCGCGTTTGTTCACTGCCGGGTTTGGTGCCAAGGGATAAGGGTTGGGGAACCGGAGGGTAGAAGACAGGGGCGTCGCGGGTTACGGGTGGAGAGTAGCTGCTAGCGGGTTGGGGGTGAATCTGAAGCAATAAGGATGCGATGCTAGGGCGGGGGACGGGGGACGCGGGCCGGCGGCGCGTCCTCGATTCCGCTAGATCGAGTGCTCGACGAGTCAGGCCGGTAAAGTTGGGATTACCCGGAGGACCCGGATCGGCTCGGTGTGGCGCGACAGATCGCACGCCAATCGGCATCTAAAGTCTTTGTCAAAAGCCTCAGGAAGCTTCGCGACGCGAGCTCGCTTGGTGTGCCGTTTACAAAAGGATCGATCGTTGCTCGGCGCACGGGCTCTTTTCACCACATGGAGAGATCCGAGTTCATCCGGGTAATCCCCAAGGCTTGGCTTGTAGCAACGCGAGCTTTATTCAGGCGCGAAGGATTCAATTCGCCGTCTCGAGTGCTCGACCAGTTCGGCCGGTGAAGTTGGGATTACCCGGAGGACCCCGGATCGGTTCGTTGTGGCGCGAGAGATCGCGCGCCTAGAAATCACGAGGTTTTGTGAACAGCCTCGGGACGGTTCGCGCACCGAACTCAGTTGGTGTGCCGTTCACAAAACCGATCGATCATTGCTCGGCGCACGGGCTCTTCTCACCACATGGAGAGATCCGATTCATCCGGGTAATCCCCAAGGCTTGGCTTGCACCATCGCGATCTCCACGTCGGCGCGCGGCGTCCACCCTGTTGAGAGCACGACCACTCGGGCCGGTAAAGCTCGGATTACCCGGATGACCCGGAGGACCCGGATCGGTTCGTCGTGGCGCGAGAGGTCGCGCGCCATCCTCGTATCTAAAGTCTTTTTGTGAACGGCCTCGGGTCGGTTCGCAACGCGGGGTCGCTGGTGTGTCATTTACTAAAACGATCGATCGCTGCTCGGTGCGCGGCGCTCTTTCTTCACATGGAGAGATCCGGGTCTTGGTAATCCCCAGGATTGGCCTGCCCATCGCGATTCGGACGATGAGCCGTGACCTCACCCGTTATGCGGCCGTCCGGGATAGGGAACGGGTTCGGAATCGTTTAGCCCGGGACCGCCAACAGCAGATCCTTCGCGGAGCCTGCCTTGAGCGAAGCGAAGGGCTCAGGATGACATTGGGGTCATTCGCGCCCTACGTCCCACGTCCCGCACCCCTCGAATGCGTCTCTTCGCCATACCCGCGACAATCGTCGGCATCGCCATCGCGATCGTCTTCTTCAAGCTGTATGGAATGCTGACGCGACCGGACGTGCCGAGGCCGATCGCGACCATCGTCGATCAATTCGCGCCCGGCGTTCACATCGGGGCCACCGTCTTCGACACGCGGCATAGTGTCGCCGGCATGACCTACGTCTCTCACCTCGGCTTCGTCGGCATGCCTGGCCAGCGCGACAACAACTTGCCGGGCTACGGAGTGGTCCGCTTCGCCCAGGTCCGGCTTCTCCTCGATGAGAAAACGAGAGCTCAGCCCAACCCGAATCCAAAGGACGCGCGCATCGACGCCGTGGAAATCGTCTCCATCGACCCTTCGGCGACCTCACAGATCACCAACGCTTTCATCATGCTCACGCGAACGCCGCCGCGCGAGGGCTGCCTGCAGACATCGGAAGAGGGGCGCCTGCGCGACGTCCACGTGTGGTCTGCGCCGAACGACCGCGGCGGAGTTGCCCTCATCAGCGATCTCGGCACAACGCCCACTTCGCCCGCGACTCCAACCTCCTACACGCCCCCGGGTGTGCCAACGTTGACGAGCGTTCTTGCCTTTTCCGGGAAATTCGAGGGTGGCCGAACACTTCGCGGTAAGTACACGGATGCGAGCTGCGCGCTCGTGCAGCAGCCCCAATGATCCGCTCCATGCGTCGCCTAACGATCGTCGCGGCGCTCACCGTCGCCGCCTGCGGACGTACCCGACGAGCCAATCCAATGGAGCTCGCGCTCGCCGCTGCCGCTTCGGACAGCCTCGACGACGCGCTCATGGATTCCGTGGGCGCGCCTCGGGGGTTCGTCGCCAGCCAGTCGGGCACCTCGATCCAGTCGCTCTCCGCCTGCGACGATCACCTCGATTCCCATGGATGGGAGAGCTTCGGCTCGCGCATTCTCGAGCTCGAGCTTCCCCCCGGCTTCAGCGGCGGACAGACCGGTCAGTACGCGAAGTGGAGCGGCCCCACTGGCTCGCTCTCGGTGACATCGCAAACCCGCACGGGGCACGTCAACTGGAGCGGCGACCTAACGAGTGAGTGCGACGTCTTCATCTCCGGCGCGCCAACGCACATCGATCTCGTGACGACGAGCTATTCGCGCTCGGTGCACGCGCTCATCAAGGTGCAGGACGCACCCGCGATCGCCGTCGACGCAGAGTCTCGAACGATCGAAGGCCAAGCGCAGCTGCTTCACGCGATCCGCAGAGCGCGTGTGTCCTCGGCGTGGGGAAGGCCTAACTAGGGTAGAGGGTAGAGGGTAGAGGGCGCGGGGCGCGCATGACTCAAACGTCATCCTGAGCCCTTCGCTTCGGTCAAG
The DNA here is from genome assembly GCA_045804225.1 of Gemmatimonadaceae bacterium. Taxonomy (GTDB): domain Bacteria; phylum Gemmatimonadota; class Gemmatimonadetes; order Gemmatimonadales; family Gemmatimonadaceae; genus AG2. Next base: position 300,346 of record JBJMNO010000022.1, read on the forward strand.
GGCAGGGTCCGCGAAGGATCTGCTGTCCCGCTCTTTGATGAGATCGCGGTAGTAGAGGCCGATCCTTGGGGATTACCCGGAAGACCCGGATCTCTCCACGCGTAGAAGGAGCACCGCACGCCGAGCAGCGATCGATCGTTTTTGTGAACGGCACACCAACTGAGTTCGGTGCGCGAAGCGTCCCGAGGCTGTTCACAAAGACTCCTGATGGTTAGGCGCGCGATCCTTCGCGCCAGACTGAACCGATCAGGATCCTCCGGGTTATCCCAACAGGTCTGGCCTGCCTGGTCGAGCACTCGAGACGGCGAATTGAATCCTTCGCGCCTGAATGAAGATCGCGTTGCTACAAGCCAAACCTTGGGGATTACCCGGATGAACTCGGATCTCTCCATGTGGTGTGAAGAGCCCGTGCGCCGAGCAACGATCGATTTTTTTTGTAAAAGGCACACCAAGCGAGTTCGGTGCGCGAAGCGGCCCGAGGCTGTTCCCAAGTCATCTCATGCCGATTGGCGCGCGACCTCTCGCGCCACACCAAGCCGATCCGGGTAATCCGGGTAATCCGAGCTTTACCGGCCCGAGTGGTCGTGCTCTCAACAGGGTGAACGCCGCGCGCCGACGTGGAGATCGCGATGGTGCAAGCCAAGCTTTGGGGATTACCCGGATTACCCGGATGAACTCGGATCTCTCCATGTGGTGACAAGAGCCCGTCCGCCGAGCAACGATTGATCGTTTTTGTAAATGACACACCAGCGACTTCGCGTTGCGATGCGTCCCGGGGGCCGTTCACAAAGACGTTCGATACGAGGATGGCGCGCGATCTCTCGCGCCACGACGAACCGATCAGAGTCCTCCGGGTAATCCCAACTTTACCGGCCTGACCGGTCGAGCTCTCGAATTAGCCGAATCGAGAGAGCGCCGCCGCGACTAACCCTGTCGCGCCCCGCGTCACCCACCACGTGTCACGCCCGTTTCAGCTTCTTCGCCAAGACCGGCACGAGTGAAATCAATAGCAGCAGTGCGCTGGCGATCGCGACGTCCCAGTACGCGTGCGTCTTCGCGCCTTGCAGGCCGCGCACGAGGCTGTCCGCGAGGAATACAAAGACCACAGTCGCCGGCAGTGCACCGATCGCCGACGCCGCGACGTAGACATCGAACCGCGTGCGCGCCAACCCAGCGGCAAAGTTCACGACGCTGAGTGGAATCACGGGAATCAATCGCAATCGCAGGATCGTGAAGAAGCTCGCCGACTGAGTGAGCGCGGCACCCACGGCGCGCTTCGAGATCCACTTGCGAGCACTCTCCCGACCCACCGTTCGGGCGAGCAGGTAGCCGAGCATCATGCCGACGACCGCGGACGTCCAGCTCAGAAGAGTGCCGAGCAGATGACCGAAGATCGCGCCGCCCGCCACGGTGAACGGAAGCGCTGGGAATCCAACTGCCGTGAGCAGCGCGTAGGCGACGCAGAAAATTGCCGCGACGGTGAAGCTGTTCTGGCCCGCTTGCAACCCTTGGATCGTCGCCGTTACACGTCGTACGTCGAACCAGCCGAGCCGGTATGCGACTACGCTCAGAACGAGAATCACCAAACCGAGTGACGCGATACGCATCAGCGCCGAGCGACGCGTGCGCGCGCGCTCGGCGCTCGTGGACGGGCGGTCCGTGGGAGGAATCGTTAATGGGTGTTGCTCGAGGCTCGTCGCCATGTTCTCCGAATCCGACATTCCTGGTGCAATGTCAGGTTTCGTGCCGGATCGTGGAGGTCGCTTTCGTCGCGAGTGACGCGACGCCTTAGCGTCCACAATCGACGCGCCGGAGCGTCACTGGCAGGAGTCGTCCTTCCACCGGCATCGATCCAACGAGCGTCGAGTTGGACGCGGGCGAGAGATCCACACTTCGTGCAGGCGCGATAGAGAGTCGAATCCGTCCGTCGGGCAGACGCTGCCACAGCGCACCAGCAAGCGGTGTCGTCCCACTCACCGAGTATCTCTCGGGCGCCGCTACAGTTGCGCGCTGCATGACTGTCTCGACGCGACTGCTGTCGAGTGACAGACGCGTTGGCAGGCCGGTGGTCGAATCCGCTGTCACGGCATAGCAGCCTGCAAATGAAATGGTCGCAATGGTAGCCCGCGCATCCCGCGCCGCCGGTGCAGACGCCGCACGCGACACCGATTGCGCGGTTGCCTTGGCTTCGGCCGCCCCAGTCGTGGCGACGGACATCAACCGTCTCGTCGAGTCAACGCGCGCACCGGCGACTACGCCCCTTCTCGCCGAGTCCAGAATGACTCTCCCTACATCGTTGAGTGCTGGAGCCGGTGATGCTAGCGTTTTCGCGGCGGCGCCCGAGCTCACCGCGACGCCGGCAATTCCGGCTGGTGGGAGCGCGGGACGCGGAGCAGGGGAAGCCGGTTGCTCGACGGGCGTCGTTCGTTTCGGAACGGGAAGCGCGCGCCGCTGGACAGGCGCGACGTTCGACCTCTCGGCGCTGGCACTGGATGGTGCCACTGCAGACGAGTCCACAGACGAGGGCATCGGCGCGGCCATCGGTCGCGGCCTGGGCGACGTATCCGCGGCGAGGAACACGCGCCGGCTACTCAAGTCGTTAGGCTGGTTACGAATCACGAGCGCGGTTCCGGCGGCGAGCACGACGACAGCGGCCGCCGCGGCGCGGGCCGGCGTTAGGCGCAGCGTATGCCAGAGGGAGCCCGAGCGACGCGGCGCGGAGGCGCGGCCTAACGACTGTGGCACCACGCCGGCTGGTGTTTGATCGAGCGCGCTGAGGATTCGCGACGCTCCCGCAACCAATCCGCGCGCTTCGGCTACCGCCGCGGCGCACGTCGCGCACTGGGCCGCGTGCTGCTCCACGCGCGCTGCTTCTTCCGCGTCGAGCGCACCGTCGAGCCAAGCGTGAATCGTTCCTTCGTCAAGATGCTGCATGTGTGCCTCGCGTACCGTGCGTGCCTTTCCCTTGCTGCATCAACTCGTGCGCTTCGACGAGACGCCGTCGCGCACGGGCCAACGTCGTCCCCACGGATCCTACCGAAAGGTCCAACGCCGCCGCGATCTCCTGATAGTCCAACCCTTCCTCGCGCATCAACAGCGCCTCGCGATCGCGCTCGCTGAGACACTCGAGCGCACGCCGCGCCGCTGCTGCTTCCTGCGCGCGCTCCAGCGACGTCGGCTCCGGATCGACCGCTTCCTCCGCTCGCGCCTGCTCTCGCAACAGCTCGAGATGCCGGCGCCGTCGTGCGTCCTTCCGCGCCTCGTCCCGCACGAGATTCGTCGCCACCGCAAACAGCCACGCGCGTTCGCTCACGATCTGCTCCTGCCGCAAGGCGCGCACGAACGTCTCCTGGGCGATTTCCTCCGCCCAATCGCGATCCCCCAGCCGCCTAACGAGATAGCGGACGAGCGGCTGGTGGTAGGTGTTGAAGAGACGGTCGATGGATTGCAAAAAGTGTTTCTCGATGCGTGCGGTGTACTTGCCAGGGGCTAGGGACTAGGGACTAGGGACTAGGGACTAGGGACTAGGGGCTAGGGGCTAGGCGTTCCATGCACTTCTAGTCCCTAGACCCTAGTCCCTAGACCCTAGCCCCTAGTCCCTACCCCCTAATCCCTCTAAAACCATCCCTTCGCCAGCGCGGCCAATTCACTTCCTGACAGCTCTTCCACTCCACTATCACTGACGACCACCGTCACCGCACGTCCCTGGACGGTCACCCGGTCACCGAGGGCGAAGATCGCGCGCAACTCCGGCAACGCCTGGCTCACATCGAAGTACGCTTTTGAGAACGCTTTGATCCGAACCGTTCGTCCCGAAGCCGCCGGTGCTGACTTGACGTCCGTCCACATGCCATCCCGTAATACGAAGGTATGCGACCCGGCGTGCTGCACCCGGGCGCCAGTACTGGCCCCAGTCGCCGTAACTGACATCGAATCCAGCGTCGCGATCGATGCCACGGCGCGCTGTGCGGAGGCGACCTTCGCCTGCTCGAACGCTCGGTCCCGGGACGGCGCGGAGGCCGCCACTGGCGCACCAGCGATTACAGCGCGTCGCGTGGAGTCGAATCGGCCATTCGCGACCATGTTCGGCTCCGTCACCAGATAGGACGTGAACTCCGTGGGAATGCTGAACCGCTCGCCGAGGCTGCGAATCTCCTCGTCGATCTCCGACGAGCCACCATTCTTCCGTTTCTCGGCAGCGAGCCAACCGATGCGCTGCGTGGCCCAGAGCCGAGCGACAAATGGATTCTCGCGCTCGCGATCAGGGAAATCGACTGTCGAGGCCCATCGCACCGTTCGCCCGCGATGCGTCCCTTCCACGATCACTCGCGCGCTGCCGTGGCCTGCATAACGAGCGAGCACCACGAGATCCTGTCCGGCGAAGAGGTCGATTGGTTGCTGCGGCAGCATCCTCGATAGCCGCACGTCACCATCGGTGCGAATGCGCACGTCCGTGAGCACCGGATCGGCAATGCGCGTCGCGACAAGACTCACCGCGCGTTCCACGCTCTCATCGGGGCGTACGAACTGCGCCGTACCGCGGCCTTGAATTGCCAGCTGCTCCAGTAAAGACACGTTGACGTCGGCACCAACCCCGAAGGTGAAGACGCGTGCATTGCCGCGCTCGCGATTCGCCTCGTCGGCGATGCGGCCCGGATCGCGCTCGCCAACAGTGGGCTCGCCATCGGTGATGAAGAGCACGATGGGAAGACGCTCACTGGCGCCCCGCGCTCGATCGTTGCCTAACGCCTCATGCAGTGCACCCGAGATATTCGTCGATCCCTGCGCCTCGAGCGCCGCGAGGTACCGCTCCGCGGCACGCACGTTCTCGCCAGACGCTTCCGAGAACTCGTCGCGGAAGTTGTGCACGTCGGACGAGAAGTCGATGATCCGGAAGCGATCCGTAGGCCGCAGCGTTTGCAGCAGTTGCCGTCCCGCGGCGCGCGCCTGCTCCATCTTCACCCCATTCATCGAACCCGAGACGTCGAGCACCAGCGTGACGTCGCGCGGCGTCGGCTCCGCGCTGCCTAACGAATTCGGCGGCGACAGGGACACGAGCGCGAAGCCGTCCTCTCCCCCCGGCGCATTGGCGAGCACGCTGATCGCGCCCTCGTTGCGCAGTCGCAGCGGCAGCAGCAGCGTGAGGTCGCTCGCGTCGCCTCGCACGTTGACGTGGCGCAGCTCGCCTTCGTCGTTCACGGCAATCGTGTGCGTCGGCGAATACGGCATGCCCAGCTCAGTGCTTCGCGGATAGGAAAGCTCGAAGCTCGACTGCCCTTCCACCGCGGCGCTGCGCTCCCGAACGATTCCCGGCTCCGCATGCGCCCCGCGGAAGTAATCGACGCGCACAGCGTCCCCTTCTCGCTCGGCCACCATCTGGAAGCGCACGACGACCCGCTTCTCTTCGCCCGGATTGATGGGGAAGATGCGCGCCCTCAGGAGCCCGTACCCCATCCATTCTACGAGGGCCGGGTCGCGCTGTCGCCTAACGATATCCTCGTAGATACGCCGCGCGTCCGTCGCCGACATCGTCTCCCCACCAACAAGCGCGCCGTCGATCGACAGCTTGAGATCCTGAAACGCCGCACCTTTGGGGAGCGGAAAGAGGTATTGCGCCTCGCCAACCCGCCCGCCGCGATTCACGAAACGCTCATCGACTTCATATCGCACCACGCGCGACGCCCCATTGCCCACGAGCTCCGCCCTCACGTCGCTCCTCACCCGCACAACCTGCGCATCACAGGCCATCACCGGCTGCACCCGATCCCCGAACGGCATCCCACACATGGGCACCAGCCTCCCCTGCGCCCCCACCACCGCCGGCACCACCATCAACGCCAAACCCGACAATGCACCACGCATTATGGTCTCCCCGAAAAGGTTCTATAGGGGAGACGTCGCCGGAGCTCCGACTTGCACACTGGGCGCGGGCGTGGGGCGCGGGAATGTAGGCCAGAATGCCCGGCAGCGACGAAAAGCAGATCCTTCGCTTCGCTCAGGATGACAGCCAACCTGTCATCCTGAGGAGCGCCGCGACGAAGGATCTGCTACTACTGTCCCGCTCTTCGTGTACTTGCCGCCTTCTACGCCGCCGACAAAACACGATGAACCCGACCCTCCAACGCCTTCATCATCTCCAGAAACTTCCTCGCCACATCAGGATCGAATTCTTTCCCTGCCCTTTCCTCTATGTATTCCAAAACCCGCGAAGATTCCCAGGCCGCCCGATAAGGACGATTCGTACGCAAGGCGTCGTAGACATCACACACGTGCACCAGCGCACTCGCCGGATGACACGAGCGCCGGAAGTGACAGTGCGGGTATCCGCCACCGTCGATCATGATGTGATGCTCGTACGCCACCGCCGCCGCGAGGTCCAGCTCGCGGTCGCTCGTTAGGATGAGACGCGCCCCATCCACCGGATGACGCTGCATCACGGCGCGCTCTTCGTCAGTGAGCTTGCCCGGCTTGTTCAAGATGTCGATCGGTACGCGAACCTTGCCCAGATCGTGGAGCAATCCAGCGACGCCGAAGGTGCGTACCTCGCGCGCGCCGAGGCCCATCGACTCGGCGAGTCCCATCGTCAGGACGGAGACGTTGAGCGAGTGCGTCGTGGTGTACTCGTCGTAGTCACGCAGCTCCAGCAGCGGCATGATCATCCGCTGCTCGCCGTGCATCGCCAGCGAGAGCGAGCGCACCACCGCTTCCGCCTCGGCCAACGGCAGCGTGCCGCGCTCACCAACTTCGCCGTGCATCCACTGCACCGCGGCGGCTTCCTCCTCCAGCGAGAAGGCGATCGTCGCCACCGGAACTTTTGCTTCGACGATATCCGAGAGCTGTTTCTGTTCGCCCTTCACGCCGATCGCGCCGAACTTGATGGAGCCGGGACGGGTCGTGCGCATCTCCGCACTGTCGATCGCCGTCAGCGTTAGGCGCGCCAGCACCTGCTCCAGGAATTCCTCGTACTCGTCGCGCGTAACGGCGGGCTCGAACTCCAGTCGCTGAACGCCGGCATCGCCGAGGCGGGTTGCCCATTCCCAGTCGCGCAGATCGCGAAGCGAGATCTGCCCATACACCGTCTCTTCGCCGAGGAAGGAGAACTGCGGCTTGGGATCATCCGCCTGCAGCTCGCGCAACGCCGCGAACGACCGATCCACCGCACGCTCGCGCGCCGGATGCTTGTTCCCATACAGCGCCATCGTCGACAGCGCCTGCGCGAACGAGGTGAGAAAGCGAAACGGATCAGCCATGGAGGGTGGTGGAAAGACGCTCAACTGTCATCCTGAGCGCAGCGAAGGATCTGCTGTTGCGACCGGCGCGGAAAGCAGATCCTTCGCTGCGCTCAGGATGACAAGTTCGCTCAGGATGACAAGGGTTCATGCGGCCCGTCCTGGCGGCGACACCGGTTGCCCCTTCGCCGCGTTGCGGATTTCGGGAATACGACTTCGGTTGGCGAGCGCGAGGATTTCCTGGGCCTCCGGATCCTGGCGCCACGCCGTGCAGATCGCCGTGATCGCGGCGAGCGATTCCGGCGTGGGCGGTAGCAGCTTGCGTCGCCGCAAGAGGGCCGTGCGCACCGAAGCCTGCTCGATCAGCCACCGCAGCGTATCGGGCGTTCGGAGCGTGGCAACAGCGCGAATGCCTAACGCGCGGAGCGCCGCGTCCAGCTCTCCTCGCTCCACGCGTCCGCGAATGAGCGTGACGCCTTCTCGGGGGCAGCGCTCGTGCGCCGCCGTCAGCGCGAGATACACGATGCGGCCGTCCGTGTCGCCTAACGCGGCGAGCATCGCCTCGTCCCGCTTCACGCTCCGGAGCAGCAGCTTCACCACCTCGCGCCGCACGTGCGCGTCGTCATGCCGCAGAAAGCGCCGCAGATCCACTTCGACGGGGAGCGGCATCTCCGGCATGAAGAGACGCCCAAGCAGGGCGAGAAGGTCGCGTTGCGCGGCGGTGCGTCCGCCATTCTGCGATGCTTCGGCGATGCGCCGCGCCGTGAGTGGTATCGCTTTGGGGCCGGCCTCCGCGACGAAGCCGTACAACCGCTCGCGCGCCTTTGCGTCCGTCGTCTCCTCAGCCGCCTCCAGCAACACCGGTACGAGGCCGAGGCCAAGGAGCCTAACGAGGCGCTCGACCATCGTGAAATCGATCGGGTCGCCACTCACGAGTCGCCGAATCGCGCCATCCGCTTTGAGATGCTCGAGAATCGCGTCCACGGTGGCACGGTCGGCTCCTCCGTCCAGCAGCTCCACGAGCTGGCCCGCGCGACCCTCTTTCGTCATCCGCTCTACGGCGCGCATCAACGACGGACCCGCAACGCCAACCTCGAGCGCCATCTGAACGAGCCGCTCCGGCTCGCAGAGCGCGGCCGCGACGTCGCTCGACACGTTCGGTACCGCTGTCACGTTAGGCAGCCGCTTCTCGCGCGAGACGTGCTCGAGCACCTGACGGTAGGCTTCGGGATTGGGATCGTCGAGCGACCACTGACCCACGAGACGCCCCACCGCCTCGCGCAGGCTTCGATCCGCCACCACGCGCTGCGACTCCGAGCTCGCCTCGGCGTGCTTCGCCATCTTCGAGAGCACTCGAATCATCGAGTGCGACACGGTTTGCTTCTCGGCCGTCGCCGCTGCCTTCACGAGATCGACGACGGCGTCGGCCGTCATCCCCTGGGACGCGTCGAGCACGAAGCGGCGCCGTTGCGCGTTGTCGCCGCCCATCTCCAGCAGCCGCGCCAGCGTCTCCGGTCGCAGCGCGCCCACCATGCGGGAGATGCGATTCTGAAGAGCGGCGGACTCCGCTGGGGAGCCGTCGGAGCCGCCGGCCTTCAACTCGTTGGCGATCTGCAGCATGTATCCGACGATGACCTGATCGTAGGCCTGCTCCCGTTGATGCTCGTCGATGGCGCGGGCGACGACGGCAGGCTCCAAGGGCGTCGAGTCGTCCGTCCCATTGGACGTGTCGGCCGCGAGCGCGGCGCGTGCGAGGCCCACCCAAAGCTGCGCCGCGCGTCCCGCGCCCATCTGATTCTCGGGCGGTTTGTCGGATTCGTCGTCGAGCAGCTCGAGCCGGTCGTAGGTCAGTGCATAGAGCCGCACGTGGGCCCAGCGCTCCGCCAGCTGGTCCGTCATCATGCCCAGCGGATGCTCCATGCGTCCCGCGTCCATTGCCAGCGTCGCCAGCACGTCGGCGATCTCCGTCCGCTCCACGCCGCGCACACACTTGATGGCGCCCAGATGATGCCGGTGGAGCTTGTGCGCCAGCTCCTGGAGAAGCGGGTGATTCGGATCGGTGGCGACGCCTTCGATCACGAGCTGCCGGCGAGCGACCCCGATGGACAGCGCGGGACGATCGACCAGTAGCCCCCACAGCTTCCGAGACACTGCGTCGACCGCTCCCTCGAGCAGCGGATGCCCGGGCGGGTAGATCGCATGTTTGTGCATGGCGATCGACAGCTCGACGAGGAAGTCCGCGAGCTCCCTCGAGAGCATCGCCGCGCCGGCCGAGCCCTCAGCGGGCGTCGGCGGTGGGCTCGGAGACCCTGGTGAGGGAGTGGGTGTGCTCACTGCGTTGCGCGGTTCATGTGCAGGGAAAAGCTCGACGCCGCTCTCGCTTACGGGCCAAATGTTTGACGAGCCAAGTGAACCTTGGTGACTCCGCTGCTGACATCCTGGAACGCAGCAGGTGACGAGAGCCGATGCTCGTCCGAGTCGAGAGCTCGATAGGTCACACCAGGGAGCCCGGATTACCCGGAGAACCCGGATCGGTCCGTCGTGGCGATCCGGATTGGGCGATTCATGGTAGCAGGCAGCCGCGTCCGACGTCCTGGCACCACCATTGCGCCCTCATCCGCGTCTCGATTCGGAGTGACAATGAAAGACGAGAGCAAACAGCGCCTCGATCAGGACGTCGGTTTGGGTGACGATCAGGGCACGCGCGTGGGGTCGCCAACTCCGGGTGCTGGTAAGAAAACGGGGGCCGGGTCCGAGGCGTCCGAAGGAATCCACTCGGCGGACGGCGACCGCTCCGAGAGCGATCAGACTGCGCTCGAGGGAAAGGAGACGGGTCGCGGGACTCAGCAAGGAGGCGATCAGGCCGGCTCCGAGCCGATCGAGAGCCACGGCACGGAGCATCGCAGCAAGTACGGCGGCGGGTCGCGTCGAGAAGATGGCGGCGGTCAGCGTACGCCGTGACATCCAGTTCGATGAACGTTCAGCGGTATTTTTGGGAGAAATCGAAATTGCAAGTGAACGTGATTAGTCGTGCGACGCGCCTGCTCAGTCGGTGCGTCGCGTTGACCGTTGTCATCGCCGCGCTTCTGTCGCCGGCGAGTGGAGCGAGCGCTCAAGTTCCCTCGAATCGCTTTTTCGGGAGCCTCGGTGGCGGCTATGGGAAATCGGGGCCGGCGAGCTCTCTCGGACAGGATCAATTCACTGGTGCGACTGCGGACCTCGCTCTCGGTATTGCGCTCACGTCTCGAGGCGTAATTGCACTCGATGTCACTAGCTGGAGCAAGAACACGCCTATTGGGTCTTCGCGCTCCACCTTTGGAACTGTCTCGCTCCACGGCTATCCGTTTGGTTCGGTGCTGAACAACCTTTTTTTTCAGGGCGGATTTGGCGTAGGCCACGGGTCGTTTCCGCTTCATCCGGGCGCTTCCACGACACGAGTCGATGTCACCCATCCCGCCCTCTTACTCGGGGTGGGCCTGGACGTACCCGTTGCTTGTCCGGTTTGGATAACACCCTTCTTCCAGACCTACGACACGTTCGGCGGACACAGTATCCAGTACAACGGCACGCAGCCGAAGGGTCACACCGAGTCGGCGAACGCGATCCTGTTCCACGCCGGGCTGGCGATCAAGTTTTCGCACCCCGGTGCGGGGGGACATTGTCGCGAGCGGGGCAACGCGCTAGGGCAGTAGCCCGCCTCCTGTCATCCTGAGCGAAGCGAAGGACCTGCTTTTGCGACCCACGCGAGGAACGGGAGCACGCACGAAAAGCAGATCCTTCGTCGCTTTCGCTCCTCAGGATGACAAGTGGGGGTAATGCCGATAGCAAATACTCATGAGACGTCGGAATCAGGCGACGGCTGTGGCTCGGAGTCCACGATGCGCTCTAGCGACTTCGCGGCAAGAGCCGCGAGAACGTCGCGTGGCCGGCCAAGCGAGAGATTCGCGTCTCATCGAAAGGCGAGATCACGCCACGCGATCTGACCGATTCGCGAGTTTGAACACCGCGTTGCTGACCAGCAGCCGAACACCAAAAGCATCGACCGTACCAATTGACGGAGCACGCGCGAGGCATTCGGGTCGAGTGCGCTCAAAATACGCAATGCACTCTTGCGCTGAGCGAACACGACGAACATTTCTCGCCTCTTCGAACGCGCTGGCACGCCGTTTTCCTTATGCGCAGTTGCAGAGCGGTTGATTTGGAACTCGTTGTTAGCACCGCACGGCGACTGCAGCGCTCGTTCGGGAGATACAAGGAGCTTCGAACCACCATCAAGGTGCGACATTAATCCGGCTGTATCATGCGCTCCCGATTCTCGATCCCGAATGTGCCTCGCAGCGTCTCATATGGCGCTGCTGCCGTGGCAATCTTTGGGTGCGCGCAAGCATCACAGCCGGGCCTGTCGAGCACGAAGCCGACCGTAGCAACTGCCGGTTATTACAGCTTCGCTGCCAACAGCGCCCGACCGTTGGTTGCCGCGCACACCGTCTCCTTCGCGCTCGATCGCATCGATCAGCGCGACCTGCCGCTCGATCACACCTACCGTCACGCGGGCACTGGCCACGGCGTTACGGTCTATGTGTTCGATGGCGGCGTCTCGATGGATCACCCGGAGCTCGCTGGCCGCGTACGTCGCGGCTATACCGCGTTCCCTGACGATCCGGCCATCTGCAACGCGCACGGCACCGCCGTGGCCGGAGCGATTGCCGGAAAGACGCTTGGTGTCGCGCCCGACGCCGAGATTGTCGACGTGAAGATGGTACAGTGCGAAAAGCTGCGCGGGACGATTCGCGGAATCGTGGACGGCGCGCGGTGGGCGATCGAAGATCATAAGAAGCACACTGGCGAGCCGGCCGTCGCGAACTGGTCGTTCATCGCCGATACCGCCGCGCGCATACCCGCGCTGGACAGTGCCGTCGCCGCCCTGCGCGCCGCCGGCATCCCCGTCGTCGTCTCGGCGGGCAACGTAGACGTGAACGCTTGTCGCATCTCCCCAGGGAACGCGGACGGCACGATCGTGGTTGGCGCGTCCGCGCTCATTCGCGATGAACGTGGTGGCAGCGATCCGATCGACCGGCGCGCCCCCGGTACCGCGTGGGGTCCATGCGTGGATGTGTACGCGCCTGGTGACTCGGTACTGTTGCCGAGCCTGGACAAGGATCAGTCGCCAACGGTGCAGCTGTGGAATGGAACGTCGATGTCGGCCGGCTACGTGAGCGGCGCCGCCGCGCTCTACCTGGAGACGAATCCCACCGCGACACCCGATGACGTCGCCCAGTACATTCGCGTGACGTCCACGAAAAATGTGGTGCGGGATTCACGAAGTCCCTTCAATAGAATGCTGTTCGTTGGGCCGCGCGGTGAAGTGCGATCGTTGGCTGATGCGCGGAGAGAAGCTGGGCAATAGGGCGGTAGAGGGTTGTGGGTAGAGGGTAGAGGGTGAGAAGGCCGACGAGATTCTTCGTCGGCCTTTTCGCTTTCTGTTGACGGAAAGCGACAGGCGGGTCACTGAGACCGCTGTCACTGCACTGAAACCGCTGACGGGCCCCGTGAGCGGACAACGTCCCGTGCGCGGTGGTTGTTTGAATTTGTGAATCTTCGCGAGCGTTGCAGGGTCGTCGCGGGTACCCGACGCACGCGAAGAAAGAAAAGGAAGACCTTCTACTTGTTGCGAGCGGAGTCGTCGGCGTTGAAGAGCAGGTCAGTGGTCTCAGAGCTGTGACAGTGGTCTCAGCGACTCCGCTGAGCTCAACCATTCCTCGAACCCTCAACCCTCCGCCCTCTACCCGTTACCCTCTACCCGCTACCTTTTCGTAAGACCTTCTCGACTTCAACGAGCATCTCACAATGGCCGTCTCCGATACCTCCTCCGCCACCGAGCTCGATCAGCTCTGCATCAACACCGTTCGCACGCTGGCGATGGACGCCGTGCAGAAGGCGGAGTCCGGGCATCCCGGAACGCCGATGGCGCTCGCGCCGCTCGCGTATCGTCTCTTCACGAAGCACATGCGTCACGACCCGGCCGATCCCAACTGGTCGAACCGCGATCGCTTCGTGTTGTCGGCGGGGCATGCGTCGATGCTGCTCTACTCGTCGCTCTATCTCACCGGCTACGACCTCGGCCTCGAGGACATCAAGCAGTTTCGTCAGTGGGGCAGTCGCACGCCTGGTCACCCCGAGCGGGGCCACACCCCTGGCGTCGAGACGACGACGGGTCCACTCGGCCAAGGCGTCGCCAACTCAGTGGGAATGGCGCTGGCCGAGGCGCACCTCGCGTCGATCTTCAACAGGCCGGGGCACGAGGTCATCGATCACTACACGTACTTCATCTGCAGCGACGGCGACATGATGGAGGGCATCTCGCACGAGGCAGCCTCCTTCGCCGGTCACTTCGGATTCGGAAAGCTCATCGGCTTCTACGACGACAACCGCATAACGATCGACGGGTCCACCGACCTCACCTTCACCGACGATACCGGGAAGCGATTCGAGGCGTACGGCTGGCAGGTTCTCCATCTGTCGGACGTGAACGACCTCGAGGCGATCGATCGCGTGATCGAGGAGGCGAAGTCCGACCCGTCACGGCCGACCTTCGTCGTGACGCGTACGCACATCGGCTACGGGAGTCCCAACAAACAGGACACCGCCGCCGCGCACGGAGAAGCGTTAGGCAAGGACGAAGTGATCGCGACGAAGCGCAACCTCGGCTGGCCGCGTCCCGAGGAAACGTTCTACGTGCCGCCCGAGGCGCTCGAGCACTGGCGCGAAGCGAAGGACAAAGGCGCGAAGGAGCACGCCGAGTGGGATGCGAAGTGGTCCAAGTACGTCAGCGCGTTTCCGGGTGAAGCGAAGGAGCTCGAGCGCCGGCTCGTGGGCGATCTGCCACAGGGGTGGCAGAACAAGATCCCGAACTTCACGAAAGACAACGGCAGCGTTGCCAGCCGCGCCGCGTCGCAGAGCGTGTTGAACGCGATCTTCGACACCGTGCCCGAGCTGATGGGCGGCTCCGCGGACCTGACCCCGAGCAACGGCACGAAGCTCAAGACGCCTAACGAGTTCGGCAACACGAACGTGAAGGGCCGGTACATTCATTTCGGGATCCGCGAGCACGGCATGGCGTCGATCATGAACGGGATGGTTGTCCATGGCGGCGTGCGCCCGTTCGGCGGCACGTTCCTGATCTTCTCCGACTACATGCGCCCAGCCGTTAGGCTGAGCTGCCTGATGCACGTGCCGGTGATCTACATCTACACCCACGACTCCATCGGGCTCGGCGAAGACGGCCCGACGCATCAACCCATCGAGCAGCTGGCCGCACTGCGCGCGATCCCGAACATCACCGTGATCCGTCCGGCGGACGCGACCGAGACCGCGGAGGCGTGGAAGGTGGCGCTCACGCACAAGGACGGCCCAACCTGTCTCGTGCTGACGCGCCAAAAGCTCGGCTTCATCGATCGTACCGTGTACGCGCCAGCCGCGGGCTTGGCGAAGGGGGCGTACGTGCTGGCCGACGCCGACGGCGGCACGGCGAAGGCTGTGCTCATCTCGAGCGGCAGTGAGGTGGGGCTGATCATGCAAGCGCGCGAGAAGCTGCAGGCGTTAGGCATTCCGACCAGAGTGGTGAGTATGCCGAGCATGGAGCTCTTCGCGCGTCAGACGCAGGCCTATCGTGAGTCCGTGCTGCCGAAGGGCGTGAAGCGGTTATCGATCGAGGCGGCGTCGGCGGAGAGCTGGTATCGGTGGGTGGGGTCGGACGGCGTTGTGATGGGGTTGGATCGGTTTGGCGCGTCGGCGCCTTACGAGACGATCTATCAGGAGCTGGGGCTGACCGTGGATAAAATCGTGGCGAGTGTGAAGGGGATGATCTGATCGTCTTAGCGTAGCACTCTCATCTTTTTCCGCGAGGAGACGATGCTCAACCGTTACGCTGGGATCGCAGCACTAATTGTTGGACTTGTGCTCATCGCGCACGCGGTGCTCGCGTTCACGAAGCTGCGTTGGGTGACCGCGCTCCTCGAGCTGATTGCGGCCGGTGTCTTACTCTGGCATTGGTGGTTGGGGCGACGTGCGAGTTCGCTCACGTCCGGGGCCCCGCCGCGGGTGTGAAGTTGTTGGTCGGCGGCGGCGTTAGTGCGGCGTTCCGTTGATTGTGAAATCGATGCTCACATTACCGACCGTTGCGCGGACGACGTTCGGTCCGGGATTGGAGCCCAGCGTCCACGTCCTCACCATGGCTTGACCATTCGCGTCGGTGGTTTACGCCGCAGAGGTAACCTCGGATTGGTTGACCAGGTACTGATCGAACGTTGTGATCGTCCCGCCACCGGAAATGACTGCGAACGTCCCTATCACGTTAGGCAGCGGTTGACCACCACTGTCGAGGACTCTCAACGTCATCGGGTCGATGAGGCGCGTGCCGGACGGAGCACTCCCTCCGCTCGCGAAGTTCCAGCTCAACGACATCGATCGCTGGATCGTAAGCGTGACGGCGGTAGACGTGACTCCTCCGACTCCAGTGGCTGAGAATGACAACGGAACTGGCTGCGCGGGCCCTGCGATCGCGATCTTGAACGTTGCGACTCCGTCCCCAGTTGTCCGCATCGTCGTCAAGCCGCTCACCACCAAAGGCGCGGGAGCGCTCACCGTTATCGGCACAGCCTTCCGACGCACGATCTGCCATGAGCCGTCAACGAGACGTACTACCGGCGCGGGGTTGAGTACGAATGTCGCCTCCGCGCTCGTCGGTGGTTGCTGAACGACCGAGAGTTGAGGCGATAGAGCGGTCGCGTTGAACGTCACGCTCGAACCGCCTGCCAAGAAGAAGGAGCAAACTCATCGCGGCAGGAGGGAGCCGTCGAAACTGGTTCAGATCACTCATCGCGTCACTCTACGTCGAAGCCTTTGGGCGAGGTGAGCCGCAAGGATTGCGCGAAGCGGTTGGATGCTTGCAGGCGATTACGCTCAATCCGACGCTGCAATTGGGAGGTGTAGGCCGACGGTGCCGTTGAGGGCACTGCGTTCGCTCCACTGGGTAGACTACTGCGACCGCCGGTAGGCTTGCCATCGACGCCAATCAGGAAGAGATTCAGGTGCGAGGTCCCCACGACATCGTCGATGGCGTCGGCAAAGGCGCGGGAGCTTCCTCTTTCAAGGCCCGTCCGCGAATGCGAAACAGACGCGCATGCGTCGAACCGCGGCATCATGGGCTATGGCTAGGCGCTGCTGGATTCGGAACGGATCCGTGCATCTGGAGACGAACAACCTGAGCTGTAACGGCTGGGACCTCTATCTCGAGGGCGCGAGCGAGCAGTGCACCGAGCACGCAACGACGATGGAGCAGAGAGCCGGCACCACGCGTACTACGGCGGCGCGATCGGGTCGTGGGGCAATAAGTTCGATCCGAGGCATACGCCCGCCGGCGATGCGTACATCGTCATCGGTCGCTCGTGCCGCCGGGTGAACCTCCGCGGATCGCTCGACGTCGGCCTCCCCGCCGGCGTTCGAGCACTCGGATTCGAGAACGATGCGTCGAATCGCTTGGTCGACGTCACGCTCGACACGGACAACGGCGTCACGCGCGAGCAGCTCGGGATCGACTACGCACGGCTCGCCGGCGCCGGCACTCCGTCGAATCAGGTGGGCGCATTCCGGTTCCGTACGCGCCCGGGC
This sequence comes from Gemmatimonadaceae bacterium, assembly GCA_045804225.1. Taxonomy (GTDB): domain Bacteria; phylum Gemmatimonadota; class Gemmatimonadetes; order Gemmatimonadales; family Gemmatimonadaceae; genus AG2. The sequence goes on from JBJMNO010000022.1 coordinate 317,244, forward strand.
TCTGTCCCGGATCTTCCGAGCGGTCTCCTCGAGTTCAACGTACCGCCGGCGACGGTCGAGTACACGCCGAACGAATGGACAACAGGGGCCGACGGTCCACAGGCTGCTCAAAGGTCCGCTCGCGTGGGACAAGCTCTCGCCCGGTACGTCAGCGGACTACATCGACGTCAATAGCAACTATGTCATGCGTCAGATGTGTTTGCCCGACGGCAGCCATGCCACGACGATCGTCGGGAAGATCGCGAAGGTGAAGGCCTGACGACTGTTCTGAATACTGGGACAGTCCTTAGCCATGATCCAACCTAGACATCCTGAGCGACCGGAATCTCCTTAAACGCGAAAGGCTCCAGGTCAGGTCGTATTTGACGCCACGTTCTCAGAATTCCGCGAATGTGTTCGTGCGATCGCAGATCGAGAAAAGCATCCTGGTAACCAGGCGCTGTCTTCTCCGGAGTCCTACCCCTAACAGACATGAAGCATCGCTCTGCCGTAATGAGCGCGCGGATCATGGATGGAAGGAGTCGAATGTTGACGATTTCCGGCCCATACACGTGTTGGAGCCACGTTGCGGCGTCGCCGTAGACCATTCTCGCCCGAAGCCGCGCCGGTGGGTGGGAGGCAGTGCCTATCGTCTTAAAGTCGATGGGCGGGTGGCCCAGCGCTTCATCTGTCAACAAAAAGAACGAATGGATCGAGAAGAGATAGGCAAAAAATGAGTCCTCATAGCTGCCAGAGATGGCACGCCAACGCGGAGAGACCTTTTCGAAACGATCGACGCGCAGCATCGCATCCCCCGCCCCGAGAATGGCAGCCCAGGCGTCGGCATCCATCTCGAAAGCCTGTCGAATCATCTTCTCGGAAGCCTGTAAGTGGGTCTCCAAGTCGAGAAGACCCTCCAGCCCGCCCTTCTCATATTGGTAGCCGACGTGGCCATGCATTACATGCGTGATCTCGTGACGCACGAGAAAGTCGAAGGCCATAAGCGTGAACATCTGAGCGCGTTCCTGTCGAGCGCTGTCCACGGGGGCCCAAACCATTCCTGCGGGCCGTTGGCTGATCGGCACTTCCTTCGATGGATCGCCGACGTCCTGAAACAGTGTTGGGTCCGCGAACACAAGTAAGAAGTAGTCGTGGAGTTTGAGCAGCGGGCCCAGATATAGCCCGATGAAGAAATGCTCATTGAGACGAGGAAAAGCGATCGACTGGAATTCCAGACTGTCGACGTAGTCGACGTAGATAGGCGGTACCGGGCGGGTGACGCGCGGCGACGTTCGAATATCTTCAGTGACGCGCCGAGCGATTCGGAGGCAGTATGACACAATCCCACTGTCATGGCGTACTAGGGGGTACAGCGACTTCTCGCGAGTAACGCGTCCGCCACGACGCTTGGTGAAAGCATCGAAGTATTCGATAGGATCGAGGCTCGTCATCGCGGCCGCTGTCCCGGCGTGAGTGAGCTCGCGTCGGATGACTCGCTACGACTGCAAACCATTGAGAACATCGCGCACCCTTGAGATTTCATAGGCGTAGCCAATGCCGACGTTCGCTGAACGGTGCAGCTCCAAGGCGACTTGACGCATTTGCTGTTGTACATGGAGCAGCGACTGGATTGGGTCGATGTTACCGAGCAGACCGCGCGGACCGTTCGCAGCGGCTGTGAAGATGCCAATCAGCTGATCGAAGCTCTGAATGAGGACATCGAACTTCTTGCTCAGACCATGCTCCTTGCGCGTGACGATGCCGATCACGCGCCCGGTCTCGACGTCCAGAAGCGGGCCTCCCGAGTTCGCGGGATTCACGCTCGCGTCCAACTGAAGCTTTCTTACTCCCGCTGCGGTGTAGCGCGAGGAAATGATGCCGGTGTGCATCGTGAGCTGCGGCATCAGGAAGTGGTGACCGAGGACGGCGATCTCACTCCCGACAGCCAGCGAGTCGTCACTCGCGAGCTCTAATCCACCGATGCGATCGCAGTAAATGACAGGTATGTCCAGGATCGCGTAGTCCCAGTGATCCTCGTCGTCCCCTTGGACAAGGCTGGCACGAAATACGGTCGGATCGACAGGCAGTGTAAGCCCTACATTCTTCCACTGCGCGAAGTGCAACTCGACCCCGGCAGTAGCGACAGGCATCTGGAAAACGTGATTGTTGGTCACGAGGTAGCGACCAACAATGAACCCAGTGCCAGCACCAATGATTTCACCGTGGTGGTTCAAGTAATTGATCGCACAGACCGATCCACGACATCGCTCCCAAAGTTCGGTCAGCTTCACCGCGGCCGCTCTCCCGGCGTGTACCTGATCCCCGTCGCTCCCTCGCCATGAGCCACCGGGTCAAACCGCTCTTCCGCGACGTACTCCGTCTGCGCGAGCTGCGTCTCCAGCGTCTGTTCGGCCAGGATCCGGATGTCGCCCTTGTTGAACTTGAAGGCGCGCTTCATCCCGCCGTTAGGCACGGATTGGCGCTGACGGATTCGCAGCATCATGCGTGCCCGACGACCTCGGCACTGACCAAACGCTGCGCAAACACACCGCGAGACTGGCCGAACGTGAGCCTCGTTAGGTTACCGCTGTCGGGTGACACACAACGGAATCACTCTACCTCACTAACATGGCAGGACTAATACGACGAGGGATCTGCTCGGCCTGAAAGCAGATCCCTCGGACTCACGCCATGTGAGAAGTCGCTCAGGAACGCATCTCGTCTCCCCGCGAGCCAGGCTTAGCAACCATGGCGATACCGGCGATACGATCTCCGTCGCTCCCCTGCGCTGGGCGAGGCTGACGACGCCGCTCCCGTTCGGGTTGTACGCCCGTTTGGGGTACCATCGGCTTGGTCGCAACGCTGGCGGTCGTCGCCGCCGCGACGGTCGCCGTCGCGACAGCCGGTGTTGACGCCGTCGCAGGTACCGGCAAACGTCCGACTTCGAGCCAACTTGATATCGCTGGTCCGATGATGCGTGCAACGCGCTCGGCGCCCACCGGTCGCTTCAGAGTCTCTGTCGTGCACCAAATGTTGAGCGTAACGAAGTCGTTAGGCTTTGCCATTCGCTGCGCGATTGGATATTCCAGCTTACAGAAACGAGCGGTGTGCAGCTCGCCGGCAATGTGCGGCGGCAGGTGTCGGGCCAGGGAGCCATAACGGAGCTCCATGTGGGAGAAGCGGAATGTCGAAGCCGCTTCCTCGACGATCGCCTGCAGGCTGTCGAACGAATCCGCCTTCCGAATCAACGCGACGAGATCGCGCGCATTAATCTTGTCCCGAATAACCCACCGCGCCTGACGAGCGGCGGAGGTAAACGATGCCCCGGCCTCGAGGAACTCGTGATACTCGAGCCATCGAACGCCGTAGACCATAATAAAAAACAAAATCGCCGCACCTGTTGCTGCCACGGCAACGGTCAGCTCCGGCGGTGCGAACGTAACGCAGAGTCCGAGGATTGCAACGACGGCCGACTCGACATAGATGAGAATGACCGCCTTACGAGGCGAGAGACCGAGCGCACGGAGCTGATGGTGGATGTGCCGTGCATCCGCGCGTGAGAGTGGCGTGCCGCGAAGCCATCGGCGCATCATCGCGATACCGGTGTCGAGCAGCGGGAATGACAGGGCGAAGATCGGAGCTAGGGCGTAGGTCGCTTGATCGGCGCGAGTCGCACCCTTCACCGTTAACACCGCGAGAAGGAACCCAACAACGAGACTGCCAGAATCCCCAAGGAATACCTTCGCCGGCGCAAAATTGTATCGAAGAAAACCAAGGAGCGCTCCGCCTAACGCCAAGGTATACCACGGGACACTTGTGTTGCCGACGATTATTGCTGCAACCGTTGCGGTGAGCAGTCCGATCACACTGACGCCACCCGCGAGGCCGTCGAGGCCATCCACGAGGTTAAGCGCGTTGGAGACGCCGACGAGCCAGAGGACGGTAACCGGAATCCCCGCCCAACCAAGTGCCACCTGATACGTTGGCGGTAGGATGAGGACATCGATCCGGAAGCCCGCGAATACTACGATGAGGGCCGCGAGAGCCTGACCCGCAAGCTTGGCGAGCGGAGGTACGCCGCGCAGATCGTCCCAGAGACCGAGTGCAAAAAGAATCGCGCTGGCAAGGAGCAGCGCACTCGTTAGGTGAGGGACGGCAGGCACTGCATTGGAGAGCTTGCCAAGGAGCGGCGCAACGCCGAACGCCAAAAGAACTCCGGCAAAAATCGCGACGCCCCCCAGCCTGGGAACGGCACGCGCGTGACCACGCCGGATTCCGTCCGGCTCGTCAAGCCAATGCTTCCTGATGGCGAGCCGCATCACCGGCGGCACCATCAGTAGACTTGTCAAAAAAGCGGCAACGAACGGAATTGCGAGGACTGCCTGTTTCGACATCAGTGCGAATGCAAGAAGACGGCTGAACGAGAGACCGAGTCCAGGGTACGTGCATCGCTTTGATTCGATGCTTACGACGCCTGCCCGATTCCCCGATGCGGCACTACGAAAACGCGACTTCTATTCGCAGTCTTCATGCCTTCGCTTCCGTTCCGTTCGAATAATCGTAGTAGCTGTTGTAGTAGTAGCCGTAATACCGGGCGTACTTCGGGACCTCGGCGTCCGGGTCGTTGAGTACAGTGCCGAGGACTCGGGCTCCGACGGTCGCGAGCTGCTGAACGGCGGTCTGAAGAGCGGACTTTTCCGTCTTGCCAGCCCGTACAACGACTATCGCGCCATCCACGACACGGCTCACAATGGCCGCATCTGATGCGGCCAGCAGTGGAGGTGTATCGAGGATTAACAGATCGTAATTCAAGGACAGTTGGTCCAGCAATGCTGTCATCTGTACACTACCGAGCAATTCGGCCGGATTGGGCGGTAGCGGGCCCGAAGGCAAGATATTCAGCCCAGGGACCCGGCTCGTTCGGATCGCGCTGGCGATCGGATCGCCACCAACCAGCACGCTCGTTAGGCCCGGTATGTTCGTCTCCTCGAAAATTCTGTGGATTCGCGCTCGTCGCAGATCACAGTCGATCAACAGAACACGGTGTCCTTGTTGGGCGAACGCGATGGCCAGATTCGCAGCCGTCGTGCTCTTTCCTTCTTCAGGGCCAGGACTCGTAATGACGATCCGACTGACGGCCTGAACTGCCGCTGAGAAGAGGAGGTTTGTTCGCAGCGTCCGATAAGCTTCCGCTCCGCTCGAACGGACATCGGACAAAGTGACTAGGTCGGCGCCCCGCGATGCGCCGTTCGTCCTGAGTTCGCCCCCTCGCAGCGAAGCCGGCAGTCGACGTGCGACGTTCAGCCATGCGTTGTTGTTTCGCGGGAGGCCCCGGATCTGTGGCACGAGCGCGAGGTTCGGCACCGCGAGCGCGGCCTCAAGCTCGTCGCGTCTGCGGATTACAGGCCGATAATTCTCGAGGATGTATGCGATAAGGGTCCCCAGGACCAAACCAAATATCGCCGCCAGAAGAACTTTCGGCCTCCGTCCCGTACCAAGCGGAACGCCATCGGCACGCGCCAGGTCCACAATCTCCACTTGACCAACCTCTGCCGCTTCCGCGATCTCGGCGCTCTGGAGATCATCGCGCAACCTGTCTACCTGCCGACTGTACGTCGTAACCTGCGCGAATAGAGTGGCCTCGGTCGCTTGCGCCTGAGGCAGGCCGGCCATTCCGGATGCCACAGTAGTTTTTTGAGAGTCAAGAGCCGCAATTCTAGCGTCCAACACCCCGACGTTTGCTCGAACGGCGCTCTCAACCTTCTGCTCCGCTGAAGCGATTAGGGCGTCGAGCCTCATCACATCTGGATTGTTCGGTGAGTTGCCCCACCTCCCCGCGGTTAGAGAGTCGCGCGCCTCCTGCAACGAGACGAGTTGAGTGAAAAGTTGCGATACGACCGTGTTCGTCGCGACGCCCGGGGATGCTGCGAGGGCGCTGAGCTTCTCGGTAGAAGTCGATCCTCGAGTGTGCTGCAGCTCGTTGAGGATGGACAGGTACGTCCCACGATCTGCCTGTAGCTCTTGACGTCTAAGGTCAATGCTCGTGAGATCGGCCTGTTGCGCGCGGAATTTATCCTCGGAGCTATAGACTTTCTCCTTACTGCGGAACGCGTTGTGGGCCGCGCGGGCGTCGGCGAGGAGCGCCTCTGTTTTCTCGAGTTGACCGGCGATGAACTGGCGCCGCAGTTGCGATGCCTGCTTCGCCGTCTGGGCACTGTAGCTTTGAAAAACATAGACCGCGGCATTGGCGACTCGCTGCGCTAGTGCCGGGTCCGGAGCGGTATAGGATACATCGATAATGTCCGTTCTCTCCCGCTCGCGGGCCGAGAGGTTGCCGCGTACCTCGTTCGCAGCATCTGCCGCTGATTGAAGCCTGAGTTCCGATGCCTTGATTCCGGGCGCATGCGGCACAACCAGCCGAACACCGGCGAGTTCCACGGTGTCGCCATACGTCCCCCGAATTTGCCCACCGGCGGACCGGAGCGTGAACGATGAATCAGCGAACTCCACTCTGAGTGTATCGTTGCGGGCCGTTGGTGCCACGCGCACTGCGGATGCCCACATCGGTGGAAGGTTCTTCGGCAACTCCCGTAGTCTCAACCCTTCCTTTTCCGCAACAGACTCCGCCACGGCCTGACTTTGCAAAACCTCGATTTGCGTTAGAACCGGGTCATTGAATGGTCGGTACGTCTGCGGAGTCGGGGGACGACTCATTCCGGTCGAGAGCTCGCGTGCCTTGTCTTCAAGGCGGATTGTTGCCATGGCCCTATAAATCCGCGGCTCATTGCGAATCCGGTACACTAGGATGAGGACTGAAGCCACGAGCGTACCAAGAACTAGAATCCAATGCCGGCGAATCAGCGCTGCGAATTGAAGCGCCGATTTGACTGCAGATTCCTGGTCCGGTGCCGGCCCCCCGTTCTTGACCCCGAAGTTCGAAGGGAGCGGTTGAACGGACCATCTCTGGGGTACCTGGGACTCTGGCATACTACGGCTTCCTTGTGACCTGGATGATCACGCCGGTTATCGACGCTAACGCGGCGAGAATGCTACTCGACGGGGCGACAATGTCCTGCATGATGTTTCGGCGACGCCCCATGAGAATCTCATCACCAGAGTGGATCTCCTCGTGAGTCGCGGTCGCATCGGGACGCGTTAGGTCGAGCTTAGTTGATGTGGCGTTCCGAATCACTCGAATGTCATCGAGCCGTCCGCGATCCGTTGGACCTCCCGCCATAGCAATGACCTGAGCAACCGTCGTGCCCGGTGGAACGGTGTAAATATTCGGTTGACGCACTTCGCCGGCGACGACGACGCGCAACAAGGGCTGAATCGAGAACGTTGGGTTGGTGAGGAAGCGTGAAAGAAAGTCGCGGAACATTCCGTCCACCTCGTTGAGGGGTCGCCCGGCAACCCGAAGTTCGCGATAGAGGGGATGTACAACGGTTCCGTCGTTGGCGACGGGAAATTCCCCGCTGTACGCCTTCTGCTGCCAGACTTCAAGGCGGATCACATCCCCAGGCGAAAGCGTAAGCCGTTGTGACGACCCATCGGCTTGTTGCGCGTGTCCGGCGCGTGCAAATAAGACGAGCGTCAAAAGCGCTATCGTGCGAGCCAGCGGCCGACGGCTCCGCTGGAGCTTGCGAAAGGGATGAATCACCTGGTTGGTTCCTCTTAGCTCAACCGACGGAGACTGATTGCGAGACCGGCGCCGTTTGTCGCTCGACTATCGTGTCACCAATCACCAGCACATCCATCTGCGTTCGCAGGAAACAGTCGGCAGCTTGCTCGGGCGTATCGACGATCGGCTCGTTCTCATTGAAGCTCGTATTCAAGACCAACGGAACGCCCGTCAGCTTCGCGAACTCTGAAATGAGCCGATGATAGCGGGGATTGGTGCGCGCACTAACGGTCTGGAGCCTGCCACTTCCGTCCACGTGCGTGATTGCCGGCACGACAGACTGCTTCTCTGCGCGCAGCGGATAGACTTGCTGCATGAAAGGATCTGGCGCCGCATCGACGAAGAAAGAGTCCATGCTTTCTTCCAGAATCGAAGGCGCGAACGGACGGAATTTTTCGCGGAATTTGATCTTCGTGTTGATCAAAGCGCGCATGTCGGCGCGGCGCGGATCGGCGAGAATGCTCCGATTCCCAAGCGCACGGGAGCCCCACTCCATGCGACCTTGGAACCAACCAATCACCTTTCCTTGCGCGATCAGCTTGGCCGTTTCTCGGCAAAGCTCCTCTTCATTCGCACACTGCCGGGACCTGAACGCCGACGCGGCATCCTCTGCCGATGACACGAGCTGCGGCACATCCACATCATCGTAGGACGTGCCCCAATAGCCATGCTCCATCACGAACGAGCGTCGGTTGCCTAGCTCTTGATTCCACACGTGGTAGGCCGCGCCAAGGGCGGTACCGTTGTCTCCGGCAGCCGGCTGGATATACACGGAGGTGAACGGCGTGCTCTTGCGGATCTTTCCATTGGCAACGCTGTTCATCCCGCATCCGCCGGCAAGACACAATCGAGGGTTTTTCGTTCGTTCCCAGAGGCCATTGAGAACGTGAACGGCGCATTCCTCGAACAATGCTTGCACGGACGCCGCGAGATCTTCATGCTCGCTCGACAATGCCATTCCTTCTTTGCGCGAAGGTCCCAACAGGTCTTCCAGCGCGTCAGAGTAGACCTGGCCGAGTGAGGGGTAGCCCTCGTCCCACTCCATTCGGACACCGTCACTCCAATGCCGGAAGTACTCGAGGTCCAGTTCAAAGAGACCGTTGTCAGTGAGCCGCACAAGACGACGCAGGTCATTGAGCCGCGTCGGCCGGCCGTAAGGGGCCAGTCCCATGACCTTGAACTCGTCGCCGTAGCCCCAGAACCCGAGAAATTGCGTGATCGCTGTGTACAGAAGCCCCAAGGAGTGGGGGAAGAACACGCGATCGAGAACTTCAACCGAGCTGCCGGATCCGACACCTAACGAGGTACTGACGAAGTCACCAAATCCGTCGATGGCACACACCGACGCATTCTCAAACGGCGACACAAGGAAAGCGCTCGCCAAATGCGACGGGTGGTGTTCGACGAAATGCAACTTAGGAATGTCGTCTACTGGTAAGCCTAACGCCGCCGCGAGCGGCGAGTGAAGGTCACGCACTTTTCGGGCGTTTCGCAGGCGATCAACAACCAACGACGGGTCAGGCCGGTGGCGGAGCGCAAACAGTCCCTTGCGAATCAAGTTTGCCTTGGGATCGCGGCTCACCGCTACATGTTGGATATCCTTTCCCGCGATACCCGCCATTGCAAGACACCGCTGGATCGCGAGAGTCGGAAATCCCGCAACGTGTTTGATGCGACGGAAGCGTTCCTCTTCCAGCGCGGCCACCAACTGGCCATCCTCGAGAAGGACAGCCGATACATCTCCATGATATGCGTTGATGCCGAGGATGTAGGATTTAGGCGACGAGCTCACATTCCCTCAACGTTTAGTGACTGCTAAATGGCAATCGATCGCACATCTCGTGGCCCGGAAAATCTGGAGTCCACAAATGCAGCGCCGGATTTAAGGCGGCTGCCATTGACGACAGATCGGGAGTTTTCTGGATCGTGGTCCGGAAATGCCTGACCAAGGACGCGGTTATGGCGCGGACCCGGCACAAATCGATCACGTGTCGTGTGGCTAGTCACACGACCCGAATCAATCGTCGTTTCGCTAGCGACGCGCGGCCAACTTTACCGCCTCCACGCGACTCGGGCTGCTAGGTTCGCGCCGTGGTCTTCTGCTCGTTTCGTGCCAATTCTGGATCGAGCTCCAAATCCAGCAGACGAAGTGAAAGCAAGACTTCCGCGTAAGTCCTTTGCATTGAATAGAATAGCCCAGCGCGTCCGTCGAGGAGCAGTCCACGTCCGAGGAGGCAGTAAAAGGGCATTATCAGGGGCGCTATCCAGCGTGCCTTTCGAAGACGATCCGTGAGCCGAAGGCGGCCCTTCGCCGTTGAGAGTTTGAGCGCTTCGCGGTCCGCATAACGCCTCTGCGAGTTGAGCCACCGGTCGAGCGGTTTTCGATCATCGTGATACATGTAACCTTTGAGCGTACCGACCGCTCCGTCGATGACTACCCGTTGGGTATGCCCATCGTCGATGTACCTCGCGCGGGACCGGCGGTATAGAGAAGTTCGCGGCGGGTAAAGCGCACGCCGAAGAGGCCGGCCGCCGATACAGTAGCGAAAAGGGATCGAATAGCCCTGTAAGTCACCAGTCTCCGGAAGCTCGGCAATTTCGCTGCTGAGCGCTTCCGTACACACGTAGTCGGCGTCCATTGACAAGACCCATTCGGTCTCAACATGGCTCAGTCCAAAGTTGCCTTGGTTTGCCGCGGTATCAAACGCTCGTTGAAGGACTCGCACACGTGGATCGGTGGCGAGAATCGACAGTGTGGCGTCCGTACTGAAACTGTCGATCACCAAGATTGACTTCGCCCATGATAGAGCGTTTACAACTCGTGCGATATTCTCGGCCTCGTTGAAGGTCAAGATCATCGGAGTGATGCTGTCGAGACGCATCGTGTGATTCGCTTGCGCGAGCTTAGGGTCTGCTGTTGACTATGAAGCTCGCTGGGTCCGCGTCACCCAGCAGCCAGCGATACGCTTCGAACATCTCTCGAGCCGCCTTTTGCCAAGAGTATTGGTCTTGTACGAGTGCCCTACCACGAGCACCCATTTGGGCGCGCTCCTGGTCGCTCATTGACGTCGCTGATTGCAGTGCAGCCGCTAGCGGCTCGACCGCAGGCTCAATCCACCAGCCGCAACGATCTGCCGCAAGCGCGCTCCATGGCGTACCCGTCGTTGTGATAACGGGCAAGCCGCTGCCCAACGCTTCGGCTATGACCAATCCGAAATTCTCGCTGAATGTTGGCAGGACGAAGAGATCCGCGTCAGCGTACACCCGCCACTTGTCGGCGTCCTCCACGGAACCGGTGAATTGAACATCTTCTGCAATTCCCTCCTGCGTGGCGAGCTCCTTCACTTCGGCCGAGTGTCCTTTATCATCCGGCCCGGCGATGGTGAGTTTCCAGTTAGGTGGCCGAACAAGACTCCATGCACGAATCAGGTTGAGAATGCCCTTCTTGGGATGAATTCGTGACAGAAACAGCGCCGTGCGCCGATCGTCAGTGCGAATGCGAGGTTCGACGTGTCGTGGAACATTCACGCCGTTGGCGATTATCGCGATAGGTGCCGTGAGGCCTACTGCGCGTACCTCGTCAGCCTCCTGGTGCGAGGTCACATGAATGAGTGAGGCTGTCTCCAAGTCGCGTCGTTGGTAGAACGCCCAGGCAATGCGCTTCTTCAGCCGTCCTGCGTTGAGGGCCCACTGGGAAAGCATGCCCCGCGGACTCACGACTCGCCTGACTTGGGCTTGTCGTGCGACGATTGCGGCGGCGTGATTCGTCGATAGCCAGATTCCATGGTCGTGCAAGATCGCGCACTCATGAGGAGGACCTTTAAGTGCTCGTCTCAGCGCCGGCATGAGTGCCGTCCGCACCGCCAAAGGCCTCATGCGCGTGAACGGAATCAATTGAACATTTACGCTCGATTCGGGCAGGAGGGGCGCTGCCTCGTTGTGCCGCCGGCGCAAAGTAACGAGCTCGATCTTTCCGTAGCGAGCGAGTTCTGAACATAGTGATGTTACACTGCGCGCCGGACCACCATGGTCAGCGCGAAGACTGGCAATGCTGTGCACGACATGCAGCCCCAGAGCAGCATTCACCGATCACATTCCGTATCTGGTGTCAGCGCCTTTAGCGATCAAGGACGGATTCCACCGCCGCTTCAATCCTCGCCGCCTGCTCCTCGATCGTCCACTGTGCGATCAAGGTCTTCGCTGCTTGCGCCATGTTCGCGCGTAGCTCGGCATCCTTAGCTAGCATTGTCAAAGACCTGTTCAATCCAGCGGCGTCGTCACGTTGAAATGTGAAGCCTGTTTTCCCGTCGAGCACCAGGTCCACCGAACAACCAACCCGATCACAGGCGATCACGGGACGCTCCGACGCCATCGCTTCGTTGACGGCGAGGCCCCAGGTCTCGTTGGGACCGCGAGACGGCATAACGAAGACGTCAGCGAGGCGATATACCACCGCCATGCTCGATTGATTCTGAAAGCCCAGAAAATGAATGTTCGTCCGCGATCCCGCCTTCGCACGCAACTGCGACTCGAGCTCGCCCGATCCGGCGATGACAAGATGTTGACCCGGACGGTCTCGTTCCATGAAGACGTCGAGGAGAAGGTCGGGCGCCTTCTTGCGTTCAAGCTTACCTGCGTATGCGAACACTAGATCCCGCCTGGGAATTCCCAGTCGGACTCGCCAATCGCGGGCCCGCTGCTGGATGCTTCCATCTGGATCAGAGAATCGCCGATTTTCAACCGCGTGAGGCGCCCATTGAAGCTTGTCGCCACGCAAGCCATAGCGTTCATAGTACTCGCGGTTCCGAGAGCCGACATATAGCGCGAGGTCCACGTGGCGGTAGATCCACCGCAGCATCAGATACCGGGAGACGCGGCGCGACCACGGAATATCCAAAAGATTGGAGTCGCCGCGAAAAAGAATCGGTACTCTTCCGTGAAAAGCGCGCAACACCCGCAGATGGCTGCGGTAGTTCCATCCGTAAACCATCAAGGCATCCGGCGACCAGTCGGCGATGGAAGGAACCAGCTTCTCGCTCCAAATACCGCTAAAATGATGCGTCCCGGGCTCGGTGCTTTCGTTAGGCAGGAATGTGTAGTCGTATCCGTCGAGGAGTGGTATGTCCCACTCGACACTCTGTCCGAAGCCAGGATCGAAAGTGGCGCCCTGTGATCCCCCTGCCCAACCATAGAACACCCGCACGTTGACACGGCCGCGCTCCGTAAGCGTGCGAAATACGGGTGCGTAGTACTGAATCGGATGAGTTGCAACAATCGCGATGCGAGGCGCGGACATCAGCGAGGCTGGGCTGCTGCACCATTCACGATCGCCGCACAGAAATTCTCAAAGTCACTAACCATTCTATCTGCCGCGAAGAGACGGCGCGCCCGTACCATCGCCGCGTGACCGAGACTTTTCCTCAACGCATCATCTTGAAGCAAGGCAGCAAGGCGATCGGCGAGCTGTTTTGGTGATCTCGGCGGGATGAGAAAACCTGTCGTTCCGTCGACCACGATCTCCGAAAGACCACCGTGTGAGGTCGCAACAACCGGGATGCCTCGGGAGGCCGCTTCCACCGCAACGAGGCCAAACGGCTCTTCAAATCGACTTGGAACAGCGCAAACATCAATTGAGCCATACATGACATCTAATCGCGACTCGTAACCGTGCCACGTGATCGCGTCCGCGATACCTGCCGCTTCAGCTTTCTTCTTCAGCGCTCTTATATACGAGTCTTCACCCGCACCAAAGATCGAGCATGCGAAGAGAATTCCGCGTTCGCGAAGGTCCACGAGCGCCACGAGCATGTCATCGTGGCCTTTCCACTCTCCGATCTGGCCGATGATCCCTACGGTGGGCGGCCGCTTTGGAGCAGCTACAGTATCAGCGGGGATCGGCCCAAAGCTCAATCCATTCTGAATGACCTTGATCTTACTTGCTGCGACTCCAACTTGTTCGAGACCTCGAGCAATGTGGTTAGAGGCCGCCACCATTGCCGCCAGTGTTTTGCTCAATGCAGGATATGCCCTCTTATTCGATCGCGAAGGCTCCGGTTTTTCGTGGACATGAAAAATGGTTGAGTAACCGCGCAATGTGGGGAGTGCAAGAATCATCCAGTCGCGAATGTAAACGAGTACGATGTCTGGATTGAACGATCGGAAGTGGTCGCGAAGCTGGCGACGAGCGCCGGGAACGTGTCGCAACGCATCAATCGTGTACCAGATTTCGCGGGGGTGAAGTGATTTCGAGATCCTGCCGAGAAAGATTGTCTCGAAAGGGATCCCGGCGCTCGTTAGGCGACGCGGAAATTCACCGTTGTTCCACCCGCTGCACAGCATAAAGACGTCGTGACCTCTTGCCTTCAGGCCTGCAGCAAGAGTCAACGCTACGACTTCCGTTCCGAAGACGCGGCTTCCGCCGCAAAGAATAGAAATCCGCAATTGCGGTTTTAACTATTGGCGTCGGGCGCTTTTTAGGGCTCCAAGGCCGACCCGAGCAGCGTCGCGGGATCGAGCGACGTATTCTCTGGCGAGAAAGTACTCCCAGCGTCCGCCCTTGGGTTCCTCGCGAGCCACCGGTGCAGGCCAGGCATCAAGAATCGCAGCACGATTGCTAGTACGAGGAATTCAGCGACCATTCCTCCTAGGAGCTTGATCTCAGCGATTTCGAACTGACTCGCGTCAATGAGAAGTGTCGTGCCCAACGCAAAGCCGGTGGCCGATATTCCTGCGTGCGATAGCAGCCACGAATACATCTTCCCCCACGTGAAGCCGCAAATGAGGACAAGGATCAGCATTCCATACGCCCCGAAGTCAACATAGCCCTCGGCCATGTAGCCAATTCCAATCGACGTTCCCTGATCGGCACTTGCAACACTGAGCCCAGTGTAGCGCATCGTGATTTCCGAATCCGATTCGAGAATGTCCTTGGAAGGGTCCAGGAATCGTGGCACTAAGATGTGCTTCAGTGATCGCCAAAGCAGCGCACCGTTCTCGAACGGTCGCTGCCGCGGCACGTAGTCCAGTACGGCCGCGAAATAATCCACATATGCAAGTCGTTGAAACATGCGCTCGACAGAACCGCGAAGATCTTCCGGCTCGAGATTCGACACAAGCCCCGCAAATTCAGTAACCTGTTCCGTTGGTGAAACAAGAACGACCTGCTTGCCAGTACCTTGGTTCAGAAAGGCGCGATATTCATCGCGAATACTCATCCACCCCAAACCGGAGAGCAACAGCACAGCGGCCACGACGGTGCCTGCCAACAACATACGCAAGTTCACCCGAACGTGTCCGCTCAAAATCACTAGGGCGCAAATAAGAAAGACCGTCTTGAAGCCAGAGAAGAAACCGATGCCGGCCACGAACTCAATTACTGTAGCGAGCGCGAAATAGATGACCTTCGAGCGTCGCCGAAGCGTCGCATAACCGAGAAGGATGTAAAATACCCATTTCAGACTACCAATAGCGAAGAGCAGTTGGGCAATCGGTAGTAATCGCCATACCAAGTACGGCAACACAGCGGCAAACGATGCCCACGCGATATATAGCGCAAATAGACGATCGACGCTCAGAGTGCGAAGTTGCTCATCAACCTCTGTCGTTATCGGAGGCGGTAATTTGCGAACGCCCAGACGCATTCCCACAGAGAGCGACAGGACGCCGGCCAGCCCAAGCCAAATCGCGAGCTCGACTTTCGGAAAATACGACGTGAGGGAGATCGGAAGCCCTTGGAAGTCGGCGATGAACACGGGCGTTGCCACCTGCAGCCATTGGAATCCTGCGGCAAAAAGCAGCACTGCCGGCTCACCTGGACGCCACAGCAATCGCGTCAGCGCGAAGAGGGCAAGAATGCTCGCGGTCGTCTGGACAGGATTTCGAGTCGTTAGGGCAATTCCGGCTCCGAGCGCAGCAATGGCGTAGGCGCCCAGAGGTAACGATGTCGCAGGGGCCGCGTGGGTTGACGTCACGAGACTCCGCTCTCCGCAAAGGTTGCCATGCTTTCCGATCGCTCACCTATCGTCTGTCTAACTAGCGCAACGAGCTTTCGACTCTCGCTCTCCCAGTTCCAACGCTCTTCGGCCCACTGCGCGGCAGCGGCCTTTGCTCGCCTTAGCCTGGCCCGGTCAACTCGCCATGCTTCCAAAATGCCGGCGAGTTGTTCGTAATCTCCTGGCTGATAAATCGCCGCCGCGACTGTGTTTTCACTGAGGACTGTGGCCTGCCCTGGAACCGAGGTCGCAGCAACTGCAAGACCCGCCAACATGTAGAAGAACAGTTTGTTCGTTGTGCAGATCGCGCGGTTAAAGACCGATCCGTCCTCGAGCGCGAGACCGACGTCGTGTTCTGCAGTCCGCGAGAGTAGCTCACCAGGGGGCACTGGTTCGTGAAAGTGGACGAATTCAGCGACGCTGCACTCCCGAGCCAAGGCCAACAACGTCTCGCGAACTTCACGAGCTACGGCACCTCGCAGATGTATCTGAACAGGGCCTTTGAGTAGGCCGGCAGCGCGAATAGCATCTTGAATGCCGCGGTCGAGGCCGATTGCCTGCGAGTACCAATACAATGAGAGATGATCTCCGCGGCGATCTCGGATCGTGCCATCTAAGCCCTCTCGATCGTGCAGAGGGAATACGTTGTAGATCGTCGTCGGGGCCCCAATCCCGTACTCGCGCGTCAGCGCGTTCGCGATACCTAACGAACCTGCCGTCACGTAATCGCATAACGGTAGGTAGCGGCGCTGAAGAGCGTCGACGTGTGTCAAGTCGTCGCCACCTTCAGGCTCGCCCGTGTGGAAATCCTCAGAATCGAATGCGAGCTGGGCCCCGACTTCGCGCGCCGCGGCTGCCGCTGCGGCGAGCCCTTCCGGGTAGTGACCAATGTAGAGCGTGGCCCGCCGTTTTGTCGCCATTCTTACGAGCTCCGGAAAGACCCGCCCCGCCGCACGCTCGAGTACATAACCGCGACCCCACCAGGCGCGAGGCATGAGCCTGAACGTACGTTGGCGCGTTGTAGTGAGTGCCCATCGATACAACTCTTGTCGCGAGCAACGCACAACACCCCAACTCCACGCTTTACCGTTTAGTAAGCCGGCGTCTCGCTGGCGCAGTTCGTCCGACCCACACTGCGCAAACACGACGTGAACGTCAAAGCCAGCCGCACTCAGTGCATCCGCTTCCTTGACAACGCGCGGATTATTGCAGAGGTGTTTTGGCGTGACGATCACGATTCGCGCAATTCCTGTCCGACGCGCGTTCATTCAACGCCTACTAACGATTGGAATCTGCCGCTCGACTTGAGGAGGCTTTCAAATGAGCCCGATGCCACGAGACGACCCTCGTTCAGTAGAAACAGTTCGTCGCAAGCACGCACTGTTGACATCCGGTGAGCGATGAGAATGATCGTTCGCGCGCCCCGTAGGTGATCGACCGCCTGCATGACGAACCGCTCCGTTTCGTTATCAAGGGAGGAGGTCGCCTCGTCGAAGACGAGAACGTCGGGGTCATGATAGAGTGCGCGCGCGATTCCGATTCGCTGTCGCTGACCACCCGATAAGCGCACACCTCTCTCGCCGACAACCGTGTTCACTCCATCGGGTAATGAGTGAATGAAAGTTGTGAGCTGCGCTGCGTCGATCGCGCGCTGAACGGCCGCGTCGTCGATTTCATCCGCTGCGATCCCGAATGCGACGTTGTTGCGAATCGACTCGTCCATCAAGTAAATGTCTTGCGGTACGTAACCGATGTGCTTCTGCCATGCCCGCACGTCCTGAGTCACGTCCCGATCGTCGATGAGCACTTTGCCCGACGATGGCCGCAACAGTCCGAGAACGATGTCGACGAGCGTCGTCTTTCCCGAGCCAGTGGCGCCAACGATACCAACGGCGTTCCCACGACGGATGTCGAGGTTGACATTCCGAACTGCTGGGGCTGCGGCGTTCGGATAAGTAAAGGAGACGTCGCGAAGCCGAATTGCTTCAACGAAAGGAATCGTCGTCGTGTCGCGATGGCGGACATCTGCATTAGTGTTCGAGTTCACTAAATCAGCGTACACCGCCTCCAGTGAAAAGCGCCCATAACGCAATTGCGTGAACGCCGCACTGATCCGATTAAAGGACGGAATCAACCGAACAACCGCCACGGCGAGTAGCGACAGCGCTGGAATGATTGCTCCCAATGGCCTGTGCTCCGCGAGTAGAATCGCGGCCACGGCAAGTAGACCTAACATCGCCGCCATTTCCAAGTAGAGACGCGGCAGATCCGACATGAGTACGCGAAAGCGATTCGCCTGAGCAAATCGATCCGAATCCAACCGAAATGCTTGCAGAAAGTGTGGCTCGCGGCCGAGAACCCTCGTGATCTTCAGGCTGCCGAGCCCTTCGGAAACCGTCTGCAGCATCTTCATGCGATACAATTGCGTCTCATGACCATACCGAATGAGGCGACTACGCACGACTCGAATGAACAGTGCGGTGGCCCCTCCCAGAAGAACGAATGCCACCAGCGAGATAAACGGCTCAGCGATGAACAACAGAGTGACGATTGCACCCACGGTGAGGAATTCCATCGCCAGACTCAGACACGGCATCAACACGGAGCCAACGACCTCCATGGCTTCGTTGGTGGCGTTGCGCAGCAGCTCAGCCGAATTGCGCTGTAAGTGCATCGTGTACTCGCTGTGCATATATGCATTAAACAGCTGACTAGCCAGCCGCACCTGGCGATTACTTACGTAGCGGGCTTGGAGGAACGACAAGCTTCCAATGAAGAGATTCTTGACGAAGAAGTAGAGCAGCAGAATCACCGCCGCTGTCAGAGCGAGTTTGGTGTTTGTGTCCGCCCCAAGTGCCGACATCATTTCGCGAGGTAGCGCGTAACGCGTAATACGCGACGGATCACTCAGCAAAGCTACGAAGGCCGGGATGGCTCCGACCCCAACCATTTCGAGCACAGCTCCGACAACCATCATCGCAAGCAGCAAGAAGGCATGGCGTTGCTCGCGCTTTGATAGCAGCCGCTCGAGTTTCCTAACGATGTCTGTGTTCACGGAGGAAGATGTCCGATCTGCGGTGTCACGCTTGTCTCAGTACGGGTCCATTGTCGCCAGCGCGGTTGCGTAAGAATGAAAGCATTCCGCGCGCTTCGCCGAGAACCCTCGCTTCAGTGATCGCCGTCATGCAGGTCCGATGCGAGCACCACGATTGATAACACGGGCTACAGGCGGGATCGGTTCGGATGATGCGTTCCTCCAACCGATCAAATGACCACCGCTCTGGGCGATCCTGTGAGCTCATCAAAGTGATTTGTGGAGTTCCCGCCGCCGCGGCCACGTGCCTTGGACCGGAGTCCGTACCGAGAAACAGATCGCAGCGGGATAGCACCGCACAGAGCTGTGGCAAGTCGGTCTTTCCTACGAGCTTTATTGGAGATGTCCGCATGAGAGCCATAATTGCGTCGACGTAGCGGTCCTCGGCACGCGTGCCAACGAAGACAATCGACGCGTTGTGATCGCTGGATAGTGCGTCCGCAACAGCCGCCCAACGCTCGGGAAGCCACGTCTTTGACTGCCAATTCGAGGCTGGGTGGATCGCAATGAGCGGACGCTCATCCGCCAGGCCGTGAAGCAGTGCCTGAGCGTGGGCGACATCGGCCTCGTCGAAGAAGCATTCGACTCTCGAGGAATTCGGCGCTGCGCCTAGCGAGCGAGCAAGGAGGAGATTGCATCGTACAAAATCGAGGCCTTCGGGGCGCTCAAGCGGTAAGCTGTAGAGGAAGCCTCGGTTGGCTACGTCGAAGCCGAGTCGCATCCGTGCGCCTGTCGCGTAGGCGATAAGCGCATAGCGCGCTGAAATCTCTGTGGCGTCGGCGATGGCAAGATCATATCGGCGTTGACGAAGCACCCACAACAATCGCAGACGCTTTATCCAATCACGAGCGGAGCCTAACGATCCCGAGTCTAGGAAACGCCGATTGACGTGAGTGCACTTACGATACAGTTGAAAACTGACGGGGCTGCACAGCAGGTCGATTTCCGCTTCTGGATACGCCTCACGAATGGCGCGCAGTGTCGGCGTAAAGACGATACTGTCACCAAGCTGCTGTAGCTGAAGGATGATGATGCGCTGAATCTCGGACGTGACAAGTCCATGCCTGGTCCGAGGACCAAGCATGCGTGATAGCTGTCTAAGCACCCACTCCAACAATCGTTGCCTCACCGCTCCACTACGTGCATGAACACGCCAAGCCACAAATATGGTTAAGCGGCAGTTTTATAGATGAATTGTGCCCACCCTCGAAGGCCACGCTGCTTCGGCGCCGCTTCCATATCGTTCATCCACTGGCGGGTCGGCACCTGAAAGCCCGTTTTTGGTCGATCGAGGACGGCTTGAGGTAAGGGGACTGCAGGAACCCTCGCGAGGGAGTCCTTGCCCACCTGAGCGCTTCGCATCAAGCTCGCTAGCCTCTTCCACAGCGTCCAATCCACGAAGGGCACACGCACTTCGAGCGAGTGTGTCATGCTTGCCCAATCGGTATCGCGCAACAGTTGATTGCGCATATACCAGCTGCCTTCGAGAGCGGAAATCCGGAATCGATCGCTGCGAAGGCCGAACGAAGTATCAGCGAGCCGGCTTTCGATATCGAGGTCGCCGAGGCCCTCGCGGGCCATCTCCGGCGGCAAGACAGTTTGAAGCTCCCAAGGCAGAAACAAGCCGCGCCGGAGAAGATAGGCACCGCCTAACGTCGAACCATACTCCACGACGCCGGCGTACTTTGGCGATGTTATTGCTCCCGCGAAGGGCGCGACAGCGCGGCGAATCGCTCTACCTACGGGTTTGGCGTTTGGTACCAAGCCAACGAAGTGCTGCAATCGCGGAACTTCATGAAAGCTCGAATATCCGCCAAAGATTTCATCTCCACCCAACCCCGAGAGCGCGACCTTCAGCCCCGTCTGGGCTGCGGCGCGAGCAACGAAATAGCTATTCACACCGTCGATCGAGGGCTGGTCCATTCTGTCGAGAAACCGGGGAAGCTCACGTCGAAAGTCATCACGCGTGACCCATATTGTCTGATGAGATGTCGCGTAATGCTTAGCAACCATCTCGGCGAGCGGGACCTCGTCGTTCGAGGTGTTCCGGTACTCTGAAAAACCCAGTGTGACACTTGCCACTTGTCCGCCGAGCTCAGTCGCAAGGGCAGCCAAAGTGGTAGAGTCTCGACCGGCCGACAGAAAGACCCCAACGTCTACATCCGCCACGAGGTGATGCTTCACCGAGTCGAGTAGCAGAGAGCGCAGTTCTTCGGCCGCCTCAGTCGGATGTAGTACCCGTGCGGGTTCGTCCTCGGCTTCGCCAAGAAGCGTCCGGAGATTGGCGTATTCGCGCACCGCGCTCGCACCGCTTCGATCGATCGCGAGCAAGCTTCCGGCGGGTAGGGCTCGTATCCGCTTATAGAGTGTGAAAGGTTCAGGGACGTGGCCCCAGAGAAAAAACCCTGTGTGCCCAGCTGCTTCAGGCTCGGCGCCGCTCACGCCGGCGGCCAAGAGCGCTTTGACTTCTGAGGCGACGAAAATGCATCGGCCGTCATCGGCATAGTACAGAGGTTTTATCCCGAAGGGATCGCGGGCCAGAAGAAGTCGATTTGTCCGCCCATCCCACAGAGCAAATGCGAACATGCCGCGAAGGGCGTGGACCATCTCATCGCCCCTGTCCGCGTAAAGCTGAAGAAGTACTTCCGTATCGCTTTGTGTCCGGAATTGATAGCCCTTGGCCTCGAGCTCACGGCGTAGTTCGCGATAGTTATAGATCTCACCGTTGAAGGTGAGGGCCAACGATGCATCTTTGCTCGACATGGGCTGAGCGCCGCCAGCGCTCAAGTCGATGATTGCGAGTCGGCGATGGCCAAGTACGGCGCGACCGTCTGCGCTACGCCAGAGACCGTCGCCGTCAGGCCCACGTGAGCGCATTCGATCGCACATGCGAAGAACCGATTCGGCGCCAAGCGCTTGGGCTCGCGAATCGTACGCGTAGGAGGCAGCAATTCCGCACATGGAGATAGCTCAATGAATCGACTCAACTGAGTTCGATTCTAGTCTTCTGAAGGCTGGGTAGGCGGCCCACACGTTGAGAACCCCGCCGTGGGCAACTGCGTTTCTAGGGCAGAATCTAGGCCAGCCAGTTAGCGGCTATTTCAATGGGGTCTCAGTGGCAGTCTGGCAAGAAAAAAGCGGCTTATTCCTTGCCTTTGCTGGCCGCTTCGGACCCTATAGGGTCAGGCGGGGCGGAATATGACCAAATGAACGCATGTTAAATCAGCGTTCTCTTGGTAACCCCCCGCCGTTCTGCATGGCGCTCGTGTGGTGCCGCTCCCCAAACATTGTCGCCGCCCGGTCGTTAGAAGCACCGATTCAGAACGTGATGCGTTTGCAAATGAGACTGCGCAAGCTTCTCCGAACAGCAAAAGACATTACAGCGCGGATCCGACGGCGAGTCCGCTACAAGCTGGGGGCGCTGATCGACGAGCCAGTGCGCGATGTGGTGTTCGTCAGCGTACAGAACGCAGCGACGATTGCTCTAGGCTACAACGGTGTTGTTGCCGATACGCTCATCGAGGACTCGCCACTGACGACAGTTGTACCGAAGCATCTCGACGGCGAAACTCTTCGCGGAATAAGGCCCTTCAGTACCAGGCTGTCCACTGTTCTACTTGACATTACAAACAACCGATTTTCCCTTCGCAATCGAGTCCTCTGGGATGACCGGCAGAGGATTCTCTTTCCCGCGTCGGCAACAAAGGAGCAAGTCCTGTCCTTTAACGAACACGCCCATCGCCCTCGGCGTCATCTTGCTGGTACCGTTGCGTACCTCTCGAATACCTGGATAGACAATTACTACCACTGGATGCAGCTCGCGTTGCCTCTACTTCGGTTGTATGAGCTCCTGCGGCCTGGCGTTCAGATCAACTACTACTACGTCGGGCAGTCACAGATCCAGAAGACAATAACGGAGTCGCTATTGCAGGCGGGCGTTTCGCCCGATCAAATCGTCGCGGAGAATTGCACGGCCGACCGGATCCTCGTGGCATTGCCCGTGAGGCCCGAACAACCTGTCGGATTCAATTACCGCGACCAGTTCGGGCACGAGTTCGTTAGATCGCTGTTCAGCGCAGAAGGTTTGGTGGGAAGCACCGACTCACCACGGCGCATTTTTGTGCGCCGCGGAGCGACCAGAATGAGACGCCTGATCAATGAAGACGAAGTTATCAATTTTCTCTCGGACTACGGGTTCTCGGCAGTGAGCATGGACGGGAGACGAGTCACTGATCAGGCAAAGCTCTTTGCGAACGCGGAAGTGATCGTTGGAGTGCACGGAGCCGCGCTGACAAATCTGTTGTTCATTCAGCCCGGCACCAAAGTCATTGAAATATTTCCGTTCGAGTTTCACGAGCCGGGCATGTTCACCGCCGCGAGCTACTCCAAGGCGGACTATTACATGGTGCTCGGAAGACCATTAGACCCATCGCGTGACAAGAAGGCGCTTCGCATGCAGCACACGATTCTGGACATCGAAAAACTCGAGAAGATTCTTCAGAAGGCTGATGTGAAGAAGATCGTTCCGAATTAGCGGAGACGTCTCGTGCGACGTGTCATCATCGTTGCTCCACACTTCCCTCCGTCAAACCTCGCTTCTGTGCACAGGAGCCGACTCTTTGCCACACATCTTCGGGAGTTTGGTTGGGAGCCGGTTATTGTCACGGTACACTCGGATTTCTACGAGGAGACCTTAGACCCGCAATTGACTGCCCTCGTACCTCAGGAGTTGCGCGTCGAACGTGTCCCGGCCATCCCGCTGAAGCCGGTTCGGCTGATCGGCAACATCGGCGTGCGTGGATTCTTTCCGATGTTGAAACGCATTCTGAGACTTATCGACAGTGAGTCGATCGATTTTCTCTACATAACAGTGCCGTCCTTCTTTGCGGCGCCACTGGGCCGGATTGTTCACGCGCTGCGCGGAACCCCTTATGGGATTGATTACATCGACCCATGGGTGCATGTCTGGCCCGGGAGTGAGAAATTCGGAACGAAGCACTGGATAAGTCGTAAGCTGGGTGAATGGCTAGAGCCCTTCGCAGTGCGGAAGGCCTCACTCATCACTGGCGTTGCTGAGCGGTACTTTCGTGATGTGTTGCTCCGAAATCCTCATCTCGAGAGGAGCGCGGTGACAGCCGCTATGCCGTATGGCGGCGAGAAGTCTGACCACCGATTCGTTCGTTCGGCGCGCATAGCGCCGTATCTTTTTGACCCGACAGACGGGCTCCTGCACATCGTGTATGCAGGTGCAATGTTGCCGCGCGCCTATCCCGTACTAGAGCAAGTGTTCCGTTCGATGGCGCAGGACCGCGACGCTTTCGAGGGCACCCGATTTCACTTCATTGGTACGGGCAGTTCACCAGATGATCCGTCATCGCACACAATCAAGCCGGTCGCGGAGCGATTTGGGTTATGGGGCTCACTGATAAGTGAGCACCCTGCCCGCATTCCCTACCTCGACGTCCTAGCACACCTCGAAGCTGCAAGCGGCGTTTTTATTCTCGGCAGCACAGAGGCGCATTACACTCCCTCGAAGGTCTATCAAGGTGTCTTGTCTCAAAAGCCGATTCTCGCTGTGCTGCATGCGCGCAGCACTGCGTGCCAGGTTATCCGAAGCACACGCGCAGGATTAGTCGTCAGTTTTGAGACACCTGCGGATATCGAACAGCTGTCGGCTACCTTTGCCGAGACTTTTCGCGAGTTTCGGAAGCTAATGGCGCGCTTCGATGCCAGTAAAGTAGATCAGGAAGTATTCGAAGAATACTCAGCGCGGAATGTGACTCGACAACTCGCGGACGCCCTTACGCGCGCTGTTTCACCGCAAACACTCCAATCAGTCTCTAACTCAACGCCGCGATCGAACTAAGCTGCCTGGCTCATTTGCACTCCCCTCAAGAGTTGTTACTTGCGGAGATGCTTTACGCGCATCGCGCTTACGTGCTTCGCTTTCATCGTTTCGAAGTAACGTTCTGCGCGCCCACGCCGCCGCTTTGCCGACCGCCCACGCGGTGGGAAGAGTCAGGACCCAAAAGATGCCCAGATTCAAGGGAAATGGAATCGCGGCAATCGCCGCATCGTCGACGACATAGACGTGAACAACGTATATCTCTAACGTGAGGGCGGCGACGAACTTAGTTGCGCGCCAAACGAAGACCCTCTTCCGAAGCCATGCGAGCACCGGCCCGGCCGTTAGGAGATCGAACAGACCGACGCATAGAATCAACGTCATGAGATGTAGTACCGGGTAATATTGCACTCCGCGTCCCGTGACCATGAAGTACTTCGTCGCCACATATGCGGTGAAGACAAGAATTGTCATCATCGCGTTGAGAGTGCTTGCAACACCGCTGAGCGATCGACGCCAAGCAATGCAAGCCCCCAAAAGCATTGCGGCGAGGTAGGATGTCGCGTGGATCAGAAGAGGGCGGTCGGACAGATGCATCGGCTGATGCAGAATCAGTGATGCATCAGCCATGTATGCGGCTGCGTAGATGAAGGCCGCGATCGCAGTAGCGATCGGATAGACCGAGAATCTCTTGACCCTGACTAATGCAAACAGGACTGCGTACAACGGCATCACCATTTGCACAAAGGTGAAGCGCGTCGGCCAGATCACGGTCGTGATATAGTCGCGCAATTTGACCGTTCGCCACGCACCCTCGCCAAGCAGCCCGAGGCCAACGGTGGCGAATATCACGGCTGGATAGAGGCGCACGACTCGGCGCCACCACCACCCGGCGGTAGTCCTGCTTGCGGTCTGGTCGCTGGACGTCAGGCCAAAGCCCGCTAGAAAGAAGAAGAGCGAGTTACCGAGGAGACCGTCGCCGGCGAGCCACGCGTGCGGATAGAAGCTTTCGAGGTGAGAATTCGCGACAAGTAGCGCGGCAATTGCCATCACCACTGTGGTGTCGTAGCGCCGTGGTTGATCCAAGTCTCGCCTCACTCCTCTCTTGCCGCCCGCGTCGCACGGCAGGGAGCCAACGCGGCGGACCAATAGGACTGCTTCAAGAGACACCCGGTTTGATGCAACCGGCTTGCAAAATGTGTCCCAGCGCTGGCGCCCGTTTGGTGCTGAACCAATAGATACCTTCTTGGGAATGGGCTTTGCTCAATTCCCCGCCGCTACACTCAGTGACACGATCCGGGCTTACATCCATTACGAGTGAATCGACCAGGTCCTCTAACTTCGCTCATCGCGCGGAGGGTCAGTTTCTTGGTTTCTACAGAATCGAGACGCTCAACCACGATTGCGAAGCCTGACATGGTCCTCGAGCAGACGTCGTCTGAAAATGTTCCGGCTCGGAGAGACCTCATCGCGATTGTCATAACCGCGATCGTGGTTCGAGGCGTCCTTTTCCTGGTCGCGGCGAAACTGCGCGGGTGGACCGCTGCGGACTTCGCAAATCTGCGTGATGGCTCGAGCTATCTACACCTAGCCGAGGCCTTGCGCGGTCATGCTTCAGCATTGACGCATTTCGATCGCCGGGTCTTTGTCGGCTTCCCCAGCCTGATCGCAGTGATGTCGGCGTTTGGTGTGCCGCTTTATGCAGCTGCCCTCGGCATTAACTGGGTGGCCTGCGGGCTCTCCGCGGCGCTGGTCGCAATCCTGTACCATGATTCGCGGCTCGGCTGGGCCATGGCGTTTCTCACGCCGAGCTACCTGATGTATTCCGCTCTAGCGATGAGCGAATCGACGCTATTGCTCTTTTCGGTCGGTGGGCTAGTCGCGTTCTTTCGCGATCGGTCGATGTTTGGCGGCATCCTGCTCGGCGTGGCAGGCATAATTCGACCAACAGCTTGCTTTGCAGTGGTCGGAGCCGCAGTCGCACGAATACGGCAAAACTGGCGCGCGACGTTCATGGTCTGTGCAGTTTCGGGAATGGTCGTTGTCGTTTCGCTCTTGCTAATGCAGTTGTGGTCTGGTGACGCATTACAAAGCATTAAGATTTACTCATCCGACAGCAGCGCTTATGCAGGCCACCCGTTCGCACTGCCGTTTGAATCGCTGGTGATGACTCCACGCCGATTTAATGTTCCGCTGTGGAAGACTGCGTACATCTGGTTGCACGTCGCGGTTACGATCATTGGGTGCGTTCTTGTCGTACTCGATGCTCGCAGATGCCTAGATCCAGAGGAGCGCGCGCTTGCGCGGCTCAATGCCGGGTGGCTTATCGGCAATACCGCCTTCGTGCTGTGCATCGGACACATTTGGGGATTTCAAGAGTTCCACCGATTTATTCTTGCTGCCCTTCCTCCGCTTTTGTGGGCCTACCGCAGGTTCTATCCGCAAGGCTTGTTGCAGTGGAGCCTGCCGGCCGCTGTGTCATTCGCAATGGCGGTCATCGGCGTAATCCGATAGTACCATACGTCGACAAACGTTCTGATGACGGATGTGAAGTTGGAACACGCTCGAATCGATTCCCTCGATCGCGATGAGGGTGCACGGAATAGTCCCGACAGGAGAGCCTCGCGCAGCAAGGGACGAGTACGCACTCCACTTGCGGCGACATTCCGGCTGTCTGTTCTGATTCCCGTGTACAACGAGAAGAACACTATTGAGCTCGTTCTCGACGAAGTGCACGCGACGCCAGTGCAGAAAGAAATCATCGTCGTCGATGACTGCTCCACGGACGGCACGCGCGATGTCTTGCGGCAACTGCTGGAGGAAGGGCGCATCGATCGCTTGCACCTGCAGCCGGTGAACCGGGGCAAGGGTGCTGCGATTCGCAAAGCATTGTCTCTGAGCACTGGAGACGTCGTGCTCGTTCAGGATGCGGACTTAGAGTACGACCCCGCGGACTGGACGCAACTCCTCGAGCCGATCGTCGACGGACGCGCCGATGCATGCTTCGGGTCGCGCTTCTTAGGCGGACCGCATCGCGTGCTCTACTTCTGGCACTCGGTGGGGAACAAGCTGTTGACGATGTACTCGAACATGCTGACGAATCTGAACCTGACGGACATGGAGACATGTTACAAAGCGATGCGGGGCGAACTGGCGAGAGACGTGATTCTGCCGCGCCTCCGCAGTGATCGCTTTGGATTCGAGCCTGAGGTCACGGCGCGACTCGCCCAGGCCGGCGCCCGAATCTTCGAAGTGCGGATCAGCTACAGTGGGCGAACGTACGCCGAGGGAAAGAAGATCAACTGGAGAGACGGCGTCGCCGCCTTCTGGCATATCACCAAGTTCAACACCTTCGGGTAGCCATGGATAACGCGCCGAAGTCTTGGCGTAGTCACCTTTGCTTTCCTAACGACAACATTCACGCATGCTCGACAAGGTCACCCTTCCAGGAGTGAATCTGCCTACCTCCCACACTGGGTTCGGCTGTGTCGGTCTAACTGCTGTGAATGATGACGCACGAGCGAATGAGCTGCTCCACCGGGCTTTTAATCGCGGTGTGACTCACTTCGATGTTGCGCCGCTGTATGGGTTCGGCAGGGCGGAGGTGCTTCTCGGCCGGTTTCTAGAGGGACGGCGTGCGCAGGTGACGGTGACGACGAAATTTGGGCTCGCGCCACCGAGGCTTGCAGCTCAGAACCCGGGCCTCGTCGCATTCGCCAAACGAACTTTGCGCCACTTACCCGCTTTGCGACGGCTCGCACACCGCTACGCCGCGCAGAGCACGCGCGTCGGCGCATTTAGTATTCGCGATGCTGAATTGAGCCTGCGTACGAGTCTCGCTAATCTCCGCACAGACTACGTCGACGTGCTTCTGCTCCACGAAGGAAGCGTAGAGGATGCTCGGAATGACGAGTTGTTGGCATTCGCTGCTCGAGAAATCGAGCGTGGAACGGTGCGCTGTTACGGTCTTGGCTCCGGCAGTCACCGCGTATCGCCAGAGCTCACGACGTACCCGCCCGCGATAAAAATCTTTCAGTTCGAGAATGACATAATCGGTCGACAAAAGCGGGCATTCTCCGGTACAGCCGGACGGTGCTTCATTACGCACGGTGCTCTTCGCCCATTGCGCAGGATCGGTGAACTCGCACTGGCGCATCCAGCACTCGCGCTGGAGATCGAGTCGGCGACTGGCATACAGCTTACTGACGCAGGGGAACTGAGTCGGCTATTGCTGCAGTATGCTCGCTTCGACAACCCAGGCGGCGTTGTCATTTTCGGCAGCACTCGATTCGAGCACATTGACTTTAACGTCGCAGCCCTCGAGGCCCGCGTCGAGTCCGATCGCATGGAGCGCCTTTCTCGAGCAATCTCGGAATTATTATCTCGCTCCTCGAAGGCACCCTAGTCTATGATTGTGGATCTGCTGACTGCAGGCGAGGTACGATCGATTGACTGCGAGATCTGTATCATTGGCTGCGGTGCTGCCGGCATTGCAATGGCTATGGAGTTCAAGGACGCAGCGCAGCGCGTGGTCATCCTCGAGGGCGGCGGTCTTGAATTCGAGTCGGATTCGCAGGCGCTATACGACGTTGCTGTTGCGGGTGCGTCATACACAGGCGCTCGAGAAGGTCGGTTTCGCGTCGCGGGAGGGTCAACGACTCGCTGGGGCGGCCAGGCGCTTCGATTGGAGCGTAGCGACTTTCAGGTACGTGATTGGGTACCAAATAGCGGTTGGCCTCTCGAGTACGAGGCGATCACGCCCTATTACGACCGGGCAGCGCGATTTCTCGGCGTCAACGACGGAAAGTCGGATGAAGCCTTGCTCGCCGAGTTCGGAATTACACCGCCGTCCTTCGATCCGGGTGCGATCAAGTATCACTTGTCGCGGTGGACCACTACTCCCGACTTGTGGAAGCGTTACGGCACGTCGATCCGTGCGGCGCGAAACATCACACTGTTTCTTCATGCAAATGTCACTGAGGCCATTCTAGACAATGAACATGCGCGCCTTTCGCATGTGACGGCGCTGAGTCTTCATGGACACCGGTTGAGCGTTCGAGCCCAAGAAGTGGTAATCTGCTGCGGCGGACTGGAGACACCGCGCCTCTTACTTGCCAACAGACAGCAATGCTCCAACGGGCTTGGCAACGACCACGGTGTCGTGGGACGCTATCTGCAAGATCACGCCGGCGCCGTTGTGGGGACTATCACACCGCGAGACGACGCGCAAATTCAACATGCTTTCAACCTGTTTCACAGGAACCGAATAAAATATTCGATTCGCTGTTCGGCGGCCGCAGAACTCCAAGCACGTGAGCGCATGCTGAATGCGTCGTCAAGTGTGATGTTCATCGTTGATGAAGACTCGGCGTTCGCGGCACTCAAAACCGCGTATCGAATGGTCCGCTCGCGATCCGTCTCAACTGATCTATGGCGTCTTGCGGCAAGAGTGGTCGCCGACCCCGTGACTTTGGCTCTTCCTATCGTGTCCTACGTTTTCAGGAACCGAACGTACACTCCAAATGCACGGTGTCGGCTGGCGCTTACCGTAGAACAAGAGCCAAATCCACAGAGCAGAGTTATGCTCGGACGAGACGTGGATCAGCTGGGAGTACCTCGGCTAGTAGTCGACTGGAGACTCACAGACTTCACGTGGTTGACGGTCACCAGGTTTCTCGGCATCCTCGCTCGCGAGTTCGAGGCCGTCGGAGTAGGATCACTCGTCGTGGATAAATGGATCGCCGAAAAAGATGCGTGGCGTACAAAGCTCGTTGATCACTATCACCACATTGGTACCGCGCGTATGCACGTTTCACCCTCAAAAGGAGTGGTCGATAGCGAGTGCCGCGTCCATGGGATCGCGAATTTGTCCATCGCGAGTAGCGCAGTCTTTCCAACGAGCGGACACTCTAATCCTACGTTGACCATACTTGCGCTCAGCATTCGGATTGCGGATCGACTGAGGCAACTACGATAATTGCCATCTATCCAGATTGCGATCAGTGAACGCGTATCGGGCTACTCCGTCCCGATGCGAACGTCGGTGCAGCGCGCCGTCATCCTGGTACCTGTATAGCCGATCTCCTTGGCTAAGTGCGAGGCGGACCGACCGCACTAGCGACTGCGTTTCGCCTTCGCGGATAGTGCTCAGCGGTGCGCGCGATTCATACTGATGCATCGGCAATCGAAAGGATTCGGTGTTGCACTTGTACCCGTCCTATCAGCTGTCCGATCTGATCGCTGCGTCCGGCCGGAAGAACAGCCCATCCATTTCGAGGACGGCACCAGTCTTAGCGTCAACAAATCCGTCCCAGAATGCGAACGGAACAAACCCCGCGGCGACTAGCCACGCGACAATAGTCTCGAACCGAGCTTGCCCTTCGTATAGTGGCGTGAGAGAGAGCTCCAGCTGAACACCGCGCAGCCGCTGGAGTACTCCCGATGCGCCCTCGAGCACGGGACCTTCGAACCCTTGCGTGTCAATCTTGAGGAGAGTGTTTGGGCTTAGTGACGCGACGTCGGTAAGATCATCCAATCGCTTCACTGGCACCATCGCTACCTTCTCCACATTTGCGCGCGGATCCAACGTGCGGAGACGTTCGCCGACCGGCAACATCGAGCTGAAAACGTCAAGCTCGGAAATGTTTATCGGCAAAGACGTGTTTGTCGCGCCTAGCCCAATATTCTGACAGCTCCAGTTGCCATCTGCCTTTGCGACGCG
Organism: Gemmatimonadaceae bacterium; assembly: GCA_045804225.1. Taxonomy (GTDB): domain Bacteria; phylum Gemmatimonadota; class Gemmatimonadetes; order Gemmatimonadales; family Gemmatimonadaceae; genus AG2. The sequence goes on from JBJMNO010000022.1 coordinate 348,555, forward strand.
CTGAAGCTCCGCAAAAGGCACTGGGTTGGGCTCAAACGAAATAATCTTACCACGGAACGCGAGGCTGCGGAGCCATGAGCCATATTGCCCGCAGTTCGCGCCGACATCTAACACGGTGTCGATGTGGAACCGTTGAAGGAAATCGGCAAGCGGTACACGCTCTCGTTCGGGATATTTTACGACGTCGAATCCGGCTCGCCGGGTGAGCTGTTTGAGCGCGACGGTTAACGCATTAGGTGTCATGACCACGTGCACTCCGTTCGGTGATGAGCTGCTTGACACTTATTCATGTGTCTTCGTGAATGTTCCCAGCGACATCACGGCCCTTGACCCGTCGGGCAGACATATCTGTCGGCGTACAAGTCCGTGGACGAGATCCAGGTAGTCGACGGATGTTCCGGGTGTCAGCTGCGTCCAGTCAACTGGCTGCGAGAGGATCGGCCGCACTGATGGACTCTTGGTCCATTCGTTTCGCATGTACTCGATGGTCGCCGACGGCACATTGAACTCAAGGAGTCCACTCGGTAAATCGGTGACGGAGCCAGGGCGGGTACGGAAGCGGAAAGCCCCCGCTTGCTGCCCGGCATCTCCGGCGCCCTCGAGTCGCTCGCGATCGATGCCGAGCTGCCGACGGGTCATGCCATTGTCGGTATCGAGTGTAACGTCTACGAATCGGTTGGAGGCGTCGTTCTCGAACCCCAGTGCTCGCGCGCCGTGTGGAAGCCCGTTGTCCAAAGAGCCGCGCACGTTCACGCGGCGGCAACTACGACCGAAGACGATGTATGCTTCGCCTGGCGCTGTGTGGCTTGGGTCGAACTTGTTCCCCCATGACTCGATTGCACCGCCATAAAAGGCGTGGTGACGACTCTGCTCGCTGCTCGTTGCATGCTCGGTGCAGATCTCGCTTGCTGACTCGCAATAGAGATTCCAAACATTGCCGCTCAGGTTGTTTGTATCGAGATGGAACGACCCGTTCCTGATCCAGAGGGCTTTATCGTAGCCGACAATGGCGCGGTTCAGCCGGACACGCGTCTGTTTAGTGTTCGCTGACTGCCCCTGGAATAGGAATGTCCCAGCGCCGTTGCCGTTACCAGCACAGTCGACGATGTCGTGGTATTCTTGATTCCAGTGAGTGGTGCGCGCGATCGCGATGAAGATGCCGTTTGGATTTGGCTTGTGCGTGATGTGGCGCAAGCGGCTAAACGTACACGAGCTACCATTGCCTGAACCCCTTGTATCCGGGCCATTGTCTACATCTAGCGCAATTGCCGCAGGCTTACGCGCTGCGTCCTTTGCGTCGGTCTCGAACGCAAATCCATCGAGCACGATCTCTTGACATCGATCGATCAAGAACATCGCGGCGTCGCTGGACCCTTCCCAGGTAAAACGAGGTACGTTCAATCCGTCCGGGAACGGACGACGCTCAGTCGTGATGACGATGCCTTTGCGTTCGCTGATGACGACGGTTTCACCGAGGAGCATTGTAGGCGCACCCTCGAGAACGATCCTCGCGCTATCACATGCGGCGTCGACGATGTCTGTGACTCCCCGCTGATCGGAGTTGATCCCGTCGCCGAACACGCCAAAATATTTGGGATCAATTGGCGCTCCGGTGCGTACCGAAGAGGTAACGCTGAGATAAGTCGCTGAACGGCGTGCGGGTGGGCGTGTCAGAGCGTCAAATGGGGTCGTCACGTGCGGGCTGCGTGCAAATAGGGATGATGCCTTCCTCGCACACCGGACGTACCGTTGCAACATGCGCGGATGCGGGGTGGTGGAGTGGACACTCACATTCTGGACATGCGGAATTGTCGTCGGCGGCTTATTCTCGTGATGTAGAAGCCAAGCGACGCTGTCTTCAGGGAGTCGACAACCACTTTGCAGCAGACAGTTCACGAACGGGCCGCGAAGCGTCTGCTGCAACCATTTTAGAATTGATTCAGCTTACTTCCCCGGCGACGTTAGGCGGCGGAGGCGGCTGCTGCGAGACCAACCGGTGTGCTAGTTGAGACGCCTGCTGACATATTCGCTGGAACGCTGTGCAGTTTCTCAGCCTCAGTGCTCGCTGGCGTTGGCACCACATCACCGACTAGTTGTTCTGATTCAATGATGTATTGCTGCACTCTGGCAAGAGTGGCGGTCAGCGAAACCTTCGGCTGCCAGCCAGTCAAACCTTCAATCCGCCGAGTATCTGGAACTCGACGTTCCATGTCCTCGAAACCGGGCGCATAGGCCTCGCTGTACGGTACAAAGACAATTTCAGAACTGGAGCCCGTGAGTGTACGAATCCGACGTGCAAGCTCCAGAATGGATATCTCTTCGCGCCCGTTCCCCACGTTGAAAACCTTTCCGGGCGCGTCCGGATGCTCCATCAACCTGAGCACTGCATCAACAGCATCCGACACGTCGCCGAAGCAACGTCGCTGCATGCCGTCGCCGAAAACGGTCAGGGGCTCGTTCTTGATGGCTTGCCGCATTAGCCGGGGTATGACCATCCCATAGTGGCCCGTTTGACGCGGTCCGACCGTGTTGAAAAACCGGAGAACTACGACAGGAAGATCGCGTTCACGGTGGTAGGCTAATGCCAAGAATTCATCTACCATCTTGCTGGCTGCGTACCCCCAGCGGCTCTTGTCTGTCGCGCCAAGTAGCACATCATCGCTCTCAGCGAAGGGGAGCTTCACGCCTTTGCCATATACCTCGGACGTACTCGCGACTAGCACACGACAACCATAACGATGGGCAACCTTCAGCACAGCATCAGTTCCCGCCACGTTCGTTTCTATCGTATGCACCGGACGTTCGACTACGAGCTTGACGCCGACGGCAGCCGCGAGGTGGACGATTATGTCTGCTTGCGAGGCGAGTCGATCTAGCACCAACTCGTTCGTGATGCTTGCTCGCGCAAAGTGGAAGGCAGGATGAACAAGTAAATGGTCAATATTCTTCAAGCGTCCGGTGCTCAAGTCATCTATGACGAGAACCCGATGGCGTAGTGCTAGAAGCCGATCGGCGAGGTGAGATCCAATAAATCCGGCGCCGCCGGTTATGAGAACTGTTGCCATTTGGAAGACCTGAGGCTGTGGAAATACGACGAAGACGACACGGGCTGCACGGCTGAACGCCTGTGTAGCCAGACTCGTACCTGTGGGACGACGATGACAGCTTCTGCCTGTTTCGTGCCAGAGCTCGGTGTATAACGATCGGGAGCTTTGGTACACGCACCGCCGTTAGCGTCGCAGGCCCTTGGGATTGTTTCACTTATTCTTCGGACGTTAGGCTGGGGCTAGCTCTTAGGCTCTAGCTCCGCGACGGTCACTCGAAGAAGCAGCGGCTTCGAACATTTCGATGTAATCGGAGGCTACCGACGACCAATCGAAGCGTTCACGGACATACTCACGCAAGGCCCTCCTCTCGGCATCGCTCTTAGGATGGTGAAGCGATCGCTCAAGGAGATTGCTCAGGACTCCAGCTTGTTCCAAATCACCGAAGATGCCGTTCTGACCCAGCACGTAGCGAGACACATCAAAGTCATGGGCTATGACGGGCAGCCCCGTGGCCAACGCCTCCACGTACACAAATCCGAAGCCCTCTCGAAGCGACGCAAGTACGAAAACATCAGCTGCCTGATAGAACTTCCACAGTTGCGCGCGCGAAACGGTTTTCATTACGAACGCATCTGCACCTAACTCTCTCTCCGCCAGATCCTGCACCGCGGGCGTCTCAGGATCTATTTGACCCAGCATCACCAGCAGCGGTTTCGCGCCTGTTCGTGCGTATTTCGCCGTCTCCCGAATCACGTAATCCATCCGCTTGACACTCCGGTCAAGACTCCCGACCGAAAGGATGATAGGACGGTCTTCCGGAAGCCCGAGCTCTCGACGCACGAGAGCCCGGCCTTCATTGGGAACCAGAGGCGGGATCTCCTCGAAGAACAGGAACTGTGGAATGATGAATTGCCGTTCGCGTGGAAATCCAAGTGCGTCGGCCTTTTCGACGTAGCATGGCGTACAGTGGTGAATGAAACACCCTTCTTCCACAGGGATGTCCGCGAGCTGGCCGCTGGTTGAATGCACTAGCGAAAAGTTTGACCTGGTTAGTTTGCGCCACTTTAGTAAGAACTTGTAAATCGGAGGTTCCAAAGTGTACACAAGGTTGTGCCGACGTCGTGACACTAACAGGCCGAGGAAAACGCAAAATGAGAGGTACTCGAAATAGAACCTCCGTCCCTTACCGAAGAAGACACACAGCGCACGGTTCGCGAGCGAGTCTCGGTAGAGGTTAGGCACCGTTGTCGCGCGCTCAGTACTGCGCCCTCCGCCCTTGTATACCCACGCGTCAACAGAGCGTGTCGCGACAAGACCAGTGAACAGATCTCGGGCGAGCGTTTCGAAACCTCTTTTGATACGGCCGAGACCCGTGCACACAATCGCGACGCGCGCGACGCTTCGAGTCTTATCGCTCCCTTCACCTTTACCGTCTACGCTTCGGGCTTGCGCTATGCCCATTTCTCAAGACCTCATTTGAGGGCGAAGGGCAGCGCGCGCACGCGCGGATCGCGCATCAGAAGCATCATTATTTCGCTATTTCATTGTCCCCGCCCGCCGTTCTCGACGGGCGGCGAGTAGGCGTTGTCAACGGCGATCAATCGCCTCACAACGCGGCACCGGCGGGGCACAAGCGCCAGGACATCAGCCGATATGAGATGCCGGCCAGCCGGAGCGGCGCTCCGGGCATGGCCGGCTCACTCACCTTGTAGAACGCTTGCGCACGCGAATGGATAGCTCGCGCCTGCAGACGCGTTAAGCGCCAGCGGGGAATCTTACTTGTCTTTGACGTCGAGATTTCCCTTAATCGGGAAGAACGGGTGAGTCGGATCGCCACCGAAGGCGCAATAGTTTTCCGCCGAGGCCTTATCCGCCAAGAAAATCTGCGTCGTACGATCTGCTGGCTTCCGCTCGCCACTGCCGTTGTCCTCAATCCTCCAAACCAGGTAGTCGCCTTCGTGAACATTTACATTCGAGCTCCTCTCAACACGAGCCGCGAGGTTTGCTCGATTTCCTTCGATCTTGAAGCAATACATTTCTCCGTGGATCGTGAAGGCGTCATTACCGGTGGCTCCGTACAAGAAATTGCCGCGCGCCAGAACGAAGAGCGGGTTCGTCGGTGCGTCCTTGTCCGCTCTTGTCTCGACGACATACCACTCTTCCCTATTCTGCTCAGTGGTAACCGTGAATCGGGCGGCCCCGGTAATCTGTTGCTTGTTCTTATCAGACTCCGACCGATCCGCATTTAGCGTTGCGCTTACCGCTGGCCGGGACGGTTCCGTAGGGCTCGTTCGCGATTGATCGCTGCAACTTACGAGACCAAGCCCTCCTCCCAGCAAAAGCACGAATGCCTTCTTCTTCGTCAGCATGTTCGACCTCCACGCGGTGGGTGAATGAGAATCAGCGGAGGGCGCACGGCGCACCCTTCACACAGATGAGCTACTGTCGATTGAGCTGCGCAATCCAGAGCCATCGGGGCCCAGAAACAGCTGTTCTGCAGCGCTCTCAGCTTGCACGCTGCGTGCCGATTGTGCTGAGGGTCACACGTTTGACGTGTCGCTGACGCCCACCGACGACCAGCCCTTCATTAAGCGGCGGTCCGCACACCTAGTTCCGAACGGGACGTAGCTCCCACAAGGGAATGCCCACTGGATGTCCCGCGGCAACGGCGCGAGCGACCCATTGGCGTCCCGGTGAGCGTGCATTCAGCCGGCCTCTCTCAACAGCCTCGCAGAGCCCGGTACCTAGGAATGGCGTAGAGCGGGTAGTGCGCCGCTTCGCTTTCTCAGCCAGAGGCTACTCGCAGGGCGGCCATTCGCGCGTGGAAATAACCGATCAAAATCTGCCCTCGTGCGTTGCAGGAAATGGCCGGCCCAAATGACCTCGAACTGATCGGAAAAGCTCAGGAGCGCTTGAACGAGGTATTGCTCGTTCCACGGCCAACGCCCCTCGACGATCCATTCTCGCGGATAGTCGTAAGGGAAAAAGATATCGTGGATGTGAACGAGTATGCCGGCAGAAAGAGCGGGGAGGAGTCGGAGAAACAGAAACGCGACATCGCTGCAGGGCTTGAGAGTATGGCTGGAATCAATGAACAGAATATCGCCGTCGCGCAGCTGGCTCGATAACCACGTTGGGTCTAAGTGCTCGACCTGCTCGCGAATGGAAGTGTCGACGATGTCGTCGATCGCCGCGCGTGGCTGCGGATCGATGGAGATGATTGACGTATCGCAACGTGTATCGAGTATAGCCTGTCTCGCCATCTTGGTGCTGTTGCCACTCCCTACTTCCAGGAAGGTGGCGGGCCGGTAGTGCTTGATCGCGGCGTACAGAATTTCGGCGTCCGGCGAAGTGAAATAGCCGTTTGAAAAACTGAACGTCGCATCATCTGTAGCAGTCTTATCGAAATCACAAAAACGGTCAGCACACTGCGCCAGTTCGTTCAACAGTGCTTCGCATTGTATATGCTCGAAACACTGCGGCAGTGGAAACACCGGCTTTTCGAAGTAACCTGAGGCAACTACTCGTCGAAGACGTTGATCCTCCATCCGCTCGAGAGTCAGAGATTCGACGCGCGCATTTGCGAAGCGCAGAACACGATTGGCTGAATTCTTGACAACGCTCTTGAGGGTCATCGCCGTGCCGATGATTATTGGTTCGTAATGATCGACGCGAAGAGTGATTGCTGTACCGTCGCTCATTTACTGAGCGTCGGAGACAGAGTTTATGTCCAAGCCTGCGATCCGGGAGTGATCATCCTCACACGATGGAGAGTGACCGACGAAGCCTGGCAAGGAGATGCAAGCCAGCGTTGTTAGTTCTTTACTTCAGCGCCCTTCTCAGCCAATCCGCGAGTCGTCGAAGGATCGCTCAAAAGTCAGCCAGAAAGCTTGCTATAGGATGTTCCGAGACAGGAGCAAAACTCGTTTACGTATCGCTGCGCATGTGGTTTTTGGTCGGATCGATCATAACTAGCTCTCTCATGGGCAAATATTCGTTTCCTCGACTTTGTAACTGTACAAGTCGCTGTTTCACGAATTTTGCGGAGGGCGGCGCATTATGCGCGTAGCCAGAACGGCGGTAAAATCGCTTCTCTATCGAATTCTGCCCAAACAGAATGGGTACACCGACCTCCGCGTGCTCACCGGGCCTGCGGCAGGTACCTACCTTCGCCTCGACGTCCGGCGTGAAGGTCAATACTGGCTTGGCAATTACGACCGATGGGTCCTGAAATCATTTCGATTAGCGGACTATCTCAAGCTAGGCATGACCGCATGGGATTGCGGCTCCTATGTCGGATTCTACGCAGCGGTTTTTCGCCGCATTGTTGGGAGCACCGGGGCGGTCCACGCGTTTGAAGCCTCTCGGCCCAACTACGAGCGACTGGCGCATCTGCCATTTATCAATGGCTGGTCCAATGTGCAGGTTCACCATCTCGCCATTGGTCCGGACCACACGACGCTGCAGATGACTCATGCGTACGGGCAATCCGGGCCCGTTGGAATGAGCCGGCGCCCCGAGGAGGATCACGGCACCGTATACCCCGTGCAATCATCGGGGGTGGATGAACTGGTGTACGAGCGCGGCATCCCCGCACCGAACTTCATCAAGTTTGATTTGGAGGACGCGGAGGAGTTTGCGCTACACAACGGCGAACGAGTCTTCACCGAGCATCGACCGACGTTACAACTAGAAGTGCATCGCAATGAGGCGAAGCTGGCGGCCTGCAGGTTCCTCGAACGGTACCGTTACCGCGCGCAACTCATTCCGAGTGGAGCGGAGCTCGACGCGAATAGCTTGGCGCGCAGGCCTGAGACGTGGCTTATGCTCCTCTGCACGCCCCTTCCATAGAGGCAGCGCACCGTTGCCTGCGGGCGGTGCGTACGCCTGAAGACAGGTGTTTCTAGGAACTGGCGCTTCTATGGTGCGAGGAGTGCAAAGAACGAGTGCGGTCGGCCAATCGCCGACCGCACTTTTCTTCGCTACCCCGGATTCCAGCACTCCTATGCACCCCGACTCCGCCAACGCCTACCCATCCGGCAACACCGCTTCTATATGGATGGGCACCTTCGACTCGCCCGACTTCCCGCCCCTCCCACGGGACCTCTCCACCGACGTCTGCGTCGTCGGCGCGGGGATCGCCGGGCTCACGACCGCTTACTGCCTCGCCAAGGCCGGTAAGAAAGTCGCCGTTATCGACGACGGGCCGATTGGGGGCGGCGAGTCCGGGCGCACCACGGCCCACCTCACCTGGGCCATGGACGACCGCATCTACAACCTCGAGCAGATGCACGGGCCGGAGAACACTCGGCTCATCGTCGAGAGCCATATGGCGGCGGTCAATCGCATCGAGGAGATCGTTAGGCTCGAGAACATCGACTGCGACTTCAGGCGCCTCGACGGCTATCTCTTCCTCGGCGGCCACGATAAGCAGGAAGTGCTCGATCGCGAGATCATCGCCGCGCATCGCGCGGGCGCGAGCGACGTCACCAAGGTCACGCGAACTCCCATTGCCGATTACGACACGGGCCCCGCGCTCAAATGGCCGAACCAGGGGCAGTTCCACGTCCTCAAATACCTCACGGGGCTCGCCAACGCGATCATGGCCGCCGGCGGGGAGATCTATTGTGGTACGCACGTCTCGGGGATCTCGGGCACAAAGCCCGGGCATCCGTGCCGCGTGGAGACGGATGATGAGAAAACGGTAACCGCGCAGTCGATCTGCGTCTGCACCAATGCCTCGATCTCCGACATAGTGCAGACGCACGCGAAGCAGGCGCCCTATCGCACCTTCGTCATTGCCGCCGTCGTGCCGCGTGGGTCGGTGACGCCAGGACTCTACTGGGACACGCCCGATCCGTATCACTACGTGCGCGTTCAGCCGCTCGATGAGCCGCACCCGGGCGTCCTCAAAGGCGACATCCTTTACGATGCGCTCATCGTCGGTGGCGAGGACTTCAAGACGGGCCACAAGGACGACGCGCCCGCGCGTTGGCGCCGGCTCGAGCAGTGGATGCGCGAGCACTGGCCCGCCGCCGGCGAGGTGATCTACCGGTGGTCTGGCCAGGTGCTCGAGCCTAACGACTACGTCGCGTTCATCGGCCGCAATCCGGACGGCGCGAAGAATGTCTACATGGCCTCCGGCGACTCGGGTCAGGGCATGACGCACGGCACCATCGCGGGCATCCTGCTCACGGATCTCATCATGGGACGCGAGAATCCGTGGGAGAAAGTCTACGATCCGCGGCGTGTCACGCTCTCGACGGAGTCGATCAAGGAGTTCGCGAAGGAGAACGCCGACGTCGCGGTGCAGTATGTCAAAGATTATCTCGCCCCGGATCGCGTCGACGAGCAGGACATTCCGCGCGGCGAAGGCCGGGTCGTTAGGCATGGGATGCACAAGATCGCGGTGTACAAGGACGAAAGCGGTACGCTCCACCAGTGCTCCGCCGTCTGCACGCACCTCAAGTGCATCGTCGAGTGGAACTCGGCCGAGAAGAGCTGGGACTGTCCATGTCACGGGTCGCGCTTCGACCCGTACGGGAAGGTGCTCAACGGCCCGGCCGTCTCTGCCCTCGCTCCCATCAACCAAGCGTCACAAACCAGTATGTCTCAGGAGCAGCCGCTGAGCGACCGCTAAGCTCCAGGTGCGCATCACGGATGAAGCAGCCTAAGCCTCCGGCTCGGTAGCCCGGCGATTAAGTAACTATGCAACCTACGAACGGAGCGACCAATCGTTCTGACCCTCACTCGCCAGATGCAATCGCCGGTAAAAGAGTACTAATCTGTGCAGATCTTTACGGCCCCGGGGGGACCGAGAATCACCTCGTCAACCTGTGCGAACTCCTTACTAGCCGGGGAGCGAGCGTCACTGTTGTCTCTCGGATTGTGCAGGATGTGGCCCCGCTGCTGGATCGGCTTCGGCAATGTGGCGTTAGGCATGTGAACACGCCATTTGCGAGCCGCCGCGGCTTCGTCCGTATGTCGCGACTCTGGGCTTATGCGACTTGGTCGTTTCGGCTGCGGCGAGAATTTGATGTTCTTTATACCTATGGGGTCGGTCGCTTTACACAGTTCCTAGAGCGCTTTCTCGTTCCGGCCGGCAGCGTCGTTTGGCACCCTTTTGGGAATCCGGCGCATCTCCCCCCAATTATTGCGGATATGCCACGGGAGATCGTTACCGCCGTAGTCGCGGAGTCGACGATACACGAGGCCGTCGTCTCAAGAAGCTTCAAGGTTCCTGTTCGTATCGCCGTGCTTCCCGCGCTAACGAACGCGCGCAGCCCTGCGCCAGCCCGCTCAAGGGCCGTTTCGGAGGTGAGGGTTGCCTTCCTGGGCCGGTTCGACGCGAATAAGGGCGCCGTCTGGCTTGCTGACCGCTGGCGCCACCTGAGCATTCAGCCAGCACGGCTCGACTTTTACGGGAATGGTCCAGATCGGCCGCAACTCCAACAACGCGCGGCAGAGAGCTCTGCTAGAATTGCCGTGCATGGTGGTTGGAACGGCGCGGAGGAGCTCTCGGCCATTCTTCAACGGACTGACCTTGTTGTTTTGCCGTCGTTGAGCGAGGGCGTTCCGCTTACTCTTCTCGAATGCATGGCGAATGGCGTTCCGTTTGTCGCGTCAGACGTAGGAGGAATTCCGGTATTAGCCGAGGCGAATCCGGATGTCCGAATTGCACCGCGAGGTCTGGAGTTCGAACGAGCAATTGAGCAAATGGCAGCTGCCATTCGTCGTGGCGAGATCGACCGCGCCCGCCTGCAACAATACTTCAATGCGCGGTATGCAGAGGACGTCGTGAAGGCTCGCTGGTGTGAATTCTTCACTGCTTGCTAATCGAGAGTGACTACTACGTCGGCCCTCATCGCTGCCGGGCAGCCAACACCCGCGCAATCATCATAGAGCAGCAGATCAGCGACCGCTGAGGACACGCGATTGTCAAAAGGGATGGCCTGCCAGGCGCAGGTCATCCCTTTTTCAAATCCCGGTGTCTAACTCCCTGCGCGTTTCTCGAGGGAGTCATCATGCGCCCGCTGCTCGGTGGTTGGTCGCCCGCCGTCGTTTCGCTCGTCGCCGTTCTTGGAATTCTCGCCGGTCCGCGTCGCGCGGCCGCGCAGCCAGCTGGAACCAGCGCGCCGCCTCCTTCCAAGAGTCCCGCCGTCGCCAGCGCCCGCGCTGTCCTCCAATCTTCCTCGAACGGTGAGGTCGCGCTCGATCGGCGCGTGAGCAGCCGTCTCGAATCTGCACAGCATCTGCTCTTCGACGGCCGATATGCGGACGCGAATGCCGCTTTCGCTGCCGTCCTCGAGCGTGACTCCACGCGTGGTACCGATACGCTCACCTTGCGGGCGCATCACGGGATGGCGATCGCCGACGCATTCGCCGGGCATCTCGCCCAGGCGCGCCTTCATTATAGTGCTGTCCTCCGCGCGCCAGTCCCAACGGCGCCAACCCTCGCTCTCGCCGACTCCATCGAGGCGGCGGTCCTCACCGGCCAACGCGCGAAGGCTACCTCACTGCTCGATCGGTTCGCCCAGACGTATCAGTCGGTGCTCGCGCGGCAGTACGTGCAGTCGTTCCGCGGACTCACTCTGCTGCTCGCCGGCAATTGCGCCAGTGCGGTGACCGAAGTCCTTCGCGCGCCGGACGCCGGTCGCCCGTTACCGCAGGCGATTCGCGGACTCTGTGCTTCGCGCGCCGGGAAGCGTCACGAGGCCCTCACGCTCCGCGACTCCGTGCTCACACATCCGCTCGCGGATCCGAGCTCGTGGCCGATGGTGATCGCCCGCGGGGTCGCCCTCGAGATTCACTGACGTCGCGCAACGATCGTGTCGCGACGAGCCGTCTCGCTGAAAAGCACGTCGCCTACTCGGCCGGGCGATCTACGTCATGGTACCGCGCGAACGCAGCGAAGATCTCGTTGCGGGGACGGCCCTTCGCGCTTTTCAAAAACTGATTTTCGAGTAGCGACGACAGATCGTCCAGCGACTTGTCGAGCGTTGCCGCTGCAAATCGTACATGTGCGGGTCGATCCGAGGCGCCGGCCTCGCCGGCGAAGCGCGCTAACGCCCGCGTCCATCTCGCGATCGACGCGTCCTCGGATTGGGGCGCGAAGAAGTAGATGACAGGAAAGTGAATGAGATCGATTCGCGCATGCGTGACGCCGCTCGCCAGGCCCGAGAGTATGACGTCCGAGCCCGTATCCGCCAACCTGACGCCGGAGTATGCCTCGCCTCGCACTACGTGGCTGACGCCGAGCGCGAGATGCCGCATCCGCGTCAACGCGGGATAGATGAGGACGATCTCGGACACGCTTGCCGTGACCAGCGCGAAGCCCACCAATCCTTCCATCGTCGCGATCACCCGTAGGCCAACATCGTGCGGCGGAAGGTCGCCGTAGCCGAGGGTCGTGAGTGTTTCGGCGGAGATATAGAGTGTGGTCATCACGGGATTCACGGCGGGCGGAATGACGCCAGCACTCGTGCGAAAACCGTCGGGGAAGAAGGGTAGATAGATGAGCGCGAACCCGGCGACGAGCCCGGCGACCCAGAGAAGAATGACCGTCACCAGGACCAATGGGCCGGCGAGAGACAGCCGGTATCGTTTTCCCCGGAGCATCGCGAAGTAGGCGCGCCCAACAGCGGCGGTGAGTGCCGCGCGTCCGGCTGGATGAAACAGATCGTGGAATACTTCCCAGAGCACGAGGCCGACGATCGCCGCGCCGGCAGCCACACTCAGATATTGCAGTTGCGATCCCCGTCGGCCAGAGAATCCATGTTGAGTCACCGCGCCGTGCAGCGAGCGGAACACGCGAGCACACGGCTCGAGTGCACGACACGGGCCGCACGCGCGCCGATATGCGCGTGAGCGCGAAAGTGTGGCGCACCGGACACCACTATGCGGCACCATTTGCCGAGTGTGAAGCATGAGGCGGACGTGTGCTCCCTCGCGGGCTCGGCGTTGACGCTCGGTTTGGTGTTCTCCCGCTCGAGGGCGCGCGCGGCGATGCTCGCGGATGACTTCGTTCTTGCGCGGTCGCGCGGTGCAAATGCGCAAATGCTCATGAACGCCGCTTGGTCCCGCGTGAGAGCTCGTCGCGAGGAGCGGAGCGCTTCGAGGATCACATCGCGCGATGACCGTGCGAAGTTTTTCCGTGCGAGTTACAGTGGTGAAAGATGCGAGACCAAAGTGATCTCATCGCGTCCGTCCGTGACAATGCCCGACGAGAAGGGAATCGCTCGCGACGCCGAACAATTCGTGCCCGTCGCGTTTCGACAGGGAGCGGCGGCAGGCGTGCGCCTCGCGGCAGCGTTGTGATGATGGTCGGCGCAAAGTGAGAAATGAGGGAAGGCAATCGTGCAGCCCGCGTGCGATGAATCGCGGGGCGCGAGCGAGGTGTTGTGATCATCGACGCCGGTCGTGCGATGGCAGGTTGGGCGCGTACGATGAGCGGTGCTCAGCGCGCGGACGCCGTATCGGGACGTGCGATGCCCGTATGGCGGTTGACGATGGGCGGATGCCATGTGGCGATCGCCGGATGGCGTTTGACGATGCCCGGCCGCCATTTGGCGATGCCCGGATGGCGTTTTTCGATCGGCGGGCGGCCTTTGACGATCCGCGTGCCGCGTCTTACGATCGGCGTGCGGGGTTTTACGATCGGCGTTTGGCATCTGACGGTCCGCGTATGCCAGTCGACGACCATCGTCTGGCATTCGGCGCTGCGCGACTGGCGTTCAACCATCCGCGGCTGGCAATCGGCGCTGAGCCGCTGGCGTTCGGCGATCCATGTGAGGCGTTTTCCGATCAGCGTGAGCCCTTTGACGATCGGGCTGTAGCGCTTGCCGATTATCGTGCGTCGTTTGGCGATGGGCGAGTGGCGTTCGACGCTCGGCGGTCGGCGTCCGCCGGGAGATGGGCCGGCGCGATCGGCGAGCGGGAGCCGTTTTTCTCCAGTGGGTGCTTGATCGGCGATCCGCGAGTGGCGTTCAACGCCAGTCGGAACTACGCGTGCGGTGACCGGGATCTACGATCTGACTCGCGCTGAAAATTCGCTGACCGCGTCGCGCAAACTTGTAGCGGTGCGGGATCATACGCAGACACTCACGTCTTCGCGAGCGCGATCAACGGCCACGACACTGCGGTCATGATTGATCGAGTGCGGACTCCGAGTATCCAGCACGTGACCGCGCGACTGGAGGTCGTGTTCTCGGCACTCGCTGCCACAAGCAGCGTCGGTCGGCGCCGCCTACTCGGTGGCCTTGCCGTCCCTTCGGCTCGAGGCCCAGCGTTCCTGACGACGAACAGCGCGCCGGCCTGACGAGACGTTTCCTCCGGCGCACGATGCGCTGAATCGTTGCCAGGATGCCGGCGGCATCGCTGGCGATGGCGCAATTCGCTGCGTTGAAATGCAAGCACTCACTCATTCGGTCGCGCACCCGGTCCATCAACGCAAGCGCCCTCCAACTCGAGCCAATCAAGTCGCTGATCGAGCGCGCGAGCTGTCATCAATTCCGAGTAAGTCATTCAGGGGTCGCGGAAATCATCGATCAACGAGCGCCAATCGGCCCTCGAGGAGGGCAAAATGTTCAACGAGGCCGCGGCGGTAATGATCGAGAGCGCGTCATCGTTCAGCGAGGGAGTGAGGGTGCGGCGCTTGGTCGGGGCTCGACTCGCGCAGCTCTGCACACAGCTCGTCGAGGGATGCAAACAGTCACGAGGTGCGGCGAACAGCACGGCAAGGCACGCGAATGGCTCACCGATTGACGCAAATTGCTTATCCATCGAGCGTCTGGCATTCGGGGCGCGTCGTCTCGCCCGTGAGCGCCGGCGTGTTTGACATGAGGCGATCCGTCGCCGACCTGAGCAAACGCCGCTCATCAGGTGTGCACACCCCTCGTGCAACGTGAGCTCCCATGCTCTGCCATTTGTGCTCACACCGAGGACACCGTGCCTCCGGCGATCGCTTCGTGAGGCAGCGCGTGCGCGACGTGAGCAAAGCGGCACGCGTCTGGAGGCCGACGTTCGCCGCGCGATGCCCGCCGCTTCACGCGTGAGGTGACGCGAACGCCATATCGAGTCGCGTGAACGGTACCGCGGGATACGCGCACGACGCCGAAGGAGGCGCGCCGTCCACCTGATGTTCGCAACCCTTCATGGCAGCTGCGGCAAAGGGAGGAGTGGTGTAGCAAACGCGATGGCGATGAGCC
Source organism: Gemmatimonadaceae bacterium (assembly GCA_045804225.1). Lineage (GTDB taxonomy): Bacteria > Gemmatimonadota > Gemmatimonadetes > Gemmatimonadales > Gemmatimonadaceae > AG2. The sequence goes on from JBJMNO010000022.1 coordinate 363,808, forward strand.
AGCGCGCCACGTGAGCGCGGGTGTTGGTCAGGTGAGGCAGCCCGCGCGCGCCGAGCGGCCGCTCGAAGGCGAAGTAAGTGCGGACAAAGTCGATGGGGGAGTGCGCGTCATCAACCTCTGCGCACGCCGCCTCGAGCGAGGTTCGCACCGCCTCCGGGTGAGTTCACGGCACTTCCAGCGGAGTACACGCAGCCTCAACTCGAGTGTACACGCACTCGCCTCGCGTGCGGGCGAACGCCACGCGAGCCGCGGCGAATGAGGCGCGAGATGTCGCGAGCGGCTTGTCGAGGTTGGTCAGCGACAGCACGAGTACGGCGAAGGGCACGTGAGGTGTCGCGAACGTCTCGCCAACTGTCTCGCATGTCTCACGAGGCGCGCCGAACGGCGCGTTACCGAAAAGAGCCCGGTGATGACCTCACGAGATGACGATGTCGCCGCCGCGAATGGACGCACGCGGCTACACCAGATCTTGGTCACCGTTCTGATTGCTCATGCCGCCTCTTGATCTGATTGTCTAACCCGCGAAATGAGAGCGGCCACTGTGCGCGTCTGCGCGGTGGCCGAGTGGTGGGAACGAGTGCGGTGACGGCGAGCTCACGTCGCCGTGAGACTGCTTGGTTGCGTCGGCGGCGGTTGGGCTCTGAGCGAAACTGTGATCAGCATCTTCAGTATGGATGAGAGGTGGCCCGTGAACCTGATAAAGGCTTGCGTTGTGCAGTGAGAGCCGTCGGTTTTGATCGACATTCGGCCGGCAGCGCCTGAGCGATGACCGGTACTGCATGACGTCCGCTCGTGAGCGCGTGACAAGACCGCGGTGACGTCGCGAGTGGCCGCGCGACGGGCGACGATTGCACCTGTACGCCCGTGCACGGCAGCGGTACGCGCATCAATCGCTGCTCGAGACGCAGGGGTTCCTGTGAGACAGCGGCACATTCGCGCGGGACGCGTATGCATTCGGGGCGTACGCGATTCATTCGAGCGGTACGCGCAGCAATTCGAGCGGTACGCGCTGCAATTCGAGCGGTACGCGCTGCAATTCGCGTGGTACGCGAATACAATGGCCCACGACGGCGATGCATTCGCGCTGTACAGCATGTGATTCGCCCTGTACAGCCATGCATTCGCTCGGCAAGGTCGGTAAATGCGTGCGGTGCCGGTACGATCCCGGCGGTACGACCTTCAGTTCAAGTGAGCGCGTTGAGGGTTCCGGCGATACGGCAATTCATTGCTTCGGTATCTCGATCGATCCGAGGCGGGACGTCTGCCAATTGTCCGGTACTCGTGTTCAACTCGGCGCGACTCATATGAGTCCGAGCGGGACGCGCTCCCATCTCACCGTTACCGCGCACAATCCGAGCGGTGGCCGCTGGAGTCTCAGCGTCGGCGCCGTGAATCCGAGCGCGACGCGGATGCATTGGACCGGGACAGCTGTGGGATCGCGCGGCGATGGCGTCAGTTGCTTCGGTACTGCGGTGAATTGGTCCTGTACCGCAGACGATTCCATCGGGACTGCGGTGAATTGATCCTGTAGGGCGGACAATGCCATCGCGACCGCGGTGAGTTCCTTTGGTACAGAATCGAGTTGCTCACGTACGAAGAACAGTTCGCTCGGCACGAGTGGCCATTACCGCGGGCGGGCACTCGGCTGCGGCGGGAGTCCACGCCAATGCGGTCGAGACGGGAGCAATTGACCCGACCCCTCTGGCATTCGCCGCGCTTCCGCGGCGTCGAAGGCGCGCCACGGTTCTTGTCGCGCTCCCGCCTCGGACGTTATGGCCGCATCACGGGACAGCTCGCGTCGGCGGGCGACGGCTCACCATACCGCGCGTGAATGACGTGAGCCGCCCCGTTCGGCGGCACCGTGACAATGTACAAGTTGTCATACTCGCTGTCGCAGATCGCCGGCGGCTGCGGCGCGCCTAACGCCATGATAATCGCTGGCACGGTGTTGCTATGGCCCACGACGAGCACCACGCCGCCCGCGTGCGCCATGATTATCTTGGCAACATCTTGCGCGTGTTGCGCGGCGCCAGCTCGCGCGATTTCCGGCGAGATGCCGAGCGCATCGGCCGCGGGACGCGCGGTGTCTCGCGTGCGAGCGAATTGCGTCGTGATGATCGCGGTGACGCCGGCGTCCTTCGCGATCGTCGCGAGCGCTCGCGCGCGCGCCTGCCCGCCTTCCGTAAGCGCGGGATCATCCGCCGGCGCCGCCGCCTTCTCGGCGTGTCTCACGAGAATCACGGTCGTGGGGCCACGCGACTGCTGCGCCGCCATCGGTGCGGCAGCGAGAATGCTCGCGACAATGAGGAGAAGCGTGCGCGTCATCGACTGTTCCATTGTTATGTGAGCCCTGCTCGTTGGGATGTAGAACATACGCGAACTGCAGATCGCTCGCATCTGCGTCGAGCGACTGGAGCCGTTGGCGACCGCACTCGATAAAGTCGTGATTTAGCTCGATACGTGCTCAGTGATCATCGACACGAGATCAGCGAACATGACCGGGCGCGAACTGCATCCGACCGCCCGTACCGCTCACCGAGCCCGTCGTACAGCTCATCGAATCTGTGTCGCAGCCAACGTGAGCGTACGCCTCATCTGAGCATGCCGCGCGCGAAGATGACCTGCCCTCCGCATCATGCGACGCGTCCGCTTGTACACCGAACGTCCCCGTGACGACATCAGCGCGGCGCGTGTTGAGCGCAGCTGCACGGTGCGACAACCTGATCGTGCGTCGCGTTCAGGAGACGAGACCCGGTGTGTAGCGTTAGGCGCCGCCACCTCAGCCAGCGAGACGCACAATAAAGCTCACGACGCACGCCGTACAAAGAACGTGGTCGCGCCGACAGCTATCGTACGTCGCGATCACGTGTGCATGAACGCATCCATCAGCTCAGGAGGCGAAATGATAAGGGAACCTGTACGCACTGCCATTGTTGTGCGAACCAGCGCTCGACTGAACCGCGCGCGCCCACGAGCTGAGTGATACAGTGCGGTAGCTCATCGCACCGAAAATATACCGGAAGATGGCCCGACACGAACGTCGGTTGCAGGTGTTCCGTTATTGGCCCATCCAGCTGCCTGACGAGCATCGGGCTAGCGTCGCGGCGGAGTAGTCGGAAGCGTGCCGGCGAACAGCAATTGGTTGCAAGCAGGGTCAGCCCGACAATTACGCCACACCTCGTTTGATCGCTTCCTCCATCCGGTCCGCGAAGAGATCGACCTCGTCCAGTGTCGTGTAGACGTTCGGAGTAACTCGCAGTCCACTGAACTCCGGATGGATCAACGGTGTCGTGACGATGTGATGTTTCGTCAGCAGCCACCCTTGCAGCTTCCCGATGTCCATCCCATCCACGGCAACGACACCGATCGCGCCGCTCTCGTTAGGGCCGATGGGCGTGAGCATCTTCACCCGATCGCTCGCGGCGAGAAGACGCTTTGCCCACCGATCGCGAAGCTGTCTCAGGCGTGTGATCTTCCGCTCGGCGCCGATGGCGCGATGAAATGCCAGCGCGACGGCAATCGCGTTGTGGTTCGCCGCCGGATGCGTCCCGATCTCCTCGTACTTCCGGATGTCGTTGGTTTGCTCGACGCTCGCCGCCATCAATGGCCAGAGTGAGCCGATCTTCTCGCGTCGAACGTAGAGGAATCCAGTTCCGATCGGCGCCATCAGCCATTTGTGGAGACTCGTGCCGTAATAGTCGCAGCCGAGGTCGTCGCGCGCGAAGGGGAAATGAGCATACGCATGCGCGCCGTCGACGAACACCGCGATGCCTTTCGGTCGTGCGAGATCGACGATGCGCCGCACCGGCGCGATGTAGCCGGTCATGAAGCTGATGTGCATCACCTCGATCACGCGTGTGCGCGGCGTGATCGCCTCGGCCATGCGATTGACGTAGTCGTCGGCGCTCTTCGGTGGCGTGTCCTGCCTAACGGCTTTGACGACGATGCCGTCGCGGCGCTCGCGCTGCCGCCACGCGGTTTGCATGCGCGGGTAGTTCTGGGTTGTGATGATGACTTCGTCGCCGCGGCGTAGATCGAGGCCGAAGATCATGTTCTCATTCGACTCGGACGCGTTGCGCGTGATGGCCATCTCCTCGCCGTCGCACCCGAAGTCCCGCGCCAGCTCCCGGCGCACGCTCTCGATCCTCGGCTCGAGCACGCTCCACATGTGCTCCACGGGCAGCTCGTTGGAAAAGCGCAGATCGCGCATCATCTGCTCGAGCACATGGGTGGGCGCCGGGCTACAGCCACCGTTGTTGAGGTTCACCATCGTGCGATCGAGATCGAACGCGCGCTGAATCTCCGCCCAGTATGCCTCGTCCTCGGTGATCTCCTGCGCCCGCGCCAGCCTCCGAAACGCATCGCCGCGCATTCGCGGGAGCCTAACGGCTGGCAACGCCATCCCAGCAGCGAGAGCGGAGTAGAGAAATTCTCGGCGGTCGGCCATCGGAGCCCTCTGGCGGTCAACGGATGACGTTAAGATGGTGGCCCCATATCTCACCCGCCAGCGACCCGCTCGCCGCCGGTTCGCTCACGCCGCCGAGCGGAGATCCCGATCGTGCACGCCAGGCCTTGGGGATTTACCCTGAGGACTCGGATCTCTCCATGTGGAGAAGAAGCACCCCTCGCTAAGCCGTGATCGATCCTTTTGTGAACGGCAGACCAACCTTGTTCGGTGGACTAGGGTCCCGAGGGTGTTCACAAAAGCTCTTTCTGGTATTGGCGCGCGATCTCTCGCGCCACACCGAACGGATCAGAGTCCTCCGAGTTATCCCCACTTACCGGCTTGACCGGTCGATCTCTCGAAACGGGGAGAGACTCGGCTCCCGCCTAACACAAAGTGGAGTTCCCGGCGCCACGTGGAGCTCGCGATCGTGCACGCCAGGCCTTGGGGATTACCCTGACGACTCGGATCTCTCCATGTGGAGAAGAAGTCGCTCGCGCCAAGCGAGCATCGGTCTCTTTGTGAACGGCACACCGATCGGCTTCGCTGCATGTGGCCGAACGAGGTTGTTCACAAAAACTCTGCTCGCTTTGGCGCGAGACTTCTCGCGCCACACTGAACCGATCAGAGTCTTCCGGGTTATCCCCATTTACCGGGTTGCCTGGTCGAGATCTCGAGGCGGCGAGACTTCGGCTATTCCGCCTAACACACGTTGCATTCCGGGCGCCAAGTGGAGATCGCGATCGTGCACGCCAGGCCTTGGGGATTACCCTGAGGACTCGGATCTCTCCGTGTGGAGAAGAAGTCGCTCGCGCCGAGCGAGCATCGGTCTCTTTGTGAACGGCACACCAACCGATTTCGGTGCATGAAGCCTCCCGAGGATGTTCACAAAGCCCTCGCAGGCTCTGGCGTGCGATCTCTCGCGCCACACTGAACCGATCGGCGTCCTCCGGGTTATCCCCATTTACCGGCTTAGTGTTCGAGATCCAGACGAGACTCGGATGAGACTACGGCCTCCACCCACCCAACACGCGTCGAAAATCCGCTCGCGGGCCGAAATGCAACAGGAGTCCGACCTCGAGCTTCATTGCGGTGAGATAGTTCATGAGTTGAAGCTTGTCTTCGTACATGAGCTTGTGTGTCGCCTTCACTTCTACGACCACGCGCCGGTTGACGAACATGTCGATGCGGTGAAAGCCGATCTGCTGGCCTTCGTAGAAGACTTCGATGGGAAATTCACGCTCGACGGAGAGGTTGCGTTTGGCGAGAGCAATCTCCATCGCTCGTTTATACAGGTTTTCAAGAAAGCCAAAGCCGAGCGCGTTATACACGTCATAGAACGCGCCGATGATCTCGCGCGTCAATTCCTCCTCTATGAGCTTCGCGCGCCGAGAAGGATGACAGACATCTGGCCCATCCGAGTTCATGTAGGGAATCAGGGCTCCGAACCTGAATTCCCCTACATCGTTTCATTGCACGACGAACCAGCTCAGCTCTTCTCGCCAAGCCGCATCAGCTCCACCAGCTCGTCGTACATCTCCTCAGCGTCCGCGTCGCTGGAGCGGATGGCGGCGGTGGCGCAGTGCTTTAGATGATTGCGCAGGAGCTCGCGGCCCACACTGCGCAGCGCCTCCTGCACGGACGAGATCTGCACGAGGATGTCCGCGCAGTAGCGCTCCTCCTCGACCATCTTCTGCAGCCCCCGCAGCTGTCCTTCGATGCGACGGAGGCGCTTTTGATTTCGCTCCTTGATCTCCGGATCGACCGCCACCGCTTTCCGGGCACCGCAGCCGCACGTCGTTGTTATATCTTTGCTCATGACGCACCACGAAATCGACGCAACCGCAAGCTGTTCGAGACGACGCTCACGGAGCTCAGCGCCATAGCCGCGCTGGCGAGGACGGGGCTGAGCAGCAAACCGAAGCGCGGGTAGAGTGCCCCCGCGGCGATGGGGATGCCGACGACGTTGTAGATGAATGCCCAGAAGAGATTCTGCCGCATCGTGCGCATCGTGCGCCGCGCGAGCGCGATACCGTCGGCTACGGCGCGGAGGTCCGGGCGCATGACGGTGACGTCGCTCGCGTCGATCGCGACGTCGGTGCCGCTGCCGATGGCGAATCCGACGTCGGCACTGGCGAGCGCGGGCGCGTCGTTGATGCCATCGCCCACCATCGCGACGACGTGACCCTCGTCTTGCAGTCGCCGCACCTCGTCCACCTTGCCCTCCGGCAAAACCTCCGCGACGACTTCGTCGATCGCTGCCTCACGAGCGATGGCATCGGCGGTGGGCCGGTTGTCGCCGGTGAGAAGAACGACGTCGAGGTTCATCTCGCGCAGCTTGGCGATGGCACGAGGTGACGTCGCGCGCAGCGGATCGGCGACGGCGATGACGCCGAGCAAGGTTGGCTCGCCATCTCCGGCAGCGACGTAGACGATGGATTTCGCGCTCGCCGCAAGCCGATTCGCAGCCTGGCGAAGCGGCGCGACGTCCACGCCTTGAAATCCCATCATGACGTCGTTGCCGGCGATGACGGTAACTCCTGCAACGTTGCCCTCCACGCCCCGCCCACCGCCGGTGACGGCCGTGAAGTGGTCTGACGCGGCGGGCTCGATGCCGAGCTGGCGTGCGTGCCTAACGATGGCGCCGGCGATCGGGTGCTCCGACGACCGCTCGACGCTCGCCGCGAGATGAATGATCCTCTCTTCGCTCACACCAGGCAGCGCGACGACGTCCGTCACTGCCGGACGACCTTCGGTGAGCGTGCCGGTCTTGTCCACGACGACGGTGTCGATCGTGCTGGCGCGCTCGAGTGCTTCGCCGCCCTTGATGAGGAGGCCCAGCTCCGCGCCCTTCCCTGTCGCGACCATCACCGCGGTGGGAACGGCGAGGCCCATCGCGCACGGACAGGCGATGATGAGGACGGCGATGCTCGCCGCGAACGCGTGCACGGCGGCACCCGCGCTCCCACGGCCAGCGATCATCCACACGGCGAATGTCAACACGGCGATGGCGATGACGCCTGGCACGAACACCGCGCTCACGCGATCCGCCAACCGTTGTATCGGTGCTCGGCTTCCCTGCGCTTGCCGCATCAGCGTCACGATGCGCGCGAGCGCACTCTCCTCGCCCAGAGTCGTGGCTGTCGCTCGCAGCGCGCCGCCGCCATTGATCGTTCCGCCCACTATACGGTCGCCAGCGCGCTTCGATACGGGACGCGACTCGCCGGTGAGCATCGACTCATCGATCGTGCTTTCGCCGGTTGAGATGACGCCGTCTACGGGAATGCGCTCGCCGGGACGCACGAGGAAGGTGTCGCCACGCCGGACCTGCTCTACAGAAAGCTCCACTTCCGCGCCGCCACGTTCGATGCGCGCCGTCTTCGGCTGCAGCGACACGAGCTGCCGTAGTGCTTGGGAAGTCCTTCCCTTCGCGCGCGCCTCGAGCCAATTGCCGACGAGGATTAGCCCGATGATGAGGATGACGGCCTCGTAATAGAGGTCGGGCGCTAGGCCGCGGTCGAGAAAGATGTGGGGCGCGACGGTCGCGACGAGCGAATAGATGTAGGCCGCCCCCGTGCCGACGGAGATGAGCGTATTCATATCGGCACCGCCGTGGCGCGCCGCCGCCCATGCCCGCATATAGAAATGCCGGCCGGCCCAGAGCATGACCGCCGTCGTCAGAACGAGGAGCAGGTACGCTATGCGCTGAGAATGGGCTCGCGCACCCATCGCGGGCATCGAAACGATCATCGCGACGAGGCCCGCCGCCACACTCACCGTGGCCTTTCGGGCGAGCGCGCTCCCCTCCGCGGCCACCGACCGCTCGCGCTCGCCCTCTTCGGCGAACGCCTCGGACCATAGCGACTCGCGGCGCGGCGCCGGGACAGTGGCTTCGTACCCTGTGGCCTTGATCGCCTCGACGAGCTTCTCCGGCGACGTCGCCGCGGGATCGAAGGTGACGCTCGCGTTATGCAGCAGAAGATTGACGCTCGCGTCTTCCACACCGGGCGATCGCGCCAATGCCCGTTGCACCCGCGCCTGACAGGCGGCGCAGGTCATGCCGCCAACGGGGATGTCGATGTGGGTAGAGGAGGGCATACTTTAATATACCCCCTCCCCCTATAGTGTGGCGGGTGGCGCGGGGCGCACCGAGCCGAGATCACGATCGTGCAGGCCAATCCTGTGGGATTACGCTGGAGCGGATCGCTCCGTGTGGAGCAAGAATTCCTTGCACCGGGGCGACTCATTTTTTGTGAACGGCACACCCTTCTTGTTCGGCGCGGGTGGCCGACCGTGGTCGTTCACAAAGCAGTAATTGGCTCGTTGCGCGCGATGGCTGTTGCGACACCGAGCCGATCCGGCCTTTCCGGGTAATCCCCATCGCCTGGCCCGACTGGTCGAGCACTCGGCGGGGCGCGGGGCTGGAAAAATAAAGCCGACGAATGCTCGCCGGCCTGTTTTTTCTACGCGCTATCCTCTAGCCCGCACGCGCCACTCATCACGCGTCACTCGCCACAAGCCCCGCGTCAGCTCCAGCGAAACGCTGCCCGCATTGCGGCGGCGAACATGGCTAGCTCGGCGACGACCTTCGCACCGACGACGCTCGCGGCGAGCACCGCCTTCTTTCCCGAGCGCGCTCGCTGCAGCCAGCGCTTTCGCACCGGGTTCTGAATCGCCACGGCGAGATCGGCGCCATGGCGCCAGCGCGTGTCACGCTCCTTCTCGAGGCAGCGCTCGAGCGCGGCAACGAGTAGTGGATGCTCATGGAGCGCCGTTGGCACTGCCTCGGCCAACGGCCGGTGTGCTTCGGCGACGTGCTTCGCGGCGAGCGCTTCGAACGTTGGCGCGTCGAACGGAAGCGTGCCACTCAACATGTAGTAGCCCAGCACACCTAACGAGTAGAGATCGCTGCGTCCGTCGATGTCCAGCTCGCCCGCGGCCTGCTCCGGCGACATGTAGTGCGGCGTGCCGAACGCACGCGACGCCTCGGCGCGCACCGGGTCCAGCGATCGCTGCAGCGCGACGCCGAAATCGGTGAGCATCGGACGCCCTGTGCCGCGCTCGAGCAGAATGTTCTCCGCCTTGAGATCGCGATGCACGACGCCCTCGCGATGCGCGTAGTCGAGCGCCAATGCGAGGTCGTGAAGCACGCGACGCGCGTCTTCCGTTGGCAGCGATCCCTGCGCACGCAACCGCTCGCCGAGGGATTCGCCATGCACGTACTTCATGACGATGTAGACGAAATCTTCTACTTCGCCGAAGGTGTGCACGGGAACGATGTGCGGATGGCTCAACCGCGCCGTCATGCGCGCCTCGCGACGGAACCGCTCACGGTCCTCGTCAGACGAAGCGAACTCCCGCCGCAAGACCTTGATGGCAACGAGACGATGCAGCGCGATGTCGCGCGCGAGAAAAACGATGCCCATGCCGCCACGGCCGAGCTCGCGCACAACCTGGTACTGTGAGCCGATATGCGTTGCAATCTGCTCGCGTTCCCAAGGCATGGACGCAGACGACTCCCCGTTGAAAACGGGAAGCTCCTGCGTATCGGCGTATGGGTCTACAAAGCTGATCACGGCACTCACTACGTTCGAGAAAGTCGGCTTCACTGCGTATGACAACCCGCTCTGAGAAAGGGTTGTACTGGCCAGACGCGTGCCGCCTCGAGTGGTTACGGATCTCGTTGCTCGAAAGTTACTTAGCGAGGTGTCAGCGTTTGTTAAGCAGTTTGCGAGTGTTCGGTAATGGGACGTAATGGTCGCGTGCGGTCACTATCGGCTAGCGGGCAATGCACTTGGCGACGATCCGTGCGTCACGCGCAATGTTGAACAGCCCACCTGTTGCGTCGTAGTTGTGACCCACGAAATACAGACCATCATGATCGGCGCTCGCCACGCGATCACTGCGCAATGCGAAGCCTTTGCCGTCCACTCGGATCGACTGTCCGAGTAGCGCGAGCGCGGGCGAGAAGCCCGTCGCGAGGATCACGACGTCGAGCGGCTGCTCCTCGGGCCTCTTGCCATCCGCGAACAATACGCCGGCGCTCGTAAGCCGTTCGATCGCGCCGCGCACTTGAACGCGACCGTTGCGAATGGCGTCCACGAGATGGAATCCAATGAGCGGAATGGCATCGAGGGGCCCGTGCGCGGACGGCGGCAACACCGGCGGGCCGCGTCGTTTCTCGACGAGGCGGCCTACGAGACGAAGAACGGCGTTGCGTGCCTTACGAGGCAGCTTGCGGATGTAGCGCGCCAGGTACTGAATCGGAATGCCGGCGATGGCGCGCGGAACGACGTTCGCTCCCGATCGCACGGCAACAGTGACGGTGGCAGTGTGCGCCAGCTCACTCGCGATCTCGCCGCCCGAGTTGCCAACGCCGATCACGAGAATGCGCTTGCCACGATATTCATCGGGCCGGCGATACTGCGCCGAATGCAGAATCTGTCCGCCGCCGCGCCGGAAATCCTCGACGCCAGCGATCGACGGCACGCGCGGGTTCGTGACGATGCCGGTGGCGACGATGACGTTCTGACAGAGGAGCTCCATCTCGCCGGTAGGCGTACTGACCCGAACACGCCACCGCCCGTCGCTTCCCGTTAGGCGCTCGACCGATGTCACTTCATGTCGTGTGCGTATCGGCAACGCGAATCGCGCGGCGTAGCGTCGCAGATATTCGACGAATGCCGCACGCGGCACGAAGAGTGGATCCGACCACGAAAAGCGCATTCCGGGAAGCGCGGACATGTGCTTCCCAGTGTGCAGCGTGAGGCTGTCGTACAGATTCGCCCACACATAACCAACGGTATCGCCACGCTCGAGCACGACGTGCCGAATGCCGTGGCGCGCGAGCTCACGCGACGTCGCGAGCCCTGCCGGCCCGGCGCCAACGACTACCGTGTGAATGCTCTCGCTCATCTGGCTCATCTCCCAGACTTAAGGCGGTGCGCCTGGCCTGCTCAAGATCTTTTGTACGCGAAATTGCGCGAATAGCTGGGCCAGTCTCTCCATGCGACGCTGCTCGAGGGAATTCCGGCTCCTCTCGTGCGCTCTAAGCCGATGCAGCTAACTGAGCTCGGGGCACGTGGCCGAAGGTGGTTCACGAACTCTCGTGGCCCTGCCACGCGATCTCTCGCGCCCCAGCGAACTAATCAGAGTCTTCCGGATTATCGCCACTGACCGGCTTGACTGTTCGAGATCTGGATTCGGCGAGACTCGCCTAACACAGGTTGCCGCCAAGTGGAGATCGCGATTGTGCACGCCAGGCCTTGGTGATTACCCTGAGGACTCGGATCTCTCCATGTGGAGAAGGAGCACATCTCGCCAAGCAGCGATCGATCGTTTTTGTGAACGGCACACCAACCTTGTTCGGTGGACGAGGGGTCCCGAGGGTGTTCACAAAAGCTGTTGCTGGCATTGGCGCGAGACTTCTCGCGCCACACTGAACCGATCAGAGTCTTCCGGGTTATCCCCACTTACCGGCTTGCCTGGTCGAGATCTCGAAACGGGAGAGACTCGGCTCTCGCCTAACACAAAGTGGAGTTCCCGGCGCCAAGTGGAGCTCGCGATCGTGCACGCCAGGCCTTGAGGATAACCCTGAAGACTCGGATCTCCCCATGTGGAGAAGAAGTCGCTCGCGCCAAGCGAGCATCGGTCTCTTTGTGAACGGCACACCGACCGGCTTCGCTGCATGTGGCCGAACGAGGTTGTTCACAAAAAACTCTGCTCGCTTTGGCGCGAGACTTCTCGCGCCACACTGAACCGATCAGAGTCTTCCGGGTTATCCCCATTTACCGGGTTGCCTGGTCGAGATCTCGACGTGGCGAGACTTCGGCTATTCCGCCTAACACACGTTGCATTCCGGGGGCCACGTGGAGATCGCGATCGTACACGCCAGGCTTTGGGGATAACCCTGAAGACTCGGATCTCTCCATGTGGAGTAAAAGCTTCTCGCTCCAGCCAGCGATCGATCTCTTTGTGAAGGGCACACCATTCGGAGTCGTGCGCGCGGCTCGCGCGCCGAGAAACCTCCTCGCTCAACGAGCCCGGACGAAATTCTTTGGGAAATGCCTCGGGAGGTCCCGGTGCAGCGAGCTTTGTTGGTGTGCCGTTCCTAAGGCATTCATCCCGGCTCGTGGAGCACTGCATGTAGAATGGTCAGGGAGAGATTCGCCCAGCTATTCGCGAAATTCGCGTACAGAAGATCTCGAGCGCGCGCGGCGCAGACTACGGATGCCTCGTGGCGTCCAACGCGCCAAGAACTACTTCACCAGCATCCCAGTAAACACGTACTGCTGGAGCAGCACCAGCACGCCGACGAGTGATGCCAGCGCGAGGCTGTGGAAGAACACGAAGCGGAGGATTCGCCATTCGTGGCCATACCAGCGCGTGGCCGTGCTGGCGACGACGATGCTCTGTGCGTCGATCATTTTCCCCATCACGCCTCCCGAGCTGTTCGCGGCAGCCATCAACGTCGGGCTCAAGCCGAGCCGTTCCGCGGTGACGCGCTGCAAGCTGCCGAAGAGGACATTCGAGGACGTATCCGATCCGGTGAGCGCGACGCCGAGCCATCCGAGTAGCGTTCCAAAGAAAGGGTAGAGGACGCCGGCGTGGGCGAATGCCAGGCCGAGGATCGCGTCTTCTCCCGAGTAGCGCGTCGTGTAGCCCAGCGCGAGCATCGCCGCAATCGTGAGCAGCGAATGCCTAACGAGCACCAGCGTGCGCCAGTAATGTCGCAGCAGCTCGATCGGCCGAAAGCGCAGCGCGAAGCCCGTGATGAGCGCGGCGATGAGGATGGCCGTTCCCGTCGCCGAGAGCCAGTTCAGCGTAAGCACCGCCGGCTCGGCGGTTGGGTGTAACACGACGGGTGCCACGCGCTGGACCATCTTGTCGAGACCAGGAATTGGGAAACGCGGCGCCGAGATGGCGTCGAGACGGCCTTTGACGTTAGGCAGGCCCCAGAGAAAGACGACGATCGTGAGGACGATCCATGGCAGCCATGGAGAGGCGCCCGTTGCGGTTGCCGGAGCGGCGGGAGCCTGCGACGAGGCGGTACGCCCGCCGCGCCAGACGCGCAGGAATGCCGTGAGGCAGATCATCGAGACGACCGACGCAACGATGTCCACCAGCCAGGGCCCGTGGAAGTTCGAGACGAGAAACTGTGGCACGGCGAAAGCGACGCCCGCAACCAGGAGCGCAGGCCAGATCTCGAGCATGCGTCGAAAGCCGGCGTAGGCCCAGATCAGCCAGAAGGGAACGATGAGCGAAAAAATTGGCAGCTGTCGCCCGACCATGGCGCTCAGTGCCCGCAGGTCGATCGACGTGACTCCCTGTAGAGCGATGATCGGTGTGCCTAACGCTCCGAACGCCACGGGCGCCGTGTTCGCGATCAACGAGAGTGCCGAGGCTTCAAGGGGTGGAAAGCCGAGGCCGATGAGAATCGAGCCTGTGACGGCGACGGGAGTGCCGAATCCCGCCGCGCCCTCGAAGAACGCGCCGAAGCAGAAGGCGATGAGGAGCAGTTGGAGACGTCGATCGCCCGTGATCGCTACCACACGCGCTTGCAGCGGCGTGAACAGGTCGCGTTCGTTCGCGAGATTGTAGAGGAAGATGACGTTGAGGATGATCCAGCCAATCGGGAGCAGGCCATAGGCGGCGCCAAGCAGCGCAGCTTTCGCGGCCATCCCGGCCGGCATTCCGATCACGGCGACCGCAACGATGAGCGCCATGGCGAGTGCCAGCAGTGCAGCGGCATACGCGCGCACCCGCCGCGCCGCCAGCAGCCCGAGGAGCGCGAGCAACGGCAAGGCCGCCACCAGCGTCGAGAGCGCGGTGCTGCCTAACGGGTTGTAGTTTTGGGGCCACATCTGCGTGGTGAGTGGCGCGTGATGCGTGATGCGCGGCGGAGTACTCCCAAACTTGCGTTCGCTGACTATACATCTTTCCTATGGCAATGCGCGTTTTCTGGCTCGTCTTCGCTCTGGCCGCGCTCGGCGCGCGTGAGGGCTTCGCGCAGCAAGACTCGACGAAACCCGCGCGCCCCGCGCCCCGCGTCCCCAAGCCTTCGTCGCGCGCCACGCGTCACGCGTCACCCACCACGCTTGCCGCCTGGCCCGACCCGCCAGCGCCGCTCCCCGGCTCCATTCTCCCCGCGCATCGCATCGTCGCGTTTTACGGGAACCCGCTCTCGCGACGCATGGGCGTGCTGGCCGAGCAGCCGGTCGATTCGATGCTCGCGCGACTGGACCGCGAGGTGCGCGCATGGACAGAGGCCGATTCGACGACACCGGCGCAGCCTGCGCTCCATCTCATCGTCAGCGTCGCCCAGGGATCGCCGGGACGTGACGGCAAGTATCGCCAGCGCGCGGACACCGCCGTCATCGAGCGTGTGTATCGCTGGGCGCGGAGCCGTAATGCCCTGCTCTTCCTCGACGTCCAGCTTGGGCGAAGCACGCTCGATGCCGAGCTGCCGCGTCTCCTCCCCTTCCTACGGCGTCCCGACGTGCATCTCGGTCTCGACCCCGAGTTCGCGATGGGCGCCAGTGGAATTCCCGGCACGCGCATTGGAACGCTCGACGCGCGCGAGGTGAACGAAGCGATTGATATTTTGGCCGATCTGGTGACGACAGACTCCCTGCCGCCGAAGGTGCTGGTGGTGCACCGATTCACGCGCGACATGCTCACCCACTCCACTCGCATCCACGTGGATCCGCGCGTGCAGGTGGTGATCAACATGGACGGCTGGGGTCCGCCGTGGATGAAGCGCGAATCCTATCGTCGCTATGTTGCGCGATACCCGGTGGAGTACACGGGGTTCAAGCTCTTCTATCACAACGACACCAAGGCCGGCGACCGGCTCATGACCCCGGCGGAGATTCTCGCGCTCTTCCCGCGTCCTCTTTACATACAGTATCAGTGAAGAGAGCCGAGTCTCGCCACGTCGAAAGCTCGACGAGTCAGGCCGGTAAAGTTGGGATTACCCGGAGGACCCGGATCGGCTCGGTGTGGCGCGAGATCGCACGCCAATCGGCATGAGATGACTTGGAACAGCCTCGGGACGCTTCGCGCACCGAACTCGCTTGGTGTGCCTTTTACAAAAGGATCGATCGTTGCTCGGCGCACGGGCTCTTTTCACCACATGGAGAGACCCGAGTTCATCCGGGTAATCCCCAAGGCTTGGCTTGTAGCAACGCGAGCTTCATTCAGGCGCGAAGGATTCAATTCGCCGTCTCGAGTGCTCGACCGGTCAGGCCGGTAAAGTTGGGATTACCCGGAGGAACCGGATCGGTTCGTTGTGGCGCGAGAGATCGCGCGCCTGGAAATCAGGAGATTTTGTGAACAGCCTCGGTACGCTTCGCGCACCGAACTCAGTTGGTGTGCCGTTCACAAAAATGATCGATCGTTGCTCGGCGCGCGGCGCTCTTTCTTAACGTGGAGAGATCCGGGTCTTCCGGGTAATCCCCAAGGTTTGGCTTGCATCATCGCGATCTCCACTCACACGCGGAACTAGCGCACCACGATGAACATCTCACGTGAGGAGCTGTACGAGAAGATTCAGCGTGGCGACGCATTGCATCTCTTCGAGGTGTTGCCGCGGATGTATTGGCGCAAGCATCACCTTCCAGGCGCCCAGAGTCTTCCGCTCGAGCAAGTCGCGACCATGCCGACGATCGTCCCCGACAAGCGCGCCGAGATCATTGTCTATTGCTGGAACTTCACGTGACCGACGTCCAGTCGAGCCGCCCGTGATCTGGCGGCCATGGGTTACACCGACGTGCGCGAATATCGCGAAGGCAAAGAGGATTGGATTGCGGCTGGGTTGCCGCTGACGAAGGACTGACTCGTTTCGTCACAGTTGTTTTTTGGCGGCCATTTTGTCGCCGCAGTGAAACCCCCTTACCCGTAATGAAACGGCATGGCGCGATGCATGGGCGTAGCGTCGATGTGGGTCATTACCTGTGGAGGTATCGATGCTGCCCCGGATCGTGGTGGCCGGACGGAAGGACGACGCCCTCGGTAGGGCGTTGACCGTGCGTACCGGCGACCCGTCGTTCGAACTCGAGTTTCATGCGGACAGTGATCAGCTCGTCCAGCGGCTGCGCGATCAATGTCCGTCCCTTCTCGTCGTCGGATTGCGCGGCCGGCGCGGGCCCGCTGTTGGACATCTCGTGCGGCGCGTGAAATCCTGGTGCCCGCAGCTCCCGATCGTGGTCGCTTGTCTCGATGAGAGCGCTCCCGGACGCGAGGTGCTTCACGCCGCACGCGCTGGCGCCGAACACTTCGCGTTCAGGCACGTCGACGATTTCCCGACTGTGCTGCGACGCCTCGTGGCATCGCCGGAGGGCGCCATCGTCGAGCCGGCCTCGCCGGACATCGATGACATCGAGCGGGCGCGCGCGCGCGTTGGCCTGCGTCGCGCCGTTCGGCGCCATCGTTATGCAGAGCGCGCTCCCGCCGTCGTGCTCGGAATATTGCCGGCGTCCGTCTCTCCGCTCTTGCGGCGAATCATTCATGCGTGCGTGGCGCCGGTTGCGCCGGAAACGGTGGACGAGCTCGCGCTACGAATCGAGCTCCCCAAGCGAACGCTGACGCGCGACGTCGCTCGGCGCGGTTGGCCAGCTCCGCACGTGCTTCTCAACTGGGGACGTCTCTTTCGCGGCGCCGCGGCAGGCTTTGCCGCTCGCCTGGACGGAACGAGCTGGGAGGATGCGCAGTGGGTTATTGCCGTCGAAGCGGGCTATGGCAGCGTACGCACGGCGAGCCGCGCCTTTCGGACACGCGCGGGTGTGAGTCTGCGCGACTTGTGGCGCGACGGGGCCGCCGCGCTGGTGCCGGCCTTCTTAACCGCCGTCCGAGATGCGACCGCGCAGCGACTCGCGAGTTGAATCGCGCGAGATCGATTCAGCGCGGCCGAAGGCATCTTCGCGGAGAAATGCGTCGATCACCACTTTGACTCCGCCACCGGCGCGCACCTCGAGGGAGCGAAGACCAGTGTAGCGTTTCATCAAGTTGCGAAGGGGCGACGCGGACTCGAGCCCGAAGGCCGAAGCCACATGCTCGAGTGCGCGCCCTTCCGCGTCGAGGAGATACGCCACGACCATGAGGCGGATCCAGTTGAGGAGTGCCCCGGGTGTCGGCAGTCCGCAACCGCGGCACTGTTTCACCAGCGTCTTCACGTTCATGCCCAGCACTTGCGCGAGCGAGCGTGACGTGAAGTCTGCCCACGCGTACTGCAGCGTCGTCTCGACGATGACGACGGCGTCAGTCGTTAGGTGCGGTCGCAGCGCGTTGAGCACTTCGCGCGCGGCCGACGTTTGCGACGCGCGCGCGAGCGTTTGGCGCAGTGCTTCCTTCGTGTCGTCCACACCGCGAAAGACCAGCTCGTGCACGCCCGCATGGACGAGCGCGACGATCTCCGTGGAGTATTTGTGCGCTGGTTGACAGAGTCCGATCAGTGCGACGCCGGGATACTCGGCGCGAAGCCGCGCGATGGTCGGTGCGACGGGCGTGCGATGCAGATCGAATGGCTCGGCGATGACGGCGGCAACACGCGGCACCGATCGCACGACGAGCTGCTCGAGGGCCGCAACGGTATCGACCGGCTCCAGTATCGCGCGGCCACGCACGGCGTCCTGTAGTCGCGCGCGTTCGAGACGTCCGAGCACGAGAGCCGCCACGCGCGCCTGAAGGCCCGCGCTCGTGTTCTCGGACGCGGAGCTATCGCCAGGGCGGCGTTGAGGAAGGTGGTTGCCGGCAGCCATCGGGCCCAAGGGTAACACCATGAAACGCTAGGCGCACGGGTGAAACGGCGGCGCGCCGGCGCCGGCGCTAAGTCTCCGCCTGTACGACGAATCAGCGCAATAAGCGCTACCGGCTTCCCCCAGCCACGTCACCCACCGACCGGAGCCTCACGATGTCTCGCCGTCTCGCCGCCCTTCGCATCGTCCTCGCCGCCGCCGCTATCTCCGCCCTCGCCGCCTGCGCTTCACCGACTGCGCCGACCTCCCACCTCCGCGTGCCGAGCGTGAATCGTGATGGCGCTACCGACGGGACACCCAGCGATTGCCGCAGCGGATACTCGTTGAGTCAGGGCCGTAGCTGCTAGCTGCGTTATCCGGCGGCGACGAGCTCGGCACCTTCGAGCTCGTCGACTGCGACGAGGATTTGCTGAGTCGCCGGCGCAAGAGGAGCGGGTTCGGCCACGAGCACCGGGTTGTCCAACCGGTAGGTGAGCTCGTGGAAGCCGTGGGCGTTCGCGAGTTGCGTTGCGCTCTCCGCGGCGCGGACCGAGCGATCCTCATCTCCGACGACCGCAAGTGCCTCGCTCATTTCGACAAGGGCCGAGGCGCTTGGGAACGGCAGCACCTGTCCGTTCTTCAGGTTGCGAATGAGATAATCGAGCCGCTCGGCGAAATTCTTCACGATGGCATGTGCAGCCTTACGCGGTAAGGCTGCGGCGGCCGCGCATGCGGCACCGCCGAGAATCGGTAGCTCAAGACGCATAACAGGCTTGCGGGCAAGCGCCGCTGCAAAGCCGCGCAGGGCTGCACGGGCATGACCCGCATCGAGGAGCAACTGCGCCAAGTTCAGCAACGCTTCCGTTTCCTGACCTTCCGACGCCGCCCCGCGAAATGCGGCCCACGCGTGCACCGCTGCTTGGTCGTAATTGCCAGCCTTCGCGGCGGTCACCATCAATTCGTGGTGGGCGTGTCCGACCGATTCCGCCGCTGCTCCGGCGAGATCGATTACGGCGAGAAAACGCCGGCGCGCCTCGGGGAAGTCGCCTCGTAGCCGGGCAAGAAATCCGTAGCCCTGCCAGGCACGTCCTGTGAGCTCAGGGGCGTGGTGCTCGGCACCAAGTCGCTCTACTTCTCCATAGTATCTGGCCGATGCCGCGAGCTCACCGAGATGCCTGGAAAGACGCGCCTGACGAGCAATGACGCGCCCGCGGAGCAGTATCTCTCCATCCGGCAACAACATGAGCAGGGTCGACAGCACGCTATGAGAGGTGCGGAAGCAGGTCTGATCTTCCATCTCCGCCGCCAGATCGGTGACGGTCGAGAACACCGCCGCCGGTGAGATCGGCGAATCACGGAAGGTCATGACGTCGTGCTGCGCGAGAAGGCCAGCCAACAGCCGCTCGCGCTCCGCGCCTCGGGTCATAGCCGCGCGCTCGAGCCGGGTAGCCGATTCGAGCCACGAGGCAGCAATGCCGTCGTCCAGCTCGACACCGTCCAATGAGACGGCATCGCGCCGAAAGGCTTCGACCGACGGAAGGGGAGCGAGCATCGTCCTGATCTCCTGGAAAAGACGACTTCTGCACCAGACGAGTACCCGGATCGCGCTAGAGACGCGGTCCGGTGTGGTCACGCGCTGAATTTCCGACTGGAGGCAGACACACACAAGGGACTTTATGTCCGGCTCGTCATGTCGTGGCCCACCGGGGTGCCGAGTGGTTCCGGATGAAACGGCGAATTGTATGAAAGGACCTTAATGTAAGGGTGCAACGCACTGGAGCTCGTGCGGGCGCCGCGAAGAGAGCGGCTCCCGCCTATCGGTGTCACGATCCCCGCAACCTTTCCATGACTCAGCCCCGTCCTCGTCTGCTGCTGCTGGAAGACGAAGCAACGATCTCGGTCGCCCTCGGGCGGCTGCTCGATCGTTGGGGCTTCGATACGCTCGGGGCTCGCACCGTGGCGGAAGCTCGGGCTGTGCTGGCATGTGTCGCCGTGGACCTCGTCGTCATCGATTTCCGGCTGCCCGACGTGCGCGGTGACGATTTCCTCGCTTGGCTGCACGAAGAGTATCCGGAGCTGGCACGACGGTCGCTGTTCATCACCGGCGACTACGGGGAGCAGGCGCTCAGCGCCATCGAAGCGACGGGTCGCCCACATCTATTGAAGCCGTTCGAGCTGGGAATCTTCGTTCACGAGCTCCGCGCATTGCTGGATCCCGTTGACGGTCCGAAAACCAACGGACGCGGCGCAACTCAATCACACAGCGACATTTCTGCCGCCTGACGGTTTGACCATTGAGCCCGGAGCCATCGTCCGTTTCCGGCCATGAGCATGGCTCGGGAGGCACTGGCCGACAGCGCCTGATGCGGCCGACGGCGGACGGGCCGCACCCTCTGCGCCTCCTCGTCGTGGACGACGAGCCGTCGATCTGTCAGGCGCTGGCGATGCTGTTCAAGTGGCACGGGATCGAGGTCGTCACCGCGCTGTCTGGCGCTGACGCCATGCGCACGCTCGCTGAGACGCGAATCGACGTCCTGCTCATCGACCTGCGTCTGAGAGACGCGCGCGGCGACATCGTTTTCCGCACCGCGGTCGAGCGCGATCCGTCGTTCCGAGAGCGCACTCTCTTCATGACCGGCGACATCACCGCCGAGGCGGAGCGCATCATCGCCGCCACCAACTGTCCGTATCTCCACAAACCGTTCGACATCATACTCGCCGTGCAGGCGATCGCCGCACTCGTCGGCGTCGCCTATCAAACGGAGAGCGCACCATTGCCCACCGGCGCTTCGTTAGGCAGCAAGCGCGGTTCTGACACGCCGTAGCGTCGCCGAGACAGCCGGGAGCCTTGGTATGCGACCGTGGGGCGGCGGGCTTGGGATGCGCGGGTGGGATGGCTACCTACTGCCGCTGTTGCTTGCGTGACGCGATACTCCCGATCGCGGGCGGGAGGTCCGTAGGGGCAGCTATCGGCAATGCTGCCATTCGCTAGACGATGCCTAACGCCGCGATGAACCATGGCAGCATTGTCATGGTGCCCCGAAGGAGCTCCTGCCCGCGATCACACCTGCGATTCCAAGCCCGAAAATTCCGCGCCTCGCCGTTGCTCTCGGTAGTCGGATGCTGCTTCGACGAAGCTCTCAAACAGGCGGCGCGTGCGTGGGCAGTTGTCCGCGAGCACCTCGGGGTGCCACTGCACGGCGACGAGATACGAACCGTCCGCGCTTTCGATGCCTTCCACCAGTCCATCGGGCGCTACGGCTGTGGCGACGAGCTGATCGCCGAGGTTGCGAATGCCCTGGTGATGCATGCTGTTCACCTTGAGCGCGCCCGCGCCGAAGATCTCCGCCAATTTGCTCCGCTCGGCCACCTGCACGTCGTGCGCGAGGAAATCGCGGGCGTAGCGACCACCGAAGGGGAAATAATCGTGTTTGATCGAGCCCGGCATCTGGTCGCCGAGATCCTGATAGAGCGTGCCGCCCGCCGCGAGATTCACAACTTGTAAACCGCGGCAGACACCGAGCACCGGCTTTCGCTCGGCCAGTGCCCAGCGCACGAGCATGAGCTCCACTTCGTCGCGTGCGGGATCGCCTTTGTCGCAGCGGGCGTGGCGCTCCTCGCCGTAATTCGCGGGATCGATGTCCGCGCCGCCGGGCAGGAAGATTCCGTCCAGCTCGTCGTAGATGCCGTGCATGGTGTCCGCTTCGTCACCAACGAGCGGAATCATCCACGGAAGGGCGCCGACGCCGGTGAGTGCGCGAATGTATCGCTGGCTCATCACCCACGACGGTGGAATATCGGCGGAGACTCCGCCGAGACTTTGCAAGTTTTGCGTTGGAACGCCGATGACAGGACGAGACAACGGGCTAGGGGCTAGGGGCTAGGGGCTAGGGGCTAGGGAATCGCGGCTTGGGACTACTAGGCAGTTGTTGTAGTCCCTAGGCGCTAGCCCTAACCCCTAGTCCCTCCTTTGCAACTTCGCGACCGCTCACCATCTCACCGCGCTTCGTGCTGTGCGGTTGACGCTGCTTGACTGCCAAGAAAGGATGGCGTCACCGGCGACGCATGATCAGGAATGATCGTGTCGGCAAGGGTCGCCGCTGGAGCAGGCCGCACGCCTTCGGCGGTCTCGGCGATCAGTTGGTTGACGACGGCCTTCAGATCACCAGTCCGTTCAAAGGTCGCGAGCTGCCGATCGGCGCTCGTTCCATCTTTCATTATACGGAAAGCGTACTCGACTTCCTTTCTGCTTCCAAGCTCGTCGACGACGTCATCCACGAACCAGGCGAGCATCTCGGTGATGAGCTCACGAGCCGGCAGCTCCTGCTCTTTACCGAAGTCGATGAGCTTCCCGTCGAGCCCGAACCGCACCGCTCGCCACTTGTTCTCTTCTATATACGTTGACGGATAGATGCGGAAGGTCAGGTTGTCTCGGCGCAGCTTCCACACCTTGGCGACAATGGCCTGAAGTATCGCGGCGATGCAGACCGCTTCTTCCACCCGGGTACAGACGTCGCAAACGCGGAACTCGAGCGTTGGATAGGCGTGATGCGGACGCACGTCCCACCACAGCTTCGAGCCGTCGGGAATGCTGCGCGTGCGAACGAGCGCGTTGAGAACTTCCTCAAACTCGGAGTACGACCGCATCATGGGCGGGACTCCGGTTCGCGGAAAATTCTTGAAGATGATGCTTCGATACGACTTCAGGCCGGTCTTCCTGCCTTGCCAAAACGGAGAGCTCGTGGAGAGACAGAGCACATGCGGCAACAGATACCGCGCGACGTTCATCGCGTCGATCATGAACTCGCGATCCTCGATGCCCACGTGAACGTGGGTGCCGAAGATGAGTAGTTGCTGAGCGAGATCCTGCAGATCTTGCTTCACACCCATGTAGCGCTCGAGCGGTGTGATCTCCTGCTCCATCCAATTGGAGAAAGGATGAGTCCCTGCCGCCGCCACCTTGAGCCCGCCGCGCGCCGCGAGATCGATCACGGCACCGCGAAGTCTCACGAGCTCCGCCCGAAGATCCGCGGGACTACGACAGACCTTGCTCCCAATCTCCACCATGGACTGGTGCAGCTCGGGCTTCACTTCCTCGAGGATGAGGTGATCGCCCTTCAGGATCTCGGTGATGTACGATCGGAGCTCGCCCGTGGCCGGGTCGATGATTTGGTATTCCTCTTCGATGCCGAGGGTGAGCGAGGGGGGCTTCATAGAGGGGCTAGGGAATAGGGACTAGGGGCTAGGGTGCAATCGAATGCTTTCTCGCGCAAGACTTCGGCCCGGCAGATTGTGGGTTGCACTTCGGTCCGCGCCACATCGCTGCGAATGGAGAGCCTCGAGGGGGTCCCTGAGACCGCTGTCACGGCCCTGACACCACTGACGGACTCCTTGTACGACTAAACCTCCGCGAGCCATGCGCTCTTTGACCTTGTACGTGTCGAGGACACTTCCCAAACCGTGGATGTGTCCCGACGCAGTTAAGCAAAGATCGGCTGCGTACGCGCCGCATGGAGTGGTCGCTGCTCGGGAGAGCGCAGTGGTGTCAGGGCCGTGTCAGTGGTCTCAGCGGCCCATTCGCTCGTCCGGAAAAGCAGATCCTTCGCTACGCTCAGGATGACACTCGGTCATCGCCGCGCCCCGCAACTAGCTCCTCTTCTCCACCACGAAGGTGGGCGTCTGGCTCCCACCTCCAGCGGTGACGTTGAGGAGAGCGGCGGTGGAGAGGCGGCTCAGGCAGCCATCCACGTACGAGCCGTAGGCGGCGTAGGGTGCGGTGTCCACCATGCGGTCGACGACGTGCACCGTGCCGTCCGCGAAGCTGGGGTATGGCTCGCTGGGCAGAGCGACGCGCTGCTGCACGATGTACGGCTCGGCGAGAGCGACCCGAATCGCTTGTTCCCAACCAGACTGGTCCACCTCCCAGCCGAGCACGATGCCCTTGCCCCCATACTCATCGTTAGGCTTGAGCACCAGTTGCTCGCGGTTGGCGGCGATGAATGGCAGCAGATCCGTTTGACGTTGCGTTGCGCCTGGCGTGCCCGTCGGCCGATCCTCCACGACGCGCGTCCAGGGAATGTGCGCGTCGATTGCTTCGCGCTCGGTAGCGGAGAAGAGTGAGGCGTTGCGATCATCGCTCAACACGGCGAGACTCGCCTTCTTGTGAAGAATCTTGCACCGCAGCGGGTTCACCATGCACGCGGCGCCATCCAGCACGGCACGAATCACGGCGTGCTCGATGCCGCAGCGTTCCACGAGCTCGCTGATGAGCACTCGCTTATAGATCAGATCGACCGGACCGCCCTCGGCCATCAGCTTGCCGCCGGTATACTGCATCTCTCGCGGATCAGCAATCACGCACTCGATTCCCTGGCGCTCGAAGTAATCCTGAAAGAGCAGGAACTCGTTGCGTGTCGGCACCTCGGCCCAATCGACGATCGCAATCCGCGGTAGCGCGCGCGTTCCGGACCACTGCTGATACGCATCGAGGAGGGCGTGCAGTACGTTGTGGCGCGCGGGGAGCGGACGGAGATCCCATCCTTTCAGGAACTCGCGCATTATCGGCAGCCCGTAGAAGGCCTCCGTGAGCACGTCGTTGTACGCACCACCGGCCGGCGTCTCGGCGTTGTACTCGGTGAATTTCAAGCCACCGCTTTCGCCGACGAAGAAGGCATCGAGCCGCGACACGGGACTTGGATCGCGGAATCCAGGGTCGTGGCGGATCAACGCGCATTCCCAATCGGCGAGCTTGAACTGCGCGAGGAGCTCCTCGTTCTCGATCGCGGCGCGATAGGCCGTGTGAAACGCGCTCAGTATCATTGCCGCCCGCTTTTGCAGAAACCGGTATTGCGCGGCGGAGAGAAAGCGTGGGCGCAACACCGTGCAGAGCGCGCGATCTCCAAAGAACAGCCCGCGACGACGAAGCTGCTCGTCGAGGCGGTCCTGCGATTCGGCCGCTAGCTCGACATCGAGAAGGTCGTGGTATTCGTCGATCGCGTCGCGGAGCATGGCTGCCTAACGGTTCAGAGTCGTGCTTCGGCGTCCGCGGGGCGTGAGGCAGGCATCTCGGCGCCCGAGTCGATGGTGACTCGTCGTGGCGTCTCGACGTCGTGGCGCGTCTCACCCAACTCGGGCCGGCCGAGGAGGAATTCTCCGCGGCGGATGTCGAGTGGACGGCGCGGTTCCTTCGCGAAGCGGATCGCCATGTCGGCCATGTGCTTCACTGCCCACTCGAAGTAGTGTGGCGTGAGCGAATAGAGGTCCATGTCCGGCGCGGGATTCATGAAATCGATGGCGTACGGCACGCCATCCTTGATTGCCCACTCCAGCGAGCACATGTCATAGCCGAGCGCGCGCATCAACGTGAGCGAATCGTCGACGACGCGACGGCCCAGCTCCGCGGAGAGATGGGCGTGCTCGACGAGATATCGACGGCCGCGCGGATCGTACTTCATCGGTAATACGTCGCGCCTGCCTAACGCCAGACAGCGCACGAACTGATCCCACTCGATGAACTCCTGCACGACCATCGTCAGCTGGCCCGACGAGTTGTAGTGCGTGAGCAGATCGTCCATCGTCCGGCAAACGTAGACGTCGCGCCAGCCTCCGCCATGCGCATCCTTGAGGATGCACGGCAGTCCGACATAGTCGACGATCGCTTCCCAGTCGAGCGGATACTTCAAGTTTCGCAAGCTCTCATCATGCTTGATGCCGGCGATATACTCTTTATTGGGCAGCGCGACGGTCCGTGGGCTGGCGACTCCGACGGAGGTGGCGAGCGTGGCGTCGAACAGCTTGTCGTCCGACGACCACATGAAGGGGTTGTTGATGACCACCGCACCCTTGAGCACCGCGTGCTTCAGGAAGGTTCGGTAATAGGGCACTTCGTGGCTGATGCGGTCGATGATCACGGCGTAGTCCACCAGCTCGTCCATCGACGTTCCGCCGAGCTTCACATATTCGGCGACGACGCCTTCACCGCGCCGATTGACTTCCTCGATGAATGCCGGCGGAAAGGACCATTCTCTACCGACGACGAGACCGATGCGAAGCATGGGAATGAGGGGCTAGGGATTAGTGTGCTAGGGGCTAGGGGCTAGGGGCTAGGGGCTAGGGGCTAGGGGCTAGGGGCTAGGGGCTAGGGGGACGGCGTTGGCTAGTCCCTAGTCCCTCGGCCCTAGTCCCTCCGCCCTAGTCCCTCCGCCCCAGTCCCTCGGCCCTAGCCCCTCCGTTCGTCAATCGTATCCACCTACATACTTCGTGATCATTTCCCGCCAGTACGGCCAATCATGCACCCAGCCGTCCCAGATCCGTAAGGCGTGCCAGATGTTCTTCGACCACAGAATGTTCGAGAAGTAGTCATTATTTCCGCGCATTGGATCGTCGCGCCCAATGGCGAGAATGATCTCCACCTTCCGGAGCGCATCGAGCCGGCGCTGGTCGTGCTCGTTCTGCACGAAGTCAGCCGGATTGTGAAAGAAGACCGTTTCATCGGAGTACCCGTCGGTTATTTCGCGGATGTCGTACATGCCGCTCAAGCCGATCGCACGACCAACACGCTCCGGATACCGCAGCGCGAAGCTCATGGCGTGATAGGCGCCAAAGCTCGCGCCAGCCGTGATCAGAAAAGGATTCGCGTTCTGGTACTGGGAAAGCGGCAGCACCTCGTCGCGGACGTAGGCATCGTATTGAGCGTGTCGCCAGGCCCGAGCCGCGGGGTGTTGCTGCTTCGCATACCAACTCTCACCGTCCACGCTGTCCACGCAATAGAGCTGAAGCCAGCCCTGCTCCAGGTGGTGGGCAAGAGCACCGATCATCCCGCGGTCCTCCCATTCATAGAAGCGACCCATCGACGTCGGGAATACGACGACGCGCGCACCCGCATGGCCGAAGATGAGCAGCTCCATGTCGCGGCCCAGCGACGGGCTGAACCAACGGCGGTGTTCGCGGTGCATGAAGGGACGCTCTGTAGGGGCCAGCGATCAGCGCGGCGGGGGATAGAGAAATTGCAGGACTTGCCCGATTCGAGCACCCCAGGACTGCTCGTTATGCTGGGCACCTTCAGCCTCTACGTATTTGAGGTCGTGATCGGGCACCCAGCCCTTGGCCACGAGGGCGTCGCGGAGAGCGCGGGCGTCATTCACGACGTCGGGGCCCTCACCGGTGCCGGCGTCCAGCCACACCCGAAGCGGAAGCTTCGCCTTGAGATTCTGAACCTCGCGCACGATGACGCGATTGTCCCACCAGATCGAGGGCGACAAAACAGCGAGGCGATTGAACGCGGTGGGGTACCTGAGGCCGAGGTGCATGGTCAACAGACCGCCAAGGGATGATCCGCCGATGCCCGTGCTCGCTGCGCTCGGGAGCGTTTTGTATTTCTCGTCGATCATCGGCTTGATCTCCTCCACCAGCATCCTGCCATACTGGTCGGCGGATCCGCCTCCCTTTCCTTCGACTTTGGTTGGCGCGTACTCGTCGATGCGGTGCTCACCGGTGTTGTAGATCGCGACCACCATGAGCGGTTCGATGGACCCGCTCTCGATCAGGGCCTGCGCCGTTTCGTCGACGCGCCATTCCTCACCGATCGACGTTGCCTTGTCGAAAACGTTTTGGCCGTCTTGCAGATAGAGCACTGGGTAACGGCGAGCTGCCCGCTGCTTATAACCTGGCGGCAGATATACGAGGATAGTGCGCTCATGGGGGAGGAACTGCGAGCGAAATCGCTCGTGTGTTCTGAACTCGCCCGTGAGCGTGTGCGGAGTGGTGTCGATCGACATGGATCAGGACGAACAGTGCAAGGGCTGTGCGTGTGGGACGCGGGCCGCGGGGCGCGGGCAACCGCCAAAGCAGATTCTTCGCTTCGCTCAGAATGACACGTATCTCACGCTCAGAATGACATCCGTATTCTCAGGCTCAGAATGACATCCGTATTCTCACCCGCAACCCACAACCCACAACCCGGAGCGGTCTCGCTCATGCAATAGCAGGTGCCTCTCTCGCCGGAAACCTGGCGGGGTGGAGAGAAGGGCCGCGTTCCAGAGGAGCTGCTCTGCTATCACGCATCTTTTTTCATGGAATGAAAATGGCGCGCTCGCTCGTCATCGGCGTGTGCGTGGCGGCAATGGCGTGTGTCCCCGGGACGCCGCACATCGATGGTGGGCCGGGAGCGCCCCCGCGCCCGTCCACTCTCTGGCCGGTGCCTGCCAGTGCCCGCACGCCGGCGCCCTCGCCAGCGGCGCCTCAGGCACCCGCGGCCACGGTGGCACTGACCCGAGATTCGGCCACCGCTGCCGCCGGCAGTCAACTGTCGCTCACGGATGTGATGGATCTGGCGCTGCGCAACAACCCGCAGACTCGGCAGTCATGGGCACTCGCGCGCGCTAGCGCGGAGCAATACGGGGCAAGCCGCGGTTCGTTGTTCCCGACGATAAACGCCGGCGTCAATCTGACACACAGCAACAGCACCGCTGGTACGACGGTGAATGGCACGCAATTCAGTAGCGGTCAAACCCTCGACAGCACCGGCGGCGTGTCGACGCGCTTGGGCTCAGGCGTGGGGACGCGAACGCAGCTCGCACCCTCCATCTCGCTGTCGTATCTGGTCTTCGATCTTGGTGGCCGCGTCGGCACGATCGAGGCGGCGAAACAGCGAGCGATCGCCGCCGATCTCGCGCACAATGCCACCGTGCAGAACGTCGTCCTGCAAGTCGAATCGGCGCTCTTCTCGTTTCTCACCACGCGCGCGTTGCGCGACGCACAGGTGGCCACCGTACAAGAGTCGCAGGCCGATACGGCCGCGTCCGAAGAGCGATTGCGCGTCGGCGTCGCGACGCTCGAGGAAGTCCTCCAAACGCGGACGGCCCTGGCGCAGGCCCAATATCAGCTCGCCACGCTCGAGGGGAATCTCCTCGCCGCCCGCGGCGATCTCGCCTCGGCGATGGGCCTCCCGGCGAACGCGCGTTTCGAGATTCCCAACGTCACCGAGCGGGAACAAGTCTGCGAAGTCACGGCGTCCGTAGACACGCTGATCAACCGGGCCATCGCTTTGCGACCGGAGATCGCCGAGTCGCGGGCGACCGCGGCCTCACTTGCGGCACAAGTTCGCGTGGCGCGCTCTGCAGGTTATCCCGCGTTGACGCTCAGCTCCACCGGCAGCTACACGAACTCCAGTGCCGTCAACGCCACCGGCCGCAACCTGTCGTTCGTTCTCGGCGTGCAGATTCCGATTTTCAATGGCTTCGCGCGGCAATACGACGTCCGCGCGGCGCGGGCGCAGTACGATGCCGGGCTCGCGGAGGTCGCATCGACCCAGCAGCAAGTGACGGTGCAAGTCTTTGCGTCGTACGCCGCGCTCCAGACGGCGACGCAACGTATTCGCGCCGCTGAGCAGCTGCTTTCGAGCGCACAGCAATCGTCGGATGTCGCCGTCGGCCGATATCGCGAGGGAGTCGGAACGATCGTCGATGTGCTCCTCGCGCGGAGCGCGTTAGCGACGGCACGGGCCGAAGAGATCCAAGCTCGCTGGGAATGGCACACCGCGCTTGCCCAGCTCGCGCACGACACAGGTACGCTCGATCTCTCCGGCCGTCCCAATCTTCCGCTCGACCAAGGTCCCCCGAGCATCCGTAGATGATGAACCGAGAGTTCAACAAACATATATCATGGCTTCCCGCGGCCGTGGCGCTGGCACTGGCTTGCCATTCGGATCAACCCGCGAAGAAACCGCCGGCGACGCCGGTACGCGTCGCCGCCACAACGCGCATCGACGCACCGGTGACGATATCCGCCAGCGGTGTGGTGGAGCCGATGCAGACGGTCGCGGTCACGACGCAAGTGACGGGCACGCTACTCGACGTTCTCTTCCACGAAGGCGAGACGGTACAAGCTGGGCAGGTGCTCTTTCGCGTCGATCCGCGGCCGCTGCAGGCCTCGCTCGATCAGGCTCGCGCGACGCTGGCGCGCGATGAAGCACAGGCCGATGCGGGACGCCGAGACGACGTCCGCTATCAGACGCTTGCGGCGAAGGGTTACGTGAGTCGCTCCCAAGCCGACCAAGTGCATGCGACGGCACTCGCGCAACAGGCAACGGTCGAAGCCGACCGCGCCGCGCTGCGGTCCGCGACGGTGAGCCTGGGCTACGCAACGATCCGCGCCCCGATCGCCGGCCGGACGGGAAGCCTGCTCGTTAGGCGCGGCAACATCGTCAGCCCTGGCAGCGGACCGTTGGTCGTCATCAACCAGCTTCGTCCGGTGCTGATTCGCTTTCCCGTTGCCGACCAGGATTTTCCATCGGTCCAGCAGGCCCTGGCGAGTCATCCACTCGAAGTGACGGCAACGGTCAATGACAGCACGCAGGCAACCGAGCGGGGCCAACTCTCCTTCCTGGACAACGCCATCGATTCGCTCACGGGGACGGTCACCGGCAAGGCGACTTTCCCGAACACCGGCAGGCATCTCTGGCCCGGTGAGCTGGTTTTTCTCACGGTGCAGCTCGATGTGCAGCGCGGTGTGCTCGCGGTACCTAACGAGGCGGTGCTCACGGGCCAGGACGGGAGCTATGTCTATGTCGTCGATGCGAAGAACACGGCGCAGTCGCGCAGCGTGGTGACCGGTTTGCCGGTCGGGAACCTGACCGTCGTCGCACAGGGCCTCACCGATGGCGAGCGCGTTGTCGTCGATGGACAATCGCGGTTGAACCCGGGCACACGAGTCTCGCTGGTGGGAAATGGCGCTGACACGTCGGCGCGTTCGCTCTCGGCGGCTGGAGAGGTATCGGGAGTGGCGACGCCGGGTGGCGGGGCGGGGGGTGCGGGCCGGGGTGCGCGGGGTACGGGTGAGACGAATGGGATCTCCGGCGGACCTGGAAGTCTCACGAACGGCAATGGCGCGAATGCGGCGCCGGGGCGTGCGGGAGGCGTGGCGCCGGCGCCGAACATGGGCAACGTCACGGGAACGAATATCGCGGCGCCTAACGGGACGGCGAGAGTGGGAGCGCCAAACGGTACGACAGTGGGTGGCGGCGTGACGACGACAGGAACCGGCGCTGGCGGCGCGCGGTCAACCACGACGACGCCTAACGGGGCGGGCGGCACCCGCACAACCTCTCCGACTCCCGCGGCGCGTCCTCCCGGCACGACGCCGCCGCCGCCGTCGGGGACGTCGCGCCCATGAGCTTCTCCGCGCTGTTCATCCGCCGTCCGGTCATGACGATTCTGCTCATGGTCGGCATCGCCGTCTTTGGTATCGTCTCGTATCGGCGGCTTCCAATCAGCGACCTGCCCACGGTCGACTATCCGACGATCAACGTCAATGCGAGCCTTCCGGGGGCGAGCCCGGAGACGATGGCCTCCGCCGTGGCGACGCCGCTCGAGAAACAGTTCTCGACGATCGCCGGCATCGACAACATGACTTCGTCGTCGAGCCTCGGTTCCACGTCGATCACCTTGCAATTCACGCTCGATCGCGACATCGACGCCGCCGCGCAGGATGTGCAAGCGGCAATAGCGAAAACGTTGCGCCAGCTGCCGCTCGGCATCACCCCGCCGTCGTACCAGAAGTCGAATCCCGCGGCTTCGCCGATCGTGATGTTCGCGCTCACCTCACGGACGGCGCCGCTGACGCAGATGGACGAGGTTGGCGAGACACTCATCGGCCAGCGGTTGTCCACGGTGGACGGCGTTGCGCAAGTGGCGGTGTACGGTTCCGCAAAGTATGCGGTGCGCATTCAGGTGGACCCCACGGCCCTCGCGTACCGCAAGATCGGCATCGATGAAGTGGCGTCGGCCGTCAATCAGCAAAACGTTAATCAACCCACCGGCGTGCTGTGGGGTCCGACCACCGCGTACACGCTGCAGGCGTCCGGTCAACTCGACGACGCACGCGCGTTTCGCGCGATGACCGTCCTTTATCGGAACGGCGCGGCGGTGCAGCTCGGGGCGTTGGGACAGGTGCTCGACGACATCGAGAACAATAGGAACGCCAGCTGGTTCAACGGCCAGCGCGCTATCGTGCTCGCCGTGCAGCGACAGCCGGGGTCGAACACAGTCGCTGTCGCACAGCGTGTGCTCGCGGAGATGGATTCGCTACGCGCCCGATTGCCCGCGAACGTCCAGGTTCAGACACTGTTCGATCGATCGCAGGGCATTCAGGAGTCAGTGCACGACGTGAAGTTCACGTTGATCCTCACGCTCTGTCTCGTTGTCGCGGTGATCTTTCTCTTCCTGCGAAATCTCTGGGCAACGGTGATACCGAGTTTGGCGCTGCCGATGTCGATTCTCGGCACGTTCCCGGTGATGTACGTCCTCGGCTACAGTCTCGACAATCTGTCGTTGATGGCGCTCACCCTGGCGGTGGGGTTTGTCGTTGACGACGCGATCGTCATGCTGGAGAACATCGTTAGGCACCTGGAGATGGGGAAGCCACCGCTCGAGGCGGCGATCGAGGGCGCCGCCGAGGTTGGCTTCACGATCATTTCGATGACGATCTCCCTCACCGCCGTCTTTATCCCCCTGCTCTTTCTTTCGGGCATCATCGGCCGCCTCTTCCGCGAATTCGCGGTGACGATCGCGGTCTCGATTCTCGTGTCGGGCGTCGTGTCGCTCACGTTTACGCCCATGCTCTCGAGTCGTTTCCTCCGCCCCGAGTCGACTCAGAAGCACGGACGATTCTATCAGATCACCGAGCGCGGCTACGATTGGCTGCTCGACCAGTACAAATGGACACTCGACTGGTCAATGCGCCATCGGCGCTTGATGATGGTGTTTTCGCTGCTCATCCTGGTCGGTACGGCCGTTCTGTTCAAGCTCGTGCCCAAGGGTTTCATACCTAACGAGGATACCGGACAGCTCAGCGTCTCGACCGAGGCCGCGCAGGGAACCTCCTTCGCCGATATGGTTCGCCGGCAACAAGCAATAGCGGCGATCGTGCAGCGCGATACGAATATCGCAAGCTTCATGTCCACGGCGGGCGGTGGCGGAGGATCGTCCGCCTCCAATAGCGGACGACTGTTCATCACACTCAAGCCACGCGGCCAACGGCTCCCCGCGGATCAGGTCGTGAACGAGCTTCGCGGCAAGTTGTCGCGCGTGCCAGGCATCACGGCGTATGCGTCGCTGCCGCCAGCGATCCAGATCGGCGGCCGACAGTCGAAGAGCCAGTACCAATTCACGATGCAGACGGGCGACATCGCGACACTCTACCCGGCGGCGCAGAAGCT
Source organism: Gemmatimonadaceae bacterium (assembly GCA_045804225.1). GTDB lineage: Bacteria > Gemmatimonadota > Gemmatimonadetes > Gemmatimonadales > Gemmatimonadaceae > AG2. The sequence continues at coordinate 397,199 of JBJMNO010000022.1, forward strand.
CATCGCTGCCGCGCGGCAGTCCGACATGTTGCAGGACGTGACAAGTGACTTGCAGTTGAACAATCCGCAGGTCAACGTCGCTATCGATCGCACGCGCGCCGCCGCCTTTGGCGTGACGGCGCAGCAGATCGAGACGGCACTGTACGACGCCTATGGATCGCGGCAGGTCTCCACGATCTATACGCCGGCCAACGAGTACAGCGTGATCATGGAGCTTCTGCCGCAATATCAGCAGGATATCCGTGCGCTTAGCCTGCTCTACGTCCGCTCCCAAACTGGCGCGCTCGTGCCGCTCAACGCGGTCGCTTCGTTACAGAAGACGAACGGAGCGGTGACCGTCAATCACTCCGGGCAAATGCCGTCGGTGACGCTCTCCTTCAACCTCGCGCCGGGTGCGTCGTTAGGTGCGGCAACGGCCGAGGTCCAGCGGCTGGCTACGCAAACCCTTCCAGCCGGCGTCACGACGGCGTTCTCCGGGACCGCTCAGGTCTTTCAGTCTACGCAGGCGGGATTGATGGTGCTTGTCGTCCTCGCCGTCTTCGTGATCTACATGATTCTCGGCGTGCTCTACGAGAGCTTCATTCATCCGCTGACGATTCTCTCGGGACTGCCCTTCGCCGCGTTCGGTGCACTCCTCGCGCTCCTCATTTTCCGTGTGGAGCTGAGCGTCTACGCGTTTGTCGGCATCATTCTTCTCATTGGCATCGTGAAGAAGAACGCGATCATGATGGTGGACTTCGCGCTGGAGTTCGAGCACGAGGAGCAGGGCGCCGCCGAGCGCGCGATCGTGGAGGCGGCGCATGTCCGCTTCCGGCCGATCATGATGACGACGGTCGCGGCACTCGTGGGCACACTCCCAATCGCCTTTGCCCATGGCGCGGGCGCCGAATCGCGCCAACCGTTAGGCATCGCCGTCGTTGGCGGATTGGCGTTCTCACAGTTCATTACGCTCTACATCACGCCGGTCGTCTACACGTATCTCGACAGCTGGAACAAGCGTGTCGAAGGAAAGCTCTGGCGGCGCAACAAGCCCGCGGTAGCGGGTGAGCAATTGGACCTCGGCGTGGCACGAGGGTAGGCGGGGCCGGGGGCGCGAGCAGCGTGCACGACTCCAGATGGTGTGCCCTTCACACAAAGATCGATCGCTGCTTGGCGCGCGGTGCTCTTTCTTCACATGGAGAGATCCGGGTTATCAGGGTAATCCCAAGACTTGGCGTGCACGGTCGCGATATCCAAATGGTGCGCGGTATCCGACTCCATGTTAGGTGGCCAAGAGCTCTCGGCGTGTTGGGAGCGCGACCGATCAAGCCGGTAAAGTTGGGATTGCCCGGGTGACTCGGATCGGTTCGTCGTGGCGTGAGAGATCGCGCGCCATCCTCGTATCCAAGGTCTTTGTGAACGGCCTCGGGACGCTTCGCGCACCGAACTCAGTTGGTGTGCCGTTCACAAAAACGATCGATCGTTGCTCGGCGCACGGGCTCTTCACACTACATGGAGAGATCCGAGTTCATCCGGGTAATCCCCAAGACTTGGCGTGCACGATCGCGATCTCCACGTCGGTACGCCGCACTCAATTCACCCTCTTGAGAGCACGACCACTCAAGCCGGTAAAGTTGGGATTACCCGGAGGACCGGATCGGTTCGTCGTGGCGAGAGGCATCGCGCGCTACGAGCCCGTTTGCTTTGTGAACATCGTCGGTCGGCCACTGGCGCGGCGGAATCGAATCTTCTGCTGTTCACAAAGCACTCGATGCTCGCTACTCTCTACCCGCAACCCGCAACCCTAAAACGCCCACCCAACGGACAGCCGCATCGTGGGATAGTGCAGCGTGGCCTTGTCGGCGACTTCCTTGTTGCTGATGAAAAGCGTCTTCGCGCCAAGACCGCTGCTGATATAGAAGGCCTTCTGCGCGCCGAGCAACCAGTTGTAATCGACCATCACGCCAATCGAAGGGCCGCTCGCGCTTGCCTTCTCACCCGACGTATTATCGACCGCGGTGGCGCGTGTGATACCGACGCTGCCGCCGAAGGAGAATCCCTGAAAGGGCCGTCCGTCCGCGTAATAGCGGAGCTTCAAATCGCTCGAGAGGTAAGTGACGTCGCCATCCGTGACGTCTGGATTGAAGTACGTGGCGCCAACGCCAAGTGTGGCGGAGCGGGAGAGGGCGAGCTCCGCTTCCCCGGAGTAGATCGTGAGCATCGAGCTCACGGGCTGAATGGAAAGCACGGCGATCTTGCCACTGTTTTCCTGTGCTCTCGTGATGCATGGGACGACCATAGCGAGAGCGACGAGCGAGAATAGGTTGACTCGCATAACGCACCTATCGGAGAGGGAGACTCGAGCACCAAGCGACGAGTCGATGCGAGGCAAGCGTAGGGCCCATCGAGACGCGTCGGGCATTTGGGGCTGCGCTCGCGATGCAACTACCGATGGCTCGTTATGTTATGCGGCCGGTCGCCTCGTAAGGCTCTCGTGAGGCCTCGCTAGCGTGTCCTCGTTCCGAGACGGCGACACGACTGCCGCCGCGGACGGCTCGCGTGGCGGGTGATGCGTGAGGCGTGATGCGTGATGCGCGCGAAAAGCAGAGGTGGTCTCAACCGGTGAATGCAACAAGAGAGATTTACGCATTCACCGGAGGTGAAGGATGACCCAAAGTAGAGGGCTACGGTATCGGCCATCGGGCGCCGAGCTGGAGGCGCTGTGGCACCAGCGCAAGAAGGGCGAGAGCCTGCAGGAGATCGCCAAGGCGTTAGGCATGTCGCTCTCGGCGGTCTACGGGATCGTGGCGCGGCAGGGCGGGATCCCACCGCGGCGGCGGCGACGCTCCCGACGGGCGCTCAGCCTCGCGGAGCGCGAGGAGATCTCGCGGCAGTTGGTCCTGAAGAGTCACGTGCGAGTCATCGCGCGGCTGCTCGGGCGTGCACCGTCGACGATCAGTCGCGAGATTCACCGCCATGGAGGCCAGATCCACTACCGAGCGGCGCGCGCTGATGCCGAGGCGTGGCGGCGGGCACAGCGCCCCAAGCCGTGTCGGCTCGCCCAGCATGCGACGCTCCGGCGCGTGGTCGCCGAGAAACTCGCGGCCGCCTGGGCCCCGCAGCAGATCGCCGGCTGGCTCGTGAGGGAGTACCCGAACGACCCCACGATGCGCGTCTCGCACGAGACCATCTATCGCACGCTGTATGTCCAAGCGCGGGGCGTGTTGAAGAAGCAACTCATGGCGCACCTCCGGCGGCAGCGCACGATGCGGCGCGCCCGCGCCGGCATGGCGAGCCGACCGGGCGGTCGGGCGCAGATCGTGGACGCCGTCTCGATCAGCGAGCGCCCGCCGTCGGTCGAGGACCGCGCCGTACCGGGCCACTGGGAAGGGGATCTCTTGGCTGGGGCGAAGAACTCGCACATCGCGACCCTCGTGGAGCGGCGCTCGCGCTACGTGCATCTCGTGAAGGTCGAGGGCAAGGACACGGCGAGCGTCGTGAGCGCGCTCATTCGCGAAGTGCAGCGCTTGCCGAAGGGTCTCATGGCCTCCCTGACTTGGGACCGCGGGATGGAGATGGCGCAACACCAGCTCTTCAGCGTGGTGACCGATGTGGAGGTGTACTTCTGCGATCCCCGGAGTCCGTGGCAACGCGGCTCGAATGAGAACACGAACGGGCTCCTGCGGCAGTACTTTCCGCATGGGACCGACTTACGGCCGTTCACCCAACGTCAGTTAGACAAAGTTGCACAACAACTGAACACGCGGCCGCGGCAGACGCTTGAGTTCCAGACACCCGCAGTCGTACTTGCGGCCACTGTTGCATCGACCGGTTGACATCACCGATCCTTCGCTTCGCTCAGGATGACATCCGTATTTCCAGCCGCAGCCCGCCCCCGCGCCACGCGCCACGCGCCACCCGCCACGCCTAACGCGGCGTCCAGTGCGCCTGGCCGACGAATAGTCCGTCGACGATACCGATCTGGTAGGCGACCACGAGCCCGAAAGCGAGGCTGATCAATCCACTGGCGACGCGGAGACTTCGTTGAACGCGCGCGAATTGCGCTCCCGGCAGCGCGAACGGGACACTGATCGCCGCCGTGATGACCATCATGCCGGCTATGGTCCCGACACCGAAGATGAGGAGATATGCAATCGACCACGCAGGAGTCTTGATCGCGGCCAAGACCAGCAGCGCCACCGCGGCTGAGCCGGCGAGGCCGTGCACGACGCCGACGACGAGTGGCCGGATCAGCTTATAGGACTGCACGGTGCCGAGCTGCCGGTCGATTTTCGCGAGAGGTGTGGCGTCCTCGGAATGCGGATGCTCCTCCGGTGCGTGACCATGCGGGTGCGTGTGGATGTAGTCGCCGTGCCGATGCGGATGTGAGTGGACGTGCGAGTTCCGCGATCGAAGCAGTCGCTGGCGTCGAAGCCACCGTGCCGTGCCGGCGAGATTCATGATGCCGAGCGCGATGAGCATGACGGCGACCGCCAGCTCCATCCCCAGCCCCACGCGAGGCGGGATGACCCACTTGAAGAGAATGATGGCGCTGCCCACCAGCAGAATCGTTAGGGTGTGGCCCAGTCCCCAAGCGAGGCCGACGAGCGCCGCACCTTTCACGCTACGGTGGCCGCTGACGATCGTTGTGACGGCGACGACATGGTCGGGATCGGTGGCGTGCCGCATTCCGAGCATGAAGCCGAACGCGAGAATTGCGAGGAGAGTGGTCACGAGCGGCTCGAGTCTCGATGATAAGGATCGTTCGTAATGTAGGGCACCCCTGAAACATGAGACCGCGCCTTGTCATCCTTGTATCGTGAATTGAAATAGAATTGGGTGGGTGGTAGCTCGTTCATCCTGTGGTCCCCGAGACCGATCCTCAGCTAGAGCGCCACCCATTTCTCGATCGCCTGAGCCCGAACAGTTGTGCGGGGCTTGACCCCGGATCTGCAAGGATGGGCCACGCCGATCAGCAGTGTTCACGAAGGATGATAAATCGCTCATTCAGCCCGGGATTCAAACGTGATGGACGTCTTCGTCGGTATTGATGTCAGT
>JBJMNO010000023.1:0-105082 GCA_045804225.1 Gemmatimonadaceae bacterium
AATTTGGATTCGGCGGTGTTACGAAGGATCCTAAATGAGGGGTGAGGATAGGGACTCCTCGCACCAGGACCAACCGATTTCTTCAAAGAACGGCAACAGCAGATCCTTCGTCGCTGCGCTCCTCAGGATGACATGTGACATATGGGGTGTGATCCTTCGTCGCTGCGCTCCTCAGGATGACAGGTGGGTATGATCTCGCCCCTGCGCTCCTCAGGATGCCAACTGACAATCACCCCACGCTTCGTTCCGAACTCCCTGATAGCTATGGACTGTTAGCTCTCAGCTGGCTTAGCTCACCTTCCGCGTCTTCCGCTTGAGGAAGTCCATGAGGATGAACTGGCCCAGTGTCATCGTCGTCGTGAAGTAAGCCTTGCCGCGGCTGATCTCGGAGACGCGTTTCACGAATTCGACGAGCGAGCGGTCGCGAGCGAGCATGAACGTGTTGATCATGATCCCGCTGCGACGGCAGTTGGCGACCTCGCGCAGCGTCTGGGCAATGACGGTCGCATCCAAGCCGAATGAGTTCTTGTAGATCTGACCGTTAGGCATTGTCAAGGCGCTTGGCTTGCCGTCGGTGATCATGATCACCTGGCGCATGTCCTTCTTCTGTGCCATGAGCAGCCGACGCGCGAGCTTGAGCCCTTCGGCCGTGTTCGTGTGATAGGGCCCCACCTGCGCCGTGGCGAGCGCGCCCAGCGGAATCTCCTCAGCCGAATCGTGGAAGAGGATGACCTTGAGCGAATCCCCGGGAAATTGAGTCCGAATCAGGTGGGTGAGCGCCAACGCAACCTTCTTCGCTGGCGTAAACCGATCCTCCCCGTACAGAATCATCGAGTGCGAGCAGTCGAGCATCAACACCGTTGCGCACGACGAGCGGTACTCGGCCTGCCGCACCATGAGATCCTGATAATCGAGATCCATCGGGACCTCGATCTTCCCCGTGCGTGCGAGAGAGCTCTTGAGCGTCTCGTTGACGTCCAAATTCAACACGTCCCCGAACTCGTAGGGCTTGCTGTAGCCGTCCGCTTCGATGCCTGTCGCGAGATACTGCGTGTCGTGGCTGCCGAAGCTCGATTTGCCTAACGATCCAAGCAGACCGCGCAGCGTCTTGTAGCCCAGGAAATCGATGCCTTTATCGGTGAGATTGAACTGGACATCGCGTGCGGCCGCCTTGGCAATGCTCCCGGGCCCCTCCAATGGCTGGTGCCCGGCAGGCATCTGTGGCGGTGCATCCATCGAGAGGTATCCCTCGTTGACGAGTCGCTGCACGAGCTCATCGAGCAGCTTCGCAAGCTTTGCCTGGCCCTCCTCATCCCCGTCGCCGCGCAGCGCTTCGAGCATCTCCGGCGTGAACTGACCGCTCTCGATCAACGCGTTGAGGATGGCCTGTTTGAGCGACTCGAGCGAGCGATCACCCTCGTCGCCGAAGTCCCACCCGTAATACGGCTGCTGATTCTTCCCGCCGGCGAATCCCGACTGCAGCAGGAAATCGGCGAGCTTATCGAGCAGCGACTGGAGATCGACCGCATCGGCCATCTCCGGACTGAACTTCGTATAGGTATGGAATCGCATGGGACCTCCTACTCAAAGCATACGCGGGTGCGCCACAGATGTCACGCGAATTCGGCTGTCACGGGAATTCGGCGCCCGTATCGGAGGTCGATAGATTGCCCAGCGCGATGAGCTCCAGCCTCAACCCATTCCGCGCACTCCGCCACCGCAATTTTCTGCTGTTCTGGTCCGGCCAAACACTGTCGCTCATCGGCACGTGGATGCAGTCGATGGCCGAGGGCTGGCTGGCATTTACGCTCACGAGAAATGCCTTTCTCGTCGGGCTCGTTGCTGCCTCCCAGTCGCTGCCAATTCTGCTTTTTTCGCTGTATGCGGGAGTGCTCGTCGATCGGACGAACAAGCTTCGGCTAGTCACGATCTGTCAGACATTGTTCGCGCTGCAATCGACGACGCTGTGGGTGCTCGCCTTCACAAATCACATCACGATCCATTGGCTAATCGCGATGGCCGCGATCAATGGGTCGATCAGCGCGGTCGAGATTCCAGCTCGTCAGTCGCTCGTGATCGAGCTCGTGGGCCGCGAGGAGCTACCGGGCGCGATCGCGTTGAACTCGAGCGGATTCAACCTCGCGCGCATCGTTGGACCCGCCACGGCGGCGATCGTCATGGCGAAGCTCGGAACGTCGTGGTGCTTTGCCGTGAACGCGTTCAGTTACACGGCGGTCCTCATCGGACTTCTTCTCGTACGCCTACCCGCCTGGGTTCCCGCCGAGCACCGTGCATCACCTTTCCAAGGAATGATCGAGGGTCTTCGGTTCATGCGCGAAACGCGCGCAGTCGCTGTACTCATCGGCATCGTGACAGTGTACTCAGTGCTCGGCGCTCCGTATCTCACCCTCATGCCGGTGGAGGCCGGTGAGCGCCTGGGACTTGGCCCTGGCGGCTACGGTTTGCTACTCGCCTGCGTCGGCATTGGGGGACTCACCGGCGCGCTGACCCTCGCCGCGGTCGGCGATCGGTTGCCGCGAGCCGTAGTGCTCTCGTGGGCTTCCTACACGTTTTCGTGTTTGCTCATCCTCTTCTCGCTCATACGCTCGCCCTTTGTGGCGTATGTCGTCCTGCTTGGAATCGGCTTCGCCATGATCGTCAACGGTGCGCAGGCGAACGCGATGTTGCAGCATTTCGTGCCGGACGCGCTGCGCGGACGCATCATGGCGGCGTACTCGTTCATCGTCGTTGGATTGTCGCAGGTCGCCGGATCGTTCGTTGGCGGCACGGTCGCGCGGGCGTTCGGCGTCGAGTGGGCAATCGGGGGCGGTGGCGCGCTGATGCTGCTCTACGCCCTGTGGGCTTTCCATGGCGGGAGGCGCGAGGAGCTGAGCGCTGGTGTCCTCACGCCGATCACCTGACGAGCAAGTTTTCCTTGACGAGGCGAACGACGAGGTCTGCGGTACCATCGAGGCCCAGCCAGCCGGTGTCGATGCAGAAATGATAGTTCGTGAAGTCACGCCACTCGCGGTTGAAGTGGCGCCGCACATAGCGCTCGCGATTACGGTTCATCTCAGCGACAACGCGTTCGGCGTCTTTCGGTGCGACGCCAAGGCGCGTGACTGCGCCCTCGATGAGCTTCGCACGCGAGGCGTAGCAGAAGATGTGCAGCGAATCGCGACGGTTCGCGAGCAGGCACTGCGCCCCACGACCAACGAAGACTGCCGGCCCATGCTGCACGGCCTCCTCGATAACGCGCCGGGTGATGTCGACGAGACGCTCCTCCGTCATCATCACTGGCGCCTCGGGTATCGCCGGCATGGATTCGGGAGTGCCGAGCGAAAGCGTCGTCGCGAGGCGTTCGACCATCGATGGCACCCGCTCATCGCGCGCGCTCACCTCGGCCCTCGTTAGGCCGCTACGCTCGGCGACGGCTTCGATGACGGCGTTGTCGAAGAGTGCCCAGCCGAGTGACTGAGCGACGCGGGCGGCGATCTCCGAACCGCCGGCGCCATACATGCGGGAGACGGTGATGAATGGCACGCGAGAGTGTTATCGGCTTCGCTCAATGCCCTTCCGTCGCACTTCCTCGATCACGCCGAACCCCGCTGCCGTCCACGCGGCGCTCGCGCCGCCGCCGGGCACGTTGTGCAGCCGCATCTCGGTGAGCCCGCGCTCGGCGCACCACTCTTCGGCACGACACAACAGTGCTTTGAGGACTCCTGACCGACGGGAACTGGGACGCACGTATACCGACGAGACGTAGCAGTACCGGTCGGGGTGAAGCAGCGGTGAGTTGAGGGTCTCCACGCACCGCAGAATGCCAGCAACTCCGGCCGTGTTCTCGGCGAGAAACATGATCTCCTGTGGAGAGCGGAGCTGGGCACCGAAAACGTCGTACGCGCGTTCGCGCGCGTCGGCACGTAGCTGCCCATACACGGGATGATCCGCGTTCTCCCGTAGCAGAGCCAACCGAAGCTCGACGATTATCGGTAGATCCCCAAGCGTTGCACGCCGCACGCTGATCGAGCCGCGGGCATTTCCTGATAGCGCTGCACGCTCGGCCGGTGCGGCCGAGCGTGCAGCACCTAACGATCCGCTGATTCCGGCCACGCCATGCCTTGCATCGCCGGCGCCACCGAAGTCGCCGCGGCGACTCATGCCATTCCGCCTCCAAAAAGATCCTGACCCGGCCGACGGCGCGGCTCGGGGTGCGCACGGCCGTATGCGCCGCCATCAGAGCGTGAAATTTTCTTCCGCGCAACAAGCGCTTCGAGCACCAGCTCGCACGCCGCAACAGACGTTGGCGCATCGTCGTCGGCCGCGAGACCGACATGTCTGATTATGTGCAGCAAGTCGGGAACAATGTCGAACCCCTTGAGCACGGCTTCTGAACGCGCGTCGTCGGTCACCTGCAGTGCACCGCCTTCGTCGAACCACATCACGATCTCGTCGACGTTCACGCCGCCGGCACGCTCCTGAAACGTGGAGTCGGCAGCTCGACGGATTAGCTCGCGTGCAATGGCATTGCCACCGACAAGCTCACCCTCGTACTCCAACTCGATCTTTCCGGTGATCGCCGGAAGCGCCGCGTATATGTCCGCGATGCGCGGCACGACCTCTTCCTCTCCAATCGTGATAGCACGTCGCTCTGCATTCGAGATGACATTTTCCATCACCGTGATCGGCATGCGTTGCGATACGCCAGACCGCTTGTCGATGCGGCGGTCGGTGCGCGCCTCGAACGCAATGCGCTCGATCATCTCCGCGACGAAGTCGGGCAAGCGCACCGGGCGATTGTCGCGCTCAGTCCATGCCTCTTGCCGAGTGATAGTCATTCCCAGATCGACCGTCTCAGGATAATGAGTGAGAATCTCACTACCGATGCGGTCCTTCAGCGGCGTGATGATCTTTCCGCGAGCGGTGTAGTCCTCTGGATTCGCCGTGAAGCAAAGCTGAACGTCGAGCGGGAGGCGAACTGGATAGCCCTTGATCTGGACATCGCCTTCCTGCATGACGTTGAACAATCCGACCTGTACCTTGCCCGCGAGGTCGGGCAGCTCGTTCAGCGCGAAGATGCCGCGATTCGCGCGGGGTAGCATCCCGTAATGAATAGTTAACTCGTCGGAGAGTACGTGGCCGCCGCGCGCTGCCTTGATCGGATCGAGGTCTCCAATCAGGTCAGCAATCGTGACATCAGGTGTTGCGAGCTTCTCGACGTAACGATTTTCGCGTCCAACCCAACCGATCGGCGTATCGTCGCCACCCTCGTTCAGCAGATTGCGCGCAAATTTCGAAATCGGAGAGAATGGATTGTCGTTCACCTCGCTCCCCGCGACGATCGGCATAGCGTCGTCGAGGAGTGTCGTGAGCGCGCGCAGGATGCGCGACTTCGCCTGACCGCGCAGGCCGAGCAGGATGAAATTGTGGCGCGACAGAAGCGCGTTGACGATCTGCGGCATCACGGTCTCTTCGTAGCCGATGACGCCGGCGAACAAAGGTCCGCCATTGCAGAGCCTCGCGAGCAGATTCTGCCGCATTTCGTCTTTGACCGAACGCAGAGCGCGCTCGGGAACACCGTATGGAGAGCGCTTCAGGGCGCCGAGAGTTTCCGGATACGACGACACGGCTTTCTCCTCAATCGAATGAAAAACTGCCTTTCGTCAATGAAGCGCTGCGGATCGGTCGAATGCAAGCGGGGGCGCTGACGAACGCAGGCTTGCGCTTTCGCCAAGATGCGTGCCGCGCTCGAGCCTCGCTCTGCCTCTTTGGCTCGTTAGGCATCAATCCGCCAGGCTGACCTCGACGAGATTGTCGTAAAAGACGGGTCCGTGCCCAAGATCAGTCTCGCGCTGCGACGTGGTCTGGTTCGCGTTTGCCCCATCAGCAGCGTACTTGCCCCACCAAATCGACGGCGCCCACACAACGCCTTGCCGAATCGATTCCTCGACCCTCGCCACGGCAGTGAACGCGCCTCGATCGTTTTGTATCACCACTCGGGCGCCCGCGGGAATCGCTCGCTGCTCTGCGTCCTGGGGGTGAAGCACACATTCCGGCTCGCGCGCCGCTCGGCGGAGCGCGTCCACATTCACGAAGGTGGTGTTTAGGAATTGATGCGCGGGCGACGAGATGAGGGTGAGCGGATATCGCGCGGCAAGGGCCGGCACGTTCTCAGGAAACTCATAGGGAGCAGTGAAGGCCGGCAGCGGATCCAGTCCCATTTCCGCCATGCGCTCGGAGTAGAATTCACACTTTCCGCTGGGCGTAAGGAACTCGCCCTCGGCGAATGGCAGATACGGGTTAGGGACATTTAGTCGTACCCATCCGCGCTCGATCAACGTGTCGAGCGACACCCCGCGAAGCTTCTCCGCGTTCGTATTCAGCGCTTGCCGAATGAGCCCGAGATCGTCGTCGGCGAAGAGGGTTGCGTCCAATTCCATTCGCGTCGCGAGGGCTCGAAAGATCTCGCTATTCGGCTTGGCCTCGCCGAGGGGAGCGATGGACGGCTGGTTAAGCGTTACGTAATGATGGCCGTACGCGAAATGGATGTCCCAATGCTCGAGCTGGGTCGTGGCCGGAAGGACAATATCGGCCCAGTCCGCGGTGTCGGTCTGAAAGTGTTCGAGGACCACCGTGAATAGATCCTCACGGGCGAGACCCCGAAGAACAGTGTTGCGATCAGGTGCCACCGCGGCCGGATTCGAGTTGTACACCACGAGTGCTCGCACTGGCGGGCCGCCAACGCCAGCGTCCGGCGAGGTCAGGGCCTCGCCGAGCCGGATCATGTTGATCGTCCGAACAGGCGGCGAGAGGTCGGGACGCTCCAGCGCTTGTTTATTGAATTGAAAATTGGCGCTCGTGGACAGTTGTACGCCGCCCCCGGCACGGCGCCAATGCCCCGTAATCGCGGGTAGGCACGCGATCGTGCGTACCGCCATGCCGCCACCCGCGTGTCGCTGCAAGCCATAGTTCACGCGAATGAAGGCGGCGCGCGCTCGGCCATACTGTTCGCCCAAGCGCACGATACGCTCTGCAGAAATGCCCGTGATTTGCGCGGTGCGGTCCGGTGTATACTCGGCCGCTCGGCTCCGCAGCGCGCCTTCTCCGAGTGTGTAACTCGTCAGGTAATCCTGATCCTCGAGTCCCAGCGCGAACAGCACGTTCATCATCCCGAGCGCGAGGGCGGCGTCTGTACCCGGGCGAATGCCAATCCATTCGTCACACTGCGCCGCGGTGCGAGTGCGAAGCGGGTCGATGGCGATGATCGGTGCGCCGCGCTTACGCGCCTCGAGCACGAACGGCCAGAGGTGCGGGTTAGAGGTCAGGGTGTTGGTTCCCCAGAGTAGAACCAGGTCACTCTGTGGGAGCCCTTCGCCGTCGGCCCCGATGTTAGCGCCGAGCGTCATGCGCATCCCCACGGTTCCTGCCATCGAGCAGATCGTGCGATCTAGCATCGAGGCGCCGAGGAGATGGAAGAAACGCCGATCCATCGATGAGCCTTGTACGAGGCCCATGGTTCCGGCGTATGAGTACGGCAGGATCGCCTGCGGGCCGTCAGTAGAGCGCGCTATCGTCGTAAGGCGCTCCGCGATCTCCGCGAGGGCCTCCTCCCAACCGATGCGGGCAAAGCGACCGCTTCCCTTTGGGCCGACACGGCGCAGGGGGTAGAGCAGGCGGTCGGGATGGTATGTCCGCTCGACGTATCTGTTGACCTTCGTGCAGAGAAAACCCTGCGTAAAGGGATGCTCAGGGTCGCCCGCGACGCGGATGGCGCGTCCGTTCTCGACCGTCACGAGCATAGCGCAGGTGTCGGGGCAGTCGTGCGGACAAGCACCGCGGACGACGGTCGATGCGGCGAGAGGAAGCGAGTAGGTAGTCATGACCGGAATTGCAAGCTAGAGCGCCAGCCAAAGCGGGGCTAGCAGCAACGGCATACTGGGCGAATCGACGCCATGTTCACGACTTTTCATACAAACCGTTTTCGGCATTCTACTTGCCTTCTCGCCCGCTCCTTGACAGCATAGCAGTGACCGGTAGCTTACACGCCGCCTATTCTGCTCCGAGCATCGCCGCAGCGAGCGCGGAAATCGATTCGAAATCTTGTACCCCTTTTCAGGAGATCTGCATGAAGCGCCTAGCTCTCGTCGCCGCCGTGTTCGCGGTCGCGGCTTGTGCGAAGAACGACCAAGCGAAGCAGGATTCCGCGGCAGCCGCCGCGGCGCCCGCTCCCGCCGCCGCCCCGGCTCCAGCGCCGGCGACGGATACGGCCATGAAGATGGATTCGACGCACAAGATGGACAGCGCCAAGATGGCGGATTCCGCCAAGATGTCGAAGTCCAAGACCGGCACGAAGTCCGGCACGAAGACTGGTTCGAAGCGCCCGTAAGGCGTTTCCAACCTACGGTAGTAACAAAGGCGCGACTCATCGTCGCGCCTTTGTCGTTTGTTGCACGCCTAACGGTTCTGCTGCCACCAGCGAAAAGCCTCGGGAACCGCGACTTCCGGCCGGCGTTGTGGATTCCAGCCGAGCTCGCGACGCGCGCGGTCGGAGTTGAAAGGATTGTTTCGCGTCATGAAGTCGAGCGACGCGGTCGTGACAACGTTCATCCCGCCGGCCGTTACGAGTTTGATCATTTGCTTCACAGCGGTGAGCGCGCCGCGCGCGATCCAGCGAGGAAGATCGATCTGCGCGACTCGTCGTTCCAAACCGACGGCCGCGAGCCGGAAAAATTCGCTCCAGGTTACGTCGAAGTCGTTCGCGAGATTGTACGCCTGCCCGCCGGCGCGATCGTGTGTCGCGGCACGCACCGCGCCGTCGGCGACGTGCGCCGCATGGACGATGGCCATGATTGCGCGGCCGCCATCGATCACGGGTGCTATCCGGAAGCGGAGCATTCGAGCGATGCGCGGCACGAATTGTCTGTCTCGTGGTCCGTAGATGACGTCCGGTCGCACCGATGTCGCCCAAATTCGACCCTCCGCATGCGCGGCGAGGACAAGCTCCTCCGATTCGCGCTTCGATCGTGCGTAGTAAGCGCGCTCCGGCAGCGGATCGAGCGGCATCGTCTCATCTACGCCGGTCAACTTGCTCGATGCGTAACGAGCGCTGGGACCGTACACGGCGACACTGCTCAAGTGAAGTAGGCGCGCTCCCGTGCGGGCCGCGGCGGCCACTGCGTTCCGAGTACCATCGACGTTAGGGACGCGATAGGCGTCATATGGGTGTATGAGAGTGCGTACGGGTGTCACTGCCGCGGCGGTATGGAAGATGAAGTCGCAGCCGCGGGCAGCCTCTACGAATGACGGCAGGTCGAGAATGTCGCCCTCGGCCAGTGTGACGCCAGCGCTACGAAGCCAGGCTGCGCCAGCCCATCCCGCCGGCGGCTCTTGCGCAAGGATACTGGGCCGCCGTACGAGCGCTCGAATGTTCCAGCCGTCCAGGGCGAGGCGCTCCACGAGGTGCGACCCCACGAGACCTGTCGCGCCGGTTACGAGCGCGGTGGGCACTCCGCGTTATGCTGGGAACGGAAGATGGGCGACGTCCACGCGGGTCTCGCCCTCCTCGCCCTCACGGCGCGCGATGAGCGTTGCGCCGAGCTCGATCTCGCGACGCACCATCCCAATGGCGATGCTACCAAGTCTTGGCGACGTGACGCTCGTACGAACGTCCCCAACTGCTTTGCCCGCTGCGTCGAATAGCGTGGCGCCCCCGACAGGCGGCGCCTCCGAGGCGGCACGCAATCCGCGGAGGTGGCGATTGACATGGCCGCGAAAGTGAACGCGCGCGACGGTCTCCTGGCCCGTGTAGCATCCTTTCGTATAGGAGATCGCGTGCAGCTCTTCGAGATTCGCTTCCTGCGGCAGCGTCGACTCATCGATGTCGACGCCCCACTCGGGACGTCCGGCTTCGACGCGAGCGATCTCCCACGTCTGCAGCCCACCCGGCGTCGCCTTGGCCGCGAGCGCGCGATCCCACAACATGGGGTACGCATCCGCTGGGGCGAAGATCTCGAACCCCTCGACATCGAGGTCCGGGACGCGGGCGATAACGACGCGCGCGTCGCCGATTGCCGCCGAGACGTGCGCATACAGGGGCAGAACGCCTAACGCGCTGCTGCTCACTCCCGTGATGTCACCGACGACCAATCTCGCGGCGACCCCGAATACGCCCAGCGTGCGGGTGGTTGCACTCTCGTCGTTATACGGCGCGAAACGAGGATTCACGTACTTGCGCACCGTCGCCAGCCAACCCTCACTTGCGCGCGGAGGCACGTCGACGAGAAAAGAGCTCTCTTCGCGAAAGATCCGCAGATCGGCGATGATCTTTCCTTTTGGCGTCAGCGCCGCCGCGTACTGACCCTGGCCCGGGGTAAGTGCAACGACATCGTTCGTAACGAGACCCGTCAGCATCTCGCCGGCTTTCGCGCCGGACAATCGCAGCCGGCCACGATAGCTTCGGTCGAAGACGACCGCGTGCCGATGTAGCGCCTCGTACTCGGTGGCCACGCCAGCGTACGACAGCACGACGCTACGCCCGCCGATCTCTCCAACCGCGCCCGGGTCGGCTCGCATCGTAATGGAGTGACTGCTCATTCTATCGCCAGGCCGCTACGCATCGGGGAGGTGACGTCTTCGCGCACTTGTCGCCGTTCGTCGACCATGTCGAAGTGATAACTCGGCAGGAAGGCCGGTGGTAGCGGTGCTCGTACATCTCCCCTGACTCGCGTTATCGATCTTGGCGTCTGTTGCGGTAGGATTCATCAAGCAAATCCACCGGATGCACCGCACGGGCGTGGATCGACGCACGTCGCAATCCGGCGCCGATTTGCATCAAGCATCCCGGATTTCCAGTGGCAACGCACTCAGCACGTGTCGCCTCAATGTTACGCAGCTTTGGCGCGAGCACCGCGTTCGACGTGTCAGGCTCGATCAAGTTGTAAATGCCCGCCGCGCCGCAACAATGTTCGGCGCCCTCGAGCGGCACCAATTTCAGTCCCGGGACGGCGCGCAGTACGGCAAGTGGTGGATCGGCGATACGTTGTGCGTGCAGCAGATGACATGGCGCATCGTACGTTACCGTACGGTCGATGGGGCCACCTGCCTGCGGTCCGGCTGCGACCAACAGCTCGCTGACGTCGCGGACACCCGCCGAGAATCGCACTGCGCGTTCGGCGAATTTCGGATCGTCAGCGAGAAGGTGGGCGTACTCTTTCATCATCGCGCCACAGCCGGCGGCGTTCGAGCAAATGTATTCCGCATTGCTCTGGTCGAAAGCGGCGATATTGGCGCGCGCCAGCGCGCGAGCCGTCTCGAGCTCGCCTGCGTGCGCATGGAGAGCACCACAGCATCGCTGGCCGGGCGCCTCGACGATTTTATAGCCGTTCACGACGAGCGTGCGCTCCGTCGCGCGATTAGTACCCGCGAGTAAACCCTCCATCACACAACCGAGGAGAAGTGCGACCCGGCCACGCGAACCATCACCGCGTGGCTCGTACGCCGACCCGCGTTCGGCGCGTGAGGTGGACGCCAGCATCGCCATCGCGAAGCCGAAGCGTCCGTCGAGGCGAGACAGCAGCAGTGGGATTCGCGTCGATCGGGCAAGTCGCGACATCGCCATGGCAGCGCGCAATAGTGTCGGACGCGCAAAAACCCAGAGAATGAGTCGGGCGATCGGCGGCAATGGCCGCGTCTCGGCAATCGTCGCCCGCGTTGCTTCGAGCAGGTGACCGTATGGCACTCCCGATGGACACGCAGTTTCGCAAGCGCGGCAGCCGAGACAGCGATCGATATGCGTGAGGAGCGATGGATCATCGATGCTTAACGTGCCCTCGAGCGCCGAGCGCATAAGCAGCACACGACCGCGCGGGCTGTCGTTCTCGTCTTCGAGCGTGAGGTATGTGGGGCAGCTCTGCAGACAAAACCCGCAGTGAACGCACGCGTCTATACCCGCGCGCATAGATGCGAGCGGCGAACCGGGCAACGCGCACGGCGCCTCACGAGAAGGTTGCGAGGGAGTTTCGCGCTCGTCGACAAGGGCGCGTGACCGGGTGCTGCTCACGTCAACTCTCCGAAAATTCCAGGATTCAGGATGCGTTGTGGGTCGAAGGCGGCTTTGATTCCAACGTCGATGCGACCGTGCATGGCAGACGGCGCAAGATACGGCCAGAGAGCTGCCGGCAGCCGCTCGTAGAGGCGCGCGCCGTCAAACGGCACGTCGAGCACCGCCCGCAATTCGGCTTCGGTCTTATGCTCGACTTGCGGGAGCAGAAGGCGCACGACGCCACGCCCAGGATCGCCATGGCACGAAGCGCCCGGCCAGGGCGCGATGAGCCGAAGAGCATCCCGCCACGTCGCCGCAAAGAGCGAAGGAAGCCGTGACAGCCGCATCACGGTTGCTCCGGCGGGCTCCGCGGTCCGCAAACGATGCCAAATTCGTGTATCGACATCCTGCGCGTCGCCCAGGACGCGAAGCTGCTGGCGTTGTGCGGCGACGGCCTCCTCGTTGCCGCCGAGCCTAACGAGGAATATCGGGCCCCGACTGCCCAAAGAAAGAGTCTGCGCCATGCCGACGTCGAGGAGTTGTGCCGCGAGCGGTACGAACGGAAGGCGGCGGAGCTCCACGCGGACGTGCTCCACCTCGCCCTCGGTTGGGCCGAGATCCATCGCCATCGTGGCACCAACCGCTGGAAGCGCGCGGAGGCGTAGCGTCGCCTCCGTCAGCACGCCGATCGTTCCCCAGCAGCCGGTGACGAGCCTCGTTAGGTCGAACCCCGCGACATTCTTTACGACGCGCCCGCCACCACGCACCGTGTTGCCCGCCCCCGTCACGAACTCCACGCCGAGGGTTATGT
Source organism: Gemmatimonadaceae bacterium (assembly GCA_045804225.1). Taxonomy (GTDB): domain Bacteria; phylum Gemmatimonadota; class Gemmatimonadetes; order Gemmatimonadales; family Gemmatimonadaceae; genus AG2. The sequence continues at coordinate 12,852 of JBJMNO010000023.1, forward strand.
CGCGGGGTGTGCCGAAGTGATGCGCGAGGGGACCATACGAGGCGGTTGCGATCGTTGCGCCGATGGTGGCTCGCTCAGGATCGCCGTACGGGTCCAGCGTGAGCCACTGGCCGTTTGCTGCGGCTACGCGCGCGATCTCATCGAGCGTCGTACCGGCGCGAACGGTGATCGTGAGATCGCCAGGCTCGTATTCGACGACACCGGAGTGCGCGCCCATCTCCAACGTCGCCAGCGCCTGCACCGGTCGATTCGCGTCCAGCCAAGTGCCGCCGCCCCTAATGCGTAGGCTACACTTGCTAGAGGCGGCATCGCGAATGCGCTCTCGAGTCTCAGCGGCGCCAAGGCTGGGCGCGAAGACGCTGGCCGAGGTCAAGGATGCTCCCGCTCTGACGTCCGTGCCGCAGGTGCCATGTGCCATTCCCGGCATGAATGCACCGGTACCACTTTACCTGGATTAGCGCGGCGATCTGGATCGAAGACTTCGCGCAGAGTGCACATCGCGCGAAGCGAATCGCTCGAGAAGAGCGCGTCCATGTACGGCAGCTTGTCGATACCGATGCCGTGCTCGCCGCTGATCGTACCGCCCGCGTCGATACACGCTTGCATGATTTCCCTCATCGCCGCGTGGACGCGCGACGATTCATCAGGATCATTCGCGTCATAGCCGATGTTCGGATGCAGATTGCCGTCGCCCGCATGAAACACATTGCATACGGTCACGCGGTATCTCTCGGCGATGTCGTGGATCCGGGCGAGCATCTCGGGAAGCTTCGTACGCGGCACGACGGCATCCTGAACGACGAGGTGTGAGGAGATGCGCCCCATCGCGCCGAATGCCTTCTTGCGTCCCTGCCAGAGCTTCGTTCGTTCGGCGTCGTCACGGGCGACGCGAACGTCGCGCGCGCCCGCGTCGCGGCAGAGCCTAACTACGGTCGAAACGTCGGCATCGAGTCCGGCCGTGGGTCCGTCGACCTCGACGAGCAACACGGCGGCGGCGTCAGTTGGATAGCCCGCCGCGTATATCGACGCTTCCACGGCGCGGATCGTCGCAGCGTCCATCATCTCGAGTGCGGCGGGCAGAATCCCGCTTGCGATGATCGCCGAGACGGCATGTGCCGCTGCGTCGATCGAGGAGAAATCGGCGAGCAACGTGCGGATCGCCTGGGGCACTCGGGCGAGGCGCACAGTGACGTCGAGTGCGACACCGAAACATCCCTCGGATCCGACGAACGCGCCGACGAGATCGTAGCCCTCGAACTCGCCCGCGGGGTTGCCGAGCGACACGACATCACCGTTAGGCAAGACGACTGTGAGCGCCACGACGTGGTTGAGCGTGACGCCGTACTTCAAGCAGTGCGGGCCGCCAGCGTTCTCGGCCACGTTACCGCCGATCGTGCACGCCGCCTGACTCGACGGATCAGGCGCGTAATGCAGGCCGTGTGCACTCACGGCGCGCGACAGCGCGACGTTCACGACACCCGGCTCGACGACAGCGAGTGCGTTCTCCGGATCGACGGAGAGAATTCGTGCTAGCCGGTTGAGGCCCAGAAGCACTACGCCGTCGGCGAGGGCCCCGCCCGAGAGTCCCGTACCCGCGCCTCTCGGTACGAACGGTACGCTGCGCTCAGCAAGCTCGCGCACCACGGCGACGACTTCATCACGCGTTCCAGGAAAGACCGCGATTGACGGTTCTTTGAAGTAGCCCGGCAACCCATCAGAGCTGTAAGCGAGTAATTCACCGCCACGGAACAGTACCCGCTTCTGGCCGACGATCGCCGCCAATCGTTCGGCGAGCGCGAGATCGACGACATGGCGTCTCGCCGTCTCTTGCTCGGTGCGTGCGACGCCGCTCATGGCTGGACGTGGGCGCCGCGGCCGTTCGTCTTGGCGATCGTGTGTACCTCCGCGCGCGGCACGAGGGCTCCTAGCGCATCCGACAGAAGCGCGTCGAGCTGCCGGAGTCGCTCGAGCGGCGACCGCGAGGCGAGGAGCTCCTGCCGAGCCTCGAGTCCGATGTCGATCATGCTCGCGACGGCGAATGAGAGATTCGCGGCATCGTTTGGCAGATCAGGGAGCGGATCGGGATCGTCGGCAAGTGTACGCGCCGCTCGCGCGACGCGTCGAAACGCGTCACGCACACGCTCGGCAAGAGCGTCGAGCGCGGCACCGATCTCGAAGTCGTCGTCCACGAGCTCCGCGTTGCATACGTGATACGGATGGCTTGACTGAAGGAACGACACCAAGGCGAAGCGCTCCATGCCTTGAACGACGATGTTCGATCGTCCGTCCGGCAAGCTCTCAGCGCTGACGATCTCCGCGACGCAGCCCACAGTTCCATGCGGGATCTCGCGCTCCGCCATTCCGTCGTTGAGCCGAGCAATTCCAAAGCGGCGATCCCCCGCGAGAGAATCGGCGAGCAGCTGGCGATAGCGAGGCTCGAAGATGTGAAGGGGCAGCGCCGTTCCCGGGAAGAGAACGAGTGGCAACGGAAAAAGTGGCAGCGCGTCAAGGTTCACGTTCTAAACGTACGCCTGAGTGCGCGCAGAAGAGAAGCCGTTGGGTGGGTGGGTGCTCGATGTCTAAGCGTTCTCTCCAACCACGACGGTCAGACCATCACGCACGAAGCGGTAGTCTAGCGGTGGCGTCATCGAAACAATTTCACCATCGAGTCCGATTCTGCCGGCCACGACGCTCGTTCGGGGCTCGATGCGGACGCGATCTACGACAAAGCTTTGCAGCTCGGGAGTGTGAGACGCAGCCCGTACGCCGCGTGCAACTGCGGCGAAGGCGAGGGCGAGCATCCGTCCCGCGCTTCGTGATTGCACGACGATGACGTGCAGACCCCGCCGTCCACCCTGCACACGCGCACCAAGGCTCGGCATCTTCAGCTCGCGCTCGCCCACGCCCACGAAAACGAGCGACGTCGTGTACTCGCGCTCCACGCCGTTCACTTCCATCGTGACTCTGAAGGTGCGCAGCCGAAACAGAATCCGTACCCCGGCGACGATCGACGCGAGCCAGTAGCCTAAGCGGCGCTCCAGACGCTCCCTGGTGCGCACGTAAGTCACATACGCGCCTACGGAGCTGGTATTTAGAAAGAGCCGGCCATTCACCTCGGCAACGTCGATGCAGCGCGTGGTTGGACCGGCGGCAACACGTACGGCTTCATCGAGATCGGTTGGAAGACCGAGATCTTGAGCCAGATGATTGAGGGTTCCACCGGGAAGGATTGCCAGTTCGCAGCTACGTCCCCGCAGCGCGTCTGCCGCTGTCGCGATGGTTCCGTCGCCGCCAGCGATGAGAATGCGACGGGCCCCGCCGTCGACGGCGGCGCGCACACGTGTCGTTAGGTCGCCCGGTGGAATGCGCTCGGTGCGGAAACCGCCCGCCCTGTCGAGGGCCGCGCATGCATCGTCTGCCGTTCCCGCGTCCTTGTTGACGAAAGCCAGGATCTCCACGCTGCTCACGCGCTACGGCCCGCCTCTATTGCTTCAAGTTCCACCGTGGCTTTGCGCTCGAGCTTTCCCCAACCAACGACGTGGCCGCGAATCGCGGCAGCGAACGATTTGACGACCACCCAATACATGATTTGCCGGTATGCGAAGCGTTGTATGAAGATCAGCCAGGTGAGCTGCTTTTCCTCTCGCGGCTCCATGAGGAAGGCGATCATCGCCGCCGCCCAATCGACGAGCAGGAAAACAGCGTAGTACGTGAGAACCTGCTCGAGATTCACAAGAGCATACGTTGCGCCGTGCGATGTCCGCGTCGCCCAGACAGACAGGAGACTGAACACGAACATCAGATCGGCGAGGGGCGAAAGGGCGGGCAGGAGCAGCTGAAACAGCCACACGTTAGGCAAGGCGATCCAGCCGAGAGTCCCATAGCGTCGCCGAAAGAGCGTGTTCCGATGTTTCCACGCGCATTGCAGCGTGCCGAACGACCAACGGAATCGCTGGCGGGCCAACGCACGGAGCGTGTCGGGCGCCTCGGTAAACGCAATTGCTCCGTCAGCGTAGGCGACTGAATAGCCGGCCCGACGCACCGCGAGCGTGAGATCCTGGTCTTCGGCGAGGGTATCCTCCTTGAATCCGCCGACGTCGTGCACGACGGAGCGGCGCCATGCGCCAACGGCGCCGGGGACGACGGTTATGCAATCGAGGAGTGAGAAAGCACGCCGATCGAGATTCTGGCTCGTCACATACTCGAGTGCTTGCCACCGTGTAACGAGATTGATGCGGTTGCCAACCTTCGCGTTGCCAGCGACCGCCGCAACTTTGGCTTCCACGAGTGGTTGCACGAGCTCCGACACAGCATCGCGCGCGAAGAGCGTGTCTGCGTCCAGCGCGACTATGATCTCGTGGAGCGCGTGCGCGATACCGAAGTTCAACGCACTGGCCTTGCCGCCGTTGGGTTTGGTGAAAACGCGCACTCGGGCATGATCCCCATGACTCGCCCGAGCCTGCTGATACGTTCCATCCCGGGATCCATCATCGACGACGATAATCTCGAGCGGCCCCGCGTACTGCTGCATCAGTAGGCTATCGATCGTTTGGCTGATCACCTTCTCTTCGTTGTACGCGGGAATGATGACACTCACCGGGGGCGCGAACTTCGTGGGCAAAGACCTGTCTTGGTGCCGAATGATCCGCTGAATCACGGCTAGCGTTCCGATGACCACCAACCGGCCGACGCCGAGGTACACCGCGATCGTGAAGATCCAGAAGAGCAGCCACTCGAGGATGCCGAGCAAGCCAAAGCCACCAATGAGGAGCACGCGTTGCATTCCGCCCGTCGCGCCTAACGGCGGCATGGCTTCATCGCGAGTGAGGCCCGCCAGCTGCGAGACGAGCACCAACGTATCACCGCGTGCGCGCAGTGAATCGATCAGCGGCCCGATAGCCGCCAGCGTGTTCGCGCGGTTGCCGCCGCTGTCGTGGAGGAGAACGATGTTGCAGGCGGTCGTCGACTGCCCTCGAGCAAGTGAGTCCGTGCATTCAGCGTGCTCGTTCGGATTTTCGGGCCGGGCGTCGAGGACGTTTCGCACGATCGAATCTGGCGGCGGGTCCTGCCAATCTTGCGAGTCGACGTGCAGACCGATCGTGAGATAGTTGCGCTGCGTCGCCAGCCACACGGGTGTCAGCTCGTTGCCAGTCGTCGGTTCGGCATCGCCGAAATACGGCGGGCGAAAGAGGGCGGTACGACGATCGAGCATCGCTTCGATCAACCGCTCATTCGCATCCAGCTCGACCTCGGTACGCTTGCGGCCCGTGAGGCCGAGGTTCGGGTGCGAGTAGGTGTGGTTCCCGATCTCGTGGCCTTCGCGGTAGATCCGACGCAGCAGAGGCACGTGGGCGTCGGCGTTCTGTCCAATGACGAAGAACGTCGCTTTTACTCCACGTGATGCAAGCGTGTCGAGAATCGGCCCCGTCCACGTTGGATCTGGGCCGTCGTCGAAGGTGAGGGCAACCCAATGCGGGTGAACGTCCTGCGCACCGAACCGTTGGACGATGAACGGCGTGGGGTAGCTCGTGAAGCGCTCCGCGACGATCAGTCCGCTGCTGTCGACGTCGATTGCGCGCGTACCCGGCACCGGTTGCGCGCGGATGCGCAGGACCTCGCCTTGGCCGTCCAGCTCCGGATCATAGCCCGGCACGACAGTCGTTAGGTTCTGCGGCGCGAGCAGATGCCCGTCGTCGTCAAGCGCGCGCCAGAGCGAGGGATCCTCGGAGCCCAAGCGCCAGAACGCGACGCCAGCGACACCTAACGATTGAGCAACCCGCACTTCGTTGTACGCGCTCACCCCGTCGAGGAACCAGATTTCGTGGTCGGTCGAATCGGGACTCTGAAAGGTGGCAACGGAATTGAGCGAAGTTCGGTCCATCCGCACGACGGCTCCGCTGTCGCGTGCGTCGCGCATGACGTCCTGAAATGTGAGTTCATCGCCTCTGATCGGCCCTTCCTTGTCGTTCCAGTCATAGCCATAGGCGCCAATCATCAGGATCAGCTTGTCGCGCGGGACGATCGATGCGATGAACCGGGCGCGGTCGGCGTAGAATGACTGACTGGCAATGGGTCCAGGATCGCCCGAACTGTAATGCTCGTCGAAGAGCATCGCGTATACCTGGTCGACGGATCCCGCGACCTCGCGGAGCTGTGCCGGCTCGAGCCAGGCGGGCACCGCATAGGCTACGCTCTTACGTAACGGCTGCAACGCTGCTCGCAATTCGCGAGTAAAGGTCATCGACAGCTCGTGGAGGTGCGGAAAGTTGTCCGCGGCCTCGAAATCGACGAGCACTCCGGCGAGGCCATTCGCCTGGACCACCTGTGTGAGCTGCGCAATGGCACGAGCGCGCGCCGGCGGGCGAGTGAGTAGACCGCGGAGATCCGGGGTCTTGAAGTCCTTCGCCGCTGAATCGAAGTTGCTCACCATCAACAGCAAACGCGGCCGCTTGTCGATTGGCTCCTCGAGCACGCGTGCCATGGCGCGCTTTCCGTTGAGCGTGTCGACGCGAAGCGAATCGCCGCCCCGAGCGACGAACCCCCACTCGAGTACGACCACGTCGAGCTGCTTGAGGTTCGCGTCAAGAGACCCGTAGGAGTTGTCGTCCCAGTTGACGTAAAACCCGCCAATCAATGGCGCACCCGCTGGAGGGTGCTTCTCTCCGTTGGACGGTGTGGACGGAATGCGCGCCAGGTGACGCGCGGGCGGCACGTGGCGGGTGGCCGCCGCTAGGGCCTGCTGAAAACGTCGACGCGCGAGGATACGGGCGCGCTCCGACAGCCTAACGACTGGCTTTCGTGTAAGCGACTGCGGGTGCAGCGTGGGAATAGTCGGCGCGAACAGGAGGCTCAGGGCGAGTGTGAGCCCAATTGCCGTCGTGACGACGCCGAGCACGATCGCGGCGCGCCGAATGCGCTGCCAGCGACGGCCTGAGCGATCGATGAAGACGGGTGTGCGATGCGGCATCGAGAGATGCGAATGATAGCGGAGGGGCTAGGGATAGAGATTAGGGGCTAGGATGTGAAACCCTAGCCCCTATTCCACACCCCTAGCCCCTTCTAAGACCTTTCGCGCGACGCTTCGAAACAGAGCTTTATGCTGCCCAAAAGCCGCAGAGAGCGCGTCCGTCAGGCGACTCGCGGAGCTTCTCGAATGCACGCTCGCGAATCTGGCGGATCCGTTCACGAGTCACACCCATCAGCGCGCCGATCTTCTCGAGCGTCATCGCCTCGGAGCCTTCTTCGAGCCCGTAATAGAGGTACAGAATCTTCCGTTCGCGCGGCGACAGGTACTTCTTGAAGACGCGATCGATGAACTCGCGCATCAGCTTGTAATCGGTGACCTCTTCGATCTCCGCGCCATCGACGCCGCAGAAACGCTCGCCCAGGGTCGATGCCTCACGGTCTGAACGATCGATGGGGGCATCGAGGGAGACTTCGGTCGCCGACATCTGCTTCGCCGCGCGGACCGTCTCCGGCGTCTCCTCCAGCAGCTTGCTGATCTCTTCTTCGGTGGGGTCGCGCTTGAGTACTTGGGCAAGGATCGTCTCAGCGCGGGCGAGACGAATGAGCTGCGAGTTTTGATTGAGCGGGATGCGGACCGATCGGGTCTGCTCCGCGAGCGCTTTAAGGACTGCCTGTCGGACCCACCAAACGGCGTACGAGATGAACTTCACGCCCTGGTCTGGATCGAATTTCCGCACCGCTTTGAGCAACCCTTCGTTTCCAATGGCGACGAGCTCGGAAAGATCGAGCCCGTGACCTTGGTATTTCTTCACGTAGGAGATGACAAAGCGCAGGTTCGCGGTGACCAGTCGTTCGGCGGCCTTCTCATCGCCGCGCTGGGCGCGTCGGGCGAGACGTCGCTCTTCTTCAGGGTCGTCAATAAGGGGAAGCTTTTGAATGTCCTGGAGGTACTGGTCGAACGCGGTCGAGGGGGACGAGCGAAAGTACCCTCGGGTGGACCTGGTCTCCGTCACTTGCTCCATACACGCTCCTCACCTAAGGGGTAGCTGGAGCGAGCACCATGGCAGGGCAGCGGCGCCCATCGCGCTATGGCTCGCGAGAGGTAGGGCAGGGTTCAGGGGCGGCTAGGGTAATGAAGGGGCACCGAAGCGTCAATACTGAATTGTGAGCTTCGACACGAACGGATGCCCGCGAATTCGCGTCGTTATGAGTTATCCGGTGACTGAGCTGATAGTTACAGGTTACTCGTCCGTTCAGAAAAAAATTTGGGCTGCCGGGTTCGTAACGAACCAGACAGCCCATTTTGGTGTGTGTCGCCTCACGACTCCTCAGCCTGCCGGCGGTTGTGGCCCCGATCCGGGTGGCGGAGGATCGCGCGGTCTCGTGCGGCTCGTGGCCATCAAGATCCCGATTCCCAACAGGATGATGATCCCCACGACGATCCAGGACGTCGGCACGTTCAGCAGATATGCGCCGATCGCGAGGCCGACGGTCACGATGATGAAGCCAATGAGGTACGTCGCGAACGAAGACATGAAGGAGAGGACTAAGGCCAAGGGCTACGATCGACGGAGCACCCTGCGAGATAAGTGCCTCAACTGCCGCCGCTGAGCGTCAACTACTTCGCCACACCTGCCTGCACAACCTGCAGCTCTGGTCGCGGCAAAAGCATAGCGGTGCCCCGCTGGCGGCCAAAGATCTTGGCCTCTCGACAAGTCGGGACCCAGACATCGATATGCGCGCCGCGGATCTTGGAGCCGGTATCGTCGATCAAGAACCGGCCAAGATACTTCTCACCGGCATAAAGCTCGATATATCGTGACAAAGGAAAGAGCTTCCGATCTGCGGCCACGATGCCGGGTCTCACGTACCTGCCGCGCCGCGTCGTTCCGCTCAGGCAGTACGCCGTGACCAGGACTGGGACCGGTTCTCCCGCTTTGAGCGGTCGGTGCATGGATTTGGTCCAACCCTTGGCGGCAGCGACCACGACGACGCCCTCCAGCCGGATCGGCGCGAGCGGCGTCGGGTGCCGGACCGGGTTGGCCACGGCGACTTCCGCCGCAACGCGAGCCCGCGCCGCGGCTCGCTGCTCCTCTCGTACACCGAAGGCGATGAGGACCCCCAATGCGATCGTCGCGGCAGCGAGTCCAGTGCAGAGCGCACCTAACGACGCACGTGTGCCATCTCGCCTGCGCAGTCGGCCGCTCACTCGAGAACCTCGAGAACGACGTCGTCAGCAACGGCGACGCCCCACCCCCCTTCGCCGCCAGCCATCTCACCGATGCGTGTCGGAAGCGCGTACTCGACCACGCCAGAGCGTGCCTTCTTGTCCCCGCGCGTCGCGGCGAGAATGTCGGTGGGAGCTTGATCCGCAGGTCTGGCGACCGGCAAGCCTGTGCGCGCGACCGCTTCACGCACCCGTTCGCTCGTCCCCGGTTCGGCAATCCCGAGTCGTTCGGCGACGCGACTCTCGAGCACCATCCCTACCGCGACGGCCGCGCCGTGGAGCATACGATACTCGCTCCGGAGCTCGATGGCGTGACCGATGGTGTGTCCGAAGTTGAGCGTCTTACGAACACCGCCTTCGCGCTCATCTCGTCGCACGACGTCTGCCTTGATAGCCACGCTCCGCACGACAACACGCTCGAGTGCGGAAGCTGCGCCGCGGCTGTTGCTCACGATCTCGGGAGCCGCACCGACGACGTCGTCGAAGTAGGCGGCGTCCGCGATCACACCGTGCTTGATTGCTTCAGCCAATCCCGAACGGAGATGCTCAGCGGGAAGCGTCCGAAGGACGTCAGGGTCGGCGATGACCGCGACGGGATGATGAAAGGCCCCGACGAGGTTCTTGCCCAACGGCGTGTCGACACCCGTCTTGCCGCCAATCGACGCATCGATCATCGCGAGCAAAGTCGTAGGCAGCTGAATGAACGGGATGCCTCGCATGTAGGTCGCGGCGACAAACCCAGCCACGTCGCCAACGACACCGCCGCCTAGCGCTACGACAGCCGCATCTCGGCCAAAGCCATCCGAAAGCATGGAGTCGGTGAGCGAAGCCCACGTCGCTCGAGTCTTATGCTCCTCGCCCGCTGGAACGGTGTAAACCTTCGTCCGGCCTTCACCAAGGGACGACCGGACGCGCGCCGAGTACAGAGGCGCAACGGTAGCGTCGGCGATGATCGCATACCGATGTGCCCGCGTGGTGGCCGCCGCAATCCTGCCAACTTCGGCGAGTGCACCACGTGCAATGAGCACGCGATATGTCGGTAACTCTATTTCGACCGGGTCCATGATTACCGGACGGTCATACGAGGATTTCGGTTACCGCGATGTGATCGAAGTCACCAAGTCACTTCGCCAAGGCCGCCCCGCCGGTTGGCCACACGCGCCAACGTGAAAAGCAGGTCCGAGAGCCTATTCAGGTAAATCACGACGACTCCCGGAATCTCGTCAGCGTCAGACTCACCCAGGGAGACTACCCGCCGCTCTGCCCGGCGGCACACCGTGCGGGAGACGTGAAGCGCCGCAGCCTTTGGCGTTCCGCCTGGCACGATGAAAGAACGCAGCGGCTCGAGCTCCGTGTCACCATCGTCTATTGCTTGCTCGAGTTGCGCGATGCGCTCCTCGTCAACGCGCGCCTTCTCGAGGTGCTGGCGCATCTTCTCGCGATCCGGCGTTGCGAGGAGCGCGCCGATAGCGAAGAGGTCACGTTGGATAGGAACGAGCACCTCGTCGATGCGAGGCATGGGCTCGATAGACCGGACGAAGCCGATGGTGGCGTTCAACTCGTCAACGTCGCCGTAGGCTTCGACGCGCGGATGACTCTTTGGGACTCGGCCACCGCCAAACAGACCTGTGTCACCGGCGTCGCCGGTGCGGGTGTAGATGCGCAAAAGCCAAGGGGTAGGGTTAGGGGTAAAATAGTGAATAGAAAATAGGGAATAGCGAGTGGGCCATAACGAATGGGGCACTACGCGTAAGCCGCGATCACCCGCCACTCGCCACCGGAACCCCCAATCCGGACCAACCCTAGCTCGCGGCTTTTTTCCCCCAACTCGCACTCAGGGCCGATTTCAGATTCGTGAAATCCGTGTCCTCATCGTCGGCCGTGGGCGGTTGATAGGATCCAGGGAATATTTTCGCGAGGTGGGCCTCGAGGCGATCTGGCGTGGCTACCTCCTTCTGCGCAACGACCCACCGATCCAGTGCCTGGCCGAGTGCTGCTGCCGTAGGGCGCCGAGACGGGTCACGCTCCAATGCCGCGAGAATGATGCGTTCGAGGTCCTCGTCGAGATTCGTCACGAGATCGCGGAGCGACGGTAGTGGCGCGATCGCGACTTCGGACAGCGCGAGCGCGGTGACGTCCTCCCGAAAGAGTCGCTCGAGCGCGAGAAGCTCATAGAGCACGAGCCCGAGGGAGAAGACGTCGCTCCGGCCGTCCACGGCGAGCCCGGTGAGCTGCTCGGGGCTCATGTAGTGCTTCTTGCCGATGCGGATGCCGTCTGAGGCAGGGTCGATCGACGTACGCGCCTTCGCGATACCGAAGTCCGCGAGCTTGATGTGCCCGTCCCACGTACACATCACGTTTCCTGGCGAGACGTCGCGGTGCACGATGTCGAGTCGATTGCCGTCGGGACCGACAAAGTTGTGCGCGAAGTCGAGAGCACGACAAACACGGCTGGCGATGTACGCGGCCAGCGTCTGCGGCATGGCCCGCCCGATCTCGCGGTGGCGATCGACGATGCTTCGCAGCGTCGGCCCGGGGATGAACTCCATGGCAATGAAGTAGTCACCCCCGACCTCGCCGAGCTGATAGATCTGCACGATGTTGCCGTGCATGAGGTTCGCCGAGAGCTTGGCCTCGTCGATGAAAAGCTGGAGGAATTCCGGACGCTGCGCGAAGTGTGGATGAATGACCTTCAACGCGATGCGTTTCGAAAAGCCGGACGGCCCGAGCTGCTGCGCCTCGTAGACGGTCGCCATACCGCCTTCGGCGATCTTGTTGACGAGCTTGAACGTTCCGTGATAGTCGAGCAGACGATGCGGGTCGATCATCAGGTAATGCGCGTTGCTTGAGGAGCGGGACCAGGTACTCGCGCCTGGCGCGAGCCACTTCGAATAGATTGGTGCACGGAACGGGAGCTCGCGCCGAGCGCGAGCGACGTCAAATCAATTAGCCGCCAGCGAAGCGAGCGGATGGCTCACGAGATCAAGGACATCACGATCATTGGCGGAGGGCCCACTGGACTCTTCGCTCTTTTTTACGCTGGTATGCGCGGTGTGACGGCGCAGATCATCGACGCGCTCCCCGAGGCCGGCGGACAGCTGACTGCGTTGTACCCCGAGAAATACATCTTCGACGTGGCCGGCATCCCGCAGGTGCTCGCCAAGGACTTGGTTCGGTCCCTCGTCGAGCAAGCGGGGCGCTTCCAACAGCCGATCCATCTCACTCAGCGAGTGGCCGGCCTAGAGCAGGACGGAAATCAGTTCGTCCTCGTCACGGATCGCGACCGCTTTCCGACGCGGTCGATCATCATAGCCGCCGGTATCGGCGCCTTCTCGCCACGCCGGCTGCCCCAGCGCTGCGCCGAGCCCTGGTATGGGCGGGGGATTTTTGATGTGGTCACCGATCCGGAACAGTTCCGGGATCGACGCGTGCTCATCATCGGCGGTGGAGATTCCGCGTTCGACTGGGGAACTCAGCTACTCGATCGTGCCTCACGAGTGACGCTTGCCCATCGCAGCGATCGCTTCCGCGCGCACGATGCAACCGTTGGTCAATATCGCGCCGCGGTAGATGCGGGACGCGCCGAGCTGTACACGTTTCATGAGCTGCACGACATCGAATGTCGCAACGGAGGCGATCGTTTCTCTCACGTCCACCTGCGTGACATCAAGGCAAAATCGACACGGGTGCTGGAAGTAGACGTGGTGCTGCCCATGCTCGGTTTCGTCAGCGACATGGGGGCGATCGGCGAGTGGGGCCTAACGATCGACAAGGACGAGATCCACGTGAACAGCCAGATGGAGACTGGCCGCGCCGGGATCTACGCCGCTGGCGATGTAACGACCTACCCGGGCAAGCTCAAGCTGATCGCGACTGGCTTTGGAGAAGCGGCGACGGCAGTGAACCAAGCGGTGCACTGGATTTACCCGGAGAAGAAGGTCGCCCCTGGACATTCGTCGAATATGGCGCTCTTCGGGCAGAAGGACGACTGACGCCGGCGTACGGATGCCTGCTCGCCTAACGGCGAACAAGCGACCACGAGCGTCCTCGGTGACCGTTCCGGCGGCGACGTTGGAGACAGCGGTCGCGCTGAACGCGGCAATTCAAGCGGAGCTGTTGCGAACATCCTCAATTGTCATCGCGGTGAAGCGATGGCGAAGGAAATCCTGAGGTGGGGTCGGTGTGTACAACCTCGCAACGGGCAGAGTCGCAGTGATCTAAGTTCAGCCTCCTGGGCCACGAATCCTCCCGAATCAACGAGCTCGGGTACGCCGCTTGCCCAATCCGCCTGTTCGAAACCAGAACGGCAGCGGTAGCCAACGTACTCGATGGAGGAGTATCAGATGCACACTCCCAATGAGAGCACCGTGTCCGGACCCTTAGGCTCTGTGCGGGCCGTCACAGGAAACGTGCAAGCAACGCTCGCCGACAAGCTCGAGGCGGGCGCGGAAGTGATCCGCGATCGTTTTGATAGTGGATCGCCTAACGCTGAAGGTCTTCGCGGACGGTTAGGAGCGGCGGGAGGCGCAGTGGCGGAGCAGCTCGAAGGAAGCGCGCTCTGGCTGCGGGAGAACGACATCACCGACTTGCGCGACCTCGTCGCAAAGCAGCTCAAGGAGCATCCCGGCCGGAGCGCGCTCGTTGCGCTGGGGCTCGGGATTCTCATCGGGCGGTCATCGAGGCGCTGAAACTGTGCGCATTCGCGGTTACGATGTCGTCGCGCTGGCGAAAAAGACGTGGGCGGAGGTCGGCAAGGACAAGGTCAGCGTATATGCCGCGCAGATGGCATACAGCTTTTTCTTCGCGCTGTTCCCGCTGCTGCTGTTTTTTGCCGCACTACTGAGTCTCGTCGCCGACAAGCAAACGGTGATGGCGCAGTTCAACAACCGAATTGCGGCCGCACTGCCCGGGGACGTTGCCAGTTTGCTCGGGAAGACAGTCGAGAAAGTCATCTTCTCAAAGGGCGCTCCTGGCCTGCTGTCATTCGGTTTGTTGACCACCGCCTGGTCGGGCTCCGGCGTTTTCGGGGCACTACGCGCGGCGCTCAACGCCGCGTACGACGTCCAAGAGACCAGGCCTTGGTGGAAGCAATACATCCTCCAGCTGAGCATGCTGGTTGTCGCTGGCGGCGTCACGGTTCTGGCAACGGTGATTCTGCTCAATGGCGAGGGCGTCGTGGGATGGCTCGGGGAGCATCTCGGCCTGTCGAGGATCACGACGATGATCTGGACCGTGGTGCAATTCCCGTTGGCCGTCGGGGCCTTGGTCGCTGTGCTATGGATGATCTATTACTTCCTGCCCAATTGTCGTCACCAAGATAAGCGGATACTCATCATTGCGGCGATGCTGTCCACGCTGCTCTGGATCGCGGCCACGCTACTCTTCCGGGTATATGTTCAGAAGTTCAACGCGCTGAATCCTGCCTATGGCGCGATCGGCGCGATCATGGTCCTGCTGACGTGGATGTACTACTCCTCCTTCGTGCTACTCGCGGTAGGCGAGCTGGCGGCGGAGCTGGAGGCGGGCACAGGGCGCGTCGATCAGCCGGTTGCGGCGGAAGGCCTGTCTGGCGCTGCCGTCCCTCGACGTTATGCACTCGTGCCGACCAAAGGCCACGGCATTCCGCGAATGCCGAGAAGGCCCACCGGCAATGGGAGTCATGGTCGGTGGGGCGCGTTCGATTGGGTCATTCCTTCACGCGCCGTTCGACGCACGAGACAGGCGGTTGCGTCCGCGGGAATCTGGGTCGAGGACGCCGCGGATCATTTGCGAACGGACATCGCTGTTGCGGTGCGCGAGCTGGGCGGATTGAGCCGGAGCGTCGGTACTGGCTCGATGTTCTGCGCAAGCGCTGCCGCGTTCGGCTTTCTAGGCGCACTCTCACTGATCACCGGCATAATTCTCGTGATTGGCGATCAATGGCTGCCGAATGACTGGTACGCGATCGGGGCATTCCTCGTCGCTGCCGCTGCCGCGCTGATCACGGGGATTTTCGTGCGTCGAGGCATCAGGACGCTCTCGAATGCGCAAGGACCGGGGACCGAGGGCGTAGTCGCCCGAGCCGACTAAAGCGCCCGAACCTAACGGGAGAGATCGACTTCGAGCCCTTGCGGATGCCGCTGCTCGAGCTTCTGCAGATTCGCTCCCGCAACCTCGGCGAGTGAGATACCGAGAGTGTCCGCCGTTACCGCGAGGCACCAGAGCACATCACCCAACTCTTCGATGAATCGTTGGCGATCGGTTTCGCGTCGCTGAAAAACCTGCTTTCGAACAAGGCCGAGGACCTCGCCGGCCTCTTCGGCGAGTCCGGCGGCGGCGTCTAGCAAACGCTCTTCGGACGACAATGAGCAATTGACAGTGCGAAGGGCGGACCGCTGATATTCGTCGAATGTCATGGGAGCGATGCGAAGTGATGGAGATCCCGGCTGCGGCGCGGCGTTACCGATAGCTCACCCGAGGGTCAGCCTTCGCGTAGGCTAGATCGGTTATGAGGTTGACGATGACGAACACGGCGCTGAGGAAGAGGACCGTACCTTGAATGGCCGGCAGATCGCGGCGTCCGATGGCGTTCACTACGTACCGCCCGATGCCGGGCCACGAGAAGACAGTCTCGGTGAGAATGCTTCCGGTGAGGTATGCGCCGAAATCGAGGCCAAGAACGGTGATGATCGGAATGAGCGCGTTCCGGAGAGCATGCTTGAGTGTCACTAAACGCTCGCCAAGACCTTTTGCGCGAGCGGTCCGGACGTAGTCCGCACCTAACGATTCGAGCATCGCCGACCGCGTCATTCGAGCGAGAAAGGCGATCGAGCGCATGCCGAGGGCGAGGGCAGGGAGGACGAGGAAGCGCAGGCGGCCGTATCCCGAGGGGGGCAGGACGCGAAGCGTGACCGCGAAGAGCAAGATGAGCAGCAACCCTACCCAGTACACTGGGAACGAGATGCCGAGGTAGGCGATGCCTAACGAGACACGATCGAAGAGACCTCCCGGAGCGCGGGCGCTGAGCACCCCCAGCGTAATGCCGACTACCGCGGCGAGGAGCATCGCGGCGCCGGCGAGCTGCAACGTCTTTGGGAAGCGTTCGCGGATATCTTGGGTGATCGGACGGTTGGTGATGTACGAACGCCCGAGGTCACCGCGCGCGACGCTCGCGACGTAGTGACCGAAGCGCTGCGGAAGCGGATCGTCGAGGCGGAGCTGTGCGCGGAGTCTCGCGATTGTCTCCTCATCCGCGTGTTCGCCGATCATCGCCTGCACCGGATCGCCCGGCGCGATGTAGAGCAGCAAGAAGGCGACGACGAGCACACCGAACAGCGTCGGAATGGCGAGCAGCAGACGACGGAGGAGAAACGACATCAGGGTGTGGTTCGGCGGGTGGCATGCGCATGGCTCATCGAGTCAGCGGTGGTAAGCATCTTCACGTCGAGCCAGCGCTGACCATTGAAGATCACGGGTGGATGAAAGCCCTTCACCCACGGCTGCACGGCGTACAGCTCGTTATAAAAATACAGATACATCATTGGCGCCTCGACGAAGGCGATGGAATCAGCCTGGCGGAGCAGGGCGGATCGCTTGGTCTCGTTCAGTTCGCGTCGCGCGGAGAGGACTGTCGAATCAAAAAGCGCATTGGCGTAGAACGACACGTTGCCCCCGGAGCCCTTGTTGCCGCTGAACAGAAGTGGATAGAGAAAATTTTCGGCGTCGGGATAATCCGCGTACCAATCCTTGAGGATCATGTCCGTCTCGCCCTTGCGTGCGGCCGCTCGGGATGCGGCAGATTCGCGCTGGACCACCTTTGTGCGAATCCCGACGGCGTTCAGATACGCTTGGATTGTCTCGGCCATGCGGACGTAAATTGGCGTCATCGAGCACCAGAGCTCGATGTCGATGCCGCCTGGATAGCCAGCAGCAGCGAGGAGCTGCTTGGCTTTCGCGGGATCGTATGGGTACGCTCGCCGCGTGCTATCGAAGCCGGCGAGCGTTGGAGGAATGACGCCAGCGGCACGTGTGCCGCGGCCGCTCACCAGTCTCTCGATTATCGTATTGATGTCGACGGCGTAGTTGATGGCTTGTCTTACGCGGGCGTCGGCAAGAGGGCCGCGGGTCGTGTTGATTCCGACGTACACGAGCTCTAACGCGGGCGTCGAGCTCAATAGTGGGCGACGACTTTCGTCCTCCTCCCATTCGCGCGTCTGACCAGCGGGGATTTGCAGAACGTCCACGGTTCCGCTCTCGAACTCGGCAACAGAAGTACTCGGCTCGGCGATGATGCGTGCCTGCAGTGAGTCAGCTTTTGGGGCGCCGAGGAAGTAGTGATCGTTTCGTGCAAAGAGGAGAAAGTCGTCGTGTCGCCACTCGATGAAGCGCCACGGTCCCGTTCCCACTGGATGCTCGCCGAAGTTCGCAGCCGTACGTTGCGGAACGATTGACGCAACGGGCATTGCGAGCAGCTTCACGAATGCCGCCAGCGGTTGATCGAGTACAACCACGACGGTGCTGTCGTCGCGAATCGTGACCCCGGTGATGCTTTTCGCTTTCTGTCCGTGAAAATCGCGGGCGCCCTGGATGGGGTAGAGGAACTCACTCGCGGAGCTCTTGCTCGCCGGATCGAGCGCCCGTTCCCACGAATGAACCACGTCACGCGCGCTGAATGGTGTGCCGTCGTGGAAGGTGACGTGACGGCGGAGGTGAAAGGTGTAAGTGCGCCCGTCGGGTGTGATCTCCCATCGTTCGGCAAGCCCGGGCTCGACCTGTGCCGCTGGTGTGAAGCGCGCAAGACCGTCGAAGACGTAACCGACGGCGCGTCCAGTAGGAACGTCCGTGGAAAGCGCCGGATCCAAGGAGCGCGGATCGTAGTTGTCGCGCGAGTCGATGAGGGTGCGCCGGTTGGGCGCTGCGTCGCCGGCAAAGCAGGCATTCGACAGCACGAGGGCGACGCCGACCCCGAGCGTCTTTCGATTGATGGCGCGCGCCGCGAACCGATGAGTTTCGCGCACGCGAGACGCCGGTTCCGCTGTCGCTTGGTGCCGTTGACATGCCGCCATGCGCGCGAGAACTTACCCGACCGCGCCGCGAAGCGTCAATCGTACGTGCCCGCGCATCAGCGTCGTGATGCCAGGTGCGTCCTGCCTCGGCGCGGTGTGCGTGTGGGCACTCTCGCGCGAACGAAGCCGGCTCGCTGAACGGAACGTGAGTGCTCTCATCGAGGGTTGAATGTCCGCACAGAGTGATCCACGCCATGCCGTGACCGAAGGCGTGGACCCAAGATATTACTACCGACGTTCGCTTACGATTCGCGAGCTCGCTCCGGCGATTGGTGCTGCCTTTGCCGCTGGCATCGCGACTTTTTATGTGGCGAAGCTGTTCATCGAGCGTACGCCCCTCGAGCCGCAGCCGAGCGTCGCGCGAGTGGGTGGGCATGCGGTGAAGGGTACGAGACGCCCGTCCGCCGCCAGCAGAAAAGCCGGCCGGCGGTGATGCGACGATTTTTCGTCGCGCTGAGTCTCGCGCTCGCCGCCCTCCATTTCGGTAGTCGGCCGGCCTTGGCGCAGGATTTGGAGTGTGATCCCGGCGACAAGGAGGTTCGGGACCTCAACTTCATCGGGAATCGTGCCTTCACCGACGACGAGCTGGCACTGCGCATCGTGACGACTGCTTCAACGTGGGCACGGCGGCATCTGGGCGTGCTCGGCACCAAGCGCTGTCTCGACGTCGACGAGCTCGCGCGCGACCGGGTGCGCCTGCAGCTCTTCTATCGCTACGCCGGCTACTACAACGTCAAAGTCGACACGCTGACCACGCCGCTCACGGCGGACCAGGTCCGAGTCTCTTTCCTGATCGACGAAGGGCAACCGGTGCGGATCACGCGCCTAACGATTGCCGGCCTCGACTCCGTTCGCAACCGCAATGAGCTGTTGAGCGGACTCTGGGTGGCGTTGGGCAAGCCGTACGATTATACGCGGATTCAGGCGGACATCGCGACGGTGCTGTCGCGACTGCAGAATGCAGGATATCCGCGACCCGATGTGTTGCGTAACATCGAAACGTCGACGAAAGACTCGCTCACCGCGCACGTCGATTTGACGTTCCTGCCCGGTCCACTCGCGCACATCGGGGCGGTGAGCGTCAACGTGACGCCGAACAAAACCGGTGGCAGCCAGGAGATAAGCGACCGCGTCGTGCGCAAGCTGCTTGGCATCGGGCCGGGAGATGTTTTCCGACAGCAGGCGCTAATCGACGCGCAACGCAACCTCTACCAGACCGGTGCGTACCGCTATGTCGAGGTCGCGCCGGTGCTCGACACGACGAAGCTGGCGGGAGATTCGGCGTTGGATTTGAGCGTCACGCTGATCGAGGATTACATGCGTGACGTCAATACCGAATTCGGCTGGGCGACATTGGACTGCTTTCGCACTCGCGCGCAGATTGTCGACAAAAACTTTCTCGGCGGCGCACAGCGTCTCGAGCTGACCGGCCAGTTGTCGAAGATCGGATGGGGCACGCTGGCCACGGACTTCACGCGCCGGTATCTCTGCTATTATGGTCAGCTCATCGAGGATCCCTTTAGCCAGCAAGGGAACTACGCCGTCAACGCAACGCTTCGCCAGCCGGCGCTCTTCGGCACCTGGGCAACGCCATCGTTCTCGATCTACTCCGAACGCCGAGGTGAGTACAAGGCGTATTTGCGAACGACGTACATCGGCGGAGAGGCGTCGTTGTTGAAACTGCTCTCCGGCGGTACGTCGCTTCGACTGGGCTACAATCTCGAGTACGGCAAGACGCAGGCAGATCCAACGTTGCTTTGCGCGGCGTTCAGTCGATGCGACACCGTCTCCATCTCTCAAGTCACGAATCCGCTGCGGCTCGCGATCCTGAGTGTGGCCGCGGCGCGGGTCCACACGGACAATCCCATCAATCCAACCAATGGGTACGCCCTCCGCGTCGAATCGCGCAACTCGGCGACGTTCTTTGGATCGAATCCCCAGCTCACGTTCGTAAAGGGCGTCGGCGATGCGGCGTTATACCATGCACTGCCGCTGGGGAGCGTCCTCTCCTTCAGGCTGCGGGCTGGCTCGGTATGGGGCGGAGCGGATGTACCGGGAGGCAAGCAGCCACCGCAGCAGGAGAGATTGTACGCCGGAGGTGCATCCAGTGTACGCGGCTTCCAGCAGAACGAGCTCGGCCCACTGCTGTATGTCTTCCAGGACTCGGTCACGATCCACTTCGTGCCCCTGTCAGGCAGCGACAGCGCGGCGTATTTCACCTACCCACCGAATGCGAAGCAGCGGCGCGTCGTTCCCGTCGGGGGCAATTCGCTTTTCGTTGCCAATATCGACTACCGAGTCCGATCTCCCTTACTGCCTCAGCTCTTGCAGTTCACCTTCTTTGGCGACGTCGGGTCGGTATGGGATCGCAACACGAACACGAGCTTTGGCGGCTTTACACCATATTGGACGCCGGGTGTTGGCCTTCGCGTATTCAGTCCACTCGGGCCCATTCAGGTGAATGCGGGGTATAACCCGTACCCGAAGTACCGCGGCGAGGCCCTCTTTACCCCAACGGGGCCAGACCTCGCCAACGCTGGGTTCACGGGAGTGTATTGCGCTGTACCGGAATCGACTCCGCCGGCTAACGCGCCGCACTCATTTTTTCAGCCCGTTGCCGGAGGAAAGCCTGCATGGGTACAGGATCCCAACGCAACGTGCAACCAGACATTTCAGCCGGCGCCGGCAAAACACTGGTACAACCGGCTTACCTTTACGTTCTCTATCGGCTCCGACTTCTGAGTCGTCTGAGTAACGGATGATCAAACGCCGCCGGCTCGTCGCGCTCGTCAGCGTAGTTGCGCTGCTCGTAATCGGCTTCGTGGCTATTGTCACGGGCCTCTTCATGACGCGAACGAGCTACGGCCAGGATGAGCTCCGAAAGCTGATCCAAGGACAGCTGGCCGGCGCGATCAAGGGGAAGGTCTATCTCGGCGCCGTGCGCGGTGGCTTTCTCACCGGCATCACCATCGACAGCCTCGCGATCCGCGATGCGGACAACGACTCCCTGATGATCAGCACGGGTCTGATCAGCGCGAGCTACGACCCCCGCGATCTCATCGACAAGCGCCTTCTGCTGCGTGACGTCGTGATCGAGCACCCCGTTGTCTATCTGCGGCAGCACGCAAGCGGGCGCTGGAACATCAAGGAGGTCTTCCGCGCCTACGACAAGAAGAGCAATGCGCCGAAGACACCCGGCGCGCACTTCGGCGACTTCGTCGTGATCGATTCGGCGCGGGTGCATGACGGAACCTTGATCTTGCAGATGCCCTGGACCCCCGACGACACGCTGCGTGGCGCGCAGCTCGACAGTGCAGTGAGGTACACCCTCACGCGATCCGACAAAGAGATTCGGCGCGTCGTCGACGAAGGAAAGTCCGGCTTCACTCGAACGTGGCGTTGGAACAAGCTCTCCGCGGTCGTTTCGCACATGCGTCTCGCGGATCCTGATAGCGACAAGTTTGGCCGGCTGTTCGTGTTCGATACGCTTCAGGCTATTGAGAGCGATCCACCGTTCCACTTTCGCAATGTGCGCGGTGCGATGCGGAATCTCGGCGATTCAATCTGGATCGACGTCGCACATTTCGATCTTCCGCAATCGACGGGCGCGGCAAAGGGCAAAATCGTGTGGGGAAGCGATCTCCCGGTGCGGTACGACATCGCGGTGCGTGGCGATTCTGTCGCGTTAAACGACGTGGCGTGGGTTTATCCCACGCTGCCGACGACCGGCGGCGGCAAGGTGAATCTTCGCATCGTGAACGAGCGCGACAACCTGCGGGTCATCGATTACAAACTCACCAACATGGACGTTGCTACGACGGGCTCGCATCTCATCGGCGACATGACGTTCGCTGTCGGTGGCCCGATCCTCGTCGTAAAAGATGTGAAGATGTCGGCACAACCGTTCGACTTCGATCTGTTGCGCGCCCTGAATGGAAAGCCATTCCCTGTCGATTGGCGGGGACAACTCTACGGCAGCGTACGCGCGCGGGGTGGCCCGCTCACGCGATTCGCGGTCGACGAGAGCGAAGTAATCTTTCGCGATGCGCACGTCCGCGGTGCGTCGTCGCGTGTGGGCGGCCGTGGTGAGCTGAACATTCTCCAGCCAGCGTTCACGACCTTCCGCAAGTTCGATGTGAACGTGGCGTCCGTCGATCTGCGGTCGATCGAGTTTCTTTATCCGAATTTCCCGCGTCTTGGTGGCACGATCTCCGGGACCGCGACATTGGATTCGTCGTGGCTCGACGTGCGCTTCTCCAATGCCGATATCATCCACCGCGACGGCCCTGGCGATCCATCGCATCTCACCGGCAGCGGACGCGTCACGTACGGCGAGAAGTATTTGACCTACGACATCGACGCGCAGGCTCAACCGCTTTCGTTGGGCATGCTGGCGCGATCGTACCCCAAGCTCCCGCTCATTGGAATCATGAGCGGGCCGCTCCGCGCCCGCGGCACCATCGACGATCTACAGCTCACCACGAGTCTGCAGGGCCCGGCAGGCTCGCTGAGCTTCGACGGACGGATCGATATCGATCCCCCGAGCTATGGGCTACGCGGCGCAGGTCAGCTGAATGCGCTCGCCGTCCACCAACTATTGGACTCAACCCGCCTCGCGGGCGTACGACCGATGACGCTCACGGGTCGGTACGACGTCGCCTTGAGCGGCGATTCGCTCACGAATCTCGTGGGCAGCGCAGCCGTCGATGTCACGCGCGCTGACGTCGACGGCCTGCGCATCTTCCCGTCCACGGCGCGTCTGCGATTCGCCGATCGTCGCGTGTTCGTCGACACGCTGCGATTGGAAACGACGGCGGCGACGGTGCTGGCGCGCGGCGCGCTCGGGATGCCGCATGGCACCTCCGACTCGCTGCGTGTGCAGCTCGTCGTCGATTCGTTAGGTGGCTTCCGTCGGTATCTCGCGAGCTACGCGCCGCGGGAGGGTGAACCCGTCGATTCGCTTTCCGGGCGGGCGACTCTCTCCGCGATGCTGGTGGGGCGGATGGATTCGTTGGATGCCCACGGCGTCGTCACCGGGTCCGGCCTTCTGCTCGGCACGACACACGGACGAATCGTTGGCGGACAATTTTCGATCCGCGATCTGCTCGCCAACCCGAGCGGAACAGCCACGCTCCGATTCGACACACTGACAGTCGCCGGTGTCATGCT
Source organism: Gemmatimonadaceae bacterium (assembly GCA_045804225.1). Lineage (GTDB taxonomy): Bacteria > Gemmatimonadota > Gemmatimonadetes > Gemmatimonadales > Gemmatimonadaceae > AG2. Next base: position 36,258 of record JBJMNO010000023.1, read on the forward strand.
CGATTCGGTCGAGGCGGATCTCCGTCTGGCAGGCCGCTCGCAAGCTGCTTTCGCGATCGGCGTGCGCAGCGACAACGGACCGACCGCGCGCCTTGTTGGGAGCGCCGTGAGCACCGGGGGCGCATTGGGTTCGCATGGTGCACTCACGCGGGTGGCGCTCGATTCGCTAGGCCTAATGATCGGTGGGAGTCAATGGCGACTGGCGTCCAGCTCGCATGTGATGCGTGACAGCCTTGGTGTGTCCATCGATTCCCTGGTGCTGACGAATGGCGCTGGCGGACGCATCGCGTTGCGGGGGGCGGCACCACAACACTCGGTCGTTGCACTGCAACTCTCCGCCGATAGCGTTGGCCTCTCGGACATTGGCGTGCTCACGCAGCTTCCTTCGCCGGTGCGGGGCTTCGCGTCATTGCATGGGATCGTGACTGGAACGCGCGTGCGGCCCGAGGTGCAGATGGATGCGCGGCTCACTCAGCTCGCTTATGCCGGGGTGCGTGTGGAGCGCGCCACCGCGACGGGCACCTACAAGGATCGAAGCTTCGATCTGGCCGTAGATCTCTTCCGGAACAACGTTCCCGCGCTGAGTGCAACGCTCGGCGTCCCAATGCAACTCACGCTCTTTAGCGCCGAGCGTCTCAGCGCGCCGATCCACGGGCTCGTCCATGCAGACAGCGCGGACCTCTCGGTGATCGAGATGTTGTCGCCGTCCTTGCAGAAGGGATCGGGACGCCTAACGGCGAACCTGACATATTCGATATCGCCGACTCACAAATCGGTGAATGGCCTCATCGCCGTGAAGAACGGCCAAATCACCGCGCAGAACCTCGGCATCACGCTGCGTGCAATCAATGGCTCCGTACGCTTCGATGCGCGGAGCGACAGCATGCAGGTGGATCTGGCGGCGGCCAGTGGCTCGGCGCCCGGTGCTCGACTGGCGCTGCGCGGCTCGGTGAACTACGCTGCTTGGGACAATCCACGGTTCAAGCTCGCGCTCTTCGCGAAGAACTTTCACGCTATCGAGCGGCGCACGCTCGCCTCACTCGATCTCTCGACTGCCAACGATTCGCTCCGCCTAACGGGATCGATGGACGCGGCGGCGCTCACGGGTACGGTGCGTGTCGATCGCGGCGAGCTATACCTTCCCGAGCGCGATCTGTTGCGCAAGCAAGTGGTGGACCTGAGTGCGGCGACTGTCTTCGACTTCATCGATACCACCGACGTCCGCGCGCGACAGCTGCTTCCGGACGCGCCGTCGCGCCTGGTGAAGAACCTTCGGCTCGATGACGTTCACATCGTGCTCGGCGACGAGGTCTGGCTCCGATCGCGTGAGGCGAACATCAAGCTGGGCGGCTCGCTCGATGTACGAAGCGCCGAGGCGCCAGCGACACTCGCGAGTGGCCTTCGCACGGGGCGGGCGCCTGGCCCAAAGTACGTGCCGGCGCTGGCGGGGACTTTGACGGCTGACCGCGGCACGTACATCCTCGACCTCGCACCGGCGCCCGTACAGCGCGAGTTCGCCGTGCAGAGCGGCGGTACGATCACCTTCTTTGGCTCGGCAGCCTACAACCCACAAGTGGACATCACCGCCACACATTCAGTGAAGCGAGCCAACCAGCCGGATCTCATGATTCAGGTGCACTTGAGCGGCTTTTTGTATCCGAATCCAACCATCGATCTCTCGAGCACGAACGAGTCCTACCTGTCGCCCTCTGATCTCGTGAGCTATCTGGTCACGGGGCAGCCGACGTACGCCTTGAACTCGGGCGAGCTCGGCGTCGTGCAGCAGGTGAGTAACGTCATCGCACCGACGTTGAGCGCGTACTCCGAATCGTTGTTGCGCGGCGCTATAGGCCTCAACTGGATTGACGCGCTTCAGATTCAAGGGGGCGCCGCGCCCACGTTAGGTAATGCCGCCACTACACAGGCCACCCTGCGCGATTACGTTTTTGGCGCGCGTCTCGGCGCCGAGAAGCAGATTTCCAACAACCTGTTCGTCAGCTTCAGCGCAGGCCTGTGCCCGTTCAGCCGCGATTATCAGCAGCAGGAACCCAATCAGAACGCGATTCAGGGCTTCGTGCAGGCGTTAGGCGCGAAGCTCGAGTATCGCTTCAACCCGCATCTAGCACTCCAAGCCGGCACCGATCCCCCCACGACGGTACTCTATTGCGGGCGGTCAAATTACTCGTTGGGCAGCGTCGTTTCGACGCCGCGCCAGTGGGGCCTCTCGCTCCTGCGGACCTGGCACTTCTAGCATTGCTGCCACCCAAGCAAAGCGCGTGAGGGTGGGTCAGGAGATCAAACGGGCGCTGCTCGTCGCGAATCCAGCATCGCGACTCGGGCGTCAACGGCTGCCCCGAGCGATTGCGGCCTTGCAGAAGGCCGGTGTCCGCGCCGACGTCGTCTACACGGAGAGACCTGGACATGCCGCGGAGATCGTGAGCATGCAGTCCGCTGGCTACGACGCCGTGTTCACTCTTGGCGGTGATGGGACCGCGATGGAGGCCGCCGGCGCTCTCGTCGGCACGATGCGTCCGCTGGGAGTGTTGGCGGGTGGCACCGGGAACCTTCTGGCGCGCGCGGTTGGCATTCCTCTGGATCCGGCGCGGGCTGTTCCGATGCTGCTTTCGGGCGAGGAGCTCCACATCGATCTTGGCCGAATTATCAGCTGTAATCCGGTCCGCCACTTCGCCGTTGCGGCGGGGGTCGGGATCGATGCCGCGATGGTCGCCGAAACGCCTTCGTGGCTCAAGCGTCGTTTGGGTGTCCTGGCCTACACCATTACGGCCACGCGGGCGGCGCTTCGGGCTGTTTTACGCCGGGAGTTCTTCCATGTGCGTCTCACGGTGGATGGCGAAGTCTTCGAAGCCGCGGCAGCCGCGGTGATGATCGCGAACTTCGGGGCAGTACTGAGCGACCGAATCACTTTCGGTCCCGGTATCCGCTTCGACGACGGAGTGCTCGATGCCTGCTTCTACTCACCGAGGAATCTGCGAGACGCCACACGCATCATGTGGCGCCTTCTGCGGAAGCATTTCACCTCGGATCAGGCGATGCTGTATCGTAGCGGCCGTCACATTCGCGTCGAAACCGATCCGCCAAGGATGGCGCAAGCCGACGGGGAGTTACTCGGCATGACGCCTCTCGAGATCGAGATCGCCCCGCGTGCCGTGCGGCTCCTCGTGCCACGGCAGCCCGCCCCGAAGCAGACTCGCCCATCGTCGGGCGACGATACCCGCGTTTGAGCATCCCTGCCCTTCCATGGCCAGCGTACTGATCATCGATGACGAGCCGGCGATTACCTCGGCCCTAGCGCAGTACTTCGAGCGCTTGGGACACGAGGTAATTCGTGCTCACACCGGGGAAGAGGGTATCGGTGCGGTTAGGCGAAGTCATCCCGACCTCGTTTTGCTGGATCTCCGGCTGCCAGACCTGAACGGCTTCGAGGTTTTGGAGCGAATTCGCGATCAGAATCCCATCGTCATCATGATCACGGGTCATGGGGATGTGCCGGACGCGGTGCGCGCGATGCAAGCAGGCGCCGAGAGCTTTCTGACCAAGCCCGTCGAATTGGCGCACCTCGGTGCCGTGTCGACGCGCGCCTTGGAGAAGTCGCGGTTGCGGCAGATGAACAGGTACCTGGTGGACCGACGCGGACGCCTCCCGGCTACACCGCTGTTGGGGACGTCAGCCCCGATGCGCGAGCTCGTTCAACAAATCGAGCTCCTCGCACGGAGCGACCGGACGACTGTATTGATCACGGGCGAGAGCGGGACGGGGAAGGGTTATGTCGCGGAGTCGATTCACCGGGCGAGCGTACGCGGCGAGCGTCCGCTGGTGGAGATCAATTGCGCCGCTCTCTCGGGCAGCACGCTCGACGCGGAGCTCTTCGGCCAGGAGCTGACGCCGACGAATGGTTCAGAATCGATGCGTCCGGGACTGCTGGACGTCGCGGAAGGTGGTAGTCTCTTCCTCGACGAGATCGGCGATCTGGACTCGCTACTACAGCCCAAGCTGTTGCGCGTGCTCGAAGGAAAGAGCTTCCGCCGATTGGGCGGTACGCGTGAGATGACAGCTGATGTCCGCCTCATTGCCGCCACGGGCAAAGATCTCGTGAGCGAGGTAACGGATGGCAAGTTCCGTGAGGATTTGTACTATCGGCTGAGCGTCATGCCTATCAATCTGCCGCCCCTGCGGGCGCGAGCGCGGGAGGATCTTCTCGAGTTGATTGCACGCCTCGTCGAGGAGCTGCGTCCTAGTCTCGTGGATGCACCAACGGAGTTGGACGACGACGTCCTCGAGCGTTTGCTCAAGTACGCATGGCCCGGCAACATCCGTGAGCTGCGCAACGTGCTGGAGCGCGCGATGATCATGGCGCGCGGCTTGGAGCGCGTGGCGGTCGCTCATCTGCCGGTGGAAGTGCGCGATGCGTCCGGCTCAGGAGTCGACCACCATGTCCCCCGCACGCTTTCCGAAGTGGAGCGCATTCACATCGACCGGACGCTGAGAGCGCATAACGCCAATCGAACGCGGGCCGCGCGCGAGCTTGGGATTTCGCGCGCGACGCTCATCAAGAAGATCAAGGAGTACGGGCTGGAGAGCAACGAAGCGAGACCACAGCGGCAGCGGGCCATCGGCTGAGCCGATGGCCTGCTGGCCCGCGCTCGCTCGCTGGCGCTCGGAAAAGTCGATTTGAGTCGCTCGCGCTCCGCGCTCGCTCCCGTTCCTCGCGCCGTACCGTACCCCGCTGCGCTCTACCCTCTACCCCTTAGCCCCTCGTACTCTTCCATGTCCAAGATCCAAGAACACGACGCGATGCAATGCCGCGCATGCGGCAATGAGGAGCGTGCGTCCGAGGGATATCCGTGCATCGATTGCGGCACATTTATCTGCGTCATCTGCAACATGCGTGGCGTCACCCGATGTCGTGCGTGTCAGGCGAAGCAGCCCGGAGCAAAAGCCGCTGGGTGAGGGCGTGGCCGTAGACTTCCGGGCGCTTGGTATCGCCGTAGGCCACGCGACAGATGCGAATGGTGCGACTGGCCTCACTGTGGTGCGTGGAATCGATGGGCCACTTCGCGCCGGTGCCGCAGTATTTGGTCGCGCGGCGGGAACGCGCGAGCTGCATACCTTATCGGTCGATCATCTCGTCGACCGGATCGATGCGGTGATGTTGACCGGCGGTTCCGCTTATGGCCTCGACGCCGCAGCTGGCATCATGCGCTGGATGGAAGAGCGTGGACGAGGCTTCAGCGTGCCTGGCGGCGTCGTTCCGATCGTCCCCGCAGCGGTAATTTTCGACCTTGCGCCGCTTGGCCGTTTCGATGCCCGACCGACCGCGGCGATGGCCTACGAGGCCTGCGAAGCCGCGTCGCCTAACGATTTCGCCGAGGGGTCTGTAGGTGCTGGCGCCGGCGCAACGGTCGGCAAGATCGCCGGACCGACGCGCGCAATGAAAGGCGGTTTTGGCGCCGCTCTCGGCAACAACGGACGATGGCATATTGGGGCGCTCGCGGTCGTGAACGCACTGGGTGACGTCCGCGACATGAGTGGCCGCATCATCGCCGGCGCGCGTGCCGACGAGCATGGCGCTCGGCCGTGGAGATTCTTGGACGCGTCTCGTGAGTTGGCAGCCAACGGTGGCACTGCTCTGCCATCGCGCGCCGGTGCTCTGAATGGGCCCGCCGCACCAATGAATACCACACTCTCGATCGTCGCCACCGATGCACCGTTAGGCAGGCTGGGGCTGACGCAGTTGGCGCGGGCCGCGGGCGCCGCGCTCTTTCGACGGATCACGCCGACAGGAACGAGCGTGGACGGCGATGTTGTCTTCGCAATCGGGCCGCTCACGGCTACGCCGGAGGGGCAATTCGATGGTCCGACTACCGCTATCGAAGCACTTGCCGTCGCGACGCTCGAGGAGGCGATCGAGCGCGCGGTGAAAACGGCGCGCGGCCGTGATGCCGTGCCGGGGCTGGCGGACGGACCCCGCTGAACGACATGGCAACCCACGCGCGGACGGATCCGGAACCGATGGTGGTGTCGACCGTAGCAGCAGCAACAGTGGTGGCCGCGGTGGCACCGATGCTTTCCGAGCCGCATGTATCGAGTGGGCAGGTGTCGCAACAGCTAGCAGGACACGTGGTGGCGATTGTCGAGGATCAGGGCGACTGGCTCCTCATCCGTGGGGGCGACGATTACGAGGGGTGGATGCATGCCGGCTACCTCGCTCGCGACGGCGCTATCTCCGACCAGCATCCCAACGGGCGCGTCTCGTTAGGTTGCGTCGTTGAGACCGCCAGCGGCTTCCAGCGCGCGTTGCCTTTGCGCGCGCTGCTGTCTGCCGGCGATCGGGTGGAGTCTGGTGACGTCGCGACGGCCGACGACATGCGCACCCAATTTCCCACCGACCCCGAAGCAATCTGTCGGAGCGCCGTGGCACTGTTCGTCGGCACCAGCTACCAGTGGGGTGGCGTTACGCCGTGGGGTGCCGATTGCTCCGGGCTCGTGCAGAGCGTCTTCGCGTTGCATGGCGTGCAACTCCCGCGAGATGCCTGGCAGCAGGCTCGCGTGGGCAACGATGCGGGGCGTGACTTACTCGCCACGCGTGCGGCCGACCTGCTCTTCTTTTCCGATCGGGCCGACGGGCACGTCACACACGTCGCGATCGCGCTCGGCGGCCGGAGCGTGGTGCATCTTGCTCTTGGGCGTGGAGGTTATGCGCTCGAGCGGCTCGACGAGGAAAACGACGAATACGTGCGCAAGCTCCACACGAGATTCCTGTTCGCGCGCACTGTGCTCTGAGCTCTCGCGCTCAGCTGACCATTGCCTGCGGCGCGACCTTGAGGGGGGTGCGAACCTGCACTGGTACATCCGCAGTGTGGTTCGTGTCGAGTCCAATCGTCATCACGTAGCCGCCGGCAACGTCCATCGGAAGATCGATCTGTGCGATGAGCGGTAGATCCATCTCGCTGATTCCCGGGGGTGGCGCACCGACGTTGAGCTCGCCCGTGCTTGTCCACAGCTCGCTGCCGTGCGGATTGATCCACCGCAGTGTTACCGTGTGCGTGCCGACGTCCAGCTGTGTGCCCTTGAGGTGCACGACGAGATGCGCGCGGGGATGAACAGCTGGCAACGTCGCGACCTGCAGCGCATCGAACACGCCGAGAATATTGAGCTTTCCCTCTTGCGAGAGGTTCGCGGCGTCGGCGAAGAGCGCAAAGGACACTTGCATCACCCCAACATAGACGGCCTCCACACGTGAGTCTACTTTCCAGCATGGCTTCTCCGCTCCACACGAGGACGCAGATGCCGGCCGAGGATGCGCGTCTCACGCGGAGCAGCGATGCCGCATCGCAGGTTGGCGCACGTCTTGGGTTCGGCGTAACCGACGTCTCGCTACTGCTGATGGCGCTCATTTGGGGCGTCAATTACACGTCGGTGAAGTACGGGACTGGACTCATTGCGCCCCTGGCCTTCAACGGCGTGCGCGTGACCCTCGCCGCGCTATCGCTCGTCATCGTCGCTCAGGTTGCGACGGCATGGTTTGGCATCGAGCGCGAAGGTTGGCCCAAGCGGCGTGACGCGGTAATGCTTTTCCTCCTCGGCACGCTGGGGAATGGAGTTTATCAAATACTCTTCGTCGAGGGCATCGCACGTACACGAGCGAGCGACGCTGCCCTTCTCATATCGGCGTCACCGGCATTCATCGCGATCATCGGTCGTCTGCGCGGCACGGAGCGGATCTCGTCCCGTGGGGTCGTCGGTATTGCGCTCTCGATCTTGGGCATGGGTTTCGTGGTCGTGGGCACTACGAGCGGCGGAGCGAGTCAATCGGCGACGCTCCTGGGTGATTCGTTACTGCTCATCAGCTCTTTTTGCTGGTCCGTCTACACGGTGTACCTGCAACCGTACACGCATCGCATTGGCGGAATTCATTTGTCGGCCCTGACGATGTTGGGTGGCATGGTACCACTCCTTCTCGTGGCGGCACCGGCGATTCTGATGACGCACTGGAGCAGCCTTCCCGTCCTCGCTTGGGGCAGCCTCGCCTATAGTGGCCTCTTCGCGCTCGTGATCGCGTACCTCTTTTGGTATCATGGCGTGCGCGTTCTCGGACCGACACGAACGGCTATGTATGGGAATCTTCAGCCCATCTTCGCTGTCGTCGTTGCTTGGCTGGTGCTTGGCGAAGCCATTACGGTGTGGCAGATAGCAGGGACCGTCTCGATCATCACCGGGCTTCTGCTCACGCGTTCGTAATGCCTTCTCCGAAAGCAGCGGCGCGACGCGTTCAGCCGGGCCGACTCGTTCTCTTCGACATCGATGGTACACTTCTGTGGAGCGACGGCGCGGGGCGACGCGCCATTCACCGTGCCCTCATCGAAATTTTCGGTGAGACGGGGCCGGCCGACCATCGTTTTGACGGAAAAACCGATCCGCAAATCGTGCGCGAGCTGATGCGGTCGGTTGGCCATGAGGATTCACTCATCGACGACAGGATGAAGGAGCTGTTCGCGCGGTACGTGGTATTTCTTCGTGAGGAATTGCGGGACGCGAATCATCAGGCGAAGGCATTACCCGGAGTCCTGCGGCTGTTGGAAGCACTCGCTCGTCGCAATGATGTCATTATCGGTCTCCTCACCGGGAACCTCGTCGAGGGAGCGCGAGCAAAGCTCGAAGCCGTTGGAATCGACCCCGGCGTGTTTGTCGTTGGCGCATACGGCACCGATCACGAGCTGCGTCCAGAGCTGCCAGCAATCGCGCAACAGCGTGCGGCGTATTTGCTCGGGACTGACATCCCGGGCGGCGACATTGTCATCATCGGCGACACGCCTGCGGACATGGACTGCGGACGCGACGTTGGCGCGCGTGCGATCGGCGTGACGACGGGTCGCTACACCAAAGACGAGCTGCTGGCTTGCGGTGCCGTAGCGGTCTTCGACGATCTCTCGGATACGGACGCCGTGGTACACGCAATTCTCGACTCCTGATGATAGAGACGGAGCTCAAAGCGATCGTACCAGATCTCGACGCCGCGCGTCGCAGGATCGAGGCGAACGGCGGTCGATTGACCTTTGTCGGACGCCTCGAGGATCGGCGCTACGATCGTTCTGATCGCAGCCTTGCCGCAGTCGACCACGTGTTACGCCTCCGCGTCTATCGCAAAGACACAGAGGCCGTGAGCGCATCAATCGACTGGAAAGGCCCATCCGTGCTGACTGGGCCGTACAAGCAACGAGAGGAGCTGGTTACCGATATCGCGGGCGATCCGAGCACACTCGCACAGATTCTCGAGCGCCTCGGGTTCGTAGTCACGATGCAGATCGACCGCTCGATCTGGCAATACGCTCTCCATGGTGCGACAGTTCGCTTCGAACGGTATCCGCGCATGGACGATCTCGTTGAGGTCGAGGGTGATCCCGCGATGATCGAGCGCGCCATACCGATCCTCGGGCTCCCGAGAGACTCCTTCACCACGGAACGACTGCCTGATTTCGCACGTCGCTTCGAGTCGCGGACCGGCCAGCTCGCGGCGCTCAGCGACGACGAGCTCGCCGGTGGAGTACGTTACGACGTGAGCAACGCGTGACGGTGCCGATGTCAGAGCCAGGGGCGTTTGACGAGCTGCCGGAGCTGATGCGCTCGCTGCGCAGCGTCGGCTCCCGTCGTGGCCCGCCTAACGACCCGGCGGCTTCCGAAGAGCAGGAGCGATATTTCGCGCCGCTCCTCGAAAGCCGAAAGGTCGCCGCGCAGGCGATCTCCCGTTCGCAAATCGTAGGTGCATTCGAAGCACGGCGCCTCACGGCGGCCATTTCCGCGGTCGTACGCGGTTTCGCAACCGAGCGATTTGGCGCTCGCGCACCCGCTCGTCGCGCGTTCGAAGCCGAGCTGTTCGAGATCATCGAGCCACTTCGAGATGCCCTTCAGGCGTTGGGTGCTCTCGCCGATCCCTTTCGCGCGCAGGGCGACGCGATGGACGTTGACCAGTGGGATGCATGGCTCGCTCAGCTTCGCGTGGTCTTTTACATCGCCGATTCGAGTTGGCCGCCACTACGACAGGCCTTGGCGAGCTCCCCTCGGCCCTCGGCGACCTCGGGTCGATGGAGACGCACCTCGCCCGATGAGGGTGCGGGCGAGAACGAGGGAAAGCCGCGGTGATTGTCGGTCTGGGTGTCGACATCGTGGAGATCGATCGCATGCGCCACATGCTCGAGACGACTGGCGAACGCCTCATCAAGCGCATCTTTACCGATGACGAAGCGAAGTACGCACTGGCTCACGCGGAACCAGCGCTTCACTTCGCAGCCCGCGCGGCCGCCAAGGAGGCCACGTACAAAGCGCTGTCCGGAAATCAGCTCGCGAGGGCCGTCGGTTGGCGTGAGATCGAGGTGTGTTTGAGAGAGGATGGCGCCCCATACCTTTGTCTACATGGTCGCGCGGAGGAGCGCGCGACGGAGCTCGGAGTCGCGCGAATGCTCATCTCACTAACTCACAGCAAGTCGGCGGCGGTCGCGGTAGTGGTACTGGAGGGTTGAGCTAAGCTCTACGTACTACTGCGAATCACGCAATCCCGATACATTCTATCGGCAATGAGCCCCGCTGCCGTCCTGATCCGTCGGTCTCGCCTTTTCGCCATCGCTCTTGCACTCGTTTCGGCTTTTCGAGTCACTGGCGCGCAGGAGCACCCGGTCAAACGAGTCGCCAACATCGTAACGGTTGCCCTCGAAGAGTACGCCAAGGGCATAGACGATCACGGCCGGCTGATCTCGGCCCAAGAGTATCAAGAAGCGGTCGATTTTTTGACTGATGCGCGTCGCAGCGCCGAACGACTGCCCGGCGCGCGCGGAGATACCGCACGCACGCTGCTCGATTCGATCGTGGTTGCGGTGTCGGAGAAGCGTCCGCCCGCGGCGGTCGCTGGGCTGAATACGCGATTCGCGGCATCTCTAGGCACTGAAGCAGCGCTGGAGCTCCCGAATGCGCCGCTCGATGTCGCCGCGGGCCACGCGCTTTACGAGAAGAACTGTTCGTCGTGTCATGGGACCCGCGGCCTGGGCGACGGGCCTGCCGCGGCTGCGCTGAACCCAAAGCCACCAGCGATCGGCAGCGCGCGCGAGATGTATGATCGAAGTCCAGCATTGATCTACCGCATCATGTCTGTCGGTGTTGCTGGGACGCCCATGGCTGCTTTCGCCGGCAACCTCACATCGAATCAACGGTGGAACGTCGTCTCATACTTGATGACTCTCCGCGCGAGCGGAGGAGATGTCGCCGAGGGCGAAGGAATTTTTGCGCAGCGGTGCGCACAGTGTCACGGCATGCTTGGGAACGGCGATGCAAGCCTCACCCGAGCATTGAGTCGCCTGCCGCCCGAGATCGGCTCCTTCGGTTGGCAGGCCGAGCGAACGGACGCCCAACTCGCCGCGGTCGTGCGTGAGGGTATGGTTGGCACGCCGATGCCGCCCAGCCGCGATCTCTCGCCCGCACAACTCCAGAGCGTCGTGGCGTATCTCCGAACCTTGCCGATGCGTGATCGAAGTCAGGCGTCCGTCGCGGCAAAGGGCGATAGTGGCAGCGAGGCGGCCGCGTCGCATGCGTTGTCGCTGCTCGAGCAATCACTCACGGCAGCTCGAGGCGGTCGTTTAGGCGATGCGTCCGACCGGGCGTTCGACGCATACCTCGCTTTCGAGCCGATCGAAACCCCGGCTCGCGCGCGCGATCCGGGAATCGTAGCCTCGATGGAGAAGTTGTTTGCGGACTTCAAGGGAAACATTCGCGACAACGACATCCACGGAGCAGAGCGGGCGCGGGATGCGATCGAAGCCACAATGCCGAAGGTCGTCGATCTCACGCAGCGCACCGGAAGTGCCTACGAGGCGTTTGTTCAGTCTTTCCTCATCATTCTGCGCGAGGGTTTCGAGGCGATCCTTGTCATCGGGGCGGTCGTCGCATTTCTACTGAAGACCGGACATCGCGAACGACTGAAGGACATTTGGACCGGCGTCGCTTTTGGTCTCCTTGCGAGCGCCGTGACCGCTGTAGTTCTCAAGACGGTTCTCGGTGCCATGCCGGCAAGCCGCGAGATCATCGAAGGCCTCACCTTGCTAGTCGCGGTAGGCGTGCTCTTCTCGGTGAGCTATTGGCTGATATCGCGCGTGGAAGCGGCAAAATGGCAGCAGTTCATTCGCGAGAAAGTCTCGAATGCGCTGGCGCACGGAGGTGGAAGGGCACTGGCCTTCGTCGCGTTTCTCGCGGTGTACCGCGAGGGCGCGGAGACGGCACTGTTCTATCAGGCGCTCTTCGACGAAGGCCCTCGAGTGGCGCTGCCGATTTCGCTTGGCATCGTGCTCGGCTTCGCCGCGCTCGCGGTGATCTTCACGCTGTTCTACCGCTATGGGGTGCGTATTCCACTTCGTCCCTTCTTCAGCGTGACGAGCGTGCTGCTCTATTACATGGCGTTCGTCTTCATGGGGAAGGGCGTACGCGAGCTGCAGGAAGGGAACGCAATGCCTATAACGCTGATCCCCGGGTTTCCGCATGTCGAAGCGTTAGGCTTGTATCCGACATGGCAAACTGTGCTCGCGCAGCTCTTGTTGCTTGGACTCTTCGTCTTCGCACTCGCCAAAACGTTCTGGCCGAAACGATCCGTCGCTCTGCCGACCGTAGAGCCTAGCACATCATCCACTTTGGATCTCGCGCGCGAGCTGGCATCCCTCCGCCATGATAACGAGCGTCTCCGCGCTCGTCTCGCTGCGCTCGAGGACGCCGTAGCTCAGGAGACGAAGTAGGCTCTGGATCTCAGGCGGCGCGCGGGGCGCGTGCGTCAGCGTAGATGCCAGGCTTTGTCGCGCTGACGTCACTTCGCCACCACATCCACACCACACCGCCAAGCATAAAGGCGATGGCGATGAACTGTGCCATCGACAGTCCACCATACAGAGTTCGATCATCCTTCGCCCGCAGGAACTCGACGAGGAATCGCTCGAACCCGGCGAACACGCAGTACACCCCGAACAGCCAGCCCTCGGCGTGCTTGTGATCTCGCATTCGCCACAGGACGGCGAACATCAGCAATCCTAACGCGACCTCGATGAGCTGCGTGGGGTACACCGCGACCACGGTATTCGGATTGGTCCCGGCCGGAAACTGAACGCCGAAATCGTGGCTCATGTAGGCGACGGTCGAGGGCGGGGCGCCATTCGGAAACTGAACCGACAGAAAGCCTCCCGGCCAAGGCTTTCCATAGTCGTCGCCAACCGCCCAGCAGCCCGTGCGGCCGACCGCGTACGCGGCGGCGACGGAGGGCGCGCCGACGTCGAAGATTCGCAACATTGGAATCTTTTTTCGCCAGATTACGAGCATCACCGCCAGCGTGCCGCCGATCAATCCACCCCAGAAAACAAAGCCGCCCCGCGTGAACAGTGCGTCGTAGTTCCTCAGGATGATCACGTAATAGAGCTTTGCGCCGAGCAGACCGCCGATCACGGCGGCGAAAATCATGTCGTTTACCGGCTCCGGATCGTAGCCGCGACGTGTTAACTCACGCTGCCCAATGAGCTGGGCGACCACGAACGCCATTAGCACGGCGATCCCGAACCCAGTGAGGGTGAGGGGACCAATCGTGTACGAGAGCGGATGATGGATGATTGGGTCGGCGAGCGTCATGTGCCTGAACTCTAGTCAGCGAGCCCGGGTAGCGGGAGCGACGCAAAGGCATTGAGGTCGAGCCCTGACCGTTCACCGCGCTCGAGATGAAACAGACCCGCGCGTGCGATCATCGCGGCGTTGTCCGTCGCGAGTCGCTGGCTGGGTGCAAACACGCTTGCGCCGAGGGACGCCATGCGTGAGCGCATTGCCTCGACGAGTGTACGATTGCCGGCCACACCGCCCCCGAGAACGACACGCGGTCGACGGAACTGCCGCACCGCCCTCGCCGTCTTCTCAACGAGCGTCTCGATGAGCGCATCCTGAAACGCGCGGGCGATCGCTCGGCGGCTGGCTTGGTCAACAGGTGCCGATGCGCTACGCGAACGCACTGCATTCAGCACAGCTGTTTTCAAGCCGCTGAACGACACGTCGAAGTAATCCGAATCGCCCGGCCGCTGATCGCGTCGAAGCATTGGACGAGCAAAACGATACTCCGACGCCGCACCCGTGTGGGCATGCTCTCTTGCTTCGCGCTCGATCGCCGGGCCGCCGGGATAAGGCAAGCCCAGGAGCTTCGCCACCTTGTCGAATGCCTCGCCGGCGGCGTCGTCACGCGTGCGACCCAGCAAGCGGTAATGACCCCATGCCTCGACATCGAGTAGTAGGGTGTGTCCGCCGGAAACGAGCAATGCTGTGAAAGGTGGTACCGCCTCTGGTTCCTCGAGTGCGGTCGCGAAGAGGTGTCCTTCCATGTGATGGACGCCGATTACTGGGACATTCAGCGCGAACGCAAGCGCTTTGGCGAAGCTTACGCCGACAAGAAGGGCACCGACGAGCCCGGGGCCGTTCGTCACGGCGACGGCCTCCAACGCCTGACGAGTGAGCGTGGCGTCAGCGAGCGCTTGCTCCACGACGGGCACTATGGCCGTGACGTGAGCGCGCGACGCAATTTCGGGAACGACGCCGCCGAAAATGCGATGCACATCCTGCGAGAGAATGACGAGCGATTCGAGAGTCGCTGTCTCACCCTCTCCGGAAAGCACGGCGGCCGAAGTCTCGTCGCAGGACGTTTCGATGCCGAGAAGGCGCATCGTTTGTCAGGACTTCACGGCTGGGGCGACGCTCGCCGTCGCCGGTCCGGTGGGCACGAGATGCACCTTCACCTGCGATGGTTTGACGCGCAGCCCCAGCCGAGTGGTGTCGATATCGACGAGATGCGGAAGGGAATCTGTCGCGGGAATTGCGACGCGAGCCGTGACTACATAGGGCAAGTTGAGCACGCGCTGACGCGGCCCACTCACCTCGACGCGCTCGGGATCGAGATGCACGGTGACGGTGGCCGACGGATGTAGGGTGTCGGCGACGACCTGCACGCCCGATCGCACCGAAACGATGCGTGAGCTCGTCGATTCGAAGTGCAGCTCGACGCTCTTTGGCTGTACTCCACGAACGATCGCGTCGATGCCGGGGGGCAGCTCGACGTCGGATGTCGAGAGATCGACAACCACCGTATCTGGCGAATTGGCAGCGATCGTGCGTCTGATTACGAGCGGGTGAGCGAAGAGCTTCAGTAGTTCTTGCGGCGTGCCAACGACGAGCGCGTGAATCGTGGGCGGTGGATCCTTTAGGACGAGGGAGCTGTCGAGCTGTGGAGCGAATTGGACCTCGACGAGGTCCTGATTCGGCTCTTTGGCAGTGACGATGAACCAGAGCACGATCGCGAGCACCAGCGCCGTTCCTTTCAAGGCGAGGCGTTGCGTGAACGCCTCCGTAACGCGCCGGCGCCACGTCGGTATAGGTCGGTGGGCGGCCGGTTCTTCGTTAGGCAAGGGCGGCGATCCCGACATAGCTACCTCGCCGCCGTTGCGGCTGGCGTCGCCAGCAGTTCGTCGAAGAGGACCCGGCTCGCTGGGGCATTCCAATCAGCCGCGGAGATCCACTTTCGCCGAATGATTCCCGTACGATCGATGACGAAGCTCTCCGGATAGCCGGTCGTTTGGTACGCCCGCTCGATAGCATGCGTCGGATCGTGCAGAATGTCGAAGGTGAGGCCCAAGTCGCGTGCATAGGCGCGAATCGAATCCTCGCCAACAACGTCGTCGATGCTCACAGCGACGACGCGCACACCCCGCGAGCCATACGCCTTGTGTAACTCCTCCATGCTCGGCATCTCGACCTTACATGGCTCGCACCATGTCGCCCAGACGTTGAGCAGCACCACCTGCCCGCGGTAGTCGGCGAGTGTGCGCGTAGTGCCGGAGTGCACGTCCTTGGCCACGAACGTTGGCGCGGGTGAGCCGACACCGATCGGAAAGAGATCATCCGCGAACAGCCTCACGCCCGCGAACAACGCCGCGCCGAGTATGGCGACGACGATGCCGACGACGATCCATTGCTGCCTAACGGTCATGGTACAAATCCTTACGTTCGGACGGCGCTCCGTGCGTCAGACGCTGATGGCACATTGATCCCGCAGCGCCCCAATCTCCGCCTGTGGATCTCTTGCCGAGAAGATCGCATTCCCAGCGACGAACGTGTCGGCTCCGGCACGCCAGCACTCGCCTATCGTATCCCTCGCGATGCCGCCGTCTACTTCGAGTATGGCCCGGCTGCCGCCCTCGGCTAGAACGCGCCGCGCCCGTCGAATTTTGTCCAGTGAATGCGAAATGAATCCTTGCCCGCCAAAACCAGGGTTGACGGTCATCACGAGCAGGAGATCGAGATCGGCGAGCACTTCGACGACTCCCGTCAGCGACGTCGAAGGGTTTAGCGCCACGCCAGCACGACAGCCGAGCTCGCGGAGTCGAACCAGCTGACGCTGCAGGTGCGGCGACACCTCGGCGTGAATCGTGATTCCACTCGCGCCGGCGGACACGAAGTCGTCGAAGTAGCGCTCGGGCTGCACGATCATCAGGTGACAGTCGAGCGGCAGATCGGTGAGCTTGCGGATCGTCTCGATCACCTTTGTCCCGAAAGTGATGTTCGGGACGAACTGGCCGTCCATGACGTCGATGTGAATCCAGTCGGCGCCGCCCGCTTCGCACATCGCGATCTCGTCAGCGAGCCGCGAGAAGTCCGCCGACAGAATGCTCGGTGCGATCCGTGGCGAGTGTGCGTGAAGCGTCATTTCCCTACGAACCCACCTTGAGTGCGATGCGCGAACCCGCGACTACCTGCGCGCCAGCCGCGGGCGACTGTGACGAAATAATGGAGCCGCCGTCCGGTGATCCGCCGTTAGGCGACGTGACGTCGCCCACCGCGAGCCCGAGTTGTTGCAGGAGTTGACGCGCTTGAGCGAAGCTTCGGCCAACGACGTCCGGAACCTGGATCGTCGCTGGTCCACCGCTCAGTACGAGCTGCACGGGACCGGGAATCGGCGTCTCGGTCCCAGCACGCGGCTTGGTGTCGACTACCTCGCCGCGCGCTGTTTGGCTCGGCTGCTCGGTGACATCTCCTACATCGAGGCCGGCTTGATCGAGCGCACGCTCAGCGTCGGGCCGGGCCATGCCGACCACGTTTGGCACAACGGCCATGCGCTGGCCGCCGCTGATCGCGAGGGTCACCTTCGCGCCCGCGGCATCCTTTGCTCCTGCCGGCGGATTTTGATCGAGCACCGTGCCCTTCGGAGCCGTTGCATGAAAGCGCGTCTCTCCCGTCTCGTACGCGAACCCCGATTGCGCGAGCCGCTGCTGCGCGGTTTGAAGATCGAGCCCGATCACGTTAGGCACCTTGAGATCCTGGCTGATGACGCCCGACGGGAAGAAAACGAAAGCCGCGATCAAGTAAGCGAACAAAAAGCCGCCAACGATCGCGATCAAGTACGGAATGAGGCGGCGGATGGCGCCGCGCCAATTCACTGCTCCCCCCCCGTCCTTCGCAATCGAGCGGCGAATGCGCCATCGGTCCCGTGGCGCTGAGGAAGTACACGCAGGCGGCCGGCATCCAACACTGCCGACGGGACCGTCCCCTCCGGTGGCGGCTCCAAGCGCCAGCCCGGATTCTCGGCGAGGAAAGCCTCGAGCTGCGCATCGTTTTCCTCTGGCTCCAATGAGCAGGTGCTGTACACGAGCAATCCTCCGGGACGCACCACCTGGGCGGCGGAGCGGAAGATGGCGCGCTGAAGCGCGCCGAGCACTGCGAGATCGGATGGCTTGAGTCGCCAGCGCCCGTCAGGATGACGGCGGAACGTCCCCGTTCCGGTACATGGCACGTCCACGATGACGAAGTCTACCGGACGAATAGCCGGCATTCGCGCGTCTGCCACGTACGGAAAGACATGCGGGATCTCCAGGCGGCTCGTGTTGCTGATGACGCGACGCAAGCGGCCAATTGAGATGTCGCTCGCATAAACCGCCGACGCGTTCCGCGAGACCTCGATCGATTTACCGCCGGGCGCGGCGCAGAGATCGGCAACTATGGCCCCTGTTGGAACGCACGCGTACTGCGTCACCAAAGTCGAGCCGGGATCCTGCAGGTGGAACAGTCCCTGACGAAACGCGCCAAGATCGGTAAGCGAAGACACGGGGCTGTTCAGAACAATGCTATCGCGAGCGAGCGGTGCGTCTTCGACATGAACGCCCGCGGCCTCGAGCATGGCCTCGAGCTGCTCCCGGACAGCGTGATATGGCCGCGCGACGAGCGGTGCTTCGCCATTGTTTGCCTCGAGCAATCGCCGAGTCTCTTCCTCGCCCCACCGGGCGATCCAGCGCGCGATCAACCATCGGGGGTGCGAGTACTCGAGCGAAAGCGCATCGAGAGGATCGGAAGGCGTCGGAAGACGCAGTGCGTCTCGTTCGCGATCGAGTCGACGCAACACGGCGTTCGCGAGTTTGCTGGCCCCGATGCCATGGCGACGCTTTGCGAGCTCCACGGTCTGTGCGATGGCCGCATACGCCGGAACGCTTCCCATGAACAAGAGCTGGAATGCGCCCAGCCGAAGAAGATCGAGCAGATCCGCGTCGAGCCGCGCGATGCCATTGCGCACCCGCTCGTTCAAGAAGGCGTCGAGGCGCGAACGCCGACGAAGCATGCCATAGACGAGCTCACGCGTCCAACGTCGGTCTCGTGCGTCGAGATGGTATTCGTCACCGACACGCCGATCGAACGACGTGTCGAGCAATTCGCCGCCACGAATGTCCGTACAGATGGCAGCCGCTGCCGCACGTGCGTCAGTCACGCCGCCCGGCGTGACCAACCGTGCGGGCGCATCGGCGTCCCCGCCGCCCGATCCGCCTATGGCCGAGCGGCTATCGTCCCACCTCCGAGTCATAGGCGGAAAGATAGTCGAGGACTGCACGCTCGGAATGATCGGCGTCCCAGATTCCCCTGATCGCCGCGATTCCATGCGCACCCGCACGTCGCAGTGCTGCGACATGCTGTGGGACGATCCCGCCTATTGCCACGATGGGAATGCCACTGTACCTCACGAGTCGATCGAGCAGCAGCGGGCCCGACTCGGGCTCGTGATTCACGTGTGGAGCTAGCACGTCGCTTACGACGCCCCACGTTGCTCCGGCCAACCGCGCCGCGATTCCCTCTTCGAGGGAGTGCACGCTCGCCCCAATAGCGCAGGGCACGTTCGACCGACAGACCTCGGCTGTCTTGAGCAGCACGTGCGCCGTGTCGCTCACGTCGAGCGAATGACTCGTCAACTGAACACCCCGCGCACACACGATGAGTGCGACATCGATGCGATCGTTGATCACGATCCATGCGCCGGTGCGCTCCTGCTCTTCCGCGAGTGTCAGCGCAAGCTCGACAAAACGCGCCGACTCGTCTTGTGCCATGCGCGCGGCGCGAAGAACAAGCGCGCCACGCGAGCCCATCGACTGCATTACGCGGCGCGCGAGATCCAGAAAAGTCGGGCGCGCGACAACTTCGTCGTTCGTGACCGCGTGCAGAATGGGAGGGACGACTGCGGGTGTGCTCTCGCCCACGGGCAGCTATGCAACGGTCGCGGGCGACGGCTCGAAGCGATCTCCGACGGCTGCGGCGCGGCCGTGTGCCCATTCGTTAGGCGTGAGGCGTCTCTTGCCGGACGGCTGGACGACGGCAATCCGCACCGCGCCTTCCCCGCACGCAACGATCATCCCCTCATCATCGATCGATTGAATCGAACCGGGCGTAAGGACCGCCGCTCCCGGAGCCAAGCGCGCGCCGAAGAGCTTCACCTCGGTACCGCGCAAGGTCGTCAACGCACCGGGCTTCGGATCTAGAGAGCGAATCAGCCGGCATACTTGCGCTGCTGAGGCGTTCCATTCCACCCACGTCGCGGCACGATCGATCTTGTGTGCAAACGTCGCGAATCGTTCGTCCTGTGCACGCTCGTCAGCGCCGCCAAGCTCCAACAGCGAAAGGGCCTCGATGAGCGTGAGCGCGCCAAGCTCGGAAAGCCGCAGTGATAGCTCGCCGTAGGTCTCATCCTCGAGGACGGGTGTTCTTGCCTGCAGGATGATCGGCCCGGCATCGAGAGGCGGCACCATTCGCATGATCGTCACGCCTGTCTCGTCGAGGCCTTCGCGAATTGCCGCCTGGATCGGTGCCGCCCCGCGCAAGGCAGGGAGTAATGAGGCATGAATGTTCACTGTGCCGCGCCGCGGGAGGTCGATCACAGACTTGGGAAGTATGTGCCCGTACGCCACGACGACTGACAGATCTGCATCCAACCGCGCGACCTCGGCGAGGAATTCCTCACCTCGCGGACGCTCCGGCTGTAGCACAGGAATGCCTTCGTCCAAACCGATCAACTTCACGGGTGACGGTTGTGCCGTGGATCGCGATCGCCCAACTGGCCGGTCGGGCTGTGTTACGACGCCGCAGACCTCGAATCCCTCACCGAGCAGCGCGCGCAGGGCGGGAGTCGCGAACTCCGGCGTGCCCCAAAAGAGCACGCGCATTGCTCAGAGCTCCTCATCACGATGGTGGTGAGCGGCAACCTCACTTGCCGTTAGGCGTCGAATGTTCCCAGGATACTTCTCCTTCTCTTTCGTCCACTTACCCATCGCCGAGCGGCGCTTGAGCGCGCTCAGATAATCGATGAACAGACGACCATGCAGATGGTCGATCTCGTGCTGCAAACATCTCGAGAGCAGATCACGACCCTCGACCTCGAATGTTTTCCCCTCGATGTCCATCGCGCGGACGAGTACCCGGCCCGATCTCTCGACGTCGCCGTAGATCTCCGGGATCGAGAGGCACCCTTCCTCGCCTTTGATCTTCTTTGCGTCGTTTTCGACGATCTCGGGATTAAAAAGCGCGAATCGCTGATCGTCCACGTCGACGACGGAGAGACGCTCGAGACGACCAACCTGGGGTGCCGCGAGACCAATTCCCTTGGCGACGTACATCGTCTCGAACATGTCGTCCACGAGCCGGCGCAGTTCGGGTGTCACCTCGGTGACGATCTTCGTCTCCTGACGAAGAACCGGATCCCCAAGGACGCGAATATCCAACAAGCTCACGCGCGATTCTCGCTGCCTGTCCGAAGTGCCTTACGAGGCCGACGTCGTCGCCGCTGCCTCGACGCGCTTTGCGCTCGTGACCTTCGCAATGCGCCCGCGTTCGACGATCAGTCGCGATTCCGCAGATTTGATAGTCACTTGATCGTCCATCCCTTTCACGGCAGCGCCATCCTTCAGCGTTTCGCGAATGTGAACGACCTGGCCGACGATGCCTCCCGTCGTAACGATCTCATCTCCCTTCTGCAGATTGCGAAGATTGTCCTCATGCTGCCGCCGTTGCTTTTGCTGAGGGCGGATCATGAGGAAATAGAAGATCGCGAGGATGAGCGCGAACTGGATCCCGATCTGGAACAACGGCGAAGTGCCCGCGCCACCGGCGGCTTGGAGGAGGAAAAACGTGCCGCTCGAGGTCATGCCGGAATCGTCTGTCGAGAGTGATAGCGGGCGAGCCAGTCGCGGCTCCAACCGCCGAAGGTACCCGTGCGAATCGCGTCGCGCGCGACGCGCATTAGCCGAACGAGGAAATGTACATTGTGCAGGGAGAGCAGGCGATGGCCGAGGATCTCGTCCGATACGAAGAGATGCCGGATATAGGCACGTGAGAAGCGATGACACGCCGAGCAGTCGCAGTCCTCGTCCAAGGGACGCGCGTCTGTTCGATATTCGGTGCGCTTGATGTTGATGCGCCCATCCACCGTAAAGGCCGCGCCATTGCGTCCCATCCGCGTCGGCGCGACACAATCGAACAGGTCCACGCCGCGTCGCACTCCTTCCACGAGATCTTCGGGGAAACCGACGCCCATCAGATAGCGAGGCCGATCGTCAGGCAACACCTCGTTCACGCTCTCGAGAACCCGATACATATCCGCCTTCGCCTCCCCCACGGAGAGGCCGCCAATCCCGAAGCCCACCCAGTCGCCGCTCCCAACGATCGCGCGCGCGGCACTCTCACGCAGCTCGTCATGGATGCCACCCTGCACGATCGGAAATAGCGCCTGCTCGTTCCGTGGCTCGTCAGTCGCTAGGCTGGCCAGCGCACGAACGCAGCGCTCGAGCCAGCGAATGCTGCGCTCGCTCGCGTCGCGTGCCGAGGCGAGATCGCTTTGTCCCGGGATGACGTGATCGAATTGCATGATCACGTCGGCGCCGAGGTTTCGCTCGATGCCCATGACCAACTCCGGGGTGAAGACATGTGTCGAGCCGTCGATGTGACTGCGAAACTCGACACCGTTTTCATCCACGGTGCGCAGGCCCGCCAATGAGAAGACTTGAAACCCTCCGGAATCAGTGAGAATAGGTCGTGACCAGCCCATGAATCGGTGCAGGCCACCGAGATCGCGGATCAGGGCATCCCCCGGGCGCAGGTGCAGGTGATATGCGTTGGCGAGGATCATCTGCGCGCCCATCGCATTGAGCTCCTCCGGATCGAGAGCCTTCACCGTCGCGAGCGTCCCAACAGCCATGAAAGCCGGGGTGGCGACATCGCCATGCGGCGTCGCGAACATGCCCGCGCGTGCTCGCCCCTCCGTTTTCTCGAGACTAAAGCGAAAGCCCATCGCGCTCCCTCAGCCCCTGAGCCGTAGATCTCACACCACCACCATCGCGTCCCCATACGAGTAAAACCGA
Organism: Gemmatimonadaceae bacterium; assembly: GCA_045804225.1. Classification (GTDB taxonomy): domain Bacteria; phylum Gemmatimonadota; class Gemmatimonadetes; order Gemmatimonadales; family Gemmatimonadaceae; genus AG2. Next base: position 58,991 of record JBJMNO010000023.1, read on the forward strand.
TACCGCTGGGCGATGGCTTCGCGATACGCCTTCATGGTCAGATCGTACCCGGCGAACGCCGCGACCAACATGATGAGTGTCGAGCGGGGGAGATGAAAGTTCGTGATCAGATGATCGACGACGCGAAAGTGATAGCCGGGCCGGATGAAAATAGCGGTCTCCTTTTCGCCTACGGCAACGCCACCCGCTGCATCGGCGGCGCTTTCAAGGGTGCGCACAGTCGTCGTGCCGACTGCCCAAATGGCGCCCCCAGTACGACGTGTTGCATCGATCGCGATTGCCGCCTCCTCACTAACCAGGTACCGCTCTTCGTGCATGACATGTTGCGCCGGATCTTCGGACTCGACAGGCTTGAACGTTCCGGCGCCAACGTGCAACAGGATCTCGATGCGCCTAACGCCGCGATGTTGAAGGCTCTCGAGTAGCTCGGGGGTGAAATGCAGTCCAGCCGTGGGCGCTGCTACCGACCCGGCTTCACGCGCGTAGACGGTTTGGTAGCGCTCCGCGTCTTCTACCGCATCCGCACGTTCGATGTACGGCGGCAGCGGTACGTGCCCATGCCGTTCGATCAGCGCGTCGAGCGAGCCATGGCCAACAAGTTGGACGATCCGAGTCCGGCGCGGAGTGACCTCGAGAATTTGCACGGAGAGATCCGTAGCGATCGAGACGATACGCCCCGGCTTCAGCTTTCCGCCTGGCGACACCATCGCCTCGTAGCGACTACCGCCGAGTGGCTTGAGCAAAAGAATCTCGGCGGGCGCGCCGGAGGGACGCGTTCCGAGAAGTCGCGCGCGCAAGACACGTGTGCGGTTCACCACGAGTGCGTCGCCCGGTGGGATGATGTCAACGAGATCGCGGAAGCGATGATGCTCGATGGCGCCGCGTTTCCGATCCACGACCATCAACCGACTCTCGTCGCGGCGGTCGAGCGGTCGCTGCGCGATGAGCTCCGGCGGCAGCGCGAAATCAAAATCGGAAGTACGCACTGGAGCAGCTATCGGCTTTCACCTGATAGCGGATAGCTCAGAAGAGGGATGGCTGCGTCGGATGAGTGGGTGGCGGCGTGTAGCCAAAATGACGGTAAGCGAGTGACGTCGCCATCCGACCGCGGGGGGTCCGCTGGAGAAAGCCGTGCTGCACCAGAAAGGGCTCGTAGACTTCCTCGATCGTGGTCGAGTCCTCGCCAATCGCCGCACCGATGTTATTGAGACCGACGGGCCCGCCGTCGAACTTCTCGATAATCGTCTTGAGGATCCGGGCGTCCATGTCGTCGAGTCCGAACTCATCGACATCGATCATCCGAAGCAACTGCGATGCGACGTCCTTCGTGATCACCCCGTCCGCCTTCACCTGGGCATAGTCTCGGACGCGGCGGAGCAGCCGGTTGGCGACACGTGGCGTGCCGCGTGACCGACGGGCGATCTCGTGTGCGCCGCCCTCCTGGATCTCGACGTTGAGCACCATCGCCGATCGAGTGACAATCTGCTCGAGGTCCTCCACCGGGTAGTAGTTCAGCCGCTCGACGATGCCGAAGCGTGCGCGCATCGGCGGCGTCAACATGCCGAACCGTGTCGTTGCGCCAATGAGGGTGAATCGCTCGATGGGCATCGAAATCGTCTGCGCCTTCGGCCCTTCACTGAGCCGGATGTCGATCTTGTAGTCCTCCATCGCCGGATAGAGGAACTCCTCGATTATCGGGCGAAGCCTATGGATCTCATCGATGAAGAGGATATCTCCCTCTCGCAGGTTCGTTAACGTACCGACGAGATCACCGGGTTTTTCGAGCGCGGGACCCGAAGTGGTGCGAATGTTGACTGCAAGCTCGCGGGCAATGAGCTCGGCCAGGGTCGTCTTGCCGAGTCCGGGCGGTCCATAGAAGACCGCATGATCGAGTGGTTCGCGTCGTGCAAGTGCGGCGTCGATCCAGATCCTGAGACTCTGTTTGACCTTTTCCTGGCCGATGAACTCGGCCAAGCGTTGGGGACGAAGAGAGAGCTCGACGACAGATTCTTCGGCGAGCGCCTCTGGGGTGGTGATCTCGGCGCGTGACATCAGACGTTGTTGACCACTTGTGGCTGCACGAACAGAACTGGAAATATAGTCCGAAGAAAGTCCGAACCGAAGTAGTGAAGGCCTGTGATTTTTCGGAGCGATCGAGAACGAATCAGTGTCCAATTGTCGGTCTGCGAAGCTGGTTCTTGTTGGATTCGAGAGGCCCGTGCAGCTCGCAACGATTCGGTCAATTACACCGATGTCGAGAGTCGATGATTGGGAACCCCGACGGCGCACTTTTCGCTGTTTGCGGGCAAGCTTGATGGCTGCATTTAACAATTCATGTGTTCGCGTAACGCACTGCGTCGTTGGACAGGTTGCAGCGCGTCTGCGTCGGCGAGTGGTTGGGACTCACTTCCTGAGGAGGCAGTTCATGGGACGCGATCGGCTTCTGCGCGTGGGCGTGGCGAGCCTGGGAATGCTGGCGCTGAGCGCGATGGTTCACCCAGTCTGGGCACAGAACCCGGGGCAGATTCTCGATAGTCTGCGGCGACGCTTCCAGTTGCCACTGGTCCCGGCGACCGAGGTTGCGGCAACGGCGTCGCGCTTTGCCCCGGGGCACAACACATCGTCGCAATCGGCGTACGGCGCAAACTTCGGCGACGGCTTCGTGGGAGCTGGCTTTGCAAGCCGCACACGAAGCGGTGAGTCGAGCGATGGTTCGGCCGTCGCCGGCTTCGGCCTTTGGAATTCCCGTGATTACATCGGCATCGAGCTGAGTGTTTTCTCGTTCTCGACGGTACGCGAGGGCTTCGGGCAGAACGGCGCGCTGGGACTCAAGCTGCACCGAGTGTTGCCGGGCAATACCGCGATCGCGATCGGCGGCGAGAATCTCGCGGGGTGGGGCAGTCTCGACGCGCCAAAGACGTATTACGGTGTGGTCTCGAAGGTCTGGCGGTTGCGGCAACGCGAAGGCGATCCGTTCGGCAGTCTCACGACGAACCTTGGCCTCGGCGACGGTCGCTTTAGCCCAGACTTCGACAGCCTCACCACCACGTCGCAGCGCGGGAGCATCGGTGTATTTGGTAGCGCGGGGTTGCGCGTGCACGAGAAGGTGACCCTCATCGGCGACTGGGGGGGCCAGGATCTCAACCTCGGTGTCTCTGTCCTGCCGCTCCGCTGGGTCCCACTCGTGATTACACCGGCATGGGCCGACGTGCTCGGCCGCAACGGCCACAGGTCGTCGTTCCTGCTCGGTGTCGCTCTCGGATTTAAGTTTACTCAAGTTCGTAACATCTTCATGCCGCCACAGAGGTAGCCGAATGAAAAAGCTCCTGGTTCTAGGGTTGAGTGTGGCGACGTTCGCCGCCGTCCCGTCGCGGGTCACCGCGCAGGCGAACAACAACACGACGATTCCCTTCGTCGTCGTTACGCTCTTTACGCCGGGCACGGTCGCCGTGCCGGTCGACCTCGCGGTCGCCGGAGCGGTTGGAAACGAGATGGAGCGCCTCCTGCGTGAGCGCGGCAACATCATTTCGCCGATCACAGGCGTGGCGATTCCGGTTGATGTCGCTCGCGTCGCTATCGGCATGATGACGACGGCCACGCAAGCGGATCGCGACGCGATGGCGAAAGCTTTGTCCAGCGCCGGCACGAACGACGGCGTGGTCTCGCAGCTATTGTCGAATCTTCCGAGTCTGCTCTCGCGACCGACGGCCGGTCAGTTGCAGAACGCCCTCAGCGCCTTCAATGGCTTCGTCAATAATGCGAATGCTGCGTTCCTCGTGAATCCGCCGGCCGAATTTCTCGCCCTGCACGCTATCCTGCTTCAAGTCAGCACCGCGGCAAATCGTCCTCACTAGGAACGCTTAGTGGTGCGACGAGCCAGACAAACGAAAGGCCCGCGCAATCCGCGCGGGCCTTTTCTCTCTGCCTAACAGCGCGACACTAGGCCTTCTGCCGCACCTCCGCCAATCGATCCGCAGCGCGGCGGAGCGTGTCGAATTTCTTGCAGAACGCGAAGCGCACCAGTGATCGCCCCAGCTCACGGTCATGGTAGAAGCTCGAGCCGGGAACCGTCGCAACACCGATCTCCTGAGTCATCCACTTCGCGAAGGTCACGTCGTCCAGATCACTCAAATCGGAGAAGTCCGCGAGAATGTAGTAAGCCCCTTCGGGAACCGCGAAAGAGAAGCCAGCTTCCGTTAGCGCTTCGACGAGCACATGACGCCGTGCGCGATAGTCGAGCGCGAGATGATTGAAGTAATCGGCGTCAAATGCGAGGCCCACCGCGCCTGCCGCTTGGAGCGGCGCGGGAGCGCCGACCGTTAGAAAGTCATGAACTTTCCGGATTGGCGCGGTCTGTGCCGGCGGCGCAATGGCATATCCGAGACGCCACCCCGTGCAGCTGAAAGTCTTCGACAAACCGGAGATCGTGATCGTGCGCTCTCGCATCTCCGGCCAGGTCGCCATCACATGGTGCGCGCCTGCATAACGAATATGTTCGTAAATCTCGTCCGTGATGGCCCAGACGTCGTACTTGAGACAGAGCTCGGCGATCAGAGACATCTCGGCACGAGTGAGCACGCGGCCCGACGGATTGTGCGGCGTGTTGACGATGATCGCCTTGGTGCGCTTGTTGAACGCCTTCTTCAAGCGATCGGCATCGAGGGTCCAGTTCGGACGCTCGAAGGGCACGAATACCGGCGTTGCACCGGCGAGAATCGCATCAGGCCCATAATTCTCGTAGAAGGGCTCGAGCACGATCACTTCGTCGCCGGGGTCCATCAGCGCCATGAAGACGGATGCCATCGCCTCGGTCGCGCCGCAGGTCACAGTTACTTCGCGGTCGGGATCTACCTCCATGCCGTACCAGCGACGGTACTTCTCGGCGATTGCGATGCGCAGATTCGCGGAGCCCCACGTGACGGCGTATTGATTGAGATTGCCTTGAATCGCCGCGCAAGCTGCATCTTTCAGCGGCTCCGGCATTGGGAAATCGGGATAGCCCTGTGCGAGATTCACCGCCTCGTGCATCTGGGCGATGCGTGTCATCTCGCGAATGACGGATTCCGTGAACGTCGAAGTTCGTCTCGCAGCCAGCATTACCGTCCCCCTCCCCCAAACTTCGTGAGTGCACGACGAATGAGCTCTGGTGCGCTCATTCCGCGTCCGCCATCGTCCAGCGCGACCCGCACCGCGCGCTCGGCGTCGCCAGTGGAGTAGCCGAGCGAGACGAGTGCACGGATCGCGTCCTCAGCCGCGGGACCTTCGGTCCGGCCCACGCCGCCCGTTGTAACAACCTGCACATCATCGAGCTTGTCCGCGAGGTCGAGGATGAGCTGCTCGGCCTTTTTTCTTCCCACACGGGGCACGCTCTGAAGCGTCGCGATGTCCTTCTCCCGAATGGCGCGCACGAGGCGCTCCGCGGAGAGCGTGGAGAGCATCCCCAGCGCGAGTGCTGGGCCTACGCCCTTCGCATCGAGAACGCGCCGAAAAACCTGTCGTTCGAAGGCACTGGCGAATCCGAACAGCTGCCAGCCGTCTTCCTTCACGACGAGATATGTATGAAGCCGCACCGAGTCGCCGACTTTCGGCAGTGTTTCGTAAACACTCAACGGAACGGCCATCTCGTATCCGACCCCCCCTGAGGTCATGATCTCGACATGATCGAGTGCTTTTGCGACGAGAGTTCCTGCAACGTGCGCGATCACGGCGACCTCTCGCCGCTACCCTCGCCACTCGAGCGGCGCGCCGCCATTCGCGCCAGCGCGCGCGCCACCGCGGCGTCCCGCCGTGCGCGATCTACGCGATCGTGCTGCATAGCGCTCGCCCTGAACGACGGAAGACGTGCACTCATGACGTAGGCCAGCGCCGCGGCAACCCCGTCTGCCGCGTCCGATGGTTGGGGGACGGCCTTCAATCGAAGTAGTCGCGTGAGCATGAACTGAACTTGTTCCTTTGTTGCCGCGCCCGAGCCCACCACTGCCTTCTTGATCTCCGCCGGCGGGAACTCGTGGATCTCGAGTGCGGCTTGCTGGCCGGCGAGAAGAATCACTCCCCGCGCATGGCCGAGTACGATCGTAGTGCGCACGTTACGGGCATAGAACACGTCCTCGACGGAGAGCGCATCGGGCCGATGACGCGCTATGAGCTGTGTGACACCGTCGTAGATCTCGCCGAGTCGCGCGGGCAGTGGATCGCGGGCGTGGGTACGAATCACGCCGCATTCGACGAGACTCACGAGCCCCGGCCGGTCGCCGCGCACGATGCCGTATCCGGTGCTGGCGGTGCCGGGATCGATGCCAAGGGCGAGCATGCGGGAAGGGAATAGGGATTCGGACGCTGGGCCCAGGGCACTCTTCCCTGAATCCAAGGTCCTCGCCGCTCGTCCCTAGTTCCTCACCATTGCTTCCACATCGATATCGAAATTCGCCCACACCTTCTGAACGTCGTCCAGCTCTTCGAGGGATTCGATCAACTTCAGCAACGACTCCGCATCGCGGCCTTCGACCTTCACGGTCGTCTTCGGCACCATCGCGAGCTCTGCCTCGATGATAGGCAGGCCCTTGCTCTGTAGAGTGCTGCGAACCGCGTGAAAGTCTCCGGGCGCCGTGGTTACGACATACTGCTCGTCTTCCCGACGCAGATCCTCGCCACCAGCGTCGAGCACCGCTTCCATCAACGTGTCCTCATCTCGGCCTGAGCCGTCGATGAGAATCTGCCCTTTCTTCTCGAACATCCACGCGACGGAGTTGGGAGTGCCGACATTGCCGCCGCCGCGCGACATACGATGCCGAACGTCCGCTACGGTGCGCGTCGCATTATCGGTCACGGCCTCGATCATCATCGCCACACCGCCAGGACCATAACCCTCGTAGGTGACTTCCTGATAGTCGACGCCCTCGAGCTCACCCGTTCCCTTCTTGATCGCTCGCTCGATGTTCTCCTTCGGCATCGAGCTCGCGCGGGCGTTTTCGACGGCGGTTCGAAGACGCGCGTTGCCTTCCGGATCACCGCCGCCTTGTTTAGCGGCGAGCGTGATCTCGCGGATCAACTTCGTGAACAGCGCGCCGCGCTTCGCGTCGGCCGCTGCCTTGTAATGCTTGATCTGCTTCCATTTACTGTGACCAGCCATATGCAGCTCGAGAACGGAAGAGAGGTGCTTGACGCCTACGTGCCCCAATATAGCGCACGGGGCCGTTTTCTTCCGAGACCTAGAGAGGCCTGCGCGGAAGAAGCAGCCCGATAACTACCGATCGGGATCCAGCATGTCTTCGAACCGCATCCACTGCGCATAGAAGTAGAGATCGACGTAACCGGTGTTGCCGTGTCGATTCTTGCGCACGAGCAACTCGGTTGCACCTTCGATGTCGCGCGCGCTGTCGTACATCCCTTCTCGGTACAGTGCCAGCACCACGTCCGCGTGGTGCTTCACGGCGCCCAGCGCGCCGAAGTCGTCGAGCTGCGGGCGGCGGTCCGTTCGGGCGCCAAGAAGGGGGAGCTGTGCCGTCGCAACGATTGCGATTCCCGCGTCGAGCGCGAGGCTCTTGAGTGCGCGAACGGCTGCGGCTTGCTCTTCGGCCGCGTCACGGCGTCCGGCGCCAATGGCCTGTAGCGAATCAATCATCAGAAGATCGGGAACGTCCGCTTCCGCCCATCCGTTCGGCAGACCGTCATCCGAATCGATCGATAATCTGCCGAACCGGGGAAGTCGTTCGCGCAGTCGCACGGCTGCGGCGCCAACGCGTGCTCGCGCGAGTTCATCGAACGTTCCCTGTCGTAGCTCGTCCACACGAACGCGGCCTTCCATGGCCAACACGCGCTCCATCAAGCGCTGTGGTGTCATCTCGCCAGAGAAGTACCTGACCGAGTGATGCTCGGCCGCGCGCAATGCGATCGCTAACGCGAGCGCGGATTTTCCGCTGCCGACGTCCCCGCCGAGAATAGCGAGATCGCCGCGACGGAACCCGCCTCCGATGCTGCGATCGAGACTGGGGAAACCGCTGCCAATCGTATCCGTCTCGGGTGCGCCCTCCGCGATGGCATCGATTTGCCCGAGTAGCTCGGGCAGCGATGACGCCGACTCCGGGGCAACGGACGGCGACTCACTCTTCATAGCCATGGATCGGCGCGGCGCGGCGCCTGCGACGGCACCGAAGTCAGACCCGTAGCTAGTTCACTTCGCGAGCGCGCGTTCGAGACGGGCGAGCTCCAACCGGGACGGTGCGTCGAGAAAGGCGTCGACAGCCGCGATCGTGCTCTTGAGTGCCGTGCTGATTTCGCTCGAGTTTCCACCGGTGAGATCCACAAGTCGCGTCAACGATGCGCGCACCGCCGTTGGTAACGCGACGTTTGCCAGCCATCCTCGCGCCCCTATTGATCGCTCGGCGCGCGAGTCGGCAGGCAACTCCTTCTCAGGAAGACAATCATCCACCAAACGCGCAACGAGATACGTTGCGAGGGCCACTTCTCGCTGCCCACCGAGCGGCGCCCGCCCCGCGAGCGACGCGAGTGCCCGAAATCGAAAGACAGGAATTGTCAGCGCGTACGGCGGAGGCGTCGGCAGGCCGGGGCTTGGCGGGTTCACGCGAGCAATCTGAAGCGGCCGCACGTCATGTGGAAGCGCTTCCCGCGTTCGACAGCGTGAGGCTACATTCTCTCCGCATGGCAGCGAACGGGAAGTCTGTGCTCTGGATCGACGACGAGGCCGAACTTCTCGAGCCGCACCGGATGTTCTTGCGAGACAAGGGCTTCTTGGTGGAGGCCGCGACCAATGCCGCAGACGGCGCGGAGTTGCTCCGACGACGCGGCTTCGACCTTGTCCTCCTCGATGAGCAGATGCCCGGTACGCGTGGGCTGGACGCTTTTCGTGAGTTCCGAGAGATCGCGCCTAATCTCGACATCGTTATGGTGACGAAAAGCGAGGAGGACACGACGCTCATGGAAGCGCTGGGCGCCGATGTGAGCTCGTACCTCGTGAAGCCTGTAACGCCGAGACAGGTCTACGCCGTCGTCGCGAGACTGCTGGAGGGCGCGCGGATTCATCACCAGGCGCTGGCCCGTCGCTTCGTCGATCGTTTTCGCGTGCTGCAAGCCGAGTCTTTTCGAGATCTCGACTGGCGTGGTTGGATCGATCGGTTTTCGGAGCTCACTCAGTGGGATCTGGACCTTGCGGCGGCTGGCGAAACGGGATTTGCCGAGGCACTTCGAGGCCTCTATCCGGACATGCGGCGCGAGTTCGCGAGTTTCATCCGCAAATCCTATCCCCAGTGGCTGCGTGATCTCGGCGGCAGTCGCCCTCCGCTGTCGGTTGACGTTGTTCACGAGTTTCTCCTTCCAGTCATCGAGGCTGATCGACAGGCACTCTTCGTTGTGATCGATTGCCTGCGCCTCGACCAGTGGAGAGCGATCGAGCCGAGCCTCAGCACCCTGTTCGAGATCGAGACGACTCACTATTTCTCCATCCTCCCAACGGCGACGCCGTACTCTCGCAATGCGCTGTTCAGCGGATTGTTCCCTTGCGAGATCGCAGCGCGATTTCCCGACTGGTGGGGTGAGCGCGAGGATGAAACACTCAACGCTCACGAGCGTGATTTGCTCGAGGCGCAGCTGGCCGAGCTCGGGAAACACGTCGCCATCCGCTATGAAAAGATATCTTCGGCGGCCGAAGCCGACGATCTCGAGCGCCGTCTCGGCAGTTTTTTCGCAATGGGCGGCATTGGAGCGTGCGTCTTCAACTTCATCGATTTGCTGACGCACGGCCGGTCGGAGTCCGCGATTCTTTATGAGGTGGCGCGGGACGAAATAGCGTTGCGCGAGCTCACGGTGCAGTGGTTCCGGCGGTCTGCCGCTTTCTCCTTGCTCAAAGAAGCGGCCAAACGTGGCGTGAAGGTTCTGGTAACGAGCGATCACGGCTCGATTCACTGTCAAACGCCGGCTACCGTATATGCGAAGCGCGACGCGACACCGAATCTGCGTTACAAGTTTGGAGAAGACCTTCGCGCCGAAAATCCAGATTTCGCGCTCACCTTTCCTAATGAGGATTCACTGAAGCTGCCACGCCGCGGTCTTGGCGCCAACACGTTGCTGGCGACCGGCGACACGTTCTTCGTCTATCCAACAAAGCTTCGTGAATATCAGAGCAGGTATCGGGGCTCGTTCCTTCACGGCGGCGTGACTCCGGAGGAGTGCATCCTCCCGATCGCCTTGCTTACGCCGCGCTGATGTATCGCCGACTTCTGCGATTCTTGCGGCCGCACTCGGGCCGCATGCTTGGCGCGATTGGGGCGAGCGCGCTTGCCGCGCTTTTCGACGCGTATTCCTTCTCCCTGCTCATCCCGTTCCTGAATGCACTGTTCGGAATGCCGACGCTGTTGCCCGGAAATTCCGGCTGGCTCACGGCCTTCCTGAATCGCACGATCGGCATGCTGCTCGATCCGAATGACAAGATGGGCTCACTGCAGGTTGTGATCTTCATCATCGTCACCTCGGTCGCACTCAAGAATTTCTTCGTCTGGCTGGCTGGCAACCTCGGCGCCCAGCTGCAAGAGTACGTCACACGCGACGTCCGCGACGCCGTGTACACGCACCTCCAGCACCTTCCGCTTGGCTTCTTCGCGCGCACCAAAGTCGGCCAGATCATCTCTCGCATTATCTCCGACACGTCGCAAGTGAAGAACGTCATTACAACGCTCGTCACGCAGTCGTTTCAAAGCGCCGCGCTCGTGTTGGCGTACATCGCCGTGCTGCTCTCGACCTCACTATCGCTCACGCTCATCGCTTTACTGGTCGCGCCGCTGGTCATTGGCGCGCTGCAACCGCTACTGAAGCGGTTGCGTCGCGGCTATCGGCGCATTGGTGACGATTATGGTGAGATGACCAGTGTTCTGCAGGAGGCAGTGACTGGTGTGCGGCTCGTCAAATCCTTTCGTGCCGAGCCGTACGAGGAGAAACGCTTTCTCGACGCGAGTGGCAGGTACTCTGAAGGTTTGATGCGCATTACCCGCGTGGCGTTCCTGTCTCAGCCGATAACGGAGTTTCTCGGGACGTTGGTGGCAGTCGCCATACTCTGGATTGGCGCTCGTATGGTGCTCGTCAGTGCGACGTTGCAGTCGGCGCAGCTGATCACCTTTCTCGTCATCGTCATGAGGCTGCTGCAGCCAATGAAGCAGCTGTCGCAGATCCCGACAGTCGCGCAACAGGCGCTCGCCGCAAGCGAGCGGCTCTTCGAGGTGCTCGACAGTCCTACCGAATTGATGATGGACAAGGGAACGCGTACCGTTGACGGCTTCCATGATCGTGTCACTTTCGAGCGGGTCGGATTCGCCTACGAGGCAGAACCCGTGCTCATCGACATCGACTTCACCGCGCACAAGGGCGAAGTCATCGCGTTGGTTGGCCCGAGCGGAGCGGGGAAGAGCACGCTCGTCGATCTCATCCCGCGGTTCTATGAGCCAACCGCGGGACGCATCCTCGTGGACGGTATCGATTCGCGTGACATTCAATTAGCCTCGCTGCGGAGCCTAACGGGTATCGTGAGCCAAGACACCGTTCTCTTCAACGACACCGTCCGCAATAACATCGCCTATGGTGCGGCCGATCGCTTCACCGACGAACAGGTCATCGCCGCTGCTCGAGCGGCGAATGCGCACGGTTTCGTTTCCGAGCTGCCAAAGGGATACGACACTGTGCTTGGCGAGCGCGGCACGCGGCTGTCCGGTGGCCAACGGCAGCGAATTGCTATCGCTCGTGCACTTCTCATTGACCCCCCGATACTGATTCTCGACGAGGCGACTTCCGCGCTCGACACCGAGTCGGAGCGGTTAGTTCAGGAGGCGATCGATCGATTGCTGGCAGGTCGAACCGTGTTCGTGATAGCGCACCGACTATCCACCATCATCCATGCGGACCAGATTCTCGTGCTCGACCGCGGCCGTATCGTGGAGCGTGGCACGCATCAAGAGCTCCTCGGACAGCGCGGTGCCTATCATCGGCTCTACTCCATGCAATTCCGTGACGATCTGCTCGAGGGTGCGCCGACGGCTGCGCAAGTCTGAGTTCCGTTATGCGCGTGCTCTTCTACGTCGGTGAAAAAAGCTGGAGCGGGTGTGCGCGTGCTTTCGTGGCGGCCGCGCGCGGTCTCGGCGCGCGTGGTCATCAGGTCACCCTAGTATGTCCCGGTGGCAGCGCAACGGCGCGCCGTGCTGCGGCGTTAGGCGTCGAAGCCGTTCCCGCTGACCCAGACGCGACGGCCGCCGGAGATGCCTGGAGCCTGCGCCGCATTCTGCAAGAGCGTTTCGTCGAAGTGGCATTTGTGCACACCGATCGCGAGCAGTTGGTCGTCAGCTCGGCGATGCGGTTGGCCGAGCGTGGCGCGATCATACGTCGCGTTCCCGCCTTTCTCGCGCCCGCCTTTCTCCGCAGCGGTCGGCTGGCGGTCAGAATTGCGAGTGCCGGTCTCTTGTTCACGACGGACGCCGAGCTCGCCCAGGCGCGAGCGGCGCCAGATATCTCTGGTCTCCCTCTAGCGCCCGCTGTTGCTCCGCTCGGTGTCGATGTCGTCGCATACGAGTCCGTTCGACCGATTCCACGGAGCAACATCGGGCTTCCGGCGCACGGTCTGCTCATCGTGTGCAGCTATGATCCCAGCGCCCGCTTTCGTTTGGCAACGGCAATGCGTACGCTCGCGTTGTTGCTTCCGCGACACCCGGATGTCCATTTGGCCGTGCTCGGTCCCGGCTCCTTGGATGATGATCTTCGCATGCATGCAGCAGCGTTAGGCGTCAGCACCTCGGTCACTTTTCTCGGCCAGCGGCCCGATGAGCTTTCCATCCTCAGAGCCGCGGATGCCGGTTGGGTCGTTGCCGGAGCTGATGACGGCGCATTCGCTTTTCTCGATCTAATGGCGATGCGGATTCCTGTGCTCGCCGATCGCGTTCCATTGGCGCAGCATTATGTCGCGGATGGAATCACCGGTCTGTTACTCTCGCCTGGCGCGCCCTCACACACGGCGGCTGCCGTCGCGCCCTTCTTCGTCCATGAGGATTGGCGGGCTGCCATGGGTAACGCGGCTCGAACCCGGGTGCAGCGTGATTTCAGCGACGCAGACATGGTCGAAGGGTTCGAGCGCGCCGCAGCTGCCGCTGCGGATCGTACGCGGTGGGCCGTCCGATGACACGGATCTCCGATCCGAGTGGACGCGTGAGGAAGGATAAGTTCGTCGCCGCAGCCACACCTAACGACACGCCGTCACCGGCCGCGGCCAGCAAGCGCGATCGTCCTCCGACGGTGACGCACCGCCTCCAATATGGCGCATTGCGTGGAGTCATCGGGCTGCTTCGGCGAATCGGGATGCGGCCGGCCAGCGCCGTGGGCGCGGGCCTCGGAACTCTCGGCTATCGACCGCTGAAGATCCGTCGCGAGGTTGTCGAGCGACAGGTGCGGGCGGCGTTTCCCGAGCTATCGCTGGATGAGGTGTTGCGGATCGCGCGTGCCAGTTACGCCCATCTCGGACGCACCACCACCGAGACTGCGCTGGTGCCCCTATACGATCGCGAGCGTATCATCGACATGTTCGAAGCCGTCGAGGGCTGGAGCATCATCGAGGAGCGTCTTGCTCGCGACAAGGGTCTCATTCTCGTCAGTGGACACTTGGGCAACTGGGAGCTCGGGGGGGCGTATCTGGCCGCGCGGGGCGTCCCGATGCAAGCAGTTGCGCGCTACATGGAGAACCCGCTCTTCGATCGATACCTAACGAGTACGCGTGAGCGGATCGGTATGACGGTCGTGCACGACGACGAGGCGGTGCGGCGAGTACCGCGGTCGTTGCGTGGCGGGAACGCCGTCGCCTTCCTCATCGATCAAGGTGCTGTCGGCCTGGCGTCCACGTGGGTTCCATTCTTTCGACGGCTCGCCAAGACCCCGCGAGGCCCCGCTGTTTTCGCTCTGCGGCTCGGTGCCCCGATCGTCTTCGGCGTCGCGCTACGACAGCCAAGTGGCCGCTTCCGACTCACCTTCGAGCCGATCGATAGCACACCCTCTGGCAATGTCGAGGCAGACGTAGATCGCATCGTCGCCGACTATACGGCGGCGCTCGAGCGCTGGGTACGACGGGCTCCGGAGCAATACTTCTGGCATCATCGCCGCTGGAAGCATCAGCGACCGGGCACTCCGCCGGAGCTTGGCGAGCCGAGATGAGCGAATCGCGCGCTGCTCGCGCCCTGCGAGGCGATGCTCGCGCATGGTTCGGCGCTGGTGTCGTCATCTTTCTGGTACTTCTGGCGGTCGCGGCGCCGCTCGTCGCCCGGCATGATCCGGTGCACATCGATCTCATCAACCAGCTGAGCCCACCGTCTTCCGAGCATTGGCTCGGTACGGACATTCAAGGACGCGACGTTTGGGCGAGACTCGTTTACGGCGCGCGAATTTCCCTCTCCGTTGGCATCGTCTCACAAAGCATCGCGCTGCTGCTCGGCGTCAGCCTCGGCCTCATTGCGGGTTATTACGGGGGCTGGATAGACGAGCTCGTGATGCGATTGGCCGACGTAACTCTTGCGTTCCCGACGTTGCTTCTGCTCATCGCGATGGTGGCGGCGCTGCAGCCGTCGTTAGGCGTCGTGCTCGTGACGATTGGCGTCGTGGGCTGGGCGGGCATGGCGCGCCTGGTACGCGGCCAGGTGCTGGTCGTTCGACAGCTCGAGTACGTCCAAGCCTCGCGCGCCCTTGGAGGACGAGACTTTCGTATCATTCTCATTCATGTGCTGCCTGGCGTCCTTGCGCCCGTGATCATCGCCGCGACGCTCGGTGTTGCCGGCGCGATCATCGCCGAATCCTCGCTCTCGTTTCTCGGCCTCGGTGTGCAACCACCGACGCCGAGCTGGGGCGCGATGATCGCCGACGGGCGCGATTTGAGCCAGTTGCGCCACGCGCCGTGGACATCGCTTTTTCCCGGCCTCGCCATCGGTGCTGCCGTCCTCGGCTTTAATCTGCTGGGAGACGCACTCCGCGACGCACTCGATCCACGGGCAATCCGCGCCGCCGTTCCTCGAGGAGCGGGGTTGCCCGATGTCGCTCGTCCCTGACAATGATGAAGGGCTCGTGAGCTCGCCCTTCGACGTCGAAGTGCTTCGCGCCACCGAATTCCCTTGGGCGGCACGCGGCGAAGCGATCTATCTCAACAACGCGAGCACCGGGCCGCTGCCTGAGCGGGCGCTCCGCGCTGTACGGGAATTCGATGAGCGGCGCGGGGCTCCGCACCGCCTATCTGACACGCTCCAATTCGCGATGCTCGAGCGGAGCCGCGAGCTCATCGCTCGCCTGATTCGCGCGGACGTCACCGAGATTAGTCTGGCCGTCAACACCTCTTATGGCATCAACCTCGCCGCGTTCAGTCTCCCGTTAGGCCCGGGGGATGTCGTATTGACGCCTGATTGCGAGTTTCCGGCGAACGTGTATCCGTGGATGCAACTCGCTCGAGCGCGAGGTGTGATCTATCGCCGTATTCCAACGCGCGACGGCGCCGTGGATGAGGATGCGCTGCGTCGCGAGATCGAGGACCCCGCGGTCCGCGCCGTCTCTGTTTCGTGGGTCGGCTTCGCCAGCGGCTATACGGTGGATCTCGAGGCGATCGGTCGCGCATGTCGGGCCCGCGGTGCGTTTTTCATCGTTGACGCGATTCAAGGATTGGGGCCACTCACGCTGGACGTTCGTGCCTGTCACATCGACATCCTCGCCTGCGGTGCGCAAAAGTGGCTACTCTCGCCCTGGGGTAGCGGCTTCGTCTACGTCAGACGCGAACTCATCGAGGCGCTAGAGCCTAACGTCGTGAGCTGGATGGCGGTGAAGGGAAGCGACGACTTCCGCCGGCTGGTGGATTACGATCTCACCTACCGCGCCGACGCGCGACGCTTCGAGTTCATTACGTTGCCGTTTCAGGACTTCGCGGGCATGAACGCGAGCCTCGAGCTCATTCACGAAGTTGGACCGACGGCGGTGGCTCTCCACGTGGCGTCACTCAGCGACATCATCGTGCTATGGGCTGCGAGCCAGCATCACGTCGAGCTGGTCACACCTTCGAACCCCCGCCATCGCGCCGGCATCGTCTCTCTCCGTATGCCTAACGCGTTGGCGGTCAGTGAATCGTTAAAGACTGCAGGCGTCAGCCACTCACTTCGCGAAGGTGCTATCCGCTTGTCGCCGCACTTCTACAATACCCGCGAAGAGATCCGACGTACCCTAAAGATCATCGAAGGCGCCATGTAACCCGACCTCTCCTCTCGACAGCGGACGACCGGCGAGTTCTGCGACAATGCGGTCGGCAACGCCTAACGAACCACGCGCACCACGGCGTAGTCTCGCCGCCCCTTTCCCAGCACTAGATACCCGCCGGCGAGGAGAACTGCCGCGGGATCCAACACCCGCTCTCCAGCCACGATCTTCCGTTTGTTGACAGAGATACCGCCCTGTTCCAACAGGCGCCGCGCCGCGCCATTCGACGCGGCTAAACCCGCGGCAACGAGTAGCTTGAGGACATCCAGGCCGTTCCCCTGCGTGTCGGTCACTTCCGACTCTTTCACCTCTACGAAAGGTGCCTCGGCGCTGAGCACGGCCAAGGCCTCCGCGGAAAGCTCGCTGGGCTCGAGAGCCCCGAACAGGAATTCGGAGACCTGGATTGCCAACTTGAGTGCTTGCTCGCCATGCACCCGCGCCGTCATTTCGCGTGCGAGTGCCTGTTGCGCCTCGCGGCGCTCCGGATGCTGTGCCGTCACCTGATCGAGAGACGTGACTTCCTCTCGACTGAGCAGCGTGAAGTACCTGAGGTATCGCGGCGCGTCGCGATCATCCACGTTGAGCCAGAATTGATAGAACTTGTATGGCGACGTTCGCTCGGGGTCGAGCCACACCGCACCGGTTTCGCTCTTCCCGAACTTTGCTCCTGAGGCAGTCGTAACGAGCGGAAGCGTTACTGCGTGCGCTTCGGCACCTTCGGTGCGCCGAATCAGCTCGATGCCAGCCGTAATATTTCCCCATTGATCGCTCCCGCCGAGCTGCAACACCGCGCCATAACGGCGATGCAGCTCGAGGAAGTCGTACGCCTGCATCAACATGTAGCTGAATTCGGTGAACGAGATGCCGCCCTCGAGCCGTGCCTTCACCGATTCTTTCTGCAGCATGTAATTCACGGTGAAATGCTTGCCGACGTCGCGCATGAACTCGATCGTTCGCAGCGTTCGCAGCCACTCCGCATTGTCCACCATGATGCCGCCAGTTCCGTCGTTCGAGCCATCGAAGTCGAGGAAGTGGCCGAGCTGAGCGCGAATGCCGCGCACGTTCGCGTCTACTTCCTCCACCGACAACATCGACCGCTCGGACGCCTTTCCGCTCGGGTCGCCGATCAAGCCAGTCCCACCGCCTACGAGTGCGATGGGCCGGTGCCCACTCCGCTGCAAGTGTACGAGGGCCATGATCGGTACGAGATGGCCAACGTGCAGGCTCGACGCCGTCGGATCGAATCCAACATATCCCGAGAGGACACCCCCTTGGAGTAGCGGGCCGACCCCCTCTGTCTGCTGGTAGAGCAGACCGCGCCAACGAAGCTCATCGAGCAGTGTATGAGTCATGATCGTGTCCATGATCGTCAAAATAGGCGCGACCGGCAGTAGTCGCAGCTATCTTTTTCCTATGGCATTCCGTCCCTTGGTGTCATTTCGACGCTTCCGCCAGCGACATCCGCGCGTCATGCGCGGCGCATTGATCGCCGCAGCATTCGGAATCTCCTTCGTCGTTGGACTTTTTTACGCTAGCTGGGCCCTCGTGTGTCGCGCCGGACGCTGTCCGGCCGTCGAGGTGCTTGACGAGTACACACCGCGCCAGACGTCGAAGCTATATGCGGCGGACGGCCGTTTCATTGCGGAGATCGGTCTCGAGCGTCGCACGGTGGTCAAGCTGGATCAAATCCCGACGATCGTCCGGAATGCCTTCGTCGTAACCGAGGACAAGCGATTCTACGAACACGCTGGTGTCGACTGGAGGCGCGTCCCCGCCGCGATCCTCAACGACCTCCGTACGCATAGCTGGAGTCAGGGCTTCTCGACGATCACGATGCAGCTCGCCCGGAATATTTTCCCGGAGCGTATCTCGCGCGAGAAGAGCCTCGTTCGCAAGCTCAAGGAAGCGAAGGTCGCTCGTGCAATCGAGGCGAAGTACCCGAAGAATCGGATTCTCGAGCTGTACCTGAATCAGATTTATCTCGGCAACGGCGCGTACGGCGTGGAGAGCGCTGCCGAGCGATACTTCGGGAAATCGGTAAAAGATCTCAATGTCGCGGAGGCGGCAACACTCGCGTCGATTCCGAAAGGGCCCGGCCGGTATGACCCGCGTCGGTTTCCCGACCGGGTCATTCAGCGCCGCAACACGATCATCGAGCTGCTACGTCGCGACGGCCAGGTCAGTGATGCGGACGCGAGCCTCGCTCGCGCTTATCCCTTGCGGCTCGCGCGCAAGACGGACGCGGGTGAGTTTGCGCCGTATTTCGTTGAATGGGTGCGCCAGCTTCTCGATGAGCAATTCGGGCGGCAACTATATGAGCAAGGTTTAAAGGTCTATACCACCCTCGACGTCGAGCTGCAGTCCGCCGCCGAGCGCGCGCTCGAGACGCAGATGCGCGCAATCGAGGCCGGCAAGTACGGCGCCTACAAGCACGAATCCTACGAGCACTACACTGCGCAGGCGATCGACAACGACAACGAGAACGCGGCCGCAAATTCGCCTTACTTGCAGGGCGCTTTCATTGCCATGGACCCGCGCGACGGGTCCGTTCGGGCACTGATCGGCGGTCGCAACTTCGACGACTCCAAGTTCAACCGCGCCGTTCAGGCGCTCCGACAGCCCGGTTCTACCTTCAAGCCGATCGTCTACGCGGACGCCGTACAGAACGGGCGGCCCCCGTCTTACATCCTCGACGATTCGCCGTTGAGCTACACACCCCAGGGCGGGCAAACCTGGGAGCCCCAGAACTACGACAACAAGTTCGAAGGCAAGATGCCGCTCCGCCGCGCACTCTACGAGTCTCGGAACCTCGCCACCATCCGTCTCGGCATGGAGCTCGGCGAAGCCAGCGTCATTGACGAAGCCCGCAAGTTCGGCCTAACGACGCCCATCCCGCCGTATCCTTCGATTCACATCGGCGCTGCGTCGGTCTACCCCATCGAGCTGGTTGCCGCGTACTCGGCCTTTGCCACACTCGGCAACCGCTCCACCCCGATGGCCATCGTTCGCGTGGAGAATCAAAAGGGGGACGTCCTCTGGGCACCAACACCGCAGCGCACCGCCGTGCTTTCCCCGGAAGAAGCATGGCTCATGGTCGACATGATGAAGGACGTGGTGCGACGTGGCACCGCCGCCGGAACCGTGGGCGCCAACTTTCATCTTCCGGCCGGTGGAAAGACAGGTACGACGAATGATGGCAGTGACGTGTGGTTCATTGGCTACACGTCAGACTTGGTCGCGGGTGTCTGGATGGGGCTCGACCGGCCTCAGAAGATCAAAGCCAACGCGCAAGGCGGCGTGCTCGCGGCGCCAGCGTGGACGGCTTTCATGAATCAGGTCTACAAGCGCAAGCCCGCACCGCCAGACTGGCCACGTCCCTCCGGCCTCGTCACCCAGTCGATCGATGTGACGACGAACACGCTCTGGACTCAGGGCTGCGGCGGTGTGCAAGCCACGGAGTACTTCATTCCTGGTACCGAGCCGACTCAAGTCTGCGCCGTTCAACTGCTCCCCGATACAACAGGCGTTGCGCCACTTTCGCCCGACACTGGGGCAGTGGCGCCAAATGGAGCGCAGCCGTCGAATCCATTTGCCAGCTCCGTGGTGGTCCCTGGCGCAGTCCCCGCGCCTCGGCCCGTTAGGCAGGCTCCGCGCGATTCGACGCATCGCGATTCGCTCGTTTTCCCTCGTAGCCGCACGCGAGACTCGACCCGACTGCGTCGCGATACGACGCGGCCGTTTGGCACTCCGCGTTGACGTACGCGTGGTGACCCGTACCGCCAAGGGACAGTGGCTTCCGGTCGACTGCCACGCCCACACCACTTTTTCCGACGGTCAGCTGAGCGTGGCGGAAGTGATCGCGCTCGCCGCGGGTCGGAACGTGCGGCCAAGTATCAGCGATCATGTCTCCTCGTACATGGAGAGCGCGATCCGCACGGTCGACGAGGTGCGCGCGTATCTCGACGAGCTCGCAAAGCATGACGTGCTTCGCAGCGGAGAGTTTTGCTGGCACGATACGCTCTGGCGCGAGCTGCCGGACGATCTCGTCCCTCGCTTCACCCACCGACTCGGTTCACTTCACGCCATCTGGCTGCCAAACGGAGAGCTCGTCTACGCCTTTGCGCGGCGATTTCCCGACATTACGCCTGACGAGTACATGGAGGCGCACGTCGCTAACCTCGAACGCTTCGCGCGCGAGATGCCCGTTGACGTTCTCTCCCATCCGACGCTGCTGCCGATGTCATTGCGCCGTTTGCCGCTCGAGGAGCTCTGGACCGAGGCACGAGAGGAGCGCGCGGTTCGCGCTCTCGCCTCCGCGGGAATCGCCTTTGAGATCTCGAATCGGTACCGGCCGCACGAACGATTCGTTAGGCGCGCGTGGTCGTCCGGCGTACGCATCTCACTCGGCTCTGACGGTCACACCCAGGCCCAAGTGGCGGATATCGCGCATCCTCTGGCGATGGCCCGCGCCATCGGTGTCCCCGACGACGCACTGTACGATCCGCTTCGCCACGGTTCGCGGACCGGATTTTTCGACGCGCGCACGCACGCCTGAACGGGTGCGACGCACGTGATTCGCTATCACGCTCGCTACGTCCTACCGGTCAGTGCTCCGCCCATTACCAACGGCACGGTGGCCGTCGATGCCGGCCGGCTCGCTTACGTGGGCCCGCGAGGTCATGGACCACGAGGCAGCGACGTCGATCTTGGCGACGCAGTCCTTCTGCCCGGGCTCGTCAACGTGCATTGCCATCTCGAGCTCACGGCCATGCGCGGCTTTCTCGAGGCGCTCGACTTTCGCAGCTGGATCCTTCGTCTAACGAGTAGCAAGCGCGCCGTGCTCTCACGCGACATGCTACTTGATTCGGCGCGCTACGGAATCGTGGAGGGACTTCGCAGCGGCATCACGACCTATGCTGATACCTGTGACTCTGGCGTAGCCTTCGATGCCATGCGCGAGTGCGGCGTGCGCGGGATCATGTATCAGGAGGTATTCGGGCCCGACCCAGTGCAATGCGCGGGCTCGCTGGCCGAGCTCCGCGAAAAGATCAATCGACTCGGTCCATTGCAGACGGACACCGTGCGCATCGGGGTCTCGCCGCATGCGCCATACACGGTGTCCGACGCGCTCTTCTCGGCCGTCGGCCGATTCGCGAAAGAAGAATCGCTGAGGATGGCGATTCACATTGCGGAGAGTCAGCTCGAGGAGGATCTCGTGGTTCGCGGAGCCGGCCAGTTTGCCGATGGCCTTCGCCAGCGCGGGATTGCTGTGGCTCCGCGGGGTCGCTCCCCGATCGCGCTTCTCCATTCACTCGACCTCCTGTCTGCTCGTCCGCTCCTCATTCACTGCGTCCGCACGGACGACTCCGATCTTGCTCTCATCGCGCAGTCCCATAGCGCGATTGCCCATTGCCCCGTCTCCAACGCGAAGCTTGGGCATGGTGTTGCTTCGCTTACCAGCTTTCTCCATGCGAACATCCGAGTCGGATTGGGTTCCGATTCGGTAGCGAGCAACAACCGTATGGACCTTCTCGAGGAGATGCGTGCTGCCGTCCTACTCCAGCGCGCCAGCCTCAGGGCGTTCGATGTATTGAGTCAGGAAACGGCACTCCACCTCGCTACTTTGGGCGGAGCCCGAGCATTGGGACTCGATAGGGAGATTGGCTCTCTCGACGTAGGGAAGTCCGCCGACCTCTCCGCTTTTCCCCTCGATGGCGTGGGCCCGGTACACGACCCCGTCGCGACGACGGTATTCGCACTGCCGGGTACGCGAGCGTCTTTCGTGGCCGTGAGGGGCCGGGAATTGGTGCGTGATGGTGCGCTGGTCGCTCAGGACCCTTTGCTCGAAGGCCGAGTGCAAGCGGTGGCAGACTCGCTGCAGCGATGGTTGCGAGGAAATTGAGCTGATTCTGATTCCCCGGAGATTCAGACGAGTCGGCGCGGCTGGGTCAATTTGGCCGTGCGCTCCTTGTCGGCGATTTTGCGCGCGAATAGCTTCCGATGTGCTCGTTCCTTCCGAGGCGCCCATTCGTCGTCTGGAAGGAGGGGTGGTTCGTACCGTCGCGAGGGGATTTCGGGCCGCCTGCCTTTCGATGTGAGCTCACGCTAGACGCGCACGAAGGATTCCGGAGGTTCTGCGTGGTCGTTGGCTGCTTGGCTCTGAATGCGTCGTTCGAGCCGCTCACCATGGTCCCGATGCGAAGAGCACTTCGCCTCGTGATCGATGGGAAGGCCGAAATCGTCGAAGCGGATCATGACAAAGTCGTCCGCTCCGAGCGACTTACGATGCCTCGGCCGGTCGTCATTCGCCTCACGAAGTTCATCCACGTTCCGCGACGGTTCCGGCGGCAGGTGACGAACACCTTCCTCTTCGCGCGCGATCGCTACCGCTGTCAGTACTGCGGCCGCCACGCCACCGAGCTGAAGCTTCGCGAGGCCCTCACGCGCGATCACTTGATCCCGCTCTCGCGTGGCGGCACAAACGACTGGAACAATGTCGTGACCGCGTGCAGCCCTTGTAACACGCGAAAGGGCAACCGTCTTCCAGAGGAGATCGGGATGCATCCACTCACGCATCCCGTCGAGCCGCACTTCGTTCACCTCAGCTGGGCGGTTCGTCGCTTGACCCCGACGCAGGCGCGGTACATCCGGACGTTCTATGGCGACGAGGTGCTGCACCAAATCGAGCTCCTCGAGCACCGAGGCCAAGCCGCCGCGCAGGCGTCTGCCGCGCTTCTGCAAACGCATCATCAGCCGAAGCATCAGGGCTGAGAACGGCGGTCAACCGGCCGTGAACGTCTCCGACCGCTGCTCGTAGTGCCGCCTCTCACCGCCTAACAAGCGGGAGAGCAAGGTGCCTATACCGTTCTTAAGAGCGCTTGCGGGATTCGTCTTTCCACGCACGGCCGGTTGAAACTCGCCGCGCAGCCACCGCTGCAGCTCGTCCAGATCGCTCACGTCCAGCGTCGTGACGTCGAGAAACACGTTGTAGTAGTAGCGGCCCCCCTGAGACCGCGGGCGCAACGGCACACGATAGGGACGAGTCAGCGGCTCTTCGGCCGACGTCAACGTCGCGAAGCTCCCAAAGTCCTCGAGCTGCTTTCCGTTGCGCCTAACGGCGCGGTACACCTGAGCAGCAGGGTCATACTGCACGAGGACTTCCCACTCCGTGGATCCTTCGACATCGTTGAATAGACCTTTTTCCTTCCAGAGCTCGAGCTTGAAGTGGAGCTTTGTCGGGAAGCCGTTGCGCAACAGCTCGCGTGTCGTGGGGTCGGCCAGCAAGTTCTTGCCGACCACGCTTGGCGCCTGTGTGGCAGTCAATGTTCCCGCGGGCACGATGACATCCAACTGCACGCGACTCTGCGCTTCCGCGCGCCGGCTGAGAGGCGTCGCGGCGATCAGCGTGAGACCGAGAGCGAAGAAAGCGCGCGAAGGCAAGGGAAGCGTTAGAACCGGTGTCGCAGCCGTAGGAATACTCGAAATGGCTCGTCTGACGCAGACATCGCCTTCGCGAGATAGAAGCCTACTCCGCCGAAATCCAAGCCTGCGCCTATATCCGTGCGGAACGTATCAAAGGAAGGGATGCGACCGCTCGCGTACGTCAGCGATCCATTCGGCGTCCCAACGAGCCAACCGCGCCCGGCATCCGCGAACACGACCCAGGTGCCATCCCGATGGAAGTGATGGGCGCGGGCCCGAGGCGCGTCGTTAGGCAGGAGCGGCCCACCGGCGTCGTCTCGTGATTCCCAATCCGGGTGAAAGTCGAAATGCAGGTCGCCGCGATACTCTGCCTGCAACAGAGCAATCCGGTCGCAGAGCGCTGGCTGTCCCGGGTATGAGAGACCCGTGTTGCACGTACCCAGATCCTCTCCGGGGCGCAAAGTTCGAAACCCGAAGCCGGGCATCGCTCCGGGACCATCCACTGATAGGCGCCGCTCGATCGGCAGCGGGTCGCCGCTGATCCAACCGCCGATCAGCATGCGAAAATTGAGCTGCGCATCTGGCGACACCCGGTTGTAGCGGCGCAGGTCGAGGAACCCACGCGAGTAAATGGTGGGTGTGGGAGCAGTCCACGTGACAAGGCCGGGAGTCGTTAGGTTGACGCGCGACAGCGTTCCCGTCCCTCGTTCCCAGTCCGCGCTGATGTGCCACCCAGACCAGGGATTCTCCTCATCGTTCCGTGTATCGATCAGGAAGGTCGCCGTCGCTACGTGCACGCGTCCCTCGTCCATGGGCGGATTGGCACGCCAATCCGCCTCACCGTTGAAGAGCGTGAAGGGATTGTTCGCGGTCCGTGTCAACCAGCGTTCATCGCTGAACGCGCCCGTTAGGCTTACCGCGCGCCAGGCAAACAGCGAGGCCGTAACGCTCGCGCCATGGCGCTGGAAGTAGTCGCGGTAGTCTCGGTGTCCGAGGAACGAGGCAAGGCCTACCTCGAGATCTGACAGCTGCCAGGGCTCGACGCCGTCGACGATATTGAACAAGCGCCCGCCCAGCGCGAAGCCCTCCAGTCGTCCGATGCGCAGCTCACCGCGTACGTTGTGACCCACGTCGTCTTCGTGTGAGGAGAAGCTGCTCCCCGTCCGAAAGATCGCATACGCGTCGAGACGCGTGCTTCCCCACGAAGTGGGAAAGAAGATCTGCGGACCGAGGTTGATCGGCAGCCCTTCTACACGATTGTACGCGCCCGCCGATGCGATCTGCAGCTTGCTCCAACTCCGGTCTGTTCGCCGCCGCTCCCACCGACGCCACCAGGGTTCGAGCTCGCCCGTCAGCGTGTCACGCTCGGCGACGATCTGATCGTTTTCTTCACGATATTCCAAGCGCTGCCGATAAATGCGAACCTCGCCGCCGATCTCCGCGACGTCTCGGCCATCCACTTCGCCGCCCACGACGATGAGATCGCCATCGATCCGCGCGCTAGAGCGGAGAATCACATCTGAGTTGATCGCGATCACGCGCCCAGTCACATGGCCGCTGATGGTGAGAGGCCCATTCAGAACCGCGACATCCCCGGGGACCTCGCGGCCCAACTCGACATCCAATTGGCCGCTCACCCGCAGTCCCGTGCTCGCGTTGAACAGCGACGCCGCTTCACGCGCCACGTCAGGAGGTAGTCCCCGCCTCACAAACGAGGTATCGCGTGCGGCGCGCTCCTGCGCCGCTGCCACCATGACGCACGCGGGCAACATCGCCATCGCGATTGCCAAAGAAGTCCGCATCGATGCTCCAACGAAGAAGGTCAGCCGGGCATTGGGCAGCCCACATACCCGACTGCTGTACCGAGTATAACAGCCGTGCTTAGAAAGACTTGTCTAAATCCACCGCGTAATCTGCAGCTCTTTCTGTCCTCTCCCGGCCACAGTCCTCCCGTGTCGCTCTGACGTCAGTCCTCGCTTCCGATCGAGATCCCCAACCGTCTCATCCGCCGATAGAGGTTCGGACGGTCGGTTTTGAGGCGTCGTGCGGCCTCCGCGACATTCCCCGAAGCCATGGAGAGCGCGCGAGTGATGAGCATCTTCTCGTAGTCGTCTAGCGTCTCACTGAGCGATGCATCGAGCGCGGCCGGGTCAGGCAGCACGGCGGCCGGCACGACGCCCCGGCGCCCATCACCATCGATCGAAATCACCGCTGCAACGTGTTCGGCTTCGACTGGCGCTCCCGCATGAAGGATTGACAGTCGCTCCACGATGTTCGCCAGCTCCCGCACATTCCCTGGCCAGCGGTGGCGCGTGAGTAACGCCATCGCGTCCTCAGTCCAAGTGGGCTGAGGTTGACCCGTTCGCATCCGGTACTGGGCGGAAAAATGCCGCACGAGCGCCGGGATGTCGCCAGGCCGCTCCCGAAGGGCCGGCAGAGGGATGGGAATGACGTTCAGCCGAAAGAACAAATCCTCACGAAAGGTACCTTCGTGCACGCAGCGAGCGAGGTCCTTGTTGGTCGCCGACACAATTCGCACGTCGACCCGAATTGGTTTTCCTCCACCCACGCGCTCGATTTCCTTCGCCTCGATCGCACGGAGCAACTTCGCCTGCGCTTCCGGGCCGAGATCCCCGACCTCGTCCAACAACAACGTTCCGGTGTGAGCGAGCTCGAAACGACCGATCCGTCGCTCCGTCGCGCCGGTGAATGATCCGCGCTCGTGTCCGAACATCTCGCTTTCGACGAGATCGCGGGGAATCGCCGCACAATTGACGCGCACGAAGGGACGGTCTCTTCGTCCACTGGCTCCGTGAATCGCCGCGGCGACAAGCTCTTTTCCAGTGCCCGATTCACCGGTAATTAGAACTCTTGAATCGGTCGGCGCGACGCGCGCAATCAGCTCCCGCACGCGCCCCATGACAGGGCTATCGCCGATCATCTCGCCGCTGAGACCGTATTCGCGTCGCAGCGTTTTCGCCTCGCGGCGAACTTGCCGCAGCTCGAGGGCGGAGCTCAACGAGAGCAGCACCCCTTCGGGACTCAGCGGCTTCTCGAG
This sequence comes from Gemmatimonadaceae bacterium, assembly GCA_045804225.1. Classification (GTDB taxonomy): domain Bacteria; phylum Gemmatimonadota; class Gemmatimonadetes; order Gemmatimonadales; family Gemmatimonadaceae; genus AG2. Next base: position 85,731 of record JBJMNO010000023.1, read on the forward strand.
AAAATTGAACGCCCCGAGCTTCGTGGCACGTACTGCATCGGAAAGTCCCGCTCGGCCGCTCATCATCACGACCGGAACGTCGGGCAGCTTCTCGCGCAGCTTCGCCAAGGTCGCCATGCCGTCCATCTCGCCTGGCATCATCAGATCGAGAAGCAGAACGTCCGGCTCATTCTCGATCGCGCGCTGCAAGGCCGTGGCTCCGTCTTGCGCATCACGCACCTCGTACCCTTCGGCACCCAGCAGGGCCCCGACCATCCGCCGAATGTTCGGTTCGTCGTCGACGATGAGAACGCTAGGCATTCTGTCGCCCGCTTCCCCCCGCACTCCCGCCCCCGGGCAATGCGCGTGGCTCAGCCATCAACTTCGTTAGGAATCGCTGCGACTCGGAAATGCGTTCGACCTCGATCGCCACTGCTTCCACTGCCTGCTCTATGCGCTCGAGCCGATTCTCGACATTTGCTGCAAGGACCGGCGTGATTGGTGGCCGGTCGACAAATCGCCGGGTGAACGCACGCATCAGGGGAATGCCGAGAGCAATCACGGCGACCGTGATGAAGAATGACTGAATGATGTCTACCGCCTCATGCGGGATGAATCCTGGCGGGAAAGGAGTTTGTAGCACGATCATGGACAGGGCGTAGTTAGGCATCGACGCTCCCTTCGCTGCTGGTGACGGGAAGAACGAACCGAATTGTCGTGCCGCGCCCTGGCGCGCTTTCCGCGTCCACGGAGCCGCGGTGCGCCAGTACCGTCTGCCGCGCGATCGCGAGGCCAAGGCCGGTGCCTCCAGGTTTAGAGGTCACATACGGTTCCCAGATTTGGCTGAGGCGTTCCTTCGGAATCCCGCATCCGCTATCGGCGATCGCGATCTCGACCCGACGCAACGCGCCATTCGTCTCGCCGCTCTTGGTGCCGTTTGTCGAGCGCGCGCTCCTTCCTTCGAGCGGTCGCACACGCACCGCGATATGTCCGCCGGCCTGTCCGTCCTCGCCAACAGGCGCGCTCCGACAGGCGTCCACCGCGTTCAGTATCACGTTCGACAGAGCGCGTGCCAGTGCGTCATGATGGCCGTGAATCATCGGCGTCGTCTCGTCAACGGTGACTTCGAGCGTGATGTCAGTTGGGACGGTCGACCGGGCGGTATATCGCACGAGCTCACCGACGTCGATCGGTGCCTGCGGTCCCTCCGGCAGTCGGCCGAATTGCGAGAAGCTTCGCGCCATGACCTCGAGTCGTCGCGACTCCACGTCCAAGACCTCGACCGTCTCGACCAGCGCCGGCGATAATGATGGCAGCTCCCGACGCAGCCGCTCCACCGCGAAGCGAATCGGCGTGAGGGGATTCTTCAGCTCGTGCGCCACTTGGCGTGCACTCTCACGCAGGGTCGCAGCGCGCTCGGCCTCGATCGCCCGCGCGCGTCCAAGCTCGAGCTCCCGCGACATGTCTCGCATGCGCTGTCGCAACACCTCGAATTCCGGTGCCCCACGGCGCGGCGGACCATCGGGCACTGGCTCACCCCGTCCAATGCGTTCGGTCCAGCCCACAAGCTCCTGAAGGGGCCTGCTCATGTTGCGGCTCAAATGACCTGCGATACGCGACGCGAGAAGCGCGAGTACGATGAATGAGAGAATCGCCGCGCCAAGCGCGAGCGCCGCCGATCGCTGATAGATGTAGCTCACCCTCCGCGCCTGAAGGGTATTCGCGCCGAGGACACTATCGAACTGAGTCAGTGCTTGACGCTGATCTACCGTCAACGGCGCGGCGCGCGCGGCTCCGAGTGCCCGCGCGCCGGATGCCGCTACGCTATCCCAAGCCGACTGCGCACCGACGAGCTTTAACGCCCACCAGCTCGTGATCCCCCCAGACAATGTGAGCACAATGGACGGGATGAGCGCGAACGATAGAAGGATGGTAAAGAGCCGACCACGAAAGCCAACTCGCTTCACTGGGACCTCTTACGCTCGGCCAAAAACCACGGTTTCGTGAAGAGTGCTATCGCGAGTGATCATCGAACCCCTCGAACTCGACTGCGTATGAAGACGCATACGGATTACCTCACTTTCAACACCAAACAGCGCCAAGAGATCATCGATATCACTGATTACGTCGAGAAATGTCGTGCTGCGGCCGACATCGACGACGGAATGGTGCTCGTTTCCGCGATGCATATTTCGGCATCAGTGTTCGTGAATGATCACGAGCCGAATCTCTGGCAGGACATCCTCGACTGGCTCGAGAATGATGTCGCGCCGTGGGACCCAGATCGCTACCGGCACAACAGCGGCACAGGAGAGGACAACGCGGCCGCACACCTTCGGTCACTCACCATCGGCCATGAGGTCATCGTTCCCGTCACGAAGGGTCGGCTCGACCTCGGCCCTTGGCAACGAATCTTCTACGGCGAGTGGGACGGACAACGGCCAAAACGAGTCATCCTCAAGGCCATCGGAATGTGACTCGCGGACACTCCGAAATCGATGGCTGCCTGCTTCAAAAGAGCCATCCGGGCGGTGCGGGAATCGATACCTCGTTCCTTCCAACGAGTTACGCCCTTTCTTGTGGCCGCACGAATATATAGATTATGCGCGACTTCTGGTCCGCTGAATGCGTGGACCTCTGGTCGTGCAATCGCTCGCGCGAGAGAAGTGGGACGCTGCACCGGCGAGACGTGCGCGGAGACGTCAAGACGCCTCCACGACCCGTCGGGTCGCCTCGCCTCACGACACTCGCCAGCATTCTGGCGCGAGCGGCTGGCTCTTCTCGCAGATGTCGAGAGAGGTGGTCGCGGGACGCGCACAAAAGACAACCCGCTGAGAAGTTCATGAACGGTCGCCACACGCGCACCCCCGCCTCAAGCCCAGCCTCGCGTACGCAAGGCGCTCTTATCCACCGCGGCCCCGGCGCCATCGCCGCTGCTGCCCACTCCATCGCCGCTCCCTTCGTCCACGCGCCAAACGCCGCGTTGCTCATCGATTTCGACAACGTGACGATGGGCATCCGATCCGACCTCGGTAAGGAGCTCCGAACGCTCCTTTCCTCGGAGATCATCAAGGGAAAGGTCGCGGTCCAACGTGCCTACGCCGATTGGCGCCGATATCCGCAATACATCGTCCCTCTGTCCGAGGCGTCGATTGATCTGATCTTCGCACCCGCTTATGGGTCCTCGAAGAAGAACGCGACGGACATTCGACTCGCCATCGACGCTCTCGAGCTCGTTTTTACCCGACCTGAAATCGGCACTTTTATTCTGCTGTCCGGTGACTCTGATTTTTCGAGTCTCGTCATCAAACTGAAGGAGTACGGCAAGTACGTCATCGGAGTGGGCATTCGCGAATCGTCCAGCGATCTGCTCGTGCAGAACTGCGACGAGTACTACAGCTACAACGCGCTTGCAGGTCTCGTGAAGGCGAGTGAGGACGAGCCGGCGCGAAAGTACAACCCGTACGAGCTGGTCACCGAAGCGATTACGCGTATGAAGCGTAACGGCGACGTGATGCGTTCCGATCGGCTCAAGCAAGTGATGCAGGACATCGATCCAACCTTCGACGAGAAAGATCTCGGGATGTCGAAGTTCTCTCGCTTCGTACAGGAGGCCCATCAAAAGGGCTTGCTGTCGATGACGAAGCTCGAAAACGGGCAGCTGGAGATTGGTCCTCCGGCAACGCCGCCCGTGAGCGGCGCCGAGACGCGTCCTTCCGAAGCCGAGCACGTCGAGGTCGATCGATCCGTTGCTGCGACGGACGGAGCCATCCCGACTCGTGAGGCGCCCGAGCCGCAGGAGGAACGCGAGGAACGAAGCCGTCGCGGACGCCGTGGTCGCGGTCGGGGACGTGGGCGTGAGAGAGAAGACCGCAGTCGCGCGCCGGCGTCCACTCCTACCACCCCGGATCTGCAGGCGCCCCTCCAACTCGCCGAGGAGAGCGTGGCGGTTGGCGGCGGAGAGAGCATTGGAACTGCCGGCGAACGCCTAACGAGGAACGAGGCATTCGATCTCGTTCGTCGAGCCGTCGAAACGCTCACCACCGACGATGACGATACCACCCGGGCGAGCGACGTTCGACAGCGCGCCCGCGAGGTGCTCGGGCGAGATAGCGAAAGCCTCAACGAACGAATGTTCATTCGGATTTTGAAGGACGCTCACGACTCCGGAGTGATCGACCTGCGTCGTCGCGGGGACGACTTCGAAGTCGCTCGCGCCGCCGTGGCCGTGCCGGTCGCCGATCAAGTCGCGCGCGCCGACGCCGCGTCTGCGCCTCCACGTCCGTCGTTAGGTGCGCCCCCACCGCGGCTCGGTATGGGGCCGCGTGGCGCCGGTCGAGGTCGCGGTCGCTCCGATGGACCGCCACCCGAGCTCCTCGCCCTCGGGGTGGTCGAAGAGTCGTCGAGCGCCGCCCTGCCAACGCCTGCCGCGATTCAGGAACTTCCAGTGTCCGAATCCGCTGCGCCATCGCCGAAGCAGACGGAGGCTGCAGCGATCGCGGAGGTCGAACCGGAGCAATCGGCGACTCGCGGTGGACGCAAACGCGGAAAGCGCGGCACGCCCGCATCGGTCCAAAGACAAGCGGCGGAGGAGCCGGCCACTCCGGAGCCACCGGCACCCGCACCACCCGCGCGTAAGACGCGTGCGCGTACCGCGGCGAAGACTGCACATCGCCGTGCTCGCACCAAGAAAGGCACGCCGAAGAGCGAGAGTTGATCACCGGTACGCCGCGACGGGCCCGCAGCAGGCGCGCCCCCGAGCTTCCGAGGGAGTTCTACGATCGTCCCACGGAGCTCGTTGCGCGCGATCTCCTAGGCGCCATTCTCGAATGCCGCTCCCCAGATGGCATTGCCAGCGGCAGGATCGTCGAGACCGAAGCGTACCTTGGCGAGCATGACCTCGCTTGCCACGCCGCAGCCGGGCGCACTGCGCGTACCGATCCGTTGTACGGCGCGCCGGGCACGGCGTACGTGTACTTCATCTACGGGATGTACTGGTGCTTCAATGCCGTCACACGCACCGAGGGCGAGCCGAGCGCTGTGCTCGTGCGTGCCCTCGAACCCCTCGACGGAATCGACTTGATGCGCGAACGCCGGAGGCTCCGGTCGAATCGGGACGTTGATCTCACCAATGGTCCCGGCAAGCTCTGTCAGGCGTTAGGCATCGACGGAACGTACAATCGATTGCCGCTGGACCGCCTCCCGCTCACCATACGCCGCGGTCACGACGTTCCTCGTGAGGCAGTAACGGTAACGGCGCGCATCGGCATCTCCCGATCGGCCGACTGGCCGCTCCGATGGTTCGTTACCGACAGTCCTTTCGTTTCCAAGACGCCGGCCAGCTTCAGTCGAGCGCGTCCTAAACGCTGACTGACCTAACGATGCAAACAAGCGGCCCTCGTATGACGAGGGCCGCTTGCGATGTGTCACCCACTGACGCGTCAGTCCTTCGAGATCGAGCTACCGATGTTGTAGCGGATTCCCGCCTCGTATGTGAGGTGAAAGGCTTTGCCGTTGTAGAGAAACATGTTCTTCTGCGCCGGGCTGGCGGTGCCTTGAGCGAATATCGAGAAGCCGATCAGGCGCAGTTGACTGCCGAGGATGAAATACGGCGATGCTCCGGTGCGCAGCTCAGTGATGTACGCTTGCGTGATGCTGTATTGGTCGGCCGATGTAAAATTGAGATCTGCCGGTTCCGCGCTGCTCACCTGCTTGACGGAGAAGCCGATACCCGCGTACGGGTGCACCCACAGGTTCGACCCCGGGAAAATCATGGCGGCTACGTCGAGCCGACGCATGTTCTTCAAATTGATGATGCGCGGCAACGTATCGGACGGGTCGCTGTTCGTCATGATCGCCGCCTGGTCGGTGAAGAACGCCTCGGAGTACGAGACGTAAAGCCCGCCGTGACTTCTAGTAATCAGCCACTCGACTCCGGCAAGCGGTGCTTGACGGTGGGTCGTTGTCGCTGAATTGAAATCCATTCCGCCGGCCTTTACGCCCCAGAACCAGGCATCCTTGAAGGAGCTTCCGATCTGGGCCGTCCCGACTCGCGGTGCGACGGTGACGAGCACCGCAGCGGCGGCCAGGGCACGGGTGATTCGCATACGAATCCTCGAAGCTGAGGTCTTGAGGTCCAACCGAGATGGCGTTCCCTGCTGTTCGGACGCGCAAAAGCGCCGGGGCGTCACGGTTTGCCCTTTCGCGTGAACGTCGCATACTATGGAAAGGTGAGGGTGGACCGCGGCCTTGAGCCGGGGGTCGAACGGTCCGTACGCCACGCCGGTAGCGACCATGGAGGCCGCATGTCTTCGATTCTCCCGGGAGCTCGGGAGTTTCTCACCCCGGTTTATGGCACGGTGTTCGGTCAGCGATCCCAAGTCGTGCACCGGCTCAAGGAGGGCGACCCGCTCATCCTCGTGCCCGATCCGCCGGAGATCGACCAGCCCAACGTCTGGGTCCACGCGCGCGGTGGCGACGTCATTGGCCACCTCTCTCCCGACGTGAATTCATGGCTCGTGCCGAGCATGTTCGGCGGCGAGCGCTATACCGCCGAGGTGAGTCGCATCGCGGGTGACGACGTCGCCAGCTGGAAGCGTCTCGTCATCACCGTGCGATGCGCGCGACCAAACAGAGTTAGATAATTCTCAATCTGCGCCCGGCTTTCTTGAAGGCAGTCACCGCGAGATCGAGATCGTCTCGAGTGTGCGACGCGGAGATCTGGCAGCGCACGCGCGCTTGACCTTGTGGGACCACCGGATAGCCGAATCCAGTAACGAAAACGCCTTCATCGAGTAGCGCGTCGCTCATCTGGATCGCCGCGGCTGTTTCGCCAACGATAATGGGGATGATCGGCGTCTCGCCCGGCAGCGGCTTGAATCCAGCTTCACTGATCTGCTCGCGAAAATAGCGGGCGTTGTCGCGGAGTTTCTCGACGCGCTCTGGCTGCTCCTCGATCACGCGCACGGCGGCGAGCGCGCTCGCCGCTACCGTTGGCGGTAGTGCATTCGAGAACAGCTGTGGCCGTGACCGCTGTGTGAGATAGTCGGTAAGTGCCGCCGATCCGGCAACGAAGCCGCCAGCCGCGCCGCCGAGTGCCTTGCCAAGCGTGGAGGTGATGACATCGATCTCGCCAAGCAACCCGAAATGCTCGGCCGTTCCCTTACCGCGCTTGCCGAGGACTCCGGTCGCATGTGAGTCATCGACGAGTAGAATGGCGTCGTGCGCCCGGGCAATCTCCAGCAAGTCGGGCAGTTTTGCGATTGCTCCTTCCATCGAGAATATGCCATCGGTCCAGATCAAGCGGCGTCGCGCACTGGATGCGCCACGCAACTTTTCACGGAGGTCATCCAAGTCGCTGTGTTTGTATACCGCGGTCGTACACTTCGTGATCGCTTTGGCCAATCGCATCGAATCGATGATCGAGGCATGGTTCAATGCGTCGGAGACAACGAAGTCTCCCTCCTCCACGATCGTGCCCGTGAGTCCTTCGTTCGCGTTCCAGGCCGAGACGAAGCTCAGCGACGACTCCGTCCCTACGAATCGCCCCAGGGCTTCTTCCAGCTCACGGTGAATGGTGAACGTGCCGCAGATGAAGCGCACGCTGCCGGTTCCCGCGCCGTATTTCCGCAATGCCTCGATACCGGCGTCGATCACTGCCGGTTCATCGCACAGCCCCAAGTAATTGTTCGACGAAAGAATCAGAATATCGCCGCGACCTTCCATCCGTACCCACGCCGACTGGGGCGAGTCGAGATAGTTCAACCGCTTGTACACACGGTCGCGCTTGAACTGTTCGAGCTGCTGCTCCAATGCACCGCCAAATGCCGCGTTCGTTCCCATCACGATCCCCTCATCGTTAGTTGATCGCCCTGCCCGATGTCCAGATGGTAGTTAGGCGATCAGTTAGGCGATCTCGAAGATGACCTTGCCTGCTTCGCCGCTCTTGATGGCGCGAATCGCTTCGTCCGCCTCGTCCAATGGAAATCGATGTGTGATTACTGGCGTCGGATCGAAATTGCACGATCGCAGGAAGCGCGTCATCTGGTGCCAGGTCTGATACATTCGTCGCCCGACGACGCCATAGACGGTAATTCCCTTGAAGATGATCTCCGTCGCGAAATCGATCTCGATCGGCTTGGACGGAATGCCCAGCATCTGCACGTGACCGCCCACACGAACCAAGGCGAATGCTTGATGGACCGCCGACGGCACGCCGGACATCTCGAGAACGACATCTACGCCCAATCCCTCCGTGTGCCGCTTCACCACGGCCTCGGCCTCGTTCGGGCGCACCACATCGTGCGCACCCATGCGTGTCGCGAGCGCCAGACGCGTCTCGTTCACGTCTGATGCGATGATGCGCGATGCGCCCGCTGCTTTGCAGATGCCGACCGCGAACAATCCAATCGGTCCGCATCCCGTAACCAGGACGGTGGCGCCGGGAATCTCGGCGCTGAGCGCGGTATGGAACGCGTTGCCCATCGGGTCATGAATACCACCGACATCGAACGAGATGTTGTCGTCGAGATGCCAGACGTTCGTCGATGGCATCGCGATGTACTCGGCGAAGCAACCATCGCGATCGACGCCAATGATCTTGGTGAAGGGACATACGTGTGCATTCCCCGTGCGACACAACAAGCACCGTCCGTCTACGATGTGTCCCTCTGCCGTGACGCGATCACCCTCGCGCACGTCGGTGACCAGCGCGCCGACTTGCACTACTTCACCGGCGAACTCGTGACCGACAATGAACGGCGGCACGCATCGCCCGCGTGCCCACGCATCCCACTCGTAAATGTGGACGTCGGTACCGCACACACCGGCACGACGAACGCGAATCAAGACTTCGTTCTCACGAATCTTGGGCTCGGGCACATTCTTCAATGCGAAGCCGGGTCCCGCGGATTCCTTCACCAGCGCTTTCACGCGCGATCGCTCCTCTCGCTTGTCAAATCACGAGCGACGCGGCGTCGCGTGTGCGATGCGCCGCGCGCGACCGAAAACTCGCATCTCCTCGAGTGTGATGGAAGTCTCACCACCCGAGGCAATGATGCGCCGCGCGCCGTTGGTTTGCCGAACGATTGCTCGGATTGCGTCGCAAGCGACAACGTGCGCATTCGCGTTGTGCGTGCACACCTATTGCGTGTGATATGTGTGGTTCCTATATTCGCGTTTAGCGACTGTTCTCACTGAACGAGGGTATTGCGTGGATTTACCGCAACGAAGGTGCTCGTTCCCGGCGTCGAACTCTGCGGCGAATGTGTTGAGCGTCGCCGGTAGCTCTGCCCCCCGTTGCTCCGTCGTCTCCGCGCCTCTCTCGTCATCATTCGCTGCCTCTCCTCGCTATCTCAGCGATCGCACCTCAGTCAACAACTCATCGTTTCGTGAACTGCGCGCCGCTACAACGGCGCGCGTCTCGTTTAATGCCGTGACTATCGAGAATCCTGATCGTTATTCGGCGCAGATGACGCGGCCTTGTACGTGGCGCGGGTCGATGCGACGTGCATCGTGTACAGAGGCTGTGTGAAGTAGCTGTCTCCAGACTTCGCGCGTCTCCGCGGAGATGCGTGTTGCGGCGGTCGAAGCGCCTCGGCGCCACATCGCCGTCTCGCCGGTCCACCGGGGGATCGGTCGAGAGTACCACACTCCATTATGGAGAGGTTACCATGGCTGCAAAGAAGCGCGGTGGTCGGAAAGGTGGCGCCAAGAAGCGTGGCGGCGCCAAGAAGCGTGGTGGCGCGAAGAAGCGCGGTGGGGCAAAGAAGCGCCGCTAGGCAAACGCGCTCGTAAGCAAAGAAGCCGGCTAACGCCGGCTTCTTTCTTTTTTGGGGCTCAGTGTGAGTAGCGGGCGATTGCGAGTTCGAGAATACGCGCAATCATCGCGTCGTACACCAAACCGCCTTCCGCCGCTGCGCGGGAGAATTCGCTCTCACGCTCCAGATAGCAATTCGGATTCACCTCGATCACGAATATCTGTTCGTCCTCGGTCACGCGCAGATCGATGCGAGCGTAATCACGTAGTCGCAGGGCATGAAACGCCTCGAGCGCCGCGTTCTGCATCCGCTCGACGAAAGCCGGCGCGATATCAACGGGAAAGATCGAGCGCGTTCCAGCATATTGCTCCCCACTCCCGGCACCATCGTCACCCCACTTCGCTTCCCAGCTTGCGATGCGCGGCACGCCCGCGGGGAAACCGGAAAAGTCCAGCTCCATCACCGGCAACGCGCGCGCGTTCGCGTTCCCAAGAACGCCGACATAGAACTCACGGCCTTCCACGAATTGCTCGACGAGCACTGGCTGTTGAAAGGCGGACTGCAGCTCGTCGATGCGCGTGAACAGTTCGCGCAGGTCGTGCACCACCGACTTGCTCGTGATGCCCAACGAGGCGTCTTCCTGCGGTGGCTTTACGATGACCGGGAACGAGATGTCTCCCGCCCAGTCCAGCGCCCCGCGAAAGACCGTTGCGAATTCGGGCGTCTGAATTCCGTGGAAGCTGAGCACTTTCTTGGTCAACGATTTGTCGCCTGCCAGCAGCAATCCAGCGGGACTGGATCCGGTGTAGCGCAGCCCGAGAAGGTTGAGTAGCGCCGCAACATTCGACTCGAGCGCGCTCTTTCCGCCAAACGATTCGGCCAGGTTGAAAACCAAATCCGGCGATGCATTGTGGAGAACGGTCACGAGTGGCTCAACGCGATCATCGACGGGGAGCATTTCGACCGTGTGGCTGCACATCTCGATCGCCGAGCGAAGCTGGTCGAGCACAGGGTCGACTGGTGGCTCCAGCGCATCCGCCGAGTGCAGCACGACGATCTTCATGCGTTGATCTTGCCGGCGGGTACAAGTGCCCGCGCTCGCGATGTACGGCCGAGCGATTGGGTATGGCGGTAGTTCATTACTACAGCGCTGCCGAATGCAGTAAGCTCGATGAGGGTTGCGGCCTCGAGGCCACTCACCCGAAGGCCGAGCGCACGTGCACGAAGTATCAGGTGATCGAGCAGCGAGCGCACGACTGACGGCGGCTCACTCGTCCAATAGGCGAGTCGCACCAGCACCTCCCGGTAGTGCGCGTGAATGAACTCGTCCGCTGCAATACCATGCGGCGCCACGGTCGACGGCGCGAAGATCCTCCGCAAGTCGTTGTCGAATTGGCTTGCATCGCCAATCGGTATCACTTCGTCTCCGCTGTCGTAATGCTCCGCAATGGTGTAGTGCATCGCCTCGACAGGCAGATCATCGGGCGCAGGCACTGGCACTTGCGGTGTCAGCGCACGGATCTCCGTCATCACCCGGTCTACGTATTCCAGCTTTTCCAGTGCGGGCCAACCGACGTACTCGCTGCGCCAGTTCAATCCCGGCGTGAGCCACACGGCGAAGGTCTCGGCGAAATCCTCATCCGGATGCTTCTGCGCGTACCATCCGAGAATGTGCCTAACGTACTCGCGAGAGAATGGATCGGCGCGGTAGCGGTCGCGATACGGCTTCGAGAACGAGCCAAAGACGGTGCGCCAATCATCACGGTCGTACAAGCGGAATGCGTAGTTGATTGCGTGGCCGCACTCATGACGCAGATACCGCATCGCCTCGATGTCGTCCTCTACCGCGCCTGACATCTCTTCTTCGAGCTTCTCGAGTCTCCCGTCGACTAAGTAAAACGGCACGCCAATGAGTGGCGTGCCATCGGGACAACCCCATTGATCGGTGAGATACACTGGCGGCCGAAATGAGATCGATCGTGCAGCCAGCTCTTTGTACAGCTCGTCTATGAGACGCTCGACACGAGAGCCGCGGATCTGTAACCCGAGCTCCGAGATGCGCCTTCCCAGGAGAGCACTCCGCTCCTCTTCCCAACCCGCTACGCGGTCCACGCGGGAGTAGGGGGCAATCCCCGTACCGAGCCGGACGAAAGAAGAAAGGCGCCACCAGAGTGGCGCCTTGTTGTCGATACACCGGCGGGAACAGTTCGCTAGTTAGGCGGCCTTAGTATCCTGCGGTACTGGCGTGAGCTCTGGAGCGGGACCCCACTCGAAAGCATGAAAGATCGGCGCCGGTTCGGCGCGCGACCCACGCGAGATGACGATCCCTACGGGCTCATCCTGGTGAGACTTCGTATTGGTCTTCTTCATATATAGTAGGACCTGCTGATTGTTCGTGTCGAAGAGAGCAGAGCCGAACCGGGGCACGCGACGAGAACGGTTCGCCGCAGTGCGCCCGGTCGCTCAGTCAGACTGCTGGCCCGTATTAAGCAGCCTCGATGCCATCAGGATCTCATTATCTAACTATCTGAAATCACTAGGCTTATAAAGCAGCAACGCCGGCTGTGATGGCCGGCGTGTGGCTGTTTGACACGATTGTTTTCAGGCCACCTGTGTCACTACGAATGCCTACGAGCCGATCTCTTTGCGCGCTAGAAACATCTCGTTGTCGCCCGCTCGCTCGAGCGAAACCGACCATCCCCGATAGCGAGTTTCTAGTTCTTGCAGCGTCGGAACGGTGCGCTGCGTGTCTAGCGTCTCGACGAGATGGACACCGCCGTGGGCCGTTGCCCCCTGGAGAAGCTTGATAACCCGGGTGCGCTGGGCGGCGGTGAGACCGCGAAGCGCGGTGGACGTGACGATCACTGCATCCAACTCGACGTCCGGGGCCCAGTCTGCCCAATCAGTGCGAAGTGCATGAACGCGCTCGGCCAGTCCAGCGGCCGCGGCCGCGGATAGCACCCGTTCGACCACGTCGTTGTCGTCGGCAACCGTTGTCACGTCGCAGCCGTTTGCGGCGAGGTAAAGAGCGGGCGCTTCCGACGCCGAACCGGCCAGTAGGACGCGCGCATCGCCGTTCGTTTTCACCGCGCGCACGACCACATCGTCTGGATGTAGACCCCAATGCTCTGGCCGGCGCATCTCACGTAGCAAATTGAGCCGTCGTCGCCGCCAGGTTTGATAGCTCGGCAGTCGTAGTCGTCGAAAGATGATGCGATCGACTTCCTGCACGAGGAGCATCTCCGTCAGCGCGAACTGGGGTTGCTCAGTCAACACAGCAACGGCTTCGTCGCCGATACTCAGCAACGCGCTCCGCGGGATCGACTCCTTGTAATTCTCGATCTCCTCTTCGACGAATAGCTCGTATTCGTACTTGAGGGAGCGTGCTGGTCGATTCGCCATGCGCTCGGGGTGGGTGCCTCGTGTGCGGAAAGTAGGCTTACCGGGGCGTTACGCAAGTGCGAAACGGGTTCAGCTCATGCAGGCTCCACGTGAACGGTGATATCCGCGGCGCCATATGTCGACGCGACCGCATCCTCGACCCGATCGGCGAGCGCATGTGCAGCATCCACTGACGTGGTTCCAGGCACGGCAATGGTCAACTCGGCGAAGAGCACACCCGAGGCGGTGTAGCGTGATCTGATCGCGCGCACCTGCGCGACGCCCGGAATTCCGCTGATGATACGCCGAAGCTCGGTCGCTTCCACCGCTCGCTGGTCAACGAGGATCGGTATCGATCGCCGCAGAATCCGCCAGCCACTGAGCGCAATGATCAGCGCAACGGCAATCGCGAGTATCGCATCCACGTAGTGTCCTCCGTGCCGTCCCAGAAAGAGCGACACCAGCGACAACAGCGTGACGAGGATATCACCACGTGTGTGCTCGGCATCGGCGAGGAGGAACGCGCTGCCCATCTCATTACCACGACGTCGTTCGTACCAGACGACGAAAAAGTTGAGCAGGAGTGTTCCGATGATGATGCTCGCGTCGGTGATGCTGGTCCGCGTCGTTGCCCCGCCTTCGAGGAGCGCCCTCACGCCTTCTCTCATTAGCTCGAAGCAGGAGATCGAAAGAAATCCTACTATTCCGAGTGCGCCGAGCGTCTCGAATTTATCATGGCCGTAGGGATGATCCTCGTCAGGCGCCCGCGCGGCCAGGCTCACGAGGAACATGCCAATCACATTGTTCAACGCGTCGAGGGCCGATTCCAGCGCCGCGCCCAATACCGTCAACGAGCCGGTGCGAATGCCCACCATCAACTTGATGAGCACCACGAGGACGTTCAGCAACAGCACGTGCGCGAGCACTCGACGTACCGCTGGCGAGCGCGCATCGGCCGCCGGCCGCCTCGTTTCCGATTGAGGTCTTTCAGGCATCGTGTGAACTTCACTGCGTCCAGCGACTCCCGTCAACAACACCTCGACAAGTTGGGATACGAGTGCCCGAGCTTCCGGAAGTGGAACGAGCCGTTCGTCACCTACGCGCTGCAATCGACGGGCGAATCGTGGAACGGGTCGAAGTGCTTCATCCAGCACTTCGGCGCCGTCTCAGACGTGGTGTGCTGAAGACTCTCGCGGGGACGCGTATTCGTGCCGTGGAGCGGCGTGGAAAGCATCAACTCGTTCATCTGGATGACGGACGGATCATTCATGTTCATTTTCGTATGAACGGAGATTGGGTGATCGGCTCGACGTCGGATCCACGACCGCGGTTTGCTCGTGCCGTCTTTTCTTTCGCAGATGGAACGCGGGTGGTGCTCGACGATTCCCGTGCACTATCAACCATCGACATTCATCCCGCGGACGCGGAGCTGTCGCTCGGCCTCGGTCCCGAACCGAGCGACCCGTCTCTTACAGCGGCAAGCCTTCGCGCGTCCTTGAAACGACGTCGCGTACCGATCAAGGTGGCGTTGCTGGACCAAAGCATCATCGCCGGTTTAGGCAACATCTACACTTCGGAATCGCTTTGGCGAGCCAAGATCGATCCGCGCGCCGCGGCGGCCTCCATCGAGCTGCCCGTTATCCGTCGATTGCTGTCGGCGATTCGTGCTGTGATCGCGCGGGCGACGGGCGGTCGGTACTCTCGACTCCAAGGCGCGCGTCTGGACGTGTATGATCGCGAGGGGAAGCCGTGTCATCGCTGTCGCACGGCAATTGAGCGGGTCACCCAATCGGGGCGCTCCACGTATTTCTGTCCTCACTGCCAAGCGGGCCAGCGCTTAGCATCTTCTAATCGAGCGCCTCGAGCACGGCGCTCTTGAGATAGGACGTTTCCGGAATCGTGACGATGCCGGGATGATCGAGTGGCTGGCCTCGCAGCTCGCGGAGTGCCAGTCGGCGGCCGGAGTCGGCAGCGGCGGCACGGATCATTTCCAGAAACAAGGGCATCGTTAGGTGAAAGCTGCAACTAGCCGTGAATAGGGTACCGCCTGGGCTCAGCAGCTGCATCGCCCGAAGATTGATTTCCTTGTATCCGCGAATCGCCGACGGGACGGATGCGCGTGTCTTGGCGAACGCTGGCGGGTCGAGCACGATGGTGTCGTAGCGCGCGCGTGCCCGCTGCTGCGACTTGAGGAACTCAAAAGCGTTCGCTTCCACGAATTCGATATTCGTGAGGCAATTCAATTCGGCGTTTCGTGCGGCGCGTCGCAGCGCGTCACCAGACGCGTCGAGCGCGGTGACGCTGTCAGCACGTGCCGCGAGGTGGATGGCAAAAGAGCCGTGGTAGCTGAAGCAGTCGAGCGCTCGACCGCGCGCGCGTGCGCCGGCGGCGATGCGGTTCTCGCGCTGGTCCAGAAATGCTCCTGTCTTTTGCCCGTCCCAGGGAGCGGCGAAGTAGCGCGCGCCATGTTCCACAACTTCGATTTCGCGCGGGACGTCTCCCGCCAGGAGCTCGACATCCGTCGAAAGGCCTTCTTTCACCCGGAGCGGAACGTCGTTGCGGGCGAGGATGCCTAACGGTTTCACGAGCTCGGTGAGAGCGCTCACGATCTCCGCCCGATAGCGCTCGAGTCCGGCGCTCATCAATTGCACGACGAGCCATCGGTCGTAGCGATCACAGATGAAGGAAGGGCAGAGGTCGCCTTCGCCATGAACCAGCCGGTAGGCGTTTGCGTCGTCTACGAGGGGTGCTCGACGGTCGATTGCTGTGCCTAACCGTTCACGCCACCAGGCTTCGTCTAGCGTTGCGTTCGCATCGTGGTCGATGAGCCGCAATGCGATCTCCGAGGTAGGGCTCCAGAGTGCGCAACCGAGCGGTCGGCCGCGTTCGTCATGCACGGCGATCGCTCCGGCTGGCACGTCGGGGCGTCGACGGACGTCGCTTCGGTAAATCCATGGATGGCCTTCCGCCCACCGCCGCGCTCCTTTGGCCGAGACGATAGCAGAGTGGAGCGTGGTTTCTTGCGATCTCATCGTCTGCGAATTCGTAGCTCGGTGGGGTTGAATTGCGCTCTCAAAGCGGGTACTATTCGGACCCTTTCCCATTTTCTTGTTCGACGGCATTTGTGTCGGGCTTGAGGAAGGGGATGGGATTTGGTAAAGTTCAAGGCTCGGCGCGAGCGACGAAACGCGCCATCGCTGTTTGAAAAGTGAAGTCAAGGTAGATCGTGGGATGTGAATCCAAAACCGACCGACTGGCAACGTGTAACAGCGTTGTTCGATCGCGTCGATTGAAGAGAATTGCAACTCACTTGTAGCGCGTGCTCTGCTTGTCTAATGGGATTATGTAGTCAAGCAGAAGAAGGCATGTGGGGGATGCCTGGGCACACGGAGGCGACGAAGGCCGCGGTAAGCTGCGAAAAGCTCGGGGGAGCGGCACACACGCATTGATCCCGAGGTGGCCGAATGGGGCAACCCGGCTGGTGGAGACACCAGTCATCTGGCGCGAGCCGGAGGCGAACCCAGGGAACTGAAACATCTCAGTACCTGGAGGAAGAGAAATCAATTGAGATGCCCCAAGTAGCGGCGAGCGAACGGGGCGGTAGCCTAAACCGAGGTTCTTTGAATCTCGGGGTTGTAGGAGCCACGGACGGTTCGGCGGAGGGCCAGTGGAAGTCCCCTGGAACGGGGCGCCAGAGACGGTGAGAGCCCGGTAGACGAGGTTGAGCCGACGAACTAGTGGAGTTCCTGAGTAACGCCCGACTCGAGTAATCGGGCGTGAAGCTGGGGGGACCACCCTCCAAGGCTAAAGACTCCCGTGTGACCGATAGTGGACGAGTACCGTGAGGGACAGGTGAAAAGCACCCCAGTGCGGGGAGTGAAAGAGAGCCTGAAACCACATGCCTACAAGCGGTAGGAGGTTGGCTGGCGGATTCGTCCGTCAGTGACGACTGACTGCGTGCCTTTTGCATTATGATCCGGCGAGTTGCTCCTCGCGTGCGTGGCTAAGCCGGTTACCGGCGGAGCCGGAGCGAAAGCGAGTCCTGTAACGAGGGCGTGGTCGAACGACCAGAAGTACGCGGGGGCAGACCCGAAGCCAGGGCGATCTACCCATGAGCAGGGTGAAGCTGGGGTAACACCCAGTGGAGGCCCGAACCGGTGTGGGTTGAAAACCGCTCGGATGACTTGTGGGTAGGGGTGAAAGGCCAATCAAGCCTGGAGATAGCTGGTTCTCCCCGAAATCTATTGAGGTAGAGCCTCGGGAATGGCGCAAGCCATGTGGTGTCAGCAGGGGGTAGAGCGACTGGATGGGCGCGGGGGGGCGAAGCTCCTACCAACCCCAACCAAACTCCGAATACCTGTCTGATTAGAGCCCGGGAGGCAGTCGCTGAGCGATAATGTCCAGCGGCGAGAGGGAAAGAACCCAGAGCCACAGCTAAGGTCCCGAAGTGGCCGCTGAGTATAGCGAAGGATGTGTTCGTGCCGTGACAACGAGGAGGTTGGCTTAGAAGCAGCCATTCCTTTAAAGAGTGCGTAATAGCTCACTCGTCCAGCGTGAATGCGCCGAGAATGGTCGGGATTAAGCGGCCCGCCGAAGCTTGGCCTTCATTCTTTGAATGAGGGGTAGGGGAGCGTTCTGGGAACTGTGAAGCCGTCGTGGCAAACGACGCGTGGAGTGACCAGAAGTGAGGATGCCGGAATGAGTACGCGCAAATCAGGGTGAAAACCCCTGACACCGGAAGCCCAAGGGTTCCTGCGCCATGGCAATCAGCGCAGGGTGAGGCGGGACCTAAGGCGAGGCCCCAGAGGCGTAGCCGATGGAAAGCCGGTTGAGAGTCCGGCCCCGTCGTGGTCGTGTTGAAGCGCACAGGGACACTGGAACGAAGCCGCGGCGGCCATGTGGACGGCCGTCTAACCTGGTAGAGGAAGGCAACTTCGTCGAGAAGGGATGGCGAGGCCGCGGGGCAACCCAAAGCCGAGCGTGGTGGAGTCGACAGGCAAGAAAAGCTGTGCGGGGAGCGACCCGATGTCCGTACCGGAAACCGACACAGGTGGGCGAGGCGAGCAGCCTCAGGTGAACGAGTGAGACGTGGTCAAGGAACTCGGCATACTGATCCCGTAACTTCGGAAGAAGGGATGCTGAGCAGAGTGCGAGGCTTCGCGCCTCAAACTTGGTTCAGTCGCAGCGAATCGGCCCAAGCGACTGTTTAGCAAAAACACAGGTGTGTGCCAAGCCGCACAAGGCGCCGTATACACACTGACGCCTGCCCGGTGCCGGAAGGTTAAGGGGAGGGGTTATCGGGTTCGCCCGAGAAGCTCTGAGCCGAAGCCCCGGTAAACGGCGGCCGTAACTATAACGGTCCTAAGGTAGCGAAATTCCTTGTCGGGTAAGTTCCGACCTGCACGAATGGCGTAACGACTTGGGCACTGTCTCGACCACGCGCTCGGCGAAATTGCAGTCTCGGTGAGGATTCCGAGTCCCCGCGACAGGACAAAAAGACCCCATGCACCTTTACTGTAGCTTGTCATTGGACGTTGTACATCGCTGTGTAGCATAGGTGGGACCCGATGAGCCCCAGGCGCTAGCTTGGGGGGAGGGGCCAGTGAAATACCACCCTGCGTCGTGCGACGCCCTCACCACGGAGAGCAGACCTCTTCTGGGACCGTGGCAGGTGGGCAGTTTGACTGGGGCGGTCGCCTCCGAAAGAGTAACGGAGGCGCGCGAAGGTGGGCTCAGCGCGGTCGGTACTCGCGCTTATAGAGTGTAACGGCAGAAGCCCGCCTGACGGTAAGACGGACACGTCGAGCCGCCACGAAAGTGGGCCGTAGTGATCCGGTAGCCCCGTGTGGATGGGCTATCGCGCAACGGATAAAAGGTACGCTGGGGATAACAGGCTTATCGCGCCCGAGAGTTCACATCGACGGCGCGGTTTGGCACCTCGATGTCGGCTTATCACATCCTGGGGCTGGAGAAGGTCCCAAGGGTCCGGCTGTTCGCCGGTTAAAGTGGTACATGAGCTGGGTTCAGAACGTCGTGAGACAGTTCGGTCTGTATCCGTCGTGGGCGTTGGACGATTGCGGGGGGCGGACTCTAGTACGAGAGGACCGAGTCGGACGGCCCGCTCGTGTCCCGGTTGCACTGCCAAGTGCAGCGCCGGGTAGCGATGGCCGGCTGTGATAACCGCTGAATGCATCTAAGTGGGAAGCACGCCCCAAGATGAATCGTCCCTGTCCC
>JBJMNO010000024.1:0-241930 GCA_045804225.1 Gemmatimonadaceae bacterium
AGCGGACGCTCCACGCGAGTCGCGTGAGCGCCCGAAGCTACTGCCGCCGACGGGGCGAGGCCAGCCGTCCAGGCCGGTCTCCGGATTAACTTCAGGCGTCAGCGCGGCCCCGACCCTCGACCGTGACCATTCGATTCATGCCCGACGACAACGGCAACGTCCTCTCCGAGATCGCCCCCGGTTCCATCAAGCGCATCCATCTCGTCGGCGTGGCCGGCACGGGCATGGGCTCGTTCGCCGGCATGCTCAAGGCTGCCGGGTACGACGTGACTGGTAGCGACGCGAACGTCTATCCGCCCATGAGCGACATGCTGCGCGCTTGGCGAATCGACGTGATGACGCCGTATGCGGCCGAAAATCTCGACCGCGCAAAGCCGGATCTCGTGATCATCGGAAACGTCATCCGGCGCGAGAATCCCGAGGCCACAGCGGTGCGCGAGCGGCGTATCCCGCAGATGAGCTTTCCCGCCGCGTTTGGATCGCTCCTGCTGGCTGGGAAGCACAGCGTGGTGGTGACGGGCACGCACGGCAAAACCACGACTTCTGCGTTGATGGCGCATGTACTCGTCGCGGCGGGCACCGATCCGTCGTTCCTCGTGGGTGGCGTGACGCTCAACTACGACGGCAATTTCCGCAACGGTGCCGGCCGCTACGTGGTCGTGGAAGGCGACGAGTACGACACGGCGTACTTCGACAAGGGGCCGAAGTTTCTGCATTATCGGCCGCGAACGGCGATTCTCACGAGCATCGAGTTCGACCACGCCGACATCTATCGCGACATGCCGCATTACGAGTCCGCGTACGTGCGTCTCGCGGAGATAATGCCAGCGGACGGAGCCCTCGTCGTTTGCGCGAGCTATCCGAACGCAGTCGAGATCGCGCGCCGGGCGAAACGCGCGCGCGTGCTGACCTATGGCGCCGACGAGCGCTTTGCGGCCGACTATAGCGCACGCGAATTGTCCTTCGACGCTTCCGGAGCGCATTTCGTGGTGCGCGAGCCGGATGGGGCGGCGCCGCGCGTGCTTCTTCCGATGGCAGGCCGGCACAATGTCGAGAACGCGATTGGCGTGTACGCGGCCGCACGCTCGCTGGGCCTAACGAGCGACCAGATCGCCATTGGATTCGCCTCGTTCCGCGGCGTGAAGCGGCGTCAGGAGCCCCGCGGAGAGCCGAACGGTGTGCTCGTCATCGATGACTTCGCGCACCATCCTACGGCAGTTCGCGAAACGATTCACGCGATCCGTCTCCGGTATCCGGATCGCCGGCTCTGGGCGGTGTTCGAGCCGCGATCGAACACGAGTCGCCGCAACATCCATCAGCGCGAGTACGCCGAGTCCTTCGAGGGCGCGCAACGTGTGTCACTCAAGATGCCGGAGCCGCACGACAAAGTCCCGGCGAACGAGCAACTGAGTGTGCCCGCCGTTGCCGAAGCGCTGCAGCACCACGGTATCGAAGCCGACTACTCATCGGACGTCGGGGAGCTGGTGCACCGCGTCGCCGACGGGGCGCGAGAGGGCGACGTCGTGCTGGTGATGAGCAACGGCGCGTTCGGCGGCTTCATCCCGTCGCTGCTCACGGCGCTGGAGTCGCGCCGGTGATACCGAGCAACACCGCGTATACTCTTCTCGCCTAACGAAACGTGTCACGCACCGTGACGCCGCGGGACGCGCCGCGCCTCCAGCCGGCACCATCCGGGCTCGCGGGAGAGGGTGTTCTCGCGCCGCTCCTCGGATTGTTCGTTCTGAGTGGCGTGGCCGCGCTCATTTACGAAGTCGTTTGGTTTCAGCTGCTGGAGCTGGTGATCGGATCGTCCGCGATCTCCCTTGGCGTCCTGCTCGCGACCTACATGGGCGGGATGTGCGTCGGCAGCCTGCTCTTGCCGCGATTCGCCCGTGCACGCGCGATAAATCCGTTGAGGATCTACGCGGTCCTCGAGCTCGGTATCGGTGCCTGCGCGCTGTTCGTCCTCGCGGTGGTGCCGTTGGTGAGCGGACTCTACTCGGCGATCGCTGGGCACGGGTCATTCGCCATCTTCGTGCGCGCCGTCATCTGCGCGGTTTGCCTACTCCCGCCCACGATCCTCATGGGGGCCACGCTTCCCGCGGCGTCACGATATGCGACGTCGACGCCTAACGGCGTGGCCTGGATCGGGTTTCTGTATGGCGGCAATACCGTCGGTGCGGTATTCGGCAGCGTGCTGGCCGGATTTTATCTCCTCCGCGTCTACGATCTCACGATCGCCACACTCGCCGCAATCGCCATCAATGTCGTGGTTGCGTGTGTCGGACTGCTCCTAGCGCGCCGTCGAGCGGAGGTGACCTACGATGCCGTGGTGGGGCGCACCGCTCCGGCGTCGCGGTCGGGATCGTGGCCCGTGTACTTCGCAATTGCCCTGTCCGGCACCGCCGCGTTAGGTGCCGAGGTGGTGTGGACCCGCCTGCTCTCGCTGATGCTCGGTGCCACGACGTACACGTTCTCGATGATTCTCGGCGTCTTCCTGACAGGGCTCGGCATTGGCGGAGCCGCGGGAGCGGTGATCGGACGGTCCGTTCAAAGGCCGCGGCTCGCGTTAGCGTGGTGTCAGCTATTGCAGGTCGCGGCCGTGACCTTCGCGGCAACGATGGTCGGCCGATCGCTCCCGTATTGGCCGATCAATCCATCGCTGGCGCCGAGTCCCTGGTTCACCTTCCAGCTGGACTTAACGAGATGTGCTTGGATGGTGTTGCCCGCGGCGTGTCTCTGGGGAGCGAGCTTTCCATTAGCGCTCGCGTCTGCCGCGCACGGGGGTGACGATCCAGCCCGTTTGGTGAGCGGTGTGTACGCCGCGAATACGGTTGGCGCAATCATCGGCGCGCTCGGTTTCAGTCTCCTTCTCGTACCGCGCGTGGGAACTCAGGACGCGCAACGCTGGATCATCGGTATCGCCGCAGTCGCCGCGATTGCGATGTTTGGCGCGCCCCGTTCAACGCTGAAGCGCACGATTGCTGTCGTGGCGACTGCCGCCGTTGCTGTTGGCGCGATGGTCGTGACGCCAGGGGTGCCGCCGCTTCTTGTCGCCTATGGTCGCTACATGATCACCTGGCTCGGCCAAGTGGAGGTGCAGTACGTCGGCGAAGGGATGAACTCGAGCGTTGCCGTTACGACCCTCAACAGCACGGGCGCCACGCAATTTCACGTGAGCGGTAAAGTGGAGGCGTCTACGCTCGCGCAGGACATGCGGCTCCAGCGTATGCTCGCGCATCTCCCGGCGCTCGTGCATCCCAATCCGAAGTCGGTGCTCGTGGTGGGCTTCGGGGCGGGCGTGACCGCTGGCTCATTCGTTCCGTATCCAGACCTCCAGCGCCTAACGATCTGCGAGATCGAGCCGCTCATTCCGAAGGTCGTGTCGCGCTATTTCACGCGCGAGAACAACGACGTGCTCAACGATCCTCGGACGACGGTGGTCTACGACGACGCGCGGAGCTTCATCCTCGCGACACACGACAAGTTCGACGTCATCACGTCAGATCCGATTCACCCGTGGGTGAAGGGTGCGGCGTCGCTCTACACTCGGGAGTACTTCGAGGCCGTGAAGGCGCATCTCAATCCTGGAGGTGTCGTGACGCAGTGGGTGCCGCTGTACGAGAGCACGGCGGAGGCGGTGAAGAGCGAGATCGCGACCTTTCTTGAAGTGTTCCCGCGCGGGACCGTGTGGGCGAACAACATCAATGGGGGCGGCTACGACCTCGTGCTGCTGGGGCAGGCGCAAGCGACGAAGATCGACATCGGCACGCTCACGGCACGATTCGGCGATCCTCGTTATGCGCCTGTCGCCGCCTCGCTCGGCGAGGTGGGATTCGGCTCGCCGATCGCTCTCTTTTCGACGTATGCGGGCGATGCCGTGAGCGTGCGGCCCTGGATCAAGGACGCGGCGATCAATCGGGACCGCAACCTGAGGCTCCAGTATCTGGCCGCAGTTGGACTCAATGCGTATCGCAGCGAAGCGATCTACAACCAGTTGTCGGCGAATCGTCGCTTCCCGGATTCCCTTTTCGTTGCCGACGAAGCCTGGAAGGCGCGCTTGCGCGCGGCGTTGCCCAGCGCACCGTGAAACTGGTAGAGGGTTCCAGGTAAAAGGTTTGTGAGGTGTCGCCACGCGCCACTCACCAGGCCAGTTGGCCTCACGCGAGGCGCGATCCGGTGCCATACTCTCCGATCGTCAACACACGGAACATTACGATGCGGCTCTCAGCGATCGTCGGTCTTATCGCGCTTGGTGCGACCACTCTTCGTGCGCAGCGCCCCTCATTGAGCAATTCGGCGCGCGCATTCGTGTCGGTGGATGCCCCAGTAGTGGCCCTGACGCACGCGCGGCTCGTCGACGGTACGGGGGCGCCGGCACGCGAGGATCAGACAATCCTCATCATGGGAGACAAGATCACCGCCGTCGGCAACACGGGCAGCGTCGCCGTTCCAGCGGAGGCGCGGATCGTCGATCTCAGTGGCCACACTGTGATTCCCGGCCTCATTGGATTGCACGATCACATGTACTACTCGTCTCCAGTGACGGGCTCGATGAAGTTCATGCCGGTGAGCTATCCGCGACTCTTTCTGGGCAACGGCGTAACGACGATCCGGACAACGGGAAGCGTCGATCCGTACCAGGAGATGAACATCAAGGCGCTCATCACCAACGGTCAGGTGGCGGGACCGGAGATCGTCGTCACTGGTCCGTATCTCCAGGGATCGCCCAACGGCCTCCTCACGATGCACCCGATCAGCAATCCGGACGAAGCGCGGCGCATCGTACGGTATTGGGCGGAGGAGGGCGTGCCGTGGTTCAAGGCCTACACGACAATCACGCGCGACCAGCTCGGCGCTGCGATCGACGAGGCGCACAAGCATGGTGTGAAGGTTACGGCCCACCTTTGCTCGGTGACGTACCGCGAGGCCGTTGCACTCGGCATCGACCATCTCGAGCATGGCTTGTTCGCCAGCACCGACTTCTCGCCAGGCAAACAGCCTGACCGTTGCCCTGCCTCGGGCACGGACACGGTGTTCGCTGCACTCGACGTGAACAGCCCTGAAGTCCGTGCAACGATCGACGACATGGTGAAGCACCATGTCGGGCTCACGTCGACGCTTGCCGTGTACGAGCTGTCGTCACCGAGCCGAGTGCCTGTCGATCAGCGCGTGTTGGACGCGCTCCATCCGGATGCGTCGAAGTACGTGAGCGACTACTACACCAAGGGCCGCACGACAAACGATTCTCTCTGGCGGCAGGCGATGAAGAAGGGGATGGAGTTCGAGCGTGCGTTCGTTCGCGCCGGTGGATTGCTTGGCGCGGGCTCGGACCCGTGCTGCCTCAGCGCCATTGCCGGCTACGCGGATCAGCGCAATTACGAGCTTCTCGTGCAAGCCGGGTTCACGCCGGAGCAGGCGGTGCAGATCATGACGTCGAACGGCGCAAAGGTGCTCGGCTTCGGCGACCGGTTAGGCACGATCGCACCGGGAAAGCAAGCGGATCTCGTCGTACTACGCGGCGACCCGACACGAACCCCGAGCGACATTCGGAATGTCGAGACGGTGTTTCGACAAGGGATCGGTTACGACTCCGCTAAACTGATTGGGTCAACGAAGGGGCTGGTCGGAATCAAGTAGGGCTCATCCGGCGCGCCATCAGCCGGCTTGAACATCGAATCATTCGCGTCGTCCGCGATGAACAGTTGATCCCTCTCTCGAATCGGAGCTCCACGAGGCCGTAAGAATCTCGCCTAACGATCCGTGGCTGGGCGTCCGAGATCCGTGGGCTGGAGCACCGAGATGGTGTCTGTGTTCATCGCGGGGAGCGTCTTCAGGAGGTCCGCGTCCCCGTCGCTGCACTGGTATCCGCCAGTGATGGCGGCGCGGAGCGCGAGCGTGAGGGCGCGGTCGAAGGCAAGGATGCGTTGCGTTGCGACCTCGCAGCTGAGGTGCTTCTCTCGCAAGTGGCGCCACACCGCCTGCCGCAGGTGCCCTAGCTCCTCGCACAGAGCGCCGGGGTCGAGACGCTCGCGGGGCTGATCGGCGCCGTAGAGCGCGGCGATCATAGCGAGCTTGCCTAACGATTCAGTCGCTTGTGGCGTTCCCTCGCTCGCGTCGGCCGCGGCGAGGAGAGCCTTCGTCAACGATCGCTCGCGCTGCCCCCGCACGCCTTCGCGTGGCTTGAGGTCCGGTGCCGAGCGCAGACGCTGGCGCCAATCCGTGAGAATCGCGTTGAGCGCTTCTTCGCTGACGAGACGGTCGGTGGGCGAGGTCACGGACGCGGCAGTTCGCAATTCGCCTGCCGCGTCCGGGACAAAACGTCGAATCGCGTGACTCAGCACACAACGGAGCAGATTTTGCGGCGACTCGCGAGGTCTAACTGCAGCTCACCGGGAGCACGACAATGCGCAAGATCCGCGACGAAGCGGGCATCGAATGGACCGTCTACGAAGTCAATCCTACCACGGGGCAGTGGCACTCGATCGAATCGCTGCCCGATTGTTACCGCAACGGATGGCTCTGCTTTGAGAGCGCGACCGAAAAACGCCGATTGCTTCCACTACCGACGGGTTGGGAAGAGCTGGCTCACGAGCAGTTGAGCGGGCTGCTCGTGAGCGCGGTGCAGGTACGACGCCCCGTTCAGGCCCAGAAGTAACTCGCTAAGTGCCCTGATCCGGCCGTCGTTGTCCCGGAGCGGCGCCGCCGGACCGCCCACGCGCGGCGCCATCGCGATTGCCGCCATCCCGGCCGGCGCCGTCGGCCGGAGACCTTTGCCGCATCATGCCACCCCGTCCGAACGGCATTGTCCGGCGCGCGGCAATCATCTCCCACGCCCGCGCCTGCTGATCCGCGGTCAGCACCCCGAGTGCGTCCCGCAGATCGTTATGGGCAGCGTCGCGTTCGTGGGTGAACAGATCCGTTGCCGGCATCGGTCGCTCGCGTCGAGTTGCGGAATCGCCCGGGAGGCGCCGCGGACGAAGCGAATCGAGCCGAGTCATGAGGGCACGACGCCTGTCTGCAGAGCGCCGTGCGATGGCAGCGAGCCGCACGACTTGGGCATCGCTGAGCTGAAGCGCACCGGTTTGACTCAGTAGCATCTCGACTCCGGGTACGCCGAAGCCGGGTCCACCCGTTCCCCCCGGGCCAGGGGCGGGCTGTTGAGCTTGAGCTGAGAGATTCGCGGCTCCGACGGCGGAGACGACGAGGGATCCGAGGAGTAAGAGACGTCGCATTGTTGTTCTCGTTTACAGGAGTTTGGGGTGGCTGGGAGTTCTGTGGCCACCCCCACCGCTACTGTGTACAGGCGAGATCGGGCCGCGTTGGCGCATCCCTTCGTCTCCTGTCCCCACCGCGCGTCCCGGTCGCCGAGCGTTCGTCTCTTTGGGGAGTGCGGGTGGCCGCTAGAAAGCGTACGGACCGTTCACAGCCGCGCCCCGGGTTGCTAGCCTTTCCGGATGTCTTGGAATCCACCCCTCGAGCTTGATCTCGACACCATGCGCTCGATGGCCGCGCGCGTTTCCGACCTCGTTACGACGCATTTGGTATCACTGCGCGAGCAACCGGCGCGCACGTCGCTGTCGCGACCGGAAGCCAAGCGGCTCGTTGGAACGATCGCGCCCATCGCGCCGGAGCAGGGCATCGGGTTCGACGCCGCCCTAAATGAGCTCACCGAGCGGGTCCTTCCGTACCACGCCCGCGAGCCGCACCCGCGCTTCCTGGGCTACGTTCCCAGCATTCCGACCTTTCCGGCCGTCCTCGGAGACTGGCTCGCGACCGGCTACAACTTCTTCGCGGGTGTCTGGCCGATCGCTTCGGGGCCGAATGAGATCGAGCTGACCGTGATCGACTGGTTCCGGCAGTGGCTCGGGATGCCTAACGAAACGAGCGGGCTTCTGACTTCCGGTGGATCGACGGCGACGTTGATGGCGGTGGTTGCCGCGCGGCACGCGCGTGTGGGGCAGGATGCATCATTGCTCCCTCGGCTCACGCTCTACACCTCATCACAGGCGCATTCGGCGGTAGCGCGCGCCGCTTGGATCGTGGGCGTCGCGCGTGAGAACGTTCGCGTTCTCCCGGCTGACGATGCGTGTCGACTGCGGCCGGAGATAGTGCGGAACGCGGTTGCAGCCGACCGCGCCGCTGGCCGCGTGCCATTTCTCGTCGTCGCGAGCGCGGGGACGACGAACACCGGCGCGGTGGACGATATCGCGGGCCTCGCGACGCTGTGCGAGGGCGAGTCACTTTGGCTGCACGTGGATGCGGCGTATGGTGCGTTCGCGGCGCTCACCGCACCCGGTCGCGAGCTGCTACGCGGCATCGAGCGCGCCGACACCGTCGTGCTCGACCCGCACAAATGGTTGTTCGTGCCATTCGAGTGCGGCTGCCTCCTCGCGCGTCGGCCGGCGGCGCTCAAGAATGCCTTTCATATCCTGCCGGAGTATCTCACGGACGTCGCGCCAGGCGAGGCCGAGGTCAACTTCGCGGATTACGGAGAACAGCTCACTCGATATGCACGAGCACTCAAGGTTTGGCTCTCGGTGCGCACCTTTGGTCTCGCACCGATCCGTGCGTCCGTCGAACGAGGAATCGCGATGGCGGAGTACGCCGAGTCACTCGTAAGGCGTGAGCCTCTGCTCGAGGTGCTGGCGCCCGCGCAGCTCGGGATTCTTTGCTTCCGCGCCCACCCCCGAGGCATGGATTCACCCGCGGACCTCGACGCGCTCAACGAGCGAGTCAACGCCGCGGTGAATGCGTCGGGCTGGTTCCTCATGTCATCGACACGCGTGAACAACGCGTTCTCACTTCGACTCTGCACGCACAACTGGCGAACTCAGGAAACCGATCTCGACGAGTTGTTCGCGCTCATAACCAAGAGCGTCTAACGGAGTCGGCTCAGCTCAGACTTTCGGCATCAGCGTCTGTCCCGTGCGTTCGGCAGCGCGTTGCTCGTCGCGCAGCGCGACGGCGCCGTTCACGATCACGGCTTTGATTCCGACCGGATAGTGGAACGGATCCTCGTAGGTCGCCTTGTCGGCCACGGTGGACGGGTCGAAGACGACGACGTCGGCGGCCATGCCGGTCGCAAGGCGCCCGCGATCGGCGAGTCCAATACGTGCAGCTGGGAATCCGCTCATCTTGTGAATGGCGGCGGCGAGCGTGAGCGCCTTCTTCTCGCGCACGTAGTGCCCGAGCACTCGTGGAAAGCTGCCGAGCGCACGGGGATGCGGATGTCCTTTATGCGTGGCGCCGTCCGTTGCATAGGCGCCGCCGTCAGAGCAGACCATGCCCTGTGGGTGCGCGAGAATGCGCTCGAGATTCTGCTCACTCATCGCGAAGCCGACCATGCCGACGTTGCCGTTGCCGCGCTGCAATAACGCGACGGCGAAGGCGTACGGCTCCAGCTGTTGAGTCTTTGCGAAACTACCCAGCTTCTTGCCGTCGGCGGCAACGTCGGCATAGTTGGTGACGCCGGATATCTGCACGTTGTCCCACCCGCCGATCAGCGCCACCTTGGCCATCGTCTCGTGGCGAATCTTCTCGGCGGTCGACGGATCGTCGAGCCGCTTGAGAAACTCCGGAGTCGTGCCGGCGCGACTCCAGATCGGGAAGAGGTTACTCAGTCCTGTTTGATAGGCGATGTACGGGTAGCGATCGAAGGCGACATCGGTGCCTGGGGCAGGCGCGGCCGCTGGAGCAGCCTTGTGTGCCGTCGTCGTTGTGCGTCGTGTCGTTCCCGTAGTCCCGCGTCGCTTCGTTGCCGATGATGTCGTGGTCTTGTGTGGGGCTTCTGCGACCGTTCCCTCACCCCCGCGTGCGCGATGGATGTGCGCGAAGATCTCGTCCAGCTTGCCCCAGTTGCGTGGGCCCTGTGTCTTGAGGTGCGAGATCTGGAGCGGGCAGCCGGCGCCCTGTGCGACGGCGATCGATTCGTCCACCGACTCGAGAACGTGATCGTCCTCGTTCCGCATGTGCGTCGCATACGGGAGGCGACGCGAGGCGAGGGGCTTGCAGAGCGCAATCAGCTCCTCGCGCGTCGCGAACGCACCCGGCGTGTACTCGAGCCCTGACGATGCGCCGCACGCTCCATCGGACAACGCCTTCTCGACGAGCTGCGTCATCTGCGCGATCTCGGCCTCGGTCGCGGGCCGATCCACGTTGCCGATGACGATCCCGCGAATCGTACCGAGTCCGACCATCGACGCCACGTTGACGGAGGGCTGGAGCGTCTTGAGCGCTTGCCAGAGCTGGCCCATGCTGTCGAATGCATGGCCGCCATTGTCCCCATCGTGCTCCGCGCCACCGGTCGGTGCGCGGGAGGAACCATCCTGCCCAACGACGATCGTCGTCACGCCTTGCCTAACGATCGACTCGGCGCGCGGATCATCCCAGAGCGATCCGTCGCCGTGCGAATGGATATCGATGAATCCCGGCGCGACGGCCATGCCCTTTGCGTCGATCTCGATAGCGCCTTGATCGGCGAGCGATTTCCCGATCGCGACGATGCGGCCGCTTTCGATTGCGACATCGGCCTCGATACCGGGCGCGCCGCTCCCGTCGAAGACTGTGCCGCCACGGATCACGATGGCATAACGTCGGCGCCAGGGCAGCACCAGCCGCGGCGACCCAGCCAGCGCGGCCAATGTCGTCCCAGCGCTCACGACAAAGGAACGTCGAGAGATTGGCATGAGCGTTCGGAGAGTTTTGTTGGGGCTGGTTGCAGGTTTCGCGCCGAATTCGCCGCGAGTTTCGGACTACTCGGAAAAGATATTGAGCTCCGGCCGCGTCGTCGCCGCGGATTGGTGACCGAGCACACGTCGCACGAACTCCGGCCACCAATCATGCTGTGTGTCACGCTCTCGATATTGGTCGAGCGCCGCCCACGTTTTCTCATGGATAGTCTTCGCGCGCTCGCGTGCTTCGTCGCTGGAAATGCCCTCGCGCTTGAGAACGCGGCGGCCGATTTGGGCGTGGAGCACCTCGTCCGCCCAGTCATAGTCATGGAAGTGCGCCGAGAGGGCATCGTTCGCGGCGCGCGCCGTATCGTACTCATAGCGCTTGCCCGTTTCACTCGGCATGAGTGATTGCTCAATCGCGTAGAGCATCATCTGCCGCTCGATGGGCGACGCATGCAGGTTCAGCCGCAGGGCGAATCCGATGTTGAGGGGAATCTCTTTCCAGTCGACACCGCGTGCTTCGAAAGCGACCGTTCCCATCATTGCATGACGCGCCTCGTCCCAGAGTTGGCGCGCGTAGTCACGGTAAAACTCCCATGGCTGGTCGCCACGCTCGGTGAGGAATGACGCCATCATCTCCGGGACGTCCATCTCGAGCGTTCGCTTGCAGAGGAGGGCGAGATTGCGCTCGTCGGCGGGGACGTCGGGCATGCTGTACACGAGATGCGGCGCGAACTCGAAGTTGTACTGTCCTTTGAACCGCTCGTCGCGTCGGGGATGAAAATCATGAACCGGCGTGCGTGGCACATAACGCGATTGGTCCACTGGCACCGCCGGCCGGTCGCCGGCGAGGCCGCCGGCTGCAGCGAGATAGGCGCCGAGATGTGCGGTCCACTCGGCGGTATTCGCGTGGCGCGCGGCGATAGCAGCGCTCCCCCACGTGAGGGCCTCCTCGATGTCCAGCAGCACGAAGCGCAGCAAACGACGCGTTGGTTGATCGACGAGCGGGTTGCTACGCTGTATGTGGTCATGATAGGCGCTCGCGAGCGACGGATACAACACGCCGTAGACGGCGGCGAGCAGCTCGTCGGTATCACGTGCGGAGTCCACTTGATCGAGAAAGGCGTCCAGGGCCGCCGCGGCCGGATCGTCAGCCGGGAGCGCATCGAGCGGCGGCGCCGGGTTTCGCATCTCCATCACGCGTCGCCGCAGTGCGTCCACATGCTCGGCACACTGCCACTGATGGAGCGCGAGCGCGCACTTGAGCTCCCAAACCGGCTCGCTCGTTAGGTGTGCGATGAGAATCGCCATCAGCCGGCGCTCGAGCCAGTGAAACCGGAGCAGCCGCCGCACATTCTCGTCGACGGAGAATCCGATGCGCGCCGCGTCAGCGTATGTCGCGAGCCCGGCCAGCTCAGGCAGCGACCTGTTCGACGTGTCCATGTCGAAACGGTGTGTCGCTGCCTTGCGTCGCGCTAGCGTGGCGGAGAACTCTCCGGGCTGCCTGGCGATGTCGGATCCGCGTTGTCGCTCAAGGGATCGGCATAACTCGGCCGCCGCTCCGCGTCGCTTCCGGAGGGCCGGCTGCCCTTCACGAAGCCGATGCGACGTGCCTGCTCGAAACCCTCGCGGGCATAGTCACGCACAGTCTGCCATTGGTCGCCGCGAAAGCGGACGCTCAGCCAGCCTTTCTCGAGATCCTTTTCCGCTTCGTCGAAACTCTTGCCCGCGTACCGGGCGTCGTGGGCCGCCGCGAAGCCCAATTGATAAGCGGGACGCGCGTCCTCGTACGCCTTATCCGCAAACCGGTTCGCGTGCTGGAAATGCGAGCGGAAAAGCGGATCGCTTTCGGTAAAGCCCGGCAATGACGGATCGTTCTCCCGAAGGTCGCCGGTACTGGTGCCGAACTCCGGGTTGTCCAAAGGGTGTTGCTGTTCCATTGTGGCTCCAGATGGTTCTCTCCACCTAGGCAGCAAGAAGCGCGCTTTCGGATTTGCGTGCCCTACTCCTCGCGCAATGCCACCACAGGGTCCACGCGAGTGGCGCGGAGCGCCGGCACCAGCGTCGCCACGAGAGCGATGGCAATGAGAAGCAGCGAGACACCAGCGAACGTCACGGGATCGGTTGGCGTCACTGAGTAGAGCTGGCTCGTGAGCAACCGGGTGAGCCCAAAGGCCCCGATCAAACCAATGACGATGCCAATGGCCGCGAGCACCATGCCCTGCCCGATCACAAGGCGCAACACGCGCGAGCGCGCGGCGCCTAACGCCATGCGAATCCCAAGCTCGCGTGAGCGCTGCGTGACGGAGTACGACAGCACCCCATAGATGCCGATCGACGCGAGTACGAGTGCGATCGCCGAAAAGGCGCCGAGGAGAATCATCGAGAGCCGGCGCTGGCCGAGCGAGCTCTCGAGGAGATCGTCCATACTCTTCACGTTGGACATCGGCATGTCTTTATCCACCCTGTGAATCGCGTCGCGGACCGGACGCGCCATGAGAAGGGGATCGCCGGTGGTGCGAACGGCAACGGACATGAAGGGCAGATTCGGCGCCTGCGAGTAGGGCAGATACAGTTGAATGCGCGGCTTCGCGTCGAGGCCTTCCTGCATCGTATGGCGAACCACCCCCACGATTGTCATGAACGTGGGGGACTTCGCCTTCAAGTCAAAGCTCAGCCGCTTCCCGATCGGGTCCTGATCGCGGTAGTACTTTCGCATGAACTCATCGTCGATGACCGCGACCTGCTGGCCGCTGCGTACGTCTTGAGATCCGAACGAACGGCCCCGCACGAGGGCGATGCGCATCGCCTGGAAGAAGTCCGGCGTCACCGCGCGGATGTCGCCCCATGGGCCGGGCTGACCAGTAGCTGGCTGGTACCCTTCGACATCGAAGCTGCCGGTGGAGAATCCACCGCCAAATGGCATCGTGGTCGTCCCCCCGACGCCGACAACGCCCGGGACGTGACTGACGCGCTCGATCATGCTCTCGAAGAATTGCTGGCGGATGGTATCATTCGGGTACTTCGCGTTAGGCAGGGAGACGTTGAATGTCAGCAGACGGTCCGGATCGAATCCTGGCATCACGCGCTGAAGCTTTGCGACGCTGCGAATCAGTAGTCCCGCACCGATGAGCAGCGTAAGCGCCAACGCCACTTCGCCCACGACGAGCGCGCGCCGCAATCCTCGTCCCGAAACGTCCGCCGACCCCGAGCGTCCGCCTTCCTTCAACGTGTCGTGCAAACTCGTACGTGAGGTCTGCAACGCCGGCGCGACTCCAAACAGCAAACCTGTGATCAACGAGAGGCAGAGCGTAAAGAGCATCACCGACCCGTCGATGCTCAGATCGCTGCCACCCGGAATGGTGGGCATTGCCGCAACGAGTGTCTTCACACTCCAGTACGCGATGGCGAGTCCGAGCACACCACCAGCAACGGCGAGCAGCATGCTCTCGGTGAGCAGCTGCTTGACGAGTGCCCAGCGGTCGGCACCTAACGCCGTACGAATGGCGATCTCCTTCTGACGCGCGGTGGCGCGCGACAAGAGAAGATTGGCGACGTTCGCACAAGCGATGAGCAGGACGAACCCGACAGCCCCGAGCAGCACGAGCAGCGCCGGGCGAATGCTGCCGGTAGCCAGTTGGTCGAGCGTCGTCACCTTGAGTGTCCATTTTGGATCGAGATAATTCGGGTACTGTCGCTTGAGCTGCTCGGCGAACGCGTGCATCTCGGCGTCGGCCTGCTTCGCGGTAACCCCGGGCGCGAGCCGCGCCGTGAGATTCAGATATTCGTTGGTGTAGTTTTTGGGGTCGAACTTGCTCGGGTCGAGTGCGAGCGGCGTCCAGATGTCGGCGCTGGAGTTGAAGAAATCGCGGAAGCCTTCGGGCATAACCCCGAGAATGGTGAAGCTCTGGGCATTGAGCTGAATCGTCTTGCCCGCGACGCCGCGATCGCCACCGTAGACGCGCTTCCAGAGTCCATCGCTGAGCACCACGACATTGTTCTTGCCCGGTTCGTCCTCGTCGCGCCCGAAGACCCTGCCCAGCTGAGGCGCGACACCAAGCACGCGAAAGAAATCGCCCGATACGCGGCTTCCTGGGATGCGCTCAGGATCGCCCGTTCCAGTGAGATTGGCGCTCCAGCCGGTTCCGACAGCCACCGCGGCGAAGCTCTTCGTCTTGTCGCGATAATCCCGGAAGCCAATCGCGGACACAGGCGCCTGGAGGTTGTTGAGCGCCTCGGATTGATAAAAGTGATTGATCGTGACGAGACGATCTGGCTGCCGATATGCCAGCGGCTGCAGCAGCACCGTATTCACGACGCTGAAGATCGCCGTGTTGGCTCCAATACCTAGGCCGAGGGTGAGAATAACGACGGCGGTAAAGGCGGGGCTCTTGACGAGTCGGCGAATTGAGTACTTGATATCGCGCACGGTGGGGTGGGCGGAGGAGAGGGTCGGGCGAGGACGGGAATTTTAGTTCGACAGTGTAATGCCTCGTTCCGTTTGGACCCGCAAGCACCCTGGGACCAACCGGTCGTTCCGCTTGAAAGGACATTTTCAGAGGCGAGGTGCGGGCCAACGAGAGCTTGGTAATTGCCCGGAGGCTGTCATGCCGCGCGGAACCGGCATGGTCAAGGCAGCTTCACCAACCCTCCGCCCATCGTCTTGAACTGGGCTTCGAGCTTCTGCTTTTCAGCATCCAAGCGCGTGCGGGCATCGGCCACCCGCCTGTCGGTCTCGGCCTGGAGTGAGGCAATTCGCGCTTTCACCGGCGCCGCCTTCTCGTCGACCAGACTATCCACCCGCGCGCGCACCTTGGCCTCGGCGGCCGCCACTTGGCCGCCGACTAGGCTGCGGAGTTGATCGGCCACTACGCGGTCCAGGTTCGACCTGATCGCGAGCGTCGGCGCGCGAACCGTGCCTTTGACCTGGGCATTCATCTGCAACGACGGGACGTTCGTCAACACGCGAGCGACAAGCGACTGGATCGCGTTCAGCTTTCGCTCAGCTACGGAGTCGGCGCTCCAGGCAAGCCTGCCCGAGGCAAGCTGCCATCTCGCGTCGAGCTGATCGCCATCGAGCGTTAGGCGCATCTCACTCTGGCCGCGGCCGGGATCGGCGCGGTAAGGTAAGCCGGGGATTGGGAAGCTTGGCAAGGCAACGCCACTGGCGGAAACGCTGATCACATCGCGCGGCTTTGTACCGGTGTGATCGAGCATCCCCGTTAGGCGAAACGAGTCCACACTCGTGCCGCGCGCCGCCTGGCGCAGCGCGAAAAGCGTGGGTTGACCAACGAGCGCCGGCTCGGTCGTGAAGTCGGAGACCGCGGCGACATACTTGCCACGCGCTGGACCGTCGCTGATCGTGAGATCCAGATCGGCTCGTCGCAGCAGGAAACGGGGATAAGCCCGCACCGCGGCGAAGTGCACCGTCGTTCCCGCGGCACGGAGACGCCGCGGACCGGCCGATTCCTTCGGTAACAACCCGGGCGGCATGTACTGTCGCGCGAGATTCGTCCAGTAGAGCGCTTGCTGAACCTTGTCGATCGTGACCTTGCCGAAGAGCGCCGATCCAACATCGGGCGCGTCGACAGATGGAAGCTTGATGAGTCGTTTGGCGAAATCGTAATCGTTTCGCCGTGCGAGCTCGACATCTCGCGCACCGGCCTGCAGACTATCCACAGCAGCTTTGGTACTGTTCGCCAGTGTTTGGAGGCGTTGCCGAAGTGAGTCGATGCGGGCGAGGCCTCGGCGGATATCGTCCACCGCCGTTCGTGCACCGCCGATGCCCAGCGTGCGTATGTTCGTTCCCTGCAGACGAGTCGCGAGTGCACGTGACGAATCCAGCGTCGCCTCAAGCGGCAGGGAAGTGTACCCGCGCTCCAAAGCTACGCGTGTGGAATCCGCATGCTGACCGAGCGCGATCGCTGCTTTCACCGAAGCAAGCTGTGTGGGATCGAGCATGATCGATCTGATCGTGTCGATCGGCGTCAGTGAGAGGAGTGGAACGTCGAACTGTTTCGCCCATTGTTTCGTTGCGCGGAGAGCCGCGGGCGCGAAGCCACCACCCGCAACGGGATGCGCCGGCGTAGCCCGCATCGTGTTGGTGCGGACATCGCCAACGGTGAGTTGGCGAACCACGAGCTTCTTTTCGAGCAGCGGCTCGGGCTCCAGCTCCAGATACAGCTGCTTCACCTCCAGCAAATTGCGACGCGCGTCGAAGGGATCGGCGATCGCGATGCCCGTCAGCTCGAGCGCGTTCCGCGCCAAGTGGATTCGCAGGCCGGCCACGTCGAGCTCCGTGCCGAGCGCTTTCGTGGCCGCTTCCTCCACCGAGGTCCGCATGATGCGCTCGGCAAAAAGCATCCATAGAGCCGCGATGATCGCGAGACCCAGCGCGAGGGGAACGATCCCGCGCCAGCGAAACCATACAACACGTCGAGCGGGCGGCGACTCGTTTGGCACGCCGCTGCCGCCGCCCGTAGGCGGACCGTAACGGCGCGCCTCGCCGCTACGGACGGAACCAGCGGTAGACATTGTAGACCTGTGACGCGGAGAGAACTTTGTAGAAATGCGAATTGCGTATGCGATGGCCGACAGTCGCTCGGTACCGTACGACGGCGATGCGCGACGCAAGACAGATCGGCAGGAAGAGCGCGAGCCAAACGATCACACTCCCGAGAACGACGGTATTATTGAAATTCGTAAGCGCGAGAATGGGTGTGTTGTCCCAGGCGGTCCAAAGCGGCCGAAGCGTGGCAGCATCGACCAGAAGCCAGTGGCCTAGGCGATCGAAGAGCGGATCGAGCATGAACCCAACCGGTACGAACACGCCCCACGCGAGCATGCCCGCCCCGAACGACACATTGAGCACCGCCAGGAGCAGCAGCACGAGGAGATTGTGAGCGTTCGCGATTGGCGTCAGCCCTAACGCCGCGCCGAGCGCGACGCCGAGCCCGATCTGCGTCGGCGTGCCTTCGGAATGCAGCGTTTTTACGACCGACTGGAGGAGCTTGAGAAGGGCGAGCAAGGCGGTTGTCGCGAAAGGAGGGGAACTGTCCCTCTCTAACGAAGGACCTGCGCGACAGGCAACTTCGCTATGCGCCGGTCCCGCGGGAAGAAGCGCTAAGCTCCGTTGCCCCGCTCACTCGGCGCGCAATGCCCGCACCGGATCGACACGCGTCGCACGATAGGCGGGCGCATAACTCGCCAGAACGGCGACGGCCAGGAACATCACTGGAACAAAAACGAACGTGACCGGGTCAGTGGCGGACACACCGTAGAGGAGCGTGCCTAACCATCGCGTCGCAAACAAGGCTGCCAGCACGCCGATGCACGCCCCCAACGCGGCGAGCCGCGTCGCCCGGCCCACCACGAGGCCGATCACGCCGCCGGCCGTGGCGCCAAGAGCGATGCGAATACCCATGTCCTGCATGCGCTGGCTAACGAGATAGGACATCACACCGTAAATCCCGATTGCGCCGAGCAGCAGCGCGGCGACGGCGAAGGCAGCAACGAGGAGCATCGTGAAGCGCGTCCTTTGCACGGAGTCCGAAACCACGGTGTCCATCGTTCGCACGTCACTCACCGCGACGGAGCGGTCGAGATCGCGCACGACGCCGCGAATCGACGCAGCAAGCGGAGCCGGATCGCCAGTGGACCGTACCGCGACCCACATCTCGCTCTGGTAGCGAAGCGTCGACTGAGCCCAAGGCGTATAGACGCTCGTCGTCGACGTATCGCGTAGACTATCCTGCTTCGTATCCGGTACGATCCCGACGACGGTGATCCAGGGCGAGTCCCAAGGTGCGCCCACACGTTGGCCGAGTGCGTTGCCGTTAGGCCAATAACGGTGCGCGACGCTCTGACTGACCACCGCGACGAGGGGCTGCCCGAACCGATCGGCGTCGGTGAAGCCACGGCCGCGCACAATCGGGATTTGCATGGTTTGGAAATAACCGGGCGTCACCTGCAGATAATGCCCGATCGTCGGGAGACTGTGCTTGTTGTCTTCGTACTGTCCTTGGACGCGAAGTGCGATGCCCCACACCACCTGGGCAATCGGGAGCTTGTCCGTTACCGCTACGCTCTTGACAGCCGGTAAAGCCGTTAGGCGTGCACGCAGCGCGTCGTAGAACGCCGTGACGCGATTGCTGTCGCGATAGCTTCCCTCCGGCGGCGTGATCCGCGCCGCGATCACATGGCTCGGCTCGAAGCCAAGCTGTACCGAGCGCATCGCGGAGAAACTTCGCACGAGCAGTGTCGCGGCGACGACGAGTAACACGGCGAACGCCACTTCGGCCGTGACGAGAACGCCCGAGACGCGATGGTGCTCCGCGCCTGGACTGGTGCGGCGGCCCATACTCACCGTGGACGCACTGCTACCGAGCCGCGTCGCCCGCAGGGCAGGGATGATGCCGAAAACGATGCCTGTGAGAACGGCGACGATCGCGGTGAAAGCGACGACGGTGCCGTTCACCGCGATCTCCTCGGCGCGCGGAATGCCGGGTGGCATGGCGGCGACCAGCCAGCGCACGGCAGCGACGCCAATCGCGATACCTAACGACGCGCCGATGAGCGAAAGCAACAGGCTCTCGGTGACCAGTTGGCGGATCAGACGCCCACGTCCACCACCGAGTGCCGCTCGCACCGCGAGCTCACGCTCGCGCGCTGTCGCCCGTGCGAGAAGAAGATTGGCAACGTTTACGCAGCCCACGAGCAGGACGAGCAGAACGCAGCCGAACAGGATCCAGAGAAGCCGTCCGGTCGCACCGACGACATTGTCTTGCAGTGGCTTCGGCGCAGCGTCTCGGCGGTAGTCAGGTCCGGGATCCCAGAGAGGATTGAGGTGGCGCAGCGTTGGCCACACATCACGAACCTCGCGCTGCGCACGCGCGGGATTGACGCCCGCGGACAGCCGACCGATGAACTTCTTGTCGGCCACGCCCCAGGTGCTGCCGACATTCGACGGGTCGACAGCGCCCGGCTGCCAATACTGAGTGGTCGCCGCCGGGAAATGAAAATCGTTAGGAATGACGCCAACGATCGTGTGTGGCACGCCATCCACCATGATCCGCTTCCCCACGACGTCCGGCGCGGCGCCGAAGGAGCGGCGCCAGATGGCGTCACTGATCAGGAGAACGTTGTTCCGTCCTTTCTGTCCCTCCTCATCGAGAAAGCTACGGCCGAGCTCCGGTGCGACGCCGAGCATCGGGAGCAGATTCGTGGTGACGGCGGCACCCTCGACACGCAATGTCTCATCGCCAATCTCGATGGGATGCGTCTGTTCTGCCCAAGCGGCAATCTGCGAGAAGCTGCGCAGGCGTTCGCGGAGAGCGAGAAACTCGCCACCCGAGCCTGTGCCGAGGCTCACGAGGCGGTCCGGTTGCGCATACGGAAGCGCTCGGAGCACGACTGCGTTGAGGACCGAGAAGATCGCGGCGTTGGCGCCGATACCTAACGCGAGCGTGAGCGTTGCGGCGAGTGCGAACCCTGGCGCGCGCCGCAGTGCGCGAAGGCCGAAGCGAAGATCCTGCATGAAATCCCGCATATACTCCCTCCTGCCTTCCGATTGCTGCCGCCGAGCGTCATGGATGACGAGCTCTTGCCGCACGCGCGACACATCGCCGAATCGCTCCTGAGCGTCGCGTCGTGCGTCCTCCGGCGACATGCCGAGGGCGAGATTGCGCTCCACGCGCATCGCGACATGAAACGCCAGCTCCTCATCCACGTCGGCGGCGACGTTCGGCCGTACGAAGCGCAGATAGCGGCGCCAGCTTGGCGTCTCGCTCATGCCACCGCGGGCGCAGTACGCAGCACGCGCGTCACGGCCTGCGAGTAGCGAAGCCACACCGCGGCTTCGTCACGGAGATGCTTGCGTCCCGCTGCGGTGAGGGTGTAGAACCGAGCGCGCCGGTTGTTTTCCGAGGCCCCCCACTCGGACGTGACCCAGCGTCGATCCTCGAGCCGGCGTAGGGCAGGGTAGAGGGAGCCTTCTTCGATGCGAAGGACGTCGTCGGTGGTGTCCTCGATCCATCGAGCGATGGCATACCCGTGCGCGGCGCCGGGAAGCAGCGCTTTGAGGATGAGGATACCCAGCGTGCCTTGAAGGAGATCCGTTGACTCGGTGCGTACCGGCATCGCGTTCCCCGGTCGAGACTAGGGGAACGTGTGAGATGTGCCGTGCCCTGTCAAGGCTAGGGGAGAGAGTTACGAAAGAAGTGCGCTCAGCTCTTCGTGAAAATAATTTGCATCCGCCCGTCGTTCTCCGAGGCAGCGACCGATTCGTCGAATTGCGCACAGGCTAGATGAGATCGGAGTCCGCAGGCTGCTCCGATCGCAACGATCTCCGACGGCACGTACAATCCCCACTCGAAGACGTCCCAGTCGCCCGTATCGTAGTCCAATTGAGCACGGAGACGGGTCCCGCTCATCGTCCGAGTTTCGTGAACGCGAACACCCTCTCGCTCCATGTCGCGGTGGCCGAGTCGACCTTGGTGAAAGCCGCGATGATAGATGTCCAGCACCAGGACTCCGCCTGGCCGCAGCACGCGGGTCATCTCGCAAAGCACTGCCGTGTTTTGTTTGTCATCGAAGTGCCCGAAACTCTGCCACATGCAGATCACGGCGCTCACCGCGCCGGTGACCAGCGGAATGCGTCGCATGTCGCCGCGCACGAACTGCGCGGTTGGCGCATGGCCGGCGGCCTCGCGCAATGCCGTAGCGTCGAGATCGACGCCTACCACGTGATAGCCCGCCTCGACGAGCGGCACCGCATGCCTTCCCGGTCCGCAGCAGAGATCGAGCACTCGCCCTTCGGCGGGCAGCTGACGCTTCAGAAACGCGATCTCGTGCTCGACGATGGCGGCGTCGATGCGGCCGAGAAAGGTCTCGAACCACCGGCGTGAATACGTGCCCACGCCCTTCGATGAGCTAAGGGTTACTCGCCTGGATGATAGACGCGCTCCGTGTGCGCCTTCAGCTGCGACGGATAGAAGTACACCTCACGGAGGTTGCCCGTTGCATACCGTTGCGCTTCGTCATTGAAGTGATGCGAGCCCGGATGTCCGCTCTCGCCCCCCGCGGTTACCGCGATGGCATGCACGCTGTCGCCAAACTGCACGACGGCGACGAAGCTGTTGCCGCTCGTGCCGTACCATTTCTTGGTCCCCGGATAAGGCCGTGCACCGAACGACGCCAGCGACCCCCATCGCGCGGAGGTGAATTCCACGGGAATGCTTGGCCCGGCGTCATTGAACGGCTGCACGATGTCACCCGTTAGGCGCTGGAAGCGGTTGATGTTGCCCCAGGGCGTCTTCCACGACCCAAAGTCCGCCGCGAGCTTGTCGGACGCCGCGGAGAGTGCTTCCAGCCGCTGCACCGCTGAAGCGCGCTCCACGATGTATCGATCGACGGACATGCCGGCCCGACGAGCATCGCCGCCGAGTGCGTGTCCCATCTGTTCGCCCCAGAACACAGCAAGCGATGTCGGTACCGAAGTCGCGGACCAGCGATAGTCCCAGCTCCGCAACATGCCGATCTGATCGGCCAATCGGGCCTTGAGCGGGTTGCTCGCCGACAGCGAATCGTAGTCCGCGATCAGCGGTGGAACCCACGCCGCGAACGCCGGCATATAGCTATCGAACGCCGCTGAACGCAGTCCCTCGATCGTGAAATCGTGCTTGTTCGAGAGGACGCGAATCGCGTGAACGCCGCGCCAGGATTCTTCCCAACTATTCTCGACATAGGCGGGGAAGTCCGCCTTTCGCGGACTCGACGGACCGGCTGCGGACCACGGCCAGTTATTGGAGTTATAAATCCAGCCGCTCGCCGGGTTGAGGAGATTGGGTGATTCATCCACGGAGAGAAG
This sequence comes from Gemmatimonadaceae bacterium, assembly GCA_045804225.1. Taxonomy (GTDB): domain Bacteria; phylum Gemmatimonadota; class Gemmatimonadetes; order Gemmatimonadales; family Gemmatimonadaceae; genus AG2. The sequence continues at coordinate 22,543 of JBJMNO010000024.1, forward strand.
GCCATGCCACTCGGTTGCCGTATCGCTACCGTCGACGGGCTTTGTCCAGTCGAAGCGGGTATCGCGGCGCGGGATGAAATTCCCATGGAAATAGGCGATATCACCATCCGCATCGGCGAAGATCGTGTTATTCGACGAGTTGGTGTGGAGCTCCATGGATTGTTTGAAGCTCTTGTAATCGCGCGCTTTCGTACGCGTGTACGATTGCGTGAGAGCCTTCACGGGATCCTGCATCAGGCGGATGGCCACCCACTTTCCATTTTCATCGCGAATGATCGGACCGTGGTGCGTGCGATACACGGTGAACTGTTTGGTCGCCATCCCGCTTCCGGTTTTGTACGGAACGCTGATGGTGCTCACCGTCACCGGCCGCTCCTCATTCCCATACTTGTAGTAGGGCTTGTCGCCTTTCTTCACGATCGTCTCGAGATACTCGTCGATTGCATCGACATTGCTCGACGTGTGCATCCAGCCGGCGCGCTCATTGAAGCCCTGGTACACGAAGAACTGGCCCCACGTGACCGCACCATAGGCGTTGAGTCCTTGCTCGCTCGTGACCTGAACCTCGGCGCGGAAGAAAAACGACGTGTGCGGGTTGATGAGAAGTAACGCGTGATGGCCGACCGTATTCGCCGGCGCGATCGCGACGCCATTCGAGCCCGTGGGCTCGTGAGGCACACCCATCTCCCGTTCCAGGTCGTAGGCCTCCTCGCTTCCTGACTTGATCTCGGGGCTGGCGCCGCGATTCCCGTAGAACGCCTCGAGTTGGTTGAGGTTCACCCGCTCGATGTCGCCGCCGATGCTCCCTTCGCTGAAGCTGAGCGCCATCCACGGCTCGAAATGCGTGATGACACGCGGTTTTACGTCGCGGTGCGTCTGGAGGTAATAATTGAGGCCGTCCGCCCAGCTGTTCATGAGCACCTTGAGCCAATCGGGGCTGGCGGCGTACTCGGCCTTGAGAGTGTCTGGATCGATGAAGAGCTTCATCCGCAAGTCGCGATAGATCTCGCGCTCGCCCTCTGCTTCAGCGAGGCGACCTAGCGCGTTGATGAAGTTCGTCTCGACGCGGTTGAAGTCGTCCTCGGCTTGAGCGTAGACGAGGCCGAACACCGCGTCCGCGTCCGTCTTGCCGCGGATGTGGGGAATGCCCCAGCTGTCGCGGGTGATCGTGACGTTCGCGGCTTCGCGCTCCAAGCGCGCGAGCTCGGGGTTCGGGACCTGTCGCGGCGCGATGGCCAGCGCACACGCTACGAGGACGACGCCGAAAGTCTTCATTGTTGGACAGATTCGAGGGGAAGTTGCTAATGTAGCTCTGTGGCGCGAACCCCGACAGCGTCAGCGCGGACTACCGCGACCGACTCGGCGCTGACGCTTATGAGAGACTGCCCCGAAATGATGCTCGTTAGGTTACGAAAGCCCCTATCGCGCAGCGGCCTAACGCTGCTGCTCGCCGCGTGCGCCTCGGCCTCGACGAGCACGCCCGTTACCCAGAAGCCAAACTGGACGCTCACCTGGAACGACGAATTCGACGGTCCTCCGGGATCGTCGTTCGACGCAACGAAGTGGGTCGCCGAGACGGGCGGGAGCGGCTGGGGCAACCAGGAGCGTGAGTTCTACACCACACGCACGGAGAACATCGCGCTCGACGGCCACGGGCACCTCGTGATCACCGCCCGCGTGGAGCCGGCAAGCACCACGGACTCGTGTTGGTACGGCAGCTGTGGCTATACGTCGGCACGTATCAAGACGCAGGGTCTCTTCTCGCAGACCTACGGCCGTTTTGAGGCGCGCATACGGATTCCGCGCGGTCAGGGAATTTGGCCCGCGTTCTGGATGCTCGGCGACAACATCAGCGGCGTGGGTTGGCCGCAAAGCGGCGAGATCGACATCATGGAGAATATCGGCAAAGAACCCAGTATCGTGCACGGAACGATGCACGGGCCGGGTTACTCGGGCGGCAGTGGCATCGGCGGACCGTACAGTCTGTCGAGCGGTGCGTTCGCTGATGACTTCCACGTGTACGCGGTGGAGTGGTCGCCCGGCGTCATCAAGTGGTTCGTTGACGACAGCCCGTACTTCCAAGCGACGACAGCAAGTATTCCCGCAAACACCACGTGGGTCTTCGATCACCCATTCTTTCTCTTGCTCAACGTCGCCATCGGCGGCGGCTGGCCCGGCGATCCTGACGCGACGATCACGTTTCCGCAGCAGATGATCGTGGACTACGTGCGCGTGTATAAGGCGAGTTGATCCGCTTTTTCGAGCACGGAGCGATTGGGCGAAGGTCCAATGTGGCCGGATGTGGTGGCGCCTAGAGTGGAGAGCGGACGGCATTGTCCTTGTCCTCTTCCAGGCGAACACTACCAGCAGTCGAAGCCAACCGATGCATCTCTGGCCAGTCGCCAGTAAAGAATGGGTGGGCATCGTCGATGACGACTCTTCGATACGTCGGTCGTTGGCGCGCCTCCTTCACGCTCAAGGCATTCAAGCGACCACATTCGCCTCGGCGGACGAGTACTTTCGACATACGCAGGGCTCGCCGTGCTGCCTCGTCGTCGACATTCAGCTGGGGCTATCCACCGGTTTGGAGCTTCGGGACAGACTGTTGATGAGCGTCTCTGAGCCGCCGCCGATCATTTTCATCAGCGCGCGCGACGACCTCACTGCTCTGCAGCGGATGCAGGGGCACGGAGTGAGTGCATGGCTGCGCAAGCCCGTGCGAGCGGATGCATTGATGTCCGCAATTCATCCGCACCTCCGCAGCTCATCGATGAGCACCGTCAAATGACGCGTCTCATACGAAGAAGGGGAGTGTCTCGATGACCATATCGTCCGCGTTCTCGAATCGCCGGCTCTCACTCGCGCACCGGCTTGCATTACTCACCGGCAGTGTGATTGCCCTCTGCCTTGCGGTCGCCGTGTTCGTTGCAGAAGGGATGCTCAGTCGTGCGGCAATCTCGGGAATGCACGAACGGCTCTCGCGATCCGCTCGGCAGCTTGCCACTGTGATTCAAGCGGGAGTCCGCCAAGGTCTTTCTCGTTATGCAGGCATCGCAGCTGACTCGGTTCTTCTGCACGTGCTCGCCGACTCCGGTGGCAACGCCATCGCGAATGCAAAGGCCGAGGTAGCCGCGCGGCACCTTCTGGAGAGTCTGATGCTTACGACCGATTCGGGGCTCGTCGTGGAGCTCTGGAACACCAATCGCGAGCGGGTTGCATATGTCGGTGCGGGCCAATCAGTCGCGGCGGCAACGTCGCCTGCCTCGTTAGGCGATCGCCCATTTCTGCTCGAGACGATGGCGGCAGCTGCACATGCGGACTCGTTGCGGCTGAGCAGACTGTACGTCGCCAGAGGTCACGTCTATTTCTGGATCGTGCAGCCAGTGACGGGGCCTCGCGGTGTCGCCGGCTACGTGGCGCATGAGCGCCGCATCGCGACCAATAGCCAGCCGGAAGAAAGCGTGCGCGCGCTGGCCGGCTCAGGTCTCACCGTCTACTACGGAAACGATGACGGCAGCGTGTGGTCGACGATGGGTGGACAACCTGCGCCGCCAACGAACGACGCGAGTGAACGAGCGCTCTTCACGGCCAGTCCGATTCCGGGCACACCGCTTCAGGCAGGCATGGGGGCACGTCGAGATGACGTGTTGGCACCGGTTCGCGCGACGCGACAGCAGCTCATCGTGGTCGCCGTCGTGATGATCGGTGCTGGGATCGTCGCGGCATTCCTCATTGGGCGCCAGGTGGCGCGCCCAATTGTCGCCGTTGCCAATGCGGCGGAGGCCATTGCACGCGGCGAGTACGACACCCGCGTCCCGCGCGCCAAAGACGCGGAAGTCGCGCGGCTTGGCGAGAGCTTCAACCACATGGCCATTGAAGTCGCCGCAGCGGACGAAACTCGACGCGAGCTCGCGCACATGGGTCGCGTTGCGGCCGTTGCCGAGTTGACGGCATCCATCTCACACGAGGTGCGTCAGCCGTTGACAGCGATTCGCGCGAGTGCCGAAGCGGGATTGCTGCTGCTCCAGCGGCCGGAGGAAAATCTTGATGACGCGCAGCGGAGCTTTCAGGACATTGTCGACGACTGCGATCGCGCGTCGAACGTCATCGACCACGTCCGACTGTTGCTCCGCAAGGGATCTGGCAAGACGACTGACGTAGATCTCAACGAGATCTGCCGTCAAGCCGTGCATCTGCTCCGGCCGGATGCCGCACGACGACGCACCGCCCTCGACCTGACGCTCTCGCCGAAGTCATTGACTGTCATTGGGGATCCAGTGCAGCTACAGCAGGTCGTGCTGAACTTGACTCTCAATGCCCTGGACGCGGCATCATCCTCGAGCCGGCAGCGGCGCGTCACGGTAAGCACCGCGGCCGCATATGATGTCGCGGAGATCGCCGTTCGCGATGATGGCCCCGGTCTCACGTCCGATGTCGAGCATCGACTCTTTGAGCCATTCTTCACGACGAAGACGCAAGGGCTTGGCATGGGCCTGACGATCGTGCGCTCGATCGTCGAACGGCATCATGGCCGGGTGCGGGCGGAGAATGTCGGCGCTGGTGGCGCTTTGTTCAGGGTGCAGTTGCCGGTGGCGACGACGGCGGCCGTGGGTCTCGGACAGCTGCAGCCGTTAGGTACGAATGGGTACGCCGGCCGCGCCTAATCGCCCGGACCTTCAAACCATTTCGGCGGTTTAGGGGTCGAATACCCATTCGGGCGCGATCGACTCTTGCGCCCAACATTTCTACATTGTAGAAATATCGGCCATGATTCACGATTTGCCGCGCCTCCCCGCCGCTGTGCTGCGCGCCCTCCTTCCGCGAGCTGAACGCGACGAGCTCCTCCGCGATATCGCCGAGGAGTACGAGGAGATCGCCGCGCATTCGGGACGGGCCGTCGCGACGCGGTGGCTCTGGCGACAAGCTTCGCGCTCCGCACCCATGCTCGTCGGATGGAATTGGTGGCGCCACTGGACCGGCTTCGAGTCACGCGCAAACGCATTTCGCCCGGGAGGGCTCAGCATGAGAACTTGGTTCACCGACGCGCATTACGCTGCACGCCGCCTTCGCGCGCGTCCCGTTTACGCTCTCATTGCCATTCTTACGCTCTCGCTCGGCATCGGTGGGACCGCGGCGGTATTCGGGATTGCGCGTCCGGTGATCCTCGATCGCCTGCCATACGCCAACACGAACAAAGTTGGCACCTTCTGGATGCCCGGCTGGTGGACGGAGGAGGAGTTCCTCTATTTGCGCGGCAAAGTTCCCGGATTCCAGCTCGTGGGTGCGCAGCGTCCGGGTGACGTCACGATGCGTACCGGCGACGACCCGGCGCGGCTTCTTCCCGGCCTAACGATAACGGGAGAGCTGTTCGACGTGCTGGGTGCGCGTCCACTCATCGGACGCGGCCCGCGCGTCGGCGACGACGTGGAGGGGGCCGAACCTGTGGCGTTCCTGAGCTACGGCCTCTGGCAGGAGCTCGGCGGGAAACCGTCGATCATCGGAACGCGCATCACGCTCGACGACGTACCGCGCACCGTCGTCGGCGTCATGCCGAAGAGCTTCTGGTACCCGAATCCCACGGTGCGTATCTGGCTTCCGAAGGCGCTCGATCCACAAGGTCGAAATGGTAGCTATACGCTCCTCGGCCTCACCGCTCCGGGCGTCGACGTCCACAACCTCGACCCATACATCAAGCGCCTAACGGCGATCATCGGGCAGCGCTTCACGTACGCCGAGCGGGCGGACAAGACAAAGAGTGCGAAGATCGTTCCTATGCGCGAGGAGCTCCTCGGATCGATTCGGCCGGCAATCATTGCGACGTTCGCGGCGATGGCGCTCATTCTCCTCATCGCCTGCACGAACGTCGCGGCATTGATGCTTGGGCAAGTCGAGGGGCGTGCGTCGGAGCTTGCCGTGCGCTCGGCGCTCGGAGCGACACGGACGCGCATCGCGCGGCAGCTCGTCGTCGAGGCCCTACTCATTGGTGTCGCGGCGGCCGTAGTCGGAGGCATCTTCGCCGCGTTGGGCTTCGGCGTGCTCGTGCGGGCACTGCCCATCGGCGCGTGGGCGGATGCGTCCGCCTTCGATTGGACAATGTTTGCCGCTGCCTTCCTGCTCGCGATCATCGCGGTGCTGGCGATCACGCTCGTTCCGGCATTCTCTCTTTGGCGCGCCGACATCCGAGGCGCGTTGATCGGAGCGCGTACGAGCGGAATACAAGGTCGTGGCGGCCGCCTCGAGCGCGGTCTCGTCATCGCGGAAGTGGCACTCGCGATGTTGATCGCCTCCGGAGCGGCGCTGCTCGTTCGCAGCGTTTCGAAGATGTACGCGCTCGATCCAGGAATCGACACCAAAGGAATTGCCGTCGTCGACGTGCTTGGCAGCAGAAGCGTTCGCACACGCGATCGTGCTCGCGCCATCGAGGCATTGCGCGCGGCGCTTGCCTCGATGCCCGGCGTACTGTCGGCAGCGGAGGCGATGAAGATTCCGCTTCGAGGTGGTGGTGACAGCTTCGGTATCACCATCGATGGCAAGCCCGAAGCCGAGCGCACGTTCACGTACTTCCGCATCGTGTCGCGGGACTACTTCAATACGTTGGGCATCAAGCTCAAGGCTGGCCGCACCTTCGATGCGTCCGATCGAGAGCAGGCAGACACGCTTCATCCCGAAATGTCGGTTGTCGTCAACGAGGCGTTCGCGAAGACGTACTTTCCCAACGAGAATCCGATCGGTCGCATGATGGGCGGTGGCTTCAACGCTCGCCAGCGTGTCATTGGCATCGTTGGGAATGTCGCCGAAGCCGGGCTCACCGATGACCGCGAGCCGGTGCGGTACTATCTGGCTGGTGAGCAGGCACCGTGGTTCGGTGAAAACCACGCGACCTTCGTGCTGCGTGCAAAACGGGCGGCCGACGCGACTGGGCTCCTCGAGGCGGCGCGTCGCACGGTCCAGCGGTTGGAGCCCGGTTATGCCATTCAGGAGACGACGACAATGGATCGGGTTCTGGACAATGCGGTCGGCCCGGCGCGTCAGATCATGTCGTTGCTGACATTGCTTTCAGTGCTCGCGCTGGTGTTGGGCGCTGTTGGGATCTACGGTGTCATCGCGCATTTCGCTGAGCGGCGGAAGCGCGACTGGGCAATCCGCGTCGCGCTCGGTCTGCCCGGCTCCCTCGTCGTTAGGCACATCGTGAGCCAGGGGGCCACACTGGTCATCTTCGGTGTCCTCTTCGGGGCCATCGGCACGGTGTTGCTGGCGCGATTGCTGGTGTCGTTTCTCTTCAACGTCAGCACGGTGGACCCCGTCGCATTCTTGGCAGCGAGCTTCGCGCTGCTGCTCGTCGGCATCGCCGCCGCACTGATTCCAGCGTGGCGAGCGGGATCCGTGGATCCGGCGACGGTTCTGAGAGAAGCCTAGAGAATAGGACGAGCGATCAATGTCTCTATCGGAATTCGTGCCTCTTGGTGTTCTCGAGGAGCAGATACTCGTCGCCGTCCTCCGAACGCGCGATGAAGCGTACGGGATGCAGATTCGCCGGGAGATCGAGCGCGTGATCGAGCGCGACCTGGCGATCGGCGCCGTCTACGCGACGCTCGACCGGCTCGAGGCGAAGGGCCTCGTCACTTCACGCCGGACGCCGAGCGACGGCGCATCGCGGCGCATCTTCGCGGTGAGTAGCGTGGGGGCGCGAGCGCTCGCCGAGACGCGCATGATGCGCGACCGCTTGTGGCGCGGCGTCGACGTTCAGCGTCTACTCACCTTGGCGCGTGTCTAAAGCCAGGGCAGCTCCTCAAGCCGACGAGCGGATTTGCGTGGGTCGGAGTAGAAGCTCGTAGTACACGAGCGGCGTCGATCGGTAGATGACACGTGCGACCTCACGAAATCCGCATCGACCGTAAAATCCGCCGGCGCCCGCATCGGCGTCGTAGGCGTCGAGGCGAATCGCATCAGCCGGCCAGCGGCGTACTCGCTCGGCCGCGTGCTCGAGACAGCGACGGCCAATGCCTTGGCGTTGGAGCTCCGGACGTACGGCCATGTTCGTGAGATACATTGGACGCCGGCACTCGCTGAAATGCGTCCGATCGATCGCCCACGGCTTCTTCATTGTGAGACGGAAGGTACCGACCACCGCGTGCTCTGTTCGCGCTACCCAGACTTCGGCGTGCTGCAGGTCGGCAAGAGCACCGCGCGCGGAAGGCTCAGCGGACCAATGCCCCTCGCCGTACCGGCGTGTCAGGTCCCGCGCCGCGGCACTGCGCAACTCCGCGAGCTCGAGGGCCTCCGATGGCCCCGCGAGTGTAAAGGTCAACTGCATGCGCCGGTCGTGCCTGCGTGCTCGAGCCTAACGGCACGCCACTCGCGCGGCATACATGGTGCCGCCAAATGCCGAGGCGATTCGTCCAACCTCCTCAACCGGGCCAATTGCCACCATCGCCGCAATGATGCCGAGCCGAGCGAGTGACACCGGATATGGCACCCACCGGCTTCGCGGGCGATTATCGTATTCCACGACAAGGAGCACACCGTCGGGGCTCAGGAGACGAGTTATTCGCGCCAGGAGCGGCGCCTGATCTTCGTCAGCCACGAAATGCAGCGCATTCGCGAGGAGAATGCCGTCGAGCTGCGGTAGCTGCAAGTGGCGCGTAAAATCAGCGCGCACAACGGTGATTGCAGCACGCTCATCGTGGTTTGGCTCGTGCGCGAGTGCGTCGAGAACACGGGCGGAACGCTCGGCACGTTCCACGGCATAGACTTTCCCTCGGGGCCCGAGCAGCCCTGAGAGCGCTGCGCTGAAAGTCCCCGTGCCAGCGCCTAGCTCTGCCCATACACTGCCACGAACAACTGCAGGGGCGATCAGCCGCGCCGCCTCATGGACGTCCATATCAGGCGGGGGACGACGCCACCGCACGTCGCGCGGCGTGCGCGGCCAGGAACTCATCCATCGCTCATCGGATCTGGGACTTGGCCAACGCTGCCAGCGTCTGCTCCTCGCCGGGGGGATGCAAAATGTGGTGCTCGGCGAAATCGTCGGCCTCCGGATAACTGCTCGCTCGTATGCGCGCAGCCGCGGCGTCGAGGTCGTAGATGGTTCGCCGACGTTGCACATCGGGACCGATGGTAAGCCAATAAGCTCCGGGCAATTGGAACGGCATCCCCACACTGCCAGCGTTCACGACGCGCGTCGCGCCAATGAGCCGATCGAACTGCATGTGGGTGTGCCCGCAGACGATGAGGGCTGCCTTCGCCGCGGCGAAGATGGGTTCGAGAACCTCCGCTGGCGTTTGACGCGTGAAGATCTCCATGTCGTTGCGCGGGGTCGCATGGCAGAAGAGGACCTTGCCTAACGGCTCGACCTCGAGCCGCAATGTCGAAGGCCATTCGCCAATGGTGCGAGCAAGAGACGCATCGAGCTGGTCGGCGGTCCAACGCATCACCGGCCGAAAGCGTTCCGGCACCGTGCCCGTCTCGCGCCCGTCGCGGATTGCAAGAACCTCGCGATCCCCGTTGCCGTGAATGAAATCCACGGGCAGAGCGAGATTCAGCAAGCACTCGAGGCACTCGCGCGGCATCGGGCCCGGGATGACATCACCACCCACGATGATTCTATCGACGTTTTCGGCTTCGATGTCCCGAAGCACGGCCTCGAGCGCCGGCAGATTGCCGTGAATGTCGTAAATCGCGGCGACGCGCATCGGGGCGCGGTCGCTTTCGTTACGGGGAGGTGAAGTGAAGCGGCGGCCGTGTAACGCCGATTCCCGGAGCGATGGACAGTGTCATCGAGACCTTGGAAGGATGAGGGTGAAGCGAGAGCCCTCTCCAATCTTACTCGTCACGATCAAGTCCCCATGCATCATGCGAGCGAGGTCGCGGCTGATCGCGAGACCGAGGCCGACGCCGTCGTGTTCGCGAGTGAAGCCGGTCTTCACCTGCACGAAGGGCTCGAAGATCGAGTGCAGCTTCTCCGCGGGGATGCCTTCGCCCGTGTCGCTCACGTGGAATCGCACGGTGTCGCCGAAGGGCTCGCACTCGATCGTGATGTGTCCGCGTGGCTTCGTGAATTTCACCGCGTTCGACACCAGGTTGATCAAGATCTGATGCGTTTTCTCCCGGTCGGCCCAGACGGCAAGCGAAGGATCGCAACGGCCGTGATAGTACGTGATGTTCTTCGCGGCAACCTGCGGCCCGGTGAGAGCGTCGAGCACGGCCAATACCTCGTTTACGGGCACTGCCGAGAACTCCAGCTCGACATGGCCCGTCTCGAGCTTCGCGAAATTCATGAGGTCGTTGATGAGACTCAATAAATGGCGCTGGCTTCGCCGAATCTTGAGTAGATCATCACGCTGCTCACTCGTGATTGGGCCGCGAAGCCCCATCTCGAGTAGCTCGGTGTAGCCGGCGATCGAGTTGAGCGGCGTGCGTAGCTCGTGGCTCATGACGGCGAGGAAGTCGGTCTTCGCTTTGTTGGCCGCCTCGGCGCGCGTCCGTGCGAGCTGTGCGTCGTGGAGCTCACGAGCCGTTTCGTCTGCCTTCCGCCGCTCGGTGACGTCGATGCCGAACGCGATGACCGCCTCGAGCTCTCCGTCAGCCGAATAGCGGTTGGCCGTGGTCCAGAGAATCCAGCGATATTCACCAATAGCGGTACACAGTGGTAGCTCGAAGCCGGTGACGTCCTGCCGGAGCACGAGGCCGGACAGCTTGCGCGCCTGTCCCAGGTGTTCGTTGGGGACGAGCACTTCCCACCATTCCTTTCCGAGCAACTCGTCAGGCTCGTAGCCGAGCAGCGTGCGGATTGCGTCGTTGACGAAGATCGTTTCGCCCCGCGGGTTGATCTCGCAGACGAGCGCTGGGCACCGGCTCACGAGGTCGCGGTACCGGGCTTCTGAGTCCGCGAGCGCTTTCTGCGCGCGGCTGAGAAGGATCGGCGCGGCCGACGAGGGATCGACAACGGCGTCTACTTCACCCGCACCTAACGCTTGCAGCGCTTCATCCGTCTCGCTGAGCCGCTGAATCAGCTCTTCGATATGGCGCCGGCGCTCGACGCCGGAAGAGCGCACGCTCATATATCCTGCGAAACGGTTTCGGGTGACTCATGGAGGCCAAGCGCCTCGACTACGCGCGCCGTATCGCTTAGGCTGCCGACGATCGTGAGCGCTGGTGCCGGCTCCAGTCGGCAGAGGGTTGGCGTTACGAGCACGCCCTCCTGCAACGCGCGCATCGGCTGGCGAAGGCAATCCACGATCTCGAGCGTGTAGGACGACGGATCGCATGTCGCCAACAGGCGTCGCAAATTGGCGCGCGCGGCCGCCGAGTTGGGACCTTCACCCGCCACATACAACCGGAGGACCATAGGCTGCCCCATCCGAGCTACCAGCCCGTTCCCGCGTGGCGGGAGCCGCCGGACGAATCCGTGTCCGCATCTGCGTGGCGCAGACGCAGTAGCTCGGCGCGGTCGCCCCCGCGCCGGTTTTGCGCTTCTGAATCCTCCTGCGAGAGCATCTCTGATTCCAGCCGCTGCGACTCGAGCTCGGCCTGAAGTTCGGCGATCTGCGCTTTGAGCCGAGCCTCGACTTGCTCGTTCGCCTTTCGGCGGCGCAGGCGTTCGGCGCGCGCGCGTGTCGCGTTTTCGCGCGCCTCCATTTCGGAGTGCCAACGAGCCGTGCCAACGAGCACGTTGCCTCCGGCCGTGTACACGTCGGCCAGTGTTATGCCGTCATGCGACAGCAGCAGCTCGCGAACTTGATTCGAGTGCCGCATCCCGCGCGATTTCACGATCGTGAGCGTGCGATTGCGCTCGCCGCCATGCACGAGATAGGCGAGATGAATCCACGTATCGGCGATGGTGGACATCTGCGTAGTCGTCGTTTCGACGGACGCTTCGTCGGCGACGAGGCTCGTGCAAACCGTGGTGACCCCCAGACTTCGCGCATAGTCGAGTAGACGCAGCGATGCGTGCACCGCGGCAATATGGCCACCCGACTTGCCTAACGCCGATAGGGGATCAACGACGAGATTCTGTGGCTTGAAGCTGCTGATGCGCTGCTTGAGGTTGATGAGGTGGTCCTCGGAGCTGCGGGTCTCCGTCCGCGTGGAGAACATCTCGAGCAGGCCTGATTTCACGTGTGGCTCGAGGTCGATCGAGACCGAACGGAGATTGCGAACGATCTGGCTCGCCGCTTCGTCAAAGCTGACGTAGAGCACCCGTTCACCGCGCTCGCACGCTGCGTCGGCAAAAGCACCAGCGAGCGTCGTCTTGGCGACACCGGGCGCGCCGGAGATCAGCACGCCGGAGCCGCGGTAATAGCCGCCGTCGAGCATGGTATCGAGCCGGGGGACCCCGGAGGAGACGCGCTCCGTGGATACATCGAAGTCGAGGTCCGTGGTACCAAACGTGGCCACCTCGATTCCGGTCGGCGAGATGATCATCGGGAACTCGCCTTCGGCGAAGCCAGATCCCCGGTACTTGGTCACGCGAAGCCCCCGCAATGACACGCGCTCGAACATCCGGTGATGCAAGCTGACGACTGCATCCACCATGAACTGCATGAAGGCATAGCGCTCGGTAGACACCCGGTCGCCCTCGCTCGCCTTCGCCGTGATGACCGCTGTCAGTCCTGACGCCTGCAGCCACTCCTGCAATCGATAGATCTCGCGTCGCTCCTTCGATGCATCGTCGAGCAGCGTGAGTAGCACATCGATGCCGTCGAAGACGATGCGCCGGGCACCCATCTCCTTCGCCTTGGCCTCGAGGCCCGCGAGGATTCCCGAGATGTCGAAGTCGCCGGCCTGAACCGTCGTTGGAGCGAGCCGAGCGTCGAGGAAGAAGAGGTGCTGCGCCTCGAGCGCTGGGAGGTCCCAACCGAAGGTGGCGGCGTTGGCCACGATCTGCCGGCTATTCTCCTCGAACGCGACAAAGATTCCCGGTTGCCCGAGGGCGGACGCTGCATGTACCAGCGTCTGGACGGCGAATACTGTCTTGCCCGCACCGGGCCCGCCGACGACCAAGGTTGTGCGTCCAGCCGGAAGTCCGCCCGACGTGATTTCGTCGAATCCCGTGATTCCGCTGGCTGCCTTGCGTATTGGTGCTTCTGTGCTGCCACGATGAGGCGCTATCGTACCGGCCGCCTCAGACGATGAGGAGGTCATCTTTCGATTCGTCAGACAAGAAGGTCCAGAAGCCGGGTGCTTTGTCACGGCTCGAGCCGAAGATAAAGCACACCGCGTGCCCGACTCGAGTGTGCTTTGGAGTGCATACGACGGCTAGCCGGCGAACCCGAATGGGTTCGGCCAGGGATCCCGCATGTTCCATCGCGAGCTCACCAATGGCAGATTTGCACGATGACCTCGCCCTCCGCCTTCGCCGTGCTTCCGGCGCGCTTTCTTCTTTGCCTCGTCCTTCCGGCAGTCGCATTCGCCCAGCCGCCTGGCCGCCGACCGACCACCACGATTCAGCAGGGCGAGGCATGCCCCGCCGGTACGACCGAGATCCGGCCGCGGAGCTGCATGCCGCCCGATCTGCCGCCACCGTCGATCGTGGATTATCGCCCGCGGTCGACGCTCGTTACGCCGGCGCATCTCGTTAGGCGTGCCAAATACCCGGCCGTGGACTTCCATGGGCACCCCGAGGGGCTACTGGAGTCGAGCGAAGGACTCACCACGCTTGGTACCGCAATGGACAGCCTGAACGTTCGCATCATGCTCGCAGCGGACAATTTGCGAGGCGACCAGCTGCGTCGTGTCATCGCGGTAGTGCGCGCCTCACCACAGATGCGGGATCGGGTGCGCGTGCTCGCTGGAATCGACTTTCGGAGCGTCGGCCCAGGCTGGGCGGAAAAGGCAGTCGCCGACTTGGAAGCGAGCATTGCGGCGGGAGCTGTTGGCGTCGGCGAGATCTCGAAGAGCTTTGGTCTATCGATTCGGAAGGCCGACGGCTCGCGCCTCAAGCTCGATGATCCGGAGCTCGATCCGGTTTGGGATGCCTGCGCCAGACTCAAGATCCCGGTCTTCATTCATACGGCCGATCCGGAGCAGTTCTTCGAGCCGCTCGACTACACGAACGAGCGTTGGCTCGAGCTCGCTCTCTTTCCGGGGCGACGCTACCCGCCGGACCGATTTCCTCGGTTCGAGGAGCTGATGACCGAGCGGGATAATCTCTTCCGGAAGCACCCCAAGACGACCTTCGTCGCGGCGCACATGGGTTGGCACGCGAACGATCTCGGACGCCTGGGCAAGATGCTCGACGAGATGCCTAACGTTTACACCGAGGTTGGGGCGGTGCTCTACGACATCGGCCGCCAGCCGCGCGGCGCGCACGATTTCTTCGTGAAATATCAGGATCGCCTCTTGTTCGGAAAAGATTCCTTTCAGCCGGAAGAATATCCGTATTACTGGCGCGTGTTCGAGACGCGTGACGAGTACTTCGACTACTACCGCGGCTATCACGCGTTCTGGAAGCTGTATGGCATCGACCTTCCGGACAGCGTGTTGAGAAAGGTCTACTTCCAGAATGCCCTGAAGATCACGAGCGGGATCCCGCAGACGGGCTGGCCGCGATAGGGTTGTGAGTTGTGGGTTGCGGGTTGCGGGTATGTGCGCCGACGCCAGGACTCGACGATTCGAAGCCGGCAACGACGACGATTCGTCCGTCCGCCGGCGCCTCGAGCAGATTCACGAATCGCGTTCGAGCAACGACGCCCTCGCCGTCGATGAGCGAAAGCGAAAGTCGTGCGGCACGCGTCAGCGCATGTCGCCGACGTAGCAACCCGGCCGTATAGGGGGGAATGGCGGGCATCGCCCCGCCGAAGAGGCCAAGCTGGAGCAACGCAGCGGTTGCCGCGCGTGTCACCGGCGCCAGCGCTTCGTACGCCGGAAGTCGTAGCATCACTGCGGCGACCAGCGCGCCCGGCTCGAGATCTACAGTGCCAATCGTCGTTTCGTTGTGTAGGAGGGTGTACCACATCCGTCCTCCGCGCTTTGAAGGCCCAAAACGCGAGAGCTCCGCCTTGTGAGGCGGAGCTCTCCGATGACTGCCAAGTTCGTGCTGCTTCAGTATAGCTACTCTCGGAGCACCGGGGCAACCCGAGGTACTAGGTCACAGTACACGAATCGCTCCCCGCGCCTAACGATCTCGCCTACCCCGTAGGCAACTGGGTGCGCGAAGCCGGGGCCGTCTGCGACGAATGTGTGAAACTCACCGCGCTCACCACACGGATCTACGGTCGCTGGAAGTTCCGCGAGCAAGTCCTCGTCGAAGATGCGTCCCGCGAACGCCGCGGGAAGCTGCATCGTGTCCACACAAACGAGTCGGGCATGCACGCCTAACGCGATGCACCGCGCGGCGAGGACGTCCGTCGGCTCGGCCCACAAGGGAAAGCACGGCGTGAGCCCTGTCCCAACGAGAAGCCGTTCCCGATACGCCCGCACATCAGCGAGAAAGAGATCTCCGAACGCGATGCCCTCGACCCCGGGATGTCTCCGGCGCGCTTCGGCGACCGCCGACAGAAATGCTCCTTCGTAGGCCTCATTCGAGGAATCGGGCTGGAGGACGATCTCAGTGAGCGGCAAGCCGAGGGATGCGACCTGTGCCTGGAGGAGCTCACGACGAACGCCGTGAATGCTCACGCGGTCGTATCCCCGCGTCACGCTCGTGAGAAGTCCCACGACCTCGACCGCCGGGTCCGCGGCCAGCGCCGCCAACGCGAGCGCGCTGTCCTTCCCGCCGCTCCAGCTCAGGAGTAGCTGCGAGCGCCGCGAGCCCACGTGCCTAACGGTGAACCAACTCGCCGCTACGCCGCCGGCAGCGTCAGCGTGAACTTCGCGCCGCCACCCTCTGAGGGCTCGACATACAAATCGCCGTGCATCGCACGTGCGAGATCGCGGCTGATCGCCAGCCCAAGCCCAGTGCCTTCCTGCCGACTCGTGAGGGAACGCCCCAGTTGCACGAACGGCTCGAAGATCGCCTCCTTCTTGTCCGACGGAACGCCCGGACCGGTGTCGCTGACGACAATGGTCCCATGATCACTCGCTTGCGCACATTCGATCATCACCTTACCGCCCTCTGGCGTGAACTTCACGGCGTTGGAGAGGAGGTTGAGCACGATCTGCTCGATCTTCTGCTGGTCTCCCCACGCACACACGTCCGACATACATGGACCGTGGGCGACGGTGATCGACTTGGCCGTCGATTGGGGCACCATCATCGGCAGCGCGCGATCCACGACGTCGTGCAGGGAAACCCGCGTAATGTCGTAGTTGAGCTGGCCCGCTTCCGAGCGGCTGTAATTGAGCAGATCGTTGATGATCGCCAGCAGATGTTGTTGACTGCCACGAATCCGCTGAAGATAAGACCGCTGCTCGTCCGTCACCGGGCCCGTGACTCCCATCTCCATCAACTCGGCATAACCGCCAATCGCGTTCAATGGCGTACGGAGCTCGTGGCTCATCGTCGCGAGAAACTCCGACTTCGTGCGGCTCGATGCCTCCGCGGCGGCGAGGCGGGCGGCGTCTCGTACGGCGCGATCCTCAGCCTCTTTCCGTTCGGTGAGATCGCGGGTGACCTTCGCGAACCCGATGAGCTTTCCCTGTGAATCGAAGAGAGCGGTGATGACCACGTTCGCCCAGAAGCGCGTGCCATCTTTCCGAATGCGCCACCCCTCGTCCTCGAAGCGACCCTCACGCGTTGCCACCTCGAGCTCCCATGGCGGCTTGCCATTCTCGATGTCGGACTCGGGGTAAAACGTAGAGAAGTGACGGCCTATGATCTCTTCCGCGGTGTAGCCCTTGATGCGGTGCGCCCCTTCATTCCAGGTCGCGACGTTCCCCTTCGGATCGAGCATGAAGATGGCGTAGTCCTTCACGCTCTGAACGATGAGCCGGTTGCGCTCCTCGCTTTCACGCAACTCTTCTTCGGCGTTGCGGCGAGCCGTCAGGTCGCGCGTCACTTTGCCGAAGCCAACGAGCGTGCCCGACTCGTCGAAGAGCGCCGTGATCACGACGTTCGCCCAAAAACGCGTTCCGTCGTTGCGGATGCGCCATCCTTCGTCCTCGAAGCGGCCCTCGCGGGCGGCGACCTCGAGCTCCCACGTGGTCTTGCCCCGCGCGACATCTTCGGGGGGATAGAAGATCGAGAAGTGGCGCCCGATGATCTCGTCTCGGGTGTACCCCTTGAGACGCTGGGCCCCTTTGTTCCAACTCAGGATGTGTCCGGAGGTGTCGAGGACGAAGATCGCGTAATCCACCACGCTGTCGACCAGGAGCCCGTAGAGGCCAGCCCCTTCGAGCCCCGTGGCCTTGGCGCCGCCGCCGATGAAGGCCGCCGCGTCGCGCTCTGCGCCGCCATCGGCAGGCTTCGTTTCCGTGCTATTCGTGGGCTGCGGAATCTTCGGGGCCATCAGCTTCGAGAGCTCGAGTGAGTGCGGAGCGTGCCTGGCGCTCGATGAAAAGCGAGGCAAGATCGCCCGTACCGCTCGGTAGTGATAGCGCTACCATACGTTTTCGTACAATAAGGCGCGGACGTCAGGCGGTTCACGCTTGGCCTAGTTGTTCGATGGATTGTCGCGGCACGCGCACGAGTGCGCGGCAAAGAGGAACGTCGAGGCTGCAGGTCCGGGGCCGTGACGGAGATCTCGACCCTGGCGCTCACCTTGCAACCTCATCGAGAAGACTCGCAAAAGGACGACGGCAGAGCAAATGTCAAATCCAATGGATTGGCGGGAGACGCGAAGTCCCGAGGAAGCCGCGGCGGAAACAGAAGAGCCGGAGGAGGCCGCGCGCGTACGCGCGGAGGACGATGCCGAAACTCGGGCGCGACAGGACGCCGCCGAGGCTGGCCTCAAAGCGGCCGATCGGGCGCTGGAGGATGGCGAGGCGCGGTTGCGTCAGACGCGTGCGGATCTCCATAAGCGCGAGCAAGAGCTGGAGCGAACGGGAGATCTCACCAAGGAAGTTGCCCGTACCGCCGCGGACCTGCGCGTTCAAACGTCGCAGATTTTCGAGGAGGCCCGACGCGTTCCCAAGCCCCTGGATCAAACTCCCCCTCCCGCGGGCTCGCCGACGGAAGGCGACGGCTGATCCTGGAGCGTTGGGTCGCCCGTCGCCCAATGGGTTAGGCGACCGCGCCACCCTGGGCCTGCACGCGCATCCGCGCCAGGGCGTAATCGAGCAGGGCGCGCGCGGGCAGCAGGACGCTGTGTGCGTGCCCCACGAGGCCGCCGCCATTCCCGTTGTCCTCGAGAAAGGCGTCCACGATGCAGGCGAAGAAGCGGTCAGGCCAGCTCGGGTGCACACCGTCGCCCGCCGTATTGAACTCCTCCATGTCGCGCCATACACGCCTGCCGTCATCCATTACGGGCACCTTGAAGCGCGCCACGCGCTTTCCTGGAATGTCCACGATGTGCTCCGCGTAATGAAGAAAGGTCACGGTGTCGTGGTCGCAGCCGAGTAGCAGAATTTTTCCATCCAGCTCGACGAATCGCTCGAGGAGCGAATCACGGCCGAACGCATAATCCCATGGCTGTCGAGAAAGCAGATGGTCAGAGTGGCGTCCCCAAACGACGAACCGCGCTGGGTGCATGTTCACGCGTGACGCGGGGTAAGTGCGGAGTAGCTCCACCAGCGCGCCATTGTCACGGGCCGAGCGCGCGGTCAGCGCGTCGAACGCCGGAAGCTTTTGCAGGACTTCGGCTTCCTCGGCAGGCGTGAGATTTCCGCGGCCGATCTCGTCCACATACTGCGGGCAGCTCGCGTACATGATGAGTGTTCCCTCATCGCAGATCACATTCTTGATTGCGAGATGAATCTCATCTGGGCCGCCTGCAATGGCACCGACCGCACGGACGGACGCGTGCACCATTACAATGTCACCGGTGCCGAGACCGAGTGTGCGAAGGTCGCGCCCGAGGTCTTCACGAGTGAACATCGTTCACTAGCAGAGATCACCGGCCGGCGGCGACCGACGGTGGTTGGGGCTTGGACTGCGGTTGCGGCGGCTCGGGTTGAGGCGATGCCGCGTCGTGAAGCTGATTCTCCTGCACGAGCGCGATGTAGGTCACCGTATCCCACGCGTTGTGAATGCCAACGAGCAGGAGAAGGAGAGTCGCCGCGCCAACCACGAAGAGCGCGCCTTCGGGGATGCGTGTCAGCGCGATCCCGGCTCCGAGAAACATTGCGTAGGCGAGGATGGGCAGAATCGAGTACCAGAGCCAATCCTCGAAGACGGGCCGGTAACCGGTCTGTCGTCGCGCGCGCCGAACAACGATGCCACCGTACACTATCCCGACCGCGCCCACGGTAGCGATCGTGATCGCAGCGCTCCGCAGCAGGTTCCATGGCGCGCTGACGACCGCGGCGATGAAAAGCGCGACACAGAAGTGCACGATGGTCGGGGTGCCGAAAGCGTCGATCTCGTTCGTCGTTCGGCGGCCGCCTGTGTCGGCGATAAGAGCGATGACGACGAACATCAGGCCCGTGAGCGCCGCTCCCGACGAGCCCACGATGACGTAGAAGCTTTCCCAAGCGGTGAGAACGGACGGCTTGGCTTCGAGCACGGCGAACTTGGATTGAAGGTCGGTCTCCGCGCGACAGCGCGCGTCTACGGTCGAAGTTGTGATGACTCCGGACCCTGCGCCAGTGTGCCCTGTCAGGTTAGGGACGCGCGTCGAGACGACCCTCGTTCGCGATGAGGCGATCGATGTCGGAATCGGGGCTGCGCGTGCGGCGCTGCGCTTCACGTGCGAACTGGAGCGCCTGCTGTCGCAGCGCGGCGGCGCGATCCCGTTCGCCCGCTGCGTTGGCGACCGCGGCTTCGATGGCAAAGGTTTCCGCATAGGCAGCAATGCGCTCGGGATCCCCGAGCGCGTCGGCGGCGGCGGTGGGCGCAAGCAGTCGCAGCAGATCACCGTGTCCGGCGGCGAGCTCGCGCCGAGCGCGTTGAATGAGCTCGAGCCGGGCACGCTGCTCGTCAGGCGTCGGCGGTTCGCCGGAGAAGGTCTTGACCACCTCGCGGAGCCGCGACCGCACAGTACCTGAGAGTGAACGCTCGAAGATTGACATGTCGCTCGAGGATAACGAAAAAGAACGGGCCCGGCTCGCGCCGGACCCGCTCTTGTACTCCGAAAAACGACTGTTAGTTGCTGATGAAGCCGAAGTCGACACCGGCGTAGCCCACGTCGCCAACCACTGCAGGCGCGGTGAGCGCGATACCGACCGTACCATTCGAGCAGGTCGGCCCATTACCAACCGACGGGGCCATCTGCGCCCAGCCCGAGGGCGCCATCACGCACACGACATAGTCACCTGGTATCAGGTTACTGATCGTATATGCGCCGCTGCCGTCAGTCACCGCCGAAGCACTCATCGGACCGAAGACCTGGACCGACCAACCGGAGAGACCGACTTCGTCGGGACCCATGAAACCGTCCTGGTCGACGTCGAAGAAGACAGACCCCTGGATGCTCGTGTGACCGAACTCGCTCGGCGCGGGATCGGGAGCGGGCGGGGGAGGAGGGGGAGGCGTGTCCGTACCACCCGTGCTGCCACCACTGCCGTTGCTGCCCGTGTCGCAATCCTTGTTGCCCTTGGCGCGCGGGTCAGCGCGGTGCTGCAGCCCGTTCTCCGACGGATTGCCACGCTTCTTCTCTTCGCACTTCTTGTTGTCATCCTTGCGATCATCGTCGCGGTCGCGACGTGAAGCCGCCGGCATATCATGACGCGTCCAGTGCGGACGGTTCTGATGCTGCTGCGCCTGAGCCACAAAAGGCGTGACGGCTAATGCTAGCACGACTATCGAGCCGCGCATGGTTGCTCTCCTGTTGTATGAACGGGATGTGAAGCAGGTGGGAACTACGGGATATACGATGCTACAAAGCGGTCGCGTCAACCATAACGCAGATCACAATGCGTTTGCCTGACAAGTTCCTGCACGGTCAAACCAGCCGGGCGACACGGACAGGATGTCCTCGTCCGCAGCACGTGTCGCCCTTCGCGCTAACGACTGCCTAACGATGCAGTGAGTAACGTCGCGCGAAGAGGAGAGTGCGTGCGGCTGCGACGCGCCGAAGTCAGTCGTTGGTCATGATGAACAATGGCGCGCCGTCAAAATCATAGATCGGGCGCAGACGCTCGGTGTTGTAATACTTCTGAACGTCCACGACTTTTTTCTCCGAGGTCACCGACTCGATGGACACGCTGTCGTAGAAACCTCGATGGACGCTCACGAGCCGCCCGTACTGCTTCCTGAGAATGAGATCGAGCGCGAGGTTGCCGAATGCCATCGGGACGATCGAGTCGAGCGCGTCGGGGTCGCCAGAGCGAACGAGGTAACCCAGGCGCTGATTCACCACGTCGATGCGGCGGCCATTGTTCCAGCGCGGCGAATACTCCTTCAGCGCCGACGCGACTTTGTCACCGATGCCGCCGAGCTTGCGATGACCGAACATGTCGGTCTCCTCACCCTCGAAGCTCATGCCTTGTTGCGACGTGAGCTTCGCGCCCTCGGAGACGAGCACCACGGAATACTTGCTCGGATTCCGGTTGTGATCGTAGGTCATGAGCTCCGTGAGCTGCTCTACGTCTACGGCGTGCTCCGGTATCACGCAGCGATCGGCGGCCCCGGCCATCGTCGGCAGCAAGGCAGTGAAGCCGGCGTAGCGCCCGAACACTTCGATGACGAGAAAGCGCTCGTGCGAGCCGGCGGACGTACGCAGCCGATGCGTCAGCTCGATGGTTCGGGTTACGCATGTGCTAAAGCCGATGCAATAATCGGTACCGAAGACGTCGTTGTCCATCGTCTTCGGAATGGCCACGACATTGACGCCTTCGTCGTGCAAGCGCTTGCCGTAGCTCAGCGTGTCGTCTCCGCCGATCGGGATGAGCACATCCACCCCGATCCGCTCGAGATTCTTGAGGACATCTTTGGTGATGTCGTTGACCTTCTCGTCGTAGCCACTGAGATGCGCCGGAACGCGGGCCTTCGGCATGTGGCTCGGACGCGTTCGGGATGTGTGCAGGAAGGTGCCGCCGGTGCGACCCGCGCGATTCACCTCAGCCTCCGACAGCTCCTGCACGTTGTCGTCGTTGTCCGCGCCTTTCTCGGGCAGGTAATCGACGAGGCCGGCCCAGCCGCGACGGATGCCGACGACTCGGTATCCTTCTCGTAGCGCGCGGATGGTGATCGCGCGAATTGCAGGGTTCAATCCGGGGACGTCGCCGCCACCGGTGAGGATAGCGATGGTTCCTTTGGTATTTGGCATGGTCGGGAAAGATATCGTGCCCGGCGCCGGTGTCGATTTCCGGGGGCTTCGGTACCCTCCCTCCGACCAGTCTTTCCTGCACCGTAAAGGTGGCCCGTTCGCCGGTCACGGTCGCGGCCGTGCTCCTAGTCGGGACCGGGATCGGGCGGCGTCGAACCGCCGCTGGCCGCCATTGCTTCTGTGGGCGTTATCACGGTCAGCACGGACCGCAGTCCGACCGCTGCGACCCCCACGACAGCGACACGCTTCATCACCTCGCGGCGGTTGAGCTGATCATTCTCGTTATCGCTTTGCAGAAGATGAACGCTCGCCAACTTGTCCAGCGCGTACTCGACGATGGGTTCCTTCGTTTCCACGCCAAGCTCGTTGCCAAGCAGGAGGGCGATGTCGCTGATGGAGTGCGCGCCATCGCAGTACCGCCAGACGATGCTCGCCAGGCGGTTGAGCGAATGTGCCTCCTTGCGCTCTTCGTCGAAGACGATCATCTCGTCGCCAACCTGGTCCACGAGGACGCCTCTTCGCCGCGCTCGTGGATAGACGGGATGTGACATGCGGTCGCCTCAGTGTGCGAAAACGAGCGTATTGAGTATTCGTTGAATTGTGCCATGCGCTGGCGCAGCGTTGAGATCACGAACGCTCCTCGCCAATGTCGTGGCGGCAGGAAGAGCTGATACGACGAGACAACGCGCGGACGGCAGCGGGGGATCCATAATCGGCGCTCCCGCTCCGGCGCGCAAGAGTTTCCAGCCTCTGCGATAAGTATGCGCTCACGTGGGCTACGTCAGCTGACGTATGCCACCCGGACGCGCGCTCCGCGAGGTTTGGGCATGCCTCAGCTCTGGTATCGTGCTCTCCTCTATGCGATCACGCTCATCTATTACCGCCGGGTGAGGGTGGTGCGCCTCGCGCCCATGCACCTCGGCGCGCAGCCGACGCTTTTTGTCGGCTTACATCGGAATGGCGCCGTGGACGGGATGCTCTACAAGCGCATCTTTCCGCGCACCGTTTTCGTGGTTGCGCGGCAACTCCTTCGCTCATGGTTTGCGCGAATGTTCTTCACGGGCATTCCGGTTGCGCGCTCCCAAGACTCTGCCGATGCGTCGACGCGGAGTGACAATCCTGAATCCCTGGCACGTGCTGTCGATCATCTCGTCTCCGGAGGGCATCTCTTCGTGCTGCCGGAGGGAACGAGCGATCTCGGTCCTCGACATCTGCCGTTCAAGCCGGGCGCGGCGCGCATTCTCACCGCGGCCATCGACCGTGGCGTGACGCCGGTGGTGGTAATCCCTGTCGGCATCTTCTACGAATCCGCACCGACGTTCCGCTCCGACGTCTGCATCGTTGTCGGCGCACCAATCGATGTCGCTCTTTCGCCAACGTTTTCAGGACGCGAGCGGGTCGCCGCGATCATGGCGCGCATCACGGCGAGCCTCGAGGAAATAGCCGTCGAGGTCGAGGACATTGCCGCGCTGCGACGAGTCGAGGCCATCGCCGCTCTTGCCGACGAGGAGATGAGCGAAACGCGTTGGCGCGTTCAAAGGATGCTCGCGACGCACGCACTGCCCGCCGAAGTCCGTGATCGGTGGTCTCGCGTCGCAACCGATATCTCGGCCCGGCGCGTTGCCGTCGATCGTGCCGGCGTCCCACGCTTTTCCCGTCGAGGAGTCGTCTGGAACTCGATGTGGGCGACCGTGCAGTCGCTCGTCGTCGGGATCGCGTGGCTGGCGAACATCCTGCCACTGGTTGGCGGTTGGGTTGCCGGGCAACGCCTTGCCGACGCGCCAAACACGATCGCGCTGTGGCGCATTCTCATTGGGACGCCACTCGCCGTACTCTGGGTGCTCGCGATTGCCGCGTGTGCTCTCGTGATGCACGCCCTGTGGGTCGCACCAGCCTATCTCGCAATCACGGCGTTGGGTCTCGTGGCATATCCCGAGTGGTGCGTGCGACGGGCCATGCTCCGCAACCTCAACGCATCTCAGCAATTGCGGGATGACGTCGCCGCCATCGCGCGCTGGAGTCGTGATGTCGCTGCCTGATGTGCGACTCACGACGCCAGCAGCTTCTCTGCGTATTTCGCGGAAGGCGACCGCGCGTGCCGAGCCGATACTGGTCCTGCCTCACGAGATTGGATTCTTCGGACTGTATGGCTTGGTGATGTCGTGGCTCATGCTGTCGCCATTGGGCGTGGCGTGGACAGAGCTTGCCATCTGGTCCGTTTTCGCCACCACGAGCGTCGCGCTCATCTTTCTCGCGCACCGCTTTCGCCGTCTCTGGAGCTGGCGTCTTCGACTCGGCGCCTATCTGCTGTTGATGAACGCGGTGTATTTCCGCATGGGCGCAGTGGTGACAGTAACGGGCGGCGTCCCGCGAGATGCCACGCTCCAACACGTCGACACGTTGCTCTTCGGGCGTCCACTGCCGCAGTACCTCGACGGTTGGAGCCATCCGCTGGTCTCGGACATCGCGAGCTTCTGCTACTTCCTCCTCTTTCCGTACATCGTGTTCAGCTGTGGCCGGCAACTCGTTAGGCTCCGCCGCGCGCCGGCCGAAGGGAAGGCGTTCTATGCCGGCTTCTTTCTCGTGTACGCGATCGGCTTCGTCGGCTATCTGCTCGTGCCGGCACGCGGTCCGTGGCTGGCGATACCGGAGGCATTCGGCCATCCGGTGGCAGGAGGATGGATGACGGCGCTCAACCGCGGTGTCGTGGATCGCGGCTCAACCGGCGTCGACGTCTTCCCCAGTCTGCATGTCGCGGCGAGCGCTTTCATGCTGTTCTTCGACCGTCGTTATGCGCCCTGGCGCTACCGTCTCTATCTGCCGGCGGCGGTCGGTCTTTGGTTCTCCACGTTGTATCTGCGTTTTCACTATGGCATCGATGTCATTGCCGGCGCGCTCGTCGCGTGGGTTGCCCTGCGTATGGCTTTCGCGATGGCGCGCCGTGATGACGAATCGATCGAGGTGACTGAGACATGAAATACGTGCTGCATTTTAGTGATGCCGCGGCTGCTGATGTGTCGTCGAGCGGTGGGAAGGGTGCAAGCCTCGCGCGGTTGACCCAGGCAGGGTTTCCCGTGCCGCCGGGATTCGTGATCTCGCCACAGGCATACCGCGACGCGACAGGAGCCATCGCGCCACTGGTCAAGCGAATGAAAGCGATGGTTAACGATACGGCGCGCGTGGAGAAAGCGAGTGCTGAGATCGTTGCGGCGCTGCAGTCGATCGCGCTGCCTCCAACGCTGGTCGCCGAGATCGCGGAGTCGTGCGCGGAAGTCGGACCCCGAGCGCGTTGGGCCGTGCGTTCGTCGGGCACGGCGGAGGATCTCGCCGGCGCAGCATTCGCGGGACAGCACGACACCTTTCTCAATTGCGCCGGCATCACGGATGTCGTGCGCCGCGTGCTCGATTGTTGGTGCTCGCTCTGGTCCCCGCGTGCCATCGCGTATCGTGCGCGCCTCGGATTCAACCACTCCGATGTAGCGATGGCGGTCGTCGTACAGCGCATGGTGAACGCTGACGCGGGTGGCGTTGCCTTCACCATGGATCCGGTTGGAGGAAGTCTCGACGCGGTGGTGATCGACGCGAACTTTGGCCTGGGTGAATCGGTGGTCTCCGGTGGGGTGGACGTCGACCAGCTCGTTGTCGATAAGCGGAGCTGGACGGTGACGGCAAAGCGTATTGGTGCCAAGGCCACACGCATTGTCGCGACGACGTCCGGCACGGTGGAGGTCCAGACTGAGCACGCGGCGAACACACAATCGTTAGGTGACGAGGAAGCGGTCGCGATCGGGAAGCTTGCGGCGCGCGTAGAGGAATACCACGGCTGGCCGCAAGACATCGAATGGGCAATCGCGGACGGGCACATCGCACTACTGCAGGCCCGGCCAATCACGACGATACCGGCACGGTGGACACGCGAGGAATCCGCGGAGCGGTTTCCGAACGTCGTCACGCCGCTCACCTGGGATTTCATCGAAGACGGATTTCATCGCTCGCTCAACCACTCCTTCGCGCTGATGGGTCTTCCGAGGTACGAAGGGAAGTGGTTCGCCTGCTTCGGCCACTATGTCTACGGCAACCAGAACGCCGTCGAGCTGTATGCGCGTCGCTCACCTGTGCCGGCGCTGCCGCTGCCGGAGCTTGTTAGGCAGCTTCCGGCCATCGTCGAACGATTCCGCTGGGTCGCCGATCTGCCGCCACGATGGCATGCGGAGCTGCCGCGATTTCTCGTGGAGATCGAGTCCTTTATGGCCGAGCCCATCGAGGAGTACGATCTCGCGGCGCTCTGGCAGTATATCGAGCGCGTGAAAAACGTAGGGACGCGATACTTCCTGCCGAACATCGCGATCTCTATTGGGCACGGCGTCCTTCATCGTGCGCTCCGTGCGCTTGCCGCCATGGCCACCACGCCGGCCGAGGCTGACGCGTTGTGTGCGCGCCTGGTGGCATGCGAGACCATGACGACGCGCGTCAACGAGGAGCTGCGCGGTCTCGCCCGGCTTGCCGATCAAGAGAAACTCTTCGCTGATGGTAGAGCGTCGCGCGCGCTCTGGACGATGGGTCGAGAAAGCGAGACGCCGTTTTGGATTGCCTTTCGTTGCTTCGTCGCGACACATGGCCACCGAGAGACGGACTTCGATGCGTACCATCCCACATGGTCCGAGTCCCCGTGGGTCGTGCTGGACCATGTGCGCGTGCTCGTGACCGCACCCGCCCGTGGCGAAGACACAAAGGACGGGGTCGAGGCGCAGCGGGTGTTGGAGGAATCGACATTGCAGGCCCTTCCGGCAGAGTTTCGGGTGGTTGCCGCGCGGGTCATCGCCCTCGCGCGGGAGTACACGGCGCTCGATGACCTCGAGCACTATCACACGACCCGTCTCTCGCTGCCGCTGCGTCGCGGGGTGCGCGAGATTGGACGACGGCTTCGTGAGCTGGCTGTCATCGACCACGAGATGGACGCCTTCTTCGCGAGAGCGTCGTCCATCGCGGCGGCTATCGGCGACCCGCACAAGATGCCGGAGCTCGGCACCGAGACCACGTTTGCCAAGGCCGCGTATCTGAAGGCGAAGAACGGCGCGCCGGCGTGGTCTTTGGAACGCGGTGCGCCGAGTGAGCCTGACATGGCCGACGACCCGCGCCACCTCGCGGGGATTCCGGGAAGCCCGGGGGCGGCCGAGGGAATCGTGCACATCGTGCGCGACGCGGAAGATTTCGCCCAGTTCCCGCACGGTGCAGTGCTCGTCGCCCGTACGACGAACCCCGCATGGACGCCGCTTTTTTACACCGCGGCGGCCGTGGTCACGGAAAGTGGTGGGCCGCTGTCACATGGCGCGGTGACAGCGCGAGAGATGCGAATACCCGCCGTCATGTCGGTGCGCGACGTCATGTCGAAGCTGCGCAACGGCGATCGTGTGCGGGTAGACGGGGCCTCAGGGCGAATCGACGTCCTCGCGGCCGCCTAGCCGTCAGGATCGTCGCGCCTAACGTCAGAGAACCGCTTGCGCCGTGGTCAGTCCGCGGCGCAATGTTCTTGCGCTCCCGATCTCTGTTTATCCCTCCTCGCATCGGACACACGTGAACGCTCGTACTCTTGGCGCGATCGCTACCGCATCCATTGTTGCCATGGCGCATAGCGCTACGGCGCAAAAGGTCATCCCCATCCTTCCGTCCCAGATTGACAGCGTCATTCGCCAACAGATCGCCGAGAAGCATATCGTGGGCGTGTCCGTCGGCATGATGCAGAATGGACAAGTCGTATTCGCGCGTGGCTACGGCGTTGCGAACGTGCAGAGTCAAACGCCGGTGACGCCGACGACGATGTTCGCCATCGGCTCGGTGACGAAACAGTTCACCTGTAGCTCGTTGCTCATGCTGCAAGAGCAGCACAAACTGTCGATCAACGATCCGGTCGCGAAGTACTTCCCGAATCTCACGCGCGCCAAGGACATCACGCTGAAGGATTTGGGCGGCCATCTCTCCGGCTATCGGGACTACTATCCGCTCGACTACGTCGACCGCGAGATGGCGACGACAGAGCCGGCAGACACGATCATCGCGCGGTATGCCACACGTCCGCTCGATTTCGAGCCGCGATCGCACTACTCGTACAGCAATACCGGCTTCCTCATCCTCGGCCGTGTCATCGAGAAGGTGAGTGGTCAGCCGATCGGCTCCTTCTTCCAGTCGCACATCTTCTCGCCCCTCAAGCTCGCGCATACCGCGTACGAGCCGTCGCCTAACGGCACGCTGGCGAATGGCTACACGTCATTCGGTCTCTCCGATCCGATCTCGGCGGTGCCGGAAGCAAAAGGTTGGGCGGGTGCCGCCGGTGCAATCTGGTCTACCCCAACCGATCTGCTCACCTGGGATTTGTCTTTACTCAACCATACGCTCATTTCCCCCGCGTCGTATGCGGTGCTGACGACGCCACAGCGGCTGAGCGATGGACGTTCGAGCGGATACGGATGTGGCGAAGGCATCAACGATCGCGGCCGAGCCGTGGCGTTCTCGCATGGCGGCGCGGTGTCCGGATTTGTCGCGCAAAACACGATTCTCCCAGGCACGAAGTCGGCGCTCGTCGTTCTCTCGAACAGCGACTTTTCGCCGGTGGGCGAGCTGAATCAGCTGCTGCTGGAGAAGCTCCTCCCTCAAACGGGCGATGTGCCGACTGTTCACGGGCTCTCCGCGATCGACGCGGCGAAGAAATTCCTCACGGAGCTCGAGCAAGGGCGCGTCGACCGTTCCACGATCTCGGCGGACTTCGACGCCTACCTCACGGCCGAGAAGGTTGCGGGAGCCCAGAAATCACTCAACGCACTGGGGCCAATCTCGAACATTCACGTGTCGGGCTTACAGGAGCGCGGTGGCATGGAGGTAGCGGTCGTACAGTTCAACGTTGGCTCGACGCCGGCGAGAGGACTCATGTATCGCACGCCCGACGGCAAGCTGGAGGAATTTCTCTTTTCTCGCAGCTGACGTGAGTCACTTCGCGGCGGCGAGATCGATGCGAAAGCGATAGCTCTCGCCGCCGCCGAGAGCGCGGCCTTCGTCGCGAGCCTCGGGAAGTAGCAGCGCGGGTGCCGATTCGTGGAAGCTCGAGAGTCGTGACTGTGTTCGTCCCATCTATTGCGTACGAGTCGAATCCTCGAATCCGAAGAAGCGATCCATTCGCCAGCCGCCTTGTGGCTGCCTGACGAGGAAAGATACGTAGCGGCCGTACTCTGCTCGCCATACGCCCGCCGAGTCCGTCCAGGACTGCTGAAAAGCACCGAACTCTGTGGCATGATCGGAAGCCAGACGACGATTTGCGACATGGAGTTTCAGCTCGACGTTGCGCTCGCCAGCCCAGTTCTCCCGCGCCATTGCGGCGAGCGCCGCGGGGCCACGCACGGTATTGAACGCCGGCCACTCGAATACCGCCGTGTCGGTGTAGAGGGCGCCGTAGGCGGCGGGATCGCGACGGCGATAGGCGTCGACGAGGCGCGCGTTCAGCGAGTCGATCCCGGCACTGGCGTCGGCAGTCGCGGACGGGCGCGTGTTCGCGCACGCGCCTGTGGCGACGGTAAGCCAGGTGCCGAGCATCGCACACGAAAACCACACATCGAATTTCTTGCGGCTCATAGAACGCCCCTCTCGGCTCAATGGTCCTGCTTTTCCGTGACCGAATCGAAGATGCGAACCTTCGTCCAGTAAATCGAGCATTCGTTTCGAAAGCGGTCGTGCACGGGATGGTCCTGATAGACGTCGTGCGCTGTCTCATCGGGGAAAACCACGACGAGCGCGTGATCGTAGTCTCGCTCGATCACGGGGCGGTTGGTCGACGCGGGTACGCCGATCCAGCAGTGACGCGCCGCATCGATGGTGCGCAGCGATTCCAGGCCGGCTTCAAAGCGCTGCCGCTCCGCCGGCGCGAGATCTTTTCGGAGGTAGAAGTACACGGCGTGAACGAACACGTTAGGCTGGGTTGCGGGAGATGGAAGAGGGGCGCGTGCGCGTCAGGGTGCGGCCGTCATTTCCGGATATACTTTGATCCAATGCGTGCGCAAGAGCGGTCGCTCCTGGCGGCCGCGGTCGTCCGAAACGATCGTGTTCGACGGCAGCCTCGGCATATGGCAGTCGGCGCACTTACCAAGCAAGGAGTTGCCGCGCGTCGGAAAGAGACCGCAGCTCTGGACAGTGTGACAGCTGAGGCAGCGCCCCGAGAGGGCCGTGGCATCGCGCTGGGTCTGGTGGACGTTATGACAGGTGGCGCAGGTCATCTGCGACGATCGGAAGCACGCACTGCGCTCGAGAAGCGCGACTTGATTGCCATGTACGTCTACTGACTCGTTAGGCGAGGCGGCCGGCAGCCGAAGGTGCTGGGCGAGCGGCTGACCCGGGACGTAGGAAAACGCCGGCGTTCGGAGTCCACCGAGTCCGCCATGGCAGAGCGCGCAGCCGTCCACCTGACGTTCCCGCGGCAGTTTCCCGGGATTCACGATCCTGCTTGCCATGAGCACTCGGGGCACGCCGCGGAGAGGCAGCGTCTCACGCTTCACGTGGGCCAGACCAGACCCGTGGCATGTCTCACAAGACACGCCGAGCTTGACGCTCGTTAGGCGATAGCCGTTGTTCGCGGCCGGCTCCGGCATCGATTCGATGCCAGTCGAATGACACTCGAGACAGCGCGGAGCGATAGGGCGATCAAAATTCGCGATGCCATCGCGGTAACCGGGGCTGTTGATCCAACCGAGTCCACGCCAGAAGGAGATCGGTAGCTGAAACAGATGCTCGTTGCGCCAACTGAGATACGATTGGCCTTTGCGCCCCGAGCCGGTGACGATGTCGATGCGCTCGGTGCGTGTGGTCGTGTCGGGGCCGCGACCTGTCACCGCTGTCTCGTAGAAGCCAGACGCGGTGGAGTCCATGCGAAAGTGGAGCGCCGGATTGGACGTCGTTAGAACGTTCGCGCCGTTCGTGAAGCTTCCGTCGATCGTGGACGCGGCCGCCTGTCGAGACGTCAAGTGATGAGCAGTCATCTCGAAGCGCGATTTCTGCTGGTGGCAGGAAATGCACGTCGCGTCGCCGACCGCGTTCCCCTCTTGCACAGGCTCCGGCTGGTACGGTCTCGCGAGCGCGACCGCGGCAACACCCAGAACGACAACGAGGACCAGCGCGGCGATCGCTCCGATGCGACGTGAATTCACGCTCGAGAGGGGAAAGAGAGTTCGTTCGGTATCACCTCGCCGTTAATTGTCTGTGCGCGCGGAGCGTTCCGGTAGGGTTCGGACCCGACCGGACCTCAGATCATTTCCAGCGGCCGTGACTCACGCGGCGGCGGAAAGGCTTCGTCAAGCTCGCGCAGATCGTCGTCCGTGAGGACAAGATGCGGTGCTCCGGCATCCTCGCGGACATGACTGGGTGTGCCGGCCTTCGGGATGGCGATGACGCCGCGTTGGCGCAGGACCCAAGCCAGACAGATCTGCACGGGCGTTGCATCGTGCCTAACGGCGACGCGCTCGACGGCAGCGTGGGTGAGAAGGTTTCCCTGTTCGATCGGCGAGTACGCCATGACCGGGACCCCGTGGTGGCGGCACCAGGGAAGCAAATCGATTTCGATACCGCGACGGCTCAGGTTATAGAGCACCTGATTACAGGCGACGGACGCGCCGCCCTTGCTGACGAGAAAAACGTCTTGCCGTTCTCGTCCATCGAGTGCTTCCCCAACGAGACTCTCGGCGGCACCGTTCGCGTACATCTCCGCGGTGTCGATGACCGTAAGCCCCAAGTCGAGGCCAAGCCGAAGTGCCGCCATCTCGTCGGCGCGTCGTCGTTTAGACTCGGCCATCTTCCAGGTGCCCAGACCCAGTGCTGGGACGATGTGGCCGGACGGAAAGCTCACCTGCTGCTGTTTAGCTTTTTTCTCCGCAAAGCGAGATGACGCACATCAGTTTCGTGCAGAGGCTGAGAAGTGGTTCCGGAAGGTTGCCGGCACGCTACCATTTCAGTTTCGATACGAGCTCATTTCGGCTTGTAGGTATTGACCACGATGCCGCTGCTGTAGCCGACTGATGCAACGAGCGTCAACGGCGTGCGCTTGGCGAAGATTCGCATGCCATTGCCTATCGCGACCGGGTTTACGAAGAGATTCAGCTCGTCAATCAAGCGATTCTCGATGAGCGATGAGACGAAGCTCGCACCACCGTAGACAATGATGTCCCGGCCCGTCTGCTTCTTGAGCTGATCCACCGCATCGACGAGCGGTCCATTCTCCACGCGAACGTTCTTCCCCTCGAGAGTTTTCACCGTGCGGCTGAACACGACCTTGGGATAACCCACCATTTTTTGCGCGAACGAATATTCGGGGCTTTCCGGCTTCGTAAGAACACCTTCCCAATACTTCACGAATCCTTCGGTCATCTTCCTGCCGAGGAGGATCGTGTCACTCGTGTCGGTGAGACGGTTGATGAAGGCGAGAAGCTTCTCATCCATTTCGAACGTCATCCAGTCCAACTGTCCTTCCGGCCCGGCGACGAAACCGTCCGTCGTGATCTGCACCTGCAGCTTGAGCTTCCTCATCGTAGTCCTCGTCGTTGCGTCGAAGTCAGAATGGTCTCGTTACTGATGCGTCGAACGAGGATGGCGGGAATCGACAGCGCGCTGCTGTTAGGTTCAATGGCGATCGGCCACGAGGGGAAGGACCTGCACCTCGATCGCGCTCGCGGATCCCGGTCCCATCCATACCCGATGCGTGGCCGCGATGAAGTCGTACGCTTTCGCCTCGTAGATGTTCGGAACGTAGCGCTGTGGATTGCGATCGAACGCCGGGAACCAGCTGCTTTGCACTTGAACCATGATCCGGTGTCCCTTCTTGAAGGTATGCAACGCGTCCTGCAACCTGAACGCGACCTCGGTCACCTTGTTCGGCGTGAACGGTACTGGCTTCGCGAATGATTGGCGAAAGCGGCCGCGCATGATCTCGCCGCGAACGAGCTGCTGATAGCCCGCGAGATGCACGGTGGTGTCGGGCTGGTATGGGCTGTCCGGCGTGTCGGGCGGGTAGACGTCGATGAGCTTCACGACGAAATCGGCGTCGGTTCCGGTGGTGCTTACCTCGAGCCGTGCCGTGATCTCGCCGCCTAACGTGACAGCCTCGCGCAACGTGTCTGTCTGGAAGACGAGCACGTCGGGACGCGAGCTGAAGCAACGCTGGTCGTCGCTCATGTAGTGGTAGAGCGTCATGTCCTCAATCGTCGGCTCGACACAGCGACTCGGCACGGGCTTGGCCGGGTCGCTCGGATAGGAAAGTGAAGAGCGTGTCGCCGGCGCAGCGGTGCGGAGTGAGCCATCCGGGTGGAAATAGTACCGTCGCGTCGACGCGTTAGGCGCGGGCCATCGCGCGAATCGCTCCCACTCCTTGCGTCCGGTGTCGAACATCAGCGCGCCAGGTAGGTCGCTTTCGCCATTGCCTTTGAGGTACGCTCGAAAAAACGGCGCCTCGACGTCGCGTTGATACTTGTTCTCCAGCGAGTCACCGAAATAGAGATCGCCATGGATTGTGTGAACGACATTCCGCGCCGCCCACCCACCATGGCGGAATGGCCCGACGACGATGCGCGTCGTCGCCGAGCGATCGTATTGGCGCAGCGTCTTGTAGACCGCGAAGGGCCCGTAGAGATCCTCAGCGTCGAACCAGCCGCCGACCACGAGGACAGCGTGCTTCACGCCGCGGAGGTTCGGCGGTACGGCACGCGCCTGCCAGAAGGCGTCGTAGTTCGGATGCGAGATGATATCGCGCCAGAGAAGGTTGTCTTTGTAGAAGCGCTCGGTGGTGTTCGCCAGCGGGCCTAACGAAAGATGAAAGAAGTAATCGTCGGTCGTGTTGAGCGCGGCCATCCGCTCGAACGCCGGCATCCACCAATTGTCGGGCGTGGGCCCAGGGTGCGGGATACCGAAGATGGGATAGGCGTAGAAGTACGCTTGCGTGAGCGCGCCATTGTGATGGAAGTCCTCGAAGAAGAAGTCCGTCACCGGCGCCTGCGGCGACGACGCAACCAGGGCAGGGTGCCGCGAGAGCGCGCCCATCGATGCGTAGAAGCCGGGGTAGCTGATACCCCACTGTCCCACCCGTCCGTTGTTGCCGGGAATGTTCTTCACGAGCCAATCGATCGTGTCGTACGCATCCGACGCCTCGTCGGTCGTCGAGTGATTGCGCGCCTTGATCGAGTCGGAAATGAAGGGCCGCGCGTTGACGAACTCACCCTCGGACATGTAGCGCCCACGCACGTCCTGATACGCGAAGATGTATTTCTCTCGCATCATGTAGCGGTCGGGCGCAAGTGTCGATGCGTAGGCCGTTTCACCATAAGGTGCGATAGCGAACGGAGTGCGCTGCAGAACGATCGGATAGCGGTTGTCTTCTCCAGCGTCGTTAGGTACGTAGGCGATCGTGAAAAGACGAACCCCGTCGCGCATCGCGATCCGGTACTCGTGTTTGGTATAGTGCTGCCGGACGAAGGCCGAGTCCGGGACGTCGGTGACTTGGGCGGTGCCGATGGAGACCGAAGCGCTGATGAGGATCAGAACGCTTGCTGTTCGACAGAACAAGGCTTTCATCACGGATTGCCCGGATTGGTCGGAGTTCCGAGGTTACGATGGTGAGAGACTACGCCGCGCGCCACCAGATCGCCCGCGCCCGATGCTTCGCCACCTTCCTCGCGGCCGTGGCATCGATATGCGTGGTGGGCGTCGAGACCGCGCAAGGGCAGCAACCCACGGCCCCGGACACCACGAAGAAAGCGGATTCTCTCTCCCGCAAGCCAGCCCTCCTCCCCGCGGTACACACGGAAGCACCCCGTACGGAGCGCCGCCTTTTCGAGACGAAGCCCAACCCGAGCGCGCTCTCGATTACCGCACATGACTTGGGTAGCGCGCCTCGTTTCTTCGCGGAAGCGGATGTGCTTCGATCGCTGCAGCTGATGCCCGGTGTCGAAGCGCGCAACGACTTCACCGCGGGAATGAACGTACGTGGTGGTGAGGCCGACCAGAATCTGATCCTCCTGGACAGCTATCCAGTCTACAACCCATTTCACTTCGGCGGACTGTTCGGAACGTTCATCGAGCCGAGCGTAGCACGCGTCGATGTCCTGACAGGCGGCTTCCCCGCGCCGTTCGGTGGACGTTTGTCGAGCGTCATGAACGTCCGATCGGCCGAGGACGACAGGAACGGCGTGCACGGTACCACCGAAGTCTCGCTCATCGCCTCGACGCTCGCGTTAGGCGGCGCACTCGGCGCCGGCGGCAGCTGGTCCATCGCTGGCCGCCGCACTTACGCCGACCAGGCAATCAATCTCATCAAGAAGAACGCATTTCCGTATCACTTCTACGATCTCGAGACGCACATTGCGCACAACCTTCCCGGCGGCTTTCGAATTGCCGGCACCGGCTATGGTGGCGATGACCTGCTCTACTTCAAGAGCACCACGGCCGGAGAGCGACAGCGGGTGATGTGGGGCAATCGCGTCGTCGGCGCGACGTTGTCGAGAACCTTTGGCAGTGGGCTACGCTTCCTCGGTGACAGCACTGTTTTCGAGCAACGCGTCTCGCAGTCGCTGTTCGATCTCGACGCACAAATCTCGGGCGGTGGGTTCAGCCTCGTGAGCAAGGTCCACGACCTTCGAACTGGAGGCTCGCTCACGGGCTACTCTGCCAATCACACACATAGCCTCGGCTACGAGATCGCGGGCCAGCACCTCGCGTACTCGGTGAATTACCCTGTGCCCCTCTTTCCCACAGACTCGCTCGCTCAAGATGTAAGGTCAGCCAGCGCGTACGTCGATGAGCTTTGGCACGTGACGCCATCGCTGATGATCGAGGGCGGCTTACGATACGATGGCGTTCAGGGCACGCGCTCGTCAGGGATCCTGCCACGGATCGCCGTGAAGTATTTCGTCAACGACAACCTTGCTCTGACGGCGGCGGTTGGCGAGTACACGCAATGGATTCGGTCGATGGCGCGCGAGGACATTCCTTTGCGGCCCGTCGACTACTGGATTGGCAGCGACTCTCTCACGCCGATGTCGCGCGCGCGACACTACATCCTCGGTATGGAGCGATGGGTCAACAGCTCGCGCTTCTTTCGTGTCGAAGCATTTTACAAGCGCTATGACCAGCTGCTCGAGCCGAATCCGTTCGATGATCCTCTGCGTCGCGGCGACGAGTTTCTACCGGTGACGGGCTGGTCCACCGGTGCCGATGTCCTACTCAGACAGTTCGAGTCGGGTCGGTTCGGTGGTTGGCTGGCCTACACGTATACGCTCAACAGTCGCATCGACGCCAACGGATACCGGTTTTTCCCAGCTCAGGATCGTCGCCACGACGTGAATCTTGTTGGAAGTTGGCATTTTCCGCGATACACGCTGGCGGCGCGGTTCAATCTGGCGACTGGCACGCCCTACACACGCATCGTCGGCGAATTCGATCGTGAGCGGTACGATCCCATCTCTCACTCGTTCACGACGCAGACGGCGCTGCCCGAGCTCCAGTTTCTCACGGGTCCGCGCAACGGGGAGCGTCTGCCGCTCGCTCAGCGGCTGGACCTGAGCGTCACGCGCAATTCTCATCCGGGTGGTGTCACTGTCACGCCGTATCTCAGCGTCATGAATCTGTACAACGCGCACAACGTGTTCGGGTACGTGTTCGACTACTCGGCACTGCCGCCGACACGCATCTCGCTGCCGCAGCTGCCGGTGTTTCCGACTGTCGGCCTCTCCGTGGCATGGTGAGCGAATGCTGATGACACGGTCCTGGGTCGCAGGTATATCTCTCGCGCTGAGTGCGGCATGCTCGAATCTCGAGAGTCCAACACCGCCACAGGCGGGTCGGCTGGTGGTCCATGCCGTGCTCGACGCGCAGGCCTTTCGTCAGCCGATTTTGATTGCTCGCGCCCGAACGGGCGTTTCGAGTGTGAGTGGCGAGGGCATCGGTGATGATGAGCCGGTATTCGGTGCTGTCGTCACGATGACGGCACCTAACGGCGCGGTGGCGATTGGCCGGCCATTAATTCAGCCGGAAGGCTCCTGCTGCGTACCCGGTGAATACATCCTCGACTTCGATCCAGCCACTGCGGGCGTCCTGCTCACGAATGGTGGTAAGGCCTCATTGTACGTACAAACGCCGGCAGGAGAAGTCGTGACCGGCACGACGACGATCCCGGGCCCATCGAGATTGACGACGCTCCCACCGGCGGTGTTCTTCAAGCTTCGCGACACTCTGCGCTTGAGCTGGCCGCGCGTTCCCGGGGCAGCGGCTTACGAAGTGGTCGTTAGGTCGGGGGGAGAGTACCGAACCTTCACCGACACCTCCATTGTGCTGCCGGGGACAGCACTGACCATCGCCGGCGACGACGTGTTCCTCTTCACTAGTCCAACTGACATCGTCGTGAGCGCGGTAGACCGGAACTACTACGATTATTACCGGGCGCAAAGTGATCCATTCGCCGGGGCCGCGCCGAGCCGTCTGACGGGTGCGGTTGGGGTGTTCGGGTCTATCGCGCCGGTTCTTCAACTGCACATGCAGGTTCATTAGTGTGCAATGTTCGGATTCATCCTACTAGCGGAGCAGACATGTCCAAACACACTCGTGGCGTCGGGGTTGCCAGCATCGCCGTTATGCTCGTTGCCTCCGCCGGCTGTCAGACGCTGAACAAAAAGGAGCAGGGAGGCATCATCGGCGCTGCCAGCGGAGCGGTCGTGGGGAGTGTCGTTGGCCACGCAACTGGCTCGACGGCGCGTGGTGCGATCATAGGCGCGGCGGTCGGCGGGGCCGCCGGCGCGATCATCGGACACCAGATGGATCAGAAGGCGAAGGAGATTCAAGCCAAGGTCCCAGGTGCCGTCGTCACCCGAGAAGGCGAGGGATTGGTCGTGACATTCGACAGCGGCCTGCTCTTCGACTTCGATTCGGATCAGCTGCGCCAGGCCTCCAGGCAGAATCTCGACAACCTTGCCGCGAGCCTCAGCACCTTCGGCGATTCGAAGCTGCTGCTCGTTGGCCATACGGACGACAAGGGTACGGATACGTACAATGCCGATCTCTCCCGGCGCCGTGCGAATGCGGTCGCGAGCTATCTGATCACGAAGGGCGTTCCGAGCGGCCGCGTCTCCACATCGGGTCGCGGAGAAAGCGAACCGATCGCACCTAACGACACAGATGCGAACCGCCAAAAGAATCGTCGCGTGGAGGTTGCGATCACCGCTGGCGATCAGATGAAGGCTCAAGCGAAAGCGCAGGCGGGCACGACTAACTGAAGTGCATTTGTGCGGCTGCTGGCACGCGCGCTGCCATCAAGGAGCGCATGACGCGCCTCGGCTACCACGCTTCGCACGAACAGTATAGCCCGAGCGAGCTGCTCCAATACGTAGAGCTCGCGGAGGCGGCTGGATTCCAGTCGGCGTCATGCTCCGATCACTTCCATCCATGGACCGAGGCACAAGGCCAGAGCGGCTTCGCCTGGTCATGGCTGGGTGCCGCGTTACATGCCACGGGCTTGTCGCTTGGAACCGTGAACGCGCCCGGTGCTCGCTACCATCCGGCAATCATCGCCCAAGCCGCGGCGACGCTCGCCGAGATGTTTCCCGCTCGATTCTGGTTCGCCATCGGGAGCGGTGAGGCGCTCAACGAAGCGATAACGGGAGCTCCCTGGCCGCTGAAGTCAGAGCGCAACGCGCGTCTCAAGGAGTGCGCGGATGTCATGCGCGCGCTGTGGCGCGGAGAAACGGTGACACACCGGGGTCTGGTGACTGTCGTCGAAGCAAAGCTCTACACGCTGCCTGAGATGCCACCGCCACTCTTCGGTGCGGCGCTCACACCGGAGACGGCGGAGTTCGTGGGTGGGTGGGCGGACGGCTTGATGACGCTCGGCGGGCCAGTTGATAAGATACGAAAGATCATCGACGCCTTCCGCGAGGGCGGCGGGCACGGAAAGCCCGTCTACATCCAGCACACACTGTCCTGGGCTCCGCACGAGGAAGAGGCGTTGCGCGGCGCTCATCATCAATGGCGATTCAGCGCGCTGGGCCCGGAGCTTCTTCCGGCGCTCCGCACGCCAGCCGAGTTCGAGGCCGCTACCGAGTTCGTCTCACCTAACGACGTCGCGAACGGCGTGCGCATCTCGTCGGATCTCGCGCAGCACGCGGCGTGGTTACACGAGTACGTGGAGCTCGGCATCGACGCCGTGTTTCTCTTCAATGTCAATCGTGGGCAACGCGCGTTCATCGATGCGTTCGGTGAGCGCGTACTCCCAGAGATCACTCGCGAAAGCGCCGCGGCAACGCGTTGACGTTATTTGTTGGGATCTCGCGGCAGCTTATCGGCTGACTCCGCCATCTCGGCGCGATCGTAGAGGTACTCGCCGTGATAATAGCCGTATGCCTGCTGCCATCGCTCTCGCACACGAGGCCCATGCATGAGAGGCGTGACGGTTGACGCGTCGCCGCCCGCCTGCTCGATCATGATGACGAGGCTCTCGAGAAATCCGACGGTCAGCAGCACCGTCGTTCTCACGGGTACGCGCTCGAAGATCCGCTCGAGCTCCGCGGCGAGCCACTCTACTTCGTGCAAATCGCCGCCAGCGACGCGCCTGCCCAGATGTGCCGCCAGATCGGAGAGGAAATCATCAACCCGCTCCTCCGGACTGCGAACTGATTTCGGAAAGCGCTTCTCGAAGTCGGCCCGTTCAGCGACGTCAATGCGCCATCGCTCCTGAAACGACGGAACGGCGTTCAATAGAGCGTCGATGTCCGATTGCGGCAGGAGGACCATGGCGAATTACGGAGAACGCGATCGAACAATAGCCCTGTCTAGGGCCGAGCGGAGCTAGAAGAGCGACAAAACCAAAGCGGGAATACGGATTTTACGAATCTTGCGAATTTGACGAATTGTTCCTCGTTAAGGCATCGCTCCATGTGCAACGAGCCCGGACGATTGCTTGGGAACGACCTCGGGAGGCTTCTCTCACAAATCTGAACAGCAGATCCTTCGCCGTCGCTCAGGATGACAGGTCGGGCTCAGCGTGCTCCTGTGCAGTTCCAAAAAAACATGGTCCGGGCTCGTTGCGAAGAGAGTTCTTATCGCAGAGGAGCAGATTCGTTCAATTCGCAAGATCAGTCAAATTCGTATTCCCGCTTTGGTTTCTTTGGTTTTATCGCTCTTTCTACTGGCCCAATCACTTGAGATTCCGACGCAGGAAATCGAGCGTCCGCGGCCATGCATCCTTAGTCGCCGCGAGGTTGGATTGCTCCTCCGCCTCGTCCCGCTGCGTCTTCGGATCGTCCTGTGCGCGGAGGAAGCCGTGGATCGCGCCGGGGTAATTGATTCCGACATACGACTTGCCCAGCGCCTTCATTGCTGAATCCACGGCCGGCATCGACGCGCCGATACGCGCGTCCTTCGATCCGCTGAGCAATACCACCGGTTTGGTGATCTTCGCCAGCGAATCACCGTTAGGCGCGGCACCGTTCATGTACGGAAGGCCATAGTACGCCACGCCGCCCACGAAGCCGTTGGTCCCGCCATTCACGGCGTGCGCCCACACCGTGCTTCCACCCCAGCAATAGCCGATCACCGCATAACGAGGGGCGGCGGACGGCTGCGACATCGCGTAGCGCGCTGACGCGATGATCCCGCGATTCCGGTCCGTGGTATTGACACTCGCGATCAGCTTGCGTGCCGAGTCACCTGACAGCTCCTGCGTGCTCGGTCCGCCGCGCGCTCGCGAGACGAGATCCGGCGCGATCGCGATGAACCCGTCCGCCGCAACCTGATCGGCGACGCCACGAACCCAAGTGGACAGCCCGAAGATCTCGTGTACGACGACGACGACCGGCGTCTTGGCGTTGCTGGTGCTCGGGTACACCACCCACGCCATCAGCGAGTCGGACGAGCCGGGCTCCCAGGCGATCTTCACCCACTCGCTGTGCCGGGGGCTCGCCGCCAATCGCGCTGCAGCGGCGTTGTTGCTCGGCGGCAGTGCCGCGCTCCCCTGACCGGCGGGTGCGACACTCGGCGACGCCATGTCCGAAGGGCTCATGTGCGCCAAGTGCTCGTCGTTGCCTGTTCGATGACAGGCCGCAAGCGAAAGAACAGCGACGGCGCTCGTGAGAACACTACGAATTCGCATGACTGACCTCGAAGGGGAATGAGGGTGACCGACGGGGGAAATGTCCTGAGGCCACGGCACCCTGGCAAGCGCTGTCGTCGGCGAGCGGAGGGTCTTCTGCATCGCGGCAACGCAGCCATGTATCGCCACGATGCACCGCGAGCCGAATGCTCGAATTGCGCGCGCGACGAGAACGCGATGTCACGACGACAGTTGCGTCGTCGGAACGGCCGCGCCGCCCGATGGAACGTGGACTGCCTTGCCGTTGGTCGCCCGCGGTCGCAGCGCGCGAGTGCACGCTGCCGGGCTTCCCCCTCTCCCCATGGAGCAGGATCAATGTCCAAGTCGTCTCTCGTTCTCTGTCTCGTTGCCGCCGTCGCGGTCGCTGCCTGCAGCGATGGTGCAGCCACACGTCAAATCACTGGACCCGGCCCGGTGTCGTTTTCCGGCGGCAGCACCACTGGTGGAGGCGGCGGCGGCGGCGTCGATACTTCGCTCGTCTCGGGGGGCGGAGGCGGTGGGGGCGGAGGAGGCGGGGGCGGCACATCAAACGTGTCGTGCGGCACGCTCGCCAACATTCAGACGCAGAACAACATCGTCGTCTACACGACGCGCACCGGCATCGGTATCTCCGGCAGCGCGTACAATTGCAGCTCGCATAACGAGTCGTTCGAGGTCGATTTCGTGGACAACAATCCAGATCCGTATTGCCAGGTCGCGCTGCCGCATTTTGTCGCGGCGAAGAACACCTCGCCGGGTGTCTCGCAATACTGGTCGGCGACGTCCACGCTCGTGAACTGTCAGAGCCAGATGCACACGTTCACGCTGATTCTTCGGGACACGCGCACGGGTCAGCAGCTCGACACGCAGACGGCGAGCGTATTCCTGTAGAACCGAGTCGCGCATCCGCACGAAAAGCTGCTGTGCGCGCCGGCGCACAGCAGCTTTCGTTTACCCGATCGTTGAGTCCCGATCGCTGCCTAACGGAACAGGCGATTCGAGAGTGCCGCCTCGAAGTGCATCCGGCGGTGCGGAGACCGCTGCGGGCACCGCTGGAGCGCGTGTCGCCCGTGCCTGTTGCACGCGGCGAAGTGCCAAGATGGCGCCGATTGGAAACGATACAGACAAGATCCATGGCGCGGCAGGAAGGCTTCGCACGGCGCCAGCAGCAAGAAAACGCACGGTCAACAGCGCAAAACCAGTCTGGCCCGTAGTCCAATTGAAGAGGAAATCGCTCGTGCCCACGAGGGAGAACAACGCCCAAAGCCATCGGCGGGGCATGGGCGTCCGAAGGGTAAGGACGCATGCAGTCACTGCGGTGCCGGCACATGCGAGGAGCATCACGAGCATGAGATAGTGGCCCGCGCCCTTCTCACCGAGCGCAAACGCGTTCAGCGCTTCGAGCGAGCGGGGGAGCGTGTCGGCGCGAATCCCGTCGACGTAGCGAAGATCTAGCTCGTGCAACACGTTCACGGTCACCACACCCCAGCCCTGCGCCGAGTGATACTCATAGGTGAGCGCGCTTCGGTCGACGTTGCCGTTGCTGAATCGATTCGCGCCCACGACATGCATTGAATCGACGGCACCATGCGGAAGATGTGTGGCGAGCAGCACAAGGCTGTCCCGCACACCTGGCAGCTGCCACAGTGTGGGAGACAACCTCTGCATGGCATACTCGGTCCGCCCCAAACGCACGCTGTCGAAGAACGAGCGTGCGTAGACGTCATCCGCTGGACGAACGATTCTCTGGAGCAGATTCTCACCACTACAGCCGCTGAGCGCGCAAGCGACCGAAAGCGCGGACCACAAACGCGATCTGCTTGCCAGTCGATGCGAAGTCATCGGCGGTCCGTCCCGAGAAGCAGTCTCAGAACGCCGCCGACGCGCCGATTCGAGCTCCATGAACAGTCCCGGGAGCTGCCATCAAAGTCGGCTTCCACTCCGACAGCGGCGGAAGCAGGCTCGTTCGTCTCGCGCTTTCTCGCGACGCCTGTCAGCGGTGTACCGCACGCGGCGCATCGATGGCGCTGTAAACCCACGTGCCGGCGCCAATCGCCATCATCGCAATGCCGAGGTCAGCACGAAGACCGCGACGGTTGCGAGGCTCGTGATCCGTGTCATGCCGCCTACGATAACGCAGTGTCTCGCGTAGCGCGAGAACGGATACTTTGCCCGGGGCGCCTCAGCTCCCGGTCGATGTGTAATGTCTAACGCCGAAGCGCCACATCCAGAGCGCGACAGCGAGGAAGACAAACCCGAGCGTCGGCGTGAGCCGCAACAGATCGGATGAGACTCCGGTCTTCGCCGCGCGGCCGAGCACCGCGGCGACGGGTAGATACGAGACACAACCGAGTGGCACCACGAAAATGAGAAAGTTCCTGAACCATCGCGCGTAGAGATCGAGCGGGTATTCGGCCGCCTCGACACCACCGTAGGTCAACGTGTTTGCGATCTCCAAACTTTCGACCGTCCAAAAGGCGAGCGTCGCTTGCAAGATGAGAATGCCGCAGAAGAGCGCCATGCCGCCGGCAACGGCGAAGAGCAGAGTGGCGCATGCGCCCAATGTCCAGGCGACATTCGTTAGGCGCGCGGCGATAACCCACACGACGGCCGCCTGCGCGAGGCGGCCAATACGGGTCGCCCGCAGCTCGTAGCCGAGCAATTGAAGGACGGTGGAGCGCGGCCGCACGAGAAGGCGATCGAAGTCGCCTGTCTTCACGAACTGTTCGCCAAAGACGTCGAAGCCGCGCGTGACCCCATCGGCGAGCGCGAAGGAGACACCGATCACACCGCAAAAGAGTGCAACCTCGCCGAAGCCCCAACCCGCGACCTGATGAAAGCGCGCGAAGAGCGCCCAGAGCGCGAGGAAATCAACACCGGTCGCGGCAAACGCGCCTAACGAAGTGAGCAGAAATGACACTGGGTACTGCATTTGGGAGCGCAGCGAGGCGCGGACGTACCGGCCGTAGAGACGAATCGCGGTCATGCGCTAACCACCCTGAGTTTGCAGGCGCGCCATTACATGGACAGCGAGCGCCTTGCCAATCGCGATGAAGACCACTACCCACGCCGCCTGGCGAGCCATCGCCACGACCGCTTCCCAACCGGCGAGGTGTCCGCTGTAGATCCGCAATGGAAAATCGAGCAGCCCGGCAAACGGCTGATAGCGCATGATCGGCTGCATCCAGCTCGGCAGCAGTGGCAGCGGCACGAGACTGCCCGAGAACACTGTCGCTATCGGGGCGACGAAGGTATTCACGCCGCGCTCGGAGAGCGTCGCCACCACCAGCAGGTCCAACAGAGTCGAGAAAGCGCTGGCAAGGGCGATGACGAACACCATCGAGACCGCGAACAGTGCGGCGGCCGCGACGCCCGCGGGTGCCGAGAGCCCCCATTCGCCGAAGCCGAACAAGGGAAGTACGACCCCCGTGACGAAGACCAGCGGAATGGCGCGCAGGAGCGGGGG
Source organism: Gemmatimonadaceae bacterium (assembly GCA_045804225.1). GTDB lineage: Bacteria > Gemmatimonadota > Gemmatimonadetes > Gemmatimonadales > Gemmatimonadaceae > AG2. The sequence continues at coordinate 67,388 of JBJMNO010000024.1, forward strand.
CGCTGTCCGTCGCGCGACGGCCCGCGCGTACCAGTACACATAGCTGTCCAGTGGACGAAGCCGCTCGTACGCGACGTCACCCGATCGCACCATGCGCGCGAGCTCCTGATCGGCAGACCATGGAAGCATCATCAGCAGCGCTTGGCCGAGCCAGATATAATCGACCGTCTGCCGGATGGTCATGGGACTGTTTACGGCGCCGCTCAAAAAGGCAGTAAACACCATGACCTTGATCGCGCCCCACCAGCACTGCGTGCCGAAGCCGGCGAAAGCCGCCGCGCGATATTGCAGCAACAGCTGGAACCGCACTCGAAAGACGGCAGCGTACGGCCGGACCGCGCCGGCCCTCACGCGTCGAGCGAATGCTGGGCGTAGAAACGCGCGATGACCTCCTCGATCGGCGGCTCCTCGAGGTGCACGTCCTCGACCTCGAACGTGGCCGCGATCTGTGCAATGAGACGGTGGGCCGAGGTTGTGCGCGGGTCGAATGCGAGCTCGATCGAGTGGGCCTGCCGCTGCCTAACGGTTGTGCCGGGAATATCGATTACCGCCGGCTCACCGGTGAAGTGCACCCACAGCCGGCGTTCAGCGAGGGCGCCACGCCGGAGCGACGCAAGGCTTCCGTCGGCGAGAATGGTACCACGACCGATGACGATCACACGCTCGGTGAGCGCTTCGATGTCGTGCATGTCGTGCGTCGTGAGAATTACGGTGACACCATGCGTCCGGTTCAGCGTCTTCACGAAGTCGCGCACCGCGAGCTTGGCGACGGCGTCGAGCCCGATCGTCGGCTCGTCGAGGAAGAGCAGCCGCGGCTCGTGAAGCATGCTCGCCGCGATTTCGCAGCGCATCCGTTGGCCCAGTGAGAGCTGCCGAACGGGCGTGCGAAGTAGACGCTCGAGGTCGAGCCGCGCGATCAGCTCATCGCTCGTCTTCCTGTAGCGATCGGGGGGCACGCGGTAGATGTCGCGCAAGAGCGCGAAGCTCTCGATCACGGGAAGATCCCACCAAAGCTGCGTACGCTGGCCGAAGACAGCGCCGATGCGGGCGACGTGACGGACACGATCGCGCCAGGGCACCATACCGCCCACCTCGCAGCGACCACTCGACGGCTCGAGAATGCCGCACAGAATCTTGATCGTTGTGGACTTGCCGGCGCCATTAGGCCCGATCAAGCCACACAGCTCACCCTCGGCCAGGTTGAAACTGACATCCGCAATGGCGTTCACCGCGCGATAGTGCCGCCGCACGAATCCCGCGAGCGCGTTCCACGCGCCGGCGCGGCCCTCGGCGACGCGAAACGTCTTCGTTAGGCGTTCGACGACGATCATCTGCCTCAAGATCCATCGCCGCTCGGGGACGAGCGCTCCCAGCGCCACACGAGACCATCTTCCGGATCCATGACTTCCCCAATGCGCGTGAAGCCGCACTTCGTCAGCACCCGCGCGGATGCATTATTCTTCGGCATCGTATGCGCGCACACACGCCTAACGGTGCCGCTCCCGAACGCAAAGTCGGTGAGCGCGCGTGCCGCCTCGGTGGCATAGCCGCGACCCTGGTGCTCCGGCTCCACGCCGTACGCGATCTCGACGACGGCGTCCGGACCGGGCGGCGCCTTGTATCCACAGCTCCCGACGACTGCTCCGCTCGCGCGATCGACCATCGAAAAGCCGTGAATCCATGGATCGGCCGTCGTCGCCGCTCTCACGCGCGCGAGCCATGCCGGCGAAACCTGCGCCCGGTCGGCGTCGCTCATCGTATCAACCGAAGCGAGCGTCTCCTCCGGCGTCTTGAGCAAGAGGGTGAGATGCTTCGTCGGGATCTCCATCAGCGTTAGGCGCAGGCCTGGAAGAATTCGACGAAGGATCGAACCGCGCCATCCATGCCCGCCACCTTCGGGTTTGCCGAATCGATGATCCAGTATTCGTCCGGTGCATGCGCGCCATCGCCGTGGCCAAGGCCGAACTGTCCGGCCGGAAGCTTCAGCGGAGCACCCGTGAACGTCACGCCGGGCCAGGAACCCGCGAGCCTTGGCCAGAGCAGCGGATCGATGCTGGACGCCTTGTACGTCGCGATCATCGCCTGGACGAGCTTCGCATCCGGTGGCGTCTCCGTAGGGTCGTACCCGCCACTCATGTTGACCTCGATGTCGCCGAACCCGTGCTTCGCGAGATGTTGTTTCAGGAGCTCTAACGTGCCCTTGGCCGTCATGTCGGGAACCAAGCGCATGTCGATCTTGGCGACCGCGCGATGCGGGAGGATCGTCTTGCCTCCCGGACCGGTGTAGCCGCCAACGAGTCCTTCGATGTTGATCGTTGGCTGCGACACCAGCCGCACGAGCGAGTCGTGCCAATTCTCGTCGTTGTACCAATGCGTGGCGCCCAACGCGGCCTTCGTCATCGATTCGTTGCGCTTCGGGATCGCGTCCTCGAGGATTTTCTGTTGCGTCGGCGTCAGCGGCCGTACCCTGTCAAAGAAGCCCTCGACGGCCGGTGTGTGGCCGTCCGCTTTGACGAGCGTGTTGAGCGCCTGAACGAGGTGCCACGACGGACTGTCGAGCTGCGCCTCGAGGCTCGAGTGCACGTCGTGCTTGGGCCCGCGTCCCCACTTCTCGCCACTCGACACGAGCTCCAGCTCCACGACGCCTTTCGCGCCCAAGTTGATCTGCACCGAGCCGTCGAGATCCTGGTTGCCTAACGGGATGATGATCCCGAGACACTTCTGCAGGGCGGCCTGCACTTCCGGCTTGAACACGATCTGCGGGAAGTTCGGGGAGCCGATCTCCTCCTCACCTTCGCAGACGAGCACGAGGTTCACTGGGGGCTTCTTACCCGCCGCTTTGTATGCGCGCAGGGCGGCGAGAAAAGCCATCTGCGGTCCTTTGCTGTTGGTCGCGCCGCGACCGACCATCACTTTGCCGAGTCCCGGCTTGTCCACCAGCCGTGCCTCGAGTGGTGGAGAGCTCCACTCTGCCGGATCGAACTGTTTGACGTCATACATGCAATAGACGGCCAGCCAGTTGCGGGCACCGACGTCGAGCGTTCCGAAGACACCGGGCTTGCCGGCGGTCGGCACGACCTCGACCTGCTGAAACCCGGCATCTGTTGCGAGGGTGGCCATGTATTCGGCGCCCTGAGGATAGCCGCGATTCTCGGCCGCGATCGACGGCAGGCCGATCCAGTCCTGCAGCATCTTTACGGTTTGCGCATGCTGCGCAGCGATCTGCGCGAGCACGTCATCGGGCGGAGCGTGGCGAGCGAAGGAGAGCGACGGCTTCCATCCCACAGCGAACGCCGCGGCAGCCGTCACCGCGCCTTGAACGAATTCTCGCCGATCTATGTCGTTGGCGCCGGCATGATCCGTCGTGTCCATGAGATCTCCCAGGAGGTAGCGAGTTATTGACGGCGAAGACGTTAGGCCCTGGCGTGCCTTGGCGCCAGAACCTCCGTCCGCCCTGGGACTTCCATATCATTATCACATGGCCCTCGTCGCCTTTCTGCGGGGCATCAACGTCGGCGGGCACCGATCCTTCCGACCGAGCGTGCTTGCGCGCGAGCTGTCCACTTTCGGCGTCGTGAACGTTGGCGCCGCGGGGACATTCGTCGTGCGAAAACCGGGATCACGTGCGAAGTTGCGCGCGGCGCTCGCAGCGAAGCTCCCATTCGTCGCGGAGGTCATGCTCTGCGATGGTCGCGAGCTTCAAGAACTGGCCACCGACAATCCATTCGCCAGTGAACCGTTGCGGCCGGACATCGTTCGATTCGTGAGCATCCTCACGCGAGCGGATACGGCTCCTCGCTCGGTCCCTGTGATGATACCTGCAGAGGGCGATTGGTATGTGCGGGTGATCGGGTGCCGCGGTTGCTTCGTGTTCGGTGTCTACCGGCGGCACATGAAGACGATCGGTTGTCTCGGCCAGCTCGACAAGCTCTTCGGCTCACCGGCGACGACGCGAGGCTGGAGCACCATCATGAAAATCGTGGAGATCCTCGACAACGACTAGTCAGCCGTTAGGCGCGTCCGTCGCTGAGTTGCGTCACCGCACGGTCGGCCTCGCGAATCGAGTTGCGATGATCCGCCGCGCCGGCAAGATCGGTGTTCGCGAACGCTATGCGACCATGCGGTGCATTGCGAAGAACATCTCGCGGCGCCGGCTTACCGTTGGCTCCGAAGAAGAAGCCGGGTTGCGGGTTGACGTACGCGTGTCCCCAGCGATTGAGAATGATCCCCGCGATGTCCCGTCGTGGATCGAAGCCTCCCGGCGCGAACATGTCTCCGAGCTGCTCGCGGAAGGCGCGCTCGTACTGTGCGAACGATGTACCGAGCAGCTCGGCGCGTCCTCGGCTGCCCTGCTCACCAATGGGCAATCCGGGCTTCGCGAACAAAACCTTGATGGTGAGCACCGTCGGCGACTCCGGTCCGAAGCTCCGCGGTTGGCCGCCGACGAGGGCCAGCTTGCGCACCGCGAGGTAATCGCCGAGTCCACCGAACCAGCGACAGCCGGACATTCCCATCTTGTAAAGGAAGCGCCAATTGTGCACGGCGATATTTGCCATGAGACATGGCGAGCGATAGAACTGAGCGTAGGCCTCGCGATGCGACGTCGGCAGGTCGTGCACGATATGCTTCGTGGTCCAGCTGCCGCCGGCCATGACGGCGCCGCGCGCTCTCACGCGAAAGAGACGTCCGCCTTTCACGTAGGTGACTCGAACATGCGACGCGCTCTTCGGGTCGCCTTCATGCTCCACTCGCACGACGGTCGCCTCGAGCCGAATCCGCGTCGGCTGGTTCGCGCGATCGAGGGCGCTGAAGCGAACACGGTTCTTCCACACCGCGTCGACGCTGCGCGGGCCGGCGATGGCGTTGGGAATGAGCGTCTTCACCATCAGGCGCGCGAAGCCGCTGTTACCATCCGGGAACATCTGGTCGCCTAACGACTCGTCACCGTCCTTCGGGTATTGGGTCTCGATCGCGTAGGCACAGTACGCCGAGAGCGCGTCCGGTCCGAGGCCATAGCCGCCGCCTTCCATGGGCGAGAGAAAGCGTCGCACGGTATCCCGACTGATGTGATGCCGGGCCATCAGGAATTCCTCGAGCGTGATCGAGTCGAGCTGCCGCGAGACGGCGTCCCCCTCAGTCACGGGAACTGGACCGTTGTCTCGTACTGTACGCCAGCGCATCAGCTCCGCCTTTTCGACGTCGCTCAAAGGCGCGCCCGCGAGCTTGCGTCCCCACGGGTCGGGGACCCACACGCCGGGTCGCTGGCCGAACTGTGGTCCAAAGTAGAAGCCGTAGTTCTTCGGCTCATCGTAGGGACTCTTGCTCAGCGGCATCTCCGGCGCCGGCCCGCGCCAGCTTTGATATGCAAACGCTGAACGATCCATGCCGATCATCCCGTAGAAGCGATCGGTGTACCCATCCTTCTCGGGTACGAGGAAGATGGCCGAGCCTTGGTGGGCGACGACGAGCTGTCCGTCTACGAGGAATTCGTTCCGCTTCGCCTCGCCGCCGAATATCGCATGATTGTCGAGTACGAGACAGCGACCGCCTTTGTTCTTCTGAAAGAAGACGGCCGCGGCGAGGCCGCTGATGCCGCCGCCAACGCAGACGAGGTCGTACGTTTCCCCGGTGTCGGTGGCGTGGGCAATCGATCGCTCGAAGGTGCCGTCGCGCATCGCGTGCGCAACGGACATGACGTCCCACGTGTTGCCGTTCGAAGTCGCGTAATCGCCGACGCCGCCGTAGCCGGTCCACCCGTCAGCGGGCGATACGTCGTTAGGCAACTTTCCGTGGAGGAAAAGCCCAGCGCCCGCAGCGAAAGTGCCGTTGACGAAGTCGCGCCGGGAGATCGGCTCGTTCATCCCGAGTCGGTCGTCGTTATGGTTTGAGGAGTCGGTCACGCGAAGAAACTGTCGCCGAGCCGGCCCCCGCACAACCGCCCGACCCATCGCCGTCGCGGCGGTACGGCCGTCACTCGCCGATCTCGCGACGCAGCCACGCCCGGGCGATCGCCCACTCGCGCTTCACCGTCGCTGGAGACATCTCCATCGCCTCGGCGGTCTCCTCGATAGTCAACCCCGTGAAATAGCGCAGCTCCACAAGGCGCGCCTGCGCCGGATCGAGCTCCGCCAGCCGCTCGAGCGCATCATTCAGAGCCAACACGTCGACCGCCTTCTCTGTTGCCGCGCCGGGTGCGCGCGCCTCCACCTCGCCGAGTGACAGCGCACGCTCGCCACTGCCACGCTTTCCCGCGCGTCGGGCGCGCGCATGATCCACGAGGATCCGGCGCATGAGCTGAGCGGCGATGCCGAAGAAGTGCGCGCGGTTGCGCCACTGCACTCGGCGCTGATCCACGAGTCGCAGGTATGCCTCGTTCACCAACGCCGTCGCCTGAAGGGTGTGCGCGCTATCCTCGCGTCGCATTGCACGCGAAGCCTGCCGATGCAGCTCCGCATACACCTCCTGCAACAAGCGCTCGCCGGCCGCGGCGTCGCCACCGCGCCATGCGAGAAGCAGCGAGGTGACGTCGCTCGGCTCGCCCTCTTCTGGCGTTGGCGCGAAGTCAGGAGGCAGCGTCATGAGAGCTGAACCTAACGATGGAGGGTGTGAGAGCATACGAAAGCCCGCGGGAAACTGGTGGAAAGCGCGGAGCCGCGCCACCTCCGGCGCGCGGAGCTCCCCTAAACCGAGTCGCGGTGAACGCCAGCGCCGCCAGGGTCACCGGCAGGATCTCGACTATTTGGATCAACAGCGCCGTCGCGACGGCCACGTCCGTCGGAATGCCAAACCGTGAGACAGCGGTTGCATAGGCGAGCTGGAAGTAGCCGACCCCGCCAGGCGTCGCACGGAAGACCAGCCCTGCATTTATTAGCACCATCGCGGCAACGCTGGCACCGAACGGCAGCTGAACGCCAGCCGCGCATGCGACCACCGCGTATTCGAAAAGTTGAAACATCCACACCCCAATCGAACACGCCAGCGCAGAGATGACGCGTGGAGGCGTCGCCAGCGCGGCGACACGCCATCGAAATCCCCGGACGTGCGCGCGCCACCCACCGATCGTCGCGGAAACCACTTCAGCTGTGGGCGCGCGCCTCGATATCAAAAAGCCAAACGCCGCGAAGAGCAACACGCTGATCGCGACTGCTCGCGCGTGCATGAATGGCGAAGGCAACGGCGTCGTGAATGTCGCCGTGACGAGAAGGAGAAGGAAGCAAATTGGATCGAAGAGTCGCTCTAGCGCCAGCGTGGCCACGACGCTCGTTCGCGACGCGCCACCTTCGCGCGACACGAACAGTGCGCGCGCGGCCTCGCCACCGTTTGCGACGAGAAGGTTGTTGAAGCCCGAGCCAACGACTGCTCCGCGAATTGCCAGCATCAAGGAGCCGCCATCTACCGCACGGAGAAAAATCCACCAGCGGATACCGCGCAAGACGAGCGACGCACCGTTGCAGAGCATCGCGGCGGCGAGGTAGGCGAAAGACGCACGGCCGAGGACATGGAGAGCGCTCCGCCAGTCGACGTGCACCGCGCCGTATCCGATCAGGGCAGAGACGACGACGCATGTGGCCCAACGCCAGCGTCTCATACTGCCTCCGCGATGCGGGGCGCATCTATAATCTCCTTGTACAAGACGGTGACGAACTGTGGCGTCAGCAAGAAATGCAAAGCGCTATGGCTCACGCGCAGCGACGTACCCATCAGGTAGGGCGCCAGCTTCCGAGGCGACAGCTTGTGAACGTGGAGATCGCGCGCGCGGAGTGGGTTGCCGAACAGGCGAATGGCGGTCGGAACGACATAAAGGCCGCGAATCGGCTCGGCAGGATACACGAGCATCGCGCGCCCGCCCGGTCTCAACACGCGATCGATCTCCGCGAACGCATCGCCAAGATTGAGTATGTGCTCAATCATGTGAAAGGAGTAGACCTTGTCAAAGGCGCCAGCAGGGAAGTCGAGTTTTCGCGCGTCCATGACGCGCAGGCCACCCGTCACCGCGTGCGCGATGGCTTCCGGATTGACGTCGACGCCGATTGTCCCCGGTGCAAAGCGACGCACCTCGCGGGTCATGAACCCTCGGCCGCAACCAATCTCGAGAATCTGATCGCCACGCCGCGGCTGCAGAAATCGGTGCACTCGGCGCAGGTGGCGCTCGACCTCGATGGGCTGGTTCAGCAACGCATATCGATGCGAACGATAGTTCATTTTCATGCGGCGCTCCTCGTTGGGGTCTCTTCTCAACGCGTAGGAGCACCGAGAAAAGGCTCAGCGGTCGAGTCGATTCACTACGGAGCCAGAGACGACCGATTTCGCGCGTTCCGGACTGCACGGCACTCACTTTTCCGGAGCGCGCCATGTCCAAATCCATTCGTGTTTGCTTAACCGCGCTGTGCGTTGCAACGGCATCGGTGGGAGCACAACGATCAGAGCAGCCGCCTGCGTTCGTCGCCGACGGCGCGGGGACCGACACCTACGTTCTAATTACGGGAATGATTGGCGGCGTGGCGGGGTTTCGTCGCCTCGAGTCTCTGCTGTTGGCGCGAGGGAGTCGCGTCATCATCATCGACCCATACCAACTCTCGCTCGACAGCGCCGACGTGAGCTTTGCGGCGATGGCGAGCCGCGTTGACGCCGTGCTGCAGCGCTATGGCGTCGTTGATGCGCGCGTCGTTGGGCACTCGCAGGGAGCGGGCGTAGCGTTGCGCTTGGCCGAGCTCTCACCGCTGCGCGTCGCTGCGTTGTACTTTCTCGATTCGGGCGGCCTGGCGGTGAATCATGGTCCCACGCTGTCGGCGGCGCTCCATCTCGTGCCTCTCGTCACGCGGCTGCCCGGTGGTCGTGGTCTCGTGCGCCAACATTTTCTGCAGGCCGTGCGACAGAGCGCCGGACGGGAGGAATGGTTGGACGCCGCGACCCAACGCGCGTATACAGAGCCGCTCCTCAATTCGATCGATCGCGTCGTCGCTATGGCGTTCCGCCTCGAGAAAGCCCGAGAGCCGGAACCGCTGGCTCGCGTCGTTGCCGCGGTTCGGGTGCCCGTGACAGTGATTCTTGGCGCTGCTCCGCACGATGCCGACGCTGGGCAGGAGGAGCTGGACGCCTTGGCTCCATTGGGCGCGCTCTTTCATCTGGAACGTCTCGCGGGCGTAGGCCACTTTCCTCAGGAGGAAGCACCTAACGAGTTGCTGCCTTACCTCATCGCTCCCATTCGTGGCTTTGCCGATTGCCTGCCAGCCGCCGGTGCGAGTAGGCTGCCGGTCGGGCCAGAATGACCGGGCTGGTCGTACCTCGTAGAGACTTTGCTTGACCGGCTGAGGCCGGGATCCTATGATGATTGCGCTCCGACGGCTGCTGCCGCCGGGCGCTTTCGTTATGTCGTCCCCTCGGTAGGTTGAGCGGGTGACCACTCCTTCGAACGTTCCGTCGCCTCCGGCGTGGATTCCCGCCGACACCAGCGCCACGCCAATGACGCCGGCGCGCTGGCAAGCGGCGAAGGAGATCCTCCACGCGGCGCTCCAGCGCCCGGTCGAAGAGCGAATGGCCTTCGTCGCCGCCGCATGCGAGGGTGACAATACGCTATTCGACGAGATTCAGTCGCTTCTCCTCACGCTCGATGAAGACGACGAGAGTGTCGGGGCCTTGCAGGTCGTCGATGCGCCGCTGCCGTCGGCCGCGCCGCCTGACCTGCTCTCGTGGTTTGCCCTCGGACTTGCCGATCGCTACACGCTCAAGCGCGAGCTTCGCGGCGGCGGCATGTCGCGCGTGTTTCACGCCCACGAGCCGGCACTCGACCGCGAAGTGGTCGTCAAGGTGCTGAGTCCGCACCAGGCCTTTGCGGAATCGGCGGGACGCTTTGCGCGCGAAGTGCTCTTTCAAGCACGCTTACAGCAGGCGAACATCGTTCCCGTGCTCGCAGCGGGGGACGTGGCCGGTCTCGCGTATTACGTCATGCCGTACGTTGCGGGTGAGACGTTACGAGAGCGGATTTCGTTAGGCGCGCGCCCCTCCGTTGGTGAAGCATTGGACGCACTGCGCGACATCGCCAAGGCGCTCGCCTACGCGCATACGAACGGCGTCGTGCACCGGGACATCAAGCCCGAGAACATTTTGCTCTCCGGCGGAACGTGGGTCGTCACCGATTTCGGCATTGCCAAGGCGATCAGCGCCGCGCGCGCCGAGGAGCGTGAGGACAGCGGCACGACGATGACACCAAGCGGCATTGCGCTCGGCACTCCAGCGTACATGGCACCGGAGCAGGTGGCCGGTGATCCTGACGTCGGTCCAGCTGCCGACGTGTACGCGTTTGGGCTCGTTGCCTACGAGCTGCTCGCTGGACGACATCCCTTCGCTGGTCGAAAGGGGCTGGCCGAGAAGATGGCGGCGCATGTCATGGATACGCCGAAAGCGCTGCGCGAGCATCGCAGCGACGTACCCGACGAGCTCGAGTCGCTGGTCATGACGTGCCTGCGCAAGGCTCCCATGGAGCGCCCGGCCGATGGCCGGGCCTTGCTGGCGCTCCTCGAGGGAGCTGGGGCATCGTTAGGCGCGCCCGTTCCCGCCTTCAGCGCCGAGTTCGAGGCGGGGGCGCCGTCCGTTGCCGTGCTTCCGCTCGCGAACCTCAGTGTCGAGCCAGACACCGAATACTTCTCCGACGGCATCGCCGACGAGCTGCTGTCCGCACTCACCCACGTCCCGGGATTGCGCGTCGCGGCGCGCACGTCGTCGTTCGCGTTCAAGGGTCAAGCCGTTGCTCTGCGGACGATCGCCGAATCGTTAGGCGTGCAACACCTGATCGAGGGCAGTGTTCGCCGCGCCGGCGACCGGGTTCGGATTGCCGTGCAGCTCGTGAAGGCCTCCGACGGCCTCACCCTGTGGAGCGAGCGGTACGATCGCAGCCTCTCGGACATCTTCGCCGTCCAAGAAGAGATCGCGACGGCCGTGGCCCAAGCCCTCGAGCGAACCCTCAGTGGTGGCGAGGCCGGGCTTCGCTTTGTCGCGAGTAAGGGATTTTCATCTCGCGGCAGCGTAAATCCGCAAGCGTTCGAGCTCTATCTACGCGGCCGTCACCTGGTGGAGCAGCGTGCCGACGGAATGCATGACGCGCTCCAGTGCTTCGAGGATGCCGCGCGCCTCGCCCCCAATTTCGCCGCGCCGCACGCGGGCATCAGCATGGCGCTGACGCTGTTCGGCATCTACTACGGCATGCGTCCTCGCGACGCATTTCCCCGCGCGCGCGCGGCGGCAGATCGTGCCCTGGCGATGGATCCCACCGACGCGTTCGCCCTCGTTATGCGCGCGCACTCCGCACTCTGGTACGAGTGGGACTTCACGCGCGCGGAATCGCTCGCGCGCAGCGCGCTGCAGCTGGCACCGGGTTTGTATCTCGCGCATGATTGCCTTGGCTTCGTTCTCGCCGCGCAAGGCGATTTCGAGGAAGCGATCGCGGCGATGCAGCGGGCGCGCACGCTCGATCCACTGTCCGAGAACGCGACCTACGATCTTGCGTGGATACTGATGCTGGCGGGACGTTGGGAGGAAGCCATTCGCGAGCTGCTTCCGGCAATCGCGCGTCATCCGCGAACGAGCGAATTGCGACGCGTCTATGCCTTTTGCCTTTTCTACTCTGGACAGCGCGCGGAAGCACGGGCGGAGTTTCGTCGCGTTCTCGATCTAAAGGTGGGCGACCGGTGGGGCAGCTTGAACATCGTCCAGGTCCTTGCCGCGCTCGATGAGCTTGGGGAGGCCGAGCGTCGCATGCGCGAGGCCGAGCAGCGGGCGGCACACGAGCCGATTCCGGCGTTAGGCATCGCCATCATGCATCACTGGTTGGGCGACGACGAGACGGCCCTCACCTGGCTCGAGCGATCGCTCAAGGCGCGCGACACGTGGTTGGTGATGCTGCCCTTCGATCCATCGATGGCGCGGCTTCGGTCGCATCCGCGCTTCCAGGCCGTTGTGCAGCGTATTCGGGGTCCCGCTGCCTAACGTAAGACTACTGGCCGCGGCGATGCTCGTCGCGTCCTCGGCGTGTCGATTGACCGGACCGACGTCGGCGCTGCGACCGCTCCCGCGTGACTCCACGACGGCGTGGCAGACCTGCGAACCGACCGCGGAGTGCAGGGGCGAGGTACGATTCACTTACCTCGGCGTTGCCGGCTTGCTCATCCAAGCTGGCGGGAACGCGCTTCTCACCGCGCCCTCCTTTACACATCCGCGATTCATGGCAATCGCGCTCCCGATGTGGCCCATCCACTCGGATACCGCCCTCGTCGGCGGAGAGCTGCACCGAATGCTCGGCCCCAACTTCTCGGCGCTCGATGACGTGCAGGCCATACTCGTCGGTCATTCGCACTACGATCACTTGATGGACGTCCCGATCATTGCGCGCGAGTACACACCGCATGCTCGCATCTATGGCACGCTGACGACAAAGCGCACGTTGATGGGCGACGCGTATCTGTCGCGCCATCCCGAGCGCATCGATTCGCTGTACCCGTCGGACAGCGCCATCGCGACGCCCTTCCACATGGGTCGATGGACCTACACCGCCGACCGCCACATGCGCTTCATGGCCGTGCAGTCGAGCCATGCTCCCAACTGGTGGTTCATCACCGTGGCGCCGTGCCGCGAGCGTCACGATCGGAAGTCGCTGCCGCGTACTGCGTGGGGCTGGTGTGTCGGCGAGCCCGTGTCGTATGTGATCGATATTGTCGATGAAGCGGGAAAGCCCTCCTTCCGCATCTTCTATCAGGATGCCGCCTCACATCCTGTCGACGTCGTGCTGCCGCCCTTCGCCGGCGACGATGCCCACCCGATCGATGTCGCGATCGTCTGCGCTGGCAACTTCAAGAAGGTCGAATCCTACCCGACCGTACTACTCGCGTCGCTACGGCCGAAGTACGTGATCGTTGCGCACTGGGAAGATTTCTTTCATTCGCCCGATGAGACGCCGACCCCAGTGCGGCTCACGGACACGAAGGAGCTCGCGGCACGGCTGGATCTGATCGGCGCCAAGCGGTGGCGGGCCCTGACGCCTGGTGCGCGAGTGGTCGTCGGGTACTAGCCATCGTCGCTTTGTTCACTAATGACAGCGCCCGCTGCCAGCGTCCGCGACATTGTGGTCCACCGTTTCGAATGCCCAGGCATACTCGCCGTCGCCTAGCGCGAGCGCAATCACTCCATGCTGGTCGTTGATCACCACTTCGCTGTTCGGCTGTCGCTTGCGCACGCTGTAGAACTCCGCGCCGCCGGTGCCCACCGTGAATTGGCGAATCCCTCGCGTCGGATCGCGCCTGCCAACGGGATCCTGCGGCGCGAAGCGTTCGTACATGTGATCATGTCCCGACACGACGACATCGACGCCGTTGGCGTACATGATGTCCCACATCTTCTGCATCTGATACTGATCGCCGTGCATGCCGGAGCTGAAGCGCGGATGGTGGAAGTAGGCGATCGTGCACTTCGCGCCGCGATGCGCTGCGAGGTCTGCGGCGAGCCACGCTTGTTGGGCGACGTCACCCGCACACGCGCGACCAGCAGCTGGTCCCGGGTGCAGCGGCACCGGCAACCTCGGGAATCCAGGAGGGATTTCGTCCACCTCTGGCGGCCAACATGCGTAGACTTGCGTCGTGCTGTTGACGACAATGACATGCCAGGCCCCGAGATCGTAACTGTAATAGCCTAACGGCGGGGCCGACCGGTCGCCGAAGTAGCCAAAGTATCCCGCGGCGGCAGGCGTGAGGTATTCGTGATTGCCGGTCGAGGGACGCGTGCGGTCGCGGAATCGTCCCCAGGTCGGCGCGTAGCAGCCTGCGTAATCGAGCGGCGATCCAAATTCGTATGCGTTGTCACCGACGGCCATCACCGTCGCGTTAGGCATTGCCTCGAGCAAAGCCGCGGTCTGCATCGCCGGATTACTGGCGTCAGGTGCCTGGAACTGCGTCGGGTCCGAGCCGGGGTAACAGCGCGCGATGTCCCCCGCGCCAGCCAGCAAAGCAGGCTCACCACTATTTCGTGAGTTGCGACCTCGATTGGCGTGTTGCCGCAGCCAGGTGAGGAGATCAGTCGCGGGTGGCAGTCGAACCGCTGCTGCCGTGGACGGATCGAGTGCCCGGGGCGGCGTGGGTACGTCGCTCTGACAGGCAAGGAGCGCGACGACGATCATCGCGCCTAACGGGCGTCGATACTGCATGATCACCGGACCGACAGGGAGTTGGTGTAGAGCCCTGCAAGCGGCGCACCGCACGGTCTACATCAGGACGTGTTTCGTACCTCCCCGCGCAGGTACTGCTGGCGCCGACGCTCTGGTAGACGCTCGATGGCGTAGCGGAGCATGGTACGCGGCATCTCTCCATGATGCTCGCGGAGGAAGCTCTCCTCCGCGGCGAGATCACGCTTCCCAACCTCACGTAACATCCAGCCGACGGCCTTGTGAATCAGATCATGCGGGTCGTGCACCAGCTGCTTCGCCACATGCAGCGCGGGCCGGGACTCGCTTTGCTTGATCCAATGAAAGGTTGCGAGCATGGCGATGCGCCGCTCCCAGATCAAGTCGGATCGCACGAGCGGATCGAGCACTCTCGGCTTCGCCGGATTCAGCTGCGGTCCAACGATATGCTCGGCCGAGCTGTCGACGAGGTCCCAGTTGTTGATGTATTGGGTGTGGTCGAGGTAGGCGCGATAGATCTTCGCACGTTCGGCATCCGTGCCCCGTCGGTATTGCTCCACGAGGAGTAGCAGCGCGAGCAGTCGCTGCTCGTGCCATTCCGACCGCAGCAGGATGAGCGTGTGCTCAAAGGCGAGCAAACGAAAGCGCCGTACCAACGCGCGAAGTGCGGGGACGCGAATCCCGAGGAATCGGTCGCCCTCGCCGTATTGGCCCTTGCCGGTCTTGAAGAAACGCTGGAGATGTTCGGCGTCTTTCGCGTCGGCGAGTGTATGCAGCGCCTGCTCGACTTCTTTGACCGTAACGTTAGGCATTCAGTCCGGCTTCCGCGTCGAATCGGTCGAGGTGGGCGACTCAGGCTTGGTGGACGCGAGCAAGGCGCGCAGGTTAGAGGCCGGCTCGCCTGGTGTCTTGAAGTTGACGATCTGCCACCGCGCGCCCGATCGCGCGACCTCCACAAGAATGGCTGCGGTCGTGTCAGGCGCCCGTGTGTCGCCACAGACTCCGTAGATGGCCACTTCATAGCCCTGCGCGGTGGCCTTCGTCCCTCGCGCTTGGTAGTGCCCACAGGGATCCTGGGAGTTCAGGAAGACATCGTAATCGGCCGAGACGCTGACGAGGTCATGCGACGTGTCGCGTCGTTGAACTTCGACGTCGTTCCGGAACGCAGCTAGGAATTCCGGCGACAACCATGATCGTTGGTTCGCGAGAACGCTGTCGTACTCGGCCCCATGGAGGCTCATGTTGTTTGCTAGAGGCACATACCAGTCGTAAAATGCCTGAACCATTTCGGTGGCGGAGTCCGCCGCCGGGGATTTATTCGCGTTTACGACAGCCGATGTCTCTGCTCGAAAGGCGGTGTAGTTAGCCGCGGGTATCGGCTTCGGCGTCTCGCCACAGGCCATGAGGGTGATCAGTACGACGATGGTCGGAAGATGGGCTTTCATGGGTTGGTGGATATCACTGATCTCAGGGATCCCTGCCGCTAGCTCCAGCGAAGAGCAGAAGATTCCCATCGAGATCACGCACGATGAAAGTCTCCGCTCCCCACGGCTCGGTTCTGAGTGCCTGAAAAAACTCCACGCCGCCTTGCTGATACTCGAGAAACAGCGCCTTCGCGTCATCCAGCGTGATCGACGCCGAAAGCAGTTGCTCGGCCTCGAGCCGGAAGGGATCGACCACAGGCTCGTCGACGTGGCGAAGGTTCAGTCGCGCGCCGCCGCGGAAGACTTGTGCATAGAAGGGTGGCTCGCCGTACATGAAGGCCACGGTGAAGCCGAGTCGCGAATAGAACGCGCACGAGGCAGCGATGTCGCGAGTGTACAGCTGCGGTTCGGCAGCAACGACTGTGGTCATGAGGGATACCGATACGTGTACGTTGGCGCGCTCGCCGATACGGCCGATGAATATGCCATAGTGTAGCGAGCGCGGGAATCACGTTGACCGCTGCGACGCGTGAAACGTTGCCACCTGCCGATAGCCGAGACGCATGTAGATCCGATTCGAGGTCGGGTTGGCGAGATCCGTGTGCAAGAACGCGAACCGATAGCCGCCGTCAAGAAGAGTTTGGGTGAGCGACCCCACGAGCGCGCTGGCGTAGCCGTGTCCCCGCAACCTGGGCGGCGTGTACACGTGGTTCACACGGATTCCATGTGGTGTGGGCGCCACCGCCGCGGCAAGCGACACGATGTCCCCGCCCACTTCCCACACCTGAAAATCTCCTGCCGAGACATGGTCGTCCACGCGCGCCATCGCCGCAGTGTCGCTGATCTCCTCATGCATTGCTTCGGCTATGAAGGCGCGGAGCCACTCGGTGAGCCGCGCGCGATCGTTAGGCGTGGCGAGTCGCCGCAACCCATCGACGCCGGTCGGCATCTTCACCGACCGGCACTCGTAGATCCCCTGCATCATGACAGTTCGCCATTCCTGCTTTGACGCGCTCATGAAGCGCTCCACGCACGGTGACGGGCCAAGTACGGTTCTGAGCTGCGGATTGGCGGCATCGGCGGAGAGCAATTCAATCGCATCCACAATAGCTGCTCTCGACAGGATGAGTCTCCAATCCAGACGCATCGCCGCCGCAACCGGCTTTCCGTCCGCAACGACGACGGCGAAATAGGCACCGGTTGGAGTCGGAGATGCCGCCCGCGCGACGCCGAGCACCAATCCATGCTCTGCTTCGTGCTCCGAGAGGAAATCGCCCGCTCGGGCGAGGAAGTCAGCCGTCGATTGAGGATGCTCGATCTTCATCGATTGTCACCGCGCACGCCGGCCGCGGACGCGGAGCTTCAGGAACGTGAGTGTCATGAGGGCGACCGACCCAACGTGCGGGAGCGCATACGTGTGCCCGTCATTCTGCGCTCGCGCTGATCTCGCGGCGAGCTTCAGTGACACGGCATCCGAAAAGCTCGGAAGGACAGTCACCGCGCGCCCGAGCTCCGCCGAGAAGTGTGCGTCACTACCGGCCGCCTGGGGAACGCCTCGCTTGCGGACCTCGTCCAGAGCCCGCCGATTCCACGGCGAGTAAAAGGCGCGGCTGTTCCAGACTTCGACGATGTCGACCAGAGGCAGCGCGCGGTCCACGCGGCGACGTGCGTCAGTCAGATAGGCGAAAGGGTGGGGGAGATACACGACACCGCCTTGGGCGCGGATCTCGTCGACGACCTGCTGGAGCGGAAGCCGCGGTGCGATTCGCTTCGTTAGATACAGGCCGATGATGTCGATGCGACATCGCGTCGTGATCTCCTCGCCGATGATGATGCGCTCAGGGTCGAGGTCACGTGCGCGCAGAGCGCCGTCGAGTGTGTGATGGTCGGTAACGGCGACGCGATCGATCGCGAGGTGGCGCGCTCGCTCGACGAGCTCACGCGGCGTCTGATGCGCGTCGTGCGAGAAGCAGGTATGCGTGTGAAAGTCAGCTCGAACAATTCCCATCGATCGAAACCAAAGATTCGAGCATCGCGGGCGATAGTCCCGTAGTCGCGGCGCGACTTCGGCAAAACAGGCGAACGTTCCACGTCTCAAGGCGAAGGCTCCACGTTGCAGCGCGAAGGCTCCGCGGTGCAGCGCGAAGACGGCAAAACCACCGGCGCGGGTGCCACGCAGGCAGTATCACCTGCCAAGTCGTTCGGCTTAGTCTCCATGTACGAATGCGCACATGGCAAAACCGTCGGCCCAGACAGCACGTCTCAACGCGAAGCTCGCAAAAGCGAAGGCCAAGGGTGCTCGTACCGCCGCCAACGAGCCAAGGCGCGACGCACGCGTCGCATTACTGACAGTGGGCCTGATTAGTTGGCAGGCGAAGGGAGCACGTCACAACGCGCACCTGGCTCGTGACAACGTGAACGTGGCTCGTGACGACACGAGCGTGGCTCGTCACAACACGAAGGTGGGTCGTCACGATATCGACGTGGCTTGGCGACGTCAGCGCGCCGGACGTGACATGAGGACGGCGCTTTGCGGCCGCACGAAGCGTTTCTCACAGACCGTATAGCTACTTTTGCGCGTTTGGGGTTCTCCTTAGTGAGGGGCACGTCGACGCGAAACGACGCCGGCGTCGAGGTGTCCCGAGTCTTCGCCGCGCGCAGCGAAGGCGGGTGGATCACATACCGACAGGCGTCCAACTGGTTTGCACCCCCGAGGAGGGGGACAACATGTTATCGCAAGACATTCGCAGGTTCGACATGCTGCGACACGTCCAGCAGTTTCTGGACGGGTCCGCGGCAGAACTGGGCACCGTGAACGCGACGGCGGCCCGGAAGGAGCTCGACCAGCTGGTGCAGGACATGGGGGTCCACGAGAGCACGCAGGCGACGAGCACGCTGAATGCGAAGAGCCAGACGGCGACGCAGGCGGTCTTGCGTCGTGATCTCGTGAACCACCACATGCGGCCCGTCGCGACGATCGCCGCCGCGCATCTGCGCGATGTGCCGGGCTTCAAGGCGCTCCAACTGCCGCGGGGCAATGTCAAAGTCGCGGTGCTCGTGCAGGATGCCACCGCGATGGCCGAGACAGCGAGAGCGTATCAGCAGGTGTTCGTGCAGAATGGGCGTCCGGAGAATTTCGCCGACGCGTTGGTGGCGGCGGCGGGGGCGGTGCGCGCGTCGATTGACGCACGGGCCCAGGACATCGCGAACAGGGCAGGAGCGCGCGATGGACTGAAGGCCACCGCATCGCGGGCGCACCTGGTAGTGCGGTTGCTCGACGCGCAGGTGAAGAGCGCGCTCGAGGGTGATCCGAAAGCGTTGGCGGGATGGAAGTCCGTCAAGCGAATCGGACGGGGAAAGGTGGTGCCGATCGAGGCGACGATTCCGGCTTCGACGACACCTCCGGCTCCGACGACGGCCGAGGTGAAAGCGGCGTAGTAGCGTAGCAGGGGAGGGTCGGGGCGGCGGCCCCGGCCCTCACGCCAAGCTGCTCGTGTCCCCACGTGCCTGCTCGAACCCACGAACACCGGTGCGCTCGACGTGCTCGAACAGTTGCCGAAGAATCTCGAGCGCGGTGGTGAGATTGTCGTCCGGCCCACTGCTGTGACGACGACGGAGCGTGGTCTCGATCACTTCGCGGAGCATGTTGATCTCGGTGCGGAAGTGCGCCTCGCTCCAGCCGAGCGATGCTCGCTGTGCGCCGTGCCGCTCGGAGATAAGGCGCTGGATCTCCGTTCCGTCCCGCAACGCCTGCGACGCTTCTCCTCCGGCATCCTCGATGAATACGAGCGCGCTCGCGAGATCGACCACCAGTGTGCGAACGTGATCCTCGAGCTCGGCGTCCGACATCGCGTCGACATTTGGCGCTTTGAGCTCGTTTCGCAGTCGTCGAGCGTGGAGACGCATCGCATCGTCGGTGTTGTTGCGTAGCGCGATACCCACCGAGGCCAACCCCTTTGCGGGGCGTGGGTGAACGCGGCGCTCCTCCGTGCGACATCCTGTCGCCTCGCCTTTGTCGTTGACACGTACATCCGGTGGCGCGGGCAGCCAGAGCGTGAAGGTGGACCCATCGTTAGGCTTGCTCTGGACGGTGATGTCGCCGCCCATCAATCGCGCCAGGCGCCGGCTGATCGCCAGACCCAACCCGGTCCCGCCGTGCTGGCGTGAGTAGATGTTCGCCGGTTGCCCTTCACCGTCAACCGCCTGGACGAATGGCTCGAAGATGCGGTCCTGCTGTTCGGGCGGAATGCCCACGCCCGTATCGGTGATGCGAACGAAGCACCAGCAATCGACATTGGAAAGGCGCCCGTCATCGCTCGGCCGTTCAGTGAGCCCGCAGTCGACGTCGATCCGGCCACCGTCGGGGGTGAACTTCACCGCGTTCGAGAGAAGATTGACGAGAATCTGCTCAACACGGTGCGGATCGCCCATGTACGAGCCATCGCTGCCTAACGGGCAATTATTAGCGATGGCCAAGCTCTTGCCGCTCGCCTGCGGATAGACCAGACCGAGTGCCATCGTCACGGCATCGGCAACCGACGCTCGGACGTGCTCCACGCGAAGCTGCTCCGCCTCGATCTTCGCCAGATCCAGCACTTCGTTCACGAGGCCGAGGAGATGACGCGCGCTGCCCCGGACGCGAGAAAGGCGCGCGAGCTGAGGCTCGGTGAGCGGCCCATCGAGCCCCAGCTCCAACAGGTCGGAGTAGCCGATGATCGCATTGATCGGCGTGCGAATCTCGTGGCTCATCGTTGCCAGGAACTGACCCTTGGCACGATCGGCGGCCTGCGCTGCATCGCGCGCGGCAACCAGCGCCTCCTCGGCACGGCGCCGCTCGGTGAGATCCCGCGTTACGGAGGCGAAGCCGAGCAAGTGGTGGTCGTCTTCGTCGTGCATCGCGGTGGTGACGACGTCCGCCCAAAAACGTGTGCCGTCGCGACGCACCCGCCATCCGCTGAACGCAAAGTGCCCGCGCTCGCGCGCTTGGGTGATGATGTGCTCCAGGGGATCGCCCGTGCTGTCTTCCGGAATGTACAGCAGCGTATCGATCCTCTTGCCTAACGCCTGTTCGGCGGTGTGGCCCGTTAGGCGCTCGGCACCCTCGTTCCAGCTTGCGACGCGCCCCTCCGTGTCGAGCATGTAGATCGCGTAATCCTGAACACCCTCCACGAGGAGGCGGAAGCGCTCTTCACTTCGGCGCTGTGCCTGATGCAATCGCGCCCGCTCGATTGCCTCGCCAGCGCGCTCGGCAACGAGCATCAGAAGGTCACGCTCCGCTTCGGTGAAGTGGCGTGGCATCACCGTCTCCACGTGCACGACACCGATGACGCGCGACTCGCCACCGGCGCGCGCAACCAGCGGCGCGCCAAGGAGCGAACGGAAATGTTCGCGAATGACTGGATCGTAAACGTTCTCGCTGGCGATGTCGTCCACGGTCGCCGGGGCGCAGCGTGCGGCGATCCGTCCTTCGACTCCCTCGCCGATCGGGATCAACACTCGATCCTCGATCTCCTGCGTGGGGCCCACGCACTTGCAGAGCTCGAGATGAACGCCATCGCGCATGAGCAGTAGGACACATGCGGTGTCTACGGCCAATACTTCCTTCAATCGGACCATGAGCTCCGTGAGGAGCTGGTCGAGCTCGAGCGGCGCGAGCACCGCATCGGTCACGCGTTGGATGGCGGCGAGCTGTTCGCGCGATGCCTGCTCGCGCACGAGCAGCGCGTCCCGTTCACTCGCCGTGCGCCGTTGGAGCTCGACGTCCTGCTGAATGATGCGCAGCATCAGGGCAACGAGGCCAAAGGCGACGAGTGAGCCGACGACTATTACAATGTCTACGGCGCGCTCGCTTCTGGCCCGGGACTCGGTTCGCTGAACGAGCAGACGCTGTTCTTCGTTCTGCATTGATGCGACGCGGCGACGGATATCGTCCATGAGCGCTCTGCCGCGTCCCTCCTGCACGACGCCGGATGCCGTTGAGAAGCCGGCCGAACGGCGGAGATTCACGAGATCGCGAGCGGCGCTCATCCGTGCCTCGACAACGGGAGCAAGGGAGTCGAGTCGCCGCTGTTGCGAAGCGTTGTCGGCGCTGAGACGCCGGACCGCGGCCATGACGGCCGGGGTTTCACGCGTGCCCCGGCTGTAGGGTTCGAGGAACCGGTTATCACCGCTGAGCACGTATCCGCGGGCGCCCGTCTCGACATCGATGAGATCGGCAAGCATCACATCGAGCTGAATGATGACTTCGTGCGTGTGCGCGACCCATTTCGATGCATCGAGCGCCTCGCGCGCGCTGCGAAAGGAAAGCGCCCCCACCACCAAGATCAGATAGGCGGCGGCGAATCCGGCGGAGATTTTTGTTCGGAACGACACGGCCATGGCCAAGAGGTCGGCGTCTTCGGCTCTCCGCTGCGTCGCGTGATGCCGGCCAACCTCTATGGCAAACCCAGCGCCGCGACAGGCGCGTCAGATATGTCGGCTCACACCCACCTTGAGGGAGAAAGACCGAACCCTCGCTACCCCGTACTCAGCCGCGATGTTCGCCGCCGAGATATGCACCGCGGCGCCAATCATCCCTTCAACGCCCAGCACATTCTCATCGGTCAAGTCGACAACCGAAGATTTCTCGTGCGCGCGCGACATGTAGGTCGATCCCCCGACGTACGGTGACACGGACGCCCAGTCGGAGAACAGCGCGAATCGCTTGCTCGCCAGCACGTCCACGCCATACACGGAGAACGCGATGTCCTTCGGACCGTACATCGACACGAAGCTCATCCGAGCCGAGGCGGCCCAGCCGTCAACGGCATTGTGAAAGAAGTTGTGCTGGAGCTGTCCGCCATAAAAGCCGTAGTTCGCGCCGGGGCTCTTGGTGAAGTACACGCCGGCATCGGTTCGATCGGTGATGCCCGCGCGAGCCGTGAGACCGGGGAACTTCAATCCATCACCCTCGAACAGCCAATGCGTCGAATCGGGGTGAACAAACGTGTCGTTCCACGCTGGATCGCTGTCGTGAATGCCGGTCTTCCACTGCAACAGCGAGAGCTCGAACTGTCCTCGCCCCATAGGCGCGGCGTCGTCCAGCGGACGGAAGTACGTCACGATTCCGGCTTCTTGGGTGAACTGATGCCAGGCGGATTGCGTGAGGGAAGAGTCGAGTTGGAAAGAACACTCCTTCCAACGCGGGTTGACATGGAGCCTGACAGTCTTGCTAGTCTGGGCGAGCGCAGAGCGGCTCAGCGCCAATGCAACCGTCAATGACAGAGCAGTCGTGATTTTCGGGCGATACATCGTTTGTCTCCAGGATGGATGGGTTCACGTGTCGCTGGGTGAGGGGACCAAGCTGCGTGCGACCACCTGGAGCGTCGTCCGAACCGATCGGTTCGGACGTATTGGTTCGGCGATTACGACGCGATCGCCTTTCGGTAGGCCGATGGCGTTTGGCCCGTCCGATTCTTGAACGCTTGATTGAAAGTGGACTTCGAGGCGAACCCCGAGTCGAGAGCGAGGGAAAGCATCGTGAACATTCGTCCATCGCCAGCCGCGATGCGCCGTTGTACCTCACGCACTCGATAGCCATTCACAAAGTCGTAGAATGTCTGGCCGAGCTGCCCGTTAAGAACCTCGGAGAGCTTGTGCGGCGTACTTTCGAGCCGGCGAGCGAGGTCCGCCAGTGTGAGCTCGGCGTCTTTCCACGGAGTCTCCCTATCCATGAGGTCAAGCAGCTTTTGCTCGAGTCGTTTTGCTTCACGGTCCGTGAGTCCAGATCGCTGGTAGAGTGGTGCGCTCGCCTCCAACTCCGGTTGGGGAACCGCCAATTCAGCCACGACGGCGTCGTCCGTTGCCGAGCCATAATCGAAGATCTCTGTTTGACGAAGTCCTCTATATCCGATCGCGTAAATGAGCACGGCGATCGCGAGCGATATGTGCTCGTCGCGCAGGCGGGAGGCGACAGCGCCGATGTTGAGCGACGTCGCGAGCAGCCAGATGCCCGCGGCGGTCCCGGAAAACCAGAGCAGCCATCCGAGACTCACGCGCTCCGTGTTGGAGTAGCTGTCTCTAATGCGACGGCGGTGCTGGCGCAGATAGAGAAGGGTTGCGACGGAGTAAGCGATGCCGGACACGAACTTCAGCGGATCGAGCGCTGCGATGATCGCGGGCGTGTTGCCGCGCTGTATGCGATCGTACATCGCGATCTTCTCCGTCCCACTCATCAAGAAGGTGGGCAGGGTCAAAATGAGAATGATCGCGAGCGGCAGGAAATGGATGGCGTGTCGCGGCGCCAAATGCCACGAGCGATCGCTGGCCGCTACCGCATATAGATAGACGAGCGGCCCGAAGAGCCATGGCGTTGGATACGCGACGCCAAAGAAGTGGGGATACCGCTGAAAGAGTCCGGCCGAGTAGTAAACGCTGGACGCGAGGAAGACGGTGAACGTGAGCATCAGCACGGCAAGCAACCTGTTGGCCGTGCGGTTACTCCGCTGCGCGAAGAGCACACCGGCTAGCACAACACCTTGCAGCGTTCCGGCAGCGGTTACGAGCTGGAACCAGTCGAGCGTTAGGCTAGACATGTCTCAGCATACGCCATCCGTTAGGCGATGGCACTTAGGCTACGGTAGGTCTACCCCGGCTCTCACGTTAGGCTTCTCCGGCGTTCCCAACACCCTTGGCCCCGGCCGCTTCGTCGGATACACCTCGTCCAACGAATTTCCATCATACAAACGTCCGTTCTTCATTACATAACGCACCGTGTTCGTATTGCGAATGTCCTGAAGCGGGTTGCCGTCCAGGATCACCAAGTCGGCCATCTTCCCGACCTCGATCGAGCCCACATCCTTCTGCAGACCAATCCCCTCGGCGCCGAAGATCGTGGCGCCCGAAGTACGTCATGCGGGGACATGCCGCCCTTCGCGATACTCCACATCTCCCAGTGGTACCCGAGGCCATTCAACTGGCCGTGACTGCCGACGCCGATGCGGCCGCCAGCTCTCACGATATCCGCGGCGGCCTTCGCCACGCTCGGGAAGTTGTACTCGTCGTCCATGAACCAACCGCCGGCGTTTCCGCCGCCGAAGCTGCCGCGTACGCGACGGCGTGACTTGGACGCGAGCTCCTCGTACGGCGTAAAGCGCCGGAGCTTGGCATCGTTGTACACGTTCTCGTGCTCGTACCAGTAGTTCTCTCCCCAGGGCCCGCCATACACGACAAGGAGCGTGGGCGTGTAGGTGATCTGCGTGCTGCCGTACAGCTGCACGACATCCTTATAGAGTGGCGTGATCGGGAGAGCATGCTCCTGGGCTGGGTAGCCGTCCAGCGCCATCGTGATGTCGTAGCGGAAGTCGAGCGCGCCCTCTGTGGTCGGCATGATGCTCTGCTCTTTCGCCGCCATCAACACCCATTCCCGCTGCTGGCGGTTGCCCGTGATGTACATCTTGAGCGTATGCGTATCGTAGTACTGACTGTAGCGGCGCATGATGCGGCGCGCGTGGTCGAGATCCTTGATGTCGTCGCCAAGTCCCGGGAAGTACGTTGGACCAAAGAGGCCCGGTCCCGTGGAGTAGATACGGGGACCGATCGCGAGACCCGCGTCCACCGCGTCCTCGTAGGTGAGCACATCGGTGGTGCCGGTCTGCGGATCGCGCATCGTCGTCACGCCGTACGCGAGATTCACCAGGTACGACCAAGGCTGCTGGTGCTCGCCGTGCTCGACGTCCGGGTGCGCGTGAGTATCCACGAATCCCGGCACAATGGTCTTGCCGGAAACGTCGATCGTTTGCGTTCCAGCGGGCGCTTGTACGCTACCGCTCGGACCGATCGCGGCGATGCGATTGTTGCGCACGAGAATGTCCCCGCGCTCGATGACCTCGTCGCCCTTCATGGTCACGATGCGCGCGCCGGTGAGCAGCGCCGTGCCCTGCGGGATGTCCCGCTTTGCCTTGAGTAAGATTTGGGTCTCGATTGGCTGATAGCCGCGTGGATTTGCTGCCGGACCTTGAGTGCGCTGCTGCGCGGTATCGCGCTGTGCGGTCGAGTCGCCACGCGCCCGCCGCGCCGCGTCAATCGAGTCATCCACAACTCGCGCGCGCTCGATATCGTACACGAAGTGTGAGTGCCCGATGGAGTAATGCACTTTCTTCCCATCGGCGCTCCACGCCGGGAACTGCCCGCCAACGTCCGTCAGCTTTCGCGTCGGCACCTCGGCGTTCTCCGGACTCGCCATGTTCACGGTGGGTGTTTCGCCGATCACCGGCACCGTTACCAAGTAGAGATCGTTCGAGATTTGCACGAGTGCCTGATCGCCCGTGGGTCCCATCTTGATCGACTGCGCGTTCGTCGCCTGCGGCGCTTCGGGCGTTCGCAGCCCAGTCACCTTGAGGTGCTGCTTGACGTCGGTGCCGTCCCACCGCAGCGAGACGAGCCCCTCGTTAGGGTTGTAGAGATAAATGCGGCCGGTGTCGCTCTGCACGAAGTGTGGCGAGCCGCGGCCCTGTGTCGGCGCGATGAGGGTGGGAGTTCCACCGGTGGCGCTGACCCAAACCAAATCGGCCGCGCCCTGAAATCCTGCCTGCTCACGCACGGCGTGTGCGGGACTCCGCACGACCACGACGCGATTCCCGTCCGGCGAGAACACCGGAGACGAATACATCGCATTCGCCGCCGTGAGTTGCACCGGCTTGCCGCCAGCCGAAGCGACCTTGTACAAGTGGCCGCCATCTTTCGTCCACGTAACGAAGGTGATCCAGCGACCGTCGGGACTCCACGCCGGCTCGGCTTCATTACCATCCAGATCCGACAGCCGCCTTGGTGCTCCGGATGGATAGTCCATCACGTAGAGCCTATCCATCGCCACGAACGCCAGACGCTTCTCGTCCGGCGAGGGCACCGCGTCGCGGATCTGGTGCATCGTGAACTCGGCGGAATCCGACATCGGATATGTAAACGCTAAACGCGGTCCGACGTCGATCTTGGCTTGCACACGGAACGGGATGTTCGACGCGGTGCTGCCGTCGACGGGCACGTGCCAGAGCTTGCCTCCGTACGACAGAACGATCGCCTTGCTATCCGGCGTGAAGGAGTAGCCCGGCAACGCATCGAGCGACGCGACAGACTCCTGCTCATCGCGTTGAATGGGGAAGGCGATCCACTTCTCCTCGGCAGTCTCGAGATCCCGCAGCTTGAGACCGGTCTGCGCCTCGTAGCGCGAGCCATACGCCAGAAACTTCCCGTCGGGCGACAGCGCCGGCCTAAACGCGCCGCCGAGCGACGTCGCGCGGAGCTCGCGACGACCGGTACGGCGATCGAGGGTGAAGAGATTGTACTGCGGCATGCCGGCATTGTACTCCCACGACGCACCGCGTTGCGCGTACCACAGGTAACGATCGTCCTTGCCGAACGCGGCGCCGAGGGTGGTGACGGGGGTCGCGCCGTTCAGGGGCGTGGGATCCTTGATGAGCTGGAAACCGCCGCCGCCGTCCTTGTGATACATGTAGAGCTTCGACGCGCCGATCGCTGCCGCGGCGCGCGACACGACGATGTAGTTGCCATCGGGCGTCCATTCGGGTGAGCGATACCGGCTCGTCTTCCCTTTGGTCACTATTCTCGTCCGCTTCGACGCCAGATCCATCACCCAAACGTTGTCGCCCCCGTCTTTGTCGGACGTGTAGACGATCGACTTGCCATCGGGGGAGAAACGCGGCTGGGCATCGTAAGCGATGCCATTCGTTAGGGCCGTCGCCGTGCCCCCGGTGACCGGGATCGTGTAGAGATCGCCGAGCAAATCGAAAACGATCGTTTTGCCGTCGGGGGACACGTCGAGCGAGATCCACGTTCCCTCATCCGTGTCGAGATTGACGCTGCGGCCCGGGACGAGCTCGAGATCCGCTTTGCGCGTGGCAAGTCGGCGCGTCGTGTCCTGCTGCGCGGAGAGCGGAAGGGATGTGACGAGCGCAGCGAATGAGAGAAGGACGAGTGGGCGGAGCATGGCGGAATGGGCTGAATGACTGTCGCGATGTGTCAACGCGACAGATTCTGCAGCATCGCCGCTCGTTATGCCAGATGCTGGCGATGCAATTGCGTGACAATTTCCATGCAACTCCCCCACGTCTCGAGCCGCGCGCGCACGTATGGAGTACGCGAGCTCTCGATCGTCGTCTCACGCGTTCGCGTACGACGATGTCCCGTACCGGCGGCGCCGCGCGCCGCGATGGAGGTGGGTCATGCGAATGACGTCCCTGGCTGTGCTGTCTGCTGTTGGTGCCGCTGCCTGTGTGCGCGGCGGACCGCGCGTCGAGCCGGCTCCAGCCGCGTCGTCCGTCATGCAGTCCGGCGATCGCGAAAACGGCGCGAGACTGCAGGCTTCAGCGAATGCTAACAGCCAGTCCGACTTCGAGTACCGCCGCATGCACTCTTCGGCCGGCCGCTTCATCACGGCCGTTGTGTTGAGCGCCAATGGCGACCGCTCGCTGGACGACCTGCTCCGCGCTCGCTTAGTTGGTTTCGAGAGCGGTACTGGACGGCCTTCAAGGCCCAATGGGGAATGCGGCTTGGACGTGTACGTGAACGGGCTTCGCTCGGTAGACGCGTTCGACGGCATTCGGCCGCGCGACCTCATCGGCGTGGAGTACTACGAAGCGGGAAGTGCTCCCGTGAAATACCGCCGCGCCTTCTCGACCTGCCCCGTATTGCTGCTCTGGCTCAAGGCATAGTGTTAGGCGGAGACGCGCCTTACTGATGCACCACGAGAACGAAACGCTGGCCATCGGAGGTCACGTCGTACATCGTGTTGAGACTGCTCGAGTATGACGCGCGGAATAACACCGCGGGCGTTCCGATCTCAGGTGTCGCGCGGCTCGATGTCGGGCCGACAGGCACAGCCATCAGTCGATCATCGCGCCAGTAGTAGAGCTCACGTCCGTCGCCACGCCACACTGGATCTTTGCCATCACCAGCTGAGATCATCACGCGTTGATTCGGAGTAGGATATGAATCCAGATACACCTCGGCGTGGCCCGATTCGTCCGAGGTGTACGCGATCCACTTTCCATCGGGAGAGACACGGGCAGTGAGCTCGTCTGCTTTGGTCGCGACGTAGATGCGGGCGGCCGAGCCATCGGTGGGCTGCACGAGAATGTCTCGTTGTCGTGGTCCATCTTCAGTAATAACGAGCGCGCCGCCTTTGCGCGGCCAGTCGCTCGGAAACTGCAGCCCCGGTCGAGACATGACGACGCGTGCTTCACCACCTTCGATTTTACGCGTCACGACATCCTTGCCCTCCGGAGCATTCACGGAGTACGCGAGTGTGCCGCCGTCAGGGCTCCACTGCGGATCGTTGCTGTCGCCGTCGTCGTCGGTGAGCCGTTTCGTCGTGCCGGTCTCGAGATCCGTTAGCCAGAGATCGCTCGAGCCGCGCCCGACCCCATAGGCTCCGTACACCACGCGACCGCCGTCTGGCGAGAAGCGTGGTGTCCATGGGCGATTGGCGTCGATGTCGCGCAGCGTCCGGCCACTACGATCGACGACGATGAGCGAGAGTCCGTCGACTCTTCCCCCGCGCGCGCTGACGAGATGGAAGTTAGGTGTCCATGGTACCGCCGGTCGCGGCACGCTAGGCGAACCAGGGGAGCTCGGCGACCGAGCAAGCGCGAAGCCGCCAGCGAGGCCAAGTCCGATGCCACCGATGCCGAGCAACGCGGCCGCACGCATCGTGACTCCGCTTCGCTTGGGCGGCGGCTCATTGACTTTGGCGCGAAACTCGGCAGCCGATGGTGACGTCGCAAGCCGGTCGGGCGCGTCGAGCGCGGCCGCGAAAGCTCCGGCCGTGGAGAACCGATCAGCTGGCCGTTTCGCAAGAGCCTGCCTAACGATACCGTCGAGTGACGCGGATACATCGGGACGCCGCGTGGCGAGTGTCGTTGGTGCCTCGTGGAGAATGCGCAACAACACTGCCTGACGAGACGCCGAGGTGAATGGCGGCTCCGCGGCAAGCATCTCATAGAGCACTGCGCCAAGCGCGTAGACGTCGACGCGGCCGTCGAGCGTGCGCTCGCCCGATGCCTGCTCCGGGGCCATGTACTGCGGCGTACCGAGTGTGAGCCCCGTCTTCGTGAGCCGCTCTCCGCCCGCGTGCTCGAGGGCGAGCGCGATGCCGAAATCGGCGACGAGAGCATGGCCGTCGCGCAGGAGAATATTCTCCGGCTTGATGTCACGATGCAGGATGCCGCGCGCGTGCGCGTGCTCGAGCGCGTCGGCCACCTCGCGCGTGATGCGTGTGGCTTCCGGAACGGGGAGGCGACTCTCGCGCTTCAAGCGTGAGCGGAGCGTTTCTCCTTCGACGAAGGGCATCGCATACCAGAGCAGACCTGCGACGCTGCCCGAGTCGAACAACGGGAGAATGTTCGGGTGCTGCAACAGTGCCGTGACGCGAATCTCCTCGAGAAAGCGCGCGGCACCCACCGCGGCGGCCACTTCGTCGCGCATGACCTTGATCGCGACGCGTCGATCGTGACGCAGGTCGCGAGCGAGAAAGACGGTCGCCATACCGCCGCGCGCAATCTCGTGCTCGATCGCGTAGCGTCCAGCCAGTGCATCAGCGAGCAGCTGCGCGATGCGTTCGTTAGGCGGTATCATCGGCGGCGATGGCGCTCCGATCGCTTCGATAACAGGCCGCTCGAGGAAGCTGTCGCTCATCCCGTCATGTGCGGCAAGCAGCGCGGAAACCTCGCGACGCAGCGCCTCGTCCCCCTCACACGCCTCCCGCACGAACGTGTCCCGGTAATCGGCGTCGCACGCCAGCGAGGCTCGGAGAACTGCGTCCACTTTCCGCCAGCGCTCGGGCGTCATAGACGGCGGCGCGCTCTGCGGTGTCCGGTCTCGAGAAGAGTCTTCCATATCCACCGTTAGGCGAGCTCGCGACGCAGCCACATGCGCGCCACCGTCCATTCGCGACCGACAGTTGCCGCGGAGACGCCAAGTGCCGCCGCCGCTTCGGGAATGCTGAGACCCGCGAAGTACCGCAGCTCCACCACGCGTGCCTTCTGCGGATCGAGCTCGGCGAGCCGCGCGAGCGCGTCATCGAGCGCGAGAAGGTCTACGGCATCGAGCGCCGGCACGTCGCCCTGCGGCATGTGCGCCGGAATCGTACTGCGATCCAGGTCGCCGAGTGTGACCTGCACGTCGCCGGCGCCCCGCTTCGCGGCCCGACGCGCCCGCGCGTGATCCACGAGTACCCGTCGCATCATTTGTGCGGCGACGGCGAAGAATTGTGTGCGACTTTCCCACCGCGCGCCATGCTGAATG
Source organism: Gemmatimonadaceae bacterium (assembly GCA_045804225.1). Taxonomy (GTDB): domain Bacteria; phylum Gemmatimonadota; class Gemmatimonadetes; order Gemmatimonadales; family Gemmatimonadaceae; genus AG2. The sequence goes on from JBJMNO010000024.1 coordinate 98,273, forward strand.
TCGAGGCGGAGCCATGCCTCATGCACGAGCGCCGTGGGCTGAAGCGTATGTCCCTCGCCTTCGCGCAGAAGCGCACGACGCGCCTGCCGCCGCAGATCGTCGTATACGCGGCGCGCGAGGGCCTCGCAGGCCTGCGCGTCGCCGGCGCCCCACGCGTGCAACAGCTCGGTGACCTCGTGCATGTCACCGGGGATCGCTGGCACCTCGTTAGGCGGCGTCGGAATGGTCATCATTGCCAATGGTGAAGCGAAAACATTCTTGTCAGCCGGACCCGTTCTTCGGACACCGGCCGCCGTGAGTGGGTTGGGACTCTTTCTACGCGCTAGTAGATGAGGCGCCGAAAGCGCCCGTTCCCGACACGGAGGCCAAGATGATTACTTCACGAAGCCGCGCCATTGTTTCAGCCGTTACAATCGCCACCCTCGCCTCATCGGCGCTGATGCTCGATGCATGTGTTCGCAATCCCGCTCCCGCAGCCTGGGACGGAACGGCCTCCGTCGAGGATAGGCCTCTAGTCGTGGGCTTCGACAACGAGGCCGAGACCTACGTGGACGTTTACCTGGTAGGGCAGGTTCGAGAATGGCGGCTCGGCCGTGTTCCTCCGGGCATGAGATCGCAATTGCGCATTCCGAAGGACGCGCAACAGGAGCTCATGTCGGGATTCGTGCGACTCGCTGTCTTGGCCGGCTCACCGTACTCGGCACACGTCGCTCGCGAACCGCGCGCAACGTTTACGATCCCCGAGGCGGCTTCACGCGTGCTGGCGAAAGAGTGGACGTTTCGGCAAAGCCAGCCCGCCGCGCCGGAGATCTTCAGCAGGCCGGGGCCATTGGGTGGCAGGTGATCGGGTGCGGGGCGCCCCGCGCCCCGCTCAAGCCCCAACCGCATTGATGTCCGTATTCTCGAGGATCCGCTTCGGATAGCCGACGGTAGATACGGCGAGCATCGCGCGCCCGATATGCTCGACCGTCGTGACGTGCCTCGGTGCAATGCGCGAAAGCACAGGATACAGCGGTGTCAGCACCGAGTAGAGAATTCGGTAAAGGCGAGTCTTTGATTGCTTCCCTGGTCGCGCGCGGATGAGCCCTGGCCGAAACATGAAGGCGTTGAGCGGCAGCGAAAGCAGCGCGTTTTCGGTTTTGCCCTTCACGCGCGCCCACATTACTGCACCGCGCTCCGTGCTGTCCGTGCCCGCCCCGGAGATATAACAGAACGCGGCTCCGGGACGTGCCGTCGCGAGCGCACGTGCCGCGGCGAGTGTGAGGTCGTAGGTCTGGCGATGATAGTCTGCTTCGTTCATGCCCGCGGAGGACACACCGAGGCAGAAGAAGCACGCGTGGGTCGTCGCGAAGTCGTGGCCAAGGTCGTCGTAGGAGAAAAAGTCGGTGCGGCGGCGTTCCTCGAGCTTCGGGTGCGTGATGCCTAACGGCGACCGCACGACGGCGACGATCTTGGTGACGCGTGCATCGGCGAGGCACTCGTAGAGGACTCCGTCACCGACCATTCCCGTCGCACCGAAAATGAGGACGTTCATACGTCAGGAGATGTGAGGGACATGGCGCCGTGGATCGCGGTCGACAACGATCTTAGCGTTGGAAAGTACACGATCTCGGCTGTGGCTCCGTGTTGCGGCCCGATCATTGCCTCACCGCGGGGCCCTTTTACTGCAGGTCTACACGCCACATCGTAGCGACACGTCGCTTTCCGAAGCGGCAATCGATCCTCCAATGCCGCCTCAGTCCGCGAAAGGGGCCATGCGCCGCTTTGTTGCCAACGGCCAGTCGTGGCTTGCTTGTGAGGTTCGCCTGAACGGCCGGTCCTCACTCTTGTTCTTCGGTCCGCGCGTTGCCCGGCGCGTCTGTTCATACCCCACGGCATGGGCGGACCTTTCGGATACGGAGCTCTACGAGTTGAGCTGGTCGCGCTGAGCCTTAGGGCGTCGGCTTCGACAAGTCGCCGAGCGCGGCGATCGGCACCGCATCACGGTCGCACCACCACGCACCATCGCGGTAGGTGAGCGCGTGCGCCGGATGTCGTGGACAGGCTGGCCAGGTTTCGTCGAGCAGGCTGTCCTGAAAGTATTGCTGCACGTCGGCAACGAGCTTCTCGACACGGGTCACGAAGCCCAGGGCCGTCACGTTGGCCGCGGTGTCGCGTACGATGGCGCGGTGACGCTCGCCAACGGTGCGCGCGACGTCCTCCTCCAGCAGCGGCGCCGCTTCGCGCAACGTGAACGACTCCGACGACACGGTCCGATCGGCTCGCGTTAGATGGCCAGACTACAGGCTTTGGCTCGACGGTCTGGGCAGGCGCATGGCGGTGGCTTGGGGCGCGCTGACCCGCCGAAAGCCGATGAGATGTCCCCGCACCTGCCCTGAAAAGATCACACCGGGGCCCCCGCGCGCCAAATGTACGGAGGCCAGTCGCTCGACAGTCCATCGATTACAGTCGGACCACCATAGATAGCGACCGTACGCGCGATAAAAGCGCCCTGCGTAATCGGAGACGCTGGCGAAAGGCGCGGAGCGCTGGCCAGCGCTGTCCCGGGGGATCGAGCTCTCGAGCGCGCTGGCGAGTGAGTCGAGCTCTCTTTCATTCACCTCACGGACGTAAAGGGCGCGAGGATGGGCGATGCGTGCCGGGTCGGTCGTCCAGCTCGCGACGTACGTGACTGCTTCGGTCGGAAGAAAGAGCGCCGCGAAGAGCGACTGGGGCCGGTGGTCGCTTTCCATATAGTAGCGCCGGTCACCCCAGGCGTACTCTACAAAGGGGGCGGTCTCCCTGCCTAACGATCCAAGCTTCCAGCCGGGCGGTTGTTGGATGATGACGGACGTGTGGTAGCCCCAGTCGGCGATGTACACGCGATACGTGCCGGCGGGCGCGGGAGGTATCGCTGCCGAGACCTTTGCGCGATAGGGCCAGAGTCCGTTGACGATTGCTGGCAGAACGACAACGAGCAGGATGATCAGAAGGGTCATGCGTCTCCAGCTCACACGGCTATCCCGATGAGTCGCCATCGCTCCAAGCGCGCTAGAGAAATGGCACCAGCAACGCCACCATCCAGAGCACGATCCCGGAAACCACGGTGAGTCGCAGCGGCACGCGAACGAAAAGCGACCGCGGACCTCGATGATTCAGCCACTGCCAGGTGAGCAACAGCGCCAGGCCAATTGCGGCAAGTCCGGCGTAGCCAATCCACAGCGCCGCGGTGCGCACCGACTCGTCGCGGCCGAGGCCGCGCACGACACCAACACAGATAGCGAAGACCGCGCTGGAGACGAGCCAGAGCTGGCCGACGTCGCGGTTCGACTCGATTCGCATTCTCGCTCCGTGACAAAGGTCGAGGACTAAGCTGCCCAGCGGCGCGGTGGGCACCTATCCGTCAGATGACGTAGCGCGCGACAGGTAGTAGTAGTTGCGCCCCTCATCGAGGTCCTCCCCGACGATCTCGAGGCCCGCACCTACGATCATCCTGCGGTAGGCGTCATAGCCGAGCGAGTACGAGGGTCGGCGCGTCATGTTGTCGAGCCACTCGCCCACCTCTTTGGGCGACGTGAAGAGCAAGCGTCCGCCCGGCTTCAACGCGCGCGCGACTTGGGGAATGAGCGCTCTCTGCGTCTCAGGCTCGAGCAGAAACATCAATCCCCACGCAACGATGCCATCGAACTGCCGATGGAAAAATTGCGAGGACTCCACGGATGCGCACTCGGCCGGCGCCTCGGGAAATCGTTGGCGGAAGGCGGCAATCATCGTCGGCGACGCGTCGACTCCATAGACGTGATGTCCGCAATCGATGAGCGTTTGCGAAATCGGGAATCCGGTGCCGCACCCGATATCGAGCACGTCCGAGCCGTGGGGCAGCGTGGCAGCCCAACGGCGCACCGCGGCGACGCCGATCGGGGAGCCCCGCACCGCCCCGGACGCAAAGAGGTGAGCGATCGCCTCATAGCCGTTGGAGGGATCGTCGGCTGGTTGCGTGGCTTGCTGGTCGGGTGGGGTCACAGTATATCAAACTAGCGCCGGGAGTGCGGCCGACGGACCGCGTGCAGGTGCTTATTCGAACGAGACCCCCGGGTGGACGCCGCGCACGTCGTTGCCCGACAGACCTAGCCTCGACCTCGCCATGGACGGCCAGCTCTTCGATGCAGCGCAGCGGGGTGATGCCGCCGCGTTAGGCCAGCTCCTCGACGCGCATCCCGACAGGTTGCACGTCAAACAACCCCCATACGAGTGGTCGCTGCTCCACATCGCGGCGAAGCAGGGCCATCTCGCCGCCGTGGAGCTTCTCCTTGCGCGCGGGCTCGACGTCAACACTCGCGAACGCGGTGACAACACGTACCCGATGCACTGGGCCGCGGCGGGAGGCCACGTGGAAGTCGTTAGGCGACTCATCGAGGCCGGCGGGGATGTGATCGGAGCAGGGGACGATCACGAGCTCGAGGTGATTGGATGGGCGACGTGCTGGGATCGTGGCGACGACTCGCCACATCGTGCCGTTGCCGAGTTGCTCGTCAAGCACGGCGCCCGCCATCACATCTTTTCGCTCATTGCCCTTGGCCGAGCCGATGCGCTACGGCAAGTCGTGGCCAGCGACCCGTCCGCGCTCAACCGCCGCATGAGTCGCAATGAGAATCACGCCACCCCTCTCCACTTCGCGGTTCGCGTTCGTAAGCCCGAGATGGTCGCTCTTCTCATGGAGCTCGGTGCCGATCCGCTCGCCGTGGACGGCTCCGGTTATCCAGCAGCGGCGTACGCAATGACGCCGGAGATCGACCGCACGGTGATGGAACGCATTCGCGCGATGACGTCGGCGGAGCTCGTGAGCGCGGAGCGGGGGAAGCGATCGCCACGCACGAGCATGCTCGACTTGCTCGCGGCGCTCGCTCTCCACGATTGGGACGGCGCTGACCGCCTTCTGCGTGAGGATCCGAAGCTGCTCGAGGCGGGCGGAGTGAACGGCGGCGCGCTCCATCTGGCGTCGAAGCGAGGCGACGTGGCGTCGGTCGATTGGTTGCTAACGCATGGGATGTCGCCTAACGGGCTCTGGCCGCACTGGGATGCCGATCTGACGCCGCTGCATCTCGCGGTATTGGGGAATCACGTCGAGGTCGCGCGCCGGCTACTCTCAGCCGGCGCCGACCTCACGATACGTGACAGCAAACACGACGCGGATGCGATCGGCTGGGCGGAGTTCTTCGGGCATCGGGAGCTTGCTCGAGTGCTCGAAGCACATCGCCGTTAGGCAGAGGTCGTTCGCAAAGCCATCGTCCTGACCGCGCTTCGCTGGCGAGAAGAGCGACAAAACCATCGCTCGGTTTTTATCGCTCGCATACTCTCAATCGATTTCTCAAACCGAGCGCAGAGAACGATCTCCTACTTCGGCGTTCGCCAGCGTGGCGCCTGATGAGAGAAGCTCCCGCACGCGCGGAATCACGTCGCGTCCATACATCTCAATGCTGCGAAGCATTAGCTCGTGCGACAGCGTCCCAGCGCTGTACTTCATGTCGAAGCGCGCCAATCCCAATGACCGCACCGTTGTGGCAATTTTTTGCGCTACGGTTTCGGGTGCGCCGACATACAGCGAGCCGCGCGCGATCTCTCGATCGAACTCCGCGCGACTGCTCGGCGCCCAGCCTCGCTCAGCGCCGATCCGATCGCGCATCGCACGCCAGCACGGCCACAATTCTTCGCGCGCTTGCTCGTCCGTGTCCGCGATGTGCCCCGGCGAGTGCACGCCAATGGGAAGCGGTGACTTACCGAGCTGCGCGAGTGCGCGATGGTACAGATCGACGTACGACGCGAATCGCTGTGGATCGCCGCCTATGATCGCAAGCATGAGCGGCATTCCATGGCGTGCGGCGCGAACGACTGACTCGGGCGACCCGCCGACGCCGATCCATGTCTTGAGACCACCCTCGGCGCGTGGGAAGACGCGTTGCCCAGCGAGCGGAGCTCGCGTCGTGCCGCGCCATGTCACGGGTGCCCCAGTTTTGTCAGCCTCGAGTAAGGCCGCAAAGAGCTCCAGCTTCTCCTCGAAAAGCACCTCGTATTGGTCGAGCGGATAGCCGAATAACGGAAAGGATTCCGTAAAGGAGCCGCGTCCGAGAATGACCTCGGCCCGTCCGCTCGATGCCGCGTCGAGCGTCGTGAATCGCTGGTAAACCCGCACCGGATCGTCGGAGCTGAGCACCGTCACCGCGGAGCCGAGTCGAATCCGGCGGGTCACGCTGGCGATTGCGGCGAGCACGACTTCCGGCGCCGAGATCGCGAAGTCAGGGCGATGGTGCTCGCCGACACCGATGAAATCGATGCCGACGCGATCAGCCAACTCGGCCTCGGCAATCACGTTGCGAATTACTTGCGCCTGCGACAACAGCTTGCCGCTCGAGTCGGTGGTAACGTCGCCGAAGGTGTCGAGGCCAAGCTCTATAGATGCAGTCATTTTAAGTCTCGTATCGCGGTATGCGGTTCAGATCCATCCCCGCGAATGATGACTGCCCCGTCAACAGCTCTTCGCGAATAGGCCGAATTGCCCGCGATGGCGCGTGCATGACCGAGCCCCATATTGTCGGCGATGACCGATGTCGAGATCGTGATCACCTTCCAATCGGAGCGTGATCTCTGGTATGTCCAGCGCGGCGACGCGACGGCGATGGTGAGCGCCGAGGACATGGTGCACGAGTACTATCGGTGGCGTAGGCGCGGAGCGCCGGGTGTGTGGAGCGACAATGCCCGGGAATTTTGCCGGCAGCAGCTCGAGCCGCGTGCGTCAGTACGATAGCGAGTTTCTCGTTAGGGCCTCGAATAAGCCTGAGCTGATGGCTCCTCTCCCGCCCCTCCGCATGCGGTTGGTCCGCGCCAGCGAAGAAGATCGATAGACGTCAGTGCAAAGGCGGGATGTGGCGAGTGGTTCACCGACAACCCGCAACCCTTTAAGGCAATCCCCACAACGAGCGGAGCTTCGCGTATTCACTCCGCGGAAGCTGGACGAGCACCGGTACGGCATCCGGGTCGAGCCACGCGAGCAGCTCGTTCATCGCTCCGGGAGCGAAGGCGGTACAGCCCGACGTGTTGCCGTCGGCGCCAGGCCACAGGTGCAAGAAGATGCACGAGCCGCCGCCGATCTGTCGCCCGTTCGCATTATGCTCGACCACCACGCCCAATCGATAAAGCGAGTCACGCCGATGCATGTCCTCGGCGCTCGTCCAATCGATCGGGTGCGACGGGCTCGTGAAGAGCATCTGATTGTAGTGCATCGATCGCATGTCATCGACGCACTTGTACTCGTCCGTGGCTTCCACGTACGGCATCTTGATCCACGGGAACGACGCCTTCGGTGCATAGCCGAACGCTGACGTTAGGCGAAAGACTCCCGCCGGCGAGCGGTTGTCCCCTTCGTGCTTGACTGGTCCCGTCTCACCCGGGCTTCCAGTGCCGTGCAGACCGTCGCCCCAGCCGAGTCCCGCCGCACCGACGACGACCGGGACCTCCGTGCCGACCGCACGCCGCGCGGTGCGCACGCCGTCTCGCTCGTAACGACGCATGAGGCCAGGAACGGCGTTCCAGTCGTCAGTGACGACGACGACCATTTGGAGCGAATTGCTGGTGGGCGTCGCGGCGACGGCCGCTGTGGGCGCAGTAGAGACGTTGCGCGTTTGGCACGCAATGGCGCCGAGAAGAACGAGTAGTGAGGCTCTGATTCGCATTGTGCGGTATGGAACAGCAGGTCGTGACAACCGTGCAATATCGACAAGAGAATGGATACGCACGAGGTCGTCATCACAACACCCCTTCTCGACTTCGGGCTCGCGAGCTAACGTGGTTGAAGCCGTTACGGAGTTGCTCATCATGTCACGTCGTCTTCGTTACCCGCTGGTTGCCGTGGCGTGGGTCATGTCACCGCTGATCGCCGCGTCGGCTGGGGCTCAACTGGCTGGCATTGCGTCACGAGCGGCGGACTTTGCGCCGGTGGACGCGAGTGCGCTAGGCGTCACCCGGCAATCGAGCATCGGACTTTCAGTGAACAATTCAGATCTCGTTCTCGGGGGCGGAATAGGCACCTGGGGCGGCGCGATGCACGTTTACTTGGGCGCGGGGGCAAACAACTGGTCTAGCGGCATCGCCTATTCACGAACAGCGTTCGTTCGGCCCCTCGTGCCCGGGCTTCGCTTCACGCTTGGTGAGCAGCTATCCGGCGGGTATCGGCGCTTCGGCCCGGAATACCAGGGGGCGGTGAACCTCAAGGTGCCTGTAGGTCTTACTCTGGGCAACCCAGATGGCGCATCGCTCGCGGCCTACGCGGCCCCGTATGGCGAGCTCGGGGTCGAGCACTTTCGCAACCAGCGTTGTGACTTCGTTTCCTGCACGGGTACCGGCGTGGAGTACCGCGGCATGAACGCCGCCGGCATCGGCCTTGGGCTGCGCGCCTCCGCCGGACGCTTCACGATTGGGATGTCAGTCGCGGACCTCGCCTACAGGAAACGCTTTTACTTACCGAAACCATCGTCGCTTCAGACGCTCGGAGTGAGCGTCCAGCTCGGCAAATAGACCGCCTTGGATGTCCAAGTTGGACGAAGGTCCAACTCACGGTCGATCTCCACGGACGTATCACTGCACTCTGTGCAGACATCGCTGCCTAACGACGAGTGCCGGAGCTCTCCGCGATGACGTCCAAAAAGGTGGATGTTGCTCGTCCCTTGTCCCACGCAGGCGCCTTGAGCCTGACGTCCGGGCTCCTGCTCTTCGCGCCGCTGGTGCTGCTCGGCAACGCGATGGGCGTGATCTTCAAATATCCGCACGTCGGAGCGGCAGTGCTGTACCCGCCGTACGCGGCACTGACGGCAGCACTGATTCTCTCGCGGCGGCGCGATTGGATCTGGTACCTCTTGGTGGGCTTCATCGCGCACTTCGCTACCCATTGGCCGCGCTGGAGCGTGTCGTGGGTGCTCTTCGCCGATCTCGCCAACATCGCCCGGTCGCTCAGCGCCGCCGTTTTGCTCCTCTACGTTTTCCGAGTGAGGCAGCTCGACAGCATTGGCGCCTTGCTCCGCTTCCTTCTCGTGGCGGTCGTCATCGCGCCCGCCATCGGAGCCACGATCGGTGCGGCCAACGTTGTCTGGCACGGTCGGGCGCCGACATTCGTGGGGCCGTGGAGGGAGTGGTTTCTCTCCAATGCCGTCACGGGCCTAACGATACTGCCAGCGATATGGTTCGCGTTGGAGCCGAATGCTGCCTGGCGACGCGGCATTTCGTCGCATCGTCTCGTCGAAGGGATCCTGCTCGCCGCCACGCTGGTCGCATCCTTCGTCCTCGCCGTCGTCTCTCCGGACAGCGCGCCGCGGGAGCTCGTACTCGGGCTCTATGCGCCACTGCCCGTGCTGATTTGGGCAGCACTCCGTTTCGGCGTCAGCGGGGCGAGTCTCGGCCTCGCTGGCGCGACGCTGGGCGCCGTCCTCACCGCGGACCGCGGTGTTGGGCTGTTCCTCGCGTCGTCACATGATGACAGTATCATCATCGTGCAGTTGTTCGCGGCATTGACGAGCATTCCTATTCTCTGCATCGCCGTCATCAGCAGCGTCAATCGCGCGGCCGTGGAGCTCCATCGCGTGCTGCTCGCATCGAGCCACGACGCTGTTGCCGTCATCGACTCTCATGGCAACATCCTCGAATGTAACGGCGTATGGAGACGTTATGCCGATCGAGCCGACGTCGAGCCATTTCATCGTACCCAGATCGGCGACAACTATGTCGAGGCGTGTCGTCTCTCCGCCCGGCAGGGAAATAGCACCGCCGCGCGCAAGGTCATGGGCGTCATGAGCGTATTGTCGGGTGAACGCCGGCGGTTCGACATGGACTACAGCCTGCCGGAGAGCCTGCACGGTGCGCGATACGCGGTCAGTGTCGAATTACTAGCCCGGCCCGACGGCGGCGCAGTCGTTAGGCGTGCCGACCACACGGCGAGGCATCGCGCGCAGATCGAGCTCGACGAGCAACGACGCGAGCTCTCGCACCTGGCCCGCGTCGCGTCGCTCGGGCAACTCTCTGGCGCGCTCGCGCACGAGCTCAATCAGCCGCTCGCGTCGATTGGCAGCAACGCCGAGGCGGCGCGTCTGCTCGTGAAGCGCGAGCACCCGGATCTGTCTCTCCTCGATGAGATCATGCGTGACATCGTGGACGAGAATCAGCGCGCCGCCCAAGTGATTCGTCGCCTGCGGGCGATGCTCAAGCGAGGCGAGACGCACCTCCAGCCGCTGGACGCGGGCAATCTCATTCGCGAAGTGCTCGAGCTTGCACACGCGGAGCTCATCACCCGACGTGTCGCGCCGACGTTAGTCGTCGCACCCGGCCTTCCCCTCGTGCTGGGAGATCGGATTCAATTGCAGCAGGTTCTGCTCAATTTGATTTTGAACGCCTGCGAGGCCATGGGATCGACGTCCAAACGAAAGCTCACGGTCACCGTGACGCGAACGGTGAATGGCACTACGCAGCTCTCGATACGCGACAACGGTACCGGCATCTCACCGGCGCTCATGGGAAGGCTCTTCGAGCCGTTCGTTACGACGAAGGAAGAAGGCCTTGGCCTTGGCCTGTCCATCTCTCGGACGATCGTGGCGGCGCATGGCGGGCGGCTGTGGGCTGAAAACAATCCCGATGGCGGCGCGACTCTTCACTGCGTTCTGATGTCGGCGGCGCTGGCGGACGGCAAGCTCGCGGGAGAGTCCGTCGACTTGCAGCAGCGCGACGAGCTGGTGTGTAATGTCTTGGCGGTACCGGCGGGATTCTCTGAACGCACCCTGTCGGCTGTGCACTCGGCGAATGGCGAGTGACTCACAACATCGCGTCCGAATCCAAGAGTTGGCTCGTCGCTATCGTCGACGACGAAAGCGCGGTGCGGGTGGGGCTGCGCCGATTTTGTATTGCTGCCGGTATGCGAGCGACCGTGTACGTGTCCGGCGGCGAGCTGATCGAGGCGATGCAGGCTCCGGCATGGGTAAGCCCAGACTGCCTCTTGCTCGACTCGCACATGCTGGACATGACGGGGCTCGAGGTACTTCAGCACCTCATTCGTCAAAGCGCCCCATTCCCCATCCTGGTCTACTCCGCCGCCGACGAGCCGGAAGCCGTCGATCGGTATGTCGAGGCCGGCGCGGTCGCCTATCTGCGGAAGCCCATACTCGGGAAGCACCTGATCGCGGCAGTCGAGCGGGCCATTGGGGTTTCTTTCGCTAGCACGCTGCTCGGTCGATGACATGCGTTGCGTTGCGTTGGCAACCGTATAGAATGAACAGGATGACAACCGACGCCTCCCTCAATCGCTGCACCGCCCTTCGGACCCTTACGCATGAGGATGCTGTGTGGCAGGTGCGGGAGGTGGATGCGCGAAAGATTCCGGGTGCTCTGGGGGACCGGTGCCTCGTCTTCGACTCGCCAGAAGTCATTCGCCGCGTCTGGCTTTTTCCCGCGAATTGGTGGGAGTTGGACGACGATGCCCTCTGGCAATACGGTGAGCGCCGACCGCGCCTGAGTGTGGAGGCGGAGAAGCGACGTCATGAGCTGGAAGCCGCGGTTCAGCGCGCCATGGAGAGCATCGATGCCGCGCGGGGCCTAGCGATCCGGATGAAAGCAGCGGCCGAAGCGAATCGTGAGGTGCGAGCGGAGCTCCGTTGCCTGCTCCAGAGCTGTCGCGAGGAGCGTCGCGCCATGCGCGCGATCGTCGAAGCCCATGCATCGAGGCTGCGCCAGGCTGGCATCAGCGCCGAAGACGCATCTATGCTCATTGCCAACGCCATTCGCGAAGGTGCGACTCAAGCTTACGCGGACGATGGCAGCCTGAAGCAATTCCAGCGCGACGCGGGGCGTTGGTGCGCCCAAGTGTACGAGGCGGCGTAGGGACGCTTGCGTGGCGAGTGGTGCAACCCGCAGCCAGCGACCCACTTCAGTCGTTCCTCAGCGCCTCCGAGGGATCGATGCGTGCGGCACGTCGCGCGGGGAGCCAGGTCGCCAAACTGGCGACGGCGACCACGACCGCGACTGCGAGCAGGAGCGATAAGGGGTCAACGACGCTCACGCCGTAAGTGAGGCTTCGCAGCAGACGCGCGAAGGCGATGAACACGACTGTCCCGGCAAGTGCTCCGGCAAAGACGACCGCCTCGCCCTGACGGACTACCAAGCGCGTCGCGTGGGACGGCGCGAGGCCCAGCGCGATGCGGATGCCGATCTCGCGCGAGCGCAGGTGCACGACGTAGGCGATCACTCCATACAGTCCGACGATACCTAACGCCAGCGTCATCGCCGCGCCCGTGCCTAACAAGACGAGCACGAACCGCATACGCCGACCCGCCTTTCGAACATGTTCTCGCAACGGCTCGAGCTCGAGGAGCGGAACGGTCGGATCGAGCGCTTGAATCTCGCGCCTCAGCTCCGGCGCCAGCGATGCTGCCGAGCGATGTGTGCGAATGATGAACGCCATGTCGTGCCGTATACGGAATGGGTCTTCGCGACCATCCGCGAGCGTCCGTGGCAGATAGAGAACTTCCATCGGGGCGGCCGTGAGGGCGGTGTCTCGCACGTCGCCCACGACACCGACAATCGTGTACCATGGCATGTTCGCCTGCGCGCGAAACCGGCGGCCAAGTGCGCGCGTGCCGGTGGAGTCGCCCCAGTAGTGGATGGCGAAGGCGCGTCCAACGACGCTCTCGCTCACACCTCGCCTAACGAGGTTCTCGTCGAACGAGCGACCGGCGAGGAGTGGGATTCCGATCGCCCGGAAGTAATCCGCGCTCGCCGCCGCCTCCGCGACAGGGAGCCCGACCGTTCCGGGTTGCGGCGGCACATCCTCCACGCTCACGAGCTGAAGCACTGGCCCATTCTCGAGAGGCGGCTTCGAGATGATGCCAACCGTTTCGACACCAGGCAAACGACGAATCCGCTCGAGCGCGTCCTCGTAAAAGCGCTCGATCTTGGTCTGGTCGAAATACGCCGTGCCGCGCAGGGACGTCCAAAAGGTCACCGCGCCGTGAGGATTGAACCCCGGATCGACCCGCAGCAGCCGCTGCAAGCTACGACCGAGCATTGCCGACCCGCTCAACAGGACGAGTGCCAACGCGACCTCGATCGCCACGAAGGCAGCGCGCATCCGCTGCGGTGCTCGTCCAACGGTGCCGCCACGGCCGCCGTCGCGCAATGTGCGGCCGGGATGGCTAGTCGTTAGGCGCCCCATGCCCACGGCGGCGCCGGCCGCCAGGAAGACGAGCGTTAGCGCAACCGCGGAGACGAAGAGAATCGCGTCGGGATGAATCTCATCGAGACGTGGGAGCACGATTCGGCTTGCGTCGGTGAGCCGAGGATCGACGATCTCCGTCGCGCCGCTTCGCGGCAGCAAGGCGAGCGTCGCTGCGCCAAGCGCTAGCCCAATGGCGCCACCGGCTCCGGCGAGGATGACAATCTCATTGAAGAAGGTCCACCACACCCGCGCAACGGACGCGCCGAGCACAGAGCGAACCGCGAACTCGCGTTGGCGTGACTCGACGCGCGCGAGTACCAGCGATGCAATGTTGCTCATCGCGACGAGAACGAGAACCATCACCGTCGCCGCGGCGATCCAGAGAATGCGGTCGAAGCCACCGATCGCGTCGTCACGTAGGGGATGGACGACGGCCGCGGCGCGGGTCTGCGAGAGCATGGGACCGGTGGGCAGACCGGGCTTCTGCTCCGGGAAGGTTTCCGGTGCGCGCATGAGAATCTGCTGGAGCTCGCGTTGCGCCGCTTCGATCGTGATCCCCGACCGCAACCGGCCAATCGCCCGCGGACCGAAGTAACCGAGATAGCCCGCGGGCGTGATGATGATCGGCGCCCAGACATCGATGTTCGAGCCGGGAAAGCCAAATGACGACGGCAGAACGCCGACAATCTCCCGATCGATGCCGTCGAGACGAATATGCGTTCCGATCGCCGATGGTGAAACGTCGAGACGCGTGCGCCAATAGCGTTCGCTGATCAGGGCGACTTTCTGAGTGCCGGGAAGCTCGTCCGTCTCAGTGAAGAGGCGACCAGCGAGTGGCCGAGCGCGGAGCGTCGTGAAGATCGATGCCGTGACACCCGCGACGTCCAAACGCTCCGGCATCGCCGTCGGCGCGCCATGCGCAACGGGCGAGTTGCCGTCGAAGTATGCACCGATCGACTCGAGCGCCTTGGCTTCGCGGTAGAGGACGTACGTGCCCGGTGATTGCGGGAGCAGCGGGATACCAACGCCCGGCGCGGTGTGCCAGAGGCCAACGAGCCGATCGCTCTCGGGGTAGGGGAGGGGTCGAAGCAGCACCGCGTTCAACAGCGCGATCATCACACTGCCGGTGCCGACGGCCAAGGCGATGGTGAGGATCGCCGCTCCCGTGAAGGTCCTCGCTCTGCCTAACGAACGCGCCGAGTATCGCCAGTGGCCGAGCGTGTCAACGAGGGAGAGGCCGCGAACGTCGCGGCTTTCGTCCTTCACCCGCTCCACACCGCCGAACGAGACCAATGCGGCCCGACGTGCGTCTTTGGGAGAAAGACCAGCCGCGAGATTTGCGGCCGTTTGCCGCTCGATGTGGTCGCGGAGCTCATCGTCGAGGTCGCGCTCCACGTCAGGGCGGCGAACGAGCCCGCGCAGCCAGAGCGGAATAGCGTAGCGCCAGCGCTCGATACTCATTGTCAGGCTCCCGCCGCGCGCAGGCGAACGATCATCGAGATCGCGCCCGAGAGCCGCTCCCACTGCTCGGCCTCGCGCGCAAGGGCGCGGTGGCCGGCGCGCGTGAGTGAATAGAACTTGGCGCGGCGGTTATTCTCCGAGGGCCGCCACTCCGCGCTGATCCATCCCTCCTGCTCGAGCTTATGGAGCGCGGGATAGAGTGAACCATCGCTCACCTGGAGGACGTCCTTCGAGATCTGCTTGAGCCGCTGGCTGATCGCCCAGCCGTTCATCGGCTCGAGGGCGAGCATCTTGAGGACGAGCAGGTCGAGCGTGCCTTGCACGAGGTCCGGCGGACGGCTCACGAGGTCTCCACTCGGTTACCGTGATGATGGTACGCTCATTCCACTCGGTAAGCAAGAGGTAAGCAGCTAGCGCCGAAAATTCCGGCGCAACGTGCAGAGCAGGCCGCCGCAGGGCTCCGGCTGCAATTCCGCCGCTTCCGGCGGCGCCGACGATCGCACGAGCGCCTCCACCACGGGCAGCACGATCTCGAGATTGCCCCCGTGCTCCGCGACCGCCATCAAGTTGTGGGGGAGCTTGAGCGCTTTCCCGAAGCGATACACCGTGACGGTCGCGTCGTGGTCGAACCAGCTTTGGGCGAGCGCCATTGAGGCCGCCTCGCTTACGGTTTGATCGAGCTCGTTGAGAAGAAACACGATCTCCGACGCACCTGGAGAACCCCTCTCGGCCTTGTCGCGCACCAGTTGGCCGAGCCGCAACACTTCGGCGAGGCCGTGCGTCGTTAGGCCCTGGATCAAATCGGGCTGTATGCTGTCCGGCTTCTCGGTACGCGTGATTTCGGGAAGACGCGCCGCGAGGACGATGAGCGCGCGCGATTCATCATCGTTGATCCGGCCGGGTCCGATGGCAGGGGCGATGAGCACAACGCGGCGCACTTCACGCCGCGTCTGTGCGATGTGTCCGGCGATCGCCCCGCCCGCGCTCAAGCCAGCGACGATGATCGTGTCACCGAGACCACGCGCTTCATCGATGATGGCGTCGCCGAAATCGGTGAGCTCGGTCGCCCGCACCTTGCCGAGGCTCCGCACGGGCGCCACACGCTCCGCGTGATGTGGTAGGCGCGGGATATAGACGTTATCACCGCCAGCGAAGAAGCGTTTGCCCAACACCTCGAACTGCACCGGCGCGTCCGTGAAGCCATGGAGGAGCACGATGACCCGCGGCGCCTGTGCGCCGTGCGTCATCAGGATCGACCGCCCGCCCCGAGCGACCACGCTATCGTCGGCGATCTGACGCATGGCGATACGGGAGATGGACTCTTGGTACGTGAGCGCGGGCGCGACCGGACGCGCCTCCGGCGGCGCAACCGTGGCCGGATGCACGCAGGCGGTGATACCGAGGAAGGCGAGGGCGAGGGGCGTACGCACGAAGGGCCGCCAAGTGGGCGTTAATAGGACGCGAACTTGGCGACGGCGCGCACCGATGTCGAGTCCGTGCGCGCCTTACCGCTGCCGCAACAACGCTATCTAACCGCCCAGAACGTGCTGAATTCGCACGACCATCGCGGTCATCTGCTGTGCCGCGTCGGGCGCCATTCGCCCGGAGATGACCTCGGCGTTGAGCTTGTTCACGAACGCGCCGAGCTCATTGACGGCGGGGATGTTGTTGCCGCGCTGGATCTGCTTCGCGGCGGCGTCGAGCGACGCAAGCAGAGGCCGAACATTCTGACTGGCAGCAGCGGCCGGAGCGCCCACGAGGGCAGCTGCCTGCATGACCGTGCCGCGCTGCGCGAGGCCTTGCAGCTGTTGCTCGAGAGCCTGCACGGCATCGAACGGCGTAATCACCGTGACCGGGGCACTCACCGAGCCTGACGCGCCGCCGTCATCGGACACGATCACCGTGACCGTGTACGTCCCGGCGGACGTGTAGGTGTGCGCGACCGCGAAGCTCGTGCCGACAAGCTGGAGCATCTCCGAGCCGCCGCCATAGTTCACCGTCGCCGACCAAGTCTCCACACCGGGATCACTGAAACTGCCCGCGGCGCTGTAGGTCTCGCCGGCAATGAGATGGGCGTCGGGCAGCGCCGAAACGATAGGCGCGACATCGCTGACAGTGAGTGTTTGTGAAAGGCTGTTCGGGCGGCCGAAGGCATCGGTAACGGTGAGCGTTGCGGTGTAGTTGCCGTATTTCGCGAAGGTGTGTGCCGCCGTCTTGCCGGTCGCCGTTCCACCATCACTGAACTGCCATGTGTAGCTCAGACTTTCGGTGCGACCGAGATCGTCGCGGCCCATGTCGACGTCGCCGCTGGAAGAACCGTCGAATGTGATCGCCGAGCCCTCGAGGGCAGTGCCGTTCACCGTGTAACGCGCGCTGGGCGCGCGATCGCCGACTTCGAGAGCCCCTCGGAGCGCGGTGTTGAGCACAGTGAAGAACTTGTAGCCCGTCGCCTGTTCGATCTTGGCGGTCGTGGTCAGATACTTCGACCAGGGGTCATTCCGCACACCGGCGACGTTAGGCATGTTGACGGCGAGGACCGTGATTCCGTCGAGGTCACTCCAGCTTTGCACGTTGCCCACACCGAACGGTGTGCCACCGTTTCGGGGACCGATGAGCGCGATCTTCCACGTGCTGTCGGGGACAGCGACCTTGGTCTCGCCTTTGAGGAACGTCAGTCCGTGGGAGCGGCTATAGAGTGGCCCGGTGATGATGTAGACGGCTCGGCCGCCCTTCGTCGCCGAATCCCCGAGCGCGTTCTCGAACTGCGCCCAGACGCCCTGATTCAGGTCCGCCTGCTGTGGGACGATGTTCGTGAGGTAGAAGGTGGCCGCGTTGTCGAGGTTCGATGTCGTGCGGTCGAACGATCGCGCCATGTGGCCGCGATCGTAGCCGCCGTTGGTGTAATCGGCGGTGAGGATTTGCTTATCGGCGGGCAGATTCGGATCGGCGGTGAAGCAGTTGCACCGGTCCTGGCCGGGGACGATATGTCGCGCGTCGAGCTCATACGCGACCCAGTTTGGCGTTCCCCGCGACTCATTGTAGGAAAGCGTGTATTGCGGACGGCCGATGAGGAGATCGTTCGGGTTCTCTTTCGCGGCCGCTGTGGGATCGCCGAACTCGTCGTTCTTGGAGTAAATGGACGGCGAGGAGACGCCGGGAGCTTCGATCGTGATCGGAGTCGTGACGAAGGTGTCAGGCGGCGTGCCGTTGTCGATCTTCGGCGTGGCAATGATGCGGAGCCGCGGCTTCGTGTTCCCGTTAGGCGCGGAGATCCCGGTGATGATCCCCGTGTTCTCGTACTCGGTGATCGTGGCGATATCCGGGTCGAGCGATTCGAACTTGAAGGTCGCGTCGATGATCGTGCCGCCCGAGGCCGTGCGCGCCGTCGTGAAGAGCTGCGTCTGGAAGCCGGGGGGAAAGCTCGTTGACGAGCTGCTGACGTCGATCCATTTGATCGCGGGGGCAGTGATCGTGATCGTGAACGCACCCGTCTTCGTGATGTTCCCTTCTTGAGCGGCCGCAGTGATCGTGACCGGTGTGGTGCTGGTGGCAACGGCCGTGACCTTGCCCGTTCCGTCGACGGTGGCGACGGTCGGATCACTCGAGGTCCAACCACTTATCGTTGCATCCGTCACGGTGGCCGTGTTCGCGTCCCGCGGCGTCGCCGTGATTTGTGTGCTACTACCAACGGCGAGAGTTGGCGGGCCCGCAAGAATCAGCGTGTCGAGGGGACCAACAGAAGCCAGTACTGGGCAGGTCGAGTGTGCCGGGACGAGGGAGTTACGAGGCGCGGGCGTGCCCGACGTGAAATCCTTCGAGAGGTCGCCCGTGTACGCGCAACCACCATCGCCGAGGAGCGCAGCCGTCGCGTTGGCGAGCGTTGGCGTCGTCTTCCTCCCGCAATCGCTTGCCGCGGCGCCGTAGCTCACGAGATCGACCGCGGCCGGGCAAGCGCCGCTAAGGGCTGTAGCCCCTGTGACCAACGCGACCTTGCCGCCAGTGGCGCTCATCGCGATCGTGCCGCTCGCATCAGGTGTCGGCAGCGCCGTCGTTCCGCCGGTGCCCGCAGCTTCCTGTATCAGGTAGTAGCCACCAGCTGGAATCGTCGAACCGCTAAGGGCCGTGACCTGCCAACTCGTTCCCGCCGCCGATGCGTACTGGACACTCCATCCTTTCGTCGAAATAGACTGAGTGCCGGGATTGAACAGCTCGATGAAATCGTTCTTGAGCGTTGCCCCCGAATTACCGCCGCCACCGTAGATCTGGCTGATGACGAGTTGCGGCCGCACCAGGGCTGCCGTCGCCGTGGTGACATCGAGGCTCGGCGCGAATGGCACCTTCACCGAAGTCGGTGAGTCCTTACAAGAGAGAACACCAGCGCCGAGGACAAAAACACACAGCGCCAAGCGTGCGGTGGGGAATCGCATGCGTCGACCGGTTCCTTGAATTGAGTTGGGAGCTGAACGGCGCAATGTCGTTAGGCCCGACACACTCGCGCGTCACCATCGAGTCTCGGTATGATCCCAGCCGAGCCCGAAGGGACGAAAGCTAGCAAATGTTTTCGGTTGCGCGACCGCTCTTACTCGTCTGTGACACGGCGGCGGACGCGAGCGTGCGCGCGTTCCCGCAATCGGTCAGCCTGACCAATTCATATGCAGTCGTTGACTCTCGGTACCTCGACGAAATGGACCGGTCCGTCGATCCGTGGCAGCCGCGCGATATCTACCGGCGCCGTCAACGCTGCAGTCAGCACGCAGTGAGAGCCGGGAGATAGGGTGCCAACCCAGATCGTGAGGCCGCTCGGACTCGTCGCCGCGGAATCGACGCTGATCGCGAATCCGCCCGACGGGCGCGAGCCCATCGCGGCGAAGACGATCATCTCCTTTCCGAAATCGACGTTAGGCGAGGCCGGAATCGGAGCAAGCGGCGGAAAGAGGGACGCCCATGCCGCCTGCCAGGCCTCTACATCGCGGATGACAAGACGCTCGGCGTTCCCAACGCTCGACCCAAACGTGAACGGCGTCCGCCCCGGCTGCAGCTTCGTGACGGTGACGGGGGTGAACGGTCCCACAGGCTCGTACATCGAGCTGGAACAACCAGTAACGAGGATGGCGGACAACGCGATGAGTGCTCTATACATAGCTCGGCGCTCGGTAGGCAATTTGATCATGAGGCTCAACCTCGAATCCTGCCGTACGGTCACCGCGGCTGGCCGAGGCTCTTCTGTTTCGTCGTTTATCTCAATGACGTAACACTCACTTGAGATCAGGATTATGAGCGCAACACTCTCCAACAAGCCGGTACTTCGCGTCGCCGCCAGGGGCGAAGTCGGTGCGTCGGCCAGCGACGTATATAGGATGATCGCGGACTATCACACCGGTCATCCACGCATCGTACCGCCGCGCTATTTCAGGAATTTACAGGTAGACGAAGGCGGTTATGGCGCGGGCACGTCCATTCGGTACGACCTCATCGCGTTTGGCAAGACGTATCATTCGCGGGCGCGGATCACGGAGCCCGATCCCGGCCGGGTGCTCGTCGAGACGGAGCTCGAGAAAGGCGCCGTCACGACATTTTACGTCGAGCCGTTAGGCAGCAGCCGGTCGATGGTGACCATCAGCACGGTGCTCCCCGTGCACGGAGGCTTGTTCGGTGCGATCGAACGCGCGATAATGCGGCGCTTCTTCGATCGCGTGTATGCCGCGGAGCTGGCGCGAATCGATGAGCAAGTTCGTATGGTGCGCCCCGTGCGAGCGTCTCCGACGGTACAGAGAGGCTGGTAGGTTCCGTGCCGCCAGGCGAACATCCCAAGACCAATCGGAAAGGCGATTGGTCTTGGGATGTCCACCGGGAGTCAATGCATCGCCGTGCCTCGTGAAGCGGACCGACGCAACGCTTGATCGACATACGCAATCGGGTCCGCCACACGTCGCAGATCGATCGGCACCTCTGGCGGGATACCGCGCCCGCGCATGCCATTGTTTGGCAGATCGCCTCGTCGCGTGATCGTGCCGTAACCCAGGTACCACCGGTCCTCGCGCGGCGAAATGGGAACGATCGAGGCGCTCTGGTAATCGAGCGCGCCCGCGGTCGGCTCACCGAAGACCGTCGCGCGTGGGCTGCGGAGCGCCCTCAGCACCAGGACTTCAGAAGCGCTCACCGTGCCCCGATCGATGAGCACACCGACAGCGCGCGGACCCGTTGCCACTACCCAATTTCGTGCATCCGGCGCCTCTGGTGGTGAAGCAGGGTCTTTGAGCGGCACGAGCTCGCCCGGACGTGACCGCAGCCGTGTCACCAGACTCCTCACGAACGCCGTCGTCTCGGCGCCGAATGCACGGCGCGCGTAGGCAATTTGATCGTCGGACGAGAGGAGCAGCGCGCCACCCTCGATCGGGAATGGATTCGGGCGCTCCGCCTTGAGAGAGATGAACGGCTCCAGGCCTTCCGTCATCTGCGATCCGCCGCCTTCGTTGCCTCGAAGATCGACGATCATCCGATCAGCATGGGCGAGCGCCTCGTGATTCGCGGTCACTAAGCTATCGATGACGGCGCGAAAGCCGCTGTGGGACGGGATCGCGAAGACGAATGTCCCATTTCGGCGATAGAGCACCGGACGGTGCGGATCGACGGGATCGAGCGTACCGCTATCCGCCGTCGCAACGGGAAACTCCTTTCCCCAAATACCCGGCGAAAGCCGGAGCAGAACATGGCGGTAGATGTTCGCGCGACGGTGCACGATGGCGTAGTTGCGCTCGGCGAGCTCCACATCGTAACGGTTTGCGGCCCGGCTGATGCGCGCGCGGACGGCGTTCACGGGCCAGATCGCGGTGTCGCTCGAGAGCACGACGGCGACGAACCCGTTAGGCAGATGTGCCGAGTCGGGAAGAATCGCGACACGAAGACCATTGTCATACCAGATCCCTTCGATCGCATCGAGGCTGGCACCACGCCGCTGGAAATACGCGCGCAGCTGCGGCTCACTCACCGCCATCCGTGCCACGTGCGCCGCCCGCCGCGTTGTTTCGGCGCTGTCGAGCGCGGCGCGCTCATAGACGAAGAGATGAGGATCGTCGAACCAATTAATGAAGTCACGGAGCACGAAGAAACACGCATCGCCACGTGTCGTATCCGCGCGGAGCTGGGCGGCAGCCTTCATCGCTGCAAAGGCGCGCAGCCGAGCGCCGCGCAGCTCGAGCGTGTAGCCGGCGTAGTCGAGATGCAGCTTCCGCTCGAGTAATGCGAGGTCGGTCGCGCACGATGGCGTGGAGTCGGCGACGAACACCGCGGCGGCGAGCAGGAATGTCGAGAGTATCATGGAGCTTCTTTTGTCACCCTGAGGAGTTTCAACTGGCTTTGATGCCCTCGCCGCGTGAAAGGCACGACATACCTCTGACACGCATCAGAGAGCCACAGTTGGGTCCTGGGACGAACCGTTGCTCCCGCCGGCCTCCGCGTATGTGGTGCTAACCCCATTCGCGCCATCGTTCAGCTGTGACCCCCGCTCACACTGTGCACCGGAGGATCGCCTGCCCCGCGATGACAACGGGGTTATACCGTGGGAGTCCAACCTGGCTCGTAGCTCCGACTCCATCTTGCCGAGGCATCGGCGTCATCCACGATGTGACCGGTCTTGGGATCGATGCGCAAGCGGCGCTGGGTTTGGTGCGCAATCGTTCCGATGTGGCAGAGAAGGCCGGTCTTCGCGCCGTCCTCGATCGGCGCGTTGAGCCTCGCGCCCGTGCGCACGGCGTCGAGGAAGTTCTGCATGTGCTGCGCGGTGAGCAGGTCGTCACCGACAACATTGACGCTGTCGGTTGATTGCGAGGCGTTGATCTGCCTAACGACCTTGTTCTTCAGGTCGCGTACCTCGTACCCGTCGCGGTCGACGATGACGCTGCCGCCGGTGCCGAGCACCATCGTTCCGCGATCGCGGTTGAAGGTGCGGAGTCCATTGCAGCTCTGGCTCTGCCAAACGATGATCTTGCCACCGTCGGCGCCGAACTCGTAGGTCGCGTCCTGCGTGTCCGGAAACTCCCAGTCGTCTTGAAAATGAAAGCGCCCGCCGACGGACGACACGCTCGTTGGATAGTCGACACCGAGATACCAGCGCGCGACGTCGATCTCGTGCGTGCCGTTGTTGCAGATCTCCCCTGTGCCCCAGCGCGTGAACCAGTGCCAGTTGTAGTGAATGACGTTGTCGCGGTAAGGCGTTCGCGGCGCCGGACCTTGCCAGAGCTCGTAATCGAGATTCGTTGGCACGGGAGCGACCTTGCCCTTGCCGATACTGCCGCGCGTGTTCGCGTACCACGCGCGGGCGAGGTACGGCTGCCCGATCTCTCCACCTTTGATGCGGCCGAGTGCTTCGATGAAGTGCGGCCCGGAGCGAGCCTGCGTGCCGAGCTGAATGCGGCGGTCGTATTTGCGTGCTGCCTGCATCAGCAGCTCGTCCTCGCGTGGATCGTGACCGCTCGGCTTCTCCACGTACACGTGCTTGCCGGCGTGGAGCGCGAGCAGCGTCATCGGCGCATGCCAGTGATCGGGTGCGGCGATACTGATCGCGTCGATGTCCTTATCGTCGAGGATACGACGAAAATCGCGTTCGGTGCGCGGGGCTTTCGTCTGCGATTTGGCGGCGTCGAGCCCCTTCTTGATGACGTTGGAATCAACGTCGCAGATATAGGCGACTTCGGAGTGCGGAAGTCGCGAGAAGTTCTGTGCGTGCACGACGCCCCGGCTGTTGACACCGACGACGGCGACGCGGACTGTCTCGTTAGGTGAGTTGGATTGCCGCATCATCGGGCTCGCGGTGCGCGTGGCAAGTACACCCAATCCGGCCACCGTGGTCTGCTTCACGAAGTCGCGGCGATCGATGTCAGTCATGTCTTCCTCTCCCTCTCTCTCGCGTAGAGCTCATCGCAGCGAAACGACGCTTACTTGATCACCCGAATTCTGATATTCCGAAACCAAACCACATCATCGTGGTCCTGCAAAACGATCTGACCTTTTCTGCGCACCGGAAACCAGTTTGGATACGCCGCATACTTGCTCTTCGCGAACGCGGAATCGAAGGCCGATGTGCCCATGTCATAGCTCACGACGCGGACGCCGTTGAGCCAATGCTCTCCATGATTCCCGCGAAAGATCAAACGCGACTGATTCCACTGGCCCGCGGCTTTCACGCGCTTGAACGCGTTTGGCGCGATCATGTCGTACAGCGCGCCCGTGCGATGCGTCGCGAGCTTGTTGTCGGAGTTGGCGGCGTCGTCGATCATCTGATACTCCCAACCCTTCGCCGCGTGCGGCGGATCGAAGGTGGTCGAGAGCTGCTCCGACACGTTGTACTTCAAACCGCTGTTGCCGGCGGCTGAGATCTTCCACTCCCACGTCAGCTCGAAGTCCTGATAGCTGTTGTCGGAAACGAGATCGAAGCCAACGAGCGGCTGGCCATCCGCTTGCTTCGCCCCCTTGTGCTTCTCCAAATGCTCGATCGCGCCATCTCGCACGGTCCACAACCCAGGCGGAATCTGCGGGAAGCCGAGCGCATGCCAGCCCTTGAGCGTGCGCCCATCGAAGAGTGATTGCCATCCATCGTTATGTGTTTGGGCTGTGCCGATGGCCGGGAGAAGACACGAGAGCGCAACGGCGCATGAGGTCGAGAGTCGCATAGTTGCAGCTTGCAACGGGTGGGGGCGGAACGCTAGTGGCCACCCCGCCCGAATCGGAGCGTGTCCGTGCCGAGGGCACCATCACACTCGGCAGGCACGCCGCGGTGGCTGAGCGTACGATAACTCAGTCGGAAGATTAGCCAGCGTGGGCCGAGCCCCTGGCTATAGGGCACGAGCATTCGCAGCGTGTCGCTCGCTTGCCATGTCGTGAGCTGAGGGCCGGCCGAGTCGACGGTGGGCTGCAGCACAATCGGTATGCTGGACGTGACGGGTGGCCACTGCGCCGGCCCCAAAGGATGGCGGCTGACCTCGACGACGAGATGCAAATCATCGCTTTGCTTGTCGTTGTCACGCGTAACGGCGACCCACGCGGCCGGGAAAAGAAGCTCGATCTCCTGACCACGAAGGATCGCAAGTCCATCGAACCGACCCGCCATCCAGCATTCGTTGCGCGGAGGCGTCGTGCCATTGTTGGCGGAGGTCGCAACAAATGGGGCACTGACGGCCGGCGCGGGTGCCGTGACGGGCTTGGTACACGCAACCATCAGGAAGACCAGAAGCCAGCCAATCGTTAGGCGATGCATCATCGGGTCAAACCCTCCCACAAGCCCATCAAGTACGTCGCGCCCAATGCACGATCGTGCAAGCCATAGCCAGCGCGCCCGCGCTCGCCCCAGATCATCCGGCCATGATCGGAGCGCATCGGGCCCGTGAAGCCACCGTCCCGGAGCGACGCGAGCACGCCGCGCATGTCCACATCGCCGAACCGCGAGGGATGAGGGACCTCGTGAAAGCGCCGCTCGCCTGTACGGCGAACATTCCGGCAATGCGCGAAGTGGATCCGGCCGCGCGCCGCGAATTGTCGCGCCATGGAGACGACGTCGTTATCGGCTCGGCTGCCTAACGAACCGGTACAGAACGTGAGCCCGTTCGCCGCGCGGTCCACGAGTGAGAGCACGCGCTCCAGCGCCGCGGCGTCGGTGACGATACGCGGCAATCCGAAGATGGGCCACGGCGGATCGTCCGGGTGCAGCGCCATCACCACCCCAGCCTCCTCGGCGACCGGCACCACGCGCTCGAGGAAGTACGCCAGGTGCTCCCACATCTCCTCGTTCGTCACGCCGCGATAAGCAGCGAGCAGCGACCCCATCTCGTCGCGCGTGTACGCATGCGCCCAGCCGGGCAACGCGCCGCTGCCCGCCGAGAGATCGATCCCGGCAAGCGCGGCGTGGTCGTAGGCGAGTGTGAGCGATCCGTCGTCGAGTGGCATCGCGAGGTCCGTGCGCATCCAATCGAAAACGGGCATGAAGTTGTAACAGAGCACGCGTACGCCAGCAGCGCCGATACCGCGTATGCTTTCAGCGTAGCGATCGATGAGCCGGTCGCGCGTGGGACGTCCGAGCTTGATGTCCTCGTGCACGGGAATGCTCTCGATCACCGAGAGAGCGAGGCCGGCATCGTCCACTGCCGCCGCGAGCGCATCGATGCGGTCGCGCGGCCACGTGTCGCCGATGGGCACGTCGTAGAGCGCGCTCACGATCCCGTTGACGCCGGGGACCTGGCGAATGTGTGCGAGCGGCACGGGATCGCTTGTGCCAAACCAGCGGAATGTGAGAAACACGATGAGTCACCCGCGAACGCGATGCACAATCCTACTGCGCACCGGCAGCGATGACTACGATCCCGGGCTGGCCTCAGGCTGCTTCGTGAGTGCCTACCGTCGGCAGCGTCATATGAAAAGTCGTCGTCTTGCCAGGGGTACTCTCTACCCACATCCGCCCACCGTGGGCGTCCACGACGCCCTTCGAGATGTAGAGGCCGAGTCCCAGACCAGGAATGCTGGAACCGATTGCTCTCTTCGTTCGCGCGAAGCGATTGAAGATGCGTGGCAGCTCCGCAGCGTCGATTCCCTTGCCGAAATTGGTGACCGCCACCTCGACCTCGTTCGCACGCGGCTCCAGCCTAACGACTATCTCCTTGTCTCGCTCGCCGTATTTCACGGCGTTCGAGACGAGATTGCCGAGGACTTGCCCGATGCGCATTGGATCGACGAAGACCCGGGTCATGTGTCCATCGACGACCGTGACACGTGTGTCGCCGGCGATCGGTGAGAGCCGCTCGACGGTCTCGCGAACGAGCGCCGAGGGATCGACCCAGGCCCGCTCCAGCTTGAGCCGGTCCGCCTCGAGAAGCGACAGGTCGAGCAGATCTTCGACCATTCGCGCCAGCGTGTGCGCCGACGACCGAATGCGCTCCATCATGTCCTGCTCCTTCTTCGACAGCTTGTTCTCGTGCAGCGTTGGGAGGAAGTCGGCCGCCATGGCGATGATGCCAATTGGCTGACGCAGATCATGCGCGATGATCGACATCCATTCCTCGCGAAGGCGCTGCAGCTCCTTGAGTCGCGTGATGTCCTCCCCGGTGCCCGTGATGGCGACAATCCGATTCAGGTCGTCGTAGACGGCCTCGCCGCGCGCGGTAATCCAGCGAGTCGAACCATCGGGCCTCACCACCTCGCAATCCACCTCGTAGGGCTGTCCGTCGATGAGCAGCTTGTCCACCGCCGCCCGGAATTGCTTCGCGCTGTGGGCGGTGAAGAGATTCGCGTCTTCGTTGAGAGGACGGGCCGGACCTTTCTCCGGATCGGTTCCGAAGATGTGATAGAGCTCCTCGGACCACTCGACTTCGTTGTTACGGAGATCGACGCTCCAGCTGCCGACATGGGCGACACGCTGCGCCATCTTCAGGTCGCGCATGCGGCGCGCCAGCACCTCCTCATCGTGCTTGCGGCCGGTGATGTCCGTCCAGATGGCACAGATCGCGAAGAGCTGATTCTTCTCGTCCATCAAAGGGAATTTGCTGACGAGAAAAATTCCTCCCTCGTGATCGGGCTTGATCCGCTCCTCGGTGACGAGTGGCTTACCCGTTTCGCGCACGAGCTTGTCGTTCGCGCGGAAGCGTCTGGCGACCTCCTTGGGAAATAGATCGAAGTCCGTTTTCCCAACCGACGCCGCGGCGGGAACGCCGGTCAGCGCCTCCAGGCCCCGGTTGATGACGAGATACTCCCCATCGATACTCTTGATGACGATCCCGTTAGGCGAATGATCCAGGATCGCCTGAAGAAAGCGCTGGCTCTCGGCGAGATGCCCCGTAACGCGCCGCAGACTGCGGTGCAACGAGCTGATCACGACGCCCATGGCGATGAAGACCAGCGCGCCAAAGTAGTAGCGAGCGTCGTGCTTGATGAGTGTGTGCTCCGGCGGTGTGAAGTACCACCAGAGCAGGCTGATCGAGACAAGCGTGGAGGTGACGCCACTTCGATAGCCACCGATCCACGAGCTGATGAAGACGGCTGGGTAAAATAGCGCCCAGCGCGTTGTGATCAGCCAGAAGTACTCCTGCAGGAGGAACGCGAGGAGTGGTGGGATCGTGCCGGAGAGCAAGATCCTCGGCCAACTTCGCAATCCTCTCGCGGCCGCCTCCGCGTCCGCGCCCTCGACCACCCGGTCGTTCGATCCAATGCGATCCATTCACCCACCCGCTGGCGCACGATGGGAGAGTGTGATTCAATCGTGGAGGCGATCAATCAGACTTTGGTCGATGGGAGGCAGCCGAGTTTGTTAGCGCGTGCTTCGCTCGGACCCCGCTACTCAATGAGCAAGCCGTCTCACCAGCGGCCTCGAAAAGCGAACCTATTGCTCACTCAAGTTCGTCGTCGCCCGACGATCAGAAGCCGCACTGCCCAGATCGACAAACCTGCAGAGATCAACGTGATTGCCACGAAGAACGGGTCCTTCGCCAATGCCGTGGACTCGGCGGCGATGCGCCAGATGTGCATCACGGTGAGCAGCGCAAAGACGACAGCAGTGAGACCGAGATAGAATCGCATAGCGATCTCCGAAGTACTGAACGAGTGCTAGGGAAGATTGGCGCAGGTCACGGTGTCGCTCGCGAACCCGCGCGGGCTGAACGTCTTGTCGAAGCGCGCCTGCTGGGCGGCCGGTAAGAAACGACGGACGACGCGCAGTGAATAGCCACCACAGAGCCGGCTGCTGTCCATCACCAGCCAATCGGTGACGTCCGCGACCGGCACGGAGAGCGTGTCGTTCGCCCGAAGTCGTGTCATGGCCACCGGAGTGTCATTTAGCCGGCCGTGTAGACGTGTGCCGTCGAATGTGAGATCGCTCAACCACATCTGCTCCTCGCGGGTGCCCTCGACTAGCCGCACCTTGGCGGACGCGGTGTTCTGGGTGGCGGGAGGGTGCTGGACGCGCGCAAGAAAAAATGGGAGGCGAGCACGGGCCTCACTCACAGCCGCGGTGAGGTCTGGACTGTTCGCGCGGAACGAACGCACATTGGAGTCAACCACGGGACGAGGAGCGCTCATCCGCGACGAGCCGCGCACGACTCCGGTGATCGAGAGGTAGAGCCAGATCCCGGCAATGACGATGAGCAAGCTGAAGAGAAGCCGCATGCGAGTCCGTCGTAGCGCCTGCCACACCTCGCGATCGAGATAGTAGAGTCCGGATCCCGGCGACGCCTCACGAATGACGGCGTGTCGCGTTAGGCGGCGCCAGCCGAGCGAACCGCTGTGCACCCCAACCTCATCAGGCGTGCGTGCCGTCGCCGGGCTCGTTGCCCCGGCGGTCTCGAATGCCTCGACCATTCGTCGCTCGGCGACGACGACGGCAGCTGCTGCTGCTCCCATGGAAGATCCTCGCTAAAGATGAATTGCCGGCCGGGATGCCGCGACCGGCAACGGCCAGCGACTCAAGGAACGACGGTACCGCGCTTGCCCCACGTCGGGGGCGGTGGCTCCTTCGTTAGGCGCTGCACCGGGTGCGCGGCGAGCATCTTCAGCGCCTCCGCAACCGCGCGCTCGAGCTGCGGATCGTGGCCGCCGATGACATCCTTCGGCCAGTTCTCGACGTCGATGTCCGGCGACGTGCCGACATTCTCCACTGCCCAATGGCCTTCCTTGTCGAAGAAGCCGCCGCGCGGCGCGATCATCGAGCCGCCGTCCACGAACGCCGGCGTGTCCCACGTGCCCACGAGACCACCCCATGTCCGCTTGCCAACCAGCGGTCCGATCTTTCGGTGCTGGAACATGTATGGCATCAGGTCACCGCCGGAGCCCGCCATTTCGTTGATGATCATCACCTTCGGACCCCAGATGCCGGCCGCGGGGCTCGTGAACGGGTAGCGATCGCCAACCGGGTTGTTGAAGTAGCCGTCGAAGTCGCGACCAAGAATGTCGATGATGTAATCGGCCGCCGAGCCGCCGCCGTTGTAGCGCTCGTCGAGAATGGCGCCCTTCTTGTCTTGTTGAGCGAAGTAGTAACGGTTGAAGCTCGTATAGCCCGGCTGCGCGGTATTCGGCAGATACACATACGCGAGCTGTCCATGCGACAGCGAGTCCACGACGCGTCGGTTATGCTCGATCCACGCACGCGATCGCAAACCGCCCTCGTTCGCGACAGGAACGATCGTCACACGGCGTGCACCCTCCACACTCGGCTTGCTGTTCACGGCGAGCACGGTTTGTCGGTTGGCCGTACCGTCGAGCAAACGATAGATGTTGTCCGGCGCGCGGAGCTCCTGTCCGTTCACTGACAACACGTAATCGCCGACATGCACGTCGATGCCCGGTCCGGCGAGCGGCGCGCGAAGCTCGGGATTCCAGCTCTCGGCGTCGTAGATCTTGGTGATCTTGTAGCGCCCGTTGTCGATGCTGAAATCAGCGCCAAGCTGGCCAACGATCGACTGCGGCACGTCGGGCATATCGCCGCCTCGCACGAACGAATGGCCGATCGCGATCTCGGCGCCCATCATGTCGAGCAGATAATTGAGATCCGCGCGGTGATTCACGTACGGGAGGAGCTCGCCGTACATCTGCTTCATTCTCGGCCAATCGGTGCCCTGCAGGTTCGGGACGTAGAGGTAGTCGCGCTGATTGCGCCACCCCTCGTCGAACATCTGCTTGAACTCGGCCTTGGGATCGACGTAGGCGCGAAGCTGGGTCGTTAGGCGACCCTGCGCGGGCTGCGGCACCAGCCGATCCGCGTCCACGAGATACAGCCCGCCCTGCTGGCCAGGTGTGCGATAGAGGAGCTTGTGTCCGTCGCCGCTCACCACGAATTGCACGACGTTCTGCGCGAACATCGCTGCTTTGCGGTCCTTCAGTTGATAGCGATGCAGCGTGCCGGCAGGCTGGCCACCAAAGCCGCCGCCAGGGGTCGGCTCCTGCGTGCCGGTGGGCGGAATCGGCTCGACGAAGAACACCGTGCCGGCGGGGCCGGAACGAAGTTGCGTGTAGTTGCGTTGGGCGATGCCCGGAATGGCGATGATGCGCTGTTGAATGCCATCGAAGTCGATGTGAACCGGTGCCACGCGCGGCGCACGGTCGGGGCGAGCACTGTCACTCGCCGCGGCGCGCGTGCCGAACGTCGAGCTGTCGGCCGTGCCGCGCTCCGAGCCGGCAGGCCGCACCGAACGGGCGTTGGCGCTGTCGCCGCGAGCGATCTCCTCGTCGCTCTCGGGCAGCACCGGCGACGGATCAGTCTTGCGCAGGACCGCGAGGTAGAGCGCGCGCGTCTGCGGTCGATCGTATGACGACATGTCGAGCCACGCCGAGTTGAGCGCGAAGTTCGTGGACGCGAGGAACCAGAGGTATTTGCCGCTGGCGTCCCACGCCGCCCAGTTAGCGTCCGCTAAACCGTCCGTCATCTGCTTGGTTTCGCCGCTGTTCACATTGTAGGCGAAGATGGCGCGGTACATCGACGGAAGGCGCTTCGCGTAGGCAACCCACTGTCCGTCTGGCGACCACACCGGATTCAGCGACCGCTCGGGAATCATGAACTCGTCGTTGCCAACTGCTTTCGATTGACCGCTGGCGACGTCGAGGACCCAGACGCGGAGCTTCGTGTCCGTGAACACGATGTGCTTGCCGTCCGGAGACCAGGAGGGCGTGTAGTAGTGGCTCGGCTCGGGCAGCGTGATCTCGCGCGGTGGTGTGATTCCGTCCTGCCCTTCGATGTAGAGCTTGTATTCGCCGCTCTTGTCGCTGAAGTACGACACGAAGCGTCCGTCGGGCGACCACGCTGGATCGCGCTCGGCCGAGGAACTGCCGTTAGCCGCCGTCACGTCGCGCGCGTCACCCTTCTCGGCGGGAATCGTGAAGATCTCACCGCGCGCTTCGATCGCGGCGCGCTTGCCGGTAGGTGAGAGAGCCAGACTCGTGGCACGGTTCGATACATCCTTCCACTGCGGCATCATCCATGGGAAGTCGCCGGCGGCAACGACGTTGAGCTTTCGCTCACTATTGGTCTTGGGGTCGAGCAGATGGATATAGCCGGCTTGCTCGAAGACGACCGCGTCTGGCGAGGCATCGAGCGTCTTGACGTCGAAGTCCGCGAAGCGCGTTGCCTGGGCGAGTTTTTTCGTCTTCGTGTCGTAGGACCAAACGTTCGACACGCCGTCGCGATCGGAGAGGAAATACACCGCGTCGCCGACCCACACGGGATCCATCTCCTTGGAATCGGTCCACGGCGGCGTCTCGATGTTGTTGCTCGCCAGGTCGAGGACCCAGATTGGGCGATTCTGACCGCCGCGATAGTTACGGCGCTCCTCGTCCCACGAGTTGTTCATGCGATAGGCGAGACGCTTGCCGTCCGGCGAGATCTTGCCCTGGTACGCGCGCGGCATCGCCATCAGCGACTCGATTCCACCCGTTGCCGGGATGGTATAGAAGCGCGGAACCGGTTGCGGGGCGTCACCGCCGCGCGCCGACGAGAACAGGATGGTTTTCCCGTCGGGCGTCCATCCTTGCACTTCGTCTGGAGCGGGGTGCCACGTAAGGCGCTTCGGCTCGCCGCCGATCGACGGCATGACGTAGACGTCCACATTGCCGCCGTACTCCGCGCTGAAGGCCACCATCGACCCGTCAGGGGAGAGCTTGGGATTCGATGTCTCGCCGGGGAAGCTCGTTAGGCGACGGGCGGTACCACCTTCGCGGCCCACGATCCAGATGTTATTGGCATACGCGAAGACGATCTGGCTGCCGGCAACCGACGGCGAGCGAAGCATGCGCGTTTGCGCCGAGAGCAGCGCTGGCGCGAGGAGCAGTGTGGAGGCGGTGTAGACGAAGCGTTTCATGGGTTGGCAGCTGACCGGGAGGGGAGGGAAGCATCAAGGATGAACTACGTTCACCCCGCCGTCCAGCCAACCCACGCGCCGCCCTGCTCAGGAGCGGTTCTTCTCTGGCCGGGGACGCCGTATCGTGCGAAGGGCATCCGGGTGGGTGCGGGGCCTGGCGATCGAGGCGTCTGGCGCTGCGATGGGGATCGTGAAGAAGAACGTTGTCCCGCGCCCTATCGCGCTTTCGACCCACACTCGGCCGCCATGTGCCTCGATAATCCCCTTGGTGATGGGAAGTCCCAAGCCGGCGCCAAGGCGCCCCGCCCTTTTCGAGGCCTGCCAGAATCGGTCGAACACATGCGGCACATTCTCTGGCGCAATCCCTGATCCAGAGTCTGCCACCGAGAAAAGGATATTCCTGTCCCGCAGCACCGCACGAACGTTGATGTAGCCACTCGTCGGCGTGAACTTGAGCGCGTTGCCGATCAGATTCCCGAACACTTGGAGAAGGCGATCGCGATCGATGAACAATTCGGGAAGGCCCTCGTCAACGTCGATAGTGAGCTCGACGCCAGCGGATTTGCTGAGGGGCCTTTGCATCTCGGCTGCGTCTCGCACGAGGTCGGCTACGGTCTGTCGCTCGCGCGCGAGGCGCAACAGCTGTCCGCCTTCCACGACCGCCACGTCCAACAGGTCCTGAATGAGGCGGTTCATGCGCTGGGCTGACCGCATGATGACGAGCCTGGGCTTCTGGTCGCGTCGCTCCGTCTGTCCATCGGCGCGTTCCAACATCTCCGTCTGCATCATGATCGTGCTGAGCGGGTTTCTCAGGTCATGAGCGACGATGCCGAGTACCTCGTCGCGCGCGGTGACGGCGCGGCGAAGGGCCTCTTCCACGCTCTTTCGATACGTGATGTCGCGCAGCACCACGGAAAGGAAGGTTGAATTGTTGACGACCACTTTCGAAATCGACGCCTCGGCCGGAAACTCTTCGCCATTCTTGCGGCGGCCGAAGATCTCCCCTCGTTCGGCCATCGAGCGCGAAGATTCCGTGCCGTCAACGAAGGCCGAAAAATGTTCGCGATGTGCGAGGCGAAAGCGTTCGGCGATGAGCCTCTCGAGCGGCGTTCCGACCATCTCCTTCATGGCGTAGCCGAAGATCTTCTCCGCACCTTCGTTGAAGATGAGAATGCGCTGATCCATGTCCACGGAGATGATCGCGTCGGCCGCGATGGAGACGATCCCGGAGAACTTTGCTTCGGAGAAGCGAAGCGCTTCCTCGGCTCGCTTGCGATCGGTGATGTCTTCGATGCGAACGATGTAGTATTGGGGGGTGCCGTCCGGCGCACGAAGCAGAGAGACGCTCAGCATGATGACGACGATCGCGCGGTCTTTGCGAATGTAGTGCTTCTCGATTTGGTAACGCCGTATCTCGCCGCCATTCAGCTTGGTGAGTAGCTCGCGATCGTTATGAACGTCGTCGGGATGTGTGACGTGCTGCACGGCGAGACCCGGCAGCTCGTCCATCGTGTACCCGGTGATCTCGGATAGAACCTGATTGACGCGCACGAACCGTCCGTCGAGCGATACCAGTGCCGCGCCGATCGGCGACTCCTCGAAGGCGAGGCGGAAGCGCTCCTCAGACTCGCGCAGTTGAGCATTCGCTAGCTCTGTCTCCAGTCGCGCGAGCTGCTCACGCGCGAGCTGTTCCTCGCGCTCGCGAACGATACGGCGTGCCGCTGAGATGTCGCGAACGAAGGCCTGCCAGCGCCCCTCGCGGAGAATGTTGGCGCTCGCTTCGACCGGAACGAAGCGTCCGTCCTTTCGCCTGAGCAGCCACTCGGACTTGTGAATCCGGCCAGGCACCATCAGATCGGCTCGCGCCGCCGCGAGCCGTGCGATGTCTTCCGGCGGGATGATGTCGTAGAGGTTCTTCCGCACGAGCTCCTCGCGAGTGTAGGCGAGGAGCCGGCACGCGGCTTGGTTCACATCGGTGAGATGCCCGTCGAGGTCCGCGAGAAAGTACGCGTCCGGCGCCAGATCGATGGTTTCCCGCGTGCGCGTCAACGCCCGCGCCCGTTCCTCATTCGCGATCAATAGCCGGTGGTTGGCGTGTTGCAGGCTCACCCGTCGCCGATTCGTGAGACTCGTTAGGTACACGATGATGAGCCCGTCCATCAGATAGAGCGACGCTTGCGTGAGTGTCTGCGAGCCGGAATACCCCTCGGGCAGCACGAACACCAGGGCGCCGAGTGAGGCCGTGATCAGGAGCGCCAGGACAGCGGGGCCAGTACCCGCAAAGACGCTCGTCACGAGAATCGCGGCGAAGGCGAAGACGAGCGGCGCACCAGAGCCCGTCCACGGCATCAACAGCATCTTCAGCGCAAATGCCGCCGCCACCGCGGCGATGCTGAACGCATAACGCGCCGCTGAGGTCTGGAAGAGCGTCTCGTCGCGCATGCGAGCGCCTAATCGCATAGGGCGCGGCGTGGGGAGGTGCCGGCAACCGAGTTCACAATGCGAAGCATGCAAAAACTCGGGCCAGCACGAAGGCTCGCGACGCTGTCCGGTCGTACGCGCTTGGTCCAATGGACTGATGGTGAATTGGGCGGGGCGTGATTAGCCTTGCGGGGTATTCACTTCATATCGTATCACGAGGATCGATGAACGAGCACGGCCACTTCGCTGTCGCCAACGGACTCAGGATCTATTACGAGACGCACGGACCGGACGACAAAGAGGTGCCGGTCGTGCTGCTTCATGGGGGCGTGGGTGGCATCGAGATGTTCGGTCCGAATTTGCCCGCCCTGGCGCGGAATCGTCGTGTCATCGCAGTCGATCTGCCGAATCACGGACGCAGCGCCAACGTCGACGGCGTGCTCAGACACGCATCGATGGCGGACCCGATCGCCGCGCTGATCGAGCAGCTCGGCGTACAGCAGATCGATCTGATTGGCTACTCGTTAGGTGGCGGCGTTGCGCTGCAGACGACGATTCGCCATCCGGAGCTCGTACGGACGCTCGTCATCGTGTCGAGTCCGTTCCGGCGCGATGCGTTTTATCCAGAGATCCTCGCCATCTTCGACCAGATGGGCGCGTCCTTCGGCACGATGATGAAGCAGTCGCCGATGGCGACGCTCTATCCGGAGCGGGACTGGGAGCAACTGTTCGAGAAGATGGGCGACCTCCAGCGGCAAGACTTCGACTGGTCACGGGAGGTTGCGAAGATTCGCGCGCCGATGATGCTCATCTTCGCCGATGCCGACACCTACCGCACCGAGCATATCATCGATTTCTACAAGCTCATTGGCGGCGGCCAGCGAGACGCCGGCTTGGATGGCTCACGGCGCTCACCGAACCAGCTCGCGATCATTCCGGGGACGACGCACTACAATTTGCTCGATACGACGACGGTTGCCGACATGGTCGAGAAGTTCTTGCCTCGCTAGCCAACATGGATGGGGCGCGGAAGGCGCGGCCCGTAGGCTTCGTCTGAGGCGCGCGGGATGGCGCGGGCAACCCACTTCCGCTGTCGCTTGCTTGCACGCGATCACAGCCGGGATTCCAAGCCGCCCGCAGTTGACCGCACCGCGTACAGAAATCGCGCATAACCGATCTCCGCTGCATTCTTCGTCAACTCCACGTTGACCCAGGCGACGACATCGCCGAACGGCCGATCAGTGAACGGCCATCGTGTTCGCGCCTGCGACGCGAGGTCGGCGTCGGCGAGCTGTGCGAGATGCCCTCGCCACATGTCCTCCAGCGCCCCCATCCGCGAGCGGACGCCGTGAGCCGAGCCGGGCCAATCGATCTCCTCACGTGTGAGCGTGCCGTCACCAAACGAATGATCGATCACCATCGACCACCAGAAGATCATGTGCCAGGTCAGCCAGGCGATGCTGGGCGGACCGAGACCGTATCCTTCATGCTCCGGCCACTCGGCGCGCCAGCGGCCATCGGTCCCGCGCCGAACGTGCAATCCACGATCGGATGGACGCCAGAGGCATTCGTCGCTCGTTAAGCTGCCGAGGTGTATGTGCGCGAGTGCACACGCGGTGTCGAATTGCCGGATCAGGTAGTCGGACACTGGTTCAGGTTCGCAGCGCGCCTAAGGGGTCGATTCGGCTCGCCCGCGCCGCCGGCATCCAGACGGCGACCAGGGCGATGAGGGCAAGCAGCAGCGGTACACCGATGAACACGAGCGGATCCCGCGCTTGCACGCCGAATAAGAAGTTGCTCATGTACTTCGCGAGCGCGTACGCTGCCGCGACGCCGATCACCACGCCGATACCCGCCAGTCGCATCCCCTGCAACACGACCATCCATCGCACCGCCGCCGGCTCGGCGCCGAGCGCCATGCGCACGCCAATTTCCCGCGTGCGTTGCTGTACCGCGTACGCCATCACGCCATAGATCCCGATCGACGCGAGCGCCAGAGCCGACAGCGCGAACACCGTCATCAGCAACGTGTTGAATCGCTCGCGCGAGGTAGAGCGGGCGACGATCTGGCTCATGGAACGAATGTCGGCAACGGGCAAACCCGTCGCCTGACGGAGCTGGGTTTGCGCTCCCGCGCTCAGCGAGAGCGGCGAGACACTCGTGCGAATCACCCAGACCATCGGGGCGATGCGCGTGTTCAGCGCGTTCACGGGATCAGGCACCTGAGCTTGCGGTACGAACATCTTGGGACTCGGGTCTTGATTGAGGCCGTCGTCCCGGCTGTCCGCCACGATGCCGATGATCTGGCGATCCGGCTCGGTTGCAAACTCCTTCATGCCACCGCGGCCGATCACGAGCCGCTCGTTGAGCGGATCACCTGTCTTCCAGAACTCCTTGGCCATCGCCTGATTGATGATCACGACGGGCGGCGCGGCTTTGTCATCGAGATCGGTGAACGTACGGCCCCGTATCGCCGGAATCTTGAAGACCTCGAAGTAGCCCGGCGACACGGTGGTCCAGTCGCCGCCGCCATGGAACTGCCCTTGCTCGAGCGGCCGTCCGAGGATCTTGAAGGGCAGCCCGTAACCACCCTCGAGAGGGACACAGCACGCGGCACTCGCGGCGACAACGCCCGGAAGCATTCGCAAACGCTCAACACCAGCACGGATCGCCTGTTCCACGGACGCTGCCGTCTGGAAGCGCGGGCCGGTGAACGACATGCTCATCGTCAAGACGTTGGTGGCGTCGAAGCCCGGTGCCACCGCCTGGAGCGCCAGCGAGGTGCGAATGAGCAATCCCGATCCGATCACGAGCGTAAGCGCCAGCGCGATCTCGAGCACGACGAGTGCCGAGCGCACACGCGCTGTGCGCCCTCCACCGGACGAGCCGGTGCCGTCTCGCAATGTGCCACTGAGGTCTTCGCGCGACGCATGCAACGCGGGCATGGCCCCGAACAGCAACCCGGTTCCGATCGACACGACCGCGGTGAAGGCGAGTAATCGCCAGTCGAGCTGCACCGCCGATCCGTGCTCGCCCACGCGCGGCAGCCCGGCCGTGTTGATCGACAACAGCGCCCGAATGCCGAACAAACCCAACACCAGTCCGAGCGCACCCCCGATGACGGCGAGCAGCACGCTTTCGGTGACGAGCTGTCGAATGATGCGGCCTCGCGCCGCGCCCATGGCCGCGCGAATAGCCATCTCACGTTTTCTCACGGTCGAGCGCACGAGGAGGAGATTCGCGACGTTGGCGCATGCGATCAGCAGCACCCCGCTAACGGCGGCGAGCAGCACGATCAGCAACGATTGCGAATTCCGGACGAAGATTTTGTGAATGGGCGCGACGCTGAAGCTCGCATCCTTTGGGATGCCATTTGGGATGCGCGCACGATACTCGTCGGCGGATTGACGGAGCCTCGCCTGCGCTTGCGCGAGCGTCACACCTGGCTCGAGACGTCCGGCGGCCCGGAAATAGTGCGCGCCGTCCATCGTGTTCGGGTCGATCTGAAAGTCGGTCCAGACTTGGGGTGGGTCGATGAACTCCGATGGATCGAAACCGCGGTCGAGCACTCCGATCACGACATACGGGTCGCCACTGAGCTGAATCGTCTTGCCGATGATTGCCGGGTCTGATGCGAAGCGTCGCGTCCACCACCCGTAGGACAACACGGCGACGCGTGGACCATTCGGCCGGTCCTCATCCGCCGAGAACGTGCGTCCCAGCAGCGCGCGGGCACCCCACAAACGGAAGAAGGCCTCGCTCACGTTGCCGGAGTTGACCTGTTCCGGAATCTCGCCCCCGGTATAGTTGACGAGGACATTCCGAAATGCGGATGCGTCTTGCACCACTCCGGTTTGCCGGCGCCAATGCGCGAATTCGGCCGGTGACGCCCCCGGCCCCGATCCGTTCGGCGACGTGTTCATGAACATCACGATCCGATCGGGTGCGGGGTAAGGAAATGGGCGCAGGAGGATGGCATTGACCACCGAGAAGACGGCCGTCGTGGCGCCGATGCCGAGGGCGAGTGCCGCCAGGGCGGCGAAGGTGAACGCACGCTGCTGGCGTAAAGTGCGCAGCGAATATTTGAGGTCCTGGAGAAATCGCTCCATGCGGAGACCCTCGCGTTGATGTACCATTGCCCACGCGGCTCGCGCCTAACGAATACGAGCACTCGATTGCGTGAAAATACGTTCGGAGCCGGCGGCGCGGTGTAAAGTTTCGGCCAGGTTCGACGGCCGGCCAACTTCCTGCGCCTTCGTCCAATCCCTTAGTCCCTCTTCCATGCCCGAACGTTTCGACGTCTCCAATCGCGGCCTCACCGAGCTTCCCGCGGAGATTCGCGCGATGGTCGAGCTGCGCGAGCTGTACATCTATGACAACCAGCTCGCGACACTGCCGGACTGGATCGGCGAGCTTACCGAGCTTCGCGTCTTGGACGCGAATCGCAATCGCTTCGCGTCACTGCCCGATTCGCTCGGCGATTTGAGCAGTCTCTACTACCTCTATGTATCCGATCAGCAACGATTGGGCGCGCTGCCGCAAACCATTGGCAAGCTCGGATCGCTGGCGTATCTCAATGCGAGTCACGACGCGCTGACCGAGCTGCCGAAGACCATTGGCGAACTGACGGCGCTCGTCGAGCTCCGGCTCGACGACAATGCGATCGCCGAGCTGCCTCCGGGTGTTCGCAATCTCAGCAAGCTCCGCGAGTTGCATCTCACCAGCAACCAGCTGCGCGCGCTCCCTGATTGGATTGGCGACGTCCGGAGCTTGAGGCGGCTCGGTCTTCGGAACAACAAGCTTCGCGAGCTGCCGGAATCGTTAGGTGCGCTGAGCGAGCTGCGCGACCTCGACCTACGCGGCAACGAGCTGCGCGTGCTACCGGACGTCATTGGCAGGCTTCCATCGCTGGAACGACTGGATCTGCGGTGGAATCCACTCGGTGCGCCGCCGGCGTGGATGGGCGCGCTCGAGGCGCGGGGATGCACGGTGTGGCGTTAGGCCGTCGCCAAGGCTTATCGGGATGGATAAGTCTGCTTGCCGTAATTTTTCCCCGCGCGTACGTTCGGCGAACTCGAACCGATCTCGTGGAGGGCTCATGAAAGAGCTACGGTGCAGCGATGTAGGGTTCGCCTGTGATGCAGTCGTGCGGGCGAACACCGAGGAAGAAGTGCTCCGACAAGGCGCGGAGCACGCACGGAAAGCACATGGCATCGAGAACTTCGATGAGGCGACGGTAAAAAAGATCAAATCCCAGATCCGGAGTACCTGAGGGGAAGGCGAAGAGAAATAGGCGCGGGGTGCCCCTCGTTGCGGGCTGCACCCCGCACGCTATTCGGCGCGAGCGGTGTGGGCTTTCGTACTGGGCTTCGCCGCTCGCTCGCGGATGCGAGACCGCACGAGCTTTTCCACGAGCGTCGAAGGCAGGGGATGTGCTGGGTCGAAGCGAATGGTGCCTTTGCTCGTGCCATAATCGGCGAGGGCCGCTGCGTGCTCGGCGATCGGGGCGGCGCCCGGATAGAACGCGCAGTGTTTGCTCGCGGCGCCGAACCAAACCATGATCTTTCCGTCGAGACGAAACGCCGGCAGCTGGTAGCTGATGCACTCTTCCGCCGCCGGCGCGGCGCGCTTGATTGCAACACGCAGCCTCTCCAGCGCCGCACGCTTGTCCTTCGTTAGGCGCCCGAGATAGTCATCGATCGATGACGGCGTGGGCATCTTCGTCGCGCCTCGGGTTGTGCGCATCAGGCTCCTACGGTTAGCTGGACGAGGTCTGGTCTTGCTGAGACTGCCGGCCACACGGCCGGTAGAGAAAGAGTGCCGCGACGGACGCCGGCAGGCGAACGGCGAGACAGACTGAGAAACGCTCCAGCGCCCCGGGTCATTGGGGTAGCCGAAGTGCCCCTGATAGATGGCAACTTCCAGCGCCGGCTCATCATCGTCGTAACGGTCTTGGGAAAACGACTGGACGAATGGGTCGATTTGCGTTCACTTATGTCGCGTTCTCGTTTGCTCATTGCAACCCTTTCCCGACACTCCGACCATGCACGGCCAATTCGTTTGGTACGAGCTCATGACCCCCGACACCGAAGCGGCGAAGCGTTTCTACGCGCCGATCACCGGGTGGGGGACGCAGCAATTCGACAAGGATTACGCGATGTGGACGACCGCGGGCGGACCGATAGCCGGAGTGTACGCTCTTGGCGATGATATGCGCCATGCCGGCGTGCCGCCACACTGGATGCCGTACATCGAATCGAACAACGTGGACGAGACGGCGCGCTTGGCGAGCACGATCGGCGGGACGGTGATGGTACCGCCTCGGGACATCCCGAACGTCGGCCGTTTCGCGCTGATCCGCGATCCGCAGGGTGCGGTGTTCGGCACGTACAAAGCGAACGGCCCATCGCAGAGCTGGGATGGCACGCCTGTGCTGAGCCGCTTCTCCTGGCACGAGCTGATGACCACGGACCAAAAGAAGGCCCTCGATTTCTACCGGAAGCTGTTTGGCTGGGAGACCACTGGCGAGATGGACATGGGCGGCGGGAATACATACTCCATGTTCGGCAAGGGACAGCCGTTCGGAGGTATCTTCAATCGTCATGGGGACATGGCGAACATGCCCCCGTTCTGGCTCGTGTACATCTACGTGAAGGACGTAAAGAAGGCTGTTGACATCGCAACCAAGAACGGCGCATTCGTTCAGCGTCCGCCAATGGAGGTTCCGGGTGGCGGTACGATCGCCATCCTCGGCGACCCGCAGGGGGCGGCGTTTGCGCTCCATTCGTCTCAGACGTCGTCGCGGCCAGCCGCGAAGCAATCCAGTGCAGCGAAAAAGCGAGGCGCCGCGAAGAAGAGTGGTGCGGCCAAGAAGATCAGCACGGGGAAGAAGCGAACCGCAGGTAAAAAGAGAGCTACCGCAAAGAAGAGTAGCGCCGCGAAGAAGCGGCCCGTCGCCAAGAAGCGCACGAACGCGCGAAAAGCAACCAAGAAACGATCCGCGACCAAGAAACGGTCCGCGGCTAAGAAACGCCGTCGTTAGGGAGGAGAGACGATGAAGTACATGCTCGTGATCTATGTCGACAACGCGATGATCCAGGCGCTTCCGCCAGGCGAGTTCGACTCCATGATGCGCGATTGCCTCGGCCACGCCGCCGAGCTCCAGCGTGAAGGAACGCTCATCGAGTCGCAGATGCTGGAAGACGCGCCGAAGGCCAAGACGCTGCGCGTGCGCAACGGACGCCTCGCGGTGACCGATGGACCGTTCGCCGAAGCGAAGGAAGTGCTCGGGGGGTTCAACATCATCGAAGCGGACAACATCGACGAGGCGACGCGCATTGCCGAGAGTTTCCCGTGGTCGCGCGTGGGCTCCGTGGAGGTGCGTCCGGTGCGCGACATCGGCGGCGTGCGCAATCGGGTGTTCGCGGGGGTCACCGAGGAGGCGAGCTAGTCGCCTCCTCGGCTTGTGCCTAACGCCGCGAGGCGGTTTTGGCGGTGCGTTCGACAACGCCTGTGGAGTCGATATGGAAGACGACCGTTCCATATAGGCACTCCAGTTCCTTCGCGCCCGAGCCGGGAACGGTGACCCATATGCAGTTGTTCTTGTCGAAATACAATTCTCCAACGCCCGTGGAATCGTGCCTCGAGTATGAGAGCTCTCCTGTGCCGACTCCAGTGGAGTCGAGGACATACTCCTGATTTCCGACGGTGCATGTCTCCATCGGAGCATGTCCGGACTGGGCCCTGAGCATTGTGCA
This sequence comes from Gemmatimonadaceae bacterium, assembly GCA_045804225.1. Classification (GTDB taxonomy): domain Bacteria; phylum Gemmatimonadota; class Gemmatimonadetes; order Gemmatimonadales; family Gemmatimonadaceae; genus AG2. Next base: position 140,956 of record JBJMNO010000024.1, read on the forward strand.
AGGCGCCGCGCCGATGACCACGAGCTTCGGTCCGGGCTTGAGCCGCAATTCGCCTACACCCGTCGAGTCCGCGCGGAGGAGGAGGCTATTCCCAACGTGGCACATCATTCCCTGTGACTGATGACCGGCCACTGGAGCGAGCACGCAACTCTTCTTTCCAAGCTTGATTGGCGCGCGTTGCGCAGATGCCGGTTCAGCGAGTGAACCAAGAACGAGAAAGAGCAACACTCCGCTCTGCCGTAACGAGCTACGCCACATAACCGCCTCCGTGCGTTGCTGGTTTATCCTGCAGGCCAACGGGAAGATCGCCGACGTTTAAGCTGCTCCGAGTCGTGCGAGCGCCTGCCGCGCTTCAGCGACGAAGGGCACGAGATCCCGATCGGGCTGAGTGAATGCGTCAAGGAAAGCGCGCCAATGTTTCACCGCCTCGTCACGCCTGCCCAACGTGGAATACCATTGCGCCAGTCGCCGATGGGCGAACGGCAGCACGAGGCCGCGCAGCGCGTACTCCTGGGCGGGCATGCGTTGCGGCGTGATTGCCAGCTCGAGAAAGGCAGCGGCCGAGTCGGCGCGGCCACGTCTCGCGTACGCCTCGGCGGCGAGCCAGCGCATCGAGAGGCTACCCACCCGGTCGAGCAGCGCGCTGTCGTTCTCTCCGGTCGCCGCGACGGGCGCAATCTTGTCCGTCGCCGACGTCCATCGACCTGCACGCGTGTCGATCCACGCATCGATGAGGCGTGGCCCGTTGCCAAGACGGCGCAGATCCTCCGCCGACGCCGCGTTCACGCGCGAAAGCAGGGCACGTGCGCGAACGGTGTCGTTGGCGATCGCCGCACCGAGCGCCGCGGTCGCGCGCCCGGCGATGCTGGTATCGGAGGCGAGCTCGTTAGGCAGCGGTGGCACGGCGCGGCCGCTCGCGGCAGCCAGCAGCAGACGGTCGCGGTAGTACCATCGCTTCGCGTCCGGCGTCGCTCCGGCGGCCGCCCGGGCAAAGATGCTGTCGGCCGCGCTCACGGCACCGCGAACTGCCTTGCTGCTCGCCGACGTAGCCGTTGCCTGAACGCGCAACAACCCCGGTGACGATGGAGCGCTCGCCGCGGCGGCGCTAACGCTGTCCGCGTCTCCCCACGCGTCCGTCGCGGCGTCGAGCATCAGGCGGATTTCCGTCGCGAAGGGCCCAGAGAGATCGCCCATCGTTTGCCGGGCTTCGGCGAACTGCCCGAGCGTGATCTGCGTCGCCGCCTTGTTCATCACCTGGATCTGCGCGCGCTTGGGACCGAACGGATGCGCAGCGACCGCACGGTCGAACGACTCGAGCGCATCCTCGTACCTGCCTAACGCCATCAGATACGAACCGCGATTGTTGTATGCCGCCCAGGACCGCGGCGACTCCGCGAGGAACAGGTCATAGGCGTTGATTGCCGCCGGCAGATCGTAGTTGAGCGTGTACGCGACGTCCGCGTCGAGCCGATAGCGCTGCAGGTCGGCCAATCGCGTTTCGAGTTTCTTGGCCCGGCCGAAAGCCCAGCGCGCCGAGTCCAGCGTTCGGTCGTTGAGGTAATTCCAACCCATCGAGAGCCACGCGGACGCGAAACCCGTGTCGAGGGCGATCGCCTCACGCAGCAACCGATTGCTTCCGCGCCCGTCGCCTCGTGTTTGGAGGCGGAGACCTTCTACATATAGCCGAAAGGCGGCAAATGAGGGTGTCGCCGCCTGATAGAGCGGTACTGTCGCCTCGATCGATGCGCGGCGCTCGCCCAGTCCTGACCGTACCTCTCGCGCCAAGCGCTGCACGGTGGTCACGAGACTGCTGTCATGTGCGGCGCCGGCAACCGACACGATGTCCGCACCGTCGTCCGCGTCGATGACGTGAAGGACGATTGAGTAATTGCTGCTTCCCAGGTGCGTGATGCTTCCCACGAGCACGGCCCGTACCGCACTGCGGTAGGCGAGCTCGCGCGCCAGCTGCGGTCCAACGGTGGTCGTATCCGGAAGTCCGGCGAGACGCATCGTGGTGTTCAACTGCGAGCGAGGCAGCGTGCTCACGAACCGCGACTGATTGAGCTCGGCGGTCGTAAGCTCACGGACGGCGGTGGCGAGCTGTGGGTCGTCATTCGGTCCGTCGAAGTCAGCGACGAGAATCCAGTCGCGCTCGCGAAATCGCGTGGAGACGGATGACCGACGCTCCAACGCGACGTCGGCGGCGATCGCAACGACGATCGCCACGGCGGCGACCGCCATCCACCGGCGTCCCTTCGTTCGTCCGAGCCAGCCAAAAGAACGTTGCCTAACGGGCAGCTCCCCGGACGAATCCAACTCCAGCGAGGTACCTTGTAGTGCGCGCGCCATCTCTCCGGCGGTGCGGTAGCGGTCGGCCGGCTCGAGCGCCACCGATTTCGCGAGAATCGCGCTGAGCGCGGGCGATACGGTGGGCCGATAGACGCGAACGTCGCGCGGCGCGTGCACGAACCGCTGGGCAATCACCGACCCGATGGTCGCGCCAACGAACGCGGGCACACCGGCAAGCATCTCGTAGAGCACGCAGCCTAACGAGAAAACGTCACTGCGGCCGTCATAGTCGCGATCGCCGCTTGCCTGTTCGGGGCTCATGTATGCTGGCGTCCCACGGACGATGCCGCTCGTCGTCGACGTTTCGCCGAGGGCACGTTCGAAGACGCGGGCGATACCAAAATCCGTGAGACAAGGCTGGCCGCCGGTGAAGAGAATGTTCTCCGGCTTCACGTCGCGGTGGATGAGGCCATGCTGATGCGCATGATCGAGCGCATCGGCAATCGTGCGCGCAATGGATATCGCGTCTGCGATGGCGAGCTGCTTCTCGCTATTCAGCTTCTCGCGCAACGTGCCGCCATCCAAATACGGCAGCACGAGGTAGAAGCGATTCTCGTACTCGCCTTCGTCGATGACGCCGACGATGTGCGGATGCTGCAAGGCGGCGGTGCTGCGAATTTCGCGCAGGAAGTGACGAGCGGCGGTGGTCTCGCTGAGCTCCTGGCGCAGGATCTTGATCGCGACGTATTGGCCGCGTTCGGTATCGCGCGCGAGATACACCGTCGCCGTTGCGCCGCGACCGAGCTCACGCTCGATGACATAGCGACGTGCAAACTGTCCCGTAAGGACGTCAGCCGGACTGCGCACGCGCGCCCCCAGAAGATGCGCTGAGGGCTAACATAGGACTGGCGTCGGGCAACCGCCAGAGAAAGTGGTGCGTGGTGCGTGGGCGAGATAAGACTTCGCGCGGCGCGCGGCGCGCGCCACGCGCCACGCGCCACGCGCCACGCGCCACGCGCCACGCGCCACTCTACCCTCAACCCGCTTTCAGCGCGGGGTCGCCTGGGTGACGTTAGGTCTCTCGCAGCCGTTCGAATCGTCGAGGCAGCTGTCCACGACGCGAGCGACGGCCGACGCCCAGGTCTGGCCCGACGCGTCGAGACCGGCGTTCGAGAGCACGACGATCGAGAGGCCATTCTCCAGCAGCCGCACGACACTGCTCTGGCCGACGCGCACGTCATAGCCGGAGTGCCAGACTTCGCGACGTCGATCGCCCTGCATATAGATGCGGTCGCCAAACGAGTAGTACACGTCGTTGCCGCCCTCGCGGCGAACCAGCACGTGACCACGCCCCAGCTCCTGCGCCGACCGTTGGGAGAGGATCTTCCCGGCGCGAAGAGCACGCGCCCACTTCAGGAGGTCGCCGGCGGTGCCGACGAGACCCGTCGCGCCGCGATCCGCCCAGTCTACCGGTGTACTTCCACCGCTGCATGGAGGCGGCACGGCCGGCGCATTCGCCGACGGCGCGACCGTTACGCGCGCCGAGAGCCGGCCGCAGAAGCCAGTATGCGTGAGACCGGCGGGAATGAGCAGCGTCCGCTCGACGAACGCTTCGAAAGGCACTCCAGCGACAGTCTCCACGACCGCGGCCAGCAGCGTGTAGTCCTCGTCCTCGTAGTGGTAGGTCTCGCCTGGCTGGCCACGAAGCGGCTCGGAAAGGATCGCGCGAACCGCCGCCTCCCGATCAGTCACGCCCTCCGCCGAGCCGGATGGTGCGACACCCGACGTGTGCGTGAGCAGTTGCTCAACGGTGATCGCCCGCGCGTCGCGCGGCAGCCGACGGAAGAAATGGTAGAGGGAATCGCTGACGGAGAGCTTACCCTGGTCCACCAGCTTCATGATCGCGGCGGCGGTGAATTGCTTGGTCGTTGATGCGAGCCAGAAGGCGCTCTCGGTCGTTAGGCGCCGGCCTCCCGCCGGCAGGTACGCGCGATTCAGCAGTACCTTGTTCCCGCGCTCCACCAGCACGACGCCGGAGAATTTCGCGGAGTCGGCGAGATGTCGCAGCCACTTGTCGAGCGCCTTTTCATCCCACGTCCTGTCATCCTGAGGAGCGAAGCGACGAAGGATCTGCTGTTGCTCCGGGCTCGCGCCGCGGCCGAACAGCAGATCCTTCGCTTCGCTCAGGATGACAGGGCGGGCTTCGCTCAGGATGACAGGACGGGCATCGCTCAGGATGACAACTGAGGCGGCAACCGCCAACGCGCGGATGTGGGGAATCATTCTTATGTACTAACGCCAACTCACCGATTCAGCCAGTACGCCACCTTGATCAGGAACGTATTGTCCGGATGGAGTCGGAACAGATCGCGATAGTCCGTTAGCCACGACTGACCTGTGTTGTACGTGTTCTCGTCGTCGCCGCGACCGTGGGTCCACACCAGATACACCGTCGAGCCCGGGCGATACTCCCACCGCACGACCATGTTGCTGCGCAGCGACACCGATTTGAACGCGGTGTCGGTGCCGGCCGGCGCTGTGAAGGGACGAAACCGATCGTCGTAGCCGGCGGCGTTAGGCGTCGCACTCGTCTCGCGGATGTTCGTGTAAACACCCTTCGCCACGAACGGCTGGCCGTAAAACTCGAGCGTCAGATCCCGCGTCATCGCGTAGCTGAGCTGCGTGCTGAGGGAGATTTGCGTTTGGTCCAGGTGAGCGAATGTGTAATGGGTGGCACTCGCGGCGTCCGTGAAGTTGCCGAACCACTGTGTGTTGTCCTGACCCCAAAACACATTGCTCCCGAGTTGCGCCTGCAGCCGCGTGGAGAAGCGGAAGTTCATGTATGGGCTCAGCGACGTGCCATGCGTTCGGCCACCATCGCTGAAGTTGAGATTCGCCCACATGCCCGCCGAGATAGGCTTGCGACTGTCGGTGTTGACGCCGCCCCACGGATAGAACGCCGCCGACTGCCGTACCACCGGACCGCCACGTGTGCAACGATCGCAGTAGCTCGGCGTCAGACGCGCGAAGGTGCTGCCAAGATGCACGTCCCAGTTGTTCAAGAGCCCCATATGACCGTTGAAGTTGAACGCATTGTCGAGCCGGGTGCCCGACGTGTTCCACTGCTCCCAGTGGTTGCCGTTCACCTGCGCCCAACGATAGATGCCATGTGCATTCTGGAAGCTGAGCGCGGCCCAGGTGCTCCAGTCCATGATGTCGGCGCGTCGCAGATAGCCGAGGTCGTTGACCTCGAATCCTGGTGACTGTCGGAGAATGCTCGACTCGAATCGCGTGAAGCCGCCACCGTACTTGCCGAACTTGAGCTGCTCGGCGTGGCCACCGAGCGAGGTACGCGTTGGATCTTCCGTGATTTTGTCGCCGGGCTGCTGGAAGTAATGAACAGCGGAGCGCTGCGTGCTGTCGATAGCCTCGGGTGAGCCCATAACCTGAGAGACTGCTAATTGCCCCGAGAGCTCGTACTCGCTGTGATAGAAGCGGTTGCGGAATGTCGCGCCGCCGGTGTACGCGCTGCTGTGGATGTAAGGCGACGTCCACTCGTCGAGCGCCCGATTCACCGCCGTGCCGATGATGCTGATGCCCGCCTCGCCGCCACGCAGATCCTGTTGCGCACGCACGACCGCGTAGTTGGTCCTCGGCTCGACAGTTCGACTAGAGAGTCCATCGACGCGTGGCGTTGCCGCGTCGAGCACGCCGAAGGAGAGGCCGTTGCCCGTGCGTCCGGTGAGCTTGGTGGCCGCGGCGATTGGAGTCGCCGTGGGCGTGCTCGCGTCTCCATAGTAGTCGCGCAGCATCGGCGATCGTCCAATGCGGCGCGAATAGAAGAGACCTTCATTCGTGCTGCAGTCCACGACGATGTAGCAGTTGAGCTGAAACTGATACAGCCCCGTTCCCTCGACGAAGAACGGTCGCTTTTCGGCGTAAAATGTCTCGAAGGCCGAGAGGTTGAGCACCGCCGGATCCGCTTCGACCTGACCGAAATCGGGATTGACCGTGGCGTCGAGTGTGACGTTAGGCGTGAGGCCGAACTTGACGTCGGCGCCTGCCGAGAAATCCTGACCACGTGCGAAGCCGGAGGCGCGCGTGCGCTCGACGTTCTTCGTCACGGCATATGGTGTCACCTCGAGGCGTTGCGCCGTGGAGATACCGCTGATGCCGTCGAGCTTACCGAGCTGTGACGCGAGACCATTGCGCTCCGGCGAATACAGGGGCCACGAATCGCGCTCGACGAGCCGCTCGATGTCGCGCCAGACACCAAAACCGAAAGTGTGGCGCTCCGATTTCCCATATCGCAGCTGCGAGAGAGGAATGCGAAACTCGGCCGTCCATCCTAACGAGTCAACCGTGGTCGCGACATCCCACACACCATTCCAGGAATCATCTTCTTGGGCGTCGTTGCTGATGGAGTAGTCGCGCTTTACGCCATCGGGGTTGACGGCGAACTCGTAGCCGGAGCGTCTGTCGCCGTACGAGTCGATGAGGATCTTGATCTGGTCCGACGGGCCACGGACGTCGCGTCGCGACAGCGCGTGCATGATGCTGTCGGGATGCGGATCGTACATCCGCACGAAGACGTAGAGATTGTGCTCGTCGTACGAGGTCTGGAACTCCGTGCGGAAAGATGGATCGACGTTGACGTGGGGCGCGAATTGCCGGAAGTCGCTGATCTTCGGTGCATCGCGCCAGATCGGATCGTTATTTCGACCGTCGACCACCGGCGCCTGACGCGTACGTACCGCTATGGCAGTGAGTGGTACGGACGGCCCGCGCGGCACGGGTGTACCCGAGGCAAGAACCTTTTGTGGCGGCAGCGTGAGGCCGCCGCCGAGAACGAGCAATGAGAGAAACATCGGAGAGTCCGTGCGGTTGCGATGACCTGCATAAGACAGCGGTATTGCCCCAAGGGTTGGGACGAACCGTTGTCCTCCGCGCGGGACAGTCCGGCGTGGTGGGTGGCGCGTGCTACGTGGTGCGTCGTCGATTCAAGACTGAACGGTATCGCTCGATCCGGCCGCGTTCGCTGGTCGGGCGGGCAGGAAGCGGTAGCCCAATGCGGGCCCGAGGTCTTGAGCGTATGCTAACTGCGCGACGAGCAAGGCGAAGGGCTCGATCCACCGGCTCACCCGCAGTGGTCCCGCATCCACGGGAGTGAAGCCGGCGTCCGTGGCCAGCGAGGCCGCGCGATCTTTTGCGTGCACGTCGTCACCGCAGATGACCACCTGCGGCTGCTCGACGCCGATCGCCGCGAAGCCGCCGCTGTCGCGTCTCGCCAGCCGAGCCATCTGTTCCTCGTGCTCGCGGATGAGCTCCGACGGAATCGTATTGAACGCCGCCACCACTTGCGCCGACGGCAGTCGCTGCGCGAGCGTCTCCGCGCCGGATGTTTCGTGGCCGATCGCGAGATCGGAATCATCGGCACGCATTGGCAGCGTACAAGTGATGACGACCTTGTTCGCGAACGCTCCCGCGCCGCCAGCAGCCGCGAGCGCCTCGTCGAGCTGGTGCCAAGGAATACTGACGAGCACGACTTCGGCGTCGCGCACTGCGTCGTTAGGCGCGGCCGCACGTGCCTTATTGTCCGCGTCCCGCGCCAACCCCTCGAGCTTCGCGGTATCGCGTGAATAGCTGAAGGTCACGACATGACCGGCGCGAGCCCACGCCGCGCCGAGGGCGCTTCCCATCAGCCCCGAACCGAGAATGCCAATGCGCAATGCTGCCTCGTAAAGATTCTTTCTGAACCTAGCGGAAGCGGCCCGCCCACGCGCGTGCTACCAGAGTGGGGGAGCCGTAGGGCTGGAAGGCGGTTGAAAGAGCGCTTTCGGATAGGCCACCTGGAGCTTGGGGACCTCGTTAGGCGCGAAGTAGCGGAAGGCGAGCGCTTCTCCGTCGAGGGGCGCGAGCTTTCCGCCAACGATCTCGCAGTCGAGCACGACGACGGTGTATTCGGCGCAGTCGCCATTCTCGTACCGCATGCGAAAGCCGGTGCCGCCGAACACCCCAGCAACGCGCGTCGCGCGCACCTCGAGGCCGGTCTCTTCGTGGACCTCGCGAACGACGGCTTCCGCGGGCGTCTCGCCAGGATCGATCCCGCCGGCGGGCAGCCCCCACGCGCCGTTATCAGCGCGGCGAATGAAGAGCACGCGGTGTTGTGGGTCGCGAACGATGGCGGCAACGCCGGGAAGCAACAGCAAGTCGGATCCGACGCGCTCGCGCAGCCGGCGCATGTAGTCAGAAACGGTCACTTATCGCTCGGGCAAGCTCAGTTCCAAATCGCCGCCCGTCGGCGGATTTCGGGAACGATGGTCGAACAGCAGATCCTTCGTCGCTGTGCTCCTCAGGATGACAGGTGAGTGTCATCTCATTGCTGACAGGAGCCGTGGGGGTCGGGCTTCGCGTGATCGACCACGACACGATGGTCGAGATTCGCCACGTGCACCGCGGCATCCTCGATGAACGACGCGATGCGCGACATGTGATCGTAGTCGATGTACTCCGGCTCGTCCGTCACCTGGTGATAGTCGGAGTGCAGGCCCGTCGTGAAGAACACGACCGGAATGCCATAGCGCGCATACGCGTAGTGATCGCTCCGGCAGTAGATGTTTTCCGGATGACCGTTCGCGTCGAACGAGTAGTCGAACGAGAGGCTATGCTTGCCCTCGGTGTTCACGCGCTCGAGCAGATCGCCCAACTCGGTCGAAAGACGCCGCGAGCCGACGAGCATCAACAAGTTGGAACTTCCGTGAAATGATTTGCCGGTCTTGTCGGTGACGGCTTGGTCCCACGCGTCGCCGCGGCCGACCATGTCCATGTTGAGTTGCGCGACAATCGAGTCGCGTGGCACAGTCGGATGATCAGTGAAATACAGCGAACCGAGAAGACCCTTCTCCTCGCCGACGTGAAACACGAACAGCATCGACCGCTTTGGCGCCGGCCGAAGCGACGCTATACGCTCGGCGATCTCGAGCACTGTCACCGTTCCGCTTCCGTCGTCGTCCGCGCCGTTGTAGATCGAATCGACGCGTGTCTCGCCCGGATGCGCGGTTCGCCACGCAGCAAGCTCCTTGTTCACTTCGGTCTGCTGCGCCGGCGTCGCCGTTGCTCCCTGCTGCTCGGCGCCGCCTGGCCTAACGATATGGTTGTAGATGCGAATCGAGTCGTGGTCCACCGGCGTGTGATTCAAGCCGATGTGATCGGTATGCGCGCCGATGGCGACGTATTCGTCGCGCAACTTCGGATCGCTTCCCGGCAGAATCGCGACGACGTTGCGCGCGGGAGCGGGCGTCGGCTCGTTTCGGACATGGATCTCGATGCCGACAGGCTTTCCGCCCGCCCCAACGGCAAGAGTGCCTAACGGCGCGGCGAAGAGTTGTGCCGCCGCGCTGTCGGAGAGAAAGATCATGGAGCCGAGCGGGCCGGCCGCCGCGCCTGGCTGGTCGAGGTACTGTTGTGGCTGGGTGAAGAACGGAAGAAATTGCGCGGGCCCGATGACCATGATTCCGGCGCTTTTCGAGGCGACCTGACCCAACGCCACCAGACCGCCCTGCATGTTCGTCGGCGAAAGGCGAGCGACGACGACCTTCCCTTTGAGCGAGTCCAGCGGAACAAAGCTCGAGTCGCCGAGCACACCGCCATAGACGATCTGTTGATCGTGCATGACAATGTCGGCGGACGACGTTGATCCCCACTCCTTTCCGAACGGAAGCCGTGCGTCGCCTGCCGTGATGACGGAATTTGGATCGACCGTACGGATCTTGAATGGCAGCACCTGGAAGTAGGTGCCGCTATCGCCGGCGGGCTCGAGGCCCATGCGCTTCAACTCGTTCGCGATGTATGTCGTCCCCTTCACATTCCCGAGAGCTCCGGCTTCGCGTCCTTGCATCGAGTCGTCCGCGAAGATGTAGAGACGGGTCATCAAGTCGGCGGCGGAGATCGCGGCGCTCGTAGGTCGTGGCTGATGCGTGCGCGGAAGTCGCGTCGCCGGCAGCGGTACCACCGTGGCCGGTTGCTCGGTGGATGCCTGAGCCAGTAGAGAGGCTGGTGCGAGCAGAGCGAAAACGAGCGCCCGAAGTGCGACGCGAGCTGGATTGAGTTGCATGATGCAGAGCATACGATGAGGATGCACGGTGAATCTCCGCTGACACTCGGAACGTTGAAGTCTATCTACTTCCCGCACGCGATCTGAGCGATCCGGGGACGGTTCAGGCGAGGCGCGCTGAATGGTATCCACTCACTCACGCGATAGGTCGGTCCCCTGAGGAGGCGTGTCCTGAAGCCACCGTCCTGACCCCGTTACCTCGATCTCGTCGATGAAGATTTGCTCACACTGAAACTCGATCTGCTCCACGTACCAGGCATCGATCCATACTCGCCAGTCCGATCCTACACGTTCCAATTCGATGACGGACAGCTCGAGAACATCGCCCGGTTCCGGCTCACACTCGCTGTCTTGTTTCCAGGTGAAGTCGCGGACGCCAGTGAACTCCACCGCGTACGTTGCGTCCCGGCCATTCTCCGTCGATCGCGCGGTGAAGCGGATGTGACCAGAGTCCGCGCCGAAGAACGCGTCGATGGGCACGATCGCGCAATACAGTCGCTCGCAAAATTGGCGCGCCGAAGTCTGTTCCATCGAGCCAAGATACCCTCAGAAGGAGGATTGGATCTGCCCAACGCGTTCCGCGTCCCTGCCGTCCGGCCGCGCACCGTGTTCCATGAGCAGATGTATAATCTTCCGCTGCTCCTCGGCGGAGGCGGTGCTGCCGCTGCCGGTGCGCCCGGTGTTGTGGACGGCCAAATGCAGCGGCGTGGAACCACTCCCATTCTTGCGCCGCGGATCGGCGCCGTGGGCGAGGAGAACGCGAACCGCCGCGGTACAGCGCGTGCGAACCGCCTTGTGCAGCGGCGTCACTCCACTGTTGTCTACCGCATTTGGGTCGGCGCCCGCGTTCAGTAACAAGGTAACGACAGCTGCCTGCGACTTCGGCGCCCATGTCGTTGAACCAGGCTGTCCAACGGACGCGTAATGTAGCGGTTGCGCGCCGCGGCGATTGTTTGCGCTCACGTTCGCACCATTGGCGATGAGCTTCTTCGCCATCTCTGTTCGGTACGCCGCCGCCGCGACGTGAAGCGCCGTGTCGCCCACGTAGATGTGATGTCCGATCTCCTCGACGAAATACGGTGTCGACGAGCTGCGGGTCGCTCCAACGCGCGATGCTTCCGACGCGAGCTCTGGAAACTCCGCGAGCAAGTGCGACGCGCGTGTGGTGTCACCGGTGGCGATGGCGCGGAGGAGACTCCAGAGCTCCGTCTTTCTTACCTCTCGAGAATTCATGCTAGTGGTCTGAGGCGTCGCGGCGAGATGGCAGCCATCAGTTCGGGCTCATTCAAGGTGGCGAAACAGGCATTGCACCCGATAGAGCACGGAGGTGATTGAGAAGAGCAGAGGTGGTCTCAACCGGTCGATGCAACACTTTCTGCATCCATTGCTGAATCGCAGATAACGCGGATAGCAGCGACCAAAGCAACAGCAGATCCTTCACAGCGCCAGTCCTCGAGAGAAGCGAATTGCTCAGCATGACCGGTGGGCTGTAGCTCGGCGGTGTGCAGGTCCCAGAACAGCGTCCGGGCTCGTGGCGAAGGGAGCGCGATCGGCCGAGGGACAGATCCGTGCAATCCGACAGATCCGTGAAATCCGTATTCTCCTGGTTGTGTCGCTCTTCTCTCAGCTCCGAAAAGCAGAGGTGGCAATCGGTCGATGCAACACTTCGGGTGTTGCGTCGACCGATTGAACTCACCGATCCTTCGCTTCGCTCAGGATGACATTGGGGGGTCAAGGGTGACATTGGGCCCCAGGGTGATACTCGGGCCAAAACGAAGATCACCATGCACAGGCTTCTGGCCCACGCATGGTGATCACCCACAACCCACAACCCACAACCCACAACCCTCTACCCTCTACCCTCTACCCTCTACCCAGTTCAGCTACCAATCGCGCACGGCACCGTGAGGCGTCGTGCGTCACACTCGGCAGAGGGGATGAGCATATTCGGATGAACCACGTCGCCCGCCCGGTCCAGCGGCAGCGTCGCCAATCGCCCGTACCGGCGCGCGTCGATCCACCGCGTGCCCTGCGTCCACATCAGCGAATAGGTGCGGTTGTAGAGCAGCTCGTCGACGAACGCAGCATCAGGGCTCGCGGCAGTGAGCGTCGTGGGCGCGAGACCGCCGGCGTTCACCCGCACGAGATTGATGTCGTTGATGGCTCCCGCCTTGTTGGCGGTGTTCCAACGAATCTCGGCGCGGAGCAGCAGCAGCTCCTCGTTCGTGATCCATGGAACGTCGGCTCCCGGATCGGCAGCGAGCGTCTCCGGGTCGTTGTACATCACCGGCTTGTACGTCCCGGTCAGGTTGTTCAGTGTTCGCGGTGTCGGCGCCAACGCGACCTTCGTGGTGAGCCGAAGATCGGGCTCGCCGTTTGGACGCAGCTGCGCGCCGGAGATGATCGAGGGGTGCACCCAATACGTGTTGGACTCCAGTACATCCGATACCGGGTTCGAAAGCTCGTTAGGTGCGCCGGTGTAGCCGAAGTAGACCCCCAGCTTCAGCGACGCCGGAAGCCCAGCCTCGGTGATGAATGATTGGTTGATCGCCGTCGAGGCCTGTCCCCAGCACGCCGCGCAGTTCACGAACGTTGCGCGATGCACGAGGAGCTTCGCCGCGAGCGCGCGATTGAACTGCGCGAACGTAGCGGGGGTGGTGAACCCCGTGTAACCGGGAACGAACGAGAATGGGAAGCTGCTGCCGCCAGCCAGAAGATCGGCGTAGCCCTGGTCGAAGAGTGCGGATGCCGCGGCCATCGCGTCCGTCATCGACACGAGCGGCGCAGGCGGATCGGTGAGAGGCCGATCGACGTCGATCGGAATGCCCGTCGGCCCGCTCCGAATTGCAAGAATGTGCAAATGCCACGCTTTGATCGTCTCCGCGAATCCAAGCGCTGCCTTCTTCTCTTGCGCGGTCAGCGCGCTCGCGTTGGTCAGGGCGGCCACGTAGACGTTGATCGTTCGGATCGCCTGGTACTGGCCGCTCCAAATGCCGCCGGCCCGTCCACCCGGATCCTGCGGTCCACGGATCTCCTCTCCCGTCTCGCGTGGATCGTTGCCGAGCAGATTCCAGCCCTCGCGGCCGTAGATGCCCCACTGCTGGATGATCGACGGAAGGTCGTTGAAGGCCTGCGTCTGAATGCCAACCGCCGCACGCGAAAGCACGTCCCGCGATGGCGACGAGCTCAGTGTTTCGGCGGTTGGTGAGTTGAGATTTTGCACATCGAAATTGTTGCACGCCGCGATCAGGACACCGGCGGCGGCGAGAAGTGTCAACACACGGCGCCTTCGCGGCATCACCGTGCGGATCTGTCGAGTCGTCGTCGTCATCAGAACCCCACCGAGAAGTCGAAGAAGAAGCTGCGGCTCGGCGGATACGGAGCCACATCGAGATTGTTGCGGATGGCGGCAGAGCCGACGTTCGCTACTTCGGGATCGAGCCCGGAGTATTTCTGCCACGTGAGCAGGTTCCGGCCGCTCACGCCAACGCTGATGTTGCGCGCACCGAGACCGGCGCGGTTCACCCAGGATTGGGGAAGGGTCGCGCGAAGGCTCACCTCACGAACCTTCAAGAACGAGGCGTCCTCGATGTACGGCGTCATCACGCCGCCATTGTAACCCTTCATTCGATACTGCCATGCGGGCGAGCCGTAGTCGGCCGAGAGCCCGGCGTCGTCGTAGAGAAACTGCGTGAGGTTGATGATGTCGCCGCCGTGCTGGTAATCGAGCACGACGTTGAGCCCGAACGGCCCGTACGTGAGGTCGTTCACGAGGCCCATCCGGTAGTCGGGAGCCGAATTGCCGATCTGGACGTCGGTGGTGGTGCGGTTGCCGCTCGCATCGAATGCGCGCCCGACAATCTGGGTCAGCGGCTTACCCTCCTGAATGAACGTCACGCCCAAACCACCGAATCCGGAGAGGGGCGGACGGAACGGAGGTAGACCGGCAAGGTCTTTCACCTCGCTCGTGTACCGAGTGTACGTCGTTCGGACGAGCCATACGGTGTTCGCGCGCTGCACCGGCGTGATGCCGAGCGACGCCTCGATCCCGCGGTTCTCGATCCGTCCGCCGTTGAACACCTGGCTGGTGAAACCGGTGGATGGTGCCGGCACGCGCTGCAGCAGCAGGTTGGTCGTGTTGCGGTCGAAGCCGGTGAGCTCCCAGGTGAGTCGGCTGTGCAACGCGATGCCGTCGATGCCGACCTCTATCTCTTTCACCCGCTCCGGCTCGACACCTGAGAAGCCGGCGTCTGTCGCGACGGTGAATCCGGACACACTACCGAGTTGCGGCGTGCCGAGCTGGGTGAACTTCTGGCCGAAGATGGGGAGATTGCCTGTCTCGCCGTAGGCGATGCGCGGCTTGAGCTCACTGCCCGAGCCGAGCAGGCCGAGGATGCGATAGGAGGCGGAGATCTTCGGGAAGATGTTGTACTTCGCGACGTCACCGTCCACGCTGCTTCGCTCGGCGCGCAGACCGGCTTGCACGAGCAGCAACTCGTTGAGCAGTCGAATTTCCTCCTGCCCATAGAAGGCGAAGGTGCGCTCCTGCGTGAGGTTCTGCGTTCCCGTGGTGTTGGTTCCCTGGCCGACGAACCGCTCTCCAGGAATCAGGTTCGTCGTCTCGATGCGGCTCGTGGCGAGCTGGCGATCTTCATACTGAAGACCGGCCGACGTATTGAGGGACCAGCCGCGGCTGTGAAAGATGTGCACCGCGTTGGCGTTCCAGTTGTAGTACTTGCTGTCGCCGTCGTTGTCGATCGCCGCACCTGGCAGGGTTACCGGCTGCTCGAAGAACAGCTCGTTAGGCGCCCACAGCTGATTGTTCTGATGGAAGATGTCGAGTCCTCCCGCGGCGACGAAGCGGAGCGACTGCGTCGTGGTGTTGAGCGCGTTGTAATCCATGGTCATGCCGCCGGTGAAGCGGTTCGTGACTTCATGGTTCTTCGCGAGATCGTCCGTCTGCAGCTGATTGGCGTGGATTCCCCAGTCGGGCGCAACGTAATTGCCGGTGGCATCACGCTGGCGCAGGTCGACGAAGCTGGGAGTGTACGCGAAGGCGTAGCCACCGCAGGCGAAGTTGTTACAGTTGTTGTTCCAGCCGCGATCGTTGGCGGCGCGGTTGAAGACGCTCGACACGTGCACACCGATCTTCGCGCCGAGGTCCTGATCGATGTTGGCGCGGAGCCCCTGGCGATCGAAGCCCGTGTTTCGCTCGATGCCGCCGTCGTGCTTGTTGGTGACGCCGAGGAAATAGCGCGTCCGGTCCGTGCCGCCTGTTACGTCGGCAACGGTCTCGTAGGAGAGGTTGCTGGGCGTGTATGCCTGATCGTAGTGGTTGAAGTACGGGTTCGGATTGTTGTCGAACCAATGCGCGATCCCCTGGCCGTACTTGGCTACTGCGTCGGTCTCGGTGAAGTGCCGGCTCTCGAGCGTCCTGGATGGCCGGAATTGGCCGAGCCGCTGCTGCAGCCGCACGCTGCTTTGGCCGGCCTGTCCGCGCCGCGTCGTGATGATGACGACGCCGTTCGCGGCCTTCGAGCCGTAGATCGAGGAAGCCGCCGCGCCCTTGAGGATCTCGATGTTCTCGATGTCGTTGGGGTTGATGTCGGCGACGCGGTTCACGGCATCGTCCTCGGCGGTCGCGAACGCGGCGGCCGAGATATCGCCGCGGCCGCTCGCGACACTGGCGTTGGAGTAGATCACGCCGTCCACCACGTAGAGCGGATCGTACGCGCCCAGGATGGTGTTGTTGCCGCGGATCTGCATCTGGATGCCGCCTCCGGGTGCACCGGAGTTCGACTGCAGGTTCACGCCGCTGATCTTGCCGACGAGTGCGTTCTCGATGGTGGGAGCTGCGACTTGGGTGAGCTCTTCACCGGAGACGCGCGCGACGGCCGTTGTCGCACTCCGGACGTCGACGGTCGTCGCCTGGCCAGTGACAACGACGCTCTCGAGCAGAAGCGGATCCTTGTCGAGAGCGAAGTCGGCCGTGTTCACGCTCGCGTCGACGGGCCGTGAAACGCGCTTGTAGCCGAGTGCGCGGACGAGGAGGGTGATGTTGCCATTCGGTGCCGCGAGCCGGAACTGGCCATTGGCGCCAGCGCGAGCGGTTGCCGCGGTACCGGGGACAGAGACGGTCGCACCCGGCAGCGGCTCGGCGGTGCCCGCGATGGTGACGGTGCCGGTGATGATACGTGATTGAGCGCGACTGACAGCTGGGAGCAGCACGAGGAGCGCTGCCGCAGTGACTGCCAGACGCGAGAGGGGTCGTCGCACGAGGCCTCCCTACGCGAAAGGGCTATGAAGAATGATCAAAAGGACAGAGCGAGAATCCACCGTGGGCACGCCGATGTCAAGGACAGTTGCGGAGAGGGACGAACCGTGATATTCGGCGTTGCGGTCGCCGCTCTTGGCCGGCTGGGGTCGTTAGGCGACTCTTGTGCGAGTGTTGTCCGAGTGAATTACCCGTCTCGAACTTCGACACACGATACGCTGGTACGCGGTCTTGTATCGCAGGAGCTCAGAACGTGTCGTTCGATTGAAAGCTGTTTCCCGGGATCGCGAGCACCTCTTTCTGGGCCAAAACGCGTTCCGCTGGAACGAAAGTCCGTTCCGCCGCAAGAGACTTCGCACCGCGAAAGCTCGAATCCGTTCCGCGACAACGCATACTCTTCCGCGAGCAGTAGAAGCTCGTGCGGCAATTCGAAAGTCGATCCGCTGAAATGCACGCGCGAACCCGAAGGAGCGTGGCACGCGCCGCTCACTCGCGCGCGCTTTCCTCCGGAACTCGGCTCCAATCCGCCGCTTTAAACGCGCTCCGCTGGAACTGAAGCTCTGTCCGCCGCACCGCGTAGCGCGCCGCCGGATTGAAAGTTCGTCCGGCGGATGAAATGTCTGGCCGCGAGATCTGGATCGGTGCCGCGGGATCGCGCACGCCAACCGCAACATCGCACACGTCGCTCGCTACAATGCGCCGTTGACCCGCGCAACGCGCACAGTGACCGAAGGTTCTGAAGTGCGATCCATCGGAACGCGCAGTCGCTCTTCGAGATTCAAAGCGACGCCGCGACAACGCAGACACGCATCGCTCGATCGTACAGCCGCATGGCGAGCACGCGCATGCGCGCCTTGAAAATTCGCACTCGCACCGCTGCGACGCGCACGCTCACCGTTCATCGCGCACACGCACCGCGACGATAACAACGGCATCGCGACAACGCGCACGCGCATCGGCACTACGCGCAGTCGCACCCCCACAATGCGAATGCACATGGCTGCGACGCGCAGGGGCATCATCCATTCGAACACGCGCACCGCCGACTTCTCACGCGCACCGCTCATTTCTTGCTCTGCACCGCTGATTCCTCACTTACACCGCCGATTCCTCACTTGCACCGCTAATTCCTCACTCGCCACCGCCCATTTCTCACCGGAGAATGATGATGCTGACAACGAGCCTGCTGCTCGCGCGACCGCCTCACGCTGACCGACAGCTTGACCCCGATCAGCGCGGTCACTTTCGCACTTCTCGCTCGACCACGGCCACTGCGACGCGCACGGTGGCCGCTCTTTGCCCCAGACCTTTTATATAGGATGGGTGCTATGGGAATTGCGCTGTGCGCGCCGCCGCCAGGAATTGAAGCAGCCCATCTGGTGAGGCGCTCTCCGTCATGAATTCCATCATGGTGTTCCCGCGCGGAAAGCCAGCGAACGCGAAGTAATGACCGCGAGGCGCGCGCCCGCTCCTCGAGTACTGTCCCGTGACGAGCAATGCGCGACGTCCCTGGAACTCGTCTTCGCATTGCTGGACGCCAATCGCGTCGGCACCGAGCCTGAGACTGTCAATCGGATGCGACCCATACTCGAGGCTCCAATCCAGATCCCCCCAAGCCGTGACAATCTTTCCGCAAGCCGTGTCAAAACAGTGAACTGCGACCTCTTTAGCTCCGGCCGGCAAGCGCATTCGGAAGCGGTAATCGGCAGGGGTGAAGTCGACCCACCCAGCCGTATCGACCTGCGATATCGCGCACGGCGCCGGAATCTTTGCGTCGGTCGACTGGATCGCGCAGGCGAGTGCGAGAGTGAGTGCGGAAGGAGTAAGTCGCATCGTTACGAATTGTCCGACATCCCCAGTTCGCGGACTTCACGCGGCGACACACCGAAGCGGCGACGGAAGCTCCGATTGAAGTAGGATAAGTCGTTGAAGCCCACCTCGTATGCGACTTCGGCGATGCGTCGGCCGGCGAAGCGCGGGCTGAGCAACATCGAGCGCGCGCGCTTGAGCCGCTCCTCGCGCACGAACTCCGTCATGCTCATGCCTTCACTCTCGAACAACATGCCCACATACCGAGCGCTCAGCCTGTGCCGCGCTGCGACCTCGCCGAGCGAGAGGTCGTTCTCGAGACGTGCGAGGATGTCGGCCTTGATCGCGTGCAAGCGACCAGCTCGAACGCCCCGACCATTCGCGATCTCCTCCGCCTCACGACCGGCGCCGACGGCCATCGCCGCCAGATCGTAGATGTGGGCGATGGCTAGCTGCGGAAGGCTTGCGGCGCCGACGCCATCATTCGTCAGAGCAGCCCGTATGTAGCCGCGAAGTAACCGGAGTGGCAATGAGTGTTTCGGTATTCGCCGCGCGCAGTTGCGTTGCGGCTGTTCGAGCAAAGGAAGCAGCTTTCCCTGTGGAAAGTCGAGGGTGAGAACTCGACCGGTTTGCAGGGTCGTTAGGCTGCCAGGATCCGAGCCCGAGAGGGCGATGGCGTCGCCTCGCTCGAGCACGAGCTCTCGGCCGAATTGCGTGGCGACCGCCGGGCCACCCAAGTTGAGCATCAACCTATCGCTTCCGTCCGCGAACTCGGACTTGAGCGGTGACCGCCGACCGTGCAACAACCCGAGCTCCGGGAATCTCACGAGCAGCGCGTCGATCCAGAGAGGCTCGTTAGGCCGCGGCTCCACGTGAATCTGGCCACGTCCGTGCATCTCGCGGAACATCTCGATACGGTCGCGCTCCGGCCAATCCGCGGTGCGGATTCTGACCAGACGCGCCAGAGCGCGCGGATTCTCCATGGAGCCAGCATCGCGCACGCGGAACCTCGCTATTCGCGTTGTCTCAACACTTCCGTTCAGTCCAAGAAACACTTCCTTTGCGTCCAAGACTGGCTCGATCCGTGAGCACACATTGCGGCGAAAACGGAGTCGCAATGGCCACGATTGTCATCGAATCGCCAGTCATCCAACAGTCGCGCGGACGCACGGCCGAACATCTCTTCTTCGGAGGGATGTCGGGCCTGATCGCCCTGGTGGTCTTCATCGGCTTTGCCCGCACATACTACCTCGGGGGAATGTTCGGCGCAAAGCCGCTGGCGGCGCCTGTCGTGCACGTGCACGGGGCGGTGTTCACCTGCTGGATCGTGTTGCTCGTGGTGCAGGCCTCACTGGTCGGCATCGGCCATACCAGCATCCATCGACAGCTCGGCCTCATTGGGCTGGGCCTGGCGCCGCTCATGGTAGTTCTCGGTGTTCTCGTCGCGGACGAGATGCTCAAGCGAACGTCAGCCATACCGGGCTTTGGCTCGCCACTGATCTTTGCCGTCGCGCTGAGCGAGATCGCGGGATTCGCCGTCCCGATTTTCTTCGCATTTCGCATGCGCCGGCGCTCAGCCATTCACAAGCGGCTGATCCTGATCGGCACGATAGCGATGACGACGGCGGGCTTTGGACGGTGGCCGATTGCGTTTCTTCTCCACAAGCCCCTTCCGGCGATGCTCGCCGCGTTCACCCTGTTAGCGATGATGATCGCATTCGATCTGCTGTCGACGCGCCGATTGCATCGGGCGACGCTGTTAGGCAGCGCGTGGGTGGTGTTCATCGAGCTCGGTGGCTTTGCGCTTGGCCACACGACGGCTTGGCGTACATTCGCGGAGCATGTCCGGTTCTTAGGAACCTGAATCGCCGAAGCGCTGACGACCTTCAATCCTTGTTAGTGACTGCCTCGGACGCACTAGATTCGGCATATACCCAGCCACGACGGCCGGAGGCAAAGCGCGCTTCGATCCGGTTATACCCCGCCGGCTCGTACGCATCGGCCATCGCCAATTCATCGTCCGTCACCTCGAGGACAGAACCCGAAGTGCGATGCTCGTCTCGGCCGGTGTGTTGCACGATCATGTGCGTGGATCCGTTCGCGGTGGCGAACTCCGTATCACTGATCTCGATGAGTCGACGCCTGAAGCCAAGGAGCTCGTCGGGGCTACCCGTCAACTCGCGACCGAACACCCGCAGCTGGACCGCTGGATCACGGAGAGTACCATACGAAAATAGAAGCGGCATGCGAGTGATCTCGACCTCCGTTGTCGCCCTACTGACTTACGCGGCGCCAAGCGCGACTGACACCACCGATCCATCCGCTACCACGAACACCCGGTCACCATCCTCCAGCTCGATATCACCGAGGCCAGTAAAGTCGCCAAAGGCCGGCAGCACCGCCATCGTCGGACGGATCCAGAAGCAGGGCAGGCGCTCGTACTGACGTCCCGGTCCACGCAGACGCACGGCCGGATGAACATGGCCCGTAAGCACGAACGAGCCGTCCAACGTCCGTGGGTGATGAGCGTATGCGAATGGCTCCTCGAGCATCGGCGCATCCACGCACGCGATGCCTAACGACTCAGGCGGGTCGCCGGCGCTCCGGTCGTGGTTCCCACGCACCAGGATTGCCTCGAGCTGCGGGCGGGATGCGCGCCACTCGGTGACGAGTCGTAGGGTCTCAGGCGAACGGCCCTCCCTCGCGTGCAGGAGGTCGCCGAGGAAGATCAGGCGCGTCGCACCCATGCGTGCGACGGCGCCATCGAGACGAGCCAACGCACTGGTTGTGGTACCGGGCGGCACGAAGATCCCGCCGGCGCGAAAGGTTGCTGCTTTGCCGAAGTGCGCGTCGGCGACGAAGAGTGTCGTCGCGGCTGGCCAATACAGCGCGTGCTCGGCCATGAGGATCACCTGCTCGCCCGCTAATCCGAGCGCGGCGTCGCGCGAGGCGGTCGTCATTTCGGTCATTCCATCAAAGCTAACCGCCGATTTGGAAGGTCGGGTAAACCCTCGACCCACTCGCCGGGACTAAGTCGCATGCGATCCTCCCATCGATTTTCGCTCGGTGCGCTGTGCGCGATGTTGCTCTCCGCCATCTCGATCACGCGCGCCCGGGCCCAGGACGCTCCGTCCGCAACCGCGCCGATCTCCCGGGACGAGCTTGTACGACGCCTGACGAAGTACCTAGATAGTCTGTCCGCAATCGACCAGTTCTCCGGCCTCGTCGTCGTCGCGCCAACCGGCGGCGGCACGCCGATCTTTCAACGCGCGTACGGCCTGGCCGACCGTGCGACGCGCCGTACCAACAATCTCGAGACGGCATTCAACCTCGGCTCGATCAATAAAGTCTTCACGGCGACGGCTATTCGACAGTTGGCGGCAGCGGGCAAGATCGACCTGGACTCCACGCTTGCGCAATATTTGCCGGATTATCCGAATCAGGCCGTCGCGAGGCGCATAACGATTCGCCAGCTGCTCCAGATGCGCTCCGGTATCGGCGGCGACATCTTCGGCACGCCGGCCAACGGCGATCGACACAGCATTCGCACGAACGGCGACTATCTACCGCTGTTCGTGAACGAGGCGTTGCTCTTTGACCCCGGCACCCAGCAGCAGTACTCGAACGCCGGCTTCGTGGTGCTTGGTCTCGTCATCGAGCGCGTGTCGGGCGAGCGGTATTACGATTATGTGAGGCGCCACGTCTACGAGCCGGCGGGGATGACGCGAACGGCGCATTACGCGGTGGATTCACTCCCGCCCAATACCGCGATTGGTTACACGCGCGGCGGCGACAACGCGCTGCCTAACGCCACGCTCCGCGCGAATACGGCCATGCTGCCAGGCCGCGGCAGCGCCGCCGGCGGCGGCTATTCCACGGCAGATGACCTGCTGCGCTTTCTCGGCGCGATTCGTGCCAATCGTATACCGGGTGCGCCGCCGAGCGGCCTCGGCGTCGCCGGTGGCGCGCCGGGGCTGAACGCCATTCTCGAGGGCGATCTGCCGGGGGGCTACGATGTCGTCGTGTTCGCCAATCTCGACCCTCCCGCAGCGATGAGCGTGGGACGCACGATCCGGACGTGGTTAGGCGCGCGCGACTGAGCTCAGCCTGCCGCCTTTTCGAGCGCGGCCTGCATGCGCTTGATACGGTCGGACAGCGTCTCCGACGAGACACGCTCGCGCGTGCGATCGACGAGCAGCGGGAACGCGAGCGGCGTCACCCGTTTCGGCTCGCGAATGACGACTTCCGCCTTCGTTAGGCGCTCGAGTGTGCGGCCGAGTCGGGACGACTCGAGCTGGCGCTCCAGCACTTCGCGATGCGCCTGGCTGAGCAGAAGATTCCCGGGGTCGTATTGTCGAAAGACGTCGAAAAAGAGGCCCGACGACGCCTGGAGCTGGCGCGCGGTTTTGCCTGACCGCGGGAGGCCAGGGAAGACGAGTCCCGCGACACGCGCGATCTCACGGAACTGTCGCTTCGCCATCTCCGTCGCGTTGAGCGACGCAGGGACGTCGTCGAGTAGTGCGTGGGGTGAGAGGAGATCGTTCGCGAGCGCTTCCTCGAGCGGCGCTGGCCGTACCGAGAGGAGCTCGAAACCCCAGTCGTTCGCGGACATCGTGAAGGTGATCGGGAGCACGCGCGCGATGCGATACGCCATCAGCGCAGCGAGTCCTTCGTGAACGAGACGTCCCTCCAACGGGAACCAGAAGAGGTGATAGCCCTCGCGCGTCTTCACCCGCTCGATGAGCAGCTCGTTAGGCGAGGGGATACGCGACCAGCGCGCCTGCACCTTGAAAAGCGGTGCGAGCGCCTCCATCTCGGGGCCGCGCAGCTCGCCGCGCGCGGCTTCGCCGAGTCGCTCGCGAAGCATGGCGGCGAGGGAGTCGGACATCGGAAGGCGGCTTCCCTGCCAGCGGGGAATCGCGCCCTTCACGTTAGGCGCTCGACGAACCCACGCCCGCATGTCGCGAACACGCACGAACTCGAGCGGAGTACCGGCGAAGACGAACCGGTCGCCGGGCTTGAGTCGGGCGATGAACGATTCCTCGACGGATCCGAGCGCGCCGCCGCGGAGATATTGGACGGCGATGTGTCCGTCGCTGACGATCGTTCCGATCGACTGCCGATGGCGCCGCGCGAGGAAGCTGCTCTCAACGATCCAGAGTCCGTCGCGCACGACGACGCGCGCGTATTCAGGGTACGCATGCAGTGCCTCGCCGCCGCTCGACACGAAGTCGAGCACCCATTGCCATTCGTCATCCCGCAGATCGGCATACGCGTTCGTGCGCTTCACCTCGGACTTCAGCTCGTCAGGAACGAAGCCGCCACCTAACGCGACGGTAACGACGTGCTGCGCGAGGACGTCGAGCGGACGCGTCACCGGCAGGCGCGACTCGATCGAGCCGGAGGCGATGCCGTCGCGCGCCGCGGCGACCTCGATGAGCTCGAGCGCGTTCGTCGGCACACAGGTGACGCGACTCGTCGCACCAGGACGATGCCCGCTGCGTCCGGCGCGCTGGAGCAGCCGCGCTATTCCCTTCGGGCTGCCAACCTGCAAGACGCGATCGACGGGCGAGAAGTCCACGCCGAGGTCGAGGCTCGACGTCGCGACCACGCAGCGCAGCCGTCCCGTGCGCAAACCCTCCTCGACCCAGTCGCGCTTCCTGCGATCGAGGGAGCCGTGGTGCAGCGCGATCGTACCCGCCCACTCAGGACGTGCGCCAAGTATTGCTTGATACCAGATCTCGGTTTGCGAGCGGGTATTCGTGAAGACGATCGCGCTCTGACCTTCCTCGATCGCACCGATGACCTGCGGCAGCATCTGGGTGCCGAGGTGTCCGGCCCATGGAAAGCGTTCGATGACGGGTGGAATCAGCGCGTCGACGATGATCTCCTTGGGCTCGACCCCGCGCACGACGGGTCCATCCGGCTCGTGTCCGTTAGGCAGCGACACGCCCAACAGCGCCCGCTTGGCGACGTCGATGTTGCCGATGGTGGCCGAGAGCCCCCAGGTGCGCACCTTGGGCTGAAGCGCGCGGAGACGGCTGAGGGCGAGCTCCACCTGCACGCCGCGCTTAGTGCCCATCAGCTCATGCCATTCGTCGACGACGATGAGTCGCAGATCGGCAAAGAGGTCGGCGACGTCGTCGCGTGTGAGAAAGAGCGTCAAGCTCTCCGGCGTCGTCACCAACGCCTCGGGCAATCGCCGCTGCTGTCGCGCGCGCTGGGCGGGTGACGTGTCGCCGGTGCGCGTCTCCACGCGCCAGCGCACGCCTAACGCGTCGAGCGGCACGCCGAGTGATTCTGCCGTATCCGCGGCGAGAGCGCGCAGCGGTGTAATCCAGACGACGCGCACACCGCCCGCTTTCATCCTCGCGTTAGGCTCGACAAGCGCTTCGAGCACGGGGCCGAGCCACGCAGCGAGCGTCTTACCCGTGCCGGTGGCGGCGTGAACGAGGCCGCTCTCCCCATTCAAGTAGGCTTGCCACACCTCGCGCTGAAAGGCAAATGGCTTCCAGCCGCGCGACGCGAACCATTCCTCCACGCGCTCCATCGACGAACCCTGGTGAGTGCGTGGAGAAGTCTCTCGCATGAGGAGGTCGGACGACATCCATAGAATGTCGCGCCCGACGCGCCGGCTTCCAACTGCCAGCTATTGCTCCAAGGCGCGGTTCCGCGCCCGAATCCACAACAGCAGCAGCACACTTGGCGGCAGGAGCACGATGAGCACGAAGGCGAGCAGCAGCTGCGGCACGATCTCGCCCCAATTGACATGCATTTGCGCCGACGTCGCCCCAAACCGGAAGCCCATGTCCGCGAACATGCGGGCCGTGCTCTTGGCCTCGGCGATGAAATACAGAATCAGCGTCGTGCCGGTGCATACGACCCACGTCACGATCAACGTGATGATCGGGCCGCGCCTCCATTGGCTCAGCCAGCGCATCGCCGACTAGCGCGACGTCCGCGCCGTGGCGCCGAGGACCTCGAGAGCCTTCTCGATGGCTCCGTCCCGGCCACTGGCGACATCGCTCGGCGGAAAGACCGGCACGACGATCATCGGTGGAATACCTGGCCCGTCGTAGCTCTTGCCATTGGTGACGAAGCGTTCGTTAGGCAAACCGAAGCGCCAGCCGTTCGGCAGGTGGCGGCCGAGGACGTCGGAGAAGACACCCTGAGTGTTCTGACCGATTCGAACCACCGCCGGCTGACGGTTCATGAGCGCCTGCGTGAACGTCTCGGCAGCGCTCACGCTGTGCGTGCTGGTGAGATGCACGACGGGACCTCGGAATCCTGGTCGGTTGCTCACGCGCACCCAGCTCACCTGACCTGGTGTCCAGCGACTCGGGTCCTTTGGGTCGAGACGCGCCTGCTTCTCATATGCGATGTAATCCTTCGCCGTTAGGCGACTGGCGATCGCCAAGCCATACGGATCCGCGCCACCGCCATTGATGCGGACGTCGGTGACGAATCCTCTCCAGCTCGCGGAGCCGGCGAAGATGGTATCGAGCGCTGCTTCGAGCGCGACGAGTCCGTCGTCGAAGGAGCCGTTAGGCGTGTAGGTGCTGAAGCCGCGAATGCGCAGGTAGCCGATGTCGGGGCGGAGCATCCCGAACTCGAGGCGTCCGTTGCAGAACGTGTGCAGCGGCCCGATGAGATAACGCTGAACGGTCGCGTACGCGCTGTCCCATTGCTCCCGGGGAACGCGATCGGGGCTCGGCCGGAAGCCAGAGAAGCGCAGGTTGGGATCCGACGCGCCAATGTAGGTGTGCGCATCGTGGAGCGGCTCGATCATGCCACGCAACACGGCGAAGAGCGTCGGGTCGCTCGTCGTGTCGGATACGTTCGGGCGATTGCCGGCGACGATCGAAGCCCAATCGGCGTGTTTGATATCGAAGAAGCCGTACTGCTCGGCCCACGTCGTCGCGAAGACGTCGAAGTTGGACACCGGGGTGTTCGGCGTTGGACGTTCGCAGGCGCTGGGACGCGCCGCACGACGCAGGATGACGTCGGATGCCGCGCCATTTATGTGAAAGCGCAGACCGTTGGGCGATTGATCGCGCAGCAGCAGTACCGTGACCGGGGCAGTTGTGAATCGATAGGCAGCAACTGCGCCTGTCGGCGCTGGCACGGCCGCGGCGGTGAACGACGGAATACAGGAAATGCTCGTGACTTCGTAGGCGCGGAGGGTGTCGGCGTTGGTGTCGAAGAAGAGTCCGTAACCCTCGGACGTCCAGAGGCCACCTTGCGCACCGGCGACGTGTGCGATCGCCAGAAGTACTGTGAGGATTGCTAGTCGCATGAAGCCTCAGCTCCTTGTGAGGACCAGAAAGCAGATCCTTCGCTGCGCTCAGTATGACATTCGGTTGTCGGTTGTCATCCTGAGCGCGACGAAGGATCTGCTGTTCCAACTTCCTTATAGAAGAAGACGGTGTCACACCACGACCCGTCGGGATTGAGCGCGAAGTTCGGTACTTCACCAACGCGACGCCAGCCGAGGGAGGTGTAGAGCTTCTCGGCCGCAGATCCTTTGCAGGTGTCGAGCAGGAGAAGAGTGAAGCTCTGCTCGCGCGCGTGCTCCTCGACCGCTCGCATGAGCGCGCGCGCGACGCCGCGGCCGCGGGCGCGGCGATGCACGATCAGCTTCGCGACGTCCGCGCGATGCGGCTGGTTCGGCGCCCAGGCGGGCTGCAATTGAACCGTGCCGAGGATACCCTCCGCGTCGCGAGCGGCCAGAATCACCGTCCGCGACGTCGCGCCCCCGAGGACTTGTCGCCACCACGCGGCTGCCTGCTCACTCGTTAGGTCCGACATGAAGCTGACGCCGGCGCCGCTGTGCACCGCGTCCATCAGCACATCTGTGAGTCCGCGCACGACGTCATCGGTGGCGGCTTGGACCCGCTCGATCGTGATGGTCGAGAAATTGGTCGTCGACTTGGGCACGGCTCTGTTATGTGACGGTCCCGGTTGACCGTCAAGCTACTCACGGGCAGTTTGTCGCGGGTTGTCGACATTGGGCCGGTTCGTTCGACGTCTCAATAGAAGCCACTCACAAAGGAGATTCCAGCCATGCAAGCAGCAGCCTTGACCAGCCGCCCCGTCGCGTCCGTGTCGTGGACGGGACGTATCCTCACCGGTGTCGTCATCGCCTTCATGGTGTTCGACGCCATCCTTCACATCCTGAAGCCGGCGCCGGTGGTCGATGCCTTCACGCAGCTTGGTTACCCGCTGCGGCTCGCGGTGGGACTGGGCGTGATCGAGCTCATTTGCACTTTGCTCTATGCAATTCCGCGCACGTCGTTCGCCGGAGCTCTTCTTCTCACGGGCTACCTCGGCGGGGCCATCGCGACGCAGCTCCGTATCGACGCGGGCTGGTTCCCGACACTCTTTCCGATCATCATCGGCGCGCTGCTCTGGGGCGGTCTCGCCCTGCGTGACTCGCGCGTCCGCGGACTGCTTGGCTAGACCTCAGGTGAGCGCGAGCGCCCGCGGGTCGTGCCGCGCGGCCAATAGCTGAACTCCGGCTCGAAGCAGGCCCCGTCCAGATCGGCGATGCGATCGCGCACGAAAATTTGAGCATCCGCTATCGCCGCGTTGTAGATCGAAGGGCCGATCTCTTTGACGATGAAATCGAGGAGGAGCTTGGCCTGCAGCTCGCCGAGCTCCTCTTCGCGTTGCTCCTTGAAGTAGCGTTTGATCGACGCGACGGCACGTTCAGTAGTCTCTGGACTGAGCTCGATGGCCATCGTCGCTCAGCGCAGTGTGGTCGTGACGCCAGCGGGTGGCGTGGCGAGCTTCGGCGAGTCGTGCACGATTTGTCCGCCAAGGTAGGCCGTGCGGACGATGACACTGAGCGCCCATACCGTGATGACGGCGACGACGGTGCGCAGCCAGACTGGCGGAAGCGCGGCGACCTCACGTCGCAGCATCCGCCACCAGGTGTACGCGCTCGCCGCGCCCATGAGAAGAATGGAGAAGAGCGCGAAGCCGGCGGCCTGGTCGTGCTCTTCGACCATGGAGCGGACAACATACCATGTAGTGCTCACCGCATGCGCGGCGCGATCACCGGTGAAGAACGCTGGGTAGACGCTGAGGCCGGCGAGCGTCAGCGTTGCGAGGGCGTACAGAAAGAAGGCGCGTCGCCTAACGATGAGGGCGAGCAGGAGAACGGCGGTTCCAACCACCGTGAGCACGATCGGGAAGTGATTGATCAGCGTGTGGACGTAGGGCCAGTTCACGGGCGTCGGCGTGAAGGAGAAGTGTGGTTTGCGCTACCCAATCATATTGCATCCGATTCGCGCGCGCGCGAGGCGATCCACCGCCGCAGCTCGTGCAAGTCGGTGACACGAACGGCGACGTCAGTTGCCGCCACGACCCCCGGCCTTACGGTCTGCACATACTCCAGCCCCAGTCGCCTCGCCGCGGCGAGCTCGGATTCGACATTGTCACCGACGACGAGCGTCTCAGCCGGCTCGAGCAAGGCATGGGAGATGAGATCGGCGAAGATCCGTTCTTTCCCGCGTCGATCTGGCTCGTCGATGGCGTCGACAATCACTTCTTCGAAGTATGCGGCGATGCCTAACGAGCGAACCTTGCTCTCTTGCAGACGCCGGAAGCCGGAGGTGACGAGGAAGCGTCGTTCCCCGAGATAGGGAAGGAGGTCGAGATCGCCGTAGCCACGCATCGGCCCGCGGACTTCGATCCTCCGGAACGCATCCCACCCAGTGTCGCGCATCTCCGATGTGAAGCCGTGTCGCGTGGCCACCCAGTCGAAAGCGTTAAACCAGCAATCGCGGAAAGCGGCGTCGAGCGCATCGGATGAAAGGGTGCCCCGATTTGCTGCGCGTATGGCAGCAAAGGCCGGCTCGAGAAGCTGCTGGCCAGGTTCGTCGGCGGCGGCGAGGCAGTTGTCGAGATCGAAGATGATGGTGCGTGTCACCGATTCACGACCGTCCCTCCGCGCGCTGTTTGAGACCGGCCGAGAATCGCTCGATCTCGGGTTGACGATCGCCAACGGATTTGAGGATCATCGCCGACAGCGGGCCGCTCATCTGCAAATGCATACGGAACTCGGTGCCCGTCGCAACTGGCTTGAGTGTGAAGGTTCGCCGACCGACGAACAATCCGAATGGCAGGCCGCCTACCCACTCCATGCGACGCGGCGGGTCGAGTGCGACTATTCGTTGCCCGACTCGGCGAACGGCACCGTCGCCAAGGCGAACATGGACTCGGATCTTCGCGTTAGGCGCGATGACGCCATCGATGCCGACGATCTCGGGGTTCCACTCGCCGTACGCGGCGCCATTCGTCAACACATCCCACACCCGCTCGGGCGACGCAGCGATGGTCGCGACTGTCAGATATTCTTTCATCACGGTGCGAGAGTGTCTCCTTTCTTAATTACCGTCGAAAGCTTGGCTCGAGAGTGGGCATCGACTGCCTGAAGGTCGGCGAGAAACTGCACAAAACTTCGCTGATAGAAGAGCGACAAGAGCAAGGGGGATACGGATTTTACGAATCTTGCGAATTTGACAGATCGTTCCCTGGGCGTGGGTCCGTGCGCTCGAGCTCGGACGATTGCTTTCGAAACGGCCTCGGGAAGCTTCTCACGCAGACGAGAACAGCAGATCCTTCGCGTCGCTCAGGATGACACTTGGGCCTCTACTAACGAGCTGCCGGGGCTTTCATAAGGCAGATGCGGCGAATGGCGGTCGTGGTGACGGCTAACGGCAGGATGAACGACAGCAGCCCGTAGACTCGCCCCATGGTGTATGAGTCGAAGAGCGGTCGAAACTGGAAGCGCAGGTTCACGATCACAAGCGACAGCCACACGAGGCCGAGGACCAAAGGCATCCAACGCCGCATCGCCGAGGTTGCCGTGTCGGCTGATGGGAAACCGAGCATCACCATCGCGTACAATGGCGCGGCGAGAATGCTCCAGAAAAGCAATGCCGTGTCCCACTCCGTGAAGAAGTCGCGGGTGAGAATCATCGGCGTTCCCCAAAAACCCAGTAGGATGAGCCAGAGCGCGATGAATCCCGCGCGCCGAGCGAAAGCGAGCAGCACAAATGCCGCCGCGAAGCAGATTGCTCCGGGAATCCCAAGGAAGGGGAGGATGTGAATGAGCCCGTCCACATTTCGGGAGACAGATAGTACGATCGCGAAGGTGACGATCACGCACGCAGCGTAGACTGCCGCCAAGCGCACGGCGGCGGCAAAGATTCGCTTCGAGAATCGGTATTGGAGCGCGGTCACCATGCCCTCCGCGAGTACAAGGAGCCGTTAGACCCGAGCACCATCATATGTGCGTCGCGGATCGTGGGAGATCAACACCGTTCATCGCCGAGATGAGAGATCCCGGACTGGGGGAGCCGAGCAAGTGACGCTGGAATGACGCTCCTCGATCATACTGCGGGAGCCAAACTCAGGCGGGCCAAATGGCATGTGTTGACAACGTAGCGGCGTCACGGGATAGTCCGGCATGCTCTGTCTCGACCATTGGATCGCGGGTCGGCGCGATCACGGCTCATCCGACCGCGCGGGCACCGTTTTTAATCCCGCCACAGGTGAAGCCGGCGCGGAAGTGCCATTCGCGACGGCCGGGGACGTCGATCGGGCGGTGGCCGCGGCGCGCCACGCGTTCGACAGCTGGAGCCGCACGGGTCTCACGAAACGGGCGACGATCCTTTTCTCGTTCCGCGAGCTCGTTAGGCAGAACGCCGACGAGCTGGCGCGCCTCATCGTGCGGGAGCATGGGAAGGTGCTGGCCGACGCGCGCGGAGAGGTGCAGCGCGGGCTGGAAGTCGTGGAGTTCGCGTGCGGCATCCCGCAACTCCTCAAAGGCGAGTTCTCGGAGAACGTCAGCACGGGTGTGGATAGCTACTCGCTGCGTCAGCCGTTAGGCGTCGTCGCCGGGATCACGCCCTTCAATTTCCCAGTGATGGTGCCGATGTGGATGTTCCCGATCGCGGTTGCGGCCGGGAACACGTTCGTGCTCAAGCCGTCGGAGCGCGACCCGTCGCCGTCGCTGATGATCGCACAGCTCTGGAAAGAGGCGGGCTTGCCGGACGGAGTGTTCAATGTCGTGCACGGAGATCGCGTTGCCGTCGAGCGACTGCTCGAGCACCCGGACGTAGCGGCTGTGAGCTTCGTGGGCTCGACGCCCGTCGCGCGCTATATCTATGAGACGGGCACGCGCCATGGGAAACGCGTGCAGGCGTTAGGCGGGGCGAAGAATCACATGGTCGTGCTGCCCGACGCAGACCTCGAGCTCGCCGCCGACTCGGCGGTCAACGCTGCCTTTGGATCAGCTGGCCAGCGGTGCATGGCGATCTCGGTGCTCGTCGCGGTCGGCGACGCGGCAGATCGCGTGGTGCCGCTCATTCGCGAGCGCATGCGGGCGATCCATGTCGGCGACGGCATGCAGCCAGGGAACGACATGGGCCCGCTCGTCACGCGTCAGCATCTGGATCGCGTTAGGCGCTACGTGGACGAAGGGCTCGAGCAGGGTGCGACGCTCGTGGCCGATGGACGCGACGTCGCGATCGAAGGCAACGGGTTTTTCCTCGGGCCTTGTCTCTTCGACCATGTGAAGCCCGAGATGTCGATCTACCGCGACGAGATCTTCGGACCGGTGCTGTCAGTGGTGCGCGCCGAGAGCTACGACGACGCCCTCGAGCTGGTGAACGCCAGCCCGTACGCGAACGGCGTCGCGCTCTTCACGAGCGACGGCGGCGCGGCGCGTAAATTTCAGAGTGAGATCCAGGTTGGCATGGTCGGCATCAACGTGCCGATCCCGGTGCCGATGGCGTACTACTCCTTTGGCGGCTGGAAGGACTCACTCTTCGGCGACGCGCACGTCCATGGTATGGAAGGGGTCAAGTTCTACACGCGTGCGAAGGTGGTTACCGCGCGCTGGCCACAGCATGCGGCGAAGGGGAAGAATCTTGGCTTCCCGACTTGAGCTGCAAAAAGGCTCCTTTGTTGTTGCCTAACGAGCATCGCAATGCCACACAACACGGTACACATTCGCACCGCGGACGGCCTCTGTCCGACCCACACCTTCACGCCATCGACGGCTCACAATGAGTTGCCGGCTGTGCTCCTCTTCATGGACGGGCTTGGCATTCGCCCCGCGATGTTCGAGATCGGACAGCGGCTCGCCAATGGCGGCTACTACGTCGTCCTGCCCGATCTGTATTACCGCAGTGGATTCACGAAAGGCGCGAACCTCTTCGGCGATGAGGCGATTCGCGCGGAGTGGACGAAGACGGTCTTACCGACGGTGAGCATCGGCAACATCATGCGCGACGTTCCGTCACTGCTCGCGCATCTCGAGGCACAACCCAACGTGCGCTCCGAGCAGATCGGAACCACCGGCTACTGCCTGGGCGGTCGCATGTCATTCGCGGCCGCGGGGCTTTTCCCGGATCGGATCGCGGCAGCCGCGTCGTATCACGCGAGTAATCTCGCGACAGAGGCGCCCGACAGCCCGCATCGTCTCGCACCGCAGATGAAGGCTCAGGTCTATGTCGCCGGCGCGATCGAAGATGCCGGGTTCGATGACGCGCAGAAGCAACGTTTAGAGGACGCGCTCACCGCGGCGCATGTGGATCATGTCGTGGAGACGTACAACGCGCGGCACGGATTTGTGCCCACCGACACGCCGGTGCATGACCCGGTTGCGGCGGAGAAGCATTGGCGAACGCTCTTCGGGTTACTCGAGACAACGCTGAAAAGCTAAGCCGCCAGGAACAGCGCATCCTTCGTCGCTTCGCTCCTTAGGATGACAGAGGGATCACTGTCCAGCTGGTATTGCGCGATGCATACTACAACCATGAGAACGTTACGAAGAGTCGTCACCTTCGCGGCGCTGACCATCGCGTACGCCGCGCCGTCGATTGCGCGGGCGCAGTCACTGCCGAGTCGTCTCTCCGACGACGAGTTCTGGAAGCTGGTGACCGATCTCTCCGAGACGGGCGGCTACTTCCGATCGGAGAACTTCGTATCGAACGAAACGACCTTCCAGCACGTCATCCCGGAATTACAAAAGTCTCATCCCACCGGCGGCGTCTATCTTGGCGTCGGGCCGGACCAGAACTTCACGTACATCGTCACGCTCAAGCCGCGAATGGCGATCGTCACTGACATTCGCCGGCAGAACATGATCGAGCACTTGATGTACAAGGCGGTGATCGAGCTCTCGCCGACGCGCGCCGATTTCCTTTCGCTGCTCTTCTCTCGGCCGCGGCCGTCCGCGCTCGCCGATACGACCGGCGCCGCGGCATTGATGCAGGCGTATCTCACCGCGCCGTCGGACAGCATTCTCTTCAGGAAGAACTTCGCGACGATCAAGGAGCAACTCGTCGGGCACCATCACTTCACGTTAGGCGCGGACGACCTGTCGTCGCTCGCGTATGTGTACGAAGCCTTCTTCGACGCCGGGCCGGAGCTGACGTATTCGTTCGCGGTGGGACGACAGGGTCGCGCCGGATACTTTGGCCGGCGAATGCCCAGCTATTCCGACCTGATGGCAGAGACGGACGCGTCAGGCGCGCATCGCAGCTATCTCGCCAGCGAAGAGAACTACCGCGTTCTGCGCGACCTGGAGATGAACAATCTGCTCGTCCCCATTGTCGGCGACTTTGCCG
This sequence comes from Gemmatimonadaceae bacterium, assembly GCA_045804225.1. Taxonomy (GTDB): domain Bacteria; phylum Gemmatimonadota; class Gemmatimonadetes; order Gemmatimonadales; family Gemmatimonadaceae; genus AG2. The sequence goes on from JBJMNO010000024.1 coordinate 175,085, forward strand.
GTGAAAAGGCGTTGCGCGCGGTTGGCACTTATCTCAAGGCGCACAACGCGACGGTGACGGCGTTCTACACGTCGAACGTGGAGCAATATCTCTTTCAGCAAGCGGACGACTGGAAGCACTTCTTCGGCAACGTCGCAACACTCCCGCTCGACTCGAAGAGCACGTTCATCCGCGCGGTCTTCAATTACATGGGCTTCCGGGATCCCGTGTCGGGCGCGCCGGGGCCGCGCTCGACGACCATGCTCTCGCCCATTCTCGACGTGATCAAGGCCGTGGACGAGGGGAAGATCCAGACGTACTACGACGTCATCCAGCTCTCGACTGCTCCGGTGCCGGCGCCGGCACAGCGTTAGGCATCGCGGCGCTGTGCTTCGCCGCGGCGCGGGGCCGGCGGAGTCGCACGATGAGGTAAATGACGACGGCGACGTTGATGGCGAACGTCGCGAAGCGAATGGGCGTCGGGCGGTGCGCGATCTCCCAGATTTCGAACGGAATCAGCGAGCCGGTCGCGATGACGGTGAGATATTCCGCCCAGCGTCGCTCGCGCCAGAGTCCCACACCTTCCGTCGCGAACAAGGCCGCATAGAAGAGGGCGACCAGTCCGAGCGCGGCAATCTTCGAACGACTCAAGCCGGTAACGAAGGCGATGACTTGCGGGACGAGTCGCTGTCCCGACGTAAAGGCGAGGTCCGTTCCCCACTCTCGCGCCTGCTCAGCGATACCATGCTGCATGAGCCCGAACGCGCCGAGCGCGGCGAGAATGAAGAGTATCGCTTTGAGAAACTTGAAGATCGAGATCGCGAGGAGGAACCGATCGTGGGGTTTTCGGGGCTCGTCTGTGTCAGTCGGCATCATGCTACGTCTTGTCATCCTGAGGAGCGAAGCGACGAAGGGTCGTTTCCGATTCGCTGTGTAGGCTACGATCGCATCCAGGCGGGTGAAAACCTAATCACGGATTATCCGGATGACCGGGATGTCTGCTGTGAGAGGAGACCTGTCCGCGCATGAAAAGATTCGGGTAATTCGGGAATCCGTGATTGGGTTTTGGCTGCTTCCATGCCAGCGTAGCCTACACGGCAAGGAAACAAAACAGCAGATCCTTCGTCGCTCCGCCTCTCCGGGTGACAAGAGAGAGGATCCGCTCCTCACGATGACATATTGGGACGATGGCCTCACGAATAGCCCTAACGCGACCCATTAGCGCGAGTTTCGTGCAATGCGAGCTGACCTACCTCGAGCGCACGCCAATCGATCTGGATGAGGCGCGCCGGCAGCATGCGTCGTACGAGGCGTTGCTTGGCTCGCTGGGATGGGAGATTGTCCGGCTGCCGGTGCTCGACGACCAGCCCGACGCGGTGTTCGTGGAGGACGCGGCCATTGCGTTGGAAGAATTGGCGGTGGTCGCGCCGATGGGTGCGGCGAGTAGGACGGGTGAAACGCAGAGCGTGGCCGAGGCTTTGGCGCGCTATCGTCCCGTGTTGGCTCTCGAAGCCCCGGCGACGCTCGACGGCGGCGACGTGCTGTGCATTGGCCGGCGCGTGTTCGTTGGCTTGTCTCGTCGCACCAACGCCGAAGCGGTGGAGCAGCTGGGTCGGCTGCTCGCGCCGTACGAATATCAAGTGACGGGCGTCACCGTACACGGCGCCCTGCATCTCAAGTCCGCATGCACGTACGTCGGCGACGAGACATTGCTCGCGAACACCGACTGGGTCGACACCAAGCCGTTCTCGCGATTGGACATCCTTCGCGTGGACGATGCCGAAGAGTGGGGCGCGAGTGTGCTCTTCACCGGCGCCGAGATCGTAATGCCCACGGGGTTTCCACGCACGGCGTCAATGCTGGATGGTCGAGCGTATCCGGTGCACCAGGTCGAGCTCACGGAGATTCGTAAGGCGGAAGGCGGCCCGACCTGCCTGAGCATCCTGCTCAACGCCGACACGCGGTGACCCGATACGCGCTGCCACGGTCTGCTCTCTCGTCAGTGGCGCAATGCAGCGTTGCCTGACGTCACCCAGCAGATCGAGGCTCCGTATGATTCGCGCTTTCTCGCACCGGTCGTTGTTCTTGACGCTCGCCATCGTGCTCGCGCCCTTCGCGGTGCAGGCGCAGGCAACAGGCGGCGTCACCTGCAAAGACGGCACGACGTCCGCGGCAACCGGCCGTGGCGCGTGCTCGGGTCATGGCGGCGTCGACAAGTCGAAAGCCGCCAAGTCCGACGCGAAGGTCGCCAAGGCCGACGCGAAAGCGAGCAGCAAGGCAGCGAAAGCCGACGTCAAGGCCGACGCGAAGAACACGAAGGCTGAAGTGAAGGCCGACACCAAGTCCACCCCGAAGTCCGCGACGAAATCGACGAAGGCTGCCGAGAAGGTGACGAGCAAGACGGTGTCGTCTGATGTGCGAGAGACGGGGAAGGCCGCGAACGCAACCGCGGCGCCGACGCGAACGACGGCCGTTAATACCGATCCGACCGACGCGACGGCCAAGTGCAAGGATGGCACGTACTCGCACGCGGCGACGCATCGCGGTGCCTGCTCGCGCCACGGCGGTGTGGCGCAGTGGCTCAAGTCGTAGAGGGTAGAGGGTAGAGGGTAGAGAGTGGCGCGTGGCGCGTGGGTAGAATGCGCGGAGTGATGCAGAACGCGCAGAAAGAAGAGCGTCAAACTCTTGAGGCTTGTCGCGGTGTCGAGGGAACGCCTGTCCGCTGATACCACTGACACGGCGCTGACACCACTGACGGGTTCCATGTGCGAGCTTCGCTCCTCTCGCCAAATCACCTTGTGAATTTGTGAATGCCTCGGGAAGCTTCTTGAAGCCCGAGGCATTTGAACAAAAGGTTATTTGCTCACGTGGTCCATGGAGCCGTCGATGCTGAGGAGCACGTCAGTGGTCTCAACGGCAGGGTCAGCGGCGTCAGCGTCCTCGGGCCATCTGGAATTCGACGAAAAGCTTTCGACGAAAGACTCTCGGTGAACGCTCGTATCTCTCCGAGCTCTGCGCTTCCGCCCCGCGCCCCGCCACACGCCACACGCCACGCGCCACTCTCTACCCTCTACCCTCTACCGTTAGGTAACGTGCAGATCTACGCCGAACGGCGCGAGATCTAGCTTCCGCATCACGGCTTGTGATGCCGTGTTCTGCCACGACGTGCTGTACAGCGGCAGCCGGCCCTCGGCGTACACCGCCGTCGCCCAGGCTTGGACGACCAGCCGCCCATATCCACGATTGCGGTACGACGTCACCGTCTCGACGGCGGCTTCGTCTGCTTCGTTCGTGCGGCGGCCGCTGCAACAGAGCGTCACCACTCTGCCATCGACTTCGAGGGCGAGCATTGGTTGGCAACGACTCACGTCAGGTAACCACGGCTCGAGCAGCGCGCGGAGGACCTCGGCGTTCGCGGTGGTGACGGCGATCGTGCGCGCGGACGTGGGCGGCCGCTCCGGAATGCAATACGCGGGACCGAACCAGGTCTTCTCGACTGGTGCGGTGCGAGAGAGCAGATGCTGGTATGGCAGCGGGTCGGCCAGCAGATCGATCGACGTCGCGCGCGCCGTTTGATCCTCCAACGCCATACGGAGCGCGCGTCGCGTTGCCGAGTCCACGTCATGACGAAAGCGACAAATCACGCCGTCGCGGGTTCGGCCCAAGAAGAAACGGGGCGCGGGAGCGCCGTTAGGCTCGTTCACCCGCAGGAGATCGTGGTTCACGTCGTGCGTGAACAACGCCTCGACGTGCAACTGCATCAGCTCGACATCTCTCATCGACGATCGGCGGCTTCGCTCGTCGGCGGTTCAGTCCCAATGCGGAGAAACGCCAGTCCGAACGCCGCGCGGCCCGTGGGCATTTGCAGATCGAGCGCCCCCGTGCGCATCTCGGCATAACACGAGGCCAATGTCGGCGCGTCGCTTCGTCTGTCCGCTGTGCGTTCCGTCAAATCAGGCACCAAGCTGAGGAAGACGCACCCGAGCGCCAGCACGACGAGCTGTCGCAACGCGGCGAAGGTCGCGCGCGCCGCATCGTCGAGTGGCGATTGCTCCTGCATCTGGAGCAGTGCGTGTGCGGCGTCGGCGCCGAGGTCGAGAAAGCTGACGAATGCGGCGAGGTCGTAGTAGGGGTGGTTGAGCCCGGCCACCTCCCAATCGACCAGCCAAGTTCGCGTCCCGTCCCACAGAACATTACTCGGATTCACGTCGTTGTGGCTTACGACGCGCCGCGAATCGCACCCCACCACGGCCGCGATCGCATCGAGCCTATCGCCAATATCGCCAGCCCATGCTGGAAATCCTGGGCGGCCGCGCTGGTCTTCCCACATGAGCCGCGCGTATTCGATTCCATCCCGCTCGCCAACGTCGGTGGGATCGATCTCGTGTGTCGCACGCAGCTGCCTAACGACATCCGCAATGGCGTTGCCGCGCACCGATGGATCGCTCAACACCGCGGGAAGTGGTGCGCCACTCACTCGTTTCGAGATGACGGCAGCATGCACGTCGTCGACGTGAACGATTGCCGGCGCCACGCCACGCTCCACCGCTCGCCGCCAGATCAGCAGCTGTTGCGCCCAGAAGGCCTTGGGCGCTCGTGCACCTTGCACCCGGAGGATGTACTCGCCGCGCGAGCTGGTGACCCCGTACACGCCCGCCCCCGAGAGACCGATGCGGATGGGCGCGACCGCGGTGACGTCTCCGAGAATGGATTCAGGAAGGAGATGACGAACCGCTTCCGTCGCATCGCCCTCGTGTTCGTTAGGCAGCCGTGCCTCCCGCGATGATCCTCGACGAGGGCGATGTCAGCGACAGCGCCCTTGCGGCTTCCACGTCGACTCCATCGTCGTCGGCTTCTGGCGCGCGTCGTGAAGAATGAGCACGAGGGAGCGTCGAATGCCAGTTCCAGTGGCGGTCAATTCCATTGGCGGTCCGCCAGGAACGATCACGGGGGCGTCTCGCGGAGCGGCAGTGGTGCCTGGTCATGACGTTGACCGCAGTCTTTTCTCCGCATCGCGCACACTATCCGGCATCAGCAAGGAATCCGCAATTGCTGCGATCTCCTCGGCCGCTTTCCACGCCTGCTCGAGCAGCGCTAGCTCGCCACCCAACGCCTGACGCTCGGACTCTTCGTGGGCGGCCATCTCGAGCGCGAGTCGGTGTGACGGCTCCAATCGAGCGAGAAAGCCGCGCGGTCCCTCGGCGACGTACTCCACTCGACCGCCCGGCGCGTCTCGATAGCCCATGCGCGTTGTTCCCTCCCACTCGCGCGCTTCGGCGGCGAAGAGCGCTTCGGCACTGCCATGTTGCTCGAGGAGCGCTAGCGCATCACGCGTGAGGCGGGCGTTAGCGCCGTTCCAATTCATCGCAGGCAAGAGAAGCCCGGCGATCGGGACGCGCTCGGCACCTCGCACGATGATCATTCGTTCCCCCTCGCCCAACTCGAGCACCCAATCGCGCGAGCCGAACTCCCACGCGAGTCGCGCGCTGCTGAGCGCGCCGCGCTTTACGGGGAGCGAAGGGCCTTCGGCCTGGGGGATGAGCGCGATGATATCGCCAACTTTGCCGCCAGCCCGCCGGGCGCCCAATAGCATCAAGCCCCAGAGCGCGGCGACCGGTGCGCCGAACGCGATGCCGCCCCCGGCAAGGCCGCCACCGAGGACAAGCCCTGGGCCCGCGTGAATCAGCGCGGTGCGGCGCCGACGGCCGAATTGGTCGCCATAACGCCACGCCGCCATCTCGGGCCGCAACGGTTCGCCGACGCGCACGAGCTCGAGGCCTTCGGTGAGTCGGGCGAGCCCGATCTGTCCGGTGGATGCCCGCAATCGGGCGGCGCGAAAGAGTCGCTCGCAGGTCTCGAGCGCCTCCCAGCGTTCCTCGAGCGGCGTGAGGTTCCAGCGCTCGCAGCGCCGGCAAACGACCCACAGCCGCCCGCGCGCCGCGTCGAAAGCGAGACGCCGGCCCATGGGAAATGCCTCGACGACTTCATTGCTGCCGAGTGCCCCGTGACAGAAGATGCAGGTTGAGTACATGCTAATACAACACGCGCGAGACCCGTTCAGCGTTGGGGATCGGCATGCGAACCGACATAGGCCAGCGCGCCGATGATGCCTCCGGCAAGCGCTCCAAGCCCAGCACCGGCGCCGATTACCCACCCTCCTGGAATGAAGCCATCTTCTGAATGGGAGACGTCCACCGCGGCGAGGATACCGCCGGCTACGGCGCCTGTCAGCGCGCCGACTGCCGTCCAGATCCAGATGCGTCCCTCGTCGTCATCCGCGAAGGATTGTGGGACGAGGGGTCTTCCGCTGGCGTATGGTGTCGTCGGCATGTCGGCTCGTGTCTGCACGACGCCGGCAGGTTGCAGTCGTTGCGCTGCGAGCGGCGCGGCGCTAGCGGCTAGAGCGAGTATGAATAACAGATATCGCATTGTCCTCTCGCTGGTAACGGTCCCTTCGAACCAGGTCCTGCAACAGCAGATCCATCGCTTCGCTCAGGATGACCTTTAGTCAGTTGTCATCCTGAGGAGCCACAGCGACAAAGGATCTGCTGTTTCCCTTATATCGTCCTGGTTTCAGCGTGCGCTCCGTGCTACAGTCACGACGATCGCTTTCGACGCTGGGGTGTTACTGCCGGTGGCGACATGATCGTGAGGCACGAGTACGTTGGCTTCCGGGAAATACGCGGCGGCACAACCACGGGGGACGTCATAGGGTACCACACGAAAGCGGCGTGCGTGACGCTCCGTGCCCGCGTGATGGCTCGTGATGTCAACCGCCACCTCCGCAGTCAAGCCGCGCTCTCGCATGTCCTCTGGATGCATGAACACAACGCGACGACCGTTGTGCACGCCGCGATAGCGGTCGTTAGGCGCGTAGACTGTCGTATTGAACTGGTCGTGGGCGCGGACCGTCGTCAGCATGAGCTGTCCCGGCGCGAGCGTCAACATCGGGAGCGGGTGAACGGTGAAGCGCGCCTTCCCCGTCTCGGTGAGGAATTGGCGCTCGCGCGCGGCGTTCGGCAGATGGAACCCACCCGGCACGCGCGCGCGTTGGTTGTAGCTCTCGAAGATGGGGATGACGCGCTCGATTGCGTCGCGAATACGATCGTAGTCGCCAACGAGGTCCTCCCACGGCACGGTGCTGCGGGTGCCCAAGGTGGCGCGGGCGAGACGCGCCACGATTTGCGGCTCGCTCAGCAGCTCCGCTGACGCCGGCTCCAACACACCGCGCGACGCCTGCACGATAGCCATCGAGTTCTCGGTCGTCACGAACTGCGGACCAGTCGCCTGTACGTCCTGCTCGGAGCGGCCCAGGCAGGGCAGGATCAGCGCTTGCTCACCGGTAACGAGATGCGCGCGATTGGGCTTGATGGACACGTGAACCGTGAGCCGGCAATTGCGCAGGGCGCGGGCGACGTACTCGGTATCCGGCGTCGCTTGCAGGAAATTGCCACCTAACGCGAAGAATACTTTCGCCGAGCCGGCGTGCATGGCGCGAATCGCGGCGACGGTGTCGAGGCCATGATGGAGTGGCGGGGAGAAGTTGAACGCCGCGCCCAGACGTTCGAGGAATTCTGGGCGCGGCCGCTCCCAGATGCCCACCGTGCGGTCGCCCTGCACGTTGCTGTGACCCCGCACCGGACAGAGGCCAGCGCCCGGCTTTCCAATCTGGCCACGCAGCAAATGCAGGTTCACGATCTCCTGAATGTTCCCCACCGCGTTGACATGCTGCGTGAGACCCATTCCCCAGCAGGTGATCGTTCGATCCGATTGAGCGAAGACTTCGGCCGCACGGAGGATCTCGTCCTTCGCAACGCCGCTGGCGGCGACGATCGCCTCCCAACTGGTTTCGCGTAGCGCACTCGCATACGCCTCGAAGCCGTCGGTGTATTCGCGAATGAACTCACGATCGAGCGCCGAGTGATTCTCGATCAGTGCTTTGCCAATGCCTTGAAAGAGCGCGACGTCGCCGCCAACGCGGACGCGCAACAAGAAACCGGCGATCTCGGTGCCCCTGCCTAACAAGCCGAGCACTTCTTGTGGCTGTTTGAAGCGTCGGAGGCCCGTCTCGGCGAGCGGATTGATCCCGACAATCGCTGCGCCGTTGCGCTTGGCCTTTTGCAGGGTGGACAGCATGCGCGGGTGGTTGGTCCCCGGATTCTGTCCCGCGATGAAGATCGCTTGCGCCTGGTGGAAGTCCTCGAGGGTGACCGTTCCTTTGCCCACGCCAACGGTCTCCATCAACGCGGTGCCGCTCGACTCGTGGCACATGTTCGAGCAATCCGGGAGGTTGTTCGTTCCGTACTGCCTAACGAACAGCTGATACAGGAACGCCGCCTCGTTGGAAGTCCGGCCGGAGGTATAAAAGACGGCTTCGTCGGGCGAGGCCAGCGCGTTGAGCTCCGTCGCGATCAGCGCAACGGCATCCTCCCAGGAGGTCGGCGCGTAGTGTGTCGCACCGCGCCGCAGGATCATGGGAGTCGTTAGGCGCCCGAGCTCGCCCAGGGTGTGGTCCGACAGCTCCGCCAGCTCGGCGACGCTACGCTGGGCGAACACCGCCGGCGTCGCCCGACGCGTTGTTGCTTCCCACGCGGTCGCCTTCGCGCCATTCTCGCAAAACTCCGCCACGTGCCGCCCGCCATCGGGATCCGGCCATGCGCACGACTGGCAATCGTATCCATCCTTCTGGTTGATGGACGTCAACGTCTTGAGCGAGCGGCGCACCCCCATCTCGTCGTACGCGTGCTTGAAGCTGGCAATCACGCCGCCGAGTCCAGCCGCCGCGGCCGCTGGAGGCGAGATCTCGATCGCGGCGAGATCTTCGTCGGGAGAAAGATGCTCGTTTGTCATTCTGAGGAGCGGAGCGACGAAGGTTCTGTTGATCCTCGCTCCATTCGCGTCGGCAGGTTCGGCTCACTTGGAAAAGCAGATCCTTCGCTGCGCTCAGGATGACGGGCGAGTCGCTCAGGATGACGGGCGAGTCGCTCCGGGTGACAGGCAAGGATCCGCTCGCCGCCGGAGTAGACGTTGAAGCGGTGGGGCCGAACGAAACCCGCCAGTGTCATGCCAAGCTCGCGCGCCAGCTCCACGGCGAGACTCGACGGCGCACCGATGGCGGCCATGATCGGAACGCCAGCCATCGCCGCCTTCTGCACGAGCTCGAAGCTCACGCGGCCACTGACGATGAGTATGCGCTCACTGGCGGGCAGATTGCCGGCGAGCCACTCGCAGCCGATGACTTTGTCGAGCGCGTTGTGGCGGCCAACGTCCTCGCTGATCACTCTGATGCCGCCGCCGAGGTCGAAGAGCGCCGAAGCGTGGATTCCGCCCGTCGCATCGAAGGCCAACTGGGCGCGGCGCAGTAGCGCGGGGAGCGTGCGAATCAGCTCGGCGTTCACTCGGGGAGAGATGGCGTCGAGAGGGAAGGTGGACGCGGTACGAAGGGCGGCGAGCGACGTCTTGCCGCACATCCCGCAGCTCGACGTTGTGTACGAGTGCCTCTCGAGGCGCGAGAGATCGACCGATGTCCCTGATGTGAGCACCACCCGAATCGAGCCAGAGCGGCACGACCGGATGTCCGCGATCTGATTGCGATCGCGCAGGATGCCCTCCGTAAAGAGGAACCCTGCCGCGAGCTCCGCGTCGCTTCCGGGCGTTCGCATCGTGATCGCGACGGTCGTCACGCGCACGCGATCCTCGCCGGTCCACTCGATGCGAATCTCGAGCGGCTCCTCCACCGCCAGCATGTCGAGCGCGAAGCGGCTCTCGGCGCGTTCGCTTCGCGTGACCTCAATTTCTCTTGTAGCCCCGACCATCAGCGCTCCCTTGTCCGGAGTTTGCCGCGCTCATTGGACGTTGGTCGATGGATAGTTGACCCGCGGCGCAAGATTCGCAAAGGTGCAAACGAGCTTCTCGTAAGGATCAACTGTGACTGCTGCTGCCGTCTCCGTGACGCCGACCGCGTCCACGCAACTCACTCACAAGCAGATTCTCGTCGTCTTCAGTGGTCTCGTGCTTGGCATGCTCCTCGCCGCGCTCGATTCCACTATCGTGTCCACGGCGCTCCCAACCATCGTGGGCGAGCTCGGCGGTCTCGCGCGGCTGTCGTGGGTGGTCACCGCCTACCTGCTGGCGCAGACCATCGTTACCCCACTGTATGGAAAGCTCGGCGACCTCTACGGGCGCAAGGGCATCCTGCAGAGCGCGATCGTGCTCTTCCTCATCGGCTCGGCGCTTTGTGGAATGAGCCGGAACCTGACCCAACTGATCGGCTTCCGGGCCATTCAAGGCCTGGGCGGCGGAGGCCTGACGGTGACGACGCAAGCAGTCGTCGGCGACATCGTGACGCCACGCGAGCGCGGCCGCTATCAAGGCATCTTCGGCGCCGTGTTCGGCCTCTCGAGCATCGCCGGGCCACTGCTCGGCGGCTACTTCACGACGCACCTCAGCTGGCGCTGGATCTTCTACATCAATCTGCCGTTAGGCATCGTCGCTCTGGTGGTGATCGCGGCCACGCTGCCGTCGATGGCGGAGCGGCGACATCCGTCAATCGACTACGCCGGCGCCGCGCTCCTCGCGATCGCTCTCAGCGCGATCGTGTTCGTCTCCGACGTGCACGGACAATCGCGGCCCTTCACGTCGCCGTCCATGCTCGCTCTGATCGCGACGGCGATCGTCTCGCTCATTGCCTTCATCGTGGTGGAGCGCCGAGCGAGGGAGCCGGTGCTGCCGCTGCGGTTGTTCGCGAATCGAAGCTTTGCGGTGACGTCGGCGGTCGGACTGATCGTGGGCTTCGCGCTCTTCGGTTCGGTGACGTACCTGCCACTCTTTCTCCAAGTGGTGAAGGGCGCGACTCCCACGGCGTCCGGACTGGAGATGCTGCCGATGATGGGTGGAATGCTCATCACCTCGATTCTCTCCGGACAAATCATCAGCCGCACGGGCCGATACAAGTTCTTTCCGATTCTCGGAACGTTCGTGATGGCGCTCGGGCTGTATCTGCTGTCACGCATGAACGTGTTGACGACAACGTTCAGCGCGTCCATCACGATGTTGATCCTCGGGCTCGGACTGGGGATGGTGATGCAAGTGCTGGTGATCGCCGTGCAGAACGCAGTGGATTACGCCGATCTCGGGGTCGCGACGTCCGGCGCAACTCTGTTTCGACTCGTCGGTGGCTCGTTAGGTACGGCCGTGCTCGGGGCAATCTTCGCCACACGCCTCGCCCAGACGCTTGCCCAGGTGCTGCCGGGTAGCGCGCGCGTTTCGGGACATGGCGCGTTGAATCCGGAGACACTCAACCAGCTTTCGCCGGCGTTACGCGACATGTACGTGAAAGCGTTCACGACGTCGTTGAGCACCGTATTCGTCGTCGCGACCGCCATCGCACTTTTCGGTTTTCTCCTCACCTGGCTGATTCCGGAGACACCGCTCCGACAGACCGTCGCCGCCGCGAGCGGCAGCCATGGAGTGGGCGAGGTCGGCGAGGCGTTTGCGATGCCCGCTGATTCTGGTTCCGAGAACTATGTGCTGCGCGGACTCTCGGCGCTCGCGGACCGCGACGTCCAGCGCCAGCACATCCAATCGATCGTCCAACGGGCCGGAGTCGATCTCACGCCGCTCGCGGCGTCGCTGCTCGTTCGTTTGGAGATGCAGCCGCATGCGACGCCGGACATGTTAGGCAGAGCGAGGAATGCGAGCCCGGACGAGGTGCGCGCGGCGATCGGCGAGCTGCGCGACCGCGGCCTGATCGTCGAAGACGCGGGCGACGGCGTAGGGAGTGGGTGGATGCTGACTCGCCCCGGATGCGAGACGCTCACGAAGCTCGTCACAGCTCGCCGCGCGCATCTCGCGGAGCTCTTCGCCGATTGGGGTCCGTCAAAGCGCGAAGAGATTGCGGCGCTCATGCGCCGTTTGGCGGATGAGCTAGTGCCAGATGTCCGAAATCAGGCCACGTCGGAATTCATTAAATAACTCTCATCATCGCTCGGCATGCTCGATGCCTTAGCAGGGGCGCGGGTGTGGTCCAAGTTAGTCTCACGCCCCACGAGACGAACTCGCGCGATCTTTGGCGCGTGTCGCTCCGGTACAGTTGTCCACTCACGGCGTCCCTTGCCGGGGACAGGGCGGTCTTGATCGAGGATGTTGGGCACGTTTCTTATTCTGGAGTGAACAGATGAAAAATTCCCAATCGTTGACGGTCGCGATCATCACCTTGTCCGTCGCCCTCGCGTCGCCCGTGCGCGCGCAGAAGCAGGGGACTTGGAACTCGGCGCTCATTCAATCGGCGGTCGATCCCGCCGCGTTAGGCACGGCGCAGCGCGGGTTTCTCGAGTATTCGATCTACGGGCGTGACATCGATTGGGTCGCGAGCGCTGGTGTCGCACTCGCGGGTGGCGCGCTCCGCGCGAGCTACGGTACTGGTTTCGACCGCCATCTTTACGGATTGGGATATGCGCGAACGCTCGCGCAGAAAGATGTCGCACCGCTGGTCGGTCTCGCGGCAGGAATGGACCTCAGCGCAGCGTACCTGGATAACAAGTTCGCGCCGTACTCCGCACGCGGGGCGCGGGTGTCGGTGCCCTTCTCCGTTCGGCTCGGCTGGCCGTCGTGGTTGTCGGCGACGCCATACGTCGCGCCGTATGCGGAGGCTGGCCGCGACTTCTTGACTCACGGCTGCGACGCGATAGGGCGGTGCACGTCGCCCGTGACCGCGAACATCGGTGCGACGCACGCGCTGGGCATGGGTGCCGGAGTCCAAGTCACTGCCTGGCGTCTAGGACTCGAGCTGGGGACGCGTGACTTGTTGAGCCAGAAAAAGCTCTGGACGGGCGATCAGGTCACGCTGTCGTTGCGATGGCGATTCTAACGTAACGATCCTTCCTCCTGAGGAGCCCTGCGCGGGAGGCTGGGGGTCTACCTTTAACTGGCCTCCTCGCGCGCAGCCTAGTATTCTTCCGGCCGGCGGCCACACCAGAGCGCGCTCGTAGTTCCCACCTCAGTCCTCCGGCCCCCGGAGATCCCACGCATGCTTCCTCGTTTTGTCAGACGCGGTGCGCTCCTGACAGCGCTCGCGCTCGCTTACGCTTCCACTCCATCGGTGCTTCGCGCCCAAGCCGCTACCGGCACGGTGCGCGGACGTGTCACCGAAGGGTCAGGCGGACGCGGCATTCCTGAAGTCCAGGTCACGGTCACGGGCACGCGCATTGGCGCGCTCACGAACGCGAATGGTGACTTCACCCTGGTCGCGGTGCCGGTGGGCGCGCGCCCGCTCGAGGCGCGCCGCATCGGCTACCAGCCGGTGACGCGCACGATCACCGTGACTGCCGGCGACAACGACGCGGGCGCCATCGCGCTCAACGTGAGCGCCGTGAACCTCAATGAGGTCGTGGTCACCGGCACCGGGACGGCAACCGAGAAGAGGGCGATCGGCACCAGCATCGCCACCGTCGACTCAGCTTTGATTAGCCGAGCGGAAGCGGTGACGGTCGATCAGGCGATGCAGGGGAAGATTCCCGGCGCGCAGATCACGCAGAACTCCGGCAATCCGGGGGAGGCGGTATCTCGGTTCGTCTGCGAGGAACGAACTCGTTCATCTCGGGCTCCGACCCGCTCTACATCGTTGACGGCGTGATCATCGACAACGGCTCGGCGCAGCTGGCGGACCTCGGTATTCGCTCGAATCCGCAGAACCGCCTCGCCGATATCAACCCCGACGACATCGAGCACATCGAGGTGACGCGTGGGGCCGCCGCGGCCGCACTCTATGGCTCGCGCGCGAACAACGGCGTCGTGCAGATCTTCACGAAGCGCGGCACGATCGGGAAGGCGCACTACACCGCGTCGACGCGATTCTCGGAGAGCGAGCTGCGCGAGCAGCAGGCATTCAACTTCTATCCCTACAACGAGGCGGGACTTCCCGTCAATCGCTACAACTATCAGGACCAGATCTTCCATCGCGCGCCGGCGAATGAGCAGAACCTCACGGTCGAAGGCGGCAACGATCAGACTCGCTACTACATCAGCGGCAACTTCGCCAACGAAAACGGCATCATGCGGTCGACGTCGTCGCGCCGCTCGGGTGCGCGCATCAACCTGCAGCAGCAACTCGCGTCGAAGCTACTCGGCAACGTCAGCGCGAACTACATCACGACGCATAACGAGATGCAGGCGTTCGGCGAGCAGAACGACTACGGCATCATGGGCTCGCTCTTCTTCGCGCCGACGAGCGTCGACTTCCGGCCGGTGAACGGCATCTATCCCTTGCCGCCGGCGTTAGGTACGAATCCGCTGCTGGCGATCGACAAGATTCGCAATCCGCAGCAGATCGATCGCTTCATCGGCTCCACCAAGCTCACGTGGACGCCGCTCAGCAACGTCCTCCTCGACTACACGCTCGGTCTCGACAACACCGGATTCGAGCAGCGGCAGTTCGTGCCGCGCAACGCGGTGCTCGGCACGGCGCCCCTCGCGACGGGACGCTCGCAGTCGGTATTCCAGGCTTCGCGCGTCATCAATCAGGACGGCGTCGGCAGCTACACATGGAACCCGATCGGGCCGTTCGATCTGCGCACGACCGCTGGTGCGAACTACACGTCGCAGCGCATTCGCGTGACGAGTGCGACCGCCAACGGCCTCGCGCCGGTCGGCGATCTGGTGAGCGCGGGCTCGATCTTCGCCGCGGCGCAGACTGACGTCGAGCTGCGCACGCTCGGCTTCTACGGCCAACAGGAAGTGGCGTGGCGGAACAAGCTGTTCCTGACGGGTGGTGTGCGGTATGACGCATCGTCTACCTTCGCGCCATCCGAACGCTGGCAGGCATTCCCGAAGCTCTCGGCGTCCTACGTCGTGGTGGACAACAAGTCGGGCGCGCTCAACAACCTGCGACTGCGTTCCGCGTTAGGCTGGGCAGGCAGCCAGCCGAGTATTACGAACGCGTATTCGCAGTTCATCGCGTACACACAGCTGCCGTTCGCCGGCCGTCCCGGCTTCGTGAACGACATCACCTACGGCAACCCGAACCTCAAGAACGAGCGGGCGCGGGAATGGGAGGTCGGCACGGACGTTGGCTTCCTCGACGGTCGCGTCTCCACCGAAGCGACGTACTACAATCGGCTCGTTTCGGATCTGCTCTTCTTCAAGCCGCTGCCGACGAGCACTGGCTTCTCGCGTCAGTTCGCGCCGATCGGATCGATGTCGAACAAGGGTTTCGAGCTGCTGTTGCGCACGCAGAACCTCGATCGCCCGAACGTCAACTGGTCGTCGACAGTTACGTACGCGCGCAACAAAAACCTCGTCGAGAGCCTGAGCATTCAGGACTTCCAGTCGGCTGGCGGCTACCCGAATCGCATTCGCGCGGGCTACCCGGCGGGCGTGTTCTACGGGTCGTACGCCGCGCGTGACTGTGTGACGGGCGCCCTCTTGCTCGACTCGTTAGGCCGCTACCGCCGGAGCAATCAGACGGTCGACATGGGTGCGACGCTCGCCCAGCGGGAGGCGCTGAGCCACGGCACCTGTAACGACTCGCTCAACAAGATCATCGGCGATCCGAATCCCAAGTGGACCGGCTCCTTCTTGAATGAAGTGACGCTCGCGCGACGAGTTCGGTTGCGCGCGCTGCTCGATGGCGTGTTCGGCAACCAGATCATGAATCTTTCGACCCGCGCGGAGAACGCGGGCATCGCGAGCAATTCGAAGTCGTACGAGCGCGAACTGCTTCCGTATGGCGATCCACGCAAGCTGCCGCCGGGCTTCAACGCGCGCACGCAGGGCATCTTCGAGTACTGGATCGAGGACGGCACCTTCGTGAAGCTGCGCGAGCTCGCGGCGAGCTATACGCTCGATGCGTCGGCGATTCGCCGCTATTTCCGAGACGGCGTCGATCTCACGCTGTCTGGCCGCAACCTGTACGTGTGGACGAAATACAGCGGTTACGATCCCGAGATCAATCTTTTCGGCACCAACGCCGGCGGTATCGGCTCGGTGCAGACGACGGCCGCGGACCGCGGCTTCGACTTCGGTGGATATCCAATCCCGCGCACGTGGTCGTTGAGCGCGCGGTTCACGTTCTAATAGCGGAGACATGCACATGCGCATGATGAAGTGTCGCGCGGTGATCGTCGCCGCGCTGTCGGCGGGCGCGCTCACCGCGTGCAAGCTCGACGTCCAGAATCCAAATCAGCCGACGCAGGATCAGGTGACGACCAGCGTTGACGGTGTGATCGCGCTCGCGACGGGAGTGCAGGGTCGCTTTGCGCAATCGTACGGCAACTTTGCCTACATGGCGGGACTCGTCACCGATGAATTCGCGTCGACGAGCGCGGCGCTGATCTCGATCAGCGACGCGGAGCAGGGGGCCGTTCCCAGCGGTACCGGCATCGACGAGAACGTCTTCAACTCGATATACCGCACGGTGCGCACGGCGGACGATCTCCTTGCCGGGTCGGTCGCGCTCGGCTCGCAGTTCGAGCCGGGTACGCGAAGCGGCATTCGGGCTCTGGCCTTTGCGCTCAAAGCGGAATCGTTAGGTGAAGCGATCCAGTCGTACCAGAAGATTCCGATCAACACGTACAACATCACGGCGCCGATATACGTCGGTCGCGCGGAGGCGTTGAAGTACATTCGCGCGCTGCTCGATTCGGCGGCGGCGGAGATTGCCACGCCGCCGAGCACGTTCTTCAATGCGAACATCCTCACGCCCGGGGTGAGCTTACCGAACGTGATTCAGCTCTTCCGCGCGCGATATGCGCGGATGGCCAACGACGATGCGACGGCGCTGGCGGCGTCGAATCTGGTCGCCCGCAGTGGTCCCACGGCATTGTCGCTGCTCAGCTTCCCGTCGCCGACGGTGAACTTCTTCGCCAACGTCACCGGCGGCACCAACGGTATCGCGCCGCGCCGGCAGTACCGGACGTCGATGGCGGCACAGGATCAGCGCTGGCAATACTTCGTCATCCCGTCGGCGACGCTCACCGGGCGCGTCGGCGCGCCGCTTGACCCCTGGTCGCGCTACGCGAATCCGCAGGCGCCGATGCCGGTGTACATGCCTGACGAGGCTCTCCTCATCAAGGCGGAAGCGCTAACCCATCAGAATCAGCTCGCCGAAGCCCAGGCCGTGCTCGACTCCGTACGTACGGATTGCACCGGCGGCCGTGGCATCGACGATCCCAAGGCATGTCTGCCAGCGTTAGGCACGCAGCTCACGCAGGCGCAGCTCATCACCGAGATCTACAACCAGCGGAAGTACGAGCTGTTCAGCACCGGTCTGCGTTGGGAAGACACGCGCCGCCTGGCGGCGATCCAAGGACCGGTGGCGGCACCAGCAGTGCCGACCTCGGGTCAGCGCTGCTGGCTGCCGTACGCGGTCGGCGATCGCAACGCCAACCCGAATGCCACGTTCACCGCGCTCCCCGATCCCACGGAGCCCACGTCGTTCCCCGCCAGCTGCCCGACCACGTGACGTCGACCATGACCACTTTACCTTCATACAACCGGATCGCGGTTAGGCGCGCGATTATCGCCGTCGCCGCCGGCGTCCTCTCGGCGACGACGCTCGCGTGCGGCACGAAGGAGGCTCCCACCGGCCTTCAGCCGTCGGGCACGACCGGACGCATCCGCTTCGTGAATCTCATCAACGATCCGGCGCGCAATCCCGTGAACGCGATTCTCGAGAAGGTGCCGTTCGGCGTCAACCTCGGCTACGCGGGAACGACGCCATCCAGTCTTCCGGCGCCGAACACCGCGAACTATTCGGCGGTCCTCACCGGCGATCGATCGCTCGTGTTGAAGAAGACGGCTGACACAACCGTCACGGTGGCGTCGTTTACACTGCCGATTGCCGCGAACGAAGACCGTACGGTGTACGCGACGGGCGGCGCGGGCGGCGGCACCGTGACCTCGTTCGTGACGAAAGACACGATGGGCGTCGCGATTCCCGCGGGACAAGCGCGAGTGCGCGTCGTCAACATGAGCCCCGCGGCGGGGGCTGTCGATGTATTCATCACCGCGCCTAACGCCGATCTCTCCACGGCAACGCCGGTCGCTAGCAATGTTGGCGCGCAGGCGGTATCGGCCTACGTCAACATCCCCGCACTCACGTCATTTCAGGTGAGGGCTGTGCCGGCGGGCACTGCTCCCGCGAATCGTTCGGCGGCGGTGCTGGTCTCCATCACCCCAACTACGGTAACTCTCGCCGCGGGCAGCGGTCGCACGATCGTCATCGCCGACCGGGCCGCCGGCGGAGGACCGCCAACGGCGTTCGTGTTGACGGATCAGTAGGACGCGAGAGCGAACCAGAAAGCCAAAAGAGAGAACCAAAAAGAGCGAACCGGATGGTTCGCTCTTTTTGTACTTCGCCGCTTATTTCCCCCCCGAGTTGACATAGGCCTCCCTCGTCCGTATACCTATTTCACCAATGCCTCGAGCCTAATCCACCATGGCTGGCTCCAACCTGTATACGGGGACGCTCGACCTACTCATCCTCAAGGCCGTGAGCTGGGGGCCTCGCCATGGCTATGCCATCGGCCGGTGGATTCGGGAGACGACTGACGACGTCCTCGTCGTGCAGGAAGGTGTGTTGTACCCCGCCCTCCATCGACTCGAGCGGCGCGGCCTGCTGGCCGAAGAGTGGCGGCGCAGTGAGACGGGGCGCGATGCGAAATACTACACACTCACGACCGCAGGAAGGCGCGAGCTGCGCGCCGAGACGTCGCGGTGGGTCGAACATACCCGCGCCGTCAATCGCGCCCTCGCCATCTCGACTTAGGAGGAGCTCGTGCCGCGCTCGTTCCGCTTCACGCATAGCCGTCGCGACGTCACCGACGAGATCGGGTTTCATCTCGAGATGCGAACCCGCGAATTCATCGAGCGCGGGATGTCTCCCGAAGACGCACGGCGCGCCGCCGCGGCCTCGTTCGGTGACGTGGCCGCGATCGAGGCCGAGTGCCGCCACGAGCGGACGCAGCGTGTGCGCACCGAGGCACGCCGCGATTGGCTGCAGGGGACGAGCCTCGATCTGAAGGTTGCGCTTCGCGGTCTCTGGCGCCGACCGGCGTTCACCGCTGCGGCCATCCTCACCCTTACGTTAGGCATCGGAGCCGCGGCCGCCGTCTTCGCCATCGTCTCGGGAGTGCTTCTCCGGCCGCTTCCGTATCGCGAACCGTCGCGATTGATGATGGTGTGGATGGAAGCGAACGACGTCCGCGGTTCGTCGAGCAAGTTGCCATTGTCGGCGCCGCTGTATCTCGACATGCGCCGCGACGTACCAGCGCTTTCGCTGAATGCCGCCTTTCGCACATGGTCGTACGCGTTGAGCGAAGGTGGAACTCCTGAGCAGCTCGCCGGCGTCAAAGCGAGACCCGCACTTTTCGCCACGCTCGGCGTCCGTCCCACCATTGGACGTGACTTTAGCGATGCGGACGCTCTTCCTGGCGCACCGCACGTCGCGATCATCAGCGACGGCCTCTGGCGACGTCGCTGGGCCGGTGATCCGTCTGTGGTGGGCAAGCTCGTGACGCTCAGCGGCGAGAGGTTCACGATCATTGGTGTCGCACCGAAGGACTTCGGGTTTCCTCGCGGCGCCGAGCTGCCAAGCGGTTTGCAGTTTCCACTGCGCACGGATATCTGGACGCCGCTCGCCTTCGACCAAGCCGACCTGAAGAATCGCTGGACGCTCAACCTCGCTGCTGTCGCCCGACTTGGCAGCGGGGTGACCGAGGCTACAGCGGATGCGCAGCTTTCGGCGCTCGCGAAGCGCATCAACCAGGAATATCTCAAGGGTAAGGATCGTTTCCGCTTCCAGGCGGTCTCGCTCGCGGAACAAGCCGCTGCGCCCGTACGCCGCACCTTGCTCGTCCTCTTGGGCGCGGTGGCGCTCGTCCTTGTGATTGCCTGTGTGAACGTTGCCAACTTGCTCATCGCGCGGCTAGGCGGCCGTCGTCGCGAGCTCGCCGTACGCACGGCGTTGGGAGCTGGTGGCGCGCGGCTCACGCGGCAGCTGGTCCTCGAGAACACACTGCTCGCCTCCCTCGGCGCTGTGGGCGGACTCGTGGTAGCGACGCTCGCGACGCGCGTCATGCTTGCACTCGTACCGGGGCAGCTCCCGCGAGCTGACGACGTTGCCATCGATTGGCGCGTTCTACTCGCCTGTGCCGTCTGCGCGCTCCTTGCAGGAATAGTCTTCGGCATCGCGGCCGCCGCGCACGCGCGTGGGGCGCCACTCGCTTCGGCGCTCTCGGGTGGCAGCGCCCGCGCGACGGCCGGCGTGTCGCGAACTTCTGGACGACGCATGCTCGTCGGGGCGCAGATCGCGCTCTCGCTCGTGCTGCTCGTCGCCGCCGGTCTCCTGGCCGCGAGCTTCGTTAGGCTTCAGCACGTCGACGCTGGCTTCGTGCCCGACCACGCGGTCACCGCGCGCGTCGATTATCCGGTCGCGGGCCAATTCGACTTCGCCCGCGACGGCGCGACGTGGTCGGCCTTCTTCACTCAGCTCGTCGAGCGCGCGGGCCGGCTGCCTCACGTGACAGCCGCAGGCGCAGTGAGTGGATTGCCACTCGCGGGTGATCCGGAGTCGTCCGATTTTGAGGTGGAGGGCCGCCTCTCACCCGACCCCGGCCAACGCCCTAAGGCTGAATATGCCGTTGTCGCGGGCGATTACTTTCGCGCGATGGGCATTCACACCGTCTCCGGCCGCACCTTCGCGAATACCGATCGCGCCGAAACGCCACGCGTCATCGTCATCAATCGCGAGCTGGCGCGGAAGTTTTTCCCGAGCGAGCAACCGATCGGTCGTCGGATCATTTGCGGCTGCGACTTCACGCCAGGGTCGCGCGAGATCGTCGGGATCGTCGAGAATGTGCACGTGACGTCGCTCGAGGATCCAATCGTTCCCGCCGTGTACGTGCCCGAGACACAGATGACGTATCCCAGTCTCAGCCTCGTATTGCGAACGACGGGCGATCCGAGCGCCGTGTTACCGGCACTACGTGGCGAGCTCCACGCGCTCGCGCCGGACATCGCGCTTCAGCAAGCTCGCACGCTCACCGATGTCGCGGCGACCTCCCTCGCGCGGCAGCGATTCAATCTGGTGTTGATCGGCGCCTTTGCCACCGTCGCGCTCGCGCTGTCGATCGTCGGTCTCTACGGCATCATCGCCCTTGGCGTCGGCGAGCGCCGGCGCGAGCTCGGCGTTCGTCTCGCGTTAGGCGCGCGCCCCGCCAGCGTGCTCGCTCTTGTTCTTGGTGAGGGGCTACGCATCGCCGCGGTAGGCATCGTAGTGGGAACGCTCGCCGCTGCTGCCGCCGCTCGATTGTTGCGCGGGATGTTGTATGAAGTCGGCGCCGCCGACCTGACGATCTATATAGGTGCGGCCATGGTGGTCGGTGTCGTCGCCATGGCATCGACATGGATACCAGCACGTGCGGCGACTCGTGTCGATCCGGCCATTGCGCTCCGGTCGGATTAGAGGAGGACAAGTGCACGAAAAGAGCGCAAACTACGGTGCGCTCTTTTCGGTTCGCTCTTCGTGTACTGAAAGATCTATCGCTTGGCCACCCCAGCCACCGATCCTGCCATATACGGATTGCCGCCGAGTGCCGCCGAAATATCGGCGATGGCTTTTTGGGCACGAACACTATTGCCCGCCTCGTCGAGTGGGGGCGAGACGACGGCGACTCCCCACTTTCCTGGCGACACGGCGAGCAACCCGCCGCCGACACCGCTCTTGGCGGGCAGGCCTGTCATATAGAGCCACTTGCCCGAGTCATCGTACAGGCCCGCCGTCGCCATGACAGCGAGAATCGCCGGGACATGCTGCGGCTCGATGACCTGCTTGCTCGTGACGGGATTCCGACCGCCACTCGCCAGCGTTGCTGCCATCGTCGCGAGATCGCGCGCATTCACATTTACTGAACACTGCCGCGTGTACAGGTCGGTGGCCTGAGCTGGATTCGCCTTGATCCGCCCATACGCGAACATCAGCTCACCGATCGCCTGGTTGCGTTGGTTCGTCTCGGCTTCCGACTTGTAGACTTCCTGATTGACGTTGAGCTGCCGACCCGCGAAGTCGTCGAGCGTGTTGATGATCGTGTTCCAAACCGCGTCGGCGCTCGAGCCCTGAATCATGCTCGTCGTCGTGATGGCGCCCGGATTCACGAGCGGGTTCATCTCCTTTCCCTTGTGCTGCTCGATGGCGACAATGGAGTTGAACGCCTGACCCGTTGCGTCGACTCCGATGTTTTCCTCGATTGCCTTTTCGCCGGACTGTTCGATGACGCGCGCCATCGTGAACACCTTCGACACCGATTGGATCGACACCTCGGATCCCACGTCGCCGGCCGTGTACACCTTTCCGTCGAGCGTCACGAGCGCGATTCCGAAGAGATCCGGATTGACCTTCGCGAGCGCGGGGATGTAATCGGCGTTCTTGCCTTCGTGGAGATTCTTGTACTTCTCGTATGCTGCGTTGACCGCGCGCTGGTAGTCTGCTGCACTCTGCGCCCGTAGGGTTGGCGCCGCGATGGCGAGGAAAGCTACCGCTGCGGCGAGCGGAAGTGATCGGCAGATGTTACTGGGCACTGATGACATCATGACTCGTCCCTCCGAACTTCTGCGAGAAGCTGTACTTGAGCGAGAACTGAAGACGGTAGTCGTTGGAGTGGAAGTCGTTGCCGAAATTGTCGCGGTGCCCCCACTGAAACTCGCCACCGAACATCACGTTAGGCGCCGGCGTCCAGAGCACGTTCCCCGACGCGTACTGTCCACTCTTGAACGCGGTGGGCGCTTGAAGATCACTATTGTCGATGTTGACCCGTGAGTAGCCGAGTGCGCTGGTGAAGTGCGAAGTCCAGGTGTGATCGATGTACGCCGTCAAACCGAAGTCGTTAAGTGCCTGGCCGGTGATCGGTGTGAGCGCGTTGCCCGGGTTGCGCTTCGGCCCCACGTCCACCGGCGCGTCATTGAAGTAGTTCTCGACCCCGGCGCCCTCAACGAGCTGCAGATGGATCTTGTCGCGCGTGCCAACATTCAGGCCGGTGCTCAGCGAGACGCCCCAGCCGGTGACGCCACCGTTGAGATCGAACTGATCCTGCAACACGTCGTCCCAGTTGATCCAGCGCACGATTGCTCCGAGCTTGGCGTAGCCGAACTTTCCGCCGAGTCGATACTCGCCCGAGATGTCGGGTGCGGGGAATCGAGGCCTGATGCTCTGCAGCTCGATACGATCCGCGAGCACACCAGCGTCGCCGCTTGCGCCTGGCCGCTCCAACGCGAGCGTCACGCGTGTCCCGTTCGCGCGGTTAATCGGTTGCCAGAACAGTTGGACGTTCCGATAGAAGAGCATCCCGTTCGGTCCCCAGTACTCGAGGATGTTCGGGAAGACGTCGAGATCCATGAAGGGGCTCTCGCGTTGGCCGCCACCGAAGGCGCCCCACTGGCCGTACATGTAGCGCGGCCGAATCGTCGTTTGGCCCGCGTCCACGCCGACGCCGAACAGATCCCATTCGAAGACGACCTTGATGTCTTTGCCACTGCTGGTCGGAATCGACGCTTTCGTACCGAAGCGCGATTGACGGCCGCTGAACCAGGTGTGTCCGTTGTGCCCGAACTCGTCCTCGAACGCCGGGAGCTTCGACGGACGATTCACATCGTACCAGTCCGGGTTGTTCGTGTTGAAGTCTCCAATCGCATCAGCCTGCGCGAATCCATAGATCTCGATCCGGGTGGCGGTGTCGGATTGCGCTTTCGTCGAGGAATCCTTCTTCGCCGAGGATTGGGGCTTCGCGGTTTGCGCGACCGCGGACTGAGATGCGACGCCGAGTATCAGCGCCGCGATGCTCGCCATTCGTGTGATTGCAGTAGTCATTGCCAGTCCCACATCGTTAGGTGTCCTCTGCATCAGCGCAGATGTGTGTGCTCCCAGGCGCGCACTCGCTGGCGCGCGGTGCCGAAGAGCCGCTCGTAGTTCTCGCGCAGCAGTCGCGCGCGTGTGGCCGGTGTCAATCGCTCGAGAAACGGTCGATAGAGCTCGAAGACCCGGTAGTACTGCTGGGCCTCGGCCGGCGCGACCACATCCGTGCCGAAGAGAAAGCGATCCGGAAATCGCTCGACCAATCCCGTTGCCAGTGCGATCGACGTGTCGCTCGCGACGAGATATTTCGCCACCTCGTCCCAGGAGATGTCGAAGTACAGATTGCTCAACCGCGGATCACCGAGCAGCGACGCCAACATCGCCACGTGATTCGTGACCGGACGAACCACACGGCCGACCCCGGTGTGGGCCCAGATGATCGTCGTCTGTGGATGCCGCAGCAGCAGCGCGCGCATCTGATCGAGATACGCCGGCTGTGATCCCGGCTTGGCGAAGGGCACGTCGACGTCGTTATGCAGAACGACGAGCAGGCCGACTTCACCGGCAAAGGCGAGAATGCTGTCGAGCGCTGGATCGAGCAGGCTCGCGACGCCACCCGCGACCTTCGCCGCCACGAACTCTTTGTGGACGGTGAACTCACCGATGCCGGTGAAGACACCTGGGAAGATCGTGAGCACGCGACGGATGTGATCCGCGGCGTACATGTCGGCGGGGTTGAACCCTGTGATCATCGGGTCGAAGCGCGCCTGCTGATCGGGAGGCAGCGCCTTGTACGCCATCGCGATCTGCGCGTCGGTGAAGCTGTAGTAGTAGAGCGGCGCGTCGGTGTTGAGATAGTACGTCGGTGCGTTGTCACCATCGACGCGCGTTGACCACTCCTGCTGGAGCGGAATCCCGAATAGCGCGCTGTGTCCAACGCGCTTGCCCATGATGCCGAGAAAGGAGCGCAGCGCGATGCCGTGCTGGATGTAGTTCGTGAGGTGGAAGTGCGAGTCGTTGAACTCGTAGGTCGTATCCGCGACGGCAACGTTGGCCGACGCGAGCTGCTGGGCGCGGAGTGCGAAAGGCAGGCACACGAGCAGCGCCATGCCGATCGCCAACGTGCGGCAGCTCCTCGCGTTACGGAAATTGTCACCGCCCGAATGGTCGATGTACGTCACCGCTGGGCTCCGTGAGATGCCTAACGCTCGATGCACGCGGTGTTGACGACGATACCGCGCGACGCGGAGCACGACTCCGCGACGTCAGCAGGCTACGGTGCGCGTGCGAAGACTGCCTATTGGACCAAGAGGCGAGCGTTGGCCCAAGGTCGTACTCGCAGCGGCGGCAAAGCAGATCCTTCGTCGCTACGCTCCTCAGGATGACAACGGGGTCTGGTCACCTGTCATCCTGAGCGACGCAAGGAGCTATTGGCTGCCCTACTTTGCGAGCAATAACTTGCGAACGACGTCCAGCAACACGCGCGGCAAGTGATCCGGGCGGGGTAGAATCGCATACCCCGACGGCCCGAAGATCCGCTTCAGGTAGGCGGAGTCTTCGCTGTCGACCGTTAGGCAGAAGGGGAACACGTCGCGCGCTCGCGCCTCGTTGATCGCCTGGCGTGAATCCTCGATGCCGTACGGGCCCTGATAGTGGTCCGCATCGTTCGGCTTGCCGTCGGAAAGGATCAATAGAAGGCGGTGGCCGGCAGTCTGCCCGTCGAGCAACGACGTCGCATGACGTATCGCCGCGCCGAGACGGGTGTTCGCTTCGGGTGCGAGCGCGGAGATGCGGCCGCGCACCGATGGACCGTTGCGCTCGGCGAAGGACTTGATCGTCGTCAGGCGTACCGAGCGCGCGCCTTTGCCGGAGAACGCAAGCATCGCGTAGCGGTCTCCGAGGGCATCGAGTGCCTCCGCGGCGAGCAGGAGGGCAGCCTTCTCGACGTCGATCACCTGCAGGGTCTTCGTCACGAGCGTATCCGTCGAGCCGCTGACATCGACGAGCAGGAGGATCGCCAGCTCGCGCCGTGCCGGTCGCACCGCCACGTAGAGCTGGTCGTCGACCGAGTGACCGCTCCGCGCGTCAACGAGCGCGCGCACGCATGCGGCAAGATCGAGCTCGTCACCGTCGCGCTGCCGCGGGAGACGCGTCCGCCGCGCGCGCAGCCGCTCGAAGCGCTCACGCACGCGCCTAACGAGCGCGGCGTGCTCTTGCAGCGTCTCCGTCGCCCAATCGGGCGCGTCCTCGCGCGCCGGCCGCGTCCGCACGATCACCGCATCGCGGCGATATTGCCGCGTATCGTGGTCCCACTCCGGATAGATGAGATCGTCGCGAGTGAGCGGCTCCGACGATTCCTGCGAGGCAGCGGCCCCCGTTCCGGCTCCGCCTTGCTCGTCGACACCAGGAAGTGGCGCACCGCCGGCGTCGTCGCTCTCGGGCGCCCCACGCTGCTGCTCTTGTGCGCCCGAGAGTGGCGCTTCGGACTCGGCGCCTTCATCAGCGGGGAGGGGGCGGCGCTGGCCCGACTCCTCGGCGCCAGCCAGCTCCACGAGGTTGAAGAGCCGAGCATTCATGATAGAGCCGGTGGGCTCTTCATTGGCTGCGGCCAGCGCGCTTGCCGATGGTGTCAGCACATTCCCCCAGAGGTCTACGGGCGAAATTCCCCGATAGCGCTCGTTGGAGGTTCTCAGGCGTGCCGCCGTTGCCCGAGCCCAAGCGAGAGAGTCGGCGGCCGACCCTTCGCCGCTCAGTGCGTTGGGCGGTGCCGCGGGGTCGGCGGCCAACAGCTGCCTAACGTAGCCCTCGACATCGCGCTCCGCGCCCGCGAGCGACTCCATCAGGGGACGCCGGGAAAGCGCGACCGCCCGAGCTGCGGCGAGCGTGGGCGCGACGTTTCGCACGGTACGCGCGATTGCCGCGTCGATGGCGGCGCTCTCGCGCACGAGGAAGAGATCGCGCTCGAGCTGATCCGTCGTTCTCGCGGCCAGCGCCGCCGTTCCACGCACGACGCGCTCGCCTTGCTCGATCGCCAGTAACCGATAGCGGGCGAGCGCCACGCCATTGCCTAACGTTGCATCGATGGAAGGCGGCAATCGCAGTGATTCACCGTCGCTCGCCGGCACCGTCTGCGGCTCGGCGTACGGACTCATCGACCGCACCGCCCTCCGCCACCAGCTGTCGTGATGAGATTCAGGCGGCGCGATCGGGATGTGCCGACCGTATAACGCCGTGAGAAGTAGCTCGAGACGCCGCCGCACTGCCTCGAGCTCGACCTTCGGTCGCTGACGACGCTTAGGGAGAGCGATAGCAGGGAGCGGGAGGCGCGCAGCGAGTCGCGCCATCGCGCGGCGCGCGCGAATCAGTCGGCGCGGCGTCCGCATGACGAAGACGTCACAGCGTGGCGGCCACCAGATCGTCGATCGCGGCGAGCAAATCCGGATCGTCGGTGAGCGGACCAACGAGCGCGGACCGACACGCCTGCTCCGCGGGAATGCCGCCGGCGATGAGCCGAGCTGTCGCGACAAGGAGCCGCGTTCCCGGACCCTCAGCGAGACCCTGATCTCGCAGCCGCCGCACTTTGCGTGCGAGCTCGACGAGCGATGTCGCCATGGCGCGCTTCACACCACTCTCGTGGGCGATGATCTCACTTTCGATCGAGGCGGGTGGGAAGTCGAACTCGAGCGCCACGAATCGCTGCCGGGTGCTTGGCTTCAGGTCCTTTACGGCGTGTTGATAGCCCGGATTGTACGAGATCACGAGTTGAAAACCCCGGGCGGCCTCCAGCAGCTCACCGGTCTTCTCGATCGGGAGAATGCGCCGGTCGTCGGTGAGCGGATGCATGACGACGACCGTATCCTGTCGCGCTTCGACGACTTCGTCGAGATAGCAGATCGCGCCGAGCCTAACGGCTGTGGTGAGCGGTCCGTCCACCCAGACGGTCTCACCACCGCGGATTAGGTAGCGGCCGGTGAGATCGCTCGCCGAGAGATCGTCATGGCAGGCGATGGTGACGAGCGGTCGTCCCAGAACGTGCGCCATGTGTTCGACGAACCGCGTTTTGCCGCAACCCGTTGGCCCTTTGAGCATGACCGGGAGGCCGCGTTCGTGGCAGGCCGCGAAGAGCTCGACCTCGTTGCGGATGGGGAGGTAGTAGGGCGCCTCACCCGCTGGCCAACGAACGCCGTCGTGCAGCGCGTTGCCGGCAGACACTCGATGATTCGTAAGCGACATGAGTTTGTATACAAATCGATCACGTAAAGCCGGGGAAGGGTGCCAATGTCAGAAACAGGCAAGACGATTAGGCCGCCGCGGCAACTCACGCACTCAGCCCACGACGTCCAACAGCAGATCCTTCGCGTCGCTCAGGATGAGATACCTGCTGTTCGCACCTAGGCCTTCGACACTTTCCCGATGGGGAGGCGGCGCACGCGGACGCCGGTGGCGGCGAAAATCGCATTGGTTACCGCCGGAGCGATCGAAGGAAGTGCGCCTTCGCCCATGCCGTGCGGTGCATCTTCGCCACTGTCCACGAAATGCACCTCGATGCTTGGTGACTCGGCGAGGCGGAGTGGCGAATAGTCGTGGAAGTTCGACTGCCTAACGCAGCCACTCTCCACCGTGATCTCCTGTTGAAGCGCGGCCGAAAGGCCGAAAATCACCGCACCTTCCACTTGCGCCGCGGCGCCACTCGGGTTCACGACGAGACCGCAGTCGGCGGCGGTGATGACCCGTCGAACACGTATGTCACCACTCGCGGTGACTTCCACTTCGGCCACATGCGCGACGTATGCACCGTTCGAGTACGAGCCGGCGATTCCGCGCCCGCGGTTTGGTGCCAGCGGTTTTCCCCAATCACCGCGCTCGGCCGCCAAGCGAAAGACCGCCGCGAGCCGGCCCGTGTCGTAATGCCCACCGTAGAACGGCAGCTCGCGACGCGGCGTGAGGAGAGCGAGCTGAAAGTCGAGCGCGTCGCGGCCCGCGGCGTGAGCAAGCTCGTCGAGCATGCTCTGGGTAACGAAGACCGTTGCCGATGGCTCGACTGCGCGCCACTGTCCACGCGGAATGCGCGATTGAATCGCCGAGTATCCGATGCGCATGTTCGGAACAACGCTCGCCGGAAGATCGAACGGCTCCAACTCTCCGGGATCGATGAGCTCCTTCTGATTTGGACCGGGACTCCAGCGAAGGAAATGTCCTCGCGACGCGTTCACGAGATGCTGCGACCAGGCGACGATTGCGCCCTGAGCATCGAGTCCGGCGCGCATCAGGTGGTATCCCGCCGGTCGATAGAAACCGTGGCGGATATCGTCTTCCCGGGTCCATACCACTTGCACCGGTCGTCCGCTCGCTTTGGCGAGATACGCCGCCTCGCCCACAAAGTCGGCGTAAAATCGCCGGCCGAAGCCGCCGCCCATTCGCAGCACGTGCACGGTGATGTCGTTACGCAAGAAACCCGTCACGAGCTGGCCGACACGTCGTGCGTCCTTTGGATTTTGCGTTCCCGCCCAGATCTCGAGCTTTCGGCCGTCGATTCGCGCCGTGCAGTTGAGCGGCTCCATGGGCGCGTGAGCCAATAGCGGCACTTCGTACACGGCCTCCAGCTGCTTCACCGCCGAGGCAAATGCCTCGTCGAAGCGGCCATCGTCACGGCGAACGACTCGCGGGGCGCCCGCGGCAATCGTCTCAGCACGCTCCCGCATTGCCGCCGTGCTTTCGCTTTCGCCACCGCGAGTATCCCACGCGATCGCCAGTGCGCGACGTCCCTGCATTGCTGCCCATGTGCTATCGGCGAGCACGGCCACGCCGTTAGGCATCTTCGGACTGTTCTCGTCGAACTCCGGGAACGCGTCGGCGTCGATGGGAATGACGGCGCGGACGCCGGGTAGGGCGCGCGCAGCGCCATCAGCGAGATGAGCAACGCGCCCACCAAATACGGGGCTCCGTTCGATGGAGGCGAACAGCATGCCCGGAACGCGCACGTCGATGCCATAAGTGGTACGTCCGGTGACTATCGCTGGGACGTCCACCCCGCGGCGCGGAGTTCCAATGATGCGAAAGTCGCGTCGCGACTTGAGCGGGGTCTCCGTGGGTGCCGACAACGCGCTGGCTGCGATGGTGAGCGACGAGTACGTCGCCGTTCGTCCGCTGCCTTGATGGCGGACGCGTCCGCGCTCGGCAAGGCACTCGGTGGGCAGCACGCCCCAGCGCTCCGCGGCTGCGCGCACCAACAACATTCGCGCAGCCGCGCCGGCTTTTCTCAGCGGCGTCCACGATGTCCGTACCACCGCGCTGCCGCCCGCGTATTGCGGACCGTAACGCTTCTCGTCGAGATCCGCTTGCTCTACGCGGATATGCTCCCAGTCCGCCTCGAGGTCTTCGGCGACTAGCATCGCGATTGCCGTGCGTGAGCCCTGGCCCATCTCCGGCCGAGGCACGACGACCACCACGTCGCCATTCGGCTCGACGCGCACGAATGCGTTAGGCACGAACGCTCTCTGTGACAGGGAGCGATCCGTGTTGCCCAATCGAACGCCGACGGCAAGGCCACCGAGGGCTGTGAGCCCGACGGTGAGAAACTCGCGTCGATCTACGTGACCTGCTGACATCGACTGATATGCGGCGGGTAGCTACACCGTCAAACTAGATCGACCTCCCCGATTCGACGTGTATGGATGCCGTAAGTCTTCATGGGCACGCGACCCGCGCGTAGGGAAAGTCGATGCCGCGAACGCTACCATTCCGCGTGCCTTCGATGCGCGCGACGAGGCTGTCGGCGCTGAGTCGCCGATAGATGATCCGCTGCGGAAAATCATGACCCGCGTTCTCGAAGGTCACTAACGTATCACTCACGGTCCGGGCCTCGAAGTCTGCGGGCGGTTGTCCGCTTGGCTGCGCATGGTACACGGCGCGGCCGTTCCGTTCGAGAATCTGGAGATGCTCGAGCTCCACGACGACGGTGTCGTCGCGAACCGTGCGCGACATGCCGAGCATCGTGCGGCCGCGCGGCGCCATCCATTGCTCGTCGATCACGCGATTACTCCCGCGCGATATTTCCTGACGCCAGCATCCGGCAATCCAGCCGAGGCGGTCAACCACCCCGCGCGGTTGTTGCGAAGCGGCCGGGCAAGCGATGCCGAGTGTGACAACAACGAGAACTCCGAGAACAGTTCGTCCCTGCATCGATCTTCTCGTGGGTTTGAGGTGGAGCTCGTTCCGCAAACGCTGGTCGTCGTGTACGATAGTGCTCTCGCGCTCGCCACGTCTTGTACGAACGCGCACTATGAGCTCATGTCCGACGCGCTTCTCTATCGCGAATTCCCGGTACCGCCGCCGCTGCGCTCCTATGTGCGCTGCCTTTGGCGTATGTCCGGAGACGCGGGCGCCGGGCCGCCGGAGCCAATCATCCCTGATGGTTGCGCGGAGCTCATCATCAACCTCGGCAACGCGTTCATCCATCACCTGGCAAGCGGCTCGTACCATCAGCCGCGATGGCTCGTAGCCGGGCAGATCACGCGTGCCATCACGATCGCACCGTCTGGCCACGTGGAGCTCTGGGGAGTGCGCTTTCAACCTTGGGGCGCCGCGCCATTGCTGGATTTCGCCGGCGTCGAGATGCAAGATCGCCTAACGTCTCTCGATAGCGTGACGAATTCGCTCGACCGCGACCTCGTGGCGGTCGCTGACTGCGAATCTGAATCCACACAGCACGACACTCTAATCAGCGTGTTGACGCGCCACGTGGCCGGTGCGAGACGGGTTGATTCGCGAATGCCGCGCTTGATGGCACTCGCTTCGTCTCGAGCGGAATCCTTCACCGTGCGCGGCCTGGCGGGAGAGGCTGGCTTGAGTATACGGCGCGTGCAAGGACTCTTCCGGGACGATGTCGGCCTCTCACCGAAGCAGCTCCATCGGATCGTCCGCTTCCAGCGCGCGCTTGCGCTGCGCCGGCAGCATCCGCGCCGAACGTGGAGCGGGATCGCCTCCAGTGCCGGCTACTACGATCAGGCGCATCTCATTCACGACGCGCATGGCATCGCCGGTTGTACTCCCGCCGAGCTTGTGTCGGGCGAGGCGCGCGACCTCACGGATGCATTTCTTTCCGGCTGAAAAATGAGCGAAGGTCGTTGGAAAAGTGAGGGTTGCGGGCGGTGAAGTGGGGCGCGGATCTGGTCCCAGATAGAAGTACGGCTCCGAATAGCTTGCATCGCCTGGCGACATACCAATTCCGACTGTGCGCAATCCACCGTCTCGCGCACTCACAAGGGTCGCGATGTCGAAGTGATGCGGCCAACAGCGCACCGTTTCGGCGCCCGGCGTTCGAGAGCGACGAGCCTCGAGTAGGGCATTCGCGTTCTCGTACCATCGTGACAGCTCGCCAAGAGCCGATGACCTAACGAATGGGGCGCCGTGGTCGGTCGGGTGGTCGGCGATGGAGAAGTGAAGAGAGGTACGAAGCGCCGAGGGGTCGCGGCCGGTGTCGCCAATGCGCGCGCGGAGCCAGGCGATCGACTCATCGCGAGTTCTTTGCGCGAGAGGGAATACCGCGGTTTCGCCGTTCGCTGCGTCCAGGAGGAGTATCGTCAGGTCCGAAACGCCCAGGCCGACGCGAAATGGCCGCGCGGCATCGACGAGCTCCGTCGCGAGCGCGCCTCGTTCGTCGAGCCAGGTCATACTCGTGTGACTATCGTCGGCGCGGGCTGATATGAACGATGTGCCAACGAGCGCGAGCAGCTGCGCGGCATGATGTAAAGTCTCTCGGGCTTCACCAAGTGCCGTTGGCGCCACGGAGCCTAGTCTGTGCCACCGGAAACTGCTCACCATTTGATCCATTGTATTACTAGCCATGCTCGCCAAACTGGGCCCCTGCCCAAGCGTCCCAGACACAAAAAGAGAAACGGCGCTGATTCAGAGAATCAGCGCCGTTTGCCCTCGATCAACAAGCCTTACGCGTTGCGATCCAAGCAACCATGGAAGTTCGGGTTGTTATTTTCTTCATCCTTCGGCACTGGCAGGTTCACGTCCGTTCCATACGTGCCGCCGCGGTAGTGCGTGCCGGACGGGAACGTATTGCCGGCGTTGAACCACGTGCTGTACGGCGCCTGACGAATCAATCGCCGGAGGTCGCCCAGCCGGAAACCGCGGCTGAACGTCCAGAACGCCTTCTCGCGGAACAGTTGCGCAACACGCGCGCTGTCCGTTCCTGGATCTGTGAGTGCAGACATCGCGGCGACGTTCACCGAACCACCCAGCGTATGCGGGCTTGCACGCAACGTGTTGAGGATGGCGAGCGTCCCCGTTGTCGCCGTCAGGTAGTTGCCCGAGAGGAATGCTGCCTCGGCTTCGATCAAACGCGCGTCGATGCCGCTCGTCACGATCACTGGTGATTCCTGACTCCAAAGGCTCGTCGTGCGCGAGAACAGGAGTCCGTCTTGGGACTTCGTCGTGTCTTTGCCGTTCGTGATCGTATACGTCGACGGTACGCGTGGATCCTTCGACGAGAAGAAGTTGAGGTTATTCGCGACGGGAATGTCGTGCGCGTTGCCCTCGAGATTGTCGCCCACGTTGTAGCGACGCGCACTTCGACCCTGCCCCCACAGCGCGTTGCTGCCCGACGTCGCGGCGTAGGTGTGCCGGTACGCCGAATCGGTAGGGATGCCGGCGACCAACGCGCCAGCCGCCGCGGCATTCGCCGCTCCACCAAGGCCGAGCAGCGCACGTGCCTTCGTGATCTTCAAACCCTGAATGATCTTGACCGTGGAGTCCGCCGTACCGGTCGCCAGTGCGAGGCCTGAGTCGAGCGTCGCAATCGCCGTCGTGAACACCTGCGCGACGGTTTGTGGCGCGCCGTACTTGATGTCGCTCGGCGATGTTGCCGTCGAAGCGTCACTCAACGGAATCCCGTTACAGAAATCCGAGGCCAGCTGCATCTCGGCGCTACCACGGGCGAAGTACAGCTCTGCGATGTTCGTTGTCTCGGTGGGACGCCACTTGTACATGTATGGCAACGCTTGGTCTACTGCCGTGCGCACGCGCTGCAACTTGCGGAAATCGAACGTCACCGTGGCATTGTCAGTCTTGATGCGGCGCTCATCGAGCTGGTCATTTTCGACGAAGGTCGACGACGTCGCCCACTCGTCGGCAAGGAGGCCGCCGCTCATCCACGTGCTTTCCTGCCCATTCGTGTTGTCGCCACCCGTGGAGAATCGCCAGCGCTGCAGCGCGCCAATGCGGAGCGCATTCGCGCCTTCCGGCGTATCGAGATCGGATGGCGTGATGAGGTCGGGGTCCGGCGCCGACAGTAAATCATTGCTGCACGCCGCGGCGCCAAGGGCGAGGCTCGTCATCGAGCCCAGCGTCATCACAGCGCGCGACAGGCGTGCGTATCGATGAAAATTCAGTATTGGCATGTATGAAATCTCAGAAGCCGATGTTCAGTCGGAACGTGAAGTAGCTCGGGATGCCGAGCGTCTGGAACTCCTCACCGGGTGCATTCGTGCCCGTGGCGCCGGGTGCGGTACCGGCGAGTCGGTCGATCTCGGGATCGATGCCGCGGTACTTCGTCCACAGGTGGAGATTGCGCGCGGCAAAGTTCAATGAGGCGGCGCGGCCGCGCAGATACTTCCCGGCCCAACTCTCTGGGACGTTGAACGTGGCCGTGAACTCACGCCAGCGCACGAAGGATGCGGGCTGGAAAAACCCATCGAGCGTCGCCGACGGATCGTCACGCGTCGCCACGACCATCGCCTGCTCCTCGAGCGATGCGCGCGGCACGAGCTTGCCACCCACGACGTCCGCGCCCATCAAGCCGAGGCAGTTCTGCCGGCTGACGCAGCGAATGCGCTCCGTGTTGTTATACCACTTGTACCCGCCCTTGTAGTCGAACAGCGACGTTAGGCGGAGACGGTGGTTGAAGAGATCGAAGCCGGGCTGCAGCGACGCCAAATAGCGTGGCGACGAATAGCCACGGAAGATCGGATCCGGACCGACGAACACTTCGTTCTTCGCGGGATCGCTGCTGTGCACAAGAATACCATCGCCATTCTTGTCGTCCCAGCCGGTGATTGGCTGGGCCCAGAAGCCGAAGAGTGGGTAGCCAGCAACGGCGCGCCAGGTCGTGTTGATCTGTGGCGGTACCGGGCCGAGGCTCACGAGTTTGTTGTCGTTCACCGCGCCGCTGATGGTGAGGTCGAACGCGAGGTTGCGCGCGGAGAAAATCTGTGAATTGAGCGCAAGCTCTTCGCCCGCGTTCTTCACGGACCCAATGTTCTCCTTCACTGTGTTCGCCGCGCCAGCCGAGGGCGCCACGATCGCGTCGATCAGCGCGTCCTTCGTGAGCTTGCTGTAATACGTCATCTCGAGGTGCATCCGACGGCCCACGAGATCGGCGTCGAAGCCACCCTCGAATTCCGAGGTGCGCTCCGGCTTCAGACTTGGGTTGCCCAGCGCCGTGAACGTGGCACCGGCGATATCGGTTTGGTGCAGGTTCGCCGTGACGCCGCTGAAGTAACGGAATGCGTCGTTCGAGCCCGGCTGCACGCCGGCGGCTCCGTACGCCGCGCGGAAGCGCAGCTGATCGAGCCATGACGGCCGCGGGAAGAACGACTCGTCCGACGCGAGCCACGAGATGCTTCCCTTCGGATAGAACACACGCTGGAACTTCGTACCGAACGCGCTGTTCTGGTCGGAGCGCAGAGCGGCCGTGAGGAACAAGCGATCCCGGTATCCGACCAGCTCTTCGACGAATACGCCGAAGGTCTTCGACAACGTCGACTGCTCGGAGACCTGCGGTACAGCCGCTGAGTTCGGGGTCGTGGTCCCGGGGCTGAGCTGGAGTCCGAGCGCCTCGCCTTGATCGATTTGATAGTTCACGTACTGCGCGCCTACGGTCGTGCGCGAGTTAATGGTCGACGTCGGATTGAAGTTTTCCGTGCTGCCGAGGTCGAATGAGAAGTTACGAATGCCCGCGCGGGTGTCATCCTTGAAGCCAAGCCGGTTGGTGGCACTCACCGGCGTGCCCTGACCGTTACGGTCGAGGTTCAGGTCCACGCGACTGGTGTAGTCGATGCCAACGTTCGCGCGGTTCTGCATCCAACTGAAGGGCCGCCAGTTGGCGTTGGTGCTGCCGATGATGCGGTTGAGCCGCTGCTCATTACCCTCCTGGAAGGTGTAGCCGGGCGTCCACGCGCGATAACCGTGGAGCGGCGTGGGCGTACCAACGCCGGACACCGTACCATTGTTCACGTAGCCCGCGCCGCCGAAGATTTGCGAGCCGATGCCGGCAGTGGCGTTCGACTCCTGGGTAAAGCGCGTGTTGACGTGAATGAGGTTACTCGTCAGCGCCAAGTCGAGCTTCGGCGACAACGAGGTGTTGAGGTTCATGCGGAAGCTGTACTTGTATTGATCGTTAGGCCGCGAGACGTTGTCCGGAATTGGCGTGCCAACGCTGTCGAGACGCTGTCGCTCGAAATCGGGCAATTTGAGAACGCTCATCTCGTCCTCGCGCTCACCCGAGACGAAGTAGCGGAGTGACTCGGTACCGCCCTGCACGTTCGCGCCGAACTTGCTCCGATAGCCGGTGC
This sequence comes from Gemmatimonadaceae bacterium, assembly GCA_045804225.1. Taxonomy (GTDB): domain Bacteria; phylum Gemmatimonadota; class Gemmatimonadetes; order Gemmatimonadales; family Gemmatimonadaceae; genus AG2. The sequence continues at coordinate 211,487 of JBJMNO010000024.1, forward strand.
CGATCGGCGTCGCGCTCGGATCGTCGAAGGGGCTATAGGTGCGCAAGCTGTCGGGGGTGCACGCACCCGACGCGATGACGGGCATCGAGCACTCACGATAGGCGGTCGTCGCGGTGTGACCGGCTATCGTGTAATTGAGCGGATAGTCGCTATTGTCCTTGAGCAGACCACCCTCGGCCCAACCATTCCACCGCGTAGCGCCGGCACGGCCCTTCTTCGTCGTGATGACGATGACGCCGTTCGCCGCGTCCGTACCGTACAGCGTGGCCGCCGACGGACCCTTTACGATCTCGATGTTTTCGATCTCATCCGGGTTAATGTCGTTGGCGCGGTTCGGCTGCGTGCCGCCCGTGAACAGGTTCGACGAGCCGGAATTGCTCGTCATACGAATGCCGTCGATGATATAGATCGGATCGTTCGAGAGGCTGAGCGAGTTGTTGCCGCGGATGCGCACGCGACTACCACCACCGGTCTGCGATCCGCCGGTCACCTGCACCCCAGGAGTGCGCGCGGCGAGGATGTCCTGCACATTGCTGATTGGCGCCGTCTGCATGACGGCGGCCGCGTCGATGTTGCCGATCGTGGTGCCCTGCTCGACACGCCGTTGCTCACCCGTTGCCGTCGTAACCACTTCCGTGAGCTTGACGACGACCGGTGCCATCGAGAAGTCGAGTGTCAGCGTCTCGCCTGACGCGACCTGAACGGGCTTTTTCTGCTCCTCGTAGCCCACTCGCAGGACACGGACGGTGTAGCCGCCCGCCGGTACGTTGCGGATTGAATAACGGCCGTCCTGTGCCGCCGTAGCGAACAGGCTCGTACCAACGAGTACGATGCGCGACTCCTGAAGCGGCTCACCGCTGCCGGCGGCGGTGATGCGCCCAGTGATGGTACTCTGCTGTGCTTGCGCGACAGCGGCGCTGGTGGCGAGCACTCCAAGTGGAAGTGCACACCACGCCAGAAGCCGCCTCGCGACCGTGCGTGGAAGACCCATGACGCTGACCTATGAGAGGGATAGGGTGGGGACCGCGTGAACCTAACGAGAGGAACGAGCACACGTTGGCATGCTCGCATCGTCGTCCAACTCACCGTTAGGCCACGAAAGTCACGACGTCGGTGTCAATCTCGTGTAAGGCCATCGTCCGCGAGACGGACGAATGCGATGATGAAACGCTGGATCACGAGGCCAACGCAGCACAGGGACGAAACGAAATTATTTTTTTCGTTAGGCAGCGTTGCCCAGGCGCGTGCATAACGAGTGTGCGTCAGGCGACTCTCGCGGGACGGAGGTGCGAGCAGGGTTCTGCAGCGCTCCAGTGGGCCGTGGGGCGATGTGGTTCGTCCCACGCGGTCAGAAGCTCCTGATACGCTTGATCCCACAGGGCCGCTGACGCCGCTGAGACGGCGCGATTCGCGCCATTCGGGTCCGGATCGTATGGAGCCGTCGATGCTGAGGGAGCACGTCAGTAGTGTCAGCGCTATCAGCGGCCAACCGTTCCCGCAATTCCACGAAGAGCCAAAAAAAGGGCCGCGGATTCCGCGGCCCCTTCTTCGTCTCCCAGAATTGCTCAACTCACGACTTTCTCGGCTCCAATATCTCCGAGATCCGATGGTCGGCGCCCGAGAGGTGCAGCTGCGTCTCTCGGTCGGCCGCGCGAGACGTCGCGCGGCGAATCTCGCCCTGTAGCGTGACGAGCTCGCCACGCAACTCCGACTTCGCATCGTCCGAGAGTGGCGCCTGGGGTTGGCCGAAGCCACCACCTTGTGGAGGCTGCATGGTCGCCGGTGGATTCAGCTTCCGATCGATGTCGGTCAGATAACTGTTCTGCAGCTGCCGCCGGTAGGCATCGATCTTCGGCGCGCCCTCGGCGAGCTCACTCCAAACACCCTTGCGAAGATCGTCGAGCATATCGGCGAGGCTGTAGACCTCGCTCGAGGAGCTCTTCGCCAGTGCTTCGCCTTCGAGCAAACGATTCATGCGCCCGTCGTTGAGTACCGACGTCAGCACACGGCTCTGTGCTCCGCCGATTCGCGCGAGCATTCCCTCCGACTCGATTCGCCCCGCGATATCGGCACGAATCAAGTAGTTAGGCGTCTTGAACACTTCCTCATTGAGGAAGCGCATCGCCTCCACTTGGCGAGCCCGCGAGAGCGGCGTGTACACCGCCCCGGTCTGTCCACCCGCCTTGTACTGCACAGTTCCACCGCCGATGATTGTCGCGACGTGACCGGCTTCGGTCGCCCACTGGCCAACGGTGCGATCGTACAGTTCCTTCAATAGCTCGTTGTCCTCGCCGGGACGCGTTCCGGCGCTCGGGATGTAGCCGACGACACGCGCGATGTTCTTGAAGCCGAGCCGAGTGGACTTCACCGGATCCGCGTCGCCGACTGCCTCGTTGAGCGTGCCGTACTGGCCGAAGCTGTTGTTGCCGGAGAACCGATACCAGGGAATGGAATCTTGCATCCGCGCCCACTGCTCGAGCGTCGAACGTTCGTCGTCCGCCGATTCCGAAGGGATTTCCTTGTAGCCCCACATGATCGTGTACTTGTCCCAGGGACCGACGCGCGGAGTGATGTCGCTGAGGGGAATCTTGTCCTCTGGCTGCGCGACATAATTCATGCGTGAATAGTCCATGATGCTCGGGCTGTGGCCCATTTTGTGGACCCAGCTCGCGCTTCGCACGCTGTCGGCCGGATAGGTGGAGCTGCCGATCTGATCGTGCTGCAAGCCAATCGTATGGCCGATCTCGTGTGCCACGCCCCATTCGAGTAGCCTGCCCATCAACGAGTCGGGGAAGGGAATCGAGCGCGCACGCGGATCCACCTGGGCCGCCTGTGTGAAGTACCACGCCTGCATCAGTGAGATGAGGTTGTGGAAGATGCGCGACGAGCCGTTGAGGATCTCACCCGTGCGGGGGTCGCTCACGTGCGGACCGACGGAGTTCTCGACTGTGGATGGAAGCCAGCGCACCATCGTGTGGCGAATGTCTTCCGGCGACCAATCGGGGTCGTTCGCCGGCACTTCACCTGGCACGATACCATCCTTGAAGCCGGCGGCCTCGAATGCGGGCTGCCAATCCAGGATCGCTTGACGAATGTAGGGCTGCCACTGCTTGGGAGTGGCCGGATCGACATAGTAGACGATCGGCTTCTTGGGATAGCAGAGATTCCCCTCTCGGCGATTAGAGCACTCTAAACGCCAGCGGGTAATGTATTCCTTCGTCATCGCGCGCTGGTCGCGGCTGCCGAAGTCCACCATGCGCACGCTGAAGAAGCCGATGCGCTCATCGGCCCGCCGTGGCTGCATGGGCACTTCGGGAAGCCTAACGATGCTCCAGTGTCCGACGACGCTCTGCGCCTGTCCCGCCGTCGCGCCGGGCGCTCCGGCACCGCCGCCACGGCCTGCCGCCGCGGCCGCGCCAACGACGCCCGTCTGCGTCGCCTCGATCTCCACGTTGTCTGGGAACGCCGTCGCGCGCTCGACGTATGATCGACTGGCGTCGATGGCGCCGCGAATGGCCGCGATCTCCGAGACGTTCGTCGTGAAGAGACGCGTGACGTCAACGACCGCGGCGCTGTCCGGACCGTATGTCTCGACGTTGAGCACGGCGATGATCGGACCGTAGTTCGATCGCTCGACCGCGTGATAGACACTCAGCGACGTGTCCGCGGTGATTGCGAACGAAGGCGAGCGCAACACGACACGATTGCCGTTCCGCTCCCATCGCAGCGTTCGCTCGGCGAACTCGTCGCCGGCATATTCGCCGAAGCCGCCGCCAGGGCCGCCGGCTCCGCCATTACGGCCTTGTGGAGTAGGCGCAGGCGCAAACGCATAACGACCGACGAGCAGCTCGTCCTTTCCGAGCTCGCGCGCTGGAATTTCGAAATAGAGCCGATCGCCAACGCGATGAACGTCGAACATGCCGCGACGCGTGACGGCCTCGCGCGTGATGACCCTGTTATAGGGTCGCGGGCGAGCGGCAGCGACGCCGCCCGCGCCACCGGCGCCGCGGTCGAGCGAGTCCGTGGACGTGGCCGCCCCGAAACCTGCTCCGCGGTTAGGCGACTGCGTTGGACTTTGTACCGGTGATGGTTGCGTTGCCGGCGGCGCCTTGGAGCACGCGGCAACCGCACCGGCCACGGTGAGGAAAAGGGCGGTTTTCTTCATAAATTCGACTGCGAGAGGGGATGTCCGCCGATGTCGGGCATGCGACGAGGGAGCCGGCCCGTGCGGATGCAGGCACTCATGTGCCGCCTTGGATGATGACGGGCGGACGGGCAAAGCTCAAGTTGGCACGTAACGCGTTACCACGTCGCAGGGCCAGTTCGACACAGGATTGTGGACGCGAGGCGAGCACGACCCCGAGTTTCTTCGACTCTCTCCCGATCGCGCTCCCTCCGTTCACTCGCGAGGCCAATTGCACATGATTCCCCTTCGCACCGCCGGCGTATTCGCCGCCGTGGCTTCGACAGTATTCCTCGGCGCGCCCCGTGGCCCCGCGGCGCCACCACCGGAGTCGATGTTTCGCGGCGGGCCTTCGCACCACGGCGTATATCACGGCGGGGGACGCACTCTGGTTGGCCTCGCTTGGCGTGCGCCGACCGATGGGGACGTGGTCTCGTCGCCGGCCGTTGCGGGAGATGCCGTCTATATAGGAAGCGGTGACGGCGCTTTGTACGCCCTGGACTTGCACACCGGGGCGCGGCGCTGGCGGTTCGACGCTGGGAGCCCCGTGAGCTCCTCGCCGGCGGTGGGCGGCGGCCTGGTCTACGCCACGGCACGCGACGGGAGCATTTTCGCGGTCGACGCGGTCACCGGCGCGCGACGGTGGCGCCTAACAACTGGTGCCGATCTCCCGCTGCCATGGGGACACGAGAGCGGTGATCATTTTCTCTCCTCGCCCGCGTACGTCAACGGAATGATCGTCGTCGGCGCGGGAGACGGTGGCGTCTACGCGATCAACGCGGTGACGGGCAAGACGAAGTGGCGCGCCCAAACCGAAGGCCGCGTGCGCGCATCGCCGGCAGTCGCAAACGGAAAGGTTTACGCCGGATCGTACGACGGGCGCGTGTACTGCTACGACCTAACGAGCGGCGCCCTTCGTTGGAAATACGAGACCGAAGGTGTGACCCTCAAGTCTGGCTCGTACGGCTTCGACCGCCGCAGCATCCAGTCATCGCCGGCCGTCGATGATGGGGTCGTGTACGTTGGCGCCCGCGATGGCTTTCTCTACGCGATCGGTGCCGACGACGGCAAGTTGCGCTGGCGCGTCGATCACAAGATCTCCTGGATCATCACTTCGCCGGCGGTGAGCGACCACATCGTGTTCGCCGGCAGCTCCGACGCGCATTTCACGCAAGCCCTCGACTCATCAGGCACGGAGCGGTGGCGCTTCGGCGCGGACGTTCCAGTGTGGTCATCGCCGGCGGTCGCGGATGGCTTCGTCTATTTCGGCGACGCCGCTGGTCGCGTCCATGCGGTGGATCGCGCCACAGGCAAGGAGCAGTGGATGTTCCGCACCGGCGCGACGGTCTTCTCCTCGCCAGTCGTCGCGGGGGACCTGATCATCGTCGGCAGCACGGATGGCGGAGTCTACGCGCTTCGAACAAGTAACGGGCCGGCGATCAAGCGCGCGGTGTTCTTCGACAGCGGCTACGTCAAGGCGGCGACCGTTAGGCAGCCGGACGTGACGGCTCGCTACCTCGCCAACCGCGGCTATCAAACCCTCGACACGGCCGCTCTCGCGCGCTTTCTGACCGACCGTATCGCCGACCGTACGCCCAGCGTAGTGGTCTTCGCCCTAGATCATCCACCTGCGGCGATCGTGACCGCCCCGCTCGCTCAATCATTATTACGTCGATATCTCGAGGCAGGCGGTAAGGTCGTTTGGCCCGGCAAGCCGCCACTCATTTTCCCCATGGATCTCGCTACGGGAAACTATCCATCACTCTCGCAGATGAGCTGGTCAGCGCCCGGTGAGTTGCTCGGCGTCCCGCACGATGCCGCCATCTTCGACGTCCGCGGTGCGCGCGCGACCCCTGCCGGCGTACGTCTCGGTCTTCCACCTCGATGGCGCGACTCGTGGTCCGTTTCGCCGGGAGGCGTCACGACAGTCCTCGGCCTCGACGAGTGGGGACTAGCCGCCGCGTGGATCAAGCGGTACAGCGGCGGACCCGGCACTGGATTCGTGAGAGTGCCGGGCGACGACCCAATGGTGATATATGAAGCGGCGGAGTCAATTCTATAGAAGAGCCTAAGCTGTCGATCTTAGCTTCCACGGTTCGACGTCTCTATGAACGTCAACACGGAGAGCTGAAATGCGATTTCTGTCGATCTGGAAAGCCGTAGAGACCAATGTGCCCCCGACGCCGGAAGAGATGGCGAAGATGGGTGAGCTGATCGAGGAGATGTCGAGAGATGGGACTCTCATCTCCACCGAAGGTTGCCTGCCGAGCGCGCTTGGGGCGCGTGTGCGCAAGGCCGGGAAACGAGTAACGGTCACCGATGGCCCTTTTACCGAGTCCAAAGAGCTCATCGCCGGCTTTGCGCTGCTCGAGGCCGATTCGAAAGAACACGCCATCGAGCTGTGCAAGCGCTTTATGGAAGTGGCTGGGGAGGGGGAGTGCGAGCTACGCCAGATATACCGGGCGCCAGCGGATGAGCAGTTTGCCGAAGATGATGCGGCATCGGCCGGCCTTTCCTAACGAGTAAGCGAGGCCGCGGGCGCGGTCGTCAGTACCCGACCCATGCACGCGTCCGGTTCCACATGTGGAACCGGACGCGTGTCGCGCTGAGGGCAAGTGCGTGAAGATTCTTTAGTGCGCTACCCAGAAGCCGGTCCGAGCCATTTCGTAACTCTACTCGGCACAACGCGAGAGCGCGCTTCGGCAGCTCACAGCGTCCAGGGCGCCCTTGGCGGCGCCAAGTGACCGGCTCGCGGATCGACAGGTTTATAGGTCACTCAACACCGGCTCGCTGTATCCCCAGGCGGACCGGTTAGAGCCGGTTTGTGCCCGCTTACCTCGCACCTCCACTCGAACTGAGGTAGCCACGCAGTATGCAAATGCACGATCAGCGTTCTTTCACCAACCCGAGTCCGCGCGCCGGCGCCCTCCGCCGGTGGACTCGTCACAGCGGTGTCGCCACCATGGCGTTCATCCTGAGTGTCGTTCTCGCGACCACGGCTGCCGCGCAACGTCGCGTCACGGGCCGCGTCACCGAGTCGAACGGCCAGCCGGTGCCGAACGTCACGGTCTCGGTCCTCAACACAACGATCGGTGGCATCACCGGCGAAGATGGCCGGTTCGCCCTCAACAGCGTCCCCCAAGGCCAGCAAACGCTGGTCGCCCGGCGCATCGGCTATCGTCGCGCGACGCAGCTTCTCCCGACCGGTAGCGACAACGTCGACATCCACCTCGACCCGGATCTGCTCCAGCTCGAGACGGTCGTCGTCACCGGCCAGGCAACAACTGTATCCAGTCAGAACGCGGCGAACGCCGTGACGGTCGTCGGAAGCGGCGAGGTCAATCGCGTCCCCCAGCCGAACGTCGAGAACGCGCTGCAAGGCAAAGTGCCCGGCGCAGTGATCACGCAGAACTCCGGCGCGCCCGGTGGCGGCGTGCAATTGCAGATTCGCGGCAGCAACACGGTGAACGGCGCGTTCCAGCCGCTCTACGTCGTCGACGGCGTCATCATCAACAATGATGCGTTCACAACCGGTTTGAATTCGATCACCGGCGCGGGCGGTGGCATCGCCGGCGTACAAGACCAGCAGGTCAATCGCATCGCCGACCTCAACCCCGAGGAGATCGAGAACATCGAGATCCTGAAAGGGCCATCTGCTGGCGCGATCTACGGCTCGCGTGGCGCGAACGGCGTCGTCGTCATCACGACGAAGCGCGGGCAGGCGGGTCGTGCGTCGCTGAACTTCATCCAACGCGTTGGCACGCAGCAGCTCTCGAACAGCTATGACATGCGCTGCTTCTCATACGACGACGCAAAGACCATCGCCTTGAAGGTCTACAAGATCAATCTCGCGCCCGAGGACTACGCGGGATGCGTCGATGAGCAGAAGATCCTGTACGACAATCACTACATGTCGTACGAGGATGCGCTTTCGTTACGCGGCGGCGGTCAGAACACGACCTATTTCGCCTCCGGCAGCGTGAAGCATGACGGCGGACTCGCCGTCAACTCGGGCTACACCAAGCAAAATCTCCGGCTGAACCTCAATCAGCTGCTCGGATCGTCATTCAATATCAGCAGCAGCAGCGAGATCCTGCATACGATCACCGAGCGTGGCATCTCTGGTAACGACAACAACAACATTGCGCCCTACACGATCATCGGCGCGACGCCTACGTGGTTCGATCCGCGGCGACGCGATCCCGTCACGGGAGCGCTCATCAGCAATCCATACATCGGCGGTGGCGCGAACGTGCTTCAGGATCAGCAGGCGATCCGCACGCCCGAAGAAGTTTACCGGGCGATCGGCAACGTACAGGGCAACTGGAGCATCATCAACAGCGAGCGCCAGACGTTGAACTTCAACGTGCTCGGTGGCCTTGACGCGTTCAACGATCACGCGCGCATTTACTCACCGCCGACCACATATATCGAGCAGAGCGGGAACATCAGCCCGTATCCCGGAACGATCGTCGACGGCAACTCTGACGTCGTCAACGCGAACCTGAACGCGTCGCTCATTCATAAGTACGTTGCGCGCTTCGCGACAGCGACGACGTCAGCCGGTCTCCGGCAGGAGCGGTCGCAATCGACACAGGCGATCAATCAGGGGCGTGGGTTGTTCCCAGGCGTCACGAACTTCGCGACGGCAGTACAGACTGCCGTCTCCGACGTCCAGAATTTGACAAAGACCTTCTCCTTCTACGGGCAAGAGGAGGTCTCGCTCCTCAGCGATCGGCTCTTCCTCACCGCGGCGGTCAATGCCGAGAGGTCAAGCACGAACGGTGACACGGCGAAATTCTATGCATTCCCCAAGTTCTCAGCGTCGTACAACGTGCCGTTCACGCCCACCGGGGTCGACAACATCAAGTTGCGCGTCGCCACCGGCAAAGCCGGCAACCGCGTTCCCGTGAACTTCAAGTACAATTTCCTCACGCAGGTTCCGGAAGACGGCATTGTCGGCATCAGGCCTTCGACAACGATCGGCCTAACGACGGTTGCGCCCGAGGTGACGAACGAAACGGAAGGCGGTATCGATGCGCAATTCTTGAAGGGTCGGGCCCAGGCTGAATTCACGCTCTACAGCAAGAAGACGTCTGGCCTCGTCCTGCAGGCAGCACCCGCACCGTCCACGGGCTTCACCACGCAGATTATCAACGGCGGCTCGCTCACGAACAAAGGCGCCGAAATCGGGTTAGGCATCATCCCGGTTCAAACGCGTATGCTCACGTGGGAGTCGCACACGACCTATGCGCGAAATCGCGGCATGGTCACCTCGCTGCCGGTGCCGGCGTTCTATACCGGAAATGGCTTCGGCGAGCGCACGGCGCGCACGAAGGTGCAGGTCGGCTACGCGCCTGACGAGGTCGTCGCCTTCAACGGCTTCGACGCGACCGGTGCGCGCATCGAGCAATTCTACGGCTCGGAAAGCCCCGACTTCACGATGGGCTTTGGCAATGACTTCACCGTTGGACCGTTCCGTCTCTCGACGTTGATCGATTGGCGCAAGGGCGGCTGGTTGGCCGACCTGAGCCAGACGTATCTCGAGCAGGGCTCGAATGGTCAGAGTGGCATTCCTGGCGGCAACTTCGCGGATACGTCCATGAACACCGCCGACCAGACCGCATACGCGGCTGGGCACCCGGCCTTCCTCGAGCACGGCAGCTTTGCCAAGCTCCGCGAGGTGACGCTCAGCTACTCGCTCAACCCGCGCCTAACGAACACACTCTTCCGTGGCACGGCGAAGGATGTTCGGTTCGAGTTGAGCGGTCGCAACCTCTACACGTGGACGCACTATCGCGGTCTGGATCCCGAAGTTTCGAACTTTGGTAACGCGGCACTTAGCCGAATGTGGGATCTCGCGCCGTATCCGCCGAGCCGGCAATTCTTCCTTTCGGCTGACGTCAACTTCTAACAGCGATGACCTCACATATGAAAAAGACCATGGCGGCAGCGGTTGCGGCCATCGCGCTCTGCACCGCCGCCTGCAAAGACTCGCTGAGCGCACCGAGCCAGGATCAGGTGGTTGCCGGTACGGCGCAGCCCGTTCAAAATCTCGTAACCGGCATCGTGGCGCAGGATCGCGCATCGGCGATGGCCTTCAGCTATCTCCTCTATCCGGAAACGGAAGCGCGAAATGCGGTGCGCATCGATCCGAACGAACCGCGCTTCATCAACGAGTTGATCGCAGTGCCGATCGACCCGAGCGATTTCATCGGCGCGTCCGCGTGGACGGGCTACTATACCGAAATTCGCGCTGTGAATCAGTTCATCGCCAGTCCCTTGCCGCCTGATATGTCGGCGGGGGACAAGGCAGCGACGATCGGCTTCGTGCAGACGATGAAGGCGCTCGACTACATCCGCCTGATCGAGCTGCGCGATTCGCTAGGCATCCCGATTCAAGTATCCCCCGGATCAGCGCTCGACCCCCTCAAGACCAAGACGACCGCGCTGAAGTACATCTCCGCCTTGCTTGATTCCGCAAACGCGAGCCTAGCGGCGGCGAGCGCCTCCGTGCCCTTCTCCCTGCCCGGTGGCTTCAGTCTCAACGTCGATTATACAAAGACGGCGAACCTCAAGGCCTTCAATCGCGGCCTGAAGGGCATGGTCGAGGTGTTTCGCGGCTTCGACCATCAAAATGCCTGCACGGCGTGTTTCACCACGGCGATCGCGGAGCTCAATACGGCGCTCAGCGGGGTGACACCGTCCCTGAGCACACTGGCTGCTGGACCGTACTATCAGTTCAATCCCAGCGCTCCCGAGTCGGTCCCGAATCCGATGGTTGATAACCACATCTTTCTCACCGACAACTTCGTGAGCTCGATCCAGGCAGGCGATGCGCGCTCCGCGAAGATCGTGACAGCAACGAAAGCGTCATCCAGCGTCAATGGGCTCAAGCTCACGCAAATTGATCCGATCACCGATCCGGGAAACCTGGCGAATCTCACGCGAGAGATCCCCATTGTCCGAAATGCCGTCTTTTACCTGCTCCGCGCTCAAGCGAAGGCGGAGACGGGCGATCTGGTTGGAGCGACGGCGGATGTGAACGTCGTACACACCATTGAGGGTGGACTGGCTCCCTATGCAACGTTTGCCAACCTCACGGCGGCGCGTCAGGCGATTGTTTATGAATATCGATATTCCTTCATTTTCGAAGGCCCATATCATCTCATCGCCCTGCGCGAGTATGGCATGCTCACCAAGGCGTATGTGACACAGACGGGAATGCCAACGGTGACGTCAGATCCACAGCACGCCAGCGACCCGCTGCAAACGACGCTTCCGATTCCAGCAAACGAGGCAGCAGCGCGTAACGGCAATACGACGCCAACGCCGTAACGCTCTGCGACACTGTGAAAAGTTCCAAGCCCGGTGGGCGAGCACCCAGCTCGTCCACCGGGCGATTTTTTGCGCTTCAGCTCCGGAGGAAGAATGAGGATGTCGGCACTCGCCAGGCAGCGCGCTCGCGGCGCGCTGATCGCTCTCTCGGTGCTGGCAGTTACGAGAGCTTGCACGTTCCACCGAAGCAAAACGACCAATCCGGGAAATCGCTCCCCGATCACGGCGTTCCAAATCGATTCCGTGCATGCGCTGAACGCGTACGACGCGGTGCATCGCTTACGGCCGCAGGTGCTTGCATACCGCGGGGAGGTGAGCCTCGACCCCCGGCAGCCGCCCGCGGTGCCTAACGTCTACGTGGACAACCAGCTCTACGGCGACGTCTCGACGCTGCGCAACATCTCCGCCGCGACGATCGATACCATCAAGTTCTATAGTGCTTCGGAAGCGCAGTACGCGTTCGGCCGTGGCAATGCCGCGGGCGTGATCGGGATCATCACGAAGCACTAGAGAGGGACTAGGGACTAGGGACTAGGCACGGCGTTGCTAGTCCCTAGTCCCTAGCCCCTCGTCCCTCATTCCACCTTGAACTTCACCGACTGCAGCACCGTGCCATTCTGCACGACGTCGCAGCGCCAATCGCCGGAGGCGTCGGGGCCGAGGGTCTTCGTGCTGTAGGTGCGCCAGGGTGAGCCGGCGACCTTGAGCTTCACGCGCGCCTGCTCGGCGTCGCCTTTGTACCAGACGTGCTCGATCTCGCTGTTCTCGGCACCAGTGACTTTGCTGAGACAAACGAGCTTCGCCGTGCCTTTGGGAAACGACTCGGCCGCGCCGGTGAGGGCGCGATCCGCGACGGCCGTGCCGACCGACACATCGGCGGTCGCGGCCGACTTCGCGGCACCTGCCTGCGTTGCTGCTTGAGCGTGTGCACGCGGTGCGAAGGCCAGCGCGATCGCGGCCGCGAGGAGGAGCGATCCCGCATGGAAGGGGCGCATAACGGCTCCTTGAAGGGAGGGGTGACTTCGACGATGCTCTGCACACACCAGACGATCCGACTGTGATTTGGTTTTCAGCGGTCAATCTGCGGCGGGCTTCTTCTCCGCTGCCAGCTTTTGCGCAGCGGCGAGCGCGTCACTCGCTGGAACCTTCACGTCGGGCTCGACCCCGGTTCCCTCCCAGTTTGTCTTGGAGATCGGATTGATTGCCCGCGCAAATGGGACGCCGATCACAAAATGCTCATCAATGCGCTGACCGCGAACTGGGTGGGCGCCGCCTCCCGTCGTTTCGCCAATGATGGTCGCGCGCTTCAAGTTCTTGAGGTTGTAGGTGAACTCTTCGCCACCGGAGAAGGTGCGCTTCGACGTGAGCACGTAGACCGGCTTGTTGTCCGGGAGCTTCTTGCCGGGTACGTCCGAGGTCCAGAATTCCTCTGTCGCGTTTGTGCTCCTCGTCCAGAGATCGTTGAGGTGCGTTCGCTGCGAGAACAGATAGGAGCAGATGAAGGCCACCATCTTCGGGCTGCCGCCGCCATTGTCGCGAAGGTCGATGATGAGTGCATCGCTGTTGGCGACGAAGTTCATTGCCGCGGTCGCGGTGGGTCCGCAGACATCGGGATCGGCGAACATATTGAATTTCACGTAGCCCATATTGCCGTCGAGGTGCTCGACCTTCACGAAGCCACAGTTGTTCTGCTCCATCTGACGGCGCATTTGCGCCATGTCCTGCGCCGATGGCGCCGACTGATTCTCCGGTAGCGGACGTGGGCTGAAATTGACGCGCAGGTGCCGATCGTGACTCACATCCTGAAAGTGCTCGGTGAGTAGACGCGCAAAGACTGGCCCGTTGGTGACGCCGTCGTACTCGCCCCTCTTTTGTTGGGCGCGGACAGAGTCGGCCATTCGCTTCGCGGTCTCGGGAAAGACATAGGTCTCGTTCAGCTTCGCGATGGCGCCGTCGATCACGCGTGCGCGCTGCGCGGCGTCGATCCGAAAATCAGCCACCGATGCACCCGGAGGGATAGCCTGGAGCACGAAGTTCTTCACCATGCCGGATTCGCCGGCCGGAAGATCGAACGCGCCGAACGCACGTCGGTCACCTTTCTTCTCCTGCACGATGAACTCGACATGCTGAGGTTGACTCTTCTCGACGTTGATGAGCTGAAAGCCCCCGGTCTGATTCCGGAACTCCATCTGTTGCTCCGCGCTCTTCTCCGGTTCGTAGCGCCGATAGTATGAGTCCATTTTCGGGGCATCGCCGCTATTGAACGCGTCCAGCCAGAGCGTCAGAACCCGGCCCGCCGGGCTATCCGGAATCGCGACCTGGCCTGCCTGCGTTGCCTGCGCGCCGAGTGGGGCGAAGGCGGTCGTGAGAGCGAGTGTGGCAACAATGATTCTCATGTGCTCCACCTTGAAGTTTGGCAGTAGCTCTTTCGAAAGTACGACGCCTGAAGTTCCGGGGCGTCGAGTTGGTCACCGCGCGACCACCCAGAGTTGCCAGCCGAGCCCCGCTGCAAACCTCTTGGCTCAGGCGGGCGCACCCGCCATACTCCCTCCGTCAATCCAGGAGAAACCTCGCGTGCGTCGCTCAACCATCCTCATCGCCCTGCTCGCCGTCGCACCATCCGTCCGCGCTCAAAGCACCTTCGGCGACATGCACTGGCGCGCCATTGGTCCTACACGCGCCGGAAGAGCCCGTGCCGTGTCCGGCGTTCCAAGTCAGCCTAACGTGGCGTACATCGGCTTCGATAATGGTGGAGTGTGGCGCTCCACGGACTACGGCTCAACGTGGCACCCCCTGTTCGATTCGCAGAATACGGGCTCCATCGGTGCGATTGCCGTTGCACCCTCGGATCCGAACGTCATTTACGTGGGTTCAGGCGCGGGCATCATCCGGCCCGATCTCGCGACGGGCAATGGCATCTATAAGTCGACGGATGGCGGCAACACGTGGGTGAATCTCGGACTTCACGATACGCAGATGATCGCGATGATCGCCGTGGATCCACGCGATCCTAATCGGCTTTTCGTGGCCGCGCTCGGGCATCCGTACGGACCTAACGAGGAACGGGGCATCTTCCGCTCCACAGACGGTGGCCAAAGCTTTCAGAAGGTGCTCTACAAGGACGCCTACACCAGCGCCAATGACGTGAAGATCGATCCGTCGAATCCGAATGTCGTCTACGCCGCACTCTGGCAGCAGCAACAGAGCTTCATCGAGGGCGGCTCGTTCGGTGGCGCGAACGGCGGCATCTTCAAGTCGATCGACGGTGGCACGACGTGGCAGCAGCTGAATGATGGCCTGCCCACCGTGTTACAGGCGAATCTCGCGATCGCCCCGAGTGACCCCAAAACGGTCTACGCCACAGTGGCGGGCGCGGCGCCTGGCGTGGCGGCGACGCCGGTGGGATTCGGCGGCGGCATCGTTGGTTTCTACAAGTCGAGCGACGCCGGCGCGCACTGGACACATGTGAACGGCGAGGGCATCACGGGACGCCAGCCGGACAATCGACCGCTCGGGCGCATCGGAGGCGGCGATTTGCCGGAGCTCGCCGTTGATTCAAAGAATCCGAATGTCGTCTACACGTGCTCCACGGTTTTTTGGCGCACCGAAGATGGTGGCATCACGTGGTCGGCCGTGCGGGGAGCGCCCGGCGGCGACGACTATCAGCAGCTGTGGATCAATCCCAACGATCCAAACATACTCATTCTCGTCAGCGATCAGGGCGGTGTCATCAGCGCGAATCGAGGGGCGTCGTGGAGCAATTGGTACACCCAGCCGACCGCGGCGATGTATCACGTCTCCACGGACAACACGTTCGTCTACCGCGTTTGCGGCGGCCAGCAGGACTCCGGCTCGGCGTGCGTCGACAGCCGCTCGATGGACGGCGAGATCACGTTCCATGATTGGCACCCGGTCAACATCCAGGAGTACGGCATCGCCGCGCCGGATCCGCGCGATGCCGATCTCGTTTTCGGCAGCGAGCGACAAGGCGTCTCGCTGTACAATCGGCACACGGGACAAACCACGCAGGTGGGGCCGGACATGAGCGCGCCGCTACCCAACGGCGGCGCCGCCAACCGCAACGTCCGCACGATGCCCATCAACTGGCGCGGCGACGAGATGTTCTATGTCTCGAATGTCGTGTGGCTGAGTACGAATCGCGCGCACAGCTGGGCGCGCATCAGCCCCGATCTCACTCGCCAGACGTGGGCCGTGCCGGCGAACGCGGGAGAATACGCCGCCGGAGTGAAGCCGGCGCCATTGGGCAGCATCACCGCGTTCTCGCCCTCGCCCCGTTCCCACGGCGTTCTGTGGGCGGGCACCGACGACGGCACTATTCAGACGACAACAAACTTTGGCACAAGGTGGACGAACGTCACGCCCGCCACGATCAAGCCATGGACGCGCATTTTCAACATCGAGGCCGGCCATTTCGACGATGGCACCGCCTACGCCGCCGCCAACAGCGTGCGCGTCGACGACATGAATCCGCACCTTTGGCGCACTCACGACGGCGGCCGCACCTGGACGGAGATCAACACCGGGATCGCGCCGGGCGCTGTTACCAACTCCATTCGCGAAGATCCACGCAAGCGTGGGCTGCTTTACGCATCGACCGACACGCAGGTGTGGGTCTCATTCGACGACGGCGATCACTGGGAATCGCTTCGGCTCAACATGCCGGCGATCTCCGTGCGCGACCTTCAGGTGAAGGACGATTCCGCGTGTCTCTGCGCGGATCTCATCGCGGGCACGCACGGCCGCGGTTTCTGGATCCTCGACGACGTCACTCCGCTGCGTCAGGAGGCTGAGGCTCGCGCGGCAAAGAGCGCGTACCTCTTCAAGCCCAACACGGCCGTGCGCGTTCGCTTCGCGACCAACGATCCGACTCCCTGGCCGCCGGAGCTTCCGGCCGGGGAGAACCCGCCGCCCGGTGGCCTCATCGATTATTACTTACCTAACGATGCGACGGGCGAGGTGAAGCTCGAGATTCTCGAGAATGGCGGCAAAGTCATTCGTCGATACTCGAGCGCTGACCCAGTGCTGCACCCCCACCCGGCACTGGATTCCGCCGCCTACAACCGCGTGTGCCAACAAACGCCCACCGCGCCGCACTGCGGACTGCCACTCTACTGGCCGGCGCCTCCCTTCGTCGTGTCCACACAACGTGGCATGCATCGTTTTTCCTGGGATCTCCACTTCGACCCCATAACGGCCGGGGACACCGTGCCAAACGACGATGACCAGGCGCTGGGCGCCGTGCCGCATCGGACGTATACGACGGCGAATTCTCCATGGGCACCGCCGGGCAACTACACCGTGCGGCTCACCGTAAACGGCCAGCAGTACACACAGCCCTTGGTCCTCCGGCTCGATCCGCGAGTGAGGACGCCTGCTGCTGGACTCGCGCAGCTCGCCACGGTCTCTCGCGATCTTTATGATCGTGCTCTGACCACGCACGCTGCGTACTTGCAAGCGCGCACATTGTCAGCATCGCTCGACGCGAGCTCCTCGTTGCGGGCGCAGATCGACTCGCTCGCGCCTCCAGCGGGACGTGGTGGCGGTCGTCGAGGCGGGTTCGGTCGCCGCGGCGGCGCCGGTGGCGCAACGCCGACGCTCAACGCCGCCAGCGACGCGCTGCTTGCCGCGGCGATGGCGATGCAAAGTGCGGATGCCGCGCCAACCGCGACAGAGATCGCTGCGGCTGACCGCGCGCGCGCGCAGGCGAACGCCGTGATGGCACGTTGGAGCGCGCTTCGTTCGAACGCTCAACGTCGCAGTCACTGAGCCCGAGACCGTCTTTCCCACAAAGGCACGGGGCCTCATACGAAGATTCGTATGAGGCCCCGTTTTTTGTCCGTCGGGCCGTCCGTCGCCGGACGTCCGCTCACTCAGCGTTACTGCGTCGAGAGTGTCACTGTTGCCGTGTTGCACGAGGCGTACGTCACATCCACGGAGCCGCTGTTCTGCTGGTTGGTGACCGAGACGCGAACGCGTCCTGCCGTAAAGGGTGTCATCGAAGTCCCTTGAGTAACGCCGGCCGCGCACGAGGCGCTGTACTGCAGCGGATCGATCGTCGTTACCGTGAAGCTCGCGCTTCGGCGGCCTTCGCTGAGCGTTACGCTGCCGTTAGGCTGATAGACGCCGTCCGGTAGAGCACGTCCGGCGACGAGTGACTGCCCTTGCACCGCGGCGAACGTCGCCGTCCAATGCAGCACGTCGCTGGCGCTGGTCACGCCCGTCAACACCGCGAGATCGGTCCAGTTTACGGTCTGCGAGAGGCCGCCCGTCGAGACGCTCACCGAGCCCGAGCCGTCGCGCGAGATGTAGCCGCTGCCATTGGCACCAGAGAAGGTAACCTTGAAGTTCTCGAGGCCGTAGCTGAGCGCCAGGCCGGCGGTTCCCGGCTGCGGATCCGAGATGCGGAGGACTCCGGTCACGTCATAGTTGCTCGTCGCGTCGGCAAAGTGGCATGCCGGCAGCGCGAACGTCACGCTGAAGTTGTCGGGGACCTGATCACCGTCGGTGTCCACAGGCGGGGTCTGGGACGCAACGCCGCACTGGGAGATGTCGGTCGCGGTCCTGCTCAGCGCGTAACGGTCCATCGAGAGGCCGCGGAACATCTGCACGGTGGCGTGAGGAACGCGCGAGAAGCTCGGCGCGCCGCCGTTGCTGTTCATGACGTCCTGCGCAGTGAGCTGGCCGATGGCGCCTTCGAGCTCCGTCGCGACGGACGAGCCCATCGATTGGAGCTGGTCAGTCGTGATCGGCAGCGGGGCGGTGGCCGAGTCGCCGCCGCAACCGGCGAACGTCAGCGCGCCGATCGCGAGCATGCCGGCACGCGCGAGTGTACGACGCGAAATGGACATGGAGTGGTGGGGTGAGAAGAGGGGAGGGTCAGATCAGCAAGCCCACGCCAAACGGCGCGATATTCCATGGCTTCACCAACCAAAACGATCGAGGCGGTGCCGGGGATACGGATGAAGATAGATATCTGTCGCTGGAGGCTGGCCGGGCAATTCCTCACGAGGCCTGGTCCGAAACGCGGTGTCGACGTCGTCCGCGCGCTCGGCGCCGTGCAGGCGCAAGACTATTCTGGGGCGAAGTGGGGAGTTGGTCAGCGAACCCGTGGTGCCACCGACGCGTCGATCGAGCGCGAGCTCGAGAGCGGCAACCTTCTGCGAACGCACATCCTGAGGCCCACGTGGCATCTCGTCGCGGCGACGGATATCCGTTGGATGCTCGCGCTCACCAGCCCACGCGTAACGGCTGCGATGGCCCCATCCAATCGGCGGCTGGAGCTCGATCGAGCACTTTTTCGCCGCGCGAATGCGGTCTTCGCCAAAGCGCTCGCGAGGCAACGGAGCCTAACGCGAGCCGAGCTGGCTGAAGAGCTGGCGCGCCACGGGATTGGCACCGTCTCGGGCCAACGGCTTGGCCATCTGATGATGCAAGCGGAGCTGGACGGGGTGCTCTGCAGTGGGCCGCGGCGCGGAAAGCAGTTCACCTATGCGCTGCTGGACGAGCGCGCGCCCGCGGCGTCGTCGCTGGAGCGTGACGAGGCACTGCGCGAGCTGGCTCGGCGCTACTTCATTACGCGCGGGCCCGCGACGCCGCGCGACTTTGCCTGGTGGTCGGGGCTTACCGTCGCCGACGCCAAACGCGGCATCGAGATGAATGGCGAGACCTTACAACACGCGACGGTAAACGATGTGTCGTATTGGATGAGGGCGGATGCAGAGCGTCCGCCCCCTGCGACCGGAACGGCCTATCTGCTGCCTAACTACGACGAGTACTTCATCGGCTTCCGCGATCGACAGGCGATCGGAAATCGCCTCCGCGACACGTGGCTGGTGACAGGAGGGAATGCACTCATTCCGCACGTCGTCGTAGTCGACGGTCAGCTCGTTGGCACCTGGAAACGGAGCGTCGAAAAGGGAGAATTGCATGTGACATTGCGGGGCCTCACGCGCCTCACGCGAGCGGAATCGGCACGTGTGCGCGCCGCCGCCGAGAAATTGGGCACGTTTCTCGACCTGACCGCACGGGCGAGTCTCACATGAGCGAGAGTCTCGCACTGATTGAAAAGGTTGCGTTGGACGCATAATCGACTGCCCCCTAGCGTGCGAGAAAGAGGTTTACTCACCGATCCCTCTGCCACTCGCCGCTATGCGATATGCTTTTCGTTGGATCACTCGTGAGGCGGGGCTACGCTTCCTTGCCCGCCGCAAGGCTGCCGCCGCCGTTGCCATCCTCACGATGGCGCTCGCGCTTGGCGCCAACACCGCGGTCTTCTCGGTCGTGAAGACATTTCTGCTCTCGAGCATTGGTGTCCCAAACGCGGATCGGCTCTTTCTCGTCGCGCCACTGCGCAACATGCCCGGCCGGGGCGAGGTGGCCTTCAACGACGCGTACCCGAACTACCTCCTTCTCCGGAGCACGCAACATGTCTTCGCGGATGTCACCTGCGTGAGCCAAGGTGTTACCAGCTGGGATGATCACGGAGACTCGCGCCCCCTGCAGATGGCTCGCGTTACCGCGAGCTTTTTCGCCACGATGCGGGTGCACCCGGTGCTCGGCCGCTCGTTCGCTACCGCAGAGGAGGGTCCACACCCCGCGCGCGTCGCCGTCATCAGCGACGCACTCTGGCATGCCGCGTTCAACGCGGAGGCGTCGGCTCTAGGCAAAACACTCCTCCTCGATGGCGAGCCGCACAGCGTCATTGGCGTAATGCCGGCGGAATTCGGGCAGCCTGTGCCGACAGACGTCTGGCTGCCCTTCGATCTACCCGAGCGACAGCGCAATGGGATCACCGGTGCGCGCACTTTGTCCATCTTCGGGCGGCTCGCGGACGATCGCGAGCGTGATGCGGCGGACGCCGAAGCCGCGGACTTCACCAAACGGGCGCTCGCGGCGTCGGCGGACAATCGCGATTTCCGGTACGCGATGAAGTCGATGCGCAGCCAGCTTCTCGATGGCGCCGATTCCACGGTGCTGCTCGTGCAGACCGGCGCGGCCGTGCTACTCTTTCTCGCCGTGCTCAACCTTGCGTCGCTGCTTCTCGCCTGGGGATTCGAGCGCCGGCAGGAGCTTGCCGTTAGGCAGGCGCTCGGTGCCGGCGAAGGGCGGGTATTGCGCATGCTTTTCCTACAAAGCCTCGTTGTCGTTGGGCTCGGAGCGGTTGTCGGTGTCGGAATCTCGTTGCTCTCCACGCCGTGGCTCCGCCAAATAAGTCTCAATCCGGCGCTCAGTTTCTTCACAGCGCGCATCTCGGTCGACGCCAGCGTGCTCCTCGCCACGGCCATTGTCGCGACGCTCTGCGGGCTCGCCGCTGGAGTGCTTCCCGCCGTTTTCAGTCGCAACACCGACCTCGCCGTGGCGCTCCGCTCGGGTGGCGGAACACGCAACGCGACGCTCTCACCCGCCGCTCTCCGCTGGCAGAAAACGATGGTCATGATTCAGGCCGGACTGTCGGTGATGATTCTCGCGGCAGCGGCGCTGATCGGCGTCAGCTTCACGAAGCTCGTGAGGGTGCCGATCGGCTTCGTCGCAGGCGACCGCATCGTTGCGCGGGTGAACTTGCAAGCGGCCGAGTATGAGCAACAGGCACGGCGCATCCGCTTTGCCAATGAGCTGCTCACCAACCTCTCGAGCGAGCCCGCGCTGGCCGGTGGCGCCTTTACATCGACGCTGCCAGTGAGTGACGTGCTCTGGGGATCTCGATTTTTCATCGAGCTTCCGGACGGCAGCATCGCCACAGAGCCACTGCTGCTCCATTACAGGCGCGTTTCTCCGAATTACCTGGCAACGATGGGCATCCCGCTGATCAACGGCCGGGGAATTACCACGCAGGACGATTCGGCGTCGCCGAAAGTCGTGATTGTGAGCCGCAGTCTCGCGCGCCGCTTGTGGCCTAACGAGAGCGCGATCGGCAAGCGCATCTATCGGTTCATGGGGACGAGCAAGCCACCCGCGCCGGTAGAGGTGATCGCTGTAGCGGGGGACGTCATGGATGCCGGCAGCAGCGTACCCGCAGGGGAAACCGTCTACCTGCCCTGGTCCCAGGTCTCCGCGACGCAGCTCTCGATCGTGGTTAGGCCTCGCGGAGGGAGCGAGGCCGCGATAACAGCGCTGCGTCACGCGCTGCGTGTCACGGATCCGATCCTCGCCGCGCACGACATCGCACATCTCGACGCGCTCGTGGAACAGGCGAACGCCTTGCCTCGCCTCCAAAGCCTGCTCCTGCTCACCTTCGCGATTGCGGCGCTGGGGATCGCCGCGTTGGGCAGCTATGGCGTCATGAGTCAGCTCGTGTCCACGCGCGAACGTGAATATGCGTTGCGCCTGGTCTTCGGGGCGGCCCCCGGAGCGCTTGGCCGCTCGGTGTTCGTACAGCTCGCCCGCCTCACGCTGCCAGGCGTGGCCGCCGGTCTCGCCGGCATGATAGTTCTCGGTGGCACTCTGCAGCGATTCGTCTTCGGTGTGGCGCCACGCTCACCAATCGTGCTGGGAACCGTGAGCTTGGGGATGCTGGCGATCGCGGTGCTCGCAACGACGCCTTCAGCTTTGCGGGCCATGCGCGTCGACATCCGCCGAAGCCTCGGAATGTCGTAAACGCGCGAATGGCGTCGCGCCATCGACGCGCGACGCCAATTCGTTTGCGGTTCGGTAGCAATTTTCTGCATCGGGCTCCATCATTGCTCGCCCCCAACCACAGCGATGATGACAACCCGCCAATTCCTGCTCCCTCTGCTTTTCGCCGCCGCCATTCCCGCGGCGGCACAACCTCCTTCGATTAAGCCGCTCGTCCCGACGCCGCCGCGCAAAGAACAGCAAGTCTTCGGTCCCGCTCCGGCGGTGCCCGCGGCGGCACGGGGCATTCACGACCGCGGCGAGCTCGCCGCATTTCTCGATGGTGTGATGGCCGCCAACCTTCGCGACAAGCATGTCGCCGGGGCCACGGTAGCCGTCGTGAAGGATGGCGCCTTGTTCTTCGCCAAGGGTTATGGCTACTCCGATGTGAGCCACTACGCTCCGGTGAATGCGGAGCGCTCGCTCTTCCGCATTGGCTCGACGAGTAAGCTCTTCACCTGGACGTCGGTGATGCAGCTCGTGGAGCAAGGGAAGCTCGACCTCGACACGGACGTCAATAAGTATTTGGACTTCAAGATTCCGGCGACATATCCGCAGCCGATCACCCTGCGGCACATCATGACACACACGCCGGGCTTCGAGGAAGACGGCCGCGATCTGATCACCGACGATTCCACGCACATCGAGAAGCTCGGGACATGGTTGGCGACGCACATTCCAGGGCGTGTGCGGCCGCCAGGCACGTACTCCTCGTACTCCAACTACGCCACGGCGCTCGCCGGCTACATCGTCCAGCGCGTTTCGGGCGTGCCGTTCGACGATTATGTCGATCAGCACATCCTCACGCCGTTAGGCATGACACAGACGTCGTCTCATCAGCCGCTCCCCGTGCGACTCCAGGGCGACATGTCGAAGGGTTACAACTGGGCCGGTGGCTCGTACGAGCCCCAGAAGTATGAGATTGTCCAGGCGGGCCCGGCCGGCTCGGTGGCGTCGAGTGCGACCGACATGGCGAAGTTCATGATCGCGCACCTGAACAACGGCGAATACAATGGCCAGCGCATTCTCGCGGATTCCACGGCGCAGCGCATGCATTCCCGCGCCTTCGGCCATGATCCGCGTATTCCCGGCTTCGCGTTAGGCTTCTACGAGAAGTCCAGCCACGGCATGCGCATCATTGGCCACGGCGGCGACACGCGGTGGTTCCACACCGATTTGGCGCTCATCCCCGATGAAAAGGTGGGCGTGTTCGTCTCGTACAACACCGCCACGGGCGGAGAGCTGAGCTTTGGTCCATTCCTCACTCAATTCCTCGACCACTACTATCCCGCGCCACCGACGGCAGTCGCCATTCCCGCGGACGCCGCAAAGGAAGCGAGTCGCGTTGCCGGTGAATACGAGTTCAACCGTCGCTCGTACACGACGTTCCAGAAAGCGATCGGCCTCGGCGGAGACATTCGCATCGTCGCCGCGGACAGTGGCCGGATCGTTATGCATGGGGGGCTCGGCGACTCGAGACTGGTGCCGGTCGGTCCGCTGCTCTACCGCGATGAACTTGGTGGTGATCTCGTCGCCTTCCAGGCCGACAGCAAGGGGCACGTCACGCGGGGATTCCTCGGCGAAACTCCGATGATGACGATGGACCGCGTTCCATTCAGCGAATCTGTTCATCTTCATTGGTTCATTCTCGGCCTCGGCGTCGTCGTTTTCATCGGCGTCGTGTTTGCCGCCATTGGCCGCTTCGTTAGGCGGCGATTCGGTGAGGCCCGCCTCGACGATGCGCTGCCCGGGCGCTGGTTGGTGGTGACCCTCGCGGCCCTCGACCTGGTATTCATCGTCGCCCTCCTCGTCGTTGTCGGTGGCTCCGGCGGCCTGCTCAATGGCCCGCTCACCTCACTCAAGCTGGCGCTCGCTCTTCCGATTGTCGCCACACTGTGCACCCTGGGCGCCGTGTATGTCGCGGCGCGGCACTGGCGAACCCGCGCCGGTACGCGTATGGCCCGACTGCGTTACAGCGGCGCTGTACTCGTCGCGCTGCTCTTCACCTGGTCGCTGGCGCAGTGGAATCTGCTAGGCTGGCGCATGTAGACGGCGTACCGTTGCCCACACGAGTCTTGCTTCGTCGCTATTGGCTCAGGAAGCGAGACTCGTGTGTCAACGGCCAACGTAAGAATCAACATCGTCACGCGGCGTGTGCGCGTCTCCTCGGACGGCACGCGAAGGGTGATCGGACCGCGGCGGCACGCAAAGCGGATTGCCGCCGCCTTGGTGGTGCTCGGCGTGTTGCAGGCTGCCTATGGCGTTTGGGCTACCCACAGCGACGCCCTGGCGGCCGTGCGCTATCACGAGAGCGATAGCTGCGCGCTACGCGCCGGCGACTCTACATCGCTGACACCGAGCGCCGTCTGCCATCTGGAATCGGCGGTTGTTTATGACCGTCACTCACACAGCTCTCGAAGTCGCGCCAGGTACTACTTGCTAACGGTGTCGCAAAGCGGGTCCCGCGACGTCACGCCGCTTTATGGCGCCGGAGCGAAAGCACTCTGGGAACGGGTGCGGCCAACCCAGCGCATCCTACTTCAACGCTTCGTCGCGCCCGGCTATCACCTCACCGGCCAAGTCATGGCCTATTCCGATTCCGCTGGTTGGAGCCTAACGAGCTACCATCCCGACGCGGGCACGCGCTACAGCGCCGTCACGGCTTTCCTCGGCGTGCTTCTCTTTCTCACCGGCGGCGGATTCCTCGTGAGCTGGTCACGAGCCGACCGAATCAATCGATCACAGCTGATCACCAGCGGGCAACCAGGGTTTTAGGCGCTCGCGCAGGACGCGAAGCGCCTTGCCCATCTGCACCTCCACCGTCTTTACGGAGATTCCCAACCGGCTCGCGATCTCGCTGTACTTGAGCCCCTCCACCCGACTGAGCTCGAAGACCTGACGGCACCGATCCGGTAGGCCGCTGACCGCTTCCTGGATGGCCACCGCGATCTCTCGCTCGCGCACCTTGGCATCGGTCGCCGGCAAACGGGCAACGCCGTCTGCGAGCTGTGGCTCACTTCGCCGCTCGATGGCGCGGTGACGCAAGGCGTTCAGAGACCGGTTGCGGGTAGCTTGGAGCAAGTATCCGCGCACGGATTCCGTGACCTCGAGCGAATCCCGCCGACGCCAGAGCTCGAGCATCACGTCCTGCGCAATCTCTTCCGCCGTCGCACGATCCCGAAGCATGGACTCCGCGACGCGCACGAGTATCGCATAGTTGGCTCGAAAGATCGCGTCGAATGCGTTGGTCTCGCCCGCGCGCAGTCGGGCCAGTAACTCGCGGTCGTCTATGGCGGAGGAAGCTGTCACGTGGGTTGCGATCGCAGCATCGTTCTGTAAGTACTAGTCTCTTCTCCCACGTCTCGTTTGTATCTTCTCGTGGACACTCTCTGCTCCGATAAGGGGACACCCATCGTCACGTGTCCCTAGCACAACCATGAGAGACGACCCCCCCAAGACCAATCCCTCCGCGCTTCCCGTCGAATGGGACGCGCTCGCGCGCTATCTCGCCGGGGAAAGCTCCGCGCAAGAATCGGAGCGCATCGCCCAATGGCTCGATGAGCACAAGGCAGACGCCGAGCTGGTGGCAGCTCTGGACAATGCGATGACCGGGCTGGTCTTGCACGGCGACGCCGGCATCGACGTGGAGGCAGCGCTCGCCAACGTCGCTGCCAAACGCGACGCACCTGAGGAAGGTCAGGTGGAGCGGCTGCAGCCGGCTAGGCGCGACACTCGCTTCATCCGCAGAACTGCTTCTCCGTGGCGCGCCGTCCGGTTTCTCGCAGCGGCCGCTGCCATCGTCGTAGCGGCTCGCCTCGTGCTTTATCGACCCGAAGGTGATGGTCGTGCGCCCGTGCCAGCGATCGATGGGGGGAGCGCACGAACCTACGTGAGCGCGGTAGGGAAGAGGGACAGTGTTCGCCTGCCAGACGGGAGTCGCGTGATTCTTGGTCCGGCGAGCCAGCTCGTCGTTCCCGCCGCGTTCGGTCAACGAGGGCGAGAGGTCGAGTTGCATGGGGAAGCCTACTTCGTTGTCGTCCACGACAGCACGCGTTCGTTTGTCGTGCGTGCCGGCGACGCAACGATCCGTGATGTCGGAACGAGCTTCGCTGTCCGCAGCGACAGTGGACCTCGCTTGCAAGTGGTCGTGACCGCCGGCGCCGTCGCGCTTCGAGGTCGAACCGACAATGCCGCGATTCTTCACGCCGGCGATGTCGGCACCTTACAGTCAACTGGCGGAATTTCTGTAAGACACGACGCCTCGACAGCGCCGTACCTTGCATGGATGCGGGACAGCTTGGTCTTCCGCGAGGCATCGCTTGCGGAGGTAAGCAGCGACATTCGGCGCTGGTACGGTGTGGAGCTCCGTGTGGAGGACTCGACCCTCGCCTCTCGACACCTCACGATGACGTTCGCCGGCGATCCGCTCGAGCGGGTGCTACGCGTGATTGGGCTGGGCCTAGGCGCCGAGATCGAACGACACGGGGATACAGCGGTGGTACGGGCTTCTGACCGGAGTACGCGAACGCAATGACCTGGGCATCTCACGCGCGAACGAAGGGCCAACGCCTTCTCGTTCGCGCGGCGTCGCTGTCTCTCGTGCTTACCGCGCCTGCCATTGCCGGCGCTGAGCCATGCGCGACCGCGAGCAGTCCCCGGGACGTTCGCGAGTGGCCGGCGCCCCTCGACCGTCGGGTGACACTTCACTCACGTGATCTCGCTCTCCGTGACGCGCTCGATCGCCTCGCGGCGGCGGCGCGGCTGCGGCTGTCATACTCGGCCGAGCTCTTGCCGCTCGACCGGCATGTTTGCGTCGCGTACGATTCGGTGGCTGCTGGAGCCGTGCTGAGCGACCTGCTCGATGGCGCCGCGGTGTCGCCGATGATCGCGGGCGCCGACCAGGTGGTGCTCGCGCCATCGTCGCGACGACCGATGGCGAGCAGCGAGCGCGGGCGCGAGGTGAACGTTCTCGATCGCGTGCTGGTAACCGGTGCTGCGGTTGGGGCGCCCGAGCGTGGTGTCACCGCGGACGTCCGGATCATCGATCGCGCGCAGCTGGCGCGACAAAGCAGCACCGGCGCGTCGCTTTCACAAACGCTCAACAGCGCCGTTCCCGGAGTCTGGGTGTGGGACCAGGCGCCAACGAGTGTCCTTGCGCAGTATGGCAGCCTGCGCGGCGCGAGCTCGTTGCAAGTGAGCTATCCCAAGATCTACATCGACGGCATCGAGGTCGCGAATCCGTTGCTCCTCACGGAGCTGAGTCCCGATGCGGTCGAGCGCATCGAAGTCATTCGGGGTCCGCAGGGCGCGGCGCTGTACGGTGCGGACGCCATCGCGGGTGTGATCAACATCATCATGCGACACGACGGCGCCGACGGTGAGCTCGCGCACATTCGAAGCAGCGCGGGTGTCACACACAGCGCGTTTGCGGAGCGGCCTGTGTTGGTGCAAGAACATACGCTCGGTCTTCGCGGTGGCGATGATCTGAGCTCCTCGTCGCTTTCGCTCACGCTCGGCAGCGTGGGCTCGTATGTGCCTGGCGGCGAGAGTTGGAGCATGCGGAGCGAGGGCGCCTTCCATCGTGTCGGCGCGCGCGCGTCGCTCACCGGCACCGCGCGTCTCTACGCGAAGGATGCGGGGATTGGTACGAGCCCGCTCATCTCGTCACCACTGCGCGAGGCTTCCGCGCAGATGCCACGACAATCGTGGCGCGGCGGTCCAGAGGATGCCGATCGCGCGGGAAGCCCGGCGACAGACATGAGCACGCAGTCCGTGCGCGAATACACGTTAGGCACCACGGCGACATTCTTTGCCAACGATCGCTGGACCCACGCGCTGACCGTCGGCGCCGACGGATATCGACTGTCCGGCAATCCGTCGGCCAGCTTTGGCGCGCTCCCTTCGGCTGCGGACTCCGCGCTGCGTGCCGCCCGGGGCGGTGCCGACCGTATTACTCTGCGAGCCAGCAGTGAAGCGCGCTTTGGCTCGACAACGCGAGGCGCGCTCACGCTGAACCTCGCCGCCGAGCACTCGGCGCTGCAGCAGCGTGCCGCGACCGCCGACGCGCAGCCGTCAGGAATCGGTGAGCGGAGCAGGGATCCGAGCTACAGCGGCTGGCAGTCGAACACGGGTCTCGTTGGCCAGCTCGACGCGTCGTGGCAAAACATGCTGTTCGCGACGACTGGTCTTCGCGTGGAGCGCAATGACGGAATCGCGGCAACCGGCGGCGTCGTGAGCCTGCCGATGGCAGGGGCCGCGCTCGTTCATGGTTTCGGTCTGCTGACAACAAAGCTCCGCGCATCGTACGGGAAAAGCATTCGTTCGGCGGGTTCGGTGGTCCGATCATCGTCGATTGCACGCGAAGCGATCGTACAGGCCAGTCTCGCGCCCGAAGAGCAGGCTGGAATCGAGCTGGGCTTCGACGCCTTCATCGGGCACGTGTTCGCTGCGCATCTCACCCGCTTCGATCAAACGGCGTATAACCTCATCCAGCCAGTGGCCATCACGTCGACGTTGATGCCGCATGATGGCGATATGCGCCCGCTGTACGCGCTGCAGAATGTTGGCGAGATCGGTAACAAAGGGTGGGAGCTCGAGAGCTCGCTCGCTCGCGGTGCTCTCTCGGTCACGGGCACATTGTCGCTCGTCGACAGCCGCGTGCGGCGTTTAGCGTTTGCGTACAGCGGCGATCTCCAGTCCGGTGACCGGATGCTTGCCGTTCCGTCGCGGACGTTGGGGCTCACGGGGGCATGGACCGCGTCGCGTTGGTCGTCGTCGATCACGCTCACTCGCGCATCCGACTGGATCAACTACGACGCCCTCGCTCTTGCCGCTGCGTCGGGAGCGCAAGCACCCATCGTGAGCACGCAGCTGCGAGACTATTGGCGTGTGTACCCCGGCGTCACTCGCCTGGATGCAACGGTGTCGCGCGTTCTCTTCCGCGGAATCGGCGCCCTGTTCACAGGTCGTAATCTTTTCGATCTGCAGCGTGGCGAACCCGACAACCTTACCGTGCTGCCCGGTCGCACGCTGTCAGCGGGCCTGCAGGCGAAATTTTAGGGTTGGTAGAGGGTAGAGGGTGATGACTCCCTCTACCCGGAGCACTCTACCCGGAGCACTCTAGCCGCCCGAATGGCAGCGGCATCGTGCACGTCTTCGTCGTGCCATCTTTGGTGATCGTCACCTTCGCGGTCGCGCTACCATCATACGTCACGACTTCCTTGCGAGACGAGCTCACCGGCGACTTGCCGTCGACTGCCACGGTCGCTTGCATCACGCGCACGATGGTGCCGTGGGTGGGATAGGTTGGACGACCATCCTGCAGCGGCACCGTGAGATCTGTCGTCGTGTCGGCCACCACACGCGAGGCGGTGAAGCTCGTGCCGTCCTCGGTTTTCCCCGATGACTGCTCCGTTCCTTTCGACGCGCCATTCACCGTGCGCTGCGTGCTGCCCGCGACGAGCCCCGTGACCGTTCGGGTGCTGGAGTGCTCGATGTCCGATGTGACATTGCCATCGTGACGGGTCACCGTGCCTTTGACGGTCACCTGCTCGTTGATCGAGTTCGTCGACGAGTTCGGCGCCGCTTGCGCCGCACCAGCGCCATCAGTAAACGCGAACGACCGCGAGATTGTGAGACTGCCGCGCGTGGCATCCGGGCAGGTCACTCGGCCCGTGCTGCTCGATAGCGTGCAGCTCGATAAGAAGTCACTCAATCCGAACGGGCCATGGTCCCATCCTCGGCCCAGCGGCATACCACCGAAGAACTCCGGGCGCATGCCGCCGCCCATCATTCCACCACCATCGCGCGCATTGCGATCGGGCCGCCATGCTTCCCCCGCATCGCCACCGGCGGCGAAGCTGTTGTCGGTGGCGCTAAAGCCGGCTGGTGTCGAGAGAAATGCCGCGGTGAGCAGTGCCGACGTGCTTGAGGGCGACGTCGAGTCCGAGCACGCCGTCGCCACGACGATGGCAACGGCAGCAAACATTCGACCGGTCGTTCGAGTCATGATGTCTTTCTCCGAGGGGTGGTGACGGTATCGCCATTCGTTCACTGAGACACGCGATAGGGGAAGGACCCTATCGGGCCGCGAGCTGTCACTGAACCAGGTGTAGGGGTCAGGACATAGAACGCAGGAATCACGAGTCCCGAGGTGCTAAGTCCTGACCCGATGTCCTCGAGGCTGCGGTGACCGTACTCACAGGGGAGCCGATCATTCAGGACTCTTAGTGGGATCCCGGCGGAGAAGGCCGGCGGGCACAAAAAAGACGCGCGGCGCCCGGTAGGCGCCG
>JBJMNO010000025.1:0-293814 GCA_045804225.1 Gemmatimonadaceae bacterium
CGAAGGAGCCTTCCGAGGTCGTTCCCAAAGCAATCGTCCGGGCTCGTTGTGCAAGGAGCCATGCCTTCCCGGGAACGATTCGTCAAATTCGCAAGATTAGTAAAATCCGTATCCCCGTTTGGTTTTTGTCGCTCTTCTGATCTCCGTGCGCTTTACGCGTTTGTCTGCGGCTAAGCAGTGGATGCCAGACCTCGAACGAGCTTTCGCTGGTAATCGGCATCTGAACAGCAGATCCTTCGCTGCGCTCAGGATGACAGTTCTTGTGTCGTTGCGGCATGAAAAAAGAGCGTTGACGACTTTTTGAAAAAGATCGTCAACGCTCTTGTCGTATCCGCGCCGCTACGGCGCTGTTATTGACAATCAGCTCTTCGCTAACTCGCCCACTGCGCTGGCGAGCTTATGGACCTTCGCCGCGTCGGTCGCGCTCTGAGCCTGGCCGTGCAACGTGTTCGCGAGCTGCGTCAACGCGTTCCGACGATCGGCGCCGCTCAGCTTTTCGGCCGCGTCGAGAGCCGCGATCGCGCTGCTTCGCTGATCGGCGGCGAGACCGTTGTTGCGGCCGAGCTGATCGAGATACGCCCGCGCGAGCGAGAAGGTCGCCGGCCACACGAGCTTGGGCTGATCCTGCACGTTCAGATAATCGAAGTGCACCGACTTTGCCGCGTCGATCTCATTCTGTGAGATAAATGCGCTCGGCTTCAGCTCGAACAGGTCGAGACCACGCGCGATCTCTGAACCCACGATGTAGCCGTTGTACCAGTACGCCGACCAATAGCCCGCGTCCACGAACTTCGTGGCGTCCATTGGGCCGCGATCGAAGAACGCGATCTCGGTAGGATGCGACGGATCCGTCCAATCGAAGACGGAGATGCCGCCCTGATACCACGCCTGCACCATCACGTCGCGGCCCGGGATCGGAATCAAGGAGCCGTTATGTGCGACGCAATTCTCGAACTGCGTCTGCGGCGCCGACATCTTGTAGTAGCTCTTGAACGTCATCTGCTTGTTGGCGTCGATCGTGAAGATCGCGTCGGCGCCCCACTCGTGCTTGTCCGTTACGCGGCAGCGAGGCTGCGATCCGCCGCCCCATTCGTCCGAGAACAGAACCTGTGTCCCGTCGTTGTTGAACGTGGCCGAATGCCAGAAGGAGAAGTTGGAATCGGCGACGGCGGCGATGCGGCGCGGGTGCGCGACGTCATGGATGTCGAGCAACAGACCGTAACCGGCACATGCACCGCCGGCGAGCCCGATCGCGGGATACGTCGTGATATCGTGGCACTGCGTGGGACCGCGCTGTGCAAGCGCGGGATTCTGCTGCCGTGGCGGCCGTCCAGCCGCGCCGGAGCGAGCAGCGGCCGCGCGGGCCGAATCGCGCGCTGCGATGTCGGCAGGCATCTCACCATGGCGGGCGGGCGCTGTGAGGTTGTCGAAAATGCGTGGCGAGCTCACAATGTGCGCTTGCTCGGGGTGCGCGAGCGGCACTTGAATGACCTCGATGCGGAAAAGCGCGCTGTTCGGATCTTCCTCTGGCAATGCATCCGAGCAGCCGGGCAGCTCCGTGGGTGACCGCACAGGCGCCGAGCCCGAAACGTAGACGTACACGTTCGACGCGTCGTTCGGGTCGGTGACGATCGTGTGCGTGTGCGAGCCGCGGCAGGTCTGCACCGTCGCGAGGTACTTCGGATGCGAGGGCTCGCTCATGTCGATCACGCGAATGCCGCGTGCCCGCTCATGACTCACGGTGTCGGTGACGCCCTGCATGCCGCAGTCGTTGCGGCCGCTCGTAGCTTCGGCGGAGACGAAAAGCAGATTCTTGTACGCCGAGACGTCGCTCTGCGACCCAGGGCAGACGTAGGACGTCGTGAGCGTCGGCTTCGCGGGATTCGAGATGTCCCACATCTGCCAACCGCTGTAATTCCCCTGAAAGACGTAGTTGCCCATGAACGCGAGATCAGAGTTGACTAATCGGCGGTCGCCGGGCGTGGTCTCGTTCATGAAATCCTTCGACGGCTTGGTCATCGAGACCGGCCGGAGGTTCCACGTGGCGGTGCCGGCGTTGAACCAGCCGCCACTGAGACCAACGCGCGGATCGGGCGAGGGGGGCGTAGTAGACATGTCCGGCGCGCCAGACAGCGCGACGCCGTTCATCGTCGATGACCGCGCGCAGCCGACAAAGGCCAGCACGCCGATCGCGAGCGAAGCGTACGACAAAGTGGATTTCATGGAGACTCGGAGTGGGGAATAGGGAGGGTTATCGCGTGCTATCGCCCAGCATCAGGCGCATTCGTTCGATCTCGGTTTGTTGGTCGACGTTGGCGTCCGAGGCGAAGCGGAACACATAAAGCTCCTCGCCTCCGCCCGGAGTGGCGAACAGCTGGTTCACCATCGTGATCGCACCCTGATGGTGCTGAATCATTCCCGTGAGGAAGAGGCGATCGAATTCGGGTCCGCGCGCCGCGTCGAGCTGCTTCATCTGCTCGGCGGTGAGCATTCCGGGCATCATTTCGGAGGCAGACATGGGCATGTCATGGCCCATCTCGGCGTGCTCGAGAGCGTCGGGTGCATCCAGATGCCGTTCCCGCAGCCAGCGCTGCATGAAGGCGATCTCGTCTCGCTGGGCGACGTCGATCCGCTGCGCCAGGATCTTCACGTCCGGACGGGCGTCATGAGTCTGCGCCCAGTTGGCCAGCACGATCGCCTGGGCGTGATGATGAATCATCCCCTGCATGAAGTGCACGTCGGCCGCGGTATACGGCATCCGTCCGCTGTCAGCCCGGGCCTGCTCGGCGGGGGACATCCGGGCCGCGCCGCTTGGCTGAATGCTCGTTTGCGCTGATTGGACGCCACTGCTGCACGCCACCGCGGTCGCCGCGACCAACGCGACGAGTATCGCCAGAGGCATCTGTCTCATCTCCACCCCTCCGTGCTGGAAAGAGCCGCTGTTCGAGAGGAGAACGTACCTGCGGGTCCGGACGTTGGAAACCCAAATAGTCCCACTCGTGGACGGGGTGGGGGAAGCGACCGCATCCGACGCCGCCTCCGTATTTATCCCGGTGATGTAACCATCTACCGGGCAACTCGTCCGGGTAGTGGCGAAGCGGCCGCGACGTTCGGCTTTGACTCGGATATCTATGCGCCTCCGCCCACTAACTCGGCACGACGCCTGGCGCGCGATCCCGCAGACACTTTGCATGCGGGGTCTCGGTCTGGTTATCCTCGCGACCTGCGGACTCCTCTGGCCGGAGCTGGCCTTGAAGGTGACCCTGGTCGACATCGGCATCATCTGCCTTCTCTTTGCCCTCGCGGATCTGTTTGTCGCGGCGGCGATCCGACATGAGTCGGTAAGCAGCGCTCGAAAAATCGGTGCCCTCGCCCTGGTCGGGATGAGCTTCGGCTCGCTGGTCGTCGCGCTCGTGGCGATGCCCCTGCAACTGATGAGAGCAGCCGCGGGCATGTGGCTCGTTGCCAGCGGGGTTGCTGTGATCCTCATCGGCACCTCGTTCTCGCGCCGAGCTCGCAGTGGCAGTGTGATCCCGCCGTTCGGTGCACTGCAGTTGGTTCTCGCTTTCCTCTTTTTGATGGCCCATCCGCTGCGGGCGGATCTCGTGCTTCATGCGAGCGTCTCCTATGCGGCTAGCCTTGGGGGCGCCCAAGTCGCCCTTGGGCTGTCGCTTCGGCGAGCGAAGAGTGCGCGCGAACGCCTGACCGTCACCGCCTAACGGGTCGCGGATGGCTCGTGCCGGGCTGTAACCCGGCGCGGCTTATCTCGTAGCAGCTCGAACTATCCTGCCGGCGTGGCTGTCGAATGCCCGTGGCCGGTGATCTCGACCCGTGTACCAACGTGATTCATGCGAGATGTGCCGGTGGTCCATCCTGAGCGGTGATTCGTGATGCGGGACGGCTGGCCGCTGATACCGCTGACAGGGCGCAGAGACCGCTGACGTGTTCCTCAGCATTGATGACTTCATGCACGAAGTGAGCAAATAGTCTTCACGCATCAGGCATCACGCATCACGCGCCACGCGCCACGCGCCACGCGCCCCAGACTTGCCAATCGACCGGCGCTTTCGTTATACTGGCAACTCGTCCGTGTTCCATCAGAGGCCAGAATCCGAATATGATAGACCTCTTCAAGCTCACCTCTTCGATCCGCCGCACCACGCCGTTCGCGTGGATGCTGCAGGGCGACGTACGCCCTGGAACGCGGATTCTCAGCGGCTACGCCGCTAGAGGTCGAGCGCCCTAGAAGACTCGGATTCGATGTCGTGATCCGGCCTTTCGGGTGCTTCGCCAGACCCGAAAGGCCTTTTTGTTTGCCCACCCCCACCCATATCGGGGATCACGACGATGAATCACGAAATTATCACTCGCTATATACGCCAGCCGGCGCAGCTGCCGAGCGACTTGCGCGCGCGCATAGAGTTGGGCTGGGATGCGGAACCGATACTGCTCTACGCTCTGGCAGACCTCGACGACGCGTTGTCCCTCGGCGAATCCTGGATGGCGTTAGGCGCGCGGCACATCGCTATTGCGCGTCCAACGCCGAGTGGCGCCTGGACGATCGAGTCGGTCGAGCGCGCGAAAGTGCGGGCGGTGCAGCTCACGCCCGGCCTGAGCGCAAACATCTTGCTGCTCCTCGGTGAGCCCAGTGAGAAGCCGCTCGTCACCGTCCGGTACACCCAGCGTCAACGCGGCGCCTTCGAGAACATTCGCTTCGTGCTCGAGGAGTGGCTCGCGGGGCGCGCCGTTGCGCCAGCGCCGTCGGAAGCCGATCGGGTCTACGCCGATGCGGTGGCGCGTCCCGTGCGCGACGCGCAGGCGCTGGTTGCGGGACGTGAGTCGGCCGTCATCCTGCGATTGCTCGGGTATCTGGCGCCGTACCGGCGTCAGGTCACGATCGGGCTGGGCGCGGCGGCGATCGTCACGCTCGCGAGCTTGGTGCCTCCGTATCTCGCCGGCTTTCTGCTCGACCGCGTCGTTAGGCCTGAGCAGGCCGGGCTCCTCGGGCGCGGCGAGGCGTCGCGGCTCGCCTGGCTCGCTGTGGGCGCGATGGGCGCACTGTATGTCGTGCGCCAGCTCGCGGCACACGTGCGCCTTCGTTTGATGTCGGTGCTGGGCGAGTGGGTCGCGCGCGACCTGCGCTCCGAGCTGTACTCGCATATTCAGCGACTCAGCCTGTCGTTCTTCTCACGGAAGAAGACAGGCAGCTTGATCACGCGTGTCACCGCGGATACCGACCGGTTGTGGGAGTTCATCGCCTTCGGCGTTGTCGACGTCTCGTTGTCGATCGTGATGCTCCTCGGCCTCGGCGTCGTGCTGCTGACGTTGGACTGGCGGCTCGGCCTGGTGATGACGCTGCCGGTGCCGCTCTTCTGCTGGATGATCTACTGGCATGGGGAGTCGCTGAACGCGCGCTTCATCCGGGCGTGGCGCAAATGGTCGCGGTTAACGGATGTGTTAGGCGATACGATCCCCGGCATTCGCGTCGTGAAGGCGTTCAACCAGGAAACGCGCGAGATCGCCCGGTTCGTGGATCGAAATTCGGCGGTCACGGACGAGTTCAACCAAATCCACCGGATGTGGACGACGTTTTGGCCACTCCTGATGTTCGCCGTGCACACGACGACGGTGCTCGTGTGGGTGTTCGCCGTTCCGCGCTTGTTAGGCACCGGTCATTATCTCTCGCCGGGCGTATTCGTTTCCTTTTTGCTCTACACGACGATGTTCGTGGCGCCAATCGAGGTCATCGGTCAGATGGTACGTACGGTGAATCGTGCAACGTCTTCGGCGCACCGCGTGTTCGAGGTGCTCGACAGCGAGTCCGAAGTGCGCGATGTGCCGGACGCGGTACGCTTGTCGCCGGTGCGCGGGCGAGTGGAATTCGACAACGTGACGTTCGCCTATGATGGCGTACGGCAGATACTTCGCGGCGTGAGCTTCGAGGTGCAGCCCGGTGAATTGATCGGCCTCGTCGGTCCGTCGGGCGGCGGCAAATCCACCGTGGTGAGCCTCATCGCGCGGTTCTACGACGCCACCGGCGGCGCGGTGCGCATCGACGGCATCGACGTGCGCACGCTCGACACCGGCCATTACCGCGAGCAGTTGGGCATGGTGCTCCAGGATCCGTACCTTTTTCACGGCACGGTGCTGGAGAACATCCGGTACGGTCTGCAGACGGCCTCGTTAGGCGCGGTGGTCGACGCGGCGAAGGCGGCGAACGCGCACGACTTCATCTGTAAGCTGGGTCAGGGATACGACACGGTCGTCGGCGAGCGGGGCCACACCCTCTCGGGCGGGGAGCGTCAACGCATCTCCATCGCGCGCGCGATTCTGCACGACCCACGCATCCTCATCCTCGACGAGGCGACGAGCAGCGTGGATACCGAGACGGAGCGGCAGATCCAGGAGGCTCTCGAGCGGTTGATCCAAGGGCGCACGGTGTTCGCGATCGCCCATCGACTGTCCACGCTGCGCCGTGCATCGCGGCTGTTCGTCATCGAGAAGGGGCGTCTTGCCGAAGCGGGAACGCACCGCGAGCTCCTGGCGAAGCCTAACGGGATTTATCGGAAGCTGTACGAGCTGCAACTACAACTACAGTGACGCGGGCCATGCGGCGCAACGCGGAACGGGTAGGGAACAGGGGAGGAGCGATGACTGCTTTGGAGATTGAACGTGAAGAGGAGAGCGAAGCCATTCGGCTGCGGAGCTCGTCGGATGGGCGGCTCATCGCGTACACGGAGCGTGGCGCGGTGCCGGTGCGGGTGCGGCAATGTTTTCCGTGGTCGGAGCCGCACCAGCACCTGTCGCTGCGCGACGTAGAGGACAAGGAACTCGCCTTCGTGGAGGACCCTGCGTCGTTAGGTGCCGTGTCGCGCGAGGCGCTGGAGCGCGCCCTCACCGAGGCCGGGTTCGTCTTGGAGGTGACTCGCGTGCTGTCGATCGAGGAGGAGGTGGAGATTCGTCAGTGGGAGGTGGAGACGCGTCACGGGCCGCGAGCATTCCAAACCCATCTCGATGATTGGCCGCGCACCCTCCCTGATGGAGGGCTCTTGATCCGCGATGTCGGTGGGGATCTGTATCGCTTATCGGTCCCCGGGATGGACAAGCATAGTCGGGAGCTGCTTTGGGCTTTCGTCGACTGATCCTCGCCCCGGGTCTTCGCTGCAAGTGCAACAAAGGCTCATCACGCGACGAGCCCGGACGACAATTCTTTGTAAAGGGACGGGGCTGGGTTCTGCGAGAAGCCAACCGAGGCTGTTCACAAGGAATAATCGTCCGGGCTCGTAGAGCGCGGTGGCAGATCGCTAGGGAGCGGTTCGCGTCACTCGCTGTTCAGAGTTCGCGTTAGTCCGCGCTCAACAGTGAATCACTCGGCGGTGCCGGTGCCCGTGCCGGTGGCCGTCCCGGTGCCGGTGCCGGCGGCTGCTTGCTTGCGACGCTGCCACCAAGCCTGCGGAGAAACGGCGGGCGCGGAGCGGCGCTCCAGCATCGACGCGTGCCACGCGACAATGCGTTTGGCTACCGCATCCCTCGATTCACCGGCCACGACCTCGAACGGCGCATAGCGCTGGGCGTCGCCGGAAACCCGGAACCACCACCACATCTCCTTCTTGCCGCCGGCCCGCGCTTCCGGGATGCAGCTGTAGGTTCGGCCGTCGTGCTCGAACTCAAAAGCCTCGATCGTGCGTCGCATGATCCTCCGTGGTTCCCAGACAGCGTGGCGGCGCCCATGTGGCGCTATCCGCCAAGTACCGGATGACTGATCTTGACGTTGCCACTCGGCAACGGACGTAGAGACAACCGTTCGCGCTCCAATAGGGAGCGCGACTCTGACCAAGCACCGGCTGAATTGAATGATCGACCGACACAGACGCCGCACCAGCTACGTATTCCAAACCGTTCGGCGAAGGCGTCCGTGTGCCGCGGCGGACGATCGAGGAAAGGAGCGATTCGACATCGCTCGCCGACCCGAAGCAATATAGCATGTGGGGGCGACAGGCGCCCCGGTCGCCATCGCCATCGGCCGAGCTGGGTGGTCGCACGCCCTCGTGCCGAGAAGCCGGCAACCGGGCGCCGCTGTCAGCTCATCACGTCTGCTCGAACGCCCCCCAACAGGCGGGAGTGAAGCCGCTCCCGATAGGTGCGCGAGAGGCGTAACTTCGCGCCCCCCTTGAGCAAAACGATGCTGTCTCCCCCAAACCAGGGCTGTACCTCGACCACCCGATCGATGTTCACGATGTACCGGCGGTGGATTCGGAGGAACTGCCTGGGGTCGAGCTGCGACTCGATGCTCGTCGCGGTGGCCCGAATGAGGTGGCTCGAGGGCCCAACGTGAAGTCGGACATAGTTACCGTCCGTCTCCCACCAATCGATGTCTGCTGTGCGAACAATGCGCAGAACGCCATCCACCTTCACGGCGACCCGGTCGAGGTGCTCGCGGCTCTCGCCATTCCCGTCCGCGGAGAGGTAGTCGCGGAGAAGTGCGCGAAGCCGCTGGTCTTCGTCGCTACGCGCTCGGGTGTCGATGCGTTCCTTCGCGCGCTCGAAGGCTTCGCGAAATCGCGCCGTGTCATAGGGTTTGAGCAGGTAGTCCACCGCGTGCACGTCGAACGCGCGTACGGCATACTGGTCGAACGCGGTGACGAAGACGATCGCGGGTAGCGCGGCATCCCCGAGCTCCTGGAGCACCCCGAAGCCGTCGAGATCGGGCATCTGGACGTCGAGAAAGACCATCTCCGGGCGGAGCTCGGCGATTCGCGCGAGGGCGTCGCGTCCGCCCGCGCATTCAGCGACGACCTTGGCCTCGCCGGTCTCCTCGAGTAGCCGGGCCAACCGGCGGCGGGCAATGTTCTCGTCGTCGACGACGATGACGTTGATCATGGGGAGGAAGAGGTGAGAGGGATGGAGGTGCCGGGCGTCCTCGCCACGCGTTCGAATTGCGCGAGGCTCCGTGCAAGCGACTGTTCGCGTGAGGGTGTGATGCCGTGCTCGTCGCTGCACTCGATGGCTACCCTTAGGTAGTCGCCGAGTCGGGCAAGAAGCTGCTCGGTGCGTCGTGGTGAGGGCGACGATCCTACGGCGTCGATCACCCGCTCGAGCGCCCGCAGGACGACGGGCGGTATCTCCTGCAATCGCGCGGCTCGCCGACGCGCCGTGCGCAGCTCGGTGGAGAGCGCGGCCGCGGTGAGCTCTCGCTCACGTATCCATTCGCTCAACTGCCGGCGATGGCCCACGCCAACGAGGACCGCGAGAATGAGAAAGTTGAGAATGAACGTGTTCGAGTTCGCCGGCGACCAAAACTCCATTTTCGGCGTGAAGACGCGCTCCAGAAGCCAGGCGTGCGTGAGCGCGAGGCCAGCGATACCGGCGAAGTATGCGGCGGATCGCGCAGCGAGGCCCGTGCGGGTGAGGGGAAAGCGGGCGGAGGCGGCGAAGACGAGCGGGGCGATGGCGCACCAGAGAAGCGCTGCACCGACATCGTGAACGCCAAGCGAGAAGAGCGTGTACTGGCCGAGTCGATTGCGAATCCGAAGATACGCGTAGCTCTGAACAGTCCAGAGAATGCCGCAGAGCGTCCAGAGTCCCAACGCCAGCAGTGCACGCTGAAGGATTGGACGAGGCAACGCGACGGTTGCCGATGGGCGGCTTTCCTCGTGAGGTGAAGTCTCGGTCAGCTCCTCTGCCGTGGTCTCCGCATGCGCCTCGACCGAGTCCGCGATTCGGCGTGCCGGCAGATTGACTTCCGCCACCGCACCGCCGCCGGAAGCATCCACCAATCGCAGCTGGTCGCCCGCGCCATACAAAGTCGTTAGGCGCTCGCGCACATTGGTAAGCCCGATGCCATATCCCGACCGGGCGGCGGAGTGACGCAGACCAACGCCATTGTCGGCGACGCGCAGCACGAGGCGCCCGCCGCTGATATGGGCCGAGATCTCGATGCAGCCCGCTGCGACGCGGCCGGTGAGGCCGTGACGGATCGCGTTCTCCACGAGCGGTTGCAGCACGAAGCGCGGGACCAGACAGTCGAGCGTGTCGCCGCCGACATCGTAATCGATGCGGAGCCAGTCGGGGAAGCGAATGCGCTGAATGTCGAGATACGGCTCGATGGCGGTGAGCTCTTCACCTAACGTGACCTCGCCCGGTCGCGCCGTGAGCGCGCCGCGAAAGATGAGCGCGAGCTGACGAAGAACGCGCAGCGCCGAAGCGGGCGCCTCGTACGCGAGCTCCGAGACGGCTCCCAGTGCATTGAAGAGAAAATGCGGCTGCAGCTGCGCCTCGAGGTACTCGAGGCGCGCCCGGGACAGCAAACTCTCGAGACGCGACGCGCGATGCTCTTCGGCGTGAACAATCCGGCGCGCCAGCAGTGCGTCAGTCACGATGACGATCGCCAGGTAACTCAGCGTGTCGAAATCGGCGAAGTACGTGATGGTGTTGATCGCCGGGCCAGGGTTGAAGCCAACGATGAGCTCCACAGCCCAACGCGAGGTGTACGTGTCACCAAGGATGACGACGAGGAGCAGTGGCAAGTGCACGAGAATCATCCGGCCAAGACCGGCGCCTCGCGCGCGTAGATGGCGATGCAGGGCGGCAATCGGAAAGCTCACCGCGGTCCAGTACAACGCCATCGTTAGGTCGACGACGATCTCGCGTTCCCAGTGGACGTCCCCGGCCTTCGAGAGTGCCGCGCTCACACAGAGCTGCAGCGCGGTAAATGTCGACCAGGCGGCGAAGACGAGGAGCACGCCGCGGAGGCGACCGCCGGCAGAGCGATGGTCGTCGGTTGCGATTGCAGAGGAACCAAAGGTCATGGGCACACCGCGCACTTCATGAGGACATTGTGGGATGACTTCGTGGAGAATGCTGCAGCCATGTGACGAACTGCAGGCTTTCGGGACCAGCCGACGGTCGGAAGGGTTGGGAATGACACCATCGGTTCACCACGCCATGCCGCCACTGGCGCGTACCGGGATGCCACTCGTCCCGCGAGGCGAGCGGTAGTGCTGGTCTTGTCAGTATGCTCTGCGCACGATGAAGCCAACGATTCTGGGTTCGCGGCCGAAATGGGCGGTCTCACTGGTGAGCCACACGGTGTGCTGGCTTGGGCTCGTCGGCGCCACCGCGTGCATGCGACGGCGCGCCGTGCTGCCCTCTCCACCGACGGGACCCGGGATCCATCTCCTCTTCGTGGGCAACAGCCTGACTTATGTAAACAATCTCCCGGCCTTGCTCGAGACGTTCGCCGACTCGGGTGGCGAGCCGCTGCTCGAGACGCGAATGATCGCCAAGCCGGATTACAGTCTCGAGGACCATTGGAACGACGGGGACGCGAGGACGGCGATCGCGAAAGGCGGTTGGGACGTAGTCGTGTTGCAACAAGGGCCTTCGTCGCTGGAGTCGAGTCGCACGCTCCTGTTGCAGTATGCGGGTGCGTTCGCGCAGGCGATTCGAGCCGCCGGCGCACGCCCGGTACTCTATCAGGTATGGCCAACATCCGATCGTCCCGCTGATTTCCTCCGCGCGAACGAATCGTATCGAATGGCGGCCGATGCCGTGAATGGAGTGCTTTTTCCAGTGGGCGAGGCGTGGCTCGCGACGCAGAGTAT
This sequence comes from Gemmatimonadaceae bacterium, assembly GCA_045804225.1. Lineage (GTDB taxonomy): Bacteria > Gemmatimonadota > Gemmatimonadetes > Gemmatimonadales > Gemmatimonadaceae > AG2. The sequence continues at coordinate 11,604 of JBJMNO010000025.1, forward strand.
CGATCCGGCGGTGCCGCTCTACGCTTTCGACGGGCTGCACCCGAGCGCGGAGGGAACGTATCTGGCCGCGCTCGTGATGTACGCCACGCTGTATGCGAAGTCGCCGGTTGGATTGCCGGCCACCCCGCGGCTGCGCAATGGCGCAACCTACGCCGTGTCGGCCCACGACGCCGCGGTGATGCAGGCGGCGACGGAGCAGGTCACGGCGCCGCTCCGCGGTCAGCGCTGGCTACCTAACGTCGGCGCGCTCCAGAAGCCCGGTGTCCCCCGCGCTTGCGCGGCCACGTCGCCGCCGAAGAGCGCCGCATTGAACACGACGCGGAACGTTCCCGTGGACTGGCCACGCCACTGTGGCTGAAAGGCAATGAGCACCACGTGTCCGCGGTCGTGCTTCACGTCGAGCGCGGCAGCGAGTCCCTGCATGTGCTTCTGCCCTACGAGATAGCCGGAGCGGAGAATTGCCCCGTCGGTAGGATACTTCGCGATGACACTGCCGTCGAAGCCGTCGAGTGGTGCGAAGACGGGGCTGTTGAAGACGAAGACATCCGCGCGCGGCGGCATCCCCGCCATCACCGGATGCGTGGTGTCGACGACGACCTGCATGATCGAGCCGCCGGTGAAATACTCGCGACGGGGTAGTCCCCCGACCACGTTCTTGACGGGGAGGTGGAGCGCGTTTGCCACGGCAGTCGCTCCTTGGTTCCACGCCACCAGCGTACCACCCGTGCGCACGAAGTCGTCGAAGGCGCGCACACGAAGGCTATCCTCCATGCGCTGAGTCGCCGTGTCGACAGTCGCTCCGCCGCCGCCGCCGCCCCGACCACTACGGCCGCTCGTTAGGCCCTGGGATGCAACGACGATCACGTCGAAACGCGCATTCAGGTTGCCAGAGTGGAGATCGGCGGGCGTAATCAGTGTGTAGTGTGCGTCGTGAGTGTCGAACAACCACTCGGTCCATCCTTCGTCCATGTTGCCTGGCGCGCCCTTGTATATCGCGATGCGCCCGCGCGCGAGAACGGCGTTCGGTACCATCTCGTCGGTGGTCCTCGTCGCCTGGACGAAAAGATCGCTCATCCACCCTTGTGCCTGCGCCGGATCGGCGCCGGCGATCAGCCATCGGCCGCTGCGTGTCGGCGTTGCCGGTGCATAACGAAGCGTAGCGCCGGCGGCGAGCGCGCGATTCACGACGCGAAACGAATTGTTCTGCGCGGGATCGAGCAGAATGAGATTCCCCTCACCAGTCAATTCGCCGGGCAGCGGCGTGACGCCTGCCGCGACGGCATTCGTCGTGAAAGGCGCGTCGGGCGCGGACTGCCAATCGACCGGCTTTCCCAACACGGGTTTGAGTGCCGCCCGGAAGTCAGCAGTGAGTGGCGTCTTTCCCTCCACGACGTCGACATTCATTTGATAGGGAAGCGTCCAGCCAGCGGCATCGTACGGGGTATCGTCCTTGATCTCGGGATACTTCTGCGGCTCGAAGAGCTCTCGAACCAGCTGCGCATACTCTTGATCCATGGGAATGACCCAGGTGCCCTTGGGATACGACGCACTATCGTAGCTGATGTCGCGATCGAGCTGCATGAGGCGCACGCCCATGAAGGCGATGCGCTTCAGCAGCTCCGCCGGCGCGACGGGGTCGTACTGCGTTTGCCGAATGAGATACGCGTACGGCGCGCTGGTACGGAATTGCTGAATGGTGTTGCGGGCAGCCTGGTAGCGATTGTAGAGAAGCTCCTCGCGAAACTTTGACGCGTAGTTCAGCGTCGCGAGCGATGCGGTCACCATGTAGTTGACGGCGTCGCGGAGACCCCAGTTCCCCTGCGTCCACGGGCTGAGGTACATGGTTGTTGGACGCAGATCGCGGTACTCAGCGGGGAGGCTGTCGAGCGTGGTGGTGCGTGGCGTTGCGCAGTTGCCGCCCTGCGTCTCGGTCCACCACGATGCGATGTTCTGGTACATCGGCATATAGTCGATGTAACCGGGATACCAGGCGTCGAAGGTCGCGAGCTGGTGCGCCGCGCCGGGCTGCCCGTTCGCGTCCAACTCCTCGGCGATACGCGTGCCGATGGCGTTGACCTCCCGCGCCACGATCGGCGGCACGCGCAGGCCCACCGGATCGGCGAATGGCGGAATCCAGATGCGCGTGGGGAAGGGCGACGACTGGTGATGCACGTACACGATGTCTGGCTCCCAATCGCGCCAGGTGCGTTGAATGACGCGCGACTCGACGACGTTGAGCATGTACGAATCGCGGTTGTTGTCATGGCCGATGTACTTCTGGTAGAGCTCCATCGGCGATGGATTCTTCTGTTCGTCGCGCGCGCGGCACCAATTCACCACGATGTCCTGCCCGTCCGGGTTGATCGACGGCCACAGAAAGAGCACGACATTGTCGAGGATCGCCTTGGTCTGCGGGTCGTTCGCGTTGGCGAGGAGCTGGTACGCGAGGAGTGGCGTATGCTGTGAGCCAGCGATCTCGGATGCATGAAGACCACCGCTGATGTCGACGATCACCTTGCCGTCGCGGGCCAAACGATGGGCGGCGCTGTCGGTGAGCCCCTCGGGATGCGCGATCCGCATGTTGGTGCGGCGGATCTGATCGAGATGCGCAAGGTTCTCGGGTGATGAGATGAGCGCCACCGTAAACGTGCGACCGAACGACGTCTTTCCGACCTCGATGAGCTTGATGCGATTGCTGGCGGCGGCGAGGCGGCGGAAATACGCGATCGACTGCTCGTAGTCGAAGAGCTTGTTGTCGGCGCCGACGGGGAAGCCAAATGAGGATTCCGGCGTGGGTACCACTTGAGAACTGGACTTCTGTGCTCTCGCTGGTGTCGAGATGATCAGGCTCGACATCAGAACGGACAGCAGGACATTCACCGTCCGGTGCGTAACGGATCGCGGCATCGTTGGGCTGTTGGCGGGCGTGAGTAAGATGAGGTGCCGGTCACTACAGATCGCCTGCCTAACGGCGATGTTCTCGATCAACTGGGGCTGACCGATCGGGAGCCTTGCGAGCCTCCCGGCGACGCGCAAGCTCATTCATAATATCGCTCAGATCCCCGCCAAGGGCATGCACCGCCGTGAGCGCGTGATAAAGCAAATCCGCCGCTTCCTCGATCGCTCTCTCTCGATCTCCATCGGCGCAGGCAATCAACAGCTCTCCGGCTTCTTCCCCAATCTTCTTGAGCCGGAGGTTGCGATCCGTCAACAGGCGCTGCGTATAGCTGATCGTCGGGCGGCCGTTGTCGTCTAACGATGTCGCCAGCGTCCCAGCGCGCTCGCTGATGATCCTGTCGAGGGCGCGGAGAGCGTCACCTGTCGCCGAGGATCCGAAGCAGGATGTCGCTCCAGTGTGACAGGCCGGCCCGGAGGGCGAAACGCGGGCGAGAACGGCATCGCCATCACAGTCCGCAGCGAGCGACACGACGCGCTGCGTGTTGCCGCTCGTCGCGCCCTTGTGCCAGAGACCGCGGCGGCGAGAGTGAAGGTACACTTCGCCGGTGGCGAGGGTGTGCTCGAGCGCTTCACGGTCCGCATACGCGACCATCAAAACGGCGCCGGTGGCGGCATCCTGCACGACGACGGTGACGAGGCCTCCGCCCTTTGCGAAGTCGAGTTGATCCAGATCGAGATCGAGCATTCGCTAACGCTCCGTTGCTCTGCGAACGGGAATGCCGCGCTCAGCGAGCAGCAGCTTGATATCATGAACCCTCGTGTCGCCATCGTGTACGATGCCAGCAACGAGAGCCGCGTCGGCGTGACCCTCCAGGAGGGCCGTTGCCACGTCGGAGCTCGAGCCAGCGCCTCCCGAGGCGATGACAGGAATACTCACGCGGTCCGCCACGGCGCGGGTGAGCTCAACGTCATAGCCCGAGCGCGTACCGTCACGATCGATGCTGGTGAGTAGAATCTCACCGGCCCCGCGTGTAGCACATTCGGTAGCCCAGGCGACGGCGTCGCGACCGGTCGCGTCCCGGCCTCCGCGCACGTACACTTCCCAGTGCGAGCCGTTAGGCGAGCGCTTCGCGTCGATGCTGGCAACTACACACTGCCGGCCAAAGCGATCTGCCGACTCCGTAAGAACCTCAGGACGCTCGACCGCCGCAGTATTGATGCTCACTTTGTCGGCGCCTGCGCGGAGCGCCCGCGCCACGTCCTCCGCGCTGCGGATCCCGCCGCCGAGCGTCAACGGGACGAACAGCTGCTCCGCGGTGCGTCGAACGGTCTCCCACATGGTGTTCCGCGCCTCGGCGCTCGCCGAGATATCGAGGAACACGATCTCGTCCGCGCCGTCTTCCTCGTATTGCCGAGCGAGGGTCACGGGATCACCGACATTTCGCAGATCCTTGAACCCCACGCCTTTCACGACGCGGGAGCCCTCCACGTCGAGGCACACGATCACGCGACGCATCAGCACGGCCCGATCACGAGGCTGGCCGCGCCTTTGGTCGAGAAAACGGACGAGCCCTCGGCAAGCGATTCGCGCATGGCGAGACCAAGGGCCTTGAAAGCCGCTTCGACAACGTGGTGACGGTCCATCCCCCGCAACACTCGCAGGTGAAGCGAAGCTTTCGCGTTGTCGGCGAACGATCGCATCCAGTGGTCGTAGAGGTGGCTCGGCAACGGCCCGCGATAGTATGCCCGGCCCCCCAAATCGATCGCGCAATGAACGAGGGCATCATCCATCGGTATCGTGCGATCACCATAGCGCTGACAGGTGGCTGGCGTGATCTCGCGCAAGGCCGCCCCGGCGCAAATCGCGACGTCCTCGATCACATGATGTCGCAAGTCGCCCTGTGCGCTCACGCGCATCGACACGCCCGCATACCTCGCGAGTGTGATCAGCATATGATCGAGGAATGCGATGGACGTGCTCGCGACATTCGCCGCAACGTCGCCGCCGAGGGCGAGCTCCATTCGGATCTGCGTCTCCTTTGTTTCGCGAACGATCACGGCCACGTCGAAATCTCCTCGGTATGGGACGAGCTATTGAACGAATTCATCGGCGACGAGCCGCGGTTCAATGGCACCCGTGTAGAGCGCCATGCCCACGACAGCACCCGCTAAACCGCGTTGTGAGAGCGCGCGGAGGTCGTCGATGCTGGCGACGCCGCCAGACGCGATGATCGGCACGGACGTCTTCTGGACGATGTCGTCGAAGAGGGAGAGATCTGGTCCCCGCATCTGCCCCTCCACGTGAACGGCCGTCACGAGAGCGGCGGCGATTGGTAGATGCTGAATCTCCCTCAACAGCTCCATCACGTCGATCGTGAGCGTTCGAGTCCAGCCGCGCGTTGCAACTGCTCGTCCCTGAACGTCCGCCGCGACGACCATCGTGTGGGGATGGCGAGTCGCTACTTCGGCGAGCCATTCCGGGGACTCGACCGCTCGTGTACCAGCGACGACAAACCGTGCACCGGCCAAAATGAGTGCGTCGACCTGTTCCGTGGAGCGAACGCCGCCACCGACCTGTACTTCGACGGACGCTTCCCTGATGATCTTGTCGACCACGGCGGCGTTTGATCCTCGCTCGGTTGCCGCGTCGAGATCGACGACGTGAAGCCGGCGAAAGCCGAAGGCGGCCCAGCGGGACGCGACGCCAGCTGGATCATCCAGCCGAATGCGCTCCTCATCGTACGATCCGCCCACGAGCTGAACGCACGCACCCTCGCGGATGTCGATGGCCGGAATGGCGATCACCTAGCCGCTGCCAGAAGTCGAGTCATCAACTCGCGCAGAAAACCTACGCCATTTGCCGAGCTCTTTTCTGGATGAAATTGTACGCCGACGACGTTATCCCGCGGGCCAGCCACCACCGCCGCGGGAAACCGATCGCCGTCATAGACACTCCACGCGCTCACCTGACGCGAGTCGTGGAGCTCGCAAACGTAGCTATTCGCGTAATACGCGACAGCGAGCGGAGGCAATGCGATCGATGAATGCTCTGATTGCTCGTGTTCGATGTCATTCCACCCAATCTGCGGTACTCGAGCGGCACGTAGGCGGCGCACGGTGCCTTGGACAAGCCCCAGACCTTCGCCCTTGCCTTCTTCGCTTGTATCCACGAAGAGCTGCATGCCGAGGCAAATGCCAAGTACGGGAAAGCCCTCGTCCGCCGCGGTACGAATAGCCTTGCGTGCCGGCGCGAGTTTTTCGGCCGCCTGACTGAACGCCCCCACCCCAGGAAGTACGAGCGCATCCGAGGTGGTCGGATCAATTGCGTGAAGCGGATCGGCGTCGATGCGAACGTCGATCTCGGCCGTCGCGAGTGCCTTCTGGAGCGAGTGGAGATTACCGGCTCCGTAGTCGCATATCGTCACCCTGCGGCGAGCTGTCATGACGAAGTCGCGTCCTCGAGCACGCGGAGAACGCGCTCCATTGCCCGCCAGGGCCCAACACCGATGCGAAGCGCATTGCCACCAGATCCGGCGAGGACGCGCAGCTGCTGTGGGAGGTTGTACAGGGCGCGGACGATAACGCCTTCGGACCAAAGTCGGTCCGCGATCTCCTTTGCACGAGGGTGCGCCAGTAGAACGAAATTCGTCTCGGAAGGGAGGCTGTCGATGCCTAACGCGTCGAGAGCGCGGACAAATCGCGTACGATTCTCGCGGGCGAGACGAGCGTGCTCGCGCATCCAGCCCAGTCCATCGTGCGTGTCGCTTAGTGCAGCCAGCGCCGCACGTTCAGCGAGCGACGTAACCTTGTACGGCCCACGCGCGCGCTCCACATAGTCGACCAGTTGCGCTGCGCCGATGCCATAACCAACCCGCGCTCCCGCAAGTCCAAATGCCTTGGACATCGTGCGCGTGACCAGCAGCCGGTCGTGCGTCGCGATGAGATCGGCGTTCGTCGTCGCCGCAAATTCCGTGTACGCCTCATCCAGAATGACAACTCCCGTGGCGTGTTCGACGACAAACCGCAATGCGTCGCGCGAAACCGTCGTTGCCGTGGGATTGTTCGGTGAGCAGATGTAAATCAGCTGCGCACCCGTGTCCACGAGCTGTTGCGCGTCCATGTCGACACCATCCTTGCTGTCACGCAACGGGATCTCGATGGGGCTCAGACCATTGAGACGCGCGAGGAACGGAATCATCGAGAAGGTGGGCGTCGAATACGCGATGTGCTTGTAACTACCACCGAACGTACGCATCGCGGTATCCAGAATGTCGTCTGATCCGCAGCCCACAACGATCTCGGCGTCTCGCACGCCGACATAGCGCTTCAAGGCTCTCTTCAACTCCGCCGAATAGGGCGCAGGGTAGCGCGAGACTCCGTCGCCACTGTCGTGAAGCGCATCGAGCGCCGCGGGAGCAGTTCCCCAGAGATTGGTGTTGTCGCTGAGGTCAACGATCGCGGAATCCTTTGCCAGGGCAGCGTCAAATTGCTCGGCTGCTTCGCTATACCTGGAAAGCGCCGCTACCTCCGGCCGCACGAAGAGGGGGTGAGAGAGTGAGCGCGCGGCCGCCGGCTCCGTGGGCTCCGTATTCTCGAGCCAAGCACGCGCCGCGGATGCGTGACCCGGCAGCTTCTCAGCGGCGGCGATCAACGCCACGTCGGCACCAAGTCGCGCGGCCGCCACGCGATCGATTTCCTGATAAGTGGTCCACCGGAAAAAATCGAGCACAGAGAGACCCGAGTAAGAACGCGCCAAGCCGAGTGTTGGCAGAACGTGATTCGCCCCCGTGATGTAATCGCCGAATGCGTTCGACGATGTCTCGCCGATGAAGACGGTTCCCGCGTTCCGCAGTTGACGTGCAACCTTTTCGCATTGCTCGGTGGAGGGCAACGCGACAAGCACGTGTTCCGCTGCATAACGATTCGCCGTGGTGACTGCCTCGTCGAGCGAATCGACCGTGAGCACGCCACCCTGTCCGTCGAGGGCGGCTTCGACGATGTCGCGCCGGACCACGCCCGCGAGCTGGCTCGCGAGGGCACGCTCCACGGCGTGCGCGGTGTCACTGCCGACCACGATCGCCACTACGCACGCGAGGGGATCGTGCTCGGCTTGCGCCAGGAGCTCACGCGCCACGATGTCGGCATTGCTGCTCTCGTCGGCGATGACGAGGATTTCACTTGGCCCCGCTGGCGCGTCAATGCCGACCAGGCCGACTACCTGCAGCTTCGCTTCGGTGACGTACGCGTTCCCGGGACCAACGATGCGATCGACGCGAGGAATGGTGGCTGTACCGAGCGCCAATGCGGCGATGGCGCCAGCACCACCAACGGCGAACACCCGATCGACCCCCGCAATCGCCGCCGCAGCCAAGAGCAGATCGTTAGGCCTCCCGGAGACATCAGGCGGCGTGCACAGGATGATCTCGCCGACGCCAGCAACGCGCGCTGGTACAGCGCCCATGAGGACACTGCTCGGATAGATGGCCCGTCCGCCCGGGGCGTATACTCCCACACGACCGAGCGGATCGGGACGCCGCCCCACTCGGACGCCCGGCTCCGGTGAGATTTCGCTTGCTTGTGGAAGAAAGGCGCGATGGACGCGTGCGATGTTGTCGGCCGCGCGAAGAAGCGCCCGACATAGCGCCGGGTCAAGCTGATCCCGCGCTTGCAGCAACTCGGCTCGCGGAACCTCGAGCTGTCGAAGCTCAACGTGGTCGAAGTCGCGGGCAAGCTCCACAAGTGCTGTATCACCCTCACGCCTAACGAATTCGATGATGTCCGCGACCCGGCCGCGAAGGGATTCGTCGCGACGCGTCGCCCGGTCAAAGAGCTGCTGCCGATCCAAATCCGACAGAGCCGCAACGGCGCCCCGAAAGCGTAGTGACAACGCGCGGCCGTCTTCAGTTCGCGCGTCGCTGCCTATGCGATTCGCGATGGTCATGGCATCAAGCGTTCGATGCGCGTCACGAGAATGCCCTGGGCGCCTAACGATTTTAGCGTGGCCACGGTGTGGTAGAGGCCCGCCGCGGGCGCCACGGCGTGAACGGCGACATTGACGTTGTCATGCAAGAGGTCGATGACAGTCGGTCCCGTGATGCCGGGAAGAACGGCACGCACGGCATCGAGCTGGTCGCGCGGCACGTTCGCCATGATGTATCGCTGCCCTCGGGCGCGAAGGACCGATTGCAGCGCCGTCACGAGGTCTGGAAGCTCGCGCGATGCGACGTCGGCCGAGCGGTTGCTTCCCAGCCCGGATTCGGACCTGGCGATCAGTCGCGCTGTGGACTCGAGCACGGTGGCGACTTCGCGTAATCCATTTGTGCGCAACGTGGATCCGGTGGAGACAAGATCGACGACGATGTCCGCTATTCCGAGGTGCGGCGCAATTTCGGCCGCCCCGGAAACCGGAACGATCTCCACTGGCAAGCCCTGCTCGATGAAGAAACGCTTACAGATGCGAGGGAAGCTCGTGGCCACGCGCGTGCCACTCGGAATGTCTCGCAGGCTGGCAACTCCGGTCTCTTCTTTCGCTGCGACCGCCAGTCGGCAGCGGCCGAACTCCAGATCGGCGAGACAGGTGAGTGGCCGCTCTGATTCCGATACCAGATCCCAGCCGGTCACTCCCACATCGGCCGCCCCATCGGCGACGAATTCGGGAATGTCTTGTGCGCGCACAAATATGGCTTCGAACAACCCGCCCAATGAGGCGGTGAGCGCGCGCTCGCTGCGCGTGCGCACCTCGAGACCGGCGTCGTTGAAGAGCTCGCGCGTGTCGTCGGCAAGGCGCCCTTTGTTCGGCAAGGCAATACGAAGCATTGAGATTGTGCTCGCGTTTCCAGAAAAAGAAAAAGGGCCCGTCAGAAGAACGGGCCCGGTGCAGACTTGCGCTGAAGGTCGTGCTGTCTATCCTCGCATGCGCAATTCGCCCCGGCCCCGAGTGCCGTGGTGATGCTGCGCGTGGTGATGCATCGAGTGATTTGTCGCGAGTCGCATGGATCCAACCTATCAGCGGACGTCGGACTGGTCAACGGACCCCTTCATGGGTGATTCCCGAGGGTTCGACGATAGCGACGTCGCGCGCTATGTTGCTTCCTCCCGCTCGATCTCCTGCCCAGTCGCCTTCGGAGACACCATGGTGTTGTCCCACCTCCGCGCGGTGGCGCTGCTCGCTTCATTGAGCGGCGTCGCGTTCGCGCAAGAACCGCGTACCGGACCGGCGGCTAGCGCCTCGGCAAAGCCCGCACTCACAGAAGCCGAGTTCGCGCGCATCGAACAGCTTGGGGCGGTGGCGCTGTCGCCGAACGGGAAATGGGTGGCGTACGACTTCCGCCGCGGCGCGTCGGGACCGACCGAGCTGCGCTACCGCGCCGTGAGTGGTGGGGACGAGTCGAGCGTGCCGTTAGGCAACAATCCTCTATTCAGTTCAAATGGCCGCTGGCTGTTGTTCGTCCTCAGCCCGGATACGAGCATGGCGCGGCTCGGCGGCGCGGGACGTCGAGGCGGCGCCGCAGTCGGCACACGTGGTGGGGCCTCCGCGGAAACCAATCACAACAAAGTGGGCATCGTCGATCTCGGGAGTGGCGCGAAGACGGTGCTCTCGGACATCCAATCGTTCGCCCTGAGCAAGGATGGTGCACACGTCGCGTTACGGCGTTACGCGGCGGCGGATACGCACGCCCACGGTGCCGATGTCGTCGTGCGGGACCTCGAGGAGGGAACCGATCTGACCTTCGGGAATGTTACCGACTTTGCGTGGAACGATGACGGCACCCTCCTGGCGATGATCGTGGATGTCGAGGGAAAAACCGGCAATGGTGTACAGTTGCTCAACGTCGTGACGGGCGCGCTCCGCCCACTGGACACGGGCGACCACCAGTACGTCGGCCTCTCGTGGCGGAAGCACGGCAGCGATCTCGCGGTGCTGCGAAGCCGAGCCGACAGCGCCTTTGCGGATACGGGTTACACGGTGCTCGCATGGCGCGGACTTTCTGGGGCGCGCGCGAGTAAGGCGAGTTACGAATTTGCTGACGACCGGGCCTTTCCCGCTGGAATGCGTGTCGCGGCGTCACGGGCGCCGCTCTGGGCAGAGGATAGCAGCACCGTGTTCTTCGGCATCGCTCCGCGCGACCCGAAGGTTCCCGCGAGCTGGAATGGCGCGGCACCGGCGCGCGTGGAGGTGTGGCACTGGAAGGATCTGCGCGAGTATCACCAGCAGGATCGCCAGTCTTCCCAAGATCGGCAGAAGACCCAGCTCGTGGCGTGGCGTTTGGCGGACAATCGCGTGGTGCGTCTCGCGGACGATACCCTCGACGCCGTAACGCTCGCTGACGGGCAGCGGATCGCCCTCACGAGTGACGAGCGTCCGTATTTCGACGAGCAGATCTCGGGGCGGCCATACCGCGACATCTATCGAGTGGACCCTGCGACCGGTCAGCGTGAGCGCATTATCGTGAAAACGGCGTTCCCAGCTGCGACGAGTCCGGCCGGCCGATACGTGCTCTTCGCGCAGGGAGGGCATTGGTGGACGTACGACCTAACGAGCAAAGCTCGGGTGAACCTGACGGCGAGGATCCCGAGTGCGTTCGTGAATATGGAAGACGATCATCCGGTGCATGAACGCCGGCCTTACGGGGTGGGCGGCTGGACGACTGGTGACCGGTCCGTCATTCTCTACGATCGATATGACCTATGGCAGGTCGCGCCCGACGGCTCGAATCCGGTGCGACTCACGCGTGGGCGCGAGGACTCGACGGTTTACCGAATCGAGATGCTCGATCCCGATCTCCGCGCCATCGATCCGGCGAAGCCGCTGACGCTATCCGCCACAGGCGACTGGAACAAGAAAAGTGGGTATGCGCGCCTCACGATCGGTCAGCCCGCGCAGCGCCTCCTCTGGGTGGACAGGAGTGTTACGCGTCTGATTCAGGCGAAGAACGCGCCGAACGTCTATGCGTACGTCTCGCAGTCGGCGGAGGAACCGCCTAACGTGTTCGTCACGACCACGTCACTCGCTGACGCACGGCAGATCTCGCACACGAACGCGTTCCTCGGCGATTACGCGTGGGGAAAGCAGGTCCTCATGGAGTACACCACTTCGCGTGGCGACCAGCTGCAGATGATGCTCACCTATCCGGCGAACTATGAGCCGGGAAAGCAGTATCCCATGGTGGTCTACTACTACGAGAAGCTGTCACAAGGCTTTCATCAGTGGCAGGCGCCCACCGATCGCTCCACCTACAACACGTCTGTCTTCAGCCAGAACGGCTATTTCGTTCTGCGTCCCGACATCGCGTTCCGGTATCGTGAGCCGGGCTACTCCGGGCTCGATTGCGTGACGTCGGCGGTGAAGGCCGCTCTCGCGACGGGCATGATCGATCCCAAGCGTGTGGGCAACATGGGACATTCGTGGGGCGGGTATCAGTCGGCCTTCTATGCCGTGCATGGCCACGGCATGTTCGCGGCGACCATCGCGGGTGCGCCCTTGACTGATTTGATCAGCATGTATGGCTACACCTCGTTCAATACCGGCATGCCGGAGACGGGGCATTACGAGACGGGCCAGGAGCGCATGCAAGTATCGCTTTGGGAAGACCCGCAAGCGTACATCCGCAACTCCACGGTGTTTGCCGTGGATTCACTCCAAACGCCGTTGCTGCTCGAGGAAGGGGACGCCGATGGCAATGTCAACTACTGGCAGAGCATGGAGCTCTACAACTTCGGCCGGCGCCTCGGGAAGGAGGTCGTGTTCCTCATCTACAACGACGAGAACCATGGGGTCGCACGACCGGAGAGCCAGATCGACTATCATCGGCGGCAGTTGGAGTGGTTCGCGCATTTTCTGAAAGGCGAGCCGCCGGCGGACTGGATCACGCACGGCGAGTCGTATCTCGCGCGTCAGCGGATGCTCAACGCGTACAAGGCCGCGCAAGAGGCACCGCGGGCGCCTGCAGTGCAGGCGGGAACCTCCGTGGACGGCGCGTCACGCGGCGTCCAACGCCCGTGAGGTCGTATCGTTAGGCGACGCGTACCGCCGGTGCGCGTCGCGCCCCGATCGGCCGGATCGGCATCGTGGCGAGCAGCACGTCCGCATTCGCGGCTGCGACGCGTCGTGCCGTGCGGCGCCGGAGCCGGAAAAGGCGTCGTACGGACTCCGTCATGCCCAGCGCGCCGATGCTTTGGCGGACGGTCTCCTCGGAGTAGCCGATGCGGGCCGCCACCTCCTTCAGCGTCACCGTGCCTGCCCGCCGTACTTCGCGCAGGATCACGAGCACGTCTACGTTGCGCGTTCCGCGGTGCCGAGCGAGGCCCGATTCCATCACGATGTGCCGAATCGCCGTACGGGCGGCACCAAGGACAAACGAGATCTCATCCACGGACGCGCCACCCAGGTAGAGCGCCATCACCCACGCCTCGCGCTGCTCGCGGTTCAAACGCGGCGTACGCGGAATGTCTGTCCTCGCTTGAGCGTCGAGGCTCGTTACGACGGTTCGTGCGGTGAAGGTGCGCATCCGAATGATCGGGTTGAGGGAAGAATGGCGTCGCGATGGCGCGAGGAGAGAGTTTCGAAGGAGAACTGCCTGCGCAAAGGAGACGCTGTGACTCGAAGCGCGGTAACAGTGTCCCTTGCGCCATTTCAGAAAACGCGAACCGGACGCGCGTTCCGGGTAGGGCACGTTGTCCGCACACGTTGAGCCCACCGCACGACACGACTACCTTCCCGCGTTACATACACACTGAACTCCGTCGATGTCCGACATAGATATCCGTCCTCTACGTACCCTCGATGAGCTCCGCGCTTGCGTCACGCTCCAGCGCGAGACGTGGGGCGACGAATTCACAGATGTCGTTCCGACGAGTATTCTCAAAGTCTCCCAACGCATCGGCGGCGTCGCTGCCGGCGCGTTCGATCACACCGGCAAGCTCCTCGGATTTGTGTATGGCCTCACGGGCGTCCAGGACGGTCGCATCGTGCATTGGTCCGACATGCTCGCCGTGCGTCCCGAAGCGCGCAACTTCGGCCTCGGACGCCGCTTGAAGGAGTTCCAGAGGAAAGCCGTCCAAAAGCTCGGCGGCGTTGTGATCTACTGGACCTACGATCCGCTCGTGGCGCGCAACGCCCATCTCAACTTCAACATCTTCGGCGTCCGCGCGGCTGAATACGTCGAGGACATGTACGGAGAGACGGAGAGTCCGCTCCATCAGGGCATCGGTACAGACCGATTCATCGTCGCCTGGCCGGTGGCGGATGGCGACATGAAGCAACGGCTCGACGAGACCCACGCTGCTGGAAGCAATACGACCTTCCGCGAGGCGCCGATCCTGAACGCCGGAAATGCGTCACAGATCGCCTCGATCACCGGTGACGTCGCTCGGGTCGAGGTGCCACCGGACATCAATTCGCTGCAGCATTCCGATCGCGACGAGGCGATTCGCTGGCGGCATTCGACGCGCGCGGCCTTTCGCCGCGCCCTCGACGCCGGTCTCACGGTCCAAGGCTTCGTGATCGACGACTGCGCGAAACGGGGATACTATCTGCTCGCTCGCGCTCGGAGCTAGGTTAGGGCTAGCATCAGAGCAACGACAAAAGCAGGTGAACCACCAAGGACGCAGAGGACACGGAGGGAAGTCCAAAGGTGTCCCTTTTCCAATTAACGCGCGGCTCGCCGAGCTGGGTCACGCCCTCACCGTCCTCTGCGTCCCCTGTGGTTCACAAAACGCTCTTTTTTTGTTTCATCGTCACTTGTTCCCCAGCCCATAGCCCCTCACCGAATGCTTCGCCTCGACCGTCTCGTCCTTCGTGAGATTCGCCTCGCCCTCAAGGAGCCCTTCCGAATCTCCTCCGGCATCGTCACCGAGCGCCGGATCTTTCTGCTCGAGTTGTACGACGTGGACGGCGCCATGACGTGGGCCGAGTGTGTCGCTGGCGAACAGCCGAACTACAGCCCGGAAACGATCGATACGACTTGGTTCGCGATTCGGGAGTGGCTCGCTCCGCGCCTCCTCGGTCGAAGCTTCGACGGTCCGGAAGTGATTCACGGCGTTCTCGATCAGAACGTGCGCGGTCACAACATGGCGAAAGCCGCGCTCGAGATGGGCATGTGGGCACTAGCCGCGACGCAGGAAGGTGTGTCGCTCTCGAAGCGACTGGGCGGAACGCGCGAGCGCATTCCCACGGGCATCTCGCTCGGCATCCAGTCGACGCCCGACGCGCTGGTCGACCGGGCGAAGGCGGCTTTCGCGCAAGGCTATCGGAAGATCAAGCTCAAGATTCAGCCTGGCCAAGACGTGGAGTACGTGCGCGCCGTGCGCAACGCATTAGGCAAGGAAGTGCACCTCATGTGCGACGCGAATTCGGCATACAAGCTGTCGGACGCGGATCATCTCGCGCAGCTCGACGCGTTCGATTTGATCATGATCGAGCAACCGCTCGGCCGCGACGATATCGTTAGGCACGCCAAGCTGCAGAAGCGCTTGAAGACGCGTCTCTGCCTCGACGAGTCGATTACCGATGCGGATCGCGCCGAGGACATGATCGAGCTCGGCTCGGGCAAGATCATCAATATCAAGCCGGGCAGGGTAGGGGGCTTCACGGTCTCGAAGGCAATTCACGACATCTGCCAGCGCCATGACATCCCCGTATGGTGCGGCGGCATGCTCGAGAGTGGTGTGGGCCGTGCGCACAACGTGGCGCTCGCGTCGCTGCCGAATTTCAGCCTGCCGGGCGACCTCAGTCCCAGCGCCCGGTACTGGGAGCGCGACGTCGTCATTCCGGAATGGATGATGGATGCGGAAGGAATGGTTCGAGTGCCGAGCGACAAGCCGGGCATCGGCATCACGGTGGACACGGGCCGTGTCGAGGACCTGACCGTGAAGCGGGAGGCGCTCGAGAGCCGCTCGATGGCGGCGCGATGAGTGCTACGACCGCGGCGGCGGAGATACCGACCGCGGTCGCGCACCTCTTCGATGCGGAGCTGCGCGACCGCCTGATCGAGCTCCGGCGTGAGATCCACGCTGATCCTGAGCTCTCGTTTCAAGAGGAGCGCACCGCGCAGCGGCTCGAGCGGGCGTTGCGGGAGATCGGCGCGAAGGACGTACGCCGTGTCGCCAAGACGGGTGTCGTTGCCCGTATCGCGGGGGAAAATTCGCGGGCACCGCTCGTTGCCGTTCGTGGCGACATCGATGCATTGCCGGTGCGCGAAGAGACGGGACTTTCCTTCGCGTCGCATAACGAGGGCGTGATGCACGCGTGTGGGCACGACGTGCATGCGACGTGGGCCGTGGGCGCGGCCGCGCTGCTTGCGCGTTCACCCGCGGCCGGTGACGTCCTCGTCGTTTTGCAGCCGGCGGAGGAAACGGGGCGCGGCGCACCGGCGATCATCGAGACCGGCGCTCTCGACGACGTACGCGCGATCTTTGGTGGTCATGTGGACCGCCGCTTTCCCGTTGGGCAAGTGGTCGCGGACGATGGACCGCTCGCGGCATCCGCGGACATGTTCGAGATCGAGCTCGTTGGGCAGGGCGCGCACGCAGCGCGACCGCACGAATCCGCCGATCCCATTGTCGGACTCGGCGCGTTGATCGGCGCGATCCAGACAATCGTCGCGCGCCGATTGAATCCCGCCAATCCTGGCGTGGTCACCATTGGCACCGTGCGCGCCGGAACGGCGTCGAATGTCATTCCGGATCGCGCCATTCTCACCGGCACCGTGCGCGCCGTGGATGCCCCATCACGGAAGCTCATGCTCGACGAGGTACGACGCCTCTCCGAGAGCATCGCGGCGGCCTATCGGCTGTCGGCGCAGGTGAAGCTCGATCTCGGTACTCCGCCAATCGTGAATCCGCCTAACGCCACGGCATGGGCGCGCCGTGCCGCGACGTCGCTGCTCGGGGCGTCGAACGTGGTACCGCTCGGCTTCCTCAACCTCGCCGGCGAGGACTTCGCGCACTACATGGAGCGGATCCCCGGCTGCTTTCTCCGTATCGGAGCACGCGAAGAGGGTGGGGTGCCGATTCCTGCGCACGCGCCGAAGTTCTATGCGGCAGAAGAGAGCATCTTCGTTGGCGCAGCCGTGCTCGCGGAAACGGCACGAGTGGCATCCGATGAATTGGGCGGGTAGAGGGCTCGGGGTGCGGGTTGCGCCTCTCGCCACTGACGAGTTCCCGCGCGCACCATCAGCGTCTCAATAATTTCGGGAAAGACTTCGAGTGGTGGCTGTCAGCGATCAGCTCGGGCTCTTTCGATGTTGCCTCGTTGAGATCTCACCCGGTACGGCCAGCCCAGAGGCGAGAGGCAAGCTGACAGCTAGAGAAATGAGAGAACGACCTGAGCTCTGAGCTGATTATCTCCTCGCTCGCCGCTGCCTCTGGCAGCTGAAGCAGTTCTCTTGATTCTGTGAGCTGTCAGCTTGCCTCTCGCCTCTTGGCTCGCGATACCGGGTGCGATGCGTGCGTCGCCACCTCGAATAAGCGTGAGCTGATGGCTCCTCTGATCGCCGCTCCGCATGCGGTCCGTCCGCGCCAGCGAAGGAAATCGATAGCCGTGAGTGCAAGAGTGGGAGTGGGAACTCGCAAGTGGCGCATCACCGATCACGCGCCACGACATCCTAGCGCGACTCCGCCCCCGAGCTATCTTGGCCGCAGCGATTTCACGGCAACACCCACCACGCGCCGCGCCTCACCCACCACTCGCCCTCAATGGCCACGCTCAATCGCACGCTCACACTCCGCGACCTGATTCTCATCGTCATCGGTACCGTCATCGGCTCGGGAATATTCCTGGTGCCGGGCGCCGTGCTGAAGCAGACGAATGGATCAGTTGGGGTCGCACTGCTCGTTTGGCTCGTGGCGGGCGTGCTTTCGCTGCTCGGCGCGTTGACATACGGCGAGATGGGGGCAGCCAAGCCTGACGCGGGCGGTCTCTACGTCTATTTGCGCGACGCACTCGGCCCATTGCCGGCGTTTCTCTACGGTTGGACGATGTTCTTCGTCATGGCGAGCGGCTCCACGGCTACGCTCGCGGTGGCATTCACGAACTATCTCGGTCAGTTCGTAACGCTGCCGGCCCTTGCCAGCAAGGCGGTAGCGATACTGATGATCCTCGTCGTTATGCTCATCAACGTGCGGGGCACGCGGCAAGGCGCCAACGTGCAGGGCGTGGCCACGGCGATCAAGGTCGCGGCGATCCTCATCATGAGCGTCTTGTTAATCGCCGTCGGACATGGATTCGCGGCGACGCCTAACGTGTGGCCAGCGCACTGGAACGGCTCGTTGTTCGCGGGCGTGGGGCTCGCGATGATCGGGGTGCTCTGGGCGTACGAAGGATGGCAGTACGTGACCTTCTCGGCTGGGGAAACGAAGGACCCGCAGCGGAATTTCCCGTTGGGCATCGGTGTCGGAACGGCGCTCCTCATCGGCATCTACGTGCTCGCCAACATCGGCTACATCGCCGCACTCGGCGCGGATGGCGCGATGAAGAGCGAGCGTATCGCCGCCGAATCCATGGCGGCGCTCTTCGGTCCGGCGGCGGGGAAGGTGATCGCGGCGATCATCCTGGTGTCCATGTTCAGTGCTGCCAACGGCCTTACGCTCACGGCGCCACGGCTCTACTACTCGATGTCGCGCGACGGCGTCTTCTTCGCCAAGCTCGCCGAGGTGCACGCAAAGTATCAGACGCCGGCGATCGCGATCGTCGCGAGCTCGATCTGGGCGATGGTCCTTGCGGCGAGCGGGACATTCGAGCAGTTGCTCACATATGTCGTCTTCGTCGGGTGGATTTTCTACGCGCTCGGTGCACTCGCCATCTTTGCCTATCGTCGCCGCGAGCCGAACATGCATCGGCCGTTTCGCACGCCGGGATATCCTGTCACCCCGATTCTCTTCGTGCTGTCCGCGGCAGCGATCGTGATCAACACGGTAGTCACGCAGCCGCGCAACGTGCTCTTTGCCATCGGCGTCATGCTGCTTGGGGTTCCGGCGTATTACATGTGGCGGAGCCGCATGGTTAAAGCGCCGGCGGACGCACTTCCATCGCCCAGCGCGAAGGTTCGGGAGACAGTCTAGTTCGCCACGAGGAGTTCCCGCCTGTGAGGCCGGTCACCGCGCCGCGCGCGGAAATGGGCACCTTCAATCGGGCCGGAGGTGCCATGCAAGAGCAGGATCTCAGAATCGGCGCGAAGGTGGTCGTGTCTACCACGGACGGCGACATGGAAGACGAGGTGACGCGCATACTCGTCGATGCCGACAGTGCTGGTATCTGGGTCGTCGAAACCGTTCGCAATGGGCGCGTCATCGTGATGCGCGGGTCGAACGGTGGCTTTCAATTATCGCCAGAGAGCTATCTGTAATCGGAACGAAGCCTGATGAACGCTGTGTTCCGTATCCCTGATAGCTATTGACTATTCGCTGACAGCTGCGGTCAAGGTGTCATGTCCGCATTGTACGTATTGATGAACTCGAGGAAGCGCGACACCTGAAGAATATCGCGACCCTCGAAGCGAATCCCGTGTGAGGACGTTCGCTGGACGATAGGGAGGAAGGTGAGCATCTCCGCCGGCGTGTAGTTCTTGAAGGTCACGTCGAGGCGCACCGGACTACGTACGACGTATGGCCGCAGCGATGCACGACGCTGCACACCAGCCTTCACTTTTTGCCTCACGAGAAGCTGGGCCGCTTCGGGTGTCATCGTTGCCGCGGCGTGAAAGCTGATCGCCTGCTTTACCACCGCGCCCTCCATCGCGCCAATCAGGGCCTGTGCTTCGGCAACCGCCACATTGTCGCCCGAGATGGCGACGATCGGCACGCCGAAATAGCCGGCAATGGCGGCGTTGATTCCCGATTCCGGCATCGCCGTCCCGTTCAGCTCTACAGCGGCGAGATGGGCGCTGGAGATGGTGTGCGCGCGCACACCGGCCGGATTAGTCGTCGAGGCGTGATAGCCGATGAAGACCGCGGCAGCGAACGAGGAGTCGATACCCTCCATCATCATCAGCGGTCGCGGCCAGGAACGAATGATCGTGACGTCGGGAGGAAACTTGTCGATGAGTAAATTCTCACCATTGCCATGCGAGTCGCTCACGACAATCTGAGTAGCGCCGGCGTCACGCGCGCCGGCGATCGCCGCAAGCGCCTCGCCAGTCATGAACTCTCGGGCGCGGGCATATTCGAAACCCGTTGGAGAGAGTTGATCCGCGGTTACGATACCGGCAATCCCTTCCATGTCGACCGAGATGTACACTTTGAGTGGGCGCTGGGCAGTCGCTGGCGCGGCGAGAAAGCCCAGGGTCATTGCGAGAAGTGGGACGAAGCGGCGCATGCGGCGGGGACTGAGGGTCGGACGATCGTTGAGTGTCTGGCGGGTTGTCATTCCGCGCCGCGTTAATAGCCTTTTTCGTCACCGGTGGGAATCCCCCTCGCGTCTCGCGGATTCCTCACACAGTTTCTTCTTATGCATAAAGGTTCACTCCATTCGCACGTGGTCGCGTCTATGCGGCTTGGACTATCGATAATTCTCTGTGTCCTTCTTGCGGCTTGCCTCACCGAGCCGCATCGGTGCGTGGATACGCCGAGCGACCCCGCTACGCAGCAATTCGCGCCGGCGCTCGGCGTCGATTTGACGACAATGGAGAAGACGGAGCTCGGCGATTATCGGAAGGATCTGGTGCTCGGCACAGGCGCAGCGCTCACCACACTTCGTATGGTCGAGATTCACTATTCGGCGTACCTTCCCGATGGAACGCTCGTCGATCAAATAATCGACCAACCATATCCGCTCGATCTGGGCACGCGCGCGACCGTTGGTCTCGCGGACGGCATGCTCGGGATGGCCGAAGGTGGCCAGCGACTGATCGTCGTGCCATCGGAAAACGCTCTTGGGCCCTGCGGTAACGGCGGGATTCCCGGCAACTCGACGATCGTGTACACCGTCGAGCTCCTCACCATCGACTGAGCTACCCATGCGCGCTCTCGCTTGTCTCGTACTGACCATCACACTCACGGCGTGCCTCACGAGTCCCGACAAATGTGCGGCGATAAATCCGAGCAACCCGGCAACTGAGACATACGCCTCCAGCCTGAACATCGACCTCAGCCAGATGTCGAAGACGGTGAATGGCGTTTATACACAAGACGTCGTGGTTGGCAGTGGACAGACGCTGTCTCAGCCGACGAACGTGCAGGTCTATTACGTCGCGTACCTGCCAGACGGCACGGTGGTCGATCAACAGTTGCAGAAGCCCTTCTTGTTCGATCTGAGAACGATTACAGCCGCCGGCGTTCTGGACGGCATGCTCGGGATGAACGTCGGGGGTCGTCGTCGCATGGTCGTGCCGTCGGAGCTGGCGCTCGGCGCCTGTGGCCACGGTCCGATTCCGCCCAATTCCACGCTCATCTACGAGATCGAGCTTCTGGAAATCGATTCGTAGCCATCGAATCCTCGTTGTCACGGCCACTCTGGTCGCCCTCGCCCAACGCGATCGAGCGGGCGAACCTTACCCGCTTCATTGCCACCGTCCGAGCTGGTGATGGCACAGCGGTTCACGACTACGCCAGTCTCTACGATTGGTCGATAGCGCAGCCTGAGGAATTCTGGCCCGCGGTATGGCGCTTCTGTGGCATCGTCTCCGAGCTCGATGCGGCGGGCGCAGCATGGCGCTCGGTGCTGCTTGGTGGTGATCGCATGGCGCCGCCCGAACCCGACAAAGGTCCACGATGGTTCGACGGGGCGCGTCTCAATTTCAGCGAGAACCTGCTTCGACATCGAGACGGCGGGTTGGCGATCGTCTTCTGGAATGAGCTCGGCGCGGGCCGACGGCTCACATACGCAGAGCTGTACGCTGAAGTCGCGCGTCTCGCCGCGGCGCTTCGCAAGCAAGGAGTGCGAGCGGGCGACCGAGTAGCGGGCTTCATGCCGAACATTCCCGAGACGACAATCGCGATGCTTGCTACGGCATCGCTCGGGGCAATCTGGTCGTCGTGCTCGCCCGATTTCGGCGTAGACGGGGTGCTCGACCGCTTCGGGCAGATCGCGCCGCGCGTTCTGTTCTGCGCGGACGGCTATCGCTATTCGGGGAAGGAGATCGACAGCTTGCGGACGGTTGCTGGTATCGCCGAACGCATAACGAGCATCGAGCGCGTCGTCGTCATTCCATATCAGAGCGAAGCGCCGGCAATCGATCGCATCCCGCGGGCCACGATGTACGATGCGTTCATCGGGGAGTCTCCCAGCAACGCGGAGATGGCATTCGAACGGCTGCCATTCGATCATCCGCTCTACGTGATGTACTCGTCAGGCACGACCGGCCTGCCGAAGTGCATGGTTCACAGCGCGGGCGGAACCTTGCTTCAGCATCAGAAGGAGCACGTTCTCCACTGCGACCTGACCCGCGACGATCGTGCTTTACGACGGCGCGCCGCTACTGCGCCGTCGAGCAATTCTGTGGGAGATGGCGGAGGCCGAGCGCATAACGACGTTCGGCACGAGCGCGAAATGGCTCGCGTTGGCGGAGAAGGAAGGAATAGAGCCGCTGCACACGCATGACCTTTCGTCGCTGCGTTCCATCTTGTCCACGGGCAGTCCGCTCGCCGCTCACAGCTTCGATTACGTCTACGACCGGGTGAAAAAAGACGTGCGGCTGAGCAGCATCAGCGGCGGGACAGACCTCATCTCCTGCTTCGCCCTGGGCAATCCGATCGCTCCGGTTTGGCGCGGGGAGATTCAGACGCGCGGCCTCGCTATGAAAGTCGAGGTGTACGACGAAGATGGACGTGCGGTGCGCGGCCAAGCAGGCGAGTTGGTGTGCACAGCTCCATTCCCGAGCATGCCCATTTACTTCTGGAACGACCCGACGAGGGAGAAGTACCGTTCAGCGTACTTTGATTATTTCCCGGGCGTGTGGCGTCACGGAGATTGGGCCGAGCTCACCGAGCACGACGGGATGGTGATCTACGGACGGAGCGACGCCACACTGAATCCCGGTGGCGTGCGCATTGGCACCGCCGAGATCTATCGGCAGGTCGAGCAGTTGCCCGAGGTACTCGAGAGTCTCGTGATCGGTCAGAACGTACCGTACGCTGACGGACAGCCTGGTCACGACGTACGGATCGTGCTCTTCGTGCGGCTCGTCGAAGGAGAGATACTCACTGAAGCGCTGCGAGAGAGGATCCGCTCGCAAATTCGCCAGAACGCGAGCCCGCACCACGTGCCGAAGAAGATCGTACAAGTCGCCGACATTCCGCGAACGATCAGCGGAAAGATCACCGAGCTCGCGGTCCGCGACGTGGTTCATGGTCGGCCAGTGAAGAACCGGGATGCGCTGGCAAACCCGGAGGCACTGGAGCTGTTTCGGGACCTTCCGGACTTGAGGAGCTAGCGAGCTCCGAAGCACCGAAGGCGCGAAAAACAGCAGTATATTGAGACAGTCATATCCAGCTGCGGAGTAATCATGGCTACGGCGACGCTACCGACATCCTCTGCCACGCAGGACATCTTTCCGATCAATGGAACCGACTACGTCGAGTTCTATGTCGGAAATGCGAAGCAGGCGGCGCACTATTACCAATCGGGCTTTGGCTTTCAGCTCGTTGGCTACCGGGGACCGGAGACCGGCACTCGGGATCGCGCCAGCTACCTGCTGCAACAGAACAAGATCCGGCTCGTACTCACGTCTGCGTTAGGCCCGGAAGGCGAAATCGCGCAGCACGTCCACAAGCATGGCGACGGCGTGCGGGACATCGCGCTCTGGGTAGAGGACGCACGAGACGCATTCGTGAAAGCGGTGGAGCGGGGCGCTGTTCCTTTGAGCGAGCCCCGCGTGCTGAAGGATGATGCGGGCGAGGTCATTGTCGCGTCGATCCGCATTTACGGCGATACGATTCATTCACTCGTCGAGCGGAAGAATTATCGCGGGCTCTTCATGCCTGGGTTCTCGCCGATCAAGCCGCACTATCAAGCGAAGGAGACTGGACTCCTCCACGTCGATCACTGTGTCGGCAACGTGGAGCTGGGCAAGATGGACGTGTGGGTTGGCTTCTACGAGAAGGTGATGGGCTTCAAGAATCTCATCACCTTCGACGACGCCGACATCTCCACGGAATACAGTGCCCTGATGTCCAAGGTGATGGCGAACGGGAATGAGCGGATCAAGTTCCCCATCAACGAGCCCGCGCAAGGGAAGAAAAAGTCTCAGATCGACGAGTATCTCGATTTCTACCGTGGTCCCGGGGTGCAGCATCTGGCACTTGCGACGAACGACATCATCGGCACGGTGACGTCGCTTCGCGACCGCGGCATCGAGTTTCTCAAGGCGCCGACGTCGTACTACGCCGATCTGCAGCGGCGAGTCGGCAAGATCGACGAGCCAGTCCACATCCTGGAGGATCTCGGTATTCTCGTCGATCGCGATCCGGAGGGCTACTTGTTGCAGATCTTCTCGCGGAACGTGCAGGATCGTCCGACCGTGTTTTACGAGATCATCCAGCGCAAGGGCGCCCGCGGCTTCGGCAAGGGCAACTTCCGCGCGCTGTTCGAAGCCATCGAAAGAGAGCAGGCGGCGAGAGGGAATCTGTAGAGGAGCTGATGGGTGCTGCCTGCTAGGTGCTGGATTCCGGGTGCTTGATGCTCGAACTGCTCGGAAAACCGAGCACCGAATATCGAGTACCCAGCACGGAGCACCTAGAACCAAGCATCGAGAATCGAGCGCCAAGCATGCCAATATATCACACGTTAGGCAGCATTCCTCGCAAGCGGCACATCGCTTTCCGTAAGCCCAAGGGGGGCATCTACGCGGAAGAGCTGATGGGGCACGAGGGCTTTACGGGGACGTCGTCGCTGCTCTATCACGTACACCCGCCGACGACGGTGAAGTCGGTAAAGCGGGTCCGCGAGCTGAAATACGAGCCAGATCACGACGCGGCGTTGCGTCATCGTCATTTCCGTACGTCGAAGGTGAAAAGCGGCGGGAGCCCAACGCTGGATCGCATCCCGCTGCTCTTCAACGGCGATGTCGCGATGCTCTACGCCGAGCCTAACGAGCAAGACCCTCACTTCTATCGGAACGCGCAGGGCGACGAGGTCGTGTACGTCGCGAAAGGGAGTGGCACGTTGGAGTCGGTGTACGGCAATCTACCGTTCCGCGAAGGCGATTATCTCATTATCCATCGCGGCATCCTGCATCGGTACAAGCTCGACATGAAAGCGGATCATCCAAAGTTCCTCATCATGGAGAGCCGCGGCCACGTACGATGGCCCAAGCGCTATCGAAATGAATTCGGTCAACTGAAGGAGGGTGCCCCCTATTCCGAGCGCGACATCCGACGCCCCATCGAGCTCAAGACCAACGACGAGATGGGCGACTTCAAGCTCCTGGTGAAGCAATACGACGGATTGAACGAGTTCATTCTCGATCATCATCCGTTCGACGTGGTCGGCTGGGATGGGTACTTCTACCCGTGGGCATTCAACATCTACGACTTCGAGCCAATCGTTGGGCGCGTGCACCAGCCGCCGCCTGTTCATCAGACGTTCGAAGGCGACGGGTTTGTCATCTGCTCATTCTGCCCGCGGCCGTATGACTTCGATCCCGAAGCGGTGCCCGCCCCGTATAACCACAGCAATGTGGACTCGGACGAGGTGTTGTACTACGCGTCGAGCGAATTCATGAGCCGGAAAGGCATCGAATTCGGGAGCATCACGCATCATCCTGATGGCATACCGCACGGGCCACACCCGGGCCGGGCCGAGGCCTCGATCGGCGCCAAGCGCACCGACGAGCTGGCGGTGATGATGGACTCCTTCCGTCCGCTGCGCGTTGCCAAGCAAGCGCTGTCGATCGAGGATCCGAGCTACCAGACGAGCTGGATCGACAATCAACACGCCGCCTTCAACCCGCCGACGACCTGACGTGGCGCGTTCGTTCACAAAAAAAGTCGTCGAGCCCGCGCAGTCGGCGACCATCGCCCCTGAGACGCGTGGCGCGAATGAAGTCTGGGTGTACGTCTATCGGCACGCCTCCGAGCCGTGGACGCTCGCCATTGCAACCCACGCCAGCCCGGGCTCCGATCAGTTATCGTTAGGCGGCTTTCGCATCGCGCCGGCGGAGCGCACGGAGCTGCCGAGCTTCCGGCCCGATCGCGAGGCAATCGAGCTCGCCGTCGGCATGGAAGAGAAAGTGTACTGGTCCCGGCTCATTCGCGTTGGCGGGCCGCTCACGCAGAAGAACTTCGACCGCATTGTGGGCGGCAAGTGCGTGCTCGAGCCAACGCCGGATGCTCGGGTTGGTTGTCCGCGCGATTTCGCGCTGCTCGATTTCGCCATCGAATGCCTCAATGACTGCGCGTCTACCGCCGGCATTCACATCACGACGGGCCAGGACCTTGGGCACGGTATGATGTCGGATGGAAAAACGCCGTCGCTGCAGTACCTGAACGCGGGCTACCCCGGCAGCGTTGTCGCCGACACATCGGTACCGACGGCAGAAGGGAATTATCAGGTGCTGCGTGGCATGTTGCGGGCGTTCGAGATTCCCCCGTCGCGCGCCACGGTCGGGTTGATCGGTGTGGGGCACATTGGACATCGTGTGCTCGACAGCCTCTGTCACGATGGATCGCGCATGCTCGCCGTCGAGCCGCGCGCCGACAAGCGATCCGACATCGCCGCGCGTGGGATCCGCGTTTGGAGTCCCGAAGGAAAGCCAGATTTTCTTCGAGAGCCGATGGACGCGCTGGTATTGAACGCGGCGGGGGGCTCATTGGATCGCGCGACCGTGGACGCGTGCTCGCGCAACGCGCGGCTGTCGATCGTCTGTGGATCGGAGAATCTGGTGATGCCCGATCCGAGCGGCGCCGAGGTCCTACGTAAAGCGCATAAGGTCTATTGTCCCACGGAATTCGGCGGCATGATGGGCTATCTGACCGCGGTCGAAGAGTATCTCGCCTACGCGGCGGGAGAGCCGTTCCACATCGAGACGCTTCTCGAAGCAGCTCAGAAGCTCGAGGAGATTGCTTATGCGGCGACGAAGCGCGTGCGCGACGCGCGGTTCACGGTGTCGTTCGAAGACGCAGTGCGCGGCTAGCAGTGGGTGCTGGGGTGCTCGGTGCTAGAACTGCAGCGCCACGGGTCACGCACCACTCGTCAGGCACCACGCGCCGAGCACTTCACTTGACGGGCGCGGCGAGCCGGAGCGCAGCGGCTTGCGCGGCGGTGAGATCGTAGCAGTCCATTCGCCTAACGACTGGCTGGTTTCCTTGCAATATCACCGCGCCGGGACGCGCCCAGCTGCGACGGCAACATGGGCAGGTCGCCAAGCTCAGGTCCATTCCGACGAGCCGCTTGCCGCGCGCCGCGGTCGCCACCCGCTGGGCCAGCGACGGGAGAGCAACACCCGCTCGCTGCAGCATCTCGTCGAACGCGGCGCTGGTCGCCCGCTGCACGAGCTTGAACGAGGGCGCATAGCGACTACATGGCTCGCACGCCTCGTGGGTCTTCAATCCCGACCACATCACGAACCCGCCAAAGAGAAATCCCACGATCTGTAATAGTTCGTGCACATAGCCAAGCAGTCCCAGCTCGGGGGTCGTTGACGGCGTGGTGCTGCCCGCATTCTCGATCGTGAGCTGGAGATGCACTGTCCGGAGCCGGAGGTAATCCCGGAAGGGCACTGCGTCGCGGACAAATGCGCCGTCGCGAAAGCGCAGCGTTGCGTAGTCCACCCAATGCATCATGAGCCAGGTCGAAAACCCGATCATCAGCATCTCGAAGAGCATTCGCCGGCTCGGCAAGGTGCTCGTGATACGCGCGGCGAAGTAGTACCCAGCCGCGGCTCCGAAGCCGCCCAGGAGCGCACCAATCGGCAGAACGAACGCGTAGGTGAGCCCGAGTAAGTCAAAGTCGGTGGCGTGCTCGAATGCGACGTTGAGTGCGACGACGGCGAGGGCCGCTCCGATTCCAGCCAGCGTCGTGATGACCTCGGTCGTTAAGCCGCGGACGTCGTGGCGCAGGCCCCGTTGGACGGGAAGGGCGAGCGGGGTGTTCATCGTTAGGCAGCGCGGCGGGGACCAGCACCCCCCGTGGGGAGCGGCTGCGCGACGGGCGCCTCATACAGCGTGTTGGCACCTCGCTGCGCGTAGATCAGCGCCGCGAAGGCCCAGATGACGGAGAGCACCACGAGTGTAATCCACATGTTGGTGTTCTCGCCCGGCGTCTCGAAGATCGAGCAGAGGGTGATCGGTATCGCAGCGATGACGTTATACATCCACATCCGGAAGACGCGCTTCCACTTCAATGGCTTCGTGCCGAGGATCTGGAAGTTGAATGTCGTGCTCATTCCGTTCCCTTCGGCCGTTCCGGGTCGAACCAGCCACGTGCCGATCGGAATCAGCGGGATGAAGAAAAAGGAGAGCCACCGCGTCGCCTCGTACGTGTCGGATGAGACACGGAGGTAGTCGATAAGCCGAATTCCGGTGCCATTCACGGAGTACGGCTTGAGGAGGATGCGTGTCTTCATGCACCCTCGACGGCTCGGGTCGCTAGCGAGTCACGGTTTCGCGTTATGCCATAGCGGACAACATGGCCGCAAGACCGAAACGTCGCGACAACGAGAGCGAAAACACCGCTATGCGCGCGACTCTCCCTTCTCGAACGAGGCGATCGCGCTCCGCGTGAATTGAGAAGTTACTAATGTGCCGCTCATCTCGGCGCGCTCCTCGAGCAGCCGGTCCCACTCCTCGGTTCCCTGCCAAAAAACCGACTTCATTCGTGCCATGGCGTCTGGGTTCGTGCGAGCGAGCTTTTGGGTGAAGAGATGCAATGCGCTGTCCAAGGCAGTGACGCCGTCGAAGACGCGCGCATAGAGGCCAAAATCCTCCGCCCAGCGCGCCGTACGCCAGTCGGTGTCGATTGCCATGGCGCTGAAGCCGCCGAGCCCAATCTTCCGCTCGATGACCGGACCCACGACAAAAGGGCCGATCCCGACCGCCAGCTCGCTCAAGCGCAGCGACGCGTTTTCCACTGCCATGGCGTAATCGGACGCGGCCACCAGCCCAACGCCGCCGCCCACGACCTTACCATGCACACGGGAGACGATGAGCTTCGGACAGCGCGTCATCGCGAGAATGACCCGCGCGAAACCCATGAAGAACTCTTTCCCAGCCCCAGCATCGGAAATTGCCTTCAGCTCGTCGAACGATGCGCCGGCGCAGAAAGGACCTGTGTCGCCGCTTCGCATCACGATGACCGTGACGTCCCTACGTGACCCGAGGCCCGCAATGGTTTCGGCCAACGGAGCAAGGAGCGCGGCGGGAAGGGAGTTGCCTTTCGGGTGAGCGAACCGCACCGTAGCGATGGCGTCGGCGACCGCAACCTGGACGCTGCCGACGCCGGAAGACAAATCAGCGACCGGATGAGACATGGCGAGAAGGAGAAAGGGAGTTGGGCCTGGGACGATCGGTAGCCAGGCGAACATGCGGTATCCTGGCAGCGAACTCCCAACTCGGTGCGACGCCGGTATATAATACGACGATGACCCCGAACAAACCTGACACCATGACGGACGATCCGGCTCGCGTCGCCGCCTTCGAGGCGCGAGTCGCGGCAGGCGAATCGATCGAACCGAAAGACTGGATGCCCGAGCGCTATCGCCGGCAGCTGGTGCGCATGATGTCGCAGCACGCGCATTCCGAGGTGGTCGGCATGCTGCCGGAGGGGAATTGGATCACGCGGGCGCCGAACCTCCGTCGGAAGATGTCGCTGCTGGCCAAGGTGCAGGACGAAGCAGGTCACGGGCTCTACATCTATTGCGGCACCGAGACACTCGGCGTCGACCGCCACGAGCTGATTCAGCAGCTCCTCAACGGAACGGCGAAATACTCGAGCATCTTCAACTATCCAACGCTCACCTGGGCTGACATCGGCGCGATCGGCTGGCTCGTGGACGGAGCCGCGATCGTGAACCAGACGATGCTCGCGAAAGCCTCCTATGGCCCGTACGCGCGTGCAATGGTGCGCATCTGTAAGGAGGAGAACTTTCACAAGCGCCAGGGCTTCGAGATCATGGCGACGCTGGCTGCCGGCACGCCCGGGCAGCAGCGCATGGCGCAGGACGCTCTCGATCGGTGGTGGTGGCCGTCACTGATGATGTTCGGGCCGCATGACAGCCAGTCGTCGAACAGCGACGAGCTGATGCGATGGGGCGTGAAGCGCAAGAGCAACGACGAGCTGCGTCAGCGTTTCATCAACCTCACGGTCGCGCAGGCCAAGGCCATCAATCTGACCATTCCCGATCCTCAACTCGCGTTCGACGAGAAGACGCAAAACTGGATGATCGGGCAGATCGATTGGGATGAGTTCTGGCGGGTGGTGAAAGGGAATGGCCCGTGTAATCGCGAGCGTCTCGCGGCGCGCCGGCAAGCGCATGATGACGGCGAGTGGGTCCGCGTTGCCGCCGCAACGTACGCGGCAAAACAGTCACAAGGCGAAACCACATCCGAGGCGGCCTAACGAGGCCGCCTTGTCGTGACGACCATGGCCAACGAGAGTATGACGCAAGGCGCACTGCCCAACGGCGGGACGGCGACGGGTGATAGCCAGTGGCCGCTCTGGGAAGTGTTCCTGCAGCCGCCCGGTGGTGAGCCGCACGAGCACGCCGGCAGCGTCCACGCCGTCGATGCCGAATCCGCGTTGCAGAATGCGCGGGACGTGTACGCGCGGCGTGGCGAGGCTGTGAGCATCTGGGTGGTGCGCTCGGGTCACATCACGGCCTCGACGCCCGATGACATGGGTCCGTTCTTCGACCCGGGGAACGACAAGCCGTACCGACATCCGCAGTTCTACAAGGTGCCGCGAGGGGTTCGCGTGTAGCAGGACGCGTGATGCGTGGCGCGTGGCGCGTGGCGCGTGATGCGCGGCACTTCCACCCTCTACCCTCTACCCTCTACCCAGCATGCCCGAACCACTGTTCGAATACCTCCTGCGGCTTGGCGATGACCGGCTTGTGCTCGGTCACCGCCTCTCGGAGTGGTGCGGACATGCGCCGATTCTCGAGGAAGACATCGCGCTCGCCAACATCGCGCTCGATCTCATCGGTCAGGCCACACTGCTCCTCGGCCGCGCCGGGACCATCGAGGCGGAAGGGCGCGACGCCGACGCGCTCGCGTACTTTCGTGACGCGATCGAGTACCGCAACGCACTCCTCGTCGAGCTCCCGAAGGGGGATTTCGCGGTGACGATCGTTAGGCAATTGTTCTATAGCGTTTTTGCGCTCCTTCAGGCTGAGGCGCTGCAGCGTAGCGGCGACGCAGACATCGCCGGCATCGCCGCGAAGGCCGTGAAGGAGCTTCGCTATCATGTGCGTCACAGCGCGGACTGGGTGCTGAAGCTCGGAGGCGGTACCGCCGAGAGCCACGAGCGAGCGCAGCGCGCCGTGGACGATCTCTGGCGCTACACGGGCGAATTCTTTCTCGCGGATGACATCGAGCGCGCCGTTGCGGCATCAGGGGCAGGTGTCGATCCGTGCACGCTGGAAGGCAGCTGGCAGACGCACGTTCGCGATGTCCTCACTCGCGCCAGCCTCACGATTCCCGAGACGCCATATATGCAGCGTGGTGGACGCCAAGGCCGGCACACCGAACACCTCGGCCATCTGCTCGCCGAGATGCAGATCGTGGCAAGGTCCCACCCGGGTGCGTCCTGGTGACCGAGACGACGCTGACGCGCGATGAGATCTTCGAGATCCTCGACGAGGTGAAGGACCCCGAGGTGCCGGTCCTGAGCGTCGTCGAACTGGGCATCATCCGCGACGTGCAGATCGACGAGGGAGCAGTGACGATCACCATTACGCCCACGTACTCGGGCTGTCCGGCAATGCGCGTCATCGAGGAGGACATCACCGCGGCGCTTGCGGCGCGCGGTGTGGAGCCTGTGCGGCTGCGGACCGTGTACGCGCCGGCGTGGACAACGGATTGGCTGACCAACGAAGCAAAAGCGAAGCTCGAGGCGTATGGTATTGCGCCGCCGGGACCGGCCGGCCAGGAGTCACTTGTCAGCCTAACGAGAGCAACTCCAGTGGCCGAGCGCGCACGCTGTCCTTATTGTCAGTCGCGAGACACGCGGATCGAGAGCGAATTCGGATCGACCGCCTGCAAGGCCATCGCGTATTGCAATAGCTGCAAGCAGCCATTCGAGTTGTTCAAAGCATTGTAAGAAGGCTCGAGCTTCAACCGCGCCATCGCGTTAGTCCGCGCCTCCCGATTTCGGTAATGGCGCAAGCAACAGCAGATCCTTCGTCGCTTCGCTCCTCAGGATGACAAGAGAGGAAGTGCTCCTCAAAATGACAAGAGAGGAAGTGCTCCTCAAAATGACAAGAGAGGAAGTGCTCCTCAGAATGACAAGAGAGCCTACCTAACGAGGACGACCAGCCACTTACTCCCGCGCCAGAAGCTCTCCGGCTCGCGGATGTGTAAGCTCCCGCGGAAGGTGCCGTCGGGACCAATGTGATTCTCGACCGCACTCGGGCTCTGCGCCGACAGAATCTGATACTCGTGGGCCTCGTCGAGCTTGATCACGCGGCTGCGCATGTGGCCCACAGTGAAATGTGTGCTGTCGCGGATCTCCGCCGGCTGCAGCACTCGCCCCCAGCCCGTGACCGGAACACCCCCGGTCTCGCGGACGAGGTGCCAATCGAGAAGCTGCTTCCGCGTACCGACCACGTAGTACACGGTGCTGTCTCGGGTCGCGCTGGCCGTGATGGCTGCCGTTAGGCGTTCGTTCTCGTCGTGAAGCGCGCGCGAGTACGTCGTCAGCGAGTCGACCTGATGCTGGAGATCATCGAGCCGCATTCGCAGATCCGCGACGAGCACGCGCACACTCGCCAGCGCCATGCGGCTGGAGTCGCGCTCCGTGCCGCTGGTAAGCGCGCTATCGGCGCTTGCGCGCACGCTGTCTCGCAGTGCCGCGAGCTGCCGACCCTGCTGCTCCGCCGCGGCCTCGAGTCGCGACAATCGCGTGCGCGCTGCCCGCGCTTCCCGAAGTATCTGCGCCCGCTCCGATTCCACGCTCGACAACGGATCCTCGCGGGGGTCGAGAGTCCCCGCTTGCCGCTGCAGCGTGCGAATCTTCTTGAACTCCTGCTGCAGCTGCTCCATGAAGTAGTCGGAGCTGTGGACTTCGCGAACCAGCAGGTCCTTCTCGATGTTCTGTCGCTCCGCGACGCTCCGGACGACGCGGAGCGATTCATCCAGTGCGGCGTTCTTCAAGCGAAGAATCATCGTTTCACCGGCGGCGCTGTCGCTGACGCTCGCCCCGTGGGACTCCGCGCACGACAGCACGACGACGAAGAGCAGGAGGGATCGAACCGCTCTCATCGCATCTGGACCGAGTCGCCGACGAGCGCCGCACGCAGCCGGCGCGCCTGGTCCTGCTCGGCGGCGTTGCCCAACAGGAGCGCCCAAGCCAAGTCCTCGCGCACCTCCTCGGCGGGGCAGTTCAATTGTCCACCGATGCAGGCCGCGGCGCGCGCCAGGGAGAGTGGGGCGAGCATCGGTGTGCCAGGATGCGCGCGCGCGATCGCCACACTCGTCGTCGCCACGATCGTTTGCAGCGCAGTTGGCGACGGTGTCGGGGACGAGAGAATTTCCTCTGCACCGCGAAGCGCGGCGGCGGCGATCAGACTATCGACGACGAAGCGCTGGCTGCTGCTGTCGGAAAGCCGCAGACTTCCCAACTGGTGCAGCGCGCCAATGGCGTCGCCGTGCTCGAGTGCGGCAGCTGCCGTCGCGACGGAGAGCGGGGGCATCGAATGAGCAGCGACCGCGGGCGCACTGCTGTGTTCAACCGGCTTGGCGCTGGCCTGTGTGACCACCGCACCCGCGGATGTGGTCCAGGTGGGAGTGTTTTGCGTAAGCAGGCGCGCGGCGGCGACGCCCGCAAAGCCGACGATCGCTGCGCCGGCGGCGATCGCGGCAGCGACGGGAGCGCGGCGACGCATGCGAGCAACACGTGCCGAGCGACGGGCGCGCGTTCGTGCCGTGTCTGCGGCTTGCTCCTCGCGTCGCCACTCGTCGGCAAACCAATCGAGCATCGCCGTTAGGCCCACAGGGCGCGCGACATTCCGTACCGTCCCTGCCGATGTCAGGCCTACGCATCGCAGACGCGGAAACGCGGCGAGGAGCCACCCGAACGCAGCGTCGCCGAGCAGACCGCGCAACGCGATCTCCGGCGCGTCGATGAGACGCTGCATGTCGGCGCGCGGCAGCCGATCGATCTTCGAGAGAGCGATAATGACCGGTACGCTGACGGCCGTCATCGAGGCGGCGTCGAGCATGGCAATCACCTGGCGCAGCACGGCAAAACGATGCGCGGGTGACACGACACCAGTCGCTGGTGCCTCGATGACCCAGAGAATCCCGTCGGCAGTTCGGGCAGCGGACAGCGCGCGACGCGCGCTCGCGCTGGCTGGGTCATCGGCGAGCTCGCCACGCGGGTCGAGCACGGTGACGTCCGCAACGGCGGTGATCGTACGCCCAGCATACCGCTTGACTGGAGCCGTGAAAGCGCGCTCGGGGCGGCGAATCGCTGTTTCCTTGACGTCGCGAAGTCGAAGCGCAAGCGATGCGGTATCGGCATACGCGACGACATCCGGTGCCGCGTCGGCGAGGTCGATTGTCCAACGCTCGCCCACCGTCTTGATGCCCTCACTGCGCAGGGCGCCGATCACACCGCTCTTGCCGCTGCCGGCAGCGCCCCAAAGGAGAATGCTTCGGCGCTTTTCCTCGATTGTTGCGCTCGGCCCGCGGGCGCCGCGGCTCGTTAGGCGTATCATGCGGCCACCTCGGCGCTCGCCTCGTCGAGGATCCACCGGATCGGCGCGAGGACGCCCCGCGGCTCAGGCGTGCCGACGACAACTTCTACGCCGTCGCGGCGTCGCGGTGCGCGCCCGGTCGCCGACACCTTGAACACGGAGAAGCATGCGCAATGCGCTCGCAGTGCTCGCATGGTTTCGCTGCCGAAACTCTCCAGCCACTGCGTCGCATCGCGCCGTACGGCGTCGGGCGCCTCATCCGTCTGTGTCAAGCAGACGGCAACGGGCAGCGCGACGGCAGGCGGAGCTGCGCCTATCTGTTCAGGCAGCCGTGCAAGCGTAGTGGTGAACCAGCTGACGCAGGCGTCACGGGCCTCCGCGCTCGCCGCCATGCTTGCGGCGGGAAGCAAGAGAATGACACCAACGGCCTCCGCGAGCTTCGTCGGGGACGGTTCTCCGGCAGCAGCCTCACTCGGCACGAGCTCGGCGACGAGCTCGGACCTCGGAGCCGCGGCGGTCGCCGTGTCCGTGATCGAGTAAATGCGAAAAAGTGGCTCCGTCGGCGCGCAGCACGGCTCGACGAGGGCCGCACCCTCGGCGTGCGGAATACTCCGGCTGGCGAGCCAACGAGCCGCGCTGTCGCTCGCGGGCAGCACGGCAAATGGTCGCTCGTTAGGCTCCCGCGTCAGCCACATGACGAGGGATGTGAGATAGAGCGACTTGCCGGAGCCGGGAGGCCCCCAGAGTATGATCGAACGTCGTCGTTCGTTGTGCACGCCACGCCTTGTTTGCGCGTACAAAACCATCGCTGTCGCGAATCGTACCGCGCGTACGACGCCCCATCAAGGAATTCTTTTTCGTGTGACTTGAATCACATCGAGAGTAGGGCGTCGATTCTCTGCGCAATGCGCTCTCCATCGGGAAGCACTGCCTCGAGGAGCACCTGGTGATACGGCATTGGCACGTCCTCGACCGCTAGGCGATCGACCGGCGCATCGAGAACCCAGAACGCTTCCTTGGCGATCGTCGCCGCGATCTCGGCGCCGAAGCCAGCCGTGAGCGTGTCCTCATGCACGATCAAGCAGCGTCCTGTTCGCTGTACTGAGGCCAAGACCTGCTCGCGATCCCACGGCATCACTGTCCTCAGATCGAGCAGGTCAACGCGACCGGGGAAACGGTCAGCCGCCTCGAGACAGCGATGGACCATGGCACCCCAAGTCACCAGCGTGACGTCCGTGCCAGTGCGCAGCGAGTTGGCGAGTCCTAATGGGACTACATAGTCATCGCCAGGGTAGCGTGCGCTGCCGTCGCTGGTCATCAGCAACGAGCGATGCTCGAAGAAGATCGTCGGGTTCCCGCCACGCATCGCCGTGCGCAGCAAACCGACCGCGTCCGCCGCATTGGACGGCACCAATACCTGCCAGCCTAACGAGTGGACGAAACGAACCTCGTCGCTCAAGCTGTGCCACGGGTCGCCGACATCTTTGCCGAACCCGCCAGGCATGCGGACCACGATCGGTGCCGCAAACCGGTTCGCGGTGCGCCAACGCATCGTTCCGCAGTTGTTCAACTGCTCGGCAGCCGGATCCGCATATTTTCGGAATTGAATCTCGGCCACCGGCATGAGGCCACCAATCGCCATACCGACCGCACGGCCGACGATGCCTTCTTCCGACAGGCTGGTGTCGAAAACTCTACGGTCACCGAACTGGCGCTGCAGACCTTCGGTTACCAGGTGCACTCCGCCCTTTCGGCCCACGTCCTCGCCGAAGACAACGCACTTGGGATTGACCTCGAGCTCGCGACGCAAAGTGCGTCTCACCGCTTCGGCAAATCTCACCACCTCGCCATCGCTGCTGGGCGTCGCTGTACCCTCGAGCGCGGCACGCTCTTCCACCGCGAGCCCGCCGACAATGGCCGGCTCGCCCAACTCCTCGAAGATGAACCGCGTTACGCCCTCGGCGTCTGGCGCCGGCCGCGCACGCGCCTTCCGCAACCCTTCGTCCACATCGCGCTGAACCTCCGTTTCGATCTCACGCCAGGTCGCTGCCGACAAACTGCGCGGAACGAGATGCCGGCGCAGCTTCGGCAAGGGATCGCGCGTGAAATCAGCGGCGATCTCCTCCTCGGTACGGTAGCCGCGTTGATTGTCGGGTCCGGAGTGACTGCAGAGTCGCGGTACGGTGAGGTGAACCAGCGCTGGTCCGTTGCCGCCGCGCGCGTGCTCGACGCATTCCTTGAGGAGACGTGAAGTCTCCGCTGCATCGGTGCCGTCTCCATCCCGCAACAGCAAGCCGGCAAACGACGCGAGGTTCTTGGCGATGTTGCCACCGGGCGTCTGCATGTCGCCGCGCACCGAGATCCCGAGGCCATTGTCCTCGATGTAAAACACCATCGGTAGAGAGAGTGTCGTCGCCATGGTCAGCGCCGACCAGAACCCGTTCGTCGCGACCGATCCCTCGCCTCCGAGCACGACGGCAATCGCCCCAGCATATGACGCATCGCCAAGTACGTCGCGATGGTAGAGAATCGACTGCGCCCATCCCGCGGCCGGCGTGTACTGTGATCCCACGTCGCCCGACATCGGGAGTACGATCGGGCCGTCCTTGCGCGGCAGGTTACACACGACGCCGATGTCCCGACCATCGCTGAACCCGCCGGTGCGCCCAAGGGGGCTCGCGAGCGCGTCCTCGATCGAGAGGCCTAACGAGAGAAGGAGTGGCCGCGACCGGTAGTAGGCGCTTGCCGCGTCATGCCGATGCGTCAGAAGTGATCCGAGGATCACTTGGGCGACCTCGTGACCGCGCGCGGAGAATTGGTAGAGCACAAGATGCTCGCGAGGCACCGACGCTTTGTTGCGATTCGTCGATTCCTCGACGTCATCCAGCGCGCGCGAAACCATCGCGGTATACGCGATCCGTCGCCAATCGAAAGCGGAGTCGGTTGCGGTCGATCGAGAGCGGGTCTGCTTCGGTGCGGCGTTCGTTGCCATTGCGAGGAATGTGGGTGACGCGGCGGCGAGAGGGGAGGGCGAATCGTCCTCGCGACGACGGTAATAAAGATCGCGCAAAAAATTATCAGGTGTGCGGCGAATCACGTAACGACCACCTCGAGCCCGACGTCGAACGGGAAGCGCGGCAGATGAGCCCCCTGCGTCGCCGAACGTGCGACACAACCCGCGTCCTCCTACCTCATGAGGCGAATACCTATGAAACGCTCATTCGTTGTCATCGCTCCGATCGCGCTCGTGATCGCGGCGTGTAGCTCGGACAGCACCAGCCCCATTCAAATTTCGGCCGACGACGTGAACCAGGCCGCGGTCATCTCGGCTTCGGACGCCACCGCTGAAGACGTCGGCATCCTGTCCGCCTCGGACATGACGATGTCCGGCGGCGCAGTGCAAAACCGTGTTGGTGGCACCTTGACGCTCAGTCGCATCCCCGTGGGTGCGGCGCCAAGCTACACCTGGACCTTTGGCGACGGCTGCACCTACAGCGCGTCGAACGGCCGATTCACCTGCCCGCCGATCTCGGCCGGCGGCCTCACGCTGAATCGCGACTATGCGTTTTTCACGGCGGATCAGACGGCGCAATCGGCGTACGACGCAAGCGCAACGGCTTCCGCAAACTTTCATGTCTCGGTTGCCGGCGTGCACGTGGCGGACGCGGGCGCGGATACCGTCAATCGCGATCGCACGCTGACTGTGTCTGGCCTGTCAGGGACCGAGACATCGCGGACCTGGAACGGCACCGGCGCCCGCACTGATGGCGGCTACCGCACGCAGGGCGACGTAAAGCGCAGCTACCACGTGAGCGACGCCGTCACGGTGAGCAACGTGCTCGTGAACCTGCCGCGCTCGAGCAATCCGTGGCCAATCTCAGGAACGATTACGCGCCACGTGACGGGAACTGCCGCCGTGGAGAAGAGCGGCGTCTCCAAGTCGTTCGCCCTGGATCGCACCGTGACCGTGACATTCAACGGTACGCAGTACGCTGCGGTGGCGGTCGGTGGCAACAGCTATACGCTCGATCTCTCGACCGGCGTCGCGACCAAGAATTGACCGTCCTTTCACTTGAATCGAGAAAGCGGGCGCCGTGTGGTGCCCGCTTTCATTTTTGGGTTCGTCGCCACCCTCGAGTCCTTTCGACTTCTCTAGCTCTTCTGATGCCGCCTATTTTCAAGCGACCAGCAGACGGCGCGGTGCATGGCGTACACGCACATCAACTTCGAGACGGAACAGGGCGTAGCTCGAATTACGCTCAACCGTCCGGAAGTCCTCAACAGCTTCAATCGGGCGATGGCCCACGAGCTCAGCGACGCGCTCGCGGTCGTCGCAGAGGATTTCTCACTCCGGGCGGTCCTGCTCACCGGCGCGGGCCGCGGTTTCTGTGCGGGTCAGGATCTCGCCGAGGCGTCGCCGCGCCCCGATGGCTCGCTACCAGATCTTGGCGACTTTGTGCGCGAGGGGTACAACCCCATCGTCCGAGCGATTCGCAGCCTGGAAAAGCCTGTCGTTTGTGCTGTAAATGGCGTGGCCGCCGGTGCGGGGGCCAACCTCGCTCTCGCTTGCGACATCGTTTTCGCGTCCAGCGACGCGTCATTCATCCAGTCGTTCGCGAAAATCGGCGTGATCCCCGACAGCGGTGGAACGTTCATTCTCCCGCGCATCGTGGGATTGCAGCGCGCCTCCGCGCTCACGATGCTCGCTGAGAAGATCAGCGCGGAGCAGGCGCTCGCCTGGGGCATGATCTATCGCGTCGTGGAGGCATCCGGGCTGGCTGCAGCGGCGTGGAGCACGGCGACGTACCTCGCAACACAACCGACACGGGGCCTCGGACTGATCAAGCGGGCGTTCAACCAGTCGCTGGGCATCGATCTCGATCGGCAGCTCGATTACGAGGAAGAGCTCCAGCGCGAAGCCGGTAAGACGGCGGATTATGCGGAAGGCGTTCGCGCCTTCCTCGAGAAGCGCAAGCCACAGTTCGAGGGCCGTTAGGCATGAGCAGCCGCGGCGGGGGACAGTGCGTCGGCGTGGTGGGTGCGGGCGCGATGGGCGCCGGCATCGCTCAGGTCGCGGCGCAAGCGGGACATCGAGTCGTGCTCGCCGACGTCGCACGCAACGCGACGAGCCGGGCGCGAGCGAATCTCGTCAGCACGCTCGAGCGGCTGGTCGAGAAGGGCAAGCTCACACCCGAATCGCGAACGGAGATCATCGATCGCATCCATTTCGTCGATGCGTCGCTCGTGGAAGTGGACATGTATCGCGATTGCGATCTCGTGATCGAAGCGATCGTCGAGGACATCACGGCGAAGCAGGCGCTTTTCACCAAGCTCGGCGTCATGATGAAGCCCGACGCGGTGCTGGCAACCAACACATCGTCACTCTCGGTGGCGTCGATTGCGTCGGTCGTTAGGCACCCGGAGCGGGTGGTCGGCATCCACTTCTTCAACCCGGCGCCCGTGTTGCCGTTGGTGGAAGTCGTACCATGGCTCGGCACGGAGCGCCATGTTGTCGATGACACCGTCGCGCTCATGACGAATTGGAAGAAATCGCCCGTGGTTGCCTCGGACACGCCTGGCTTCATCGTCAACCGCATCGCGCGGCCGTTCTATGGCGAGGCGGTGCGGATGCTCGAGGAGGGGATCGCGAGTGAGCCGACCATCGACTGGGCGATCCGCGAGTTGGGGGGTTTTCGAATGGGACCCTTCGAGCTGATGGACTTCATTGGCAATGACGTCAATTACGCGGTCACGAGGTCCGTCTTCGAGTCGTTCTTCTTCGACCCCCGCTACCGCCCGTCGCTCACGCAGCGGCGACTCGTGGAGGCTGGCTTTTTGGGTCGCAAGAGCGGCCGCGGCTATTACGATTATCGTCCCGGCGCCACGATGCCGGAGCCGACGAAAGACCCGGAGCTTGGCGCGAGGATATTCGACCGGATTCTGGCCATGCTCGTGAACGAGGCCGCGGACGCGGTGTTTTTCCGAGTGGCAACCGTCGCCGACATCGACCTGGCGATGGTCAAGGGAGTGAATTACCCAAAAGGTCTGCTCGCATGGGGCGACGAGCGGGGTCTCGACTGGGTGCTCGAGACCATGACTGGTCTACAACAAGAGTACGGCGAGGATCGATATCGGCCGAGCCCGCTCCTTCGCCGTATGGTTCGAGAGGGACGCCACTTCACTTCATGACGACCTCCGAAGAGGAGCAGCGTTTGGCGGAGCGAGTCGTCGGTGCCATGATGCAGGGCGACGCTTTTAGCCAGTGGCTGGGTATTACAGTTCTAGCGGTGCGGCCACGCCATGCGACGGTCAGCATGACGGTACGGCAGGAGATGGTGAACGGCTTCGGCGTCGCGCATGGGGGCATCGTCTACTCGTTCGCCGACAGCGCACTTGCCTTCGCGTCGAACACCCATGGACGCGTTACGGTGAGCATCGAAAATTCGATCACGTATCCGGTACCCGTGCATATCGGTGACGAGCTCGTCGCCGTAGCCGAAGAGGAGAGCGCGAGCAATCGACTTGGCTATTTCCGCGTCACGGTGCGGCGCGGCACAGGCGACATCGTGGCGCTGTTTCGAGGAACGGTGTACAAGACGAAGAGCGATTTCTTCGCGCCCGACGGTGCGAAGACCGAGGAATGACATGAGAGACGCATTCATAGTGGACGGCGTGCGAACACCGGTCGGCAACATCGGTGGAGGCTTGTCGGAAGTTCGCGCGGATGACTTGGCCGCACACGTGATCGCGGAGTTGATGCGGCGCCACCCAGAAGCAGATCCTGCCGAGATCGCCGATGTCGTCCTGGGTTGCGCGAATCAAGCGGGCGAGGATAACCGAAACGTCGCGAGGATGGCAGCGTTGCTTGCGGGCCTTCCGCACACCGTGCCGGGCGAGACCGTCAATCGGTTGTGCGCATCCGGTATGAGCGCCGTGGCCAGCGTCGCACGCGCGATCAAGATCGGCGAGGGCGATCTCTACGTGGCCGGCGGCGTCGAGAACATGACGCGGGCACCGTTCGTCATGGGGAAATCGAGCAAGCCGTGGGCGCGCGACATCGAGGTCTTCGACACGAGCCTCGGCTGGCGTTTCGTGAACCCGAGGATGCGCGAGCGGTATGGCGTGGACTCGATGGGACAGACCGCCGAAAATGTGGCCGAGAAGTACGGCGTCTCTCGGGGAGACCAGGATTGTTTTGCGCTGCACTCGCAAGAGAAGGCAGCACGTGCTCGTGAGGCAAAGCGTTTCGAGTCCGAGATCGTGCCCGTATCGATTCCGCAGCGAAAGGGCGAGCCAAAACGATTCGCGGCCGACGAGTTCCTGAGGCCAGACACGACGCTCGAGATTCTGGGTAAGCTGAAGCCGGCGTTTCGAACCGACGGAAATGGCTCGGTCACGGCGGGAAATTCCTCGGGCTTGAATGATGGCGCGGCCGCATTGCTGGTTGCGTCGGAGGAGGCGTTGCGGCGGCATAAGCTGAAGCCAGCGGCGCGCGTGGTGGCGAGCGCGGTGGCTGGAGTCGAGCCGCGGCTGATGGGGATGGGGCCTGTCCCGGCGTCACGCAAAGCGCTTGCGCAAGCCGGTCTCACGCTGGATGACATGGACGTGATCGAGCTCAATGAAGCGTTTGCAGCGCAGTCGCTTGCGTGCCTGCGAGAGCTCGGCATCGCGGACGATGATGGGCGAGTAAATCCGAATGGCGGGGCGATCGCCATCGGACACCCCCTGGGCATGTCGGGTGCGCGCCTCCTACTCACGGCGACGAGGCAACTGCAGCTGACCGGCAAGCG
The DNA here is from genome assembly GCA_045804225.1 of Gemmatimonadaceae bacterium. Classification (GTDB taxonomy): domain Bacteria; phylum Gemmatimonadota; class Gemmatimonadetes; order Gemmatimonadales; family Gemmatimonadaceae; genus AG2. The sequence goes on from JBJMNO010000025.1 coordinate 54,076, forward strand.
GTACGCGCTCGCGACAATGTGCATCGGCGTAGGGCAGGGGATGGCGGTTGTTCTGGAGAAAGCGTAAGCGGGTGGGTTTCAAGGTTTCTTGTCATCCTGAGGAGCGAAGCGACGAAGGATCTGCTGTTCCTATGGGGAATAAAAGCAGGCACGCGCGAGCAGCGCGTGCGACCTATAAGGCGGATTGGCTGAGAGGGAGCGGATGCGAGAGAAGCAGGAGCACGCGCGAGCAGCGCGTGCGACTCCCTATAAAGCGGATCGGCTGAGAGGGAGCGGATGCGAGAGAAGCAGGAGCACGCGCGAGCAGCGCGTGCGACTCCCTATAAGCGGATCAGCTGAGAGGGAGCGCAGCGACCGAACAGCAGATCCTTCGCTTCGCTCAGGATGACAGAGGTGCATAACGATGGAGTGTATATGACGAGTACTTTGACAACGCCTATCCTCGACCTCACGGGTGAGCGGCCACGACGACTGTTGAACTACGTCGCGGGCGAATGGGTCGAGGGCAGCGGGCGGTTCGCACCACTGCATCATGCGGTGACGGGCGCGCCAGTCGCCGAAGCGTCGAGTGAGGGGATCGACTTCGCGCGGATGGTGGAACACGCGCGCACTGTGGGCGGGCCAGCGCTTCGAAAGATGACCTTTCACGAGCGCGCGCTGATGCTCAAGGCGATGGCCCAATACCTCACCGCTCGGAAGGACGACTTTTACGCGGTCTCGGCGGCGACGGGCGCCACAAAGGGCGATTCGTGGATCGACATCGATGGCGGCATCGGCACCTTCTTCGTGTACTCGTCCAAGGGACGGCGCGAGCTGCCTAACGAAACGTTCTATGTCGATGGGGCAACGGAGCCTCTCTCGAAGGGGGGGACGTTCGTCGGTCGGCATGTGTGTGTCCCGCTCGAGGGCGTCGCCGTCCACATCAATGCGTTCAACTTCCCCGTGTGGGGAATGATGGAGAAGCTCGCGCCCACGCTGCTCGCCGGCGTGCCCGCGATCGTCAAACCGGCGACAGTAACCTCGTACCTCACGGAAGCCGTGTTCCGGTCGATGATCGAGTCGCGAATCTTTCCGGAGGGGGCGATTCAGCTCATTTGCGGGAGCGCCGGCGATCTACTCGATCACCTCGATGCGCAGTGCGCGGTCGCCTTCACCGGCTCCGCGGACACCGCGCGCATGCTCCGCGCAAAACCGGCTATCCTCGACCAGAACGTTCGATTCAACACCGAAGCGGATTCCCTCAACTTCTCGATGCTCGGCCCCGACGCCGCTCCGGGGAGCGAGGAGTTCGATCTCTTCGTCAAGGAGGTCGCGCGCGAAATGACGGTGAAAGCTGGACAGAAGTGCACGGCGATCCGACGCACGCTCGTGCCCGAGGCCTTCGTCGAGCCGTTGATGCAGTCGCTCGTCAAGCGATTGCAGGGTGTCACCGTTGGTGACCCCGCCGTGGAGGGCGTTCGCATGGGCCCACTCGCGGCGCAGGCACAGGTGCGCGAGGTGCGGAAGAGTGTGGACGCGATCGCCCGGCAAACGGAGCGCGTCTTCGGTAACCCGGATGACTTCGACGTGTTGGGCGCCGACCGTGGGCGGGGTGCCTTTTTCCCGACACTGCTCTTTTACTCGGGCGATCCGTTCACGAGCACCGCGCCCCACGACGTCGAAGCATTTGGTCCGGTGAATACCGTCATGCCGTACAAGACCGTCGAGGACGCGATCGAGCTCGCCAAGAAGGGGAAGGGCTCGCTCGTCGGCTCGCTGTTCACCGCCGAAGACACCGTTGCCAAGCAGGTCGTTCTCGGAACCGCTTCTCATCACGGCCGATTGATGCTCGTGAACCGTCACAGCGCGAAGGAGTCGACGGGTCATGGCTCGCCCATGCCACATCTGGTTCACGGTGGGCCCGGCCGAGCGGGCGGTGGTGAGGAGATGGGAGGCGTGCGCGGCGTTCTGCATTACATGCAGCGCACCGCGTTGCAGGGCTCACCGACGACGCTGTCACGCGTCATCAACGAGTACGTCGCCGGCGCCGCGCAGAAGACGGACCGCGTTCACCCCTTCCGGAAATACTTCGACGAGCTCGAGATCGGCGAGACGCTCATCACACACCGCCGCACGATCACCGAGGCGGACATCGTGAACTTCGCCGGCATCAGCGGTGATTTCTTTTACGCCCACATGGACGACATCGCGGCGAAGGAATCGCTGTTCGAGAAGCGTGTTGCGCACGGCTACTTCGTGCTCTCCGCCGCGGCCGGCTTGTTCGTCGATCCTGCACCCGGCCCCGTGCTCGCCAACTACGGTCTCGAGAATCTGCGCTTCGTGAAGCCCGTCTACGTCGGCGACACGATTCACGCGCGCCTCACCTGCAAGCAGAAGACAGTGAAGGAGGACCGCGAACGACAGATCCCGCAGGGGGTCGTCGCGTGGGACGTCGAGGTGCGAAACCAAAACGACGAGCCTGTCGCGGTGTATACGATCCTGACGCTCGTGAAGCGCGCGCCGTAGCTGTTCACGTCCGGACCTTGCGCAGGCTCATCGATCGATAGAGTGCCGACGACCTGTCATTCGCATTAGCGCTCCCGGTGTTCCACCCGAGCATCGGTGCGTTGGTACTTCGGTTCTCCGGCTTCGTGCGCAGCGATTAGACATTGCGACACACGCTCTCAGAGTAAGGTGTCGAGAGCAAGTGCAAATTGCGGTTTGGACGCGGGATCTTCTTTTGTGCATCGTCGATTCTTGTGCGCAGACCAAGATCTCCTCCCACCTGGCGTCGAGTTGTCGCCGTTCGCTTCGGATTGACCATCTCGAGGCCGCAAATCTCAATGCCGAAACCGCAACTTCGTAGAACCGGCGCGGGCGTTTTCCAGCCGGGCTCCAGCCTTTCTCCGTCGATGAGGGGACTTAGTTCGGCTGGTTTGGCATTTCTACCGAGGCGCCCAGGCGTTGACTCGTCGAGGCGACTACTTCTCTCGATCGACCCGCGACTTCGGCACTCCCGCCGTCGAGAATGGCGGACCCGCCTTCGAGATCCCCACAGGCGTTCGATAGTTCGCTCTCGCGAGGGCTACTTCTTTCACCTGTCAGCCCGTGCACACGCGTGGCAAACTGGCTTCCACCCACTGTGCGCTTGCTCGTCACGCAGGGGGCATGAGTGCACACGCAAAGCGCGCGTGGCGCGACGCCTTCTTCTTATACTTGCCACGTCGCTCGCCTGAACCTGCACCCTCCCGATGAGCCGCCACACGACGAGCGGACGGTGACTCACCCAGGGCCTCGAAGCGGCCCACGCCCGTCGGCGAGTTGCACACGATGGCCCCACTGTATCCACACCCGCCGGCGCGACGTCGCCCACGCAAAAGACCCTCGGAGCACACGCGCGACGCCGGTGGCTCCCACGGCGTGTAAGAGGATCCCCACGCAGTGCAGGTGGCGCCCCACGCAGTGCATGCGCGCCACCCCGCAGTGCGTTTCCGACGACACGGACCCTCGTGCGAGAGGACACGCTCTTCCATTTTGCTCGCTCCCGCTGCAGGTTGGTGCCCACGCGCGGTGTCACTCGCCCCACGGCGAGACAGCGGTGGCACACCGTCCCCGCGCGGATTGCCACGCGCTGCGCGCTCGGTCTCCACTGCGAGTCTCGGAGCCACGCTATGGAAGCTCGAGTTGAACGGTCAATCGCTCACCTCGCTCACGCCGCGGAGAGTTTGCGTGCATCTCCCGTGCTCCGCGAGAACGTCCCCCCCGCGTGTGAGCCATTCATCGTCAAGTTGCAGACCTGCGTCGGGCGTCTCGAGAAGCTGCACTTCGAACACTACACCCTCACGCCGAGCCGAGTAGGCGAGGGCACGCAGACAGAGAATCTCCGAAAGCGGCTTCGTCGCGAGTACATGATCCCTCTGGCGCGTGTCGGCAAACAAATCTTGAAGTTCGCGCCCCACGTTGAGCGAACGCTCAAGGTCCCGCACGCGCACTCCTCACACCGCGAGCTCGTTACCACCGCTGAGGTGATGCTCAAGACGGTACGGCCCCATCAGAACCTGTTCTTCGCCGAGAATTTTTCGAAGACCTTCTTCACGGAATTTCGGGACCTCACGCGCGAGCTTCGGCGCATCGCGACCACCAGCTCCGAGCGTCAGAGGAAATTCGCGGAGGTGACGCGCGCTGTGCAGGCGGAGATCGCCATCGGCAATGAGGCGCTGGGCGCCATCGACGGGCTCCTCCTCGGCCGAGCGGATCGTGACCCCACATTCGCGAGAACCTGGAAAATGGCCCTGCGTACCCCGAAGCCCCTCGGTAGGCCCCCGGCGAACAAGCGCAGGTCCCAACCTAACGATCGAGGGCGTCGCGGCTCCCGAGAGGAGCCGCCCAACGCGTAGCGCTCCTCTCGCGTATTCACCATCACAGCCGTAGCATAGCTCGGCTCCATCCTGCGTCTTTCCAAAATCACGCCGCCCATCGGCGGAGGTCGTTCATGTTGAGGTCCTGCCATCACGCCGCAGCCGTACTCGCGATCGTTGCGCTTCCGCTCGTCGCGGAGAGCCAGCAGGTCTCGTATAACCGCGCCGAGCAGCTGCTCGACTGGAACACGACGCTGATCACCTTCGGCGACGAGGTGCGCCCGCAGTGGCTGCTCGACGGCGCGCGCTTTTGGTACCGAAACAAGACCGCGAACGGCCCCGAGTTCGTGCTCATCGACCCGGTCAAGAACACGCGCTCGCTGCTGTTCGACAACACGCGGCTCGCCGCGGCGATGTCCGTTGCCAATGACACGAGCTACGAGCCGTCACGCCTGCCGTTCCGCGCGTTCAAGTTCACGAACGACGGCAGGAACGAGCACGAGATCGAATTCACGGCGAGCAAGAAACGATTCCTTTGCGACATTGGGTCGTATCGCTGCGCGGTGCACGACACGCTCCCGAGTGAGACCCCCTACGTGCTCTCGCCAGACAAGAAGCTCGAGGCCTTCGTCTCCAAGTACAACGTCTATGTGCGTCCGCGCGGCGGCGGCGATTCTACCCAGCTCACGACGGACGGCGTGCGGTACTGGTCGTACGGCCTGGTCGATCCGCGGCCGAGCGAGCTGCAGCGGCCGCAGCCACGGCGGCCGCAGATCCGCTGGTCGCCTGATTCGAAGAAGCTCATCGTTCTGCGCAACGACGAGCGGAACGTTGGACAGATGTACTACATCTCATACACGCCGCAGCGGCCGAAGGTGTACAGCCAGCCGTACGCCCTGCCGGGAGACTCGATCGTTCCGGTGCCGGCCTTTCATATCATCGACGTCGCGGCAAAGAGCAATCTTGCGGTGAAGCTCACGCCGACTCCGAACCAACTCTCGATCAACGGTTCGGCGCGCGACTCGGTGTGGGGCCCGAATTCGGACAAGGTCTACGTCACCTGGCTCACGCGTGGATGGAAGAGCGCTTATCTCGCGTCGGTGGATGCGAAGACCGGCGATGTCCATGTCATCGCGCGCGACTCGAGCAAGACGTTCGTCGAGATCGGTCCCCCGACGTTCGACCCCGTGAGCTGGTACGTCACGAAGGACGGAGCGGACGCCTTCTGGTGGTCCGAGCGCGATGGCTGGTCGCACATCTATCGGATGGATGCCGGCGTGGGCTCCGTTGCACAGGCGGGGACGCCAACCACCGCCTCGCGCACGGCGACGGCCAACGGCGAAGTCGATCTCTCGACCTCGAAGTTTCGGAGCGGATTCCTCAAGAACCAGGTGACGGTCGGGCAGTGGGACGTCGGCCAGATCGAGTACGTGGACGAGGCGAACAAGTACGTGTACTTCACGGCGCGCGGCCGAGAGCCGGGCGTGCCCTACTATGCGCGCCTTTACCGCACGAACTACGATGGCTCCGGCCTCACGCTGCTCACGCCCGAGGACGGCCACCACGACATCGACTTCTCGCCTAACGGTAAGTACTTCGTCGACAGCTATTCGCGGATCGAGAAGGCGCCTGTGACGGTGCTCCGCGCGGTGCCAGACGGGCACATCGTTCGCAAGCTGGAGGACACCGACGTCAGTCGGCTGACAGCCGCGGGGTGGAAGCCGGCGCAGGTCTTTAGCGTCAAGGCGCGTGACGGCGTGACCGACCTATACGGAGTGATCTACTTCCCGACGAAGCTGGACAGCACGAAGAAGTATCCGATCATCGATCACATCTACCCCGGGCCGCAGGTCGGCAGCGTGGGCACATGGAAGTTCAAGGGCGGTGGCGAGCCCTTCTCGCTAGCCGAGCTGGGTTTCGTAGTCATTCAACTCGATCACCTCGGCACCCCGTTCCGATCGAAGGCATTCCACGACAATTACTACGGCAACTTCGGCGACAATGGGCTGCCCGATCACATCGCCGCCATCAAGCAACTGGCAGCACAATACAAGTTTATCGACCTCGACAAGGTCGGCATCTTCGGGCACTCCGGCGGCGGCTTCGCATCGACGGACGCCATGCTGCGCTATCCGGATTTCTTCAAGGTCGCGGTGTCGGGGTCGGGCAATCATGACAACCGGAGCTACAACATCTATTGGGCGGAGAAGTATCAGGGATTGATGCAGAAGGACTCGGTTCGGAAGACGGACAATTTCGAGGGCTCCGCGAACAAAACGATGGCCAAGAATCTCCGCGGGCACCTGCTGTTGTTCCATGGCGACATGGACGACAACGTGCACCCGGCCAACACGATTCAACTGGTAGATGAGCTCATCAAGGCGAACCGCACGTTCGACCTCGTGATCGCGCCGAATCGCAATCACGGCTTGAATGAGCCGTATTTCATTCGGCGGCGGTGGGACTACTTCGTCGAGTACTTGCTTGGGGCGACGCCGCCCGACAACTACCTGATCGTTAGGCCGACCGATCCGGCGGGTGGAGCGAATACACCGGAGCCGGACGACGAACCGTAGAGGTTACGGGTAGAGGGTTGTCGATCGTGGGTGTCACGAGGACAGGAGTCTCGCACCCTCGGGATCGATCCGAGCCACGCGCGATGTCGCGCTAACGCTGGAATGCTCATATGCGGACCGCATCGCACTGGCGATGCGGTCCGCGCTCGCATCATCCCTGGCGAAGGCAAAGCTCGTTGGCCCTGCGCCAGAGATAGAGCAGCCTATCGCACCCGCGTCGAGGGCCGCGCGCTTCGCCACGGTGAAGCCGGGAAGTAGCGGTGCGCGGACTGGCTCGGCGACGCGGTCGTCGAGCGCACGCGCAAGGAGCGCGAGATCGCCGCTCGCGAACGCGCTCACCATCGCCGCGATGTTCGCGCTCTGCCGAATGAACAGCTCGCGACTGATCTGTGATGGCAGTACGACGCGCGACTCCGCGGTGCGTAGGCGTTGCTGCGGCTGCACGAGAACCACGCGCAAGTCCGGCGGAAAGGCAAGTCGCACTACATCGAGTGGATCGATGCTGCGCACGAGGACGACACCGCCTAACAACGCGGGTGCAACATTGTCCGCGTGTCGTCCGGCGACCGTCGCCTCTGCCTCGAGGGCCGCCGCCAACAGCGCATCCTCATCAAGCGGCCCGCCGAGTAGGACGTTCATCGCCACCGCACCAGCGACCGCGGAGGCGGCGCTCCCTCCTTGTCCACCGGCGAGCGGTAAGTCTTTTCTCACTCGCATAACGAGCCCCCCACGAGGCCGGTCACCCGCAACGCGGAGCACCGCGCTTGCGGCGATCGCGGCAGCGTGACGGTGAGGGTCGGTCGGCAGCTCGGGATGCCCTGGATCCGCGATGTGAATCGCGGCGGCGGTGCCTTCCTCACTCCATTCGAGCTCGACGCTGTCGCCAACGCCAGTTACGGCGCAACCAAGGACATCGAGGCCAGGCCCGATGTTGCCGATGCCGCCCGGCGCGTAGACGTGTGCTCTCGATGGAGGCGCGGTGAAAAGCATGGGAGCAAAGATATTCGGCACTCGATATCGGTGTGATCGAAGCCAGCGGGACGAGTCGTTATGCCTGTGACGAAGCGCGGCTTAACTACACGACCGCAGCGTCAGGTCACATCCCCAGGCGACGATAACTCGTTTTGCATTTTCCTTCTCGTCCTTCTTGACAGCCTTCTAACGGCATGGAGATTCTCTCGCGATCGAGCGGCTTGGTGTTGGAGGCGTAATACACGCATTCAGCACTCCTCGCGAGCCGCATTGTCCCCACTTGTTTGAGCTGCACGTCGTTCCCGCGTCACGAGTTGTCACGTGACGGCCACCGCGTTGTTCGCATAGCGCCAGGGCCGTACACGAGTAGGGCTCAGCCTTCTCTCCAACGAGGTGCTTCCGTGCGTCCCACCCTGGCATCACTTGTCGTTGCTCTCGCTCTCGCGCCAACTACGGTCATCGCGCAGACACGAGAGATCACCGGCAAGGTCACCGAGTTTGGCAGTGGCTCTCCAGTCACCGAGGCGACGATCGGCGTAGTCGGTGCGCAGATCGGCGTGCGTACGAATGAGCGCGGTGAATATCGGATTCGCGTTCCGAGCGGCGACGTCACCGTCCTCGCTCGTGCCATTGGCTACAAGCGCCAAACGGTGCGCCTTGCATCAGGCCAAGCGACGGCTGATTTCGCTCTCGAGAAAGACGTGCTGCAACTCGAAGGCGTGACCGTCACCGGTCAAGCAACGACGGTCGATAAGCGCAATGCGTCGACCGCCATCTCGACAGTGAATGCGGAAGAGCTGAACATCGCTCCCGCCAAGTCGATCGAAGCGCAGCTTTCCGGAAAGGTCGTTGGCGCCGCGATCATGGAGAACAGCGGCGTCCCCGGCGGTGGAATGCAGATTCAGATTCGCGGCGCGACGTCGATCCTGGGTCAGGGCGATCCACTCTACGTCGTGGACGGTGTCATCGTCTCCAACGCGTCGATCTCCGGCGGCCTCACCTCGATCACACGATCGAGCGGATCGAGCAACTCGACGCAGGACCAAACCGTCAATCGCTTGGCGGATCTCAACGCGAACGACGTCGAGAACATCGAGGTGCTGAAGTCCGCCGCGGCGACGGCGATCTACGGATCGCGCGCGACTAACGGCGTCGTCGTCATTACAACGAAGAAGGGAAAGGCTGGCGCGCCGAGATATAACGTCACCGAGCGCGTTGGGCAGTCGGACGCCACCCGGCTCCTCAGCTCCAGGCATTTCAGCAGCTACGCCGACGGGTGCGGCCCGACCTACAGTGCCGCGGATCTCAAGACCTGCGCAAATGGCTCCGTGAAGCCATGGCTTGGCGGCTCGGCGCAGGCCGACTCGGTTGCGCGAGCGAACTGTACTCCGACGTGCTCGTGGTACGACTGGCAAGGGCTGATCTATGGACGCAACGATCCATCGTTCGAGACGCTGCTCACGTCATCGGGCGGTGTTGGCAATACGCGCTATTACGGCTCACTCAACGATCGTCAAGCGAATGGTGTACAGATCAATTCCGGTGCGCGTCGAACGGGCGGGCGCCTGAACCTCGATCAAACGATCGGCGACAAGTTCACCGTGAGCGGTGGCGTCGACGTGACGCACAGCTTCGTCCAGGACGGTATCGGCAACAATGAGAACTCGGGCACGAGCCCGATCTACTCATTCGGCTATTGGCCGGCCATTTACGACCTCACGCAGATTGATCCGACGACGGGACGGCCTGTCAAAATGTTCATGGGCGGCGGCGGCAGCGCGGCCTCGAATCCATTCGAAGTCCTTCAGCGCATCAAGAACAATGAGGACACCTGGCGCCAGCAGGCCAATGTCCGCCTCGGGTACTCGCTGCTCTCCACCGGCACGAACACGGTGCAGGTGACGTACATCGGCGGCATCGATCGGTTCCAGTTCGAAGGGAATCAGTACTCGCCTAACTACTTGCAGTTCGAGCCTGCTGACGGCTTCCTCGGCACCGCGCAGGTAACGAATGCCGACAGCCGCTTCATCAACCAGAGCTTCAACGCGGTTTGGACGTACACGCCGAGCTGGCGGTTCCTGAACTCGGCACAGAGCTCGGTCGGTGGCACGATCGAGACACAGGCGACGCACAACTATTTCGTTCGGCAGCGTGGTTTGACGCCGACTCGTGAGTCGGTCAAGAGCGGTACGGACGTGCTGACGGGCGACACGCTCACCCAGTTCGTCGATCAGTCCCGATACGTCAGCGAGCAGATCATCGCGTTCGGCGAGCGGTTAGCGCTGAACGTCGGCGCCCGCGCCGACCGCAGCAGCGCGAACGGCGATCGTGACAAGTATTACCTCTTCCCGAAGTATTCGGCGAGCTATCGCTTCGTGAATCCGCTCGACCGCTTTACGTCGATGTTCGACGAGGTCAAGCTGCGCGCCTCGTTCGGTCAGTCAGGGAACAGACCGAACTACGCGGTTCGCGACGTGACGATCTCCTCGGGCGCGAACGTCATCGGCAGTCTGAACTCGCTCGTCGCGTCGTCGCAGGTCGGCAATCCGGACATCAAACCGGAAGTGATGAACGAGTTCGAGTGGGGCGTGGACGCGGCGATGCTCCGGAATCGCGTTGCAATCGAGGTCACGCGCTATCAGCGCGTGATCAAGGATCTGCTCGTCAACTTCCCGTTGGCACCAAGCTCCGGTCTCGTTCAGCAAACGATCAACGGCGGCCAGATGTCGACGCGCGGTATCGAAGCGGGCCTCACGCTCGTTCCGATCAACCGTCCAAATCTCGAGTGGACCTTCCGCACGACCTATCAGACCAACGTACAGATCGTCGACAAGCTCAAGGTGCCGGCCTTCGCGGTTCCTGGATCGTTTGGATCATCGTATGGTCGAAATCGTATCGCGCAGGGCGTTCGCCCGACGTACATCTGGGGCAACCTGCGCTATAGCTGCATCAACACGACGAATGCGGCCGGTCAAGTCGTCGTCGGGACTGGCTCCGATGGACAGCCCTGCCACCGTCTCGCCCCGGGTGAGGCGATGGCGGGAGCTACCGTTCGCGACTCGATCATCGCCGACGCGAATCCGCGCGGCTACACGTCCTTCAGCAACAGCCTGCGCTTCAAGCGCATCACGGCCACAGCGCTCCTGGACTGGCGCGTTGCCGGTTATACGTCGACGATGACGAAGAACCTCTGGGACGAAGGCGGCAATTCGCGCGACTACGACAAGGCCTCTCCGGTGGCCGGACAAGTCCTTGGCACCTTCCGCTACGCCAGCTTCGCGGCGGGCGACATCTCGCCGTACATCGAGGCCGGGACCTATGTCAAGCTGCGAGAGGTGGCGCTCAGCTTCCAGGCTCCGCAGCGATGGGCTGAAATCGCCCGCGCACGCGACCTTCGCATCTCGCTGCAAGGACGCAATCTCGGGATGTGGACGAACTATTGGAGCTTCGATCCCGAGTTCAACAACTTCGGCAACGCCAACTTCAACCGCTTCATCGACCTCGCCCCATACCCGAGCAACAGACAGTTCTTCTTCAGCCTCGACCTGGGGTACTGAGCCATGACTCGCATTCAAAATCCCATGCGCATACTGCTTGGCGCCTTCACGCTGGCATTGTCGGCGCTCGGCGCCGCGTGCAGTAACCACGATCTGAACATCAAGAATCCCAACAGCCCAACGGTGGCCGGCGCGTTAGGCGATCCGACGGCGCTTCAGCTGCTGGCGACGGGGCTGGTTGTCGACCAGCGCGCCGGTCGCGCTGGCTTCATCACAAATGCGAGCGTTCTTGGCCGCGAGAGTTACACCTTCACACCCACTGAGGGACGCAACGTTACGCATCCGCTCATCGGTATCGTGGTCGGTGGCATCCAGAAGTTGGATCCCACTGGCTTCAGCACTGGTCCGTGGGGAACGCCATACGGGACGCTTCGCGATATTTACAACTTCAAGACCGCCGTCAACGCGGCGGCCAATCTTGGGGCGCCGGCAAAGGCAGCGGCGCTTGGCTTCGCTGAAACGATCGAGGCGTACACGCTGTTCGAGGTCGAGCAAACGCACGACAGCCTCGGCGGCATCACCGAGGTCAAGGCGGATCCGAAGGAGCTCGCCCCCTTCGTGACGCGCGATTCCATGTTCAAGTACATTCTCAACACGCTCGATGACGCGACGACGAAGCTCGCGTCCGGCGGAGCGGCCTTCCCGTTCACGCTTGCTGGCGGCTTCAGTGGCTTCAATACGCCGGCGACGTTCGCCAAGTTCACGCAGGCGATCAAAGCCAAGGTCGAGGCGCACTATGCGACAGCCGGCGGCGGCCTCACGGCTTGGAACGCCGCGCTTACGGCCTTAGGCAACTCCTTCCTGAATGCTGCCGCTACGACGCGCGCGGCGTTCGATGTGGGCGTGTACGACAACTATGGGCCAACGCCCGACCTGCAGAATCCGTTGTCGCAGGCCGTGAACACGAACCTGTACGCCCACATGTCGTTCCAGTCGGACGTGCAGTTGAAGGCTGACGGCGTGACGCCAGATGATCGGTACACCGCGAAGATTCGGACCGGCCTGGACTCCCGACAGGGGCCCGTCACGTCCGCCGGACCCACAACTGGAGCATCGACGCTTGGCTTCAGCATCTGGCCGACGAACGCGTCGACGATCCCGATCATCCGGAATGAAGAGCTCATCCTCCTTCGCGCCGAGGCAAGACTGGCGACCGGTGACAAGGCGGGGGCCATCGCGGATCTCAATCAGGTCCGGCAGAATTCCGGTGGCCTGCCTGCGTCCACGCTGACGACCGCGTCTACGGACGATCAGGTGCTGCTTGGCATTCTCTATGAGAAGCGCTATTCGCTGATGATGGAAGGCGATCGGTGGATCGACCATCGCCGCTACAACAAGCTCAGTCTTCTCCCGCTCGATGTCACGACGGGTGCGAACAAGAATTTCGTTGCCAAGGTGAATCCCATTCCCCAGGGCGAGTGTCTGGTTCGCGTCGGTCTCACGGGTACGATGCTCGGGCCCAATGGGCTGAATAACTGTGCGCCGTAGTTGCATCGCGGTAGCTTAGTGGATGTAATCGCAGCCGGAGGCGGGGTTGGATCCGACCTCCGGCTGCGTTCTTCTCGTCTGTAACTTCGATGTGACGATGCGTCTTCCCGCCATTCGCGCGCTGCTTGCTGGCTTCGCCATCGCGACCGCAGCGCCAGTGCTCCGCGCGCAAACGAGCATTGCCAATGCACACGGTCCCGGCACGATCGACGGCATCGTGAGCGACACCAATCTGGCGCCGCTCCATGCTGCGTTCGTCTCGGTGGTCGGTACTCCGCTTCGCGTCGGCACGGGAACGAATGGGCGATTTCGGATCACGAAGCTGCAGCCAGGGCAGTATCTGATCATCGTCAAGCGCGTGGGCTATCGACCCACCTCTGGCATCGTGGATGTTCCGCCATCGGACACGGTGCGGTTGTCGTACACCCTCGAGCCAATTGCGACGACCCTGCCAACGGTGACCGTCACGGAGAAGCCGTTTTCGGTGCGGATGGGCGAGTTTCTCGCTCGGAAGAAAGCGGGCTTCGGCGAATTCATGACGCAGGAAGAGATCGAGGCGAAGAATACGGTTTACCCAACGGAGCTCTTTCGTTCGTTCAAGTCGATCAACGTTTCACCGAACCGGGCGAGCGTGCTCACGGAGTGGTACGCATTGAGTCACCGCGAGGGCGCAAATCCGGCTCTCGGCGCGTGTCCGATGGCCGTCTTCCTCGACAACGTGGCGCTGCCGACCCCGTTCAATCTCGATCTCCTGCCCCCGCCCAAGGACATCGGCGCCATCGAAGTGTACGCCGGAGCGGGCACCATTCCGCCCCAGTTCAGTGGATTCGATCGCAGCTGCGGCGTCATTGTCGTCTGGACGCGCGACGGAAGTCCCGCGAGCCCTTAACGAGGACGGCAAGATCCGGCGTCAGCGATAGCCCGACGCCTGCATGTCGAACAGCTCGGCGTATAAACCTCCGCCGCGCGCAAGATCCTCGTGCGTGCCCTCTTCGGTGATCGTGCCGTTTTGGAGCACGATGATCCGATCGGCCATGCGCACCGTGGAGAAGCGGTGCGAGATGAGAATCGCCATGCGACCGCCGATCAACTCGGCGAAACGAAGAAAGACCTCGTACTCCGCACGAGCATCGAGCGCCGCCGTCGGCTCGTCGAGGATGAGCAATTGCGCATCCCGCATGTAGGCGCGCGCGAGTGCGACCTTCTGCCACTCGCCGCCGGAGAGGTCTACTCCCTGCTCGAAGCGACGGCCAAGCATCTGGCGATACCGCCCGGGCAGGCGGGGCAGGAGGGAGGACGCGAGCGAACGCTCGGCGGCGCTCTCCACCGCCGGATGCGGGGGCGCCGCGGCATCATCGCTCTGTGGTGCTCGATCGAGGTGCTCGCGCGCGCTGTCGATCTCCCCGACGGCGATGTTCTCTTCGAAGCGCATGTCGTAGCGCACGAAGTCTTGAAAGATGACGCCGACGGCCCGTCGAACTGAGACGAGGTCGTACTCGCGCAAATCGCGACCGTCGAGGAGAATGCGACCTTCCGTTGGATCGTAGAGACGGCTGAGGAGCTTCACCAGGGTCGTTTTGCCGGCCCCGTTGAGACCGACGAGCGCGACGCGCTCACCCGGTTGCAAGCGTAAGTTGATGTGCCTAACGGCCCACCGATCGCTGCCCGGATACGTGAAGCCAACGTCCTCGAAGACGAAACCATCGCGCACCGGCCGCGGCACCTCTGGCGCGCCAGGACGCGATGCGATCGTCGGCTTCATCTCGAAGAAGGTGAACAGATCCTTCAAGTACAGCGCCTGCTCGGCAACGGAGCTCACACCGAACAGCAAGTTTTGAATCGAGCTCCGTCCGCGCGAGAACGAGCCGGCCAAGAAGGTGAGCGTGCCAACGCTAATCGCACCGGCCACGGCACGAACGAGCATGAGCGCGTATGCGCCATAGTAGCCGGCTGTGCCAAGCACTGAGAGTACGGCGCCCACGCCAGCACGCTGATACGAGAGAATCCTGTTCTCATCGTAAAAAAGATCCGACAGTTGGCGATATCGCTCGATGAGCCAGGGAGCGAGGCCAAAGATCTGCACCTCTTTCGCGGTCTCGACGCTTGCGCCCACGTAGCGTAGGTAATCGAGCTGGCGGCGCTCTGGCGTGCGGCGAAAGAGAAGGGAATACTGCAACGATGCGAAGTGTGCTTCGCCAACGAAGCTCGGCAACGTCGCCAGGACGAGCAGCAGGAAGAGCCAAACGCTGAAGGCGAGCAAGGCGGCGCTGAGTGTCATTAGCGTCAACGCCTCCTGCGCCAAAGACAGAACCTGCGCGAGGAGGCCGATACGCCCGGTGGTGTTGCGTCGCGCGCGCTCGAGGTGATCGTAGAATTCCGGATCCTCGAACTGCGCGAGGTCGAGTGTCGCGGCATGCTCCATCAAGCGAATGCTCATCCGATTGGTGAAGAGGTCGCCCAGCAATCCTTCCACGAGCTGACTGCCGCGCCCGAGGGCGTCTCCGATGATCGCGATGCCGAACTCGATCCCGACGAGAGCCGCGAGATGCGGCCAATTTGGACCCGACGCGCGAGCGCGAATGACCTCGTCGATGATGAGCTTACCGATCCAGAGCGCCGCGACGGGCACAAACGCCCGGACGATGCGAAGCACTCCCGTCGCAAAGGTGAGCCACCGATCCGTGTCCCAGACGAGCACGAGGAGTGCCGGCACATAGCGCATGGCGGCGAAGCGTTCACGCCAGCTCAGCCGCTTCTCGGATGCTCCGTTTCGTGATGGTATTCTGGGTGCCGTCATCTCGACGAAAGGTATCTCTCACAAAAGAGTGAGCCAGCGCTGGCGAGTTGATAGTTTAGGACCGCATGCTCAAGCGCACACTCACGACGCTGCCGCTCGTTTTCATCCTCTACTTCAGTACGTCGGGCGGCGCGTTCACCACCGAGGGACTCGTGCGAGAAGTGGGCCCAGGGCTGGCGCTCCTGATCCTGCTTCTCGTTCCCTTAGTGTACTCGATTCCCGAGGTACTCATCGTCGGCGAGCTGGCGAGCATGCTGCCGCTGGAGGGGGGATACTACCGTTGGGTGCAGCGCGCCTTCGGACCATTCTGGGCGTTTCAGAACGGTTGGCTCACCTGGATGTATTCGCTCGTCGACATGGCGATTTATCCAGTGTTGTTCAACCAGTATCTGGCGTATTTCATCCCGTCGTTAGGCGCCACGGGCCGCTGGGCCGTCTCGCTGCTCGTGATCTGGAGCGCCACTGCAATTAATCTGCGCGGCGCGATGCGTGTAGGCCGTGCGTCGATTGTCGCGGGAACCTTCATCATCGTAGGATTTGTCGCTGTCGCGATCGCGGCAATTCCGCACATCAGTCATGTCCCGTGGCGACCGTTTGCCGCTCCTGGACGCTCGGGCTTCAGTGGTCTCGCGGTGGGTCTTTCGATCGCGCTGTGGAACTACATCGGCTGGGACAATGCATCCACTGCACAAGGCGAGGTGCGGGATGCCTCGCGGACATATCCCCGCGCCCTGGCGTACGCACTCCCGCTCGTCGCCGCGGGTTATTTCGTGCCGCTCCTGGCCGCGTTAGGCGCTACCGATTGGCGGACGTGGACCGAAGGCGGCTGGCCGGAGATCGCTCGCGCGGCCACGGGCATGGCTGGCAGGACTTTGGCGGCATGGATTGCGGCAGCAGGGATGGTGAGCGCGATGGCTCTCTTCAACGCTCTGTTGCTGTCCTATTCGCGAGTACCATTCGCCATCGCCGATGATGGCCTCTTACCAGCGCCACTCGCGCAGACGGACGTCAATGGGACGCCGCGCAACGCCGTGCTGGTCTCAGCCACTGTTTACTCCGTGTTCGTCCTGATTCCCTTCGGCAGTCTCGTCGTCGCGGATGTACTACTCTATTCGCTCGCGCTCTCGCTGGAGTTCGCGTCGCTCGTTAGGCTCCGCCGTCGAGAGCCAGAGCTGCGCGGTGTCTTTCGCATTCCGCTCGGTGCCAATGCCGTGACGGCGTTAGCCGTTTTGCCGATGCTCGTTTTGTTCTTGGTGATCGTCCTGTCGTTCAGCGACGGCGAGTTCGGCGTACCCGCGCTGATCGGAACCGCCGTCGCCATCGCGCTCGGGCCGCTCACCTATAGAGTAGCGGCCCGGAAGAAGCTCGTATCGGCGGCACCGAGCTGATGCAGCGGTGAGGCGCTACGGCGTCGTCGTCGTTGACGATTTGTAAATGACGCCGCCTTTCATCACGAATTGCACGCGCCGCGTGGCCGAGATGTCGCGCGTTGGATCTCCCTGTACGGCAATGAGGTCGGCGAGGAGTCCCTGCTTCACACTGCCGAGGCGGTTCTCCCAGTGGAGCATCTTGGCGTTGGACGATGTCGCCGCCCGCAATGCCTGCACCGGCGTCATTCCGTAGTTCACCATGAGCTCGAGCTCGCGTGCATTCTCGCCGTGCGTGAAGACACCGACGTCACTCCCGTTGCAGATCGGTACGCCGGCGTCGAGCGCCGCCTTGAAGCTCACTTTCTTCTCCGTAATGCTTGGCGGATCCGGGTCGACGCCGCGCCGCCACCCGCGGTATGAGAGAATCGCGTCGCCGGCGGCCACGGTTGGACAGAGATAAATCCCCTTCTGTGCCATCATACGAAAAACTTCAGGCGTTCCGGCGTCGCCGTGCTCGATCGATGTCACGCCTGCCTCGATGGCGCGTCGCATCCCTTCCGCTGTGGATGAGTGGACCGTGACCGACCGGCCACTGCTTCCCGCAACCTGTACGGCGAGCTTGAGCTCATCGGCCGTGAACGTCGGCATCGTTTCGCCGTTGGGACCCCAGCGATAGTCCGCGTAGATCTTGATCCAGTCGGCGCCATGTTTGATCTGATCACGAATGATTCGCGACAGATCCTCGGCGCTACCCGCCTCCTCGGCTCCCTGCGGGATTTGATCGATTGCTTCAGGCGTGAATCCTTTGGGCGCATAGCTTCCCGTCGCAACGATGGCGCGTGTGGTGACGATCATGCGCGGCCCCGGGACGATGCCCTGGTTGATCGCTTGCTTGAGGCCGACGTCGGCGTAGCCGGCGCCCTCTGTGCCGAGGTCGCGCACAGTCGTCCAACCCGCGAGCAAGGTGGCGCGCGCATGGTTCACGGCGCGAGCCACGCGAAGGGCGAGCGCCTCGTGGAGAACCTGATCATCCCATGGCGTCTCGTTATACGGATGCAGGAGCAGATGCGAGTGGCCTTCGATAAGACCGGGCAAGAGTGTCGTGCCGGCAAGATCGACGGTGGTTGCATCGTTAGGCACGTTGAGCTGCGACCTTGGCCCAACGGCCTCGATTCGCTCGCCGCGAACGAGCACGGCCCAGCCGTCGTGCGGCTGATTCTCGACGCCGTCCCACACGCGGGCCGGGAGGAGCAGGGTAGCGCGTGCCGGCGCGGCTGGAGTTTGTTGCGGGCGCTGGCCGAGCAGAACCGCCGGCACAAACACCAATGACCACAGAAAACGCATAGCAATGTTGGCGAGAGGAGAAACGAGCGACGCAACGCGCTCCTGCGTGCGGCTAGGTCGTTAAGCGCAATTCAGGGCGGCCCGCTGGAAAGGTCGGCCGCTTTTGTTGGGACTCGAGCACGTCCAGCATCGCGACGCAGAACGCAGGCAAGTCGGAAGGGACGCGGGCGCTCACGATGTTCCCGTCCGTCACGGCAGGCCGGTCAACCCAGGTGGCGCCGGCGTTGATTACGTCGTCGCGAATGCCCACGGTCGAGGTGAGGGTGCGACCCCGCACAATACCCGCCGAGATCAGCACCCATGGCCCGTGACAGATCGTGCCCACGAGGCCACCCGCGGCGTGCACCTCGCGCACTCGCGTGAGAACGTCCAAATCGCGACGCAGCTTGTCAGGAGCCCAGCCCCCCGGCGCGACGATTCCTGCGAGCTGCGCGGCCGGAAAGTCGCGGACATGGCCATCCATGGTCGCCGGATACCCGTGCTTGCCGCGATACGTGCTCTCGCCCATTCCCGCGAGCTTCACGACGAATCCCGCCTCCTCGAGCCGGAGCCGTGGATACCAAACCTCTAAATCCTCGTACTCGGGGCCCACGAGGATGACGATCGTATTTTTCGCGTCCGACATGTGTCCTCCAGAGATCTAGCGCGACGACGGGGCAGCGTCCGAGCTCTCAACGGGAAGTCCTGCATCTTGCCACTCTCGAAAACCGCCGGAGAAGTTGATGACATTCGTGAAGCCGCGAGCGCGCAAGAGGCTCGCGCCGATCGACGATCGCGAACCGCCCTGACACGAGACTACCAGGGATCCTTCCCTTGGCAGCCCCTCCGCCGCGGCAAGCAAATCACCCAGGAAAATGTGTCGCGCACCGGCAATGTGTCCGTCGTTCCACTCCGAGTCCGAGCGAACGTCTACGATCGTGACACCTTCTAATTCTGCGAGCGCACGAGCGCTCGTTGTGAGAACGCGATCGACTGTTCCCCCATTGGTCCGCCATGCCTCCAACACCTCTGGACCGGTCCATTCCGTCACTCGATCGAGACCGATCATCGATAGCTCGCGCGCAAGTGCCCGAGCACGGGCTTCACTCTCCGCGATCAACACAATGTCCGCATCCGACGGCAGAAGCGACCCCGCCCATGTCGTGAAGCTTCTTCCGCCGGGAATGTTCACGGTTCCGGGCACGAATCCAGAGGCGAAGGCAGCCGACGACCGAGTGTCGACGATGATTGCTTTGCCGTCAGTGAGGCGAGACTGAAGTCGCTTTGCATCGACATGTCGCAGCCCGAGCGCTCGCCGAGGCGGTGGTCCGTCGCGGTTCAGAAACTTCATCCGGCCGAAGTACGCCGGCGCTTCCGGTTGACCGGCCAGCACCGTTCGGACGAACTGGTCTTCGTCCGTAATCTGAAACGCCCAGTTGAATAGACGCTCATACCCGAGCGTGGTCGACGGCATGGCGCCGAGCGCCTTGCCGCACGCCGATCCTGCGCCATGTCCGGGCCAAAGCTGCAAGTAGTCGGGGTACTCGCGCATCTGTCGTAGCGACTGAAAGAGGGCGCGTGCCGAACTGGCCATCGTTCCTTCGATGTGCGCTGCCTTCTCGAGCAAGTCGGGCCTGCCGACGTCACCCGCGAAGATGAAATCGCCGGTGAAGATTCCGAGCGGACGGTCGGCGACCGCGCCATCGGTCACCAGGAAAATGACATGCTCGGGAGTGTGACCCGGCGTATGCCTAACGCTCACACGCACCTCGCCTACTGCGAAGCTGTCACCGTCGCGCAACAGCTCGGCGCGCTCGTCGGGGGCGATACGGTATTGCCAGTTCGCGTCGCCCTCGGCCGAGAGCAGGAGCCGAGCACCGGTCTCTCTCACGAGATCGCGGGCGCCGGACAGAAAATCGGCGTGGATGTGGGTCTCGGTGACGTGGGTGATGCGAAGATCCTCGGCCGCGGCGGAGCCGAGATAGGGGCCTAGGTCGCGCGTTGGATCGATGACGAGTGCCTCGCCCGATTCTGAGCCAACTAGATAGCTGGCCTGGGCGAGGCCCTCGTCGTAAAAGCGTTTCAGAAGCATGGTCGAATCTATCGCGCGAGCGAGCGCCGCCGTGAGGGCCGGAGCGCCCAACGACGGAGCTGCCGCTCGCGTATTTTATTGGATCCGCCCGCTCGCCCGATCTCTTCTTCAGCCCTCCCTCCCATGTACCGTCGTCTCGTCGTCCTCTCCACGTCGGGGATGCTCGTCGGCGCGCTCGGCAGCGTCGCCATTGCCCAGGCGCCGAAACGCGCACTCACTCCGGACGATTGGGACCATTGGCAATCGATCTCTTCGCCGGCGATCTCGAATGACGGCCGTTGGGTCGCGTACTCATTGGTGCCGCAGGTCGGCGACGGAGAGCTGATCATCCGCGCCGCGCAGGGTGGAGCCGAATATCGCGTCCCGCGCGGCTTCATCGGGCGGCCACAGATGGTTGCCGGCGCGCGTGATACGACAAACGCGGCTGCGCCGGCGCAGATCACTGCCGACAACAAGCATGTCGTCGCGCTGACGTATGCACCGATGAGCGAGTTCGAACGCGCACGTCGTGAAAAGCGAAGGCCCGCGGACCAGCCAAAGTCGTCACTCGCGATCGTCGATCTCGCCAACGGTCAGGTGACCAGCGTGCCACGTGTACGCTCCTTCCGCACCGCTCGTGAATCGGGAGTCTGGCTCGCGTATCTCCTGGAGCCGACTGACAGCGCCGCCGCGAATCGCGCGGCGCGCGACTCGTCGGCTCGAGCAAGCGCGCCCGCGGCAAATGCCGCATCGCCGGGCGGACGCCCACGTCCCGTGAGCGATTCCGCGCTGCGCGGGCGGCGCCCCGAGTACGGGTCCACTCTGGTATTGCGCAATCTCGCGACGGGTGCAGAGCGACGAATCAACGATGTGACGACCTACGCGTTCGACGACAGCGCGAAGTGGCTGGGGTATACGGTTTCCTCGCGCGACAACGCGCGCGACGGCGCGTACGTCGTATCGCCGGCAGATGGTAAGGAGGTCGGACTCCTCGTGGGTCATGGTGCATACAAGCAGCTCGCGTTCGACCGTGCGGGGAATCAGGCGGCCTTTGTTTCCGATCGCGACGACATAGGCAAAGATCATCCGCGCTTCACGCTTTACTACGCGAACCTTAAATCGCCTTCAGCGCAGGCCGTCGTGAGCTCAGCGGCCGTTGGCGATGAGCTTGGAGTCTCGGATAACGGCCGGGTTGCTTTCACGCGCAATGGCAACGCGATCTTGTTCGGCGTCGCCCCGGCGCCGATGGATTCGATCCCGGCTGACTCGCTCTATGACAAAGCCGTGTTCGATCTCTGGTCGTGGAAGGATCCGCGGCTTCAGCCGCAACAGAAGATCGAGTCGGCGCGCGATCGTCTGCGGACGTATGAGACGATTTACAATTTGGCGACGAAAAAGCTCGTGCGCCTCGCCAACGACTCGATGCCTTCCGTGAGCGTATCGGATGATGGACGCATCGCGTTGGCGGCGAGCTCGGAGCGTTATGCCATCGAGCGGATGTGGGGCGATGAGGGCGATGATGTCTTCCTGATCGATGCGGCGACCGGAAATCGCAGGCTAATTCGCGAGAAGATCAGCGGGAGCGCGCAGCTCTCGCCAGACGCGAAATACGTGCTCTTCTTCGACAACGGTCACTGGTACAGCTACGCCGTTGCGAATGGCAAGACAGTGGACCTCACGGCATCCGTCAAGAACGTGAGCTTCGCGCAAGAGACGTGGGATACGCCTTCGACGCCGGCGGCTTGGGGCGTGGCCGGCTTCACGAAGGGAGACAACGCGGTCCTCCTCTACGACCGTTATGACATTTGGGAGATGGATCCGACGGGTACGCGTCCGGCGCGTATCGTCACCGATTCATTGGGTCGGCGCGAGCACCTCGTTTTTCGACTCGCCCTCGGTCGCGGGGGTCGCGGTGGACGTGGCGGCCGCGGTGGTGCCGATGCGGAGCGTGGTGTGATCGACCCCGCTGAGCCGCTTCTTCTCTCGGCATTCGACGATTCGACAAAGCAGAGTGGTTTCTATCGCGATCAGTTGGGTATGAACAAGGCGCCCGAGCGTATCGTGATGTCGGATGTTGCCTACGGTACGCCGATGAAAGCCGCCGACGCCGATCAGTACGTCGTGACCAAGAGCACCTTCGTTGATTTTCCGGATCTGTATACGGGGTCGAACCTAACGAGCCTGACCAAGATCTCGGACGCGAATCCACAGCAGAAGAACTTCAAGTGGGGTACGGTGGAGCTCGTGAGCTGGCGCAGCGCCGATGGCGTTCCGCTGCAGGGTCTCCTCTATAAGCCAGAGGATTTCGATCCGCACAAGAAGTACCCGCTGATCACGTACTACTACGAACAGTTCTCGAACACCCTCCATAACTACGTGCCGCCGGGTGGCCGGAACGTCATCAACTACACGCACTATGTCTCGAACGGGTATCTCATCTTCGTTCCGGACATTCACTACGAGACTG
This sequence comes from Gemmatimonadaceae bacterium, assembly GCA_045804225.1. GTDB lineage: Bacteria > Gemmatimonadota > Gemmatimonadetes > Gemmatimonadales > Gemmatimonadaceae > AG2. Next base: position 77,034 of record JBJMNO010000025.1, read on the forward strand.
GGTTTCCTGGTGCGAGTGCGTTGAAGTCGATCGTCCCCGGCGTCGAGATGCTGCTTGCACGGGGTTACGTGGATCCGAAGGGCCTTGGCATTCAAGGCCACTCGTGGGGCGGCTATCAAACAGCGTTCTTGATCACGCAAACGCACCTTTTCAGCGCGGCGATGGCAGGTGCACCGGTTGCGAACATGACGAGCGCTTACGGCGGTATTCGGTGGGGCTCGGGTCTCGCTCGCGCCTTTCAGTACGAGCACACGCAGAGCCGTATCGGATGCTCGATCTGGGCTTGCACGACGCGCTATATCGAGAACTCGCCGCTCTTCTGGGCGGATCGTATCACGACGCCGCTCCTCATGATGCATAACGATGCGGACGATGCGGTACCGTGGTATCAGGGGATCGAGATGTTCGTCGCGCTCCGGCGTTTGAACAAAGAGGTGTACCTCATCGATTACAACAACGACGTCCACAATCCAACGAAGCGCGCGAATCAGAAGGACATCGCGATGCGGATGCAGCAGTTCTTCGACTACCATCTGCGGGGATATCCCGAGCCGGATTGGATGATTCACGGCATTCCATATCAGATGAAGGGTCGAGATCAGGTACGGCCGGCGGTGCAGGCGGGTGCGGCCGCGGTTGGTTCTCAAAGAGACGAGAAGTGATCCCTTTGGCATGGAGAGCGACGCTGACCGGGTCCCATCCCAAGATGCGGACCCGTGCTTTCGCTTCCACCAGAACCTCGTCAATTTGAGGGACCTTCGACCTCCGCGGCGCTATGTCTGACGAAATCGACTACAAGATTATCGGCGATGACCTTCAGGCTGTCATCGTAACCCTCGACCCGAACGAGACGGTCCTCGCTGAAGCAGGCGCGATGATGTACATGCAGGAAGGGATCGTCATGAATACGACACTGGACCCCAACCAGCAGGGCGGAGGACTTTTCGGGAAGCTCGTGCAGGGTGCGAAGCGTGCGCTCTCCGGCGATTCCTTTTTCGTGACCACGTTCACGAACACGGGACACAAGCGGCAGGATGTCGCGTTCTCGTCTCCGTTCCCGGGAAAGATCCGGCCCATCGATCTGAAGGAGTGGAACGGCACCCTCATCGCACAGAAAGACTCGTTTCTCTGCGCGGCGCGCGGGGTCAACGTCACCATCGCGTTCACGAAGCGCATCGGCGCTGGCTTCTTTGGCGGCGAAGGGTTCATCCTGCAGCGCATCGAGGGCGACGGGCTCGCTTTCCTTCATGCTTCGGGAACGTTGCACGAATTGAAGTTGAGCGGCGCCGAGACGCTCCGTGTGGATACGGGATGCATCGTGGCAATGGATGCGTCGGTCGATTATGACATTCAAATGGTGCCGGGGATCAAGACTGCGCTCTTCGGTGGTGAAGGGCTCTTCTTCGCGCTGCTCAGGGGGCCTGGACGCGTCATTCTGCAGACGATGCCCTTCTCACGGCTCGCGGACAGAATTATCGCCGCGTCGCCGCGTGCGGGTGGGAGCAGGCGGGAGGAAGGAAGCGTCCTCGGTGCGTTAGGCGGCTTGCTCGACGGGGATAACTGAGCGGTGGCGACGGCCGCCATCGAAACACGTGCGCTTCGCAAGGTCTATCCGGCCCCATCGGGAAAGCGTCGCGGGAAAGCGCCGCGGGTGGGTCCACCAGGTGCGCCGCCGGGGCCGCCCGCGCCGGCCGGGGACGTTGTCGCTCTCGACGCGCTCGATCTAGAGATCGGCCACGGCGAGTTCTTCGGACTACTCGGGCCTAACGGCGCGGGCAAGACGACGACGATTGGCATTCTCACGACGCGGGTTCTCGCGACCGCCGGCTCGGCGCTCGTTAGCGGTGTAGACGTCGCGAGCGATGCCGTGCGAGTGCGCACTCACATAGGCGTCGTACCGCAGCGGCCCAATCCCGATCGCGCCCTGAACGCGCTGGAGAATCTCGTCTTTCACGCCGCGTACTTTGGCATTCCCCGTCCAACGGCAGAGCAGCGCGCGCGTGAGCTCATGAGTCGTCTCGACATCGCCGACAAAGCCCAGGCGAAAGTCGATCAACTTTCTGGCGGACAGCAGCAGCGTCTCATGATTGCGAGAGCACTCATACATGAGCCGGACGTGCTGTTTCTCGATGAGCCGACCGTTGGCCTCGATCCCCAAGCACGGCTAGATCTCTGGTCTATCCTCCGCGATCTGCACCAGCAAGGTCGCACGATCGTGATGACGACGCACTATATGGAGGAGGCGGACCGTCTTTGCGATCGCATAGGGATTGTCGATCGGGGCAAGCTGCTTGCGCTCGACACGCCCGGACGACTGAAGGAGCGAGCTCCAGGCGGTACGCTGATCGAGCTTGATACGGACGGCGATCCCGTCCGCGTAACGGAGCGTGTGAGTACACTGGAAGGTGTGCTCCGGGCCCAAGCGCAGAATCAAATGCTGCGCGTCTACAGCAATCGCGGGGGCCGCATCATCTCGCCTCTCATTCAGATCGTCGAGGATGCCGGTCTGCATGTGCGCAACATCGGATTGACGGAGCCCAGCCTCGAGACGCTTTTCGTCTCACTCACCGGGAGAAAGCTCGATTGACGACCACTGCACGTGAGGTTCCGCCCCACGCGCCGGCGATGGCAGCGAAGGAACGAACGGTTGCGCCATCGAAAGTGTTTTTGGCGCTACTCCGGCGCGATGTCATCGTCGCGCGAAAGGAGCTGCCCTTCTTTCTCGTCCGTACGATCATGCAACCGCTGCTCTTCATCATCGTCTTTGGTGCGTTGCTGCCTCGTATGGGCTTCGTGGGCGCGAACTATGGTGCGGCGCTGCTCCCCGGTATCCTGGCGATCAGCCTAACGATGTCCGCTATCCAGGCAGTCGCGTTGCCGATGATGCAGGACTTCGGCTGGACCAAAGAGATCGAGGATCGCCTGCTCGCGCCGGTTCCGACGCGCGTCGTCGCCGCCGAGAAGATCGTCGCCGCCGTCATTCAGGCACTCATCGCCGGGATTGTCGTGCTGCCTATCGCCCGCGTCATCATGGGTCCGATCCAAGGACTCTCGCTCGCGCATGGTGGAGAGATCGTACTGATTGCCATCCTCGGCGCGACGGCGTTTTCGTCGCTCGGCATGTGGCTCGGCACGGCGATTTCCCCGCAGCAGATCGGCCTGATGTTCAGCGTCATCGTCGCGCCGATGATCTTCTTCGGATGTGCGTATTATCCCTGGCGTGGACTCGATAGAGTGCCCGTCGTGAAGTACCTCGTCCTCCTCAATCCACTCGTGTACGTCGCGGAGGGACTGCGCGGCGTGATGACGCCGGCGATCCCGCACATGAGTCTCGGCGTCGTGACGGTCGCACTGATCCTTCTCGCTATCGCGGGATGGATGCTCGGCATGCGCAGCTTCTACAAGCGCGCGATCGGATGACGCAGCGTAAGGAGCGCCGAGCTCCGCTCGCGGAGCCGAGCAAACGCTTCCTCGGGCTGTTGGAGCAAGCGACCGCGATATCGCGAGAACGCCTTCCCGAGCCGACGGCATTTGCGCTGGCCACGTCGATGGATGGAAAGCCGAGCGTTCGGATGCTGCTCCTGAAGCACGCTGACGAGCGCGGCTTCGTGTTCTACACGAATTACGAGAGCCGCAAAGGGCGAGAGCTTCTGGGCAATCCCAACGCGGCGATGTGCTTTCACTGGCAGCCACTCGAGATCCAGGTGCGGGTGGAGGGTCCCGTCGCACCTGTCGAAGGCGCTGAGGCGGATGCGTATTTCGCCTCACGAGGACGTGGGAGTCAGATCGGCGCTTGGGCGTCGCAGCAGAGTCGAACGATTGCGGACGAGCAGGAGCTCGAGCGCCGCGTCGCTGAATTCGAGCAACGCTTCGAGGGCGTGATCGTTCCTCGTCCGCCGTATTGGTCGGGCTTTCGCCTCACGCCGGAGCGAATCGAGTTCTGGAAGGGAATGCCTAGTCGTCTCCATCGGCGCGAGCTGTATGTGCGGCGGGCTGACTCTTGGTCCGTCGAGGTTCTGTTCCCTTAGCCGTCAGAGCATAGTCCGTAGCTATCCGGTGATTCGGATGCGAAGCGTCGATTCGGCTCACGTGGTAGCTTCAACCTTCGAACTGATAGCTATTTTCCGGGATGGCTACACACATCGTTGAACCCGCGACGGGCGAAGCTGGCGAGCAGCCGGCGGGATGGAGCATCGAGGCGGCGCGCGCGCTCTACAACGTCGAAGGCTGGGGCGCTGGCTTCTTCGACGTCAATTCGCGTGGTCACGTCATCGTGCGGCCGAATAAGGAGCATCCAGAGCACGAGGTCGACCTGTACGACGTCGCCATGGATTTGGAGGAGCAGGGAATCACACTGCCTGTTCTCCTCCGCTTCTCGGATATTCTTCGCTCGCGCATCGAAGCGTTGACGACGCGTTTCGATGAAGCCCGTGCCGAGTTCCAGTACACGGGCGGCTACACGACCGTGTATCCGATCAAAGTGAATCAGCAGCGCCATGTCGTTGAGGAGATCCTGGAGTTCGGCAAGTCCCATGGCGTTGGGCTCGAGTGCGGGAGTAAGCCAGAGCTACAGGCGATCCTCGGCCTTTCCGAGACGACCGATCACGTCATTGTTTGCAACGGATACAAGGACGAGGAGTTCATGCGGCTGGCCCTCATGGGTCAGAAACTCGGTCACCAGGTTTTCATCGTTCTCGAACAGTTGAGCGAGATCGACGTCCTGCTTCAGGCCGCCGACGAGATGCAGATCACGCCGACGGCCGGCGTTCGGATCAAGCTCGCCTCACGCGGGTTTGGCCGTTGGAAAGAGAGTGGCGGCGAAAAGTCCAAGTTTGGTCTCAACGCGGCCGATCTCGTCACAGCAATCGAGAAACTTCGCGCCGCGGGGCGGCTCGACATCCTCAAGCTGATTCACTTTCATCTCGGCTCGCAGATCACCGACATAAGATTCATAAAGCTCGGTCTCCAAGAGATTACCCGGTTCTACGTCGAGCTTCGCGAGATGGGCTTAGACATCACTCATCTCGATGTTGGTGGCGGTCTCGGTGTGGACTACGACGGAACGAACTCCACCTCCGACGCGAGCGTCAACTACTCTCTTCAGGAGTATGCGAACGACGTCGTGTACACGCTCGCCGAGGCATGCCGGGAGCACGACTTTCCAATGCCGCACATCATCAGCGAGTCGGGGCGCGCATTGACCGCGCATCACGCGCTACTGCTCCTCAAAGTCATCGACGTCGAGTCGCATACCGAACGGCCCATTCCGGAGCTCACCGAGGACGATCATCCACTGCTGCACGAGATGGTCGCCGACTACCGGGACGCGTCGCGGAAAAACGTCTCCAAGCGAAGGATTCGCGAGATCTACCACGATCTCACGTTCGACAAGGAACGTTCGCACGAGCTGTTCAACTCTGGGGTACTGTCTCTTCGCGGCCGCGCTATGGCCGAGCAGATCTACTTCGCGACCATCAACGCGATCTCGCGCGCCGTCGAGAAAAATCGGGACGAGTACGAAGACATCATCGTGGACCTCGACGCCGCCCTCGTCGATCGCTACTTCTGCAACTTTTCGGTTTTCCAGTCACTGCCGGACAGCTGGGCGATCGATCAGCTCTTTCCGATCATGCCGATCCATCGGCTCACCGAGGAGCCCGTTCGCCGAGGCACGCTGCAGGACGTCACCTGCGATTCGGATGGCAAGATCGACCGCTTTGTCGGTGACAAAAACGGGCGGCCGAGCTTGGAGCTTCACGGCTTCACCGACGGCGAACCGTACATGCTCGGTGTGTTCCTCACCGGCGCCTATCAAGAGATCCTCGGCGACCTCCACAACTTGTTCGGTGACACCAACGCGGTGCACGTCCGCCTCGGGGCGAATGGGAGTTATGAGGTTACTGATCTCGTGCATGGCGACACCGTGACCGAAGTGCTCAACTATGTTCAGTTCCGGGCCAACGACCTGCTCCAGACGTTCCGCCGCAAGGTGAGCGCGACCAAGCAGCTTTCACGGCAAGAAGCAAACACCTTTATCGCGGACTACGTCGCCGGTCTCGAGGGCTACACGTACCTCGAGGGCGAAGCGGCGCAGTGATGTTGGTCGCCGCGGCGCTGGCGGGGGCAGGCGGCGCGGCCGATTCGGTTGTTTCGGTGCTCGGGGCGCTCGTCGCGATCTTCGTTGCGACCAAGGTTCTTGGCGAGCTTGCTCAACGACTTGGCCAACCGGCGGTCCTCGGCGAGTTGCTGGCGGGTGTCCTGCTCGGCGGATCCGTTCTGGGGATTGTCAATCCGAACGATCCCGTGCTGGTAGTCATGGCCGAGATTGGGGTCATCATTCTTCTTTTCCAGACGGGGCTGGAGACGGAGCTACGTTCGCTCCTGAGCGTTGGCAGCGAAGCGACGACAGTCGCGCTGGCGGGCGTCATCATCCCCTTCGCGTTAGGCTATGCGGCGGCGTTGGCTTTTGGTCTCGGCCATCTCCCTGCTCTCGTCGGGGGCGCCGCCCTCTGCGCCACATCCGTCGGTATCTCCGCGCGCGTACTTTCCGATCTGGGTCGCCTCGATTCGTCCGAGGGGCGTGTCGTGTTGGGTGCGGCGGTGCTGGACGATATCGTTGGACTCGTCATTCTCGCGGTGGTTGCCGACGTCGTTAGTGGTGCGACTGTCAACGCAGCGCGCGTCGCACGCATCAGCCTCGTGGCCGTCTTATTCTTCGCGGTCGCCGTGCTCATTGGCATGCGAGTGATGCCACCCGCCTTCAGGATCATTCATCACATCCGAATGGCTGGCGCGCTCGGCATCTTCGCTCTCGCGTTCGCCTTTTCGCTTGCCCTCGTGGCGACGTTCGCCGGCTCGGCGTTGATCATCGGCGCGTTCGCGGCCGGCCTGGTGCTCTTCACGGTGCCGGAGAAGGACGAGATCACGCAATCGACGACGACAATCGGCCACTTCTTTGTTCCGATCTTCTTTGCATCCGTCGGTGCCGCAGTCGATCTGCGTGCTCTTGCCAACGCGCGTTCGTTAGGCATCGGTGTCGCGCTCATCGCGTGCGGCGTGGTTGGGAAGATGCTCGCCGGCTATGTACCGTGGTGGTTCCGCGGACGAAAGCTCCTTGTGGGCGCGGCGATGGTCCCGCGAGGCGAAGTTGGGCTGATTTTCGCGCAGATGGGACTCAGCACAGGTGCGATCGACGCCGGGCTCTTCGGAGCGATCATGCTGATGGTGCTCGTGACCACGCTCATCACGCCGCCGATGCTCGGCCGGATAGCTCGCCCCACCTCCACGAGCATGTATCCGGTATTTCCCGCCGCTGACGACCGACCGGGTGATGGTGGGCTGGAGGACCTCGTGGCGGGCGCCTCGCGAGCGGATGATGCGGACCCGCAACGCGCGACCAAGGCGATCCGTCCGAGGCAAACGCCGTAGCGCGCCTACGCTCTCTGCCGTAGCTTCGGGCTCGCCATCCCCTCTGGAGACGGTCGCATGCCCACCTCACTGTTCGCCCTCCTTCTCGTCCTTCAGCAACCGGCGCAGCAATCGGCGCCGAGCATTGCGCATCTCAGCGTGACCCCGGCTTCGCCCACCGTCGTCGCGGGCGACACCATTCGTCTTCGCGTGCGCGCGGTCGACGTGAATGGGCGCTCGATCGACGGCGCGCGCATCCTCTTTCAGCAAGCAGGCGCGATGTTCGAAGGGCACGTCGACAGCACCGGTCTGGTAACGGCCGGAGCGGTTGGCACTTTTCCCGTAGTGATATCGGCAGTGGTGCCAGGTGCGAAACCGGTGATCGAACGTGTCGCCGTGCGCATGGTGCCGGGGCCCGCGTCGCGCATGGACATTTCGCCACGGCCAACGCGCCTTCTCGCCGGCCAACACGTTAGGCTCGACGCGTCCGTCTGGTCGCGTGCAGGTGATCGACGGGACGATCGCATAGAGTGGCGCTCGTCTGCGCCACAGGTCGCGCGCGTCACGACCGGTGCAATACTTACCGCCCTCGCGCCCGGGCGTGCCACGATCACGGCCGTCGCGGGTACCGCATCACGTGCGCTGAGCGTGGAGGTCATCGCAGCGGATGTCGGCTCCGTCGATGTCACACCGTCAACGACGCAAGCGCGAACCGGGGACGTCGTGCGCTTTCGCGCCACGGTAAAGGATCGCGCCGGCAAGGAGATCGTTGGTCTCGATCCCACATGGCTCTTCTCGCCGGGCCGAGGTGAGATCGATGACGGCGGAGCGTTCGTCGCGTACGAACCGGGGACGTACCAAGTCACCGCGTCATACGGCACGCGCAACGCCGACGCCGTGGTCACCGTCGCGCCTCGCGACGTACAACGCGTAGCGAAGGTGCTCGGTCGCGTGCCGCGGTCGTCTTTCTTCACCACGGAAGTTTGGATTCACCCGAATGGCAAGGTGGCGTACCTTGGCACCGGATTGGGTGGCGATCGCGTCTACACGATCGACATCAGTAATCCCGCCGCGCCGACGATTGTCGATTCGATCATCGTCAATGCGCGGACTATCAACGACGTGATGACGACGCCTGACGGGAACTACATGGTCATCACGCGTGAGGGCGCCGACAATCGGAAGAACGGTATCGTCATCGCCGACACGCACGACCCGCTGCATCCGAAGCCCATCTCCGAGTTCACCGAGAATGTGACCTCGGGCGTGCACTCGGCATTCATCCACAAGCAGGAGAAGTACGGGACACACGTCTATCTCACGAACGATGGCACCGGTGCCCTGCACATCGTCGACATCTCGGATGCCGCCCATCCAAAGGAAGTGGGCCGCTATCGTCCGCGACAAACACCCGCAGGCGTCATGCTCCATGACATCGATGTCCAGGACGGGCTCGTTTACGCGTCGTGGTGGAACGACGGGCTGGTGATTCTCGACGTGGGGAATGGTATCAAGGGCGGGCGTCCGGACCATCCCGTGCTGGTCTCGCAGTTCAAATACAACCTGGACTCGCTGTACAAAGACGTCGCCCTCGAAGGTGGCCCTGGATTCATTCGTGGAACGCACACGGCGTGGCGTCACGGCAAGTATGTGTTCATCGCGGACGAAGTCTTTGGCAACGCCGCGGCGGAAGCACTTTTTCAGGGTCAGGTGACGCGCGCGCACGGTCGTCTTCAGGTCGTGGACGTCAGCGACATCGAGCAGCCTAAGAGCGTCGCCTGGTACGAGCCCGAGTTCGGCGGCGTGCACAACGTTTGGATCGCGGGTGACACGCTATACATGGGTGCCTACAACGCCGGCTTCCACGCGTTCGACATTTCCGGCGAGCTCCGCGGCGATTTGCGCGCGCAGGGCCGCGAGATCGCCAACCTCTATACCGGTGCTCCCGATGGCAAGTTGCCAAACATGGCGATGGCCTGGGGAACGGTCGTCAAGAACGATTTAGCGTTCGTGAACGATTTAAACAGCGGACTGTGGATCGTTCGTCTCGAGCCAAAAACTAAAGTCATCCCGTAGGTTGAAAGTCAAAAGTGCGCAGCCGCTCGACGACGCGGCTGCGCACTTTTGCATTTCCAGTCAAATATCTATCCGAGTTTTTTCGCGAGCGCGTCCCAATTGACCACGTTCCACCATGCCGTGATGTAATCCGGCCGTCGGTTCTGGTACTTCAAGTAATACGCATGCTCCCAGACGTCGAGACCGAGGAGCGCTTTCTTGCCTTCCATGAGCGGATTGTCCTGATTCGGCGTGCTGGTGATCGAGAGTTTGCCGTTTCCTTCGTCGATCAGCCACGCCCAACCGGAACCGAAGCGGCCTGTCGCGGCGGCGGCGAATTGCTCCTTGAACTTCGTGAAGTCACCGAAGGAGCTCTTGATCGCGTCGCCGATGCGCCCGCGGGGCTCACCGCCCTGCTTGGGACCCATCAGCTCCCAAAACATCGAGTGATTCCAGTGGCCGCCGCCGTTGTTCCGCACCGCAGTGCGCACGGCCTCGGGAACACTGTTGATGCTCTTCATCAAATCGTCGAGTGATTTGCCTTCGAGCTGCGGCGCCTTCTCCAACGCCGCGTTGAGATTGTTCACATACGCCTGATGGTGCTTCGTATGGTGAATTTCCATCGTCTTGGCGTCGATGTGCGGCTCTAAGGCGTCGTACGCATAGGGAAGCGCGGGAAGGGTGAACGGCATTCCGACTCTCCTCTGGGTTCAGATGTCCGAAACCGCTCGTCTCTCGGTCGATCGCCCTCGGCTACGGAGCCAGGCGATGATCCCTGGCACAAACGACAGGAAGATCACGATGAGAATCACGAGCTCGATATGGTCGCTAATGCCCGGAATGTAGCGGCCCAAGAAATAGCCGATGAACAGCATCGACCAAATCCAGGCCAAACCACCGATGATGTTGTACGCCATGTAGCGGCGGTATTGCATTTGCCCCATACCAGCCACAACGGGCACAAAGGTCCGGACGATGGGCATGAACCGCGCGAGTACAATCGTCTTTCCGCCGTGTCGCTCGTAGAACGCATGGGCGCGCTCGAGATGCTTTCGATTGAAAAGCAGGGAACTTTCGCGTCGAAAGAGACGAGGGCCGGTCACTTTGCCGATGTAGTACCCGACCGCGTTTCCAAGAATCGAGGCAACCGACAGGAGCGTGCCCAACACGTACACGTTGAGATCCACGAGCTGCGTTTGCGTGGCGAGCAACCCAGCCGTGACCAGCAGAGAATCACCGGGAAGGAAGAAGCCGATGAGCAATCCGGTCTCGGCGAAAATGATGATCGTGAGACCGACATAGCCGCCCCACGCCACAAGCGCGCGTGGATCGCCCAACCGGTGTATGAATTCGATTATGGCCTGCATGTTGGGCTTGGCGAAGCGAAGATGGTGAAGCCGCTGTGAGCAAAGGAACTTCGACGACCCCACCCATGGGGTCAACTGCAAGTACCGAAGCAGAGTCGCATTCTCTCGATGCGCCCCACCACGAGCATGTCTGGGCGGAAGCGATCGAAGCTGCATTGCGGCTGCCGTCACCGCCCGCCGGTTTCTGGTACCGTGTCGGCATTTCGGGCCGCGCAGAAAGGCGACTCGAGATCGTCTTGGGCGTTTTGCTCTACACGCTGGCCGTCGGATGGGTGTGGTCGCTTTCGCATCTTCGTACGTCGGAGTCCGCGCAAGGATCGGAGACCGCCGTCGGCGCTGCCGCTCGCACGGCGGCGACGATCGCGACCGCGCTGACCTCGGCGAGCGCGCCGTCGACCGCATATCTGGCGGATGCGACCATCAACGCGCTCTTCGAGCGGGCGCGGGGGATCAGCGGCAAGCTACGAGCGACGATCGATACCTCTGCGGAAGCGATCGACTCGGACTCACTCCCGTCGGGGGCGCAGATCCGGTACAGCGTAGGCGGTGACGTCACGCCCACCGACACCGCGACGCCCTCCGGCGCTGGGGTTTGGAGCATTGCGCTCGCCATCGGCAATGCGATCAGACCAGTCGCGGACTTCAGTGTGATCACCGAACTGCCCTTCCGTGCCAAGAGCGGCGGAAAGATCGGACTCTACTACATCGGCAATTGGCCCGCGGAGCGAAGCAGTAAGAGATCGGTGGCTCCAGCAAAGGCGCCCCCAACCGCTTATGCGAATCCCGCTGGCTTCATCAAAGTCACGCAGGACAATGCGGATACCTACGTGTCGGAGCATTTCAAGCTGCGGGACTTTCTGACACATGACCAACCGAATGTCTGGCCCAAATATCTGGTGCTGCAGCTCAGGTTGGTCGACAAGCTCGAGCTCATCCTCGCCGACCTCACGGCACATGGCGTGGACGTGAGCGGCGTGCGGGTCATGAGCGGTTTCCGGACGCCCCGGTACAATGCGTCTGGAGGCAATCCACAAGGCCGGGCTGCACTTAGCCGACATATGTACGGTGATGCGTCGGACATCTTCATTGACAGCAATCACGACGGCGTGATGGACGACCTCAACCATGACGGCCACATCTCAATGACCGACAGCAAGGTCATCGAGGCGGCTGTCGATCGCGTCGAGGCAGCTCATCCCGAGCTTGTTGGTGGTGCAGGGATCTATCCTGCCGGGCCCGGGCACGGACCTTTCATTCACATCGATACGCGCGGCTACAGGGCGCGTTGGACTGGGGGACCTGGAGGAGGATGACCGTGGAACACCGGAGAAACACCGACCTCGCCGAGGAAGTGGTATTGGCCGAGCCCGTCGGTACACGCGGCAATGGCAAGCCCACAGAACAGCAGCACGAGGAAGGCGCGATCATCGCCGGCATTCGCGCCACGGACATCGAACCGTATACGGGTCTTCGATACCTATCGAAGCTGTTCCGGTTCATGGCCATCATCCTGCTGCTCCTGCTCGTCGCGGAGATCGCGACGGGCCTTTATGCGCAGGGTGCATCGTCGATTCCAACGTTGCTGGGGGAGGCGAGCCGATTGATCGTCCTCGCCGGCGTACTCTGGGGCACTGGCGATCTTGCGCATTTGCTTATCGACGTCGGCCACGATGTGCGTGCGTCGCGCGTATTGCTCGCGCGTCAGACGTATCACATCGCGAAGGACGCGTTGCATGACCGGCCCATCAGTGCGGACCGGCCAGTCGTCGTCGAGCGCATGCGAGGTGAAAGCGCGCCACCCACGGACGGTCCGCCGATTCCGTGACCATTTACACGATTGGACATTCGACACGATCTTTCGAGGATTTCCTCTCTTTGCTCCAGCGGTCGCGAATCGAATGTCTGGTCGACGTACGCACTTTTCCAGGTTCGCGTCGCCATCCGCATTTCAATCGCGAAGTGCTCGAGCACTCCTTGCAGGACGCTGGCATCGAGTATCTCCATCGGCCCGCGTTAGGCGGTCGCCGGCGTCCGCCGAGAGATGCGCCGCCGTCGGCGTGGCGGAATGAGGGGTTTCGCGGCTATGCGGCGTATATGCAAACACCCGCGTTCCGCGCTGCTCTCGACGACCTCATCGTCCTGGGGGACAGGCGGCGCACGGCAATCATGTGTTCGGAGGCTGTTCCCTGGCGCTGCCATCGAGCGCTCATCAGCGACGCGCTCACGGCTCGGGGTGTGACAGTTGAGCACATCCTCGACGCCGGCGAATCACCGCACCGCCTCACCAGCTTCGCTGTCGTGCACGGTGATGAGGTCACGTATCCGCCAACCGCGGATTTCGAGAGGGACGCGCAACACGCGCTCGAATTCGGCGATTCGTGACGGCGCAGTCCGAGCCGACCAGTGGAGTTCGGTACGAGTGTTGCTCATGTGCCCCGAGTCGTAGGCAAGCAGCGAAGCTCGGAGCTCGGAGCACAACACCAATCGAGGATACCAGTCATGCTTTGGACACTCGCGGTCATTCTGCTCATCCTGTGGGCGCTTGGTTTTCTGGCGTTTCACGTCGGCGGAGGACTCATTCATCTCCTCCTCGTGATCGCGCTCATCGTGATCGTCTATCGCCTGGTCACGGGTCGCCGACCGGTGGTGTAAGCGAATAACTCGCTGTACTTGCGTCGACACGGAGGCCGCGGTGAATTTCGCCGCGGCCTCTTGATTTCATTCCCGCAACCGGCAGCGTCTTGATCACTGCGCACGTCGTAGCCCATACGCATTGGGATCGTGAGTGGTACCAGCCCTTCGTCCGATTCAGGCAACGGCTGGTGGCGCTCGTCGACGAGCTGCTCGACCATCCGCCCCCGAAGGGCGAGAGCTTTCTTCTCGACGGCCAGGCAGTAATCCTCGAGGACTATCTCGATGTGCGACCCGAGCGCGCCACCGACCTCTCGTCTCTGCTGAGGGACGGACGCCTCGAAGCCGGCCCTTGGTATGTGCTGGCGGACGAGTTGATCCCGAGTGGTGAGGCGCTCGTTCGAAATCTCCTTCTCGGTCGGCGGGTGCTTCAGCAGATGGGCGCTTCGCCGCCGCCGGTACTCTACTGCCCGGACTCCTTTGGCCATCCTGCCGCGCTGCCATCGATCGCGGCGGGATTCGGCCTGCCGCTGGCCATTGTCTGGCGCGGCTTCGGTGGTCGCCGTTGGCCAGATACGGACACCGTTCGGTGGCGCGCGAGCAATGGCGACGGCGTCGTCATGTATCATCTTGCGCGCAGTGGGTACGAGTACGGCTCCGCGCTGCCAACGGCGCCGCGTCTTGCCGAAGAACGGTGGAACCGCATACGGGACGAACTCGCTCCACGTTCCGCGACGAGTGTCGTTCTTCTGCCTAACGGCGCCGATCACCACGCGCGTCAGGAGCAGCAGCACCAAGCCGTGCGGGCGTTGAAGGCGGCGGCAAAGCACAGCGGCGACATCGTGCGACCGAGCTCCCTGTCGGGGTTCGCGAAGCACGTCCTCGATGCAGCTGCCGCATGGTCATTGCCCGAGATCGCCGGAGAGTTGCGCGACTCGTACGGCTATACCTGGACGCTGCAGGGGACCTTCGGTAGTCGTGCCGCGCAAAAACGCGCTAACGCCAGGGCCGAGCGCGCGCTCCTCCGCGACGCCGAACCCTGGGCGGCGCTCGCGCATCGCCGCGGAGCGGTGTCTCGACTCCCCCATCTCGTCGCGGCGTGGCGCACGCTTCTCCAGGCGCATCCGCATGACACGCTCTGTGGCTGCTCCATCGATGCGGTCGCGGAGGCAATGGATCTTCGTCTCGAGGACACGATGGTCCAGGCAACCGGTATCCGCAACGACGCGCTCGCCGATCTCATTGGTTACGATGCTTCGACGATTCGAGCGACGGCGGCACGCTGGACACCATTCCTACTCGTGCGCAATCGCGCAGCTCGACAGCGCGGCGGCGTGGCGGTTGTCGAGATCAAGGAATTCCTCGCCGACGTGCCCGTTGGCCCGGGCTCGGCATCGGCGACGATGCGCGGCGCTCCTCGTTCGCACCAGGTGACCCTCGCCGGCATACCCGCGGTCCAAATTCTGACTCGGCGAATCGGCTACGATCGACTCGAGTCGCCGCGACATTATCCGGATAACGATCTCGTCTCGGCGACTCGAGCGGCGATCTGGATGGAGCCGGTACCCGGCTATGGTGGAGCGACTGTCGCCGTGGGCACCAGCACCGCGCCGCTGCCTGACGCGCCGCGTCCAGTGCGCGCCAGCGGCACGGTGCTGAACAACGACCTCGTTAGCGTCGCGGTGAGCAATGATGGCAAGGTCGCCCTGAGCAACGTGCCTAACGGCCGACATATCGACGACCTGCTTCGCATCGAAGATTGCTTCGACAAGGGCGATCTCTACACCCCATCGATCCGCGAGACGGCGGCAGAAGCGGAATTTACGGGCATCAGCATCACGCGCTCGGGTCCGCTCCTCGGCGAGCTGAAAGCCTCCTGGAGACTGCCTCGCCTAACGACGGCGGCGAACGCGATAGGGCGGAGCCGACTGGACGTGCGGCTCGGTCTACAGGCGGAGTCGTCTCTCATACGCGTGTCGATACAAGGCGTCAACGCGACTCAGGATCATCGCCTTCGGCTCGGCGTGCGGAGCGACGTTGTCGATGCTCAGGTGTGGGCCGACGCTGCGTTCGGGCCGGTTCATCGCACGCCGATTGCGATACCTAACGACGAAGTGCGCGACGAGACGCCGCCCCCGACGGCGCCGTTGCACCGATACGTCTCACTCTTCGGTGCGGACAAGGGGCTCACGGTGTTCAGCGACGGTTTGGCCGAGTACGAAGTGAAGAACTCTGGTGAGATTTTCCTCACTCTGCTTCGTGCCGTGGGCGTGTTGTCGCGCCGCGATCTCCCGGAACGCCCTGGACATGCCGGCTGGCCGGCGCCGACGCCGAAAGCTCAATCGCTCGGCTCATTCTCGGCGCGCTTCGCGCTCCTATTTCACGGTCCGCGGAATCCCGACACGATCGACGAGATCGAGCGCGCTGCCGACGATGTTCTGCTGCCGCTCGAAGGCCGAACGTATCGTTCCCTGGGCACGATGCCGCCCGGGTTCGATGGTATCGAGCTGCACGGTTGCGGGTTGGCCTTCTCGGCTATCAAGCAGTCCGAAAATGGCGAATGGCTCGTGTTGCGATGTGTCAATCTTCTGGAGATGCCGGTTGATGGGGCATGGCGCGTCGGGATTGCGCTCCGCGAGGCGCGCCGTGCTCGACTCGATGAAACGCCCACGGAGGCCGTGACTGTGCGCGAGGGGCTAATTGCTTTCGAGGCTCCGCCGCGAGCGATAGTGACTTTCTTGGTACGCTGACGACCCCGCCGTTAGGCGCGATCTCGCAGCGTCCCCGCGGTCTCACCCGACAATCGGTCACGCAGGCTGTCGCCTAACAGAGTGCAGGCGAGCACGGTTGCGATGAGGGCAATACCGGGTGCGATGGCGACCCATGGCGCCGCGACGATGAGATCACGGCCGCCGGCAATCATGTTGCCCCAACTTGGCTGTGGCGGCTGAATGCCAAGGCCGAGAAATGAGAGTCCACTCTCGAGGAGAATCGCATTGCCCACGCCAAGCGTGGTCGCCACGATCGCGGGCCCGAGCGCGTTAGGCAGTGCGTGACGAAGGAGCACTCGTCGCGGTCGCGCGCCGAGGGCGGTCGCCGCGTCGACATAGGGAAGGACGCGAACGCCGAGGACCTCGCCGCGCACCAGGCGGGCAACTCCCATCCAGCCGGTCGCGATCAACACGACGACGACCGTCGTGAGACCCGGCTGCCAGAGTGCGGCACAGACGAGCAGCAGGACGAGCCGCGGAATGGCGAGCAATGCATCGGCGAGTGCCATTGCGACCGCATCGGCCACGCCGCCGCGCCACGCGGCAAAGGCTCCGACGAGTGTCCCGACTGTCGCAGCGAGCACCGAGCCCACGACTCCCACGGCAAGTGACAGGCGGCCGGCGAGCATCATGCGCACGAAGAGGTCGCGTCCGAAGCGATCCGTTCCGAGAAGGTGAAAGTCTCCGCGCGGGTCGGTGGTAAAGGGCGGGATGAGTCGGAGCGTCAACACGTCGCCGATGGCAAGGGGGTCCCTGCGCGCCATCAATGGCACGAGGACCGTGCCTAACGCGAGGATGATCAGCGCGCCGACGGAGAGAGCTTCCGCACGCGCCAGCCGACGCACGCCGCGCGCGGCCTGCCCGTCAGCTGGCACGGCGCGGATCCAGAAGCGGCAGCGCCAAGTCGGCGGCAAGATTGGCGAAGATCACGATCGCGGCGTAACACACAGACGCACCTAATACGACCGGATAGTCGCGCGCCGAGATCGCTGCCACCATGAGACGCCCCATCCCCGGCCATGCGAAAACGCTCTCGACGAAGATGGAGCCCGCGACAACGCCGGGGAGTGAGAGCGCAAATAAGACGACCATCGCGGGTAGAATGTTGAATAACACGTGGTGCAGATACACTCCTCTAGCCGATGCACCTTTCGCCCGTGCCGTGCGGACCCACTCCTGATCGAGCACATCGGCAACGCTGGTTCGGGCATAGCGCGCGACGCCAGCGGCCCCTATTGCGGCGAGGATGGTTAAAGGCAACACCGAATGTCGGGCGAGATCGACTGCGTGCGAGAGACCGTGTAGAGAGAGACCCGGCGAGTGCATCCCAAATGCGGGCAGCCGCATCGCTGCCGGGAGGCCCCAACTAGCCGCGCCGTAGGTGAAAACCGCCACCAAGGCGAGCGCAAGCCAATAACTCGGCGCTGCATACACGAGTGTCGTGGCGATGGTCAGCGCCCGATCGGCGAGCCGTCCCCGCCGAACAGCCTGCAGCACGCCGATGGGAACGCCGAGGATGAATGTGAGCAGCAAGGCACAGCCACCAAGCCACAGTGACACTGGTAATGCCTCGAACAGAACGCGAGCGACCGGGCGCCTAGACGAGAAGCTTTCGCCGAGGTTGCCGCGCAGCACATCGCCCATCCACTGTGCATATTGCACCGCCAGCGGACGATCCAAACCCAGCTCGCTGCGTAGACGAGCCGCGTCGGCCGCGGACCCTGTCGGCGGCACGAGCAATTGCGCCGGATCGCCCGGCGCGAGGCGAACCAGTACGAAGGTGATGGTGACGACGAGCCAGAGCAGGAGCAGCGCGCTTGCCAAGCGGCGCAGGAGGGATGCGAAGCCGGAGTGCGCTACGATCGTGATCGGAGCAGGCGAGGTCACGCGTTGAAGATGTCCGATCTGGCGCGTCGGTCAATCGCGCGCGGCTGGATTCTCGGGCTCTTTCTCGTCGCGTGCTGGGCGCCGGAGCGCGGGAGCACGACTGTCGTCTATGCCTCCGGAGCAGATCTCGAGAGCGGCAACCCGCTCGTCACGGTGCATCCGCTTTCTCGTCAAGTGCAACGGTATCTGCTTTTCGTCACGCTTGCTCGGTACGACAGCGCTCTCTCACCGGCGCCATACGCCGCTCGTCGTTGGGAGTGGTCGCAAGACCGGCGCACCCTCAGCATGCATCTTGTTTCCGGTCTCACGTGGCAGGATGGGCGACCGACGACTGCGCGCGACGTGGCCTTCACCATTGATGCCGCGCGCGATCCCTCGACGGGCTATCCTCGCAGTGGGGATCTCGCTGCCGTCGAATCGACGTCTGCGCCGAACGACTCGACGATCACACTGCGCTTCGATCGGCCGCAGTATGCGTTTCCGCTCGTCCTCTGCGAGCTGCCGATTCTCCCGGAGCATCTGCTGGCCTCCGTACCGCGCCGCGAGATGCGCCGTGCCTCGTTCAATCTCGCGCCCGTGGGCAACGGTCCCTTTCGATTTGTCGAGCGCCGCGCGGGTGACCACTGGACCTTTGCACGGAATCCTGCCTTTCCCGCGACGCTCGGCGGGCCGCCCGCGCTCAACGCGATCGTGATCGTCGTCGTCGACGAGGCGACTACCAAGTTCGCTGGACTGGCCAGCGGTGATCTCGACGTCGCTGGCATAGCGCCATCGATGGCGTCCCTCGTTAGGCGCGACCCCGCACTGCGCGTCATCGTCTATCCGGTGTTGTTCAGCGTTGGGCTCGTCCTAAACGCGCACCGACCACCGTTCGACGACGTGCGCGTCAGACGCGCGGTCGATTTGTCCCTTGATCGCGACCGTATAGTGCGCGCTGCACTTGCCGGCTACGGTACACCGGCATCTGGTCCGGTACCGCCGGACAATCCGCTCGGGCTTCGAGCCGCTGCGGCGCACGACACGTCACGCGCGGACTCACTCTTCGATGCCGCGGGATGGCGCCGCACGAATAGAGGCCTGCGGTCACGTGGTGGCCACCCGCTCGATGTGGACCTCCTTACTGTCGGCAGCGGCGACAATGCGCTGGAGCAACTCGTACAGGCCGATCTAGCCGCGCGAGGGATGCACGTCGCGATTCGTCAGGTGGAGCTCGGGCGGTTCCTCGGCGAAGCTCGGTCACCGACGAAGACGTTCGATATGCTCGTCGCCGGTGTGCCTGGTGATTTGTCGCTATCCTATGTTGGCGCGATGTTCGACGGGCATCAGGCGGGCGGCGCTCTGGACTACGCGAACTATCATACGCCGTCGTTGGATTCGCTTTTCGCACGCGCGCGCGGCGCCCGCTCGCCAGAGGAAACAAAAGGAGATTGGCTCGCCCTGCAGGAGCAGCTTCTTCGCGACGTCCCAGTCGCCTGGATCTACCATTCGCGGGGACTTCAGGGGATCTCGGCACGCCTTCAAGACGTGCGGATGGACCTACGGGGTGAGCTGGCGACCGTCGCGTCCTGGCGAATCGGAAGCTCGCCCGCAACGCTGAAGCCCCCGATGTCATCGGCGAGATGAGCCTGCTCGCCGCTGACGACATCTTGTCCGGGCGGTCAGCCGTCGCGGCGGGACCCCTTGCTCCACTTGCTGATGGCCTAACGAGTGAGCTCGAACCGCTGCTTGCTCGCGATCTCTATCTTCCAGGTGAGAAAGCATTGCTCTCCCGTGAGGGGGGCCGCTGTGCTCGCGACGGCGCAACACTCGAGTTCGACCCCTTTTCTCCGCACCGTCATCGCTGCCCGGTTTGCGGCGAGACATACGTGGGCGAGCTGCACGACCGCTTCTGGGTCTTCTGGTATCAGTTGTGGCTCGTCGAGCGCGCGGTGCACGCCGCGGTTCTTGCGGGCCTTCGCGGCGACCCAAGACTCCGCCGTCTCGCCGAACTAATCATCGAAGCGTATTGCGATGCCTATTTGCTCTATCCGAACCGCGACAACGTTCTCGGTCCCACTCGTCTTTTCTTCAGCACCTATCTCGAGTCGATCTGGCTGTTGAACCTCTGCATGGCCGTCGATCTGCTCGAAGCGGCGAATCCGGAGCTCGCCGCGCTTGGCGCTCGTGCGCGTGAGCGCATCATCGCGCCGGCGGCGGCGCTCATCGCCGAGTACGACGAGGGCGCCTCCAACCGGCAGGTTTGGAATGACGCCGCGCTCATTGCGGCGAATCAATTGCTCGGTGCGACTGCGGGCGTCGATCAAGCGATATTCGGGCGCAGCGGCGTCATTTATCATCTACAGAACGGCCTTCTTCGTGATGGCACGTGGTACGAGGGCGAGAACTATCATCTTTTCGCGCATCGCGGACTCTGGTATGGCGTGACCATGGCGGAGGCGATGGGCGCCGAGCTCCCGAACGAGCTACTGGCCCGCTTTCAAGAGGGATTCGCGACGCCGTTTCTGACGGCTCTCCCGGATTTCACCCTCCCGTCACGTCGCGATTCCCAGTATGCGATATCATTGCGGCAGCCGCGCTTCGCCGAGTTGGCCGAGCTCGGTCTTGCTCGTCGGACAGAGGAGGGGGAAGGGGACGCCCGACTCCGCAGTGTTTTGTATCGCCTGTATCGTGATGACGTCCCGCGCGGCGAGACGGGGCGTGCGCGGACCACCGCCGACGTCGAGCGCAACCTGGCGGGCATGTCCCTCACGCGCGCCGACCTCGGATGGCGCTCGCTGCTCTTTGCACGACCCACGCTTCCTACGCTCGTACCGGAGCCGTTAGGCACCGTGCTGCTCGAGTCCCAGGGCCTCGCCGTCTTCCGGCGAGCGGACGAGCGCATCTACGTCGCGCTGGATTACGGTGCTTCCGGTGGCGGTCATGGGCATCCCGATCGATTGAACGTGCTCTTGTCCGATGGTCCGGTGCGTTGGCTCGACGACATGGGTACCGGCTCGTATGTAGATCCGTCGCTGCACTGGTATCGCAGCACGCTCGCCCACAACGCCCCGTTGTTCAACGGCTACGAACAACAACGTGTCGATGGCGTCTTGCGTGCATTCGAAGATCGCGGTCAGGCAGGTTGGATTTCTGCACGGGCGATCGATCTCTATCCGGGTGTATCAGCGATCCGGACCCTCGTCGTCATGTCGGACTATGTTCTCGAAGAGTTGGCCTGGTACGCGAAGGACTTTCCAACCGTCGTGGACTTGCCAATCCACTTGGACTCCGCGGTTGTGAGTGTGAGAGACCCCTCGTCAGGCGATACGCACGACGTGCTCTTCGACTCGGGTGAACGAATCCATGCTACGCTGCCTGGGGTCGAAGACATAGTCGCGGGAAGGATTCCGGCTCGAAAGGCTGCGCACCTCAGGGACCAGGACGGCAACAAGCGATTGGACGGCTTTGTAATCACATCTGTCGATGGCATCTTGTACCGCGTCGCGGCCCCCGGTCCTCCCGGCGCTGACCGCAAAACGTTTCTGATCCTCCGTACGATGGCATTCCATCAGACGGGGTGGGTAAGAATCGTGTGGAGCTGGAATGAAGCTGTGAAATCGGTCAGCACACGTGCCCATGGGTTGGTCGCGGTCGTCGAACGAAGCGATGGCTCTCAGGATCGCCACACGCACACCGAAAGCGGCTGGCGCGTTGAACGTACGGCGGGCACCCTGCGCACCCGCATCGATCTCGGCGGAATCGTCAAACCAGAGCCGCCGCGTTATGCGGCAGAGGGCGAGCGTCGCATCAGATCACGGACACTGCGCGTCGGCGAGCCGCTCGAGTTCCAGTTGGGCGAGGGCCAGTATCGCCGATCGGATGAAAGTTGGCTGGCGGCCGGCCACCCCACCGCAATTCTGCGCATCGTCTTGTCCGTTCAAAACAGTCTGATCGTCAGCATTCGAGTCCGAAAAGGCGGCGCCTTGACGTTTGCGCCACCCAACGCAGCAAATGCGTACGACAACGAGCCAGCTGACATCAACGGTGACGGGGTTCAACTCTATTTTGCAATGGGAAACGCAGCATCGGCTTGGCTGCTCGTGCCTGAATTGACGGGGGAGAAAGAGGGTACAGTGCGCATTCGCGCTATCGAAGGTTGGACTTCACCCGTCCACGTCGAGGCCACGTGGGAACGCACAGCAGATGGATATGCACTCCAAGCGCGCATCGTATTCCCTCCGCAAAGCGATTTCGAGCTTGGAGTGGTCATAAACGAGAAGCCTGCCGATCGCGAACGGCGGCGTGGTCAGCTCGTCCTCGGGGGCGCGCCGGGGTTTGTTTACCTCCGTGGAGACCGCGAAGAGCGAGAGCAACTGGCACACTTCACCGTCGTGCAATGAGTGACAGGTGGTGATGCGCTCGATGTCGTCGCTCAACACCAGCGCCTGGACCCCAGCCTAAGCCCATCAGTCCGTGCTTCTCGACGCCGTTGTCGTCGTTCTTTACGAACCGCAGAATCCGATCAACATCGCCGCGACAATTCGTGCGATGAAGAACATGGGTGTCTCGCTTCTCCGCCTTGTGCGTCCCGTGGAGTACGATCCATATCGTCTCGAGGGGATCGCGCATGGCACGCAAGACCTCATCGAGCGCATCGAGCGATTCGAGTCCTTCGACGAGGCCGTCGCGGACTGCGTGCGTGTGGTCGGCTTCACCGCACGACGACGCAGCGCGAAGTGGCGCTTCATCGATCCGCGCACCTCGGCACATGAGCTGCTCGAATCTGCCGCCGACGGACCGGTCGCGATGGTTCTTGGTCGCGAAGACAGCGGACTCCCAAACGACATTCTCGACCGCATGCATGCCGCGGTTGTCATCCCCACGACCGAGCATGCTTCGCTCAACCTCGCGCAGGCGGCGCTCCTCGGACTATACGAGCTACATCTCGCGGCTGGCGACGCCACGCGGTGGATCGCTCCGGCAAAGAAGCTCGCGCCGCCGCCAACAGCGGAACAATTCGAGCGTGCATTCGTCGACATCGAGAATGGCCTTGCAGCAATCGAGTTCTTCAAAACGCGCAACGTAGAGCTCATCATGCGATCGGTCCGATCACTACTGTATCGCGCAAAACCGGACGCCCGCGAGCTGTCTCTCATACGCGCCATGCACATCGAGGTGCTCCGCTATCTCGAGCGCACTGGCCGTCGCACTTGACTCTGTAGGTCGCGGCGAGCTTTTTCCGCTCATGCCATTCCGTCGCTTCTTCGAGCGCGGCGCGAAGCGCGAGACGCCAACCGTCGACAATGAGTCCCCAGCCGATGACGCCGAGGCTGAGGCCGACGCTGAATCGATCGAAGAGAATGCCGAAGTCGTGGACGACTACGACCATGGTGACGTGGGCGCACCCGAGGATGCCGAAGAAATAGACTGGCGCTCGCGTGCCAACGCCGTGCTTCCCACCGGCGCATCCACCGGCAGTAAACGTGTCGAAGCGCTGTACGGTGACGCTGAGGCTACGGGGCCGACCCACTACCAACATGCGAGTGGTTGTCGAGTCGTCGATTCGGGCGGTCGCTCGTACGTCGACTGTACGATGGCGTTGGGTGCCGTTGCGCTCGGCTACGCCGAGCCGGAAGTGCAGCGAGCGGCCATGATCGCAATCGCCGGTGGCAATGTCTCAGCATTGTCCGATGTGCGCGAGGTCGATCTCGCGGAGCGATTGCGAGAGCACATACTGGCAGCCGAGATGGTGCAATTCGTCAAGACCGGCGCGGAGGGTGTCTCCGCGGCGATTCGCATCGCCCGAACATACACGGGGCGAGACATGGTGTTGGGCTGCGGGTACTTTGGTTGGCACGATTGGGCAAGCGATGCCGCGGGCGTGCCCGAAGCCGTTCGCTCACTTTACAGAACGGTTCCATTCGACGATCGGCACGCGTTAGGCGAGGCGGCGCACGACGTTGGGGATCGACTGGCGGCGATCGTCATCGAGCCCGTCATCGAGCGAATGCCATCGAACGATTGGATTACCGAAGCCCGCGGTCTCGCGGAAACGTTAGGCGCCGTGCTCATCTTCGACGAGATGAAGACCGGCTTCCGCGTGAAGACCGGCGGATTCCAGGCATTGTCGGGTGTGACGCCGGATCTCGCAATTTTCGGCAAGGCGATGGCGAATGGCTTTCCCTTGGCTGCCGTCGTCGGCCGGCGTGATGTCATGGAGGCCGCTCGGCGCACGTGGATCTCATCAACCCTGGCTGGCGAAAGCGTTGGGCTCGCAGCTGCGGGAGCGGTGCTCGACGCTCACGAAAGCACGGACATTTGCGCGGCACTCGCGACGACCGGCGCAGCGATGCGCGCGAGCATACAGTCAGCCCTCGAAGCCTCTGGTATAGAGGGTGTGAGCATCGAAGGTCTGGATCAGATGTGGTTCTTGCGATTCGGGGACAAGCGACGCGAGACACGCTTTCTGGAGTTGGCCGCGAGTCATGGCGTGCTCTTCAAACGGGGCGCGTACAACTTTCCCGCGATGGCGCACGACGAGGAGACAATTTCCGAAATTGAATCCGCGGCGAGCGCAGCCTTCGTCGAGCTCTTGGAAGAGGAGCAGGGTCGCGCGTGACCGCGCCATTGGCTGGCGCGGTACCGCTCATCGACGCGCACGCTCACTTCTATCATCCGGGTGCCGGACGTTCCGACTGGAGCGATCTGAATGCGGCGCGCTTCCGTGCTGGTGAGCGCATTGGCGTCACGTACCACGTGGCGTCCGTGCTGGGGACCTATGGGTTCTCCTCTCCGACATATTTTCCGTCGCCGGCGGACGTCACGGCGGGCAACAATGCGATGCTCGAGATTGCCTTGGCCGAGAGGTCGCGCGTCCGCATGTACGTCACGGTGAACCCGAATTACACCGAACATGCCATCGGTGAGATAGAGCGGTGTGTCGCGCGCGGCGCGATCGGTGTGAAGCTGCTCGCCAGCCGCCGCGCGGACGATGCGCTGCTCGACCCTATTGCGGAGCTCGCGGGGGAGCGTGGGTTGCCAATCTTGCATCACGTTTGGCAGCACCGCCGCCGCGAATGGCCCTCGCAAGAGATCTCCGACGGCGTCGATCTCGCCAAGCTCGCGGCGCGGCATCCCAAGACCAATTTCATACTTGCACATATCGCCGGCGGCGGCGACTACGCCCATACTTTTCCGGCGCTCGTCGATGCGCCTAACGTGTATCCCGACCTGTCGGGCAGTGGCGTCGATCGGGGGATGCTCGACGACGCTGTCGCGGCGCTCGGCGCCTCACGATTGCTCTGGGCGTGCGACCTAACGATGGAGACGGGCTTGGCGAAACTTCGCGCGCTCGAGGTCATCGGCCTGAGCGAGGATGCGCTGGCCGACATCCGCTGGCGCAATGCGATGCGCCTCTTTCCGCGCGGAGCCTTTCCTGCAGCGGGCGAAGAACAGTCCGGCGTTCGAGCTCGCAACTCGCCCCTCGCCGCTCGGCCCTCGTGATCGACGTCAATACTTTTGTCGGCGGTTATCCATTCCGATACGTCCCGCACCCCGAGGCAGCGGCGCTCGTCCGCGTGCTCGAGCGCGAGGGTCTCACCGAGGCGTGGGTGGGTCATCTTCCCTCAGCGTTCTATCGCGATCCGACCCCCGGCAACCGTGAGCTGTTTGCGCTTGTCGCGGCGAATGCACGCTCGCTGCGGCCCGTGCCCGTGGTGCGTCCTGATTGGCCGCGCTGGCAGGACCAGCTGAATGCCGCGGTCGATGCGGGCGCGCCGGCGATTCGTGCGTATCCGCCCCAATGGGGACTCGGGCCGCACGACACAGCAATGCGTGAGCTCGCGCTGGCTTCGGGCGAACGTGATCTCGCGCTCGTGCTCACGGTTCGCTTCGAGGATCTTCGCCAACGGAACGCCCTGGACGTTGCGGGTGACCTCACTGCCGCGGCCATTCGCGCGCTCGCACGCGCCGGCGATCGCGTAAAGCTCGTCGTCACCGCAGCAGGGCGCGAAATGATCGAGGAGGTGCATTGGGGGCTCACTCCAGGGGAACAGGAGCGCGTCCATTGGGACATCTCGTGGATATGGGGACCACCAGAGGACCATCTTGCGAAGCTCTTTCGCACTATTGGCTCACGTCGCTTCGTTTTCGGCTCGCAATGGCCGTTACGGCTGGTGCAGAATCCGCGCGCGAATCTGGATCTCCTGCCAGATGATGTGCGCGACATGCCGCTGGGTGACGTGAGCGCGGTGGTCCGTGCATGATGTGCAGCGCCATTTGCAGATCGACTTCATA
Organism: Gemmatimonadaceae bacterium; assembly: GCA_045804225.1. Taxonomy (GTDB): domain Bacteria; phylum Gemmatimonadota; class Gemmatimonadetes; order Gemmatimonadales; family Gemmatimonadaceae; genus AG2. The sequence continues at coordinate 103,426 of JBJMNO010000025.1, forward strand.
TGCATCACTCCTTGCGTCACGCACGAGACTTGCGCGCGATTCCCGGCCTGGTAAGATTTCCCGGCCAGTCAGGCCTTGTGAATTTGTTCACAAATTCGTTCGGTAGCGGGCATCAACAGGAGCACGCGCGTCACACGCGTGACTCCCATTCGAGCCGACACAAATTGCCACGTACTTCATCGCGATGACGAAGCGAAGGAAGTGGACCGCGATACCGGGGCTCATTGCCCTCGCCACCGCTGCGATCCTGCTCTCCGCGTACAGCGGCGCCTCGTCGTCGCAAGGCAGCCAGCCGCAACAGCCGATCAACTTCCCGCACACCGTGCACGTGCAGCGGCTCGGCATGAACTGTCTCTACTGCCATTACACCGCAAACAAATCACCCGATCCGGGGCTGCCGGCCGTGAGCACCTGCATGGGGTGTCACAGCATTATCGGTCCGCAGCGTCCCGCAATTCCCGGCGTGCGTGCCGCTGCTTACAAGAGTACGGAGATCGAGAAGCTCCAGAAGTATTGGAAGAATGGCGCCGGAGTGCCGGTGCCGTGGGTGCGCATTCACAAGGTGCCCGAATATGTGCACTTCCCTCATATGCGCCACGTCAATGCAGGCGTCACCTGTCAAACCTGTCACGGCAAAATTCAAGAGATGCCGCAGGTTTATCAATACTCGTCGCTCAATATGGGTTGGTGCGTGAGCTGTCACGTCAACGGGTACTCGGCACGGGCTGGCGAGGTTGCCGCCGGTTATGCGCGGATTGACAGCGGCGACGTAACCCCTGCCGGCGCGGCGATGCAAGCGGCCTCGCCATCAGCGAATGCTCAACAGCCGGGTTCCTCGGTAATTGCGCTCGGGCGTCAGCCAGCGAAAAACGCCGCTGGCCGCTCGATCGCTCGATACGACTGCGCGAACTGCCACTACTGATGCCGGACGCTGACAACGCAATGCCTGGTGGCGTTCGCCGCCGCGAGTTCCTGAAGGTACTGGGGGCGAGCGGCGCCGCCGCCGCAACCATCGGGTGCACGTCGGAGCACGTCGGAAAGCTCATTCCATATGTCGTTTCGCCTGACGAGACGGTGCCCGGCGTTTCGACCTACTACGCGACGACCTGTCGTGAGTGCAGCGCCGGTTGTGGTGTGATTGCCGAGACGCGGGATGGGCGCGCAATCAAGCTCGAGGGCAATCCGGCGCATCCGCTCAACCGGGGCGGTCTGTGTGCGCGCGGGCAGGCAGCGCTCCAGGGTTTGTACAACCCCGACCGCCTGCGCGGCCCGATGATCAAGCAAAATGGGACGTGGAAGGCGGCGCTCTGGGAGGACGCATTCAACTACATCGTCCAGAACCTAACGAGAAATCGTGCCGGCACCGCGAACGGCGTCTTTCTCAACCAGCACGAGTCCGGAAGCTTTCCGACGTTCCTGGATCAGTGGCTCGCCGCGTTCGGGATGCGACCGCATCTGAGCGTGGACCTCGACGCCGACCACGCCGTGCTCGAGGCGAATCGGCGTGCGTACGGAGTGGCCTGGCCGCGTTTGAGCTTCACGGATGCAAAGCTCATCGTTTCCATCGGCGCCGATTTTCTCGAGGGATGGGGCGCCTCCGTCCCGCAGCAACTGGACTTCGCGGACGCTCGCGCCAAGCTCGAGAATGCACCACGCTTCGTGTACATCGGCCCGCGACGCTCGCTCACGGGTCTCAATGCGGATCAGTGGATACCGTGCGCGCCGGGGGCCGAGCTCGCCGTTATCAACTATCTCGCCGGCCGAGGGCCCGCGCCCACGCGCGCGCAGACTGGCGTCGAGCCGGCGGTCTTGGATCAACTTCGTACGGAGCTCACGTCGGCCAAGCCGAGCCTCGTGCTTTCCGGTGTTACAACGGACAATGCGGGCGACGTCGCATCAGCGGTTGCCGCCCTGAATCAATCGCTCGGTAACGTCGGCACCACGATTCGTTCCGCCGAGCCGATCACTGCCTTCGAGGGAATAGCCACCCCAGCCGATGTGTTCGACGTGGTCGAACGCATGCGCGCCGGACAAGTGCCGGTGGCATTCGTGCGAGGCGTCAATCCAGCGTACGCACTTCCAAAGTCGCTCAACTTCGCCGAAGCATTCGCAAAGGTTCCCCTCAAAGTCAGCTTCTCCAGCTACCCGGATGAGACGACGGAGCTTTGCGACGTCGTCCTGCCGGATGTGCACAGCCTCGAGGCGTGGGGTGATGCGCAGCCAATTCGTGGCACGATCGGACTTCAGCAACCGACGATGGATCCCGTCTTTGCGAACTGCCGACCGACCGCGGACGTCCTCTTGCAGCTGGCAAAGAAAGATCCCTCAGCGGCCGCCCGCCTAACGGTGAAGGATTATCGCACGTGGCTGAGCGGGCGGTTTCCCGGTGGGGACAAGGGTCTCACGACGGCGCTCACTCACGGCTTCGCTACGGGCACCATAGCGCCGCGCCCTTCGGCGCCGGCCGCGAGTGCACCCCGGCTGGCGACGCCCTCCGCCTCGAACGGCGATTTCTTCCTCTTCGTTTATTCGTCGCCAAGTCTCGGCAGCGGCAGCGGCACGAACAAGCCATGGCTCATCGAGCTCCCCGATCCGGTTACGAAGGTCACATGGGGCTCGTGGGTCGAGATTCACCCAGAGACGGCAACGCGTCTGGGCATCGATCGCGGTGACATCGTGGAGGTTCGCAGCGGAAATGCAGCCTTGCGCGCGCCAGCTGTGCCCTATCTCGGAGTCCGTCCCGACGTCGTCGCCATCTCCACGGGCTACGGCCATCGCGCCGCGATGGAGGTTCCCAAATTCGACGCGAAATCGACCAACCCGATTCAATGGGGCTACGGTCGTTATGCGCGAAACCTTGGCGTGAACGCCCTCGACCTCCTTGCGCCGTCGTTAGGCACGAGCGGCGGTATGGTCCTGAACGGCTCCAAGGTTTCGATCACGCGGGTTGGCGATCACATCACGCTCGCGAGCACGGAAGGTTCGGCGCGGCAGCATGGCCGCGGTGTCGCGCAGGCGATCAATGTCGACGAGCTGTCGCGGGGTCTGCGAGAGGGAGGGGAGCACGAGACCCATCCTGTGGGCGATGCCGATCACGCCTTTCTTCCTGGGTTACGCTCGCCGGTTGCGGCAGACGCGCAGGGTGTACTCGGTGCTCCGTCCGATCCCGAACAGGGAAAGAACAAGGGCCTTTACAGTCCGAATCATCCCACACGGATGGCATCGCGTCGTTGGGCGATGGCGATCGATCTGGCACGCTGCACTGGTTGCTCGGCCTGTGTCACCGCATGCTACGCGGAGAACAACATCCCGACCGTCGGCGCACCGTGGCAGAACGCGACGTTCTTCGCCGCCGAAACGCCGGGTTTCAACATCACGCGCGGCCGTGAGATGTCCTGGCTGCGTATCGAGCGATACTTCGAGGGCGCGGACGAGGGTCGATTCGGCGAAGAGTTCGAGACGCGCTTCGTTCCGATGCTCTGTCAGCATTGCGGCAACGCACCATGCGAACCCGTCTGTCCGGTCTACGCGACCTATCATGCTCCGGATGGATTGAATGTGCAGGTTTACAACCGGTGCGTCGGTACGCGTTATTGCTCGAACAACTGCCCGTACAAGGTTCGCTACTTCAACTGGTTCGGTTACGGCGAGCCCGATCGCAAGCAGTACGCGTTCCCCGAGCCGCTCAACTGGCAGCTCAATCCGGACGTCACGGTGCGCGGCAAGGGTGTGATGGAGAAGTGCACCTTCTGCGTGCAACGCATTCGCGAGGCCGAGAATCGCGCCGCGCTCGAACATCGAGAGCTGGCGCCTGACGAGTTCACGACCTCCTGCGCGGCCGCGTGTCCGTCGCGGGCGATCACCTTCGGCGACGCCGCGGATCCGCAATGGACGGTTGCGCAGCTCGCGCAGGATCGCCGCGCGTACCACGTCTTCGAGGAGCTCAACACGTACACCGCCGTGGTCTACTTGAAGAAGGTCAACCATCCCGCGGCAGCCGCTTCGGCGGCGCCGGCGCCGGCGCGCTGAGGAGGAATCATGGCTGCTACCTCAGCACCCGTCCCCGCCTATCCTGACGATCCGTCTCGTACCGGTATGCGGCCCAACATTGCTAGCGCCGATGTGAGACTTCCGGCCGTACGCAGTTACGAGCAGGTCGATCGCGAGATCATCGGCACGCTCCATCCTTCGTTAGGTTGGTTCGCGCTCCTTGGCGTCGCAATTCTCTGCATGCTCATCGGCGCCTGCACGTGGACGTACCAGATTTACGAAGGGCTCGGTGCCGCCGGTTATCAGCCGCCGGTGATGTGGGGCGTATACATCGTCACCTTTGTCTTTTGGGTCGGTATCGGACACGCCGGCACGCTGATCTCGGCGATTCTGTATCTCTTCCGCGCGGGATTTCGCACGAGCATCTACCGCGCGGCCGAGGCAATGACGGTCTTCGCGGTCATGACGGCCGGACTTTTCCCGATTCTCCACCTCGGGCGGCCATGGAAATTCTTCTTCCTCATTCCATATCCGAACTGGCGACTCATCTGGCCCAATCCAAAGAGTCCTCTCGTCTGGGACGTTTTCGCGATCCTGACCTACCTCACGATCTCGAGCACCTTCCTGTACATCGGGCTGATTCCGGATATTGCCGCCCTGAGAGATAAGGAAAAGAATCCCGTTCGGCGGCAGATCTACGCAAACATGGCGTTAGGCTGGCGGAACTCCGATCGTGAGTGGCGACATTTCACGCGCGCCTATCTGTTCCTCGCCGCGCTCTCGACGCCGCTCGTGCTCTCGGTACACTCCGTCGTGTCCTTCGACTTCGCGATGGCGCTCACACCAGGTTGGCACGCCACGATCTTTCCGCCTTACTTCGTCGCGGGAGCCATCTTCTCTGGCTTGGGCATGGTGTTCACCATCATCATCCCGATCCGGAAATACTTCAAGCTGCAGCACTATGTGACGCTGAACGACATCGACGCCGCGGCGAAGATGTGCCTCTTCACGTCACTCGTGGTGGGACTCGCCTACCTCACGGAGTTCCAGATCGCCTGGATGAGCGGCAGCACGTACGAGCAGGACTATTTCTGGAATCGTGTGTTCGGGCAGTGGGCGTGGGCCGCGTGGATCATGCTGCTCTGCAACTGCGTTCTCCCGCTGTCACTGTTCTCCCAGAAGCTACGACGTAACACGACCTGGCTCTGGATCCTCTCGCTGTTCATCAACCTCGGGATGTGGTTCGAGCGCTTCGTCATCGTCGTGCCGTCGCTGTCGCACGAGTTCGAGCCATGGCAGTGGGGGACGTACGCTCCTACCTGGGTGGATTACAGTATTCTGCTCGGGAGCTTTGGCTGGTTCTTCATGTGGTTCCTGCTGTTCATCAAACAGCTGCCGGTGCTCGCGATCTCGGAGCTCAAGGAAGTGCTGCCGCCGAAGATGCGCCATCCGCATGCGACAACATCGCAGCGTGTCGAGCATGGTGGGATGGCGAACCCACTCATGAACCAACCACCTCTCGGCGGAGGCTCTCACTGATGCAGGGCGTGCTCGGAGCCTTCCATGAGATCGACGCGGCGGTGCACGCCATCGAGGATTTGGGGAAGCATCGCTTCAAGGAGATTACCGTTTACACTCCCACGCCGCGCCACGAGTTCGAGGATGTGCTCGCGCGCGGACCGAGTGCCGTGAGGCGTTTCACGTTGATCTTCGGTCTCGCCGGAGTGACGTTCGGGTATTGGATCGCGGTGTGGATCTCGGACTATTGGCCGATCGTCGTCGGTGGCAAAGCGATCGCGACGTGGGTTCCGTATACGATCTTCGGCTTCGAGGTCATGGTGCTCGTTGGCGGACTGGCCACCGTGTACGCCATGTTCGGTCTGGCTGGGCTGCCGCGCCTAACGACTACGGTCGGCTACGATGGGCGCTTCAGCGGCGGGGACTTCGGGGTTTGGGTCGAGACGACCGCCGACCGGGCCGACGAAGCGATGGATGTGCTGCGCCGTCACGGTGCTCGGGAGGTGCGCAGTGAGCGCTAATCGCTTTGTGGTCATCGCGCTCCTGCTGCCCGTCGCTGGATGCTCCTGGTTCACGGATTTCAAGCAACAACCGAAGATCGATCCGTGGGAGAGTGTCTCCGATTCCATTCCGCCGCGCGGCAATCCGCAGAGCTCCGTGCCTGTGTATGGGACAGCCGCACCGGGATACGAGTATGGCCGAGCGGCGGCGATTGCGGTAATCGACTCGATGTCGGGCATTCCGAACCCAACGGCGCCTGACGAGCGTTCGCTCAATAATGGCCGTATCAACTTTCAGATCAATTGTGCTGTCTGCCACGGTCCGCTGGGACAGGGCAACGGGCCAGCGACGCGTTATGGCATGGCAGGAATCAATCTCACGAGTGATGTCACGAAGAATCGAACGGATGGCTACATCTTCGGCATGATTCGCAACGGTCGCGGTCTGATGCCGACCTACAATCGCATCGAGGAGCCGGATCGTTGGGATATCGTGAACTATGTCCGCGCGCTCCAGGGCAAATTGGGGACGGCACCCGATACTTCGCACGGCCGTCCCGGAGAGAACGGCCCATATGTTCCTGGTCCGTCGATCTCGGCGCCGACGCGCCCCGCGCCCTACTACCATATGGTCTCTCCGCAAGCTGGTGTGCCCGAGACCGGCCATGCCACCGCGATACCTAACGCTGCAGCAGCGCCCGGAGCTCCAGTAGCGGGGGCTGCGCGCGACAGCGTGCGTCCCGCGCGAACGCCTGATACGACGAGTCAGAGACGACGACCGTGAGTTTGCATCCGCCTCGTGTCCTCACACGCGAGCAAGTATTGCTCGCCTCGAGCAAACCGATCCCTTCCGCGGTGAAGCTGACCTTCCTGGTGCTGGCGATCGTCGGCGCGATTGCCTTCATCGCCGCCGCGATTGTCACGCCCGATCGGGCGTGGAGCGCGTTCCACGCAAATTGGCTTTTCTTCGCCGCGCTTTCTCAGGCGGGCGTCGTCTTCGTTGCGGTGCAGCGCATTACCACGGCGCGCTGGTCGCGTGCTGTGATTCGCTTCATGGAGGGTTACGTCGCCTTTCTGCCAATCGCGTTCCTCCTCCTGCTACTCACCCTCTTCGTCGGTCGGGGGCACGTCTTCCCATGGACGCGCGAAGCCTATCCGGTCCCTGAGAAGGCACAGTATTACAACGGCACATTCCTGACGATCCGGGACATCGTGATCTTTGGGCTGATGACCGCGATGGGCTGGTGGTACATCTGGACGTCGTTGCGACTCGATGTCGGCCGTATTCCCGAAGGTGGCGCTCCGTGGGCGCGGCGTTGGCGCGATCGCATGCGCACAGGTTATGGCGAGGAGCGACGCGAGATCCATTCGACGCACTCACTACAAGGAAAGCTCGCCGTCTGGACGGTCCTTCTGTTTGGATTTGGATGGTCGGTGCTCGCGTGGGACCTCTCCATGGGACTCTCGCTGCACTTCCAGAGCACGCTTTATAGCTGGTGGTTCTTCATGGGTGCGTGGCTCGCGGCGTTGTCGCTCTTCGGCGTTCTGGTCCTCACATGGAATCGGTTCTTGAATACCGCCGATGGACTCATCGAGGAGCGCCATTTCCATGACATCGGCAAGCTGATCTTCGCCTTCACCGCGTTCTGGGGCTACCTGACGTTCGGCCAGTATCTCGTCATCTGGTACGGCAACATGGGCGAAGAGACGTTCTTCATGCGGATTCGCCTCATTTCGCCATGGGTCTGGATCACGGTGACGTCGGTGATTCTCACCTTCGTAATGCCGTTCTTCGGTTTGATCTCGCGCGCCGCGAAAGTGTTTCGACCGACGTTCCTGCTCTTCGCGTTATGCAGCCTCGTTGGGCTCTGGATCATGCGGCACATCGAGGTTTATCCCTCTGTCTTCGGCAGCACCCCGCCCGGCGCGGCGATTGGCATTTGGGAAATCGGCATCGCGTTGCTCTACGTCGGCCTCTGGGGCTGGTCGTACTGCTCCTTCATGGACGCCTTTCCGCGAATGCGCGTGACACTGTTGACGTCGCCGTTTCGCGATGAAGTACAGGTCCCCGTGAACCCCGAGACGATGGAGCCGCTGCCCGCGCACGAGTAGTCAGCGTCGGGTATCTTCGGGAGATTTCTCAGCTACAACGCATCCTCGAGCATCTTCGCGAGTATCGGCTTCGGCACAGCGCCGGTTTGGCGAGTGACCTCCTTGCCGCCCTTGAAAACGATTGTCGTTGGGATGCCGCGGATGTTGAACGATTGCGAGACCTGTTGCGCGCGGTCCGTGTCGAGTTTCGCAACCAGTGCGCGACCTTGATAGCTCGCGGCCAATTCGTCGACGGACGGGGCCATCATCTTACAGGGGCCGCACCAATCCGCGTAGAAGTCAACCAGCACCGGTACCTCCGCACCCTCGATCGTTCGCGCGAAGGTCTCGGCGTTGAGCGGAAATGGTCGGTCGAGAAGCATCGGCTTTCCGCACTTGCCGCACTTTGGCCGATCCGCCGCCCGGGCCGCGTCGATGCGATTCCACGTGTCGCAGAACTGGCATCGCAATGTGAGGTGCTTCGTCGTCGCTGGGGTTCCTGTTCCGGTCCCGGTTTCCGGCATGCGCTCCTCCAATCCAGGTCGCTATATTGGTGCAACGTAATCCAAGGTAATTGGGGCGTTAGCTCAGCTGGGAGAGCGCCTGGTTTGCAACCAGGAGGTCACCGGTTCGATCCCGGTACGCTCCATACGGAACGGCACTCGCGAGAGCGAGTGCCATTTTTGCGGCGGCACCCTTCGACTCGATGCGAGCGTCGTCGATCACCGAGCTTCACGCTCCGGCTACGGGCCGCCGTCGCTCGAGAAATTGGCTGATCCGCTCGACGAGACTGATCCCCAGTGCAGGCTTCGGCAGCACTTCATCGAAACCAATGCGGCGCAAGCGACCCTCCTCTTCCTGACCGATCATCGCACTGAACGCCACGAGCACCGCGTCGCGCGTACTCACTTTCTTCCTGAACACTTTGATTGCCTCGAAGCCGCTGATCGTTGGCATTACCAGGTCGAGCAGAATCACGTCTGGCGTCCATTCTCGGGTGATCTCGAGGCCCTCGTAGGGCGAGCGGACGACGCGCACTTCGAAGCCCGACCTGGTGAGCAGGCGCTCATAGGCGGCGCGCACGGCCTCATCGTCATCGACGATCAAAATGCGTCCAAGGGACTGCGTGGTCATGGATGGATCCGTTCTGCGAGGAGCCACTACCGCGGCGAGTTGCCTTAGCCGACGCTTAGTTCATGCACCGCGTCACCGCGCCGCGCTGATCAGGGCACGTCGCGTCGTGGTTGCTGTGGAAGACGGAGGAGATCCTCCGGCAGCAGTGAGCGCCACTCGGCAGGGTACTTCCAGACCCGGCGAAGCTCATTCGCCGAAACGACGAGCAAGCATGTTGCGCCGGGTGCGCCGAGATGCTCACCGGCGACCTCGTGCACCCACCACGTCACACCGTCGCCGTCACGAAAGATCTTTGCGTCACGCGACGATGGCGGCGTCTCGTTAGGTGTGGCTCCTATCGGCGCGCTGCCCTCCGGCGGTGGCTGTGCCGCCGGAGTGGCCTCGTCGAAGGGGAAGTGCTCCAGGTCGGAATAAGGCATGCGCCAGCAACCTGCGTCGGCTGGTGAGCGTTGATGCGCGAATGGATGGCGCGCAGGCACGCGCCGCGCCGGAAGCGAAGAATGCGCTGGCGCTTACACTGAAGATAGGCGACGTCACCATTCGCACGCGTGCTCTGCCGCACACTTCACGAAACCGTAATGCGACAGGCTGCCTCTCGTTAGGCGGCGAGTTGACCGACCCGCTACTCGTTAGGGCGGGCCGTCATTGCCGTGGCCCATCTCAGCCCTGCGCGCGGGCATGAGGCCCGGCGCGCGAGCTCTCGCGCTACTCCCGCTCCTGATGCCGTGGTGGCGAGATTGCCTGCTCGCGAGGAATCGACGTATCACGCCGCGACTTCGTCTTGCCAATGTCCGCGTCGCGGCGGAGCTGCTCGGCCACGACGCGTACCTCCTCCAACGCTTCGCGGAGCGCCTTCGTCATCTCCGACAGCGCGCGGTCGCGATGCGCGGGACTCGGGTCTCCCGCGAGATAGTACAAGTTTGCTGCACGAAGCTGGGCATGCCGCAGCCAATCCTCGATCATGTCCGGGGTCAGCCGCGGCGAGCTCTCCTCGCTGCCAAGATTCTCCTCTCTCACGCGCGATGCATCTCAGGGTGGGAGTGTGTCTGGTAGCGCGCATAACAACCTCGGACCCTGGTAGCACGTGTCGTGCTCACGACTCCGAACCCATGCTGTTCTTGGCGGTAAACTTCGGCGAGGTCGTACTATGTTTTGTCTGACGCCCTTTCCCAACGCTTTTCAGGGAGACCAATGAGCACAGTCACACAGACATCGGGTACGCCGCCAGCGGTTGGTACTGTAGCGCCGGATTTCACGCTGCCGTCCACCTCAGGCGAGCGGGTGACACTCTCGCAGCTCCGCGGCAAGCGCGTACTCCTCGCTTTCTTCCCACTAGCGTTCTCGTCTACCTGTACGGCCGAGCTCTGCGAAATGCGAGATGATTGGGGCGACTTCTCCGGACGCGGCCTCGTGGTCCTTCCGATAAGCGTCGACTCGACTTATTCGCTCAAGGAATACAAGCAGAAATACAACATGCAGGTCGATCTACTGAGCGACTTCAAGCGTGAGGTGACCATCCTTTACGGGGTGCTCAACGAGGAGCGTTTTTTCTCGAATCGTGCATACTTTCTCATCGACCAGACTGGGGTTGTCCGCTGGGCCCATGTCGAAGACAATCCGGGACTTAAGCGCACGAATCAGGAGATACTCGCGGAAGTCGATCGTGTGACCTAGCAATTCGTTACCTCCGGGGGCGTTCGGTCATCTTGACCATGAGAGTAATAGTTCCGTTCGCTATCAGCCCCCCGGCTTCTGCCCAATCGTCCACGCACTAAGCGCGCGAAGCGCGGTTTCGGCCCGACGTCCGCGACGCCGGGGCTTGCTGCAATTGCTGAAATCGCAGCCGCACTCGCGACCGGCGAGTCGATCGGCGCCGTGGCGCCTGCAGCGCTTGGCTCGCTGCAAGCCTTTTTGAGCGCGGATGAGTGTTCGCTTTGGGTGGGATCGCAAGACGAGCGATCCAAGGCGCCGCGATTTCGGCTCCAGCGCGCATGGGGCGCGGGCGCGGATGCATTCGACGCACAAACCATCGCTGACTTTCTCGCCGACGGCGACGACGCGAGTCGTGGCTTTGTCGGTGTCCGATTGTTGACCGGTCATCGTGTGCTCGGCGCGCTCGTCATCACGCGTGCCCAGCCACTCACGCCGGAGGAGCGCATTGTGCTCTTCGCCGTGGCGGACATGTTGGCAGCCCCGCTCCGCGCGGCCGAATATGCGCGCCGGCTCGAGAGTGAAGTCGTCGAGCGGACGATGGAGATCGAGGAGCAGCGCCGATTTACCGCGAAGATCATCGACTCCCTTCCGGTGGGACTCTACGTGATCGACCGGAGCTATCGCATACAGGCCTGGAATCGGAAGCGGGAAACCGGCATGCAGGGTGTTTCGCGCGAGGAAGCCATCGGCCGAACCATCTTCGAGATCCTGCATCGGCAACCCGCCGAAGTCCTCCGCGGCGAGTTCGAGGACGTCTTTCGCACCGGTCAACTGCAGCAATTTCAAATCGAGTCGAGTGCATCTGGTGAGCTTCGCACCTATCGCATAACCAAGATTCCCATGCGTCTCGATGACACCGACGTCACGCATGTCATCACGATCGGTGAAGACGTCACGGAGTGGCGTGAGGCGCAACAAGGGATCGCGCAAGCGGAGAAGCTCGCTGCGATCGGTACTCTCGCAGCTGGTGTCATGCATGAGATCAACAATCCACTTGCCACGATTGGTGCGTGCGCGGAATCGCTCGCCCTTACGCTGAATGAAGAGGGGGTCACTTCACCTCGGTTAGCGGGCGTTTTGCCCGAGTCGCTGTCCTTGATCGAGCACGAGGTACAACGCTGTAAGGGAATCGTGGAGGGTGTACTCGATTTCAGCCGCCCCAAGAAATCCGCGCGAGACCTACTGGATATCAACGCTGTACTGGAGAAAACGCTCTTCTTGCTGAAGCATCACTCGCGGTTCAAGAAGCTGACCGTGCAGCTCGAGACGGAGAAGTCCCTGCCTGTTATCTCGGCAAGTGAAGAGCAGCTCGTCCAAGTCCTGATGGCTCTGCTCATCAACGCGATGGACGCTATGCACGAGCGCGGCACCATTGTGTTGCGCACGCGCGCTGACGCCATGCGCGACTCCGTGATTGTCGAAGTCGTCGATCAGGGCGAAGGAATTCGTGGCGCCGATTTGCAAAAGATCTTCGAGCCGTTTTACACGACGAAAGCCCCCGGCCGAGGCACCGGCCTCGGTCTCTCCATCTGTTATTCACTGGTCGCCGAGAACTCTGGACGCATCGAAGTCGAGAGCGTCGTTGGGAAGGGAAGTGTGTTCCGGATCGTGCTTCCCGCGGCAACCGGCCAACCATTGCGTGCCGCCGTATGACTCTCGCGACTCCGACACAGTCTCCCACGCTCACGCCCCAACCCACCAAGCCGCTCATGCCGGACCAGGGCCGCATTCGAGTTCTCGTCGCCGAAGACGAGGAGCATCTCGGGCAGATCCTAACGAGCTTTCTCGCCGGCCGCGGACATCAGGTGACGTCCGTGACGGACGGGCGTGCGGCGCTCGAGGCCTTGCGCGCCGAGGCGTTCGACGTGGCCCTGCTTGACATCGTGATGCCCGAGATGGATGGGCTCGAGGTACTTCGGCAAGTGCGCGAGGAGCCAGACGCGCCCGAGATCATCATCATCACGGGCAACGGCACGATCGAGACAGCGATCACGGCGATGAAGCTCGGAGCTTACGACTATATGTCGAAGCCGTATCGCATGGCGGAGATCGATGTACTCGTCAAGCGTGCATGGGAGAAGCGACAGCTCGCCAAAGAGAACCAGTATCTGCATGCACGGCTCTCCCGCGTCGACGGAGCCCCGGAAATCATCACCCAGTACGCGCCGATGCGCGCAGTGCTCAGCGTCGTCGAGCGTGCTGCGGCGAGCGACACGCCCGTGCTCATCGTGGGTGAATCGGGGACGGGTAAGGAGCTCGTGGCCCGAGCTATTCACCGTTTGTCGCGGCGTGTGGGGCCGCTGGTGGATCTCAACTGCGCGACTCTCGCTGAGAATATGGTCGAGACCGAGCTGTTCGGGCACGAGCGCGGTGCATTCAGCGGAGCGGCGACGCGAAAGTCCGGACTCCTGGAGGTCGCCGCGAACGGTACGCTCTTCTTCGACGAGATCAGCGCGCTCACGGGAAAGATGCAGGCGAAGTTTCTCCGTGCCCTCGAGCAGGGCAGCTTCTTCCGTGTTGGTGGCACGCAGAAGGTCGAAGTGAACGTGCGGCTCGTGTCATCGACGAATCGAGAGCTCGAGTCGGCCGCACGTGAGGGGCAGTTCCGCGACGACCTGCTTTATCGTATCAACACGGTGACGATCACCCTGCCTCCGCTTCGCCAGCGAGCGGTCGATGTCCCGCTTCTCGCCGAGTATTTCCTCTCGCGATTCGGCGGAGCGGAAACGTCCTCGTTAGCGCCGGACGCGCTGGCCTTGCTTCAGGAGTACCAGTGGCCAGGAAATATCCGCGAGCTTCGTAACGTGATCGAGCGCGCGGTGCTGTTGGCCCGCGGCCGCGTGATCCGTGCGCAGGATCTTCCGTTGAATCTGGCCGCCACCGCGGGATCGCCCGCTTCAATGGTGGGCTCGCAGCTTACGCTCGAAGAGCTCGAGCGACGACACATCGAGTCCGTCCTGTTGCAGACGAAATGGCACCAGGGCAAAGCCGCGGACATGCTCGGCATCTCGTCCAAAACGTTGTATAGGAAGATTCGCGAATACGGTTTCCGCAGGCCGAAGCGTCACTAGGCTCGTGGCGGAGATGAATGAGCCGCGGTAAGCTTTGCTTACCGCGGCTTTCATTTGTCGGTCCCCATTCCTTGTTCGCAACTCGCCACCAGCTCGTCGCCGATGCGCATTCTCGTAATCGAAGATGATCCAACTGTGGGTCAGTACGTGAAGCGCGGCCTCGAGGAGCAGCGTTATGCGGTGGATCTCGTTGTGGACGGCGAAGAAGGAGAGCGACGCGCAAGCTCTGAAGCGTACGATCTCGTGATTCTCGATATGCGATTACCGAAGAAACCGGGGTTGGATGTGCTGAACAGCCTGCGGGCGAAAGGATTCGAGAAGCCTGTGCTGGTGCTCACGGCACAGGACGCCGTGGATGCAAAGGTCGCCACCCTACGTGCGGGCGCCGACGATTACGTGACGAAACCGTTCGCGTTCGAGGAGCTTCTCGCGCGAGTGGAGGCGCTGTCGCGTCGACCGAAGGCTCTCGCGCCGCACAAGCTCACGGTCGGCGATCTCGAGCTCGATCAGAGCACGAGAGAGGTGCGTCGCGGCGGAGAGTTGATCGAGCTGACGCCCAAGGAATACACCGTCTTGGAGTATCTGATGCGACACAGCAGCCGCGTCATGAGTCGCACGCTGATCACTGAGTACGCATGGGGTTATCACTTCGATCCAGGGACGAACATCGTCGATGTCGTCATCAATCATCTCCGCAAGAAGATCGACGCCAAACATCATCACAAGATGATCACGACGGTTCGCGGAGTCGGCTATATGATAAAGGACGCTTAGGTGCAACTGTCAGGAATGAGGGAATAGCTATCAGGAGAACGGATGGCGGGCCGGCGGCCCGCCGCTTTTGCATTCATTGTGGTAAGAGCGACAATATTCATGCGACGCGCCGCGGTCGAGTCGTATTGCCGAATCCCTGATAGCTATCACCTGATCCCCACAGACTGCCTCTAATGGCTTCCACGCGCACGCGCCTAACGATTTCCTACCTCGTCGTCCTCTCGGCGACGCTGGTGGCATTCGCGGTCGCGCTCTTCGTAGCGCGCGGAGCCGAAGCCGACCAGGACGTGTTGGAGCAGGCAGCCGTGCTCGGCGATGACGTGCTCTCGACGATTCGCAACGCGCAGCTGCTCGACAAACGGCTCACATACGTCGAGCAGACCGGTAACGGGCCAACGATCCGTGCAACGCAGGAGATGGGCGAGCAGCTGGATCGCCATCCGGGCTATTTCCTCGTGCTCGATAGTCTCGGGCGACTGCTGTATTCGTCGAGCGCGGTGCGCTTGCTCGCGCCAGTGGATCAGTCAGAGCTCTATAGCGTCGCATTTCAGCTCCGTCCTGGCGGGCAAGCGGCGCGGCTGCGATTGACGGGCGATTCGCTGGTGAAGGGTCGCCTGATGCTCGTCGCCCGACGCGACCCGAGTGTTGGACCGAACATCTCGCGCGTCATTGGCGGCTTACCGACCGATGTCGCAAACGTCGCGCCACATCTCCTCCTCGGGACGCTTCTCGCGCTTGCGCCGGTCATTCTCATCATATCGTTAGGCGTGGCGTACTACGTGGCTGGGCGTGCCTTTCGCCCGGTTGACGAGTTGATCAACGAGGTCGAGGCGATCACGGACGGCCGCAGCCTGCACCGCCGGCTCCCTGTCGCGACCGGCGGTGACGAGCTCTCGCGACTCTCCGCGACGCTCAATGCGATGATCGGCCGACTCGAGAGCTCATTTACGGCGCTCCGCCGCTTCACCGCGGACGCCAGTCACGAGCTCAAGACGCCGCTCACCGTGTTGCGCGCGGACGTAGAGCGCGCGATGCATCCCGGCACGTCGTCAGCGGAACGAATGGTCGCCCTCGAGGAAGCGTTGCAGGAGACGGCGCGGATGGCGGACCTGGTTGAGAGTCTGCTCACGCTCGCCCGCGCCGATGAGGGACGCTACGATCTACATCGGGAGCCGGTACGCCTGGAGCCACTCGTCAAGGATGTCTTCGAGACGGCGGTCATTCTCGGTGAGGATGCGGGTCTCACACTCGAGCTACCCGACTGCGAGGACGTGACGGTATTGGGCGACCCCAACCGTTTGCGCCAACTTTTCCTCAACCTCGTAACGAATGCCATCAAGTACACCCCACGGGGCGGTCATGTTGAGATTTCGCTCACGCGACGTCCGCACGACGAGGTCGCGCTGAACGTCCGCGATACGGGCATTGGCATCTCTGCCTCCGACTTGCCGCATGTCTTCGAGCGTTTCTGGCGTGCCGACCGGGTACGGTCACGTCGCATCGCGAGCGGCGACAGCTCGTGGGCGCTGGATCGCGGCGGTTTTGGGCTCGGGCTCTCGATCGCGCAATGGATCGTGCAAGCGCACGGCGGATCACTCACCGTGCAGTCGCGGCTCGGGCGGGGGAGCCTGTTCACCGTCATCCTGCCCGCGGTCCCCGGACCTTCCGACGAGACTGCCGAGCGCGGGGAGCCCGCGAGTGTCGCTGCCTCACGCGATGCGGGCGGTAAAGCCGATTCTAACAGCGACTTCACCGATTCTTAATGATCGGGTCATTCCCCTGTTAATCGACGAAAATACCTTTGACGACGAATAGTTCGCTCGGTCACACGCACCCGAACTAGGCCCCAGAGGACATGTTCGATAACCTCATCGAATCACGAGCAGCAAAGCAGCGACGTGCCGGCGGCATGATGTTCAGTGCCGTGTTGCACGTGGTGGTCATCACCGCCGCGATCTACGGAACGCTGCAGGCGAAAGACGCCATCGAGAAGCCGAAGGCGGAGAAGGTCGAGTTCGTCGAGATGAAGAAGAAGGACGAGCCGCCTCCGCCGAAAGAGGAGCCCAAGCCGCCGCCGCCCGACGTCGTTATGAAGGCGCCACCGCCGAAAGGCTTCCAGGTGCTCACGGCGCCAATCAAGATTCCGGACGTGCTCCCCGACATCGACCTCTCCAAGAAAGTCACGAACGAAGAGGACTTCTCGGGTAAGGGAGCGGCCGGCGGTATTGCCAAGGGCGTGGTGGGCGGAACCCCGCAGCCCGTGAGCGATCAGCCGTACTTCGAGTTCCAGGTTGAAAAGCAGGTCGCCGCGTTGCCGGATAATCCGCGTCCGCGCTATCCCGACATGCTCCGTTCAGCCAACGTCGAAGGCGAAGTGCTCGCACAGTTCGTCGTCGACACGACGGGCCGCGCCGAGATGAACACCTTCAAGGTGCTGAAGTCCAGTCACGATCTCTTCACGAACTCCGTGAAGTCGGCGCTTGCCAATATGCGCTTCTATCCGGCAGAAGTCGGCGGCCGGAAAGTGAAACAGCTCGTCCAGATGCCCTTCGTCTTCGGTCTCAACAAGTAATCACCTTTCGGAGCTACCCATGGATCTCTCGCTTATCGATCTTTGGCACCAGATGGGCAACTTTGCCAAGTTCATCGTGTTCGTCATGGCCGTCATGTCCATCTACTCGCTGACCGTCATGGTGTCGAAGTGGTGGAACCTTCGAAAGGCCCAGAAGGAGACCATCAAGTTCGCGCCAGAGTTTTCTCAGTTCCTCGAGGAAGACAACCTCACCGAAGCGATTCGTTTGGCCGAGAGCTACAAGCGATCGCATGTCGCCCTCGTACTTGGTGGCGCGTTGCAGGAAGTGAAGCCCCTCATTCAGGACGGCTCGGTCACCGTCGGCGATATCAACTCGGCGGAGCGCGCGGTCGAGCGTAACATGCTTCTCGAAATCACAAATCTGAAACGCGGCCTGGCAGTGCTGGCGACGGTCGGCGCAACGGCTCCCTTCGTCGGATTGCTCGGAACGACGATGGGTATCGTGAACGCGTTCACCGGAATGGCTGCGACCGGATCCGGCGGTCTCGCCGCGATCGGCGGTGGTATCGCCGAAGCGCTTATCACCACGGCGTTCGGACTCATCGTCGCGATTCCGGCGGTGTGGGCGTACAACTACTTCACCACCAAGATCGACAATCTCACCGCCGAGATGACGTACGTGTCGAAGGAGATGATCGACTACCTCATCAAGGGTGTCTCCGGTGAGTTTGGCCGCAGTCGCTTCACGCGTGAGTTCAACGCTTCCGGCGGCTCCGGCGGCCCGATCGCTCAGTAACTGACCCGACATTCCGAGGAGGTATTGCAATGGCAATGTCGGCCAGTAGTGGAAGCGGCTCGGTGCAGTCGTCGCCGAACGTGACGCCAATGATCGACGTCATGCTCGTGCTGCTGATCATCTTCATGGTGGTCACGCCCGCGCTGCTCGCCGGCTTCAATGCTGATCCACCGAAGGCGGTCAATCTGAAGGACCATCCGGAGGATGCAAATCTCGATCAGGTGTTAGGCATCGACCGCGATGGGAACTACTACCTGAACAAGAAGCGCATCCGCACCGAGGATGTGGGTCCGATGATCAAGCGGATCTACGACGCACGCACGGAGGACAAGATCCTCTATCTGAAAGCGGACAAGCAGCTCGACTACTCCAAGGTGCTCGATGCGCTCGATCTCGCCGCGAAGAATGGTGTGCGCGTGACGGGAATGATCTCGGAGCAGAAGCCCGGTACGATTTCGACCGTAGCGGGCGACACGAAGGCGACGGCGCCGGTCGGCAAGGCGCCGCCAGCGGGAGGGAAACCGTAATGTCGATGTCGTCAGGCGGAAGTGGGACTGGGCTGAGCAACGATATTAACGTCACGCCGATGATCGACGTGCTTCTCGTACTCCTGATCATCTTCATGGCGGCGTTGCCATCAATGCGGAAAGCGATCGACATTCAGCTTCCGGATCCGACGCCGAGCGTGCAGCCGGCGAACGCCAAGTCGGATCAGATCGTGCTCGAGGTCAAGCCGAATCAGCAGTACTCCATCAACACCAGAGAAGTATCGGGCAAGGACAACCTTGGCCGTGAGCTCAAGGGGATCTATGATCCTCGCCCGGAGAAGATCATCTTCGTGAAGGGTGATCCGAAGGTGAAGTACGCCGACGTTATCGAGGCGATGGACATTGCGCGTGGTGCTGGGGTGAAGGTCATCGGTGTACCGCCGAAAGACATTCCCGACAACACAAAGAAGTAATCGTCCAGGATCTCGACAGCTTCTATACGGCGGGCGAACCTTTCAGGTTCGCCCGCTGTATAATTTTAAGTCGTGCGGGGCATGCGCCCTGCCATCCCTGAGCGTATGTCCGCATCTTCACGCCCAACACCCGTAGAAACAACGGCGGCGACCCCGCCGTTCGTACGGCGCCGTCCGCTTCCAGCGCTGGGGCTGCCACGCGGGCGTGAAAATCGACGAGTGAGCGCGACGCTATCGCTGCTGTTCCATGTGCTCATTGTCATGCTGCTCGTGACGCCGTTCGCGGTGCACCGCGCTATCATCGAGCGGGAGCAGGGTGCTGGCGGGCCAGGCCCTGTCGGTGGTGGTGGCGGAGGGCACAGCGGCACCGGCGGTGCGGAGCAAGGTGAGGAGGTGCAATTCATTCGAGTCGCGCCTCAGGCAGCGACGCCAGCGCCCACGCCCCCGGCAGTGGTCGTACCCCCTGCACCGGTGCCGCCGCCACTGCCGGTGAAGAACGAGCCGACGTCGGCCCCTCCGATGGTCCAGCAACGCGCTGTCGAGGTCCCTGCCGCAAAGTTGCCCGACGTCGCAGCGACTCCTGGCGCCGGTGGCGGCACAGGACACGACGGTAGCAATGGCACCGGCCCCGGTTCAGGTGGAGGCGTCGGTACGGGAGTCGGGACAGGTCGAGGATCTGGAGTGGGGCCGGGCACGGGCGGCGGCACCCAAGACAATTATGCGCCGACGGTTTTGGAGATGTTCATTCCACCGCTCCCTGTTCCAGACAAGGTTCGCGGCTCAAAGATCGTCGCCGAATTCGATGTGGATTCCACGGGCCGCGTGCTCGCGTATGACTTCACGCCGACGAAAGACGGCGCATATAACAAGCGGCTGGCTGAAGTCCTACGCGGCTTTCGATTCAGGGCGGGTACCACGCCGCAGGGGCAGCCGCTCCGCATGAAGACTCAGATCTCGCTCTTCCTCCCGTAAGTCCGGCACGGCTCTCGTCTCATACACGCTTCCCAGTAGCGGGGCGAGCCGAATTGCACGATTTTTCACGAGCTTCCGGCAAACCTTCCCGTCGGCAGCTCGGTGATCACAACTTCGTGTAGTCCCCAGGAGCTGAATGACGAGCGTGGCCGCCCCGAAGTCCGCTTCGGGGTCGACGATTCCGACGCAGCAGTCCAATCCGGAATTCGTCAAAGCGATGACGCTGACCGACGCGACGATGCTCGTCGCCGGTTCGATGATCGGCTCGGGAATATTCATCGTGTCGGCGAGCATGTCGCGCACACTGGGCTCGCCTTTCTGGCTTCTGTTTGCCTGGATTGTAACAGGAGTCATTACGTTGCTTGGCGCTCTCTCGTATGGAGAGCTGGCAGCGATGTTTCCGCGAGCCGGTGGTCAGTACGTTTTTCTCCGCGAATCGATGGGTCCACTCATGGGGTTTCTTTACGGGTGGACTCTCTTTGTCGTTATACAAACTGGAACCATCGCCGCCGTGGCGGTGGCCTTCGGTCGTTTTCTTGGCGTGCTCTGGCCCGCGATTTCGCCGAATCGTTATGGGTGGTTCCCAAGTGCTGACGTTTGCGCGTCATGGCTCGGCTGCACCGATCCTGCGAACGCCATTCAGCTCGGGCTTACACCGCAGCGGCTGGTGGCGCTCGTCAGCATTGCGGTGCTTACATGGATCAACCTGCGCGGCGTTCGGGAAGGGAAGCTCGTCCAGACCACCCTGACCGTAGTCAAGGCGGGCGCGCTCGCCCTTTTGATCATCATCGGCCTCACGATTGGCCGCAACGGAGCGGCTTTGACGGCGAATTTCTCGCGCGGACATTTCTTCGGCGCAGTAGACGTCGGCGGAGCGTTCGTTGTCGCCTTTGGCGCGGCACTCGTCGGCTCGCTTTTCTCGAGCGACGCGTGGAACAACGTCACCTTCGCGGCGGCCGAAGTTCAGAATCCGAAGCGAAACCTGCCCCTCGCGCTGGTGTTAGGCACGGGGCTCGTGACGCTGCTCTACGTTCTCGCCAATGTCGGATATCTGAACGTGCTGCCGATGCTCGGCGATCCGAATGGCGCTGCCGCTCTTACCCGTGGAATTGCGAATGCCACGCAGGACCGTGTGGCTACGGCAGCGCTCGAGGTCGTCTTTGGACCGATCGGCGCGACCATCATGGCGATCGCCATCCTGATATCGACTTTCGGCTGCAACAATGGGCTCATCCTCGCAGGCGCTCGGGTTTACTACGCAATGGCGCGAGACGGTTTGTTCTTCCGGCGCGTCGGAACGCTGAATGCCCGCCGAGTGCCGGCGGCCGGGCTCATCATCCAATCGGTCTGGACGGCCTTCCTTTGCCTAACGGGGAGCTACGGCCAGCTCCTCAACTACGTTATATTCGCCGCACTCGTCTTTTACGCGCTCACCACGATTGGGCTGTTCATTCTGCGAGGCAAGCGTCCAGACGCGGAACGACCGTACCGGGCATTCGGCTACCCTGTGCTCCCGGCGGTTTACATCGCACTGACGACACTTGTCATGCTTCTCATCCTGCTCTCTCCATCCACGCGGCAGGATGCGTTTCTTGGACTCGCCCTCGTGTTGATCGGTATCCCGATCTACTTCCTCTGGCGCAGGGTGGAAGTTGCTCCACCCGGCGCTGCCTCACACGTGTGAGGTGAGAGCGCGCCGCGCTCTCGACTGTCCCACCCATCCGACTTTCCGACTCGTCAGTACTTCAGGAGAACGCGTAATGATGCCTTCGTTGGTGACCATCCTGCGTAGACGACTCTCACTCGCGCTCATATGGGTGTGTGGAGCATTGGCGACGCCGCTCGCTTCGCCGCTCTTCGCGCAGCAAACGCCGGCATCGCCGTCGGCAGCGGGGGGCGAGGCGAGCCTCGTCATCCCCGACCTTAGTCAAGTCAGTTTCCTCGGCGTGAACGGCCACACGCTGCTCATGTCGGGATTGGTGGTCTGCGCGCTCGGCCTCCTGTTCGGGCTCATGATCTATACGCGTTTGAAGAACATGGCCGTTCACGGCAGTATGCGCGAAATCTCCGAGCTGATTTACGAAACGTGTAAGACGTATCTCCAGACGCAGGGCAAGTTCATCCTGCTGCTCTGGGTGTTCATCGGTCTCATCGCTGCCGTGTACTTCGGCGTGCTCGCGCCGACGGTAGATGCGTCGGGAGCAGAGGTACACGGATACCCACCGATGAAGGTCGCGGTGATCCTGCTCTTCAGCCTCATTGGTATCGCCGGTAGCTATGGCGTCGCCTGGTTCGGCATTCGCGTCAACACATTCGCGAACTCACGAACTGCATTCGCGAGTCTGCGCGGTAAGCCCTATCCCTGCTACCAAATTCCGCTCTCGGCAGGCATGAGCATCGGCATGCTCCTGATTTCGGTCGAGCTCGTGCTGATGCTCTTCATCCTGCTCTTCATTCCGCGCGACTACGCCGGCCCGTGCTTTATCGGCTTCGCCATCGGCGAGTCGCTGGGCGCGGCGGCATTACGTGTGGCGGGCGGCATCTTCACCAAGATCGCGGACATCGGTTCAGACCTGATGAAGATCGTCTTCAAGATCAAGGAAGACGACGCGCGAAATCCTGGGGTCATTGCGGATTGCACCGGCGACAACGCGGGCGATTCCGTCGGCCCTAGCGCCGACGGCTTCGAGACGTACGGCGTCACTGGCGTCGCGCTCATCACGTTCATCTTGCTTGCGGTGAACCCGGCCTCGGCCGGTACCGGCTACGAGCGTATTCAGACGACGTTGCTCGTCTGGATCTTCATGATGCGCATCGTGATGGTGATCGCGTCTGGAGTTTCATATCTGATCAATGAGGCAATCGCGAAGGCCCGATACGCGATGGTTGATCGCATGAACTTCGAGTCGCCGCTGACCTTCCTCGTTTGGCTCACCTCGATCGTCTCGGTAGTTCTGACGTACATCGCGTCATACGTCCTGATCCGGGATCTGGGCGATGGCAGTCTGTGGTGGAAATTGTCAACGGTCATCACCTGCGGAACGCTCGCCGGCGCAATCATTCCCGAGTTCGTGAAGGTCTTCACGTCGGTCGATTCGCGACATACCCGCGAAGTCGTGACATCATCGCGTGAGGGCGGGGCCTCGCTCAACATTCTCTCGGGCTTGGTCGCCGGTAACTTCAGCGCATTCTGGTTAGGCATCGTCATGGTCGGTCTGATGGCGATCGCATATGGGGTGAGCACGCTGGGCCTCGGCGCTTTGATGATCGCGCCGGCGGTATTCGCGTTTGGCCTCGTGGCTTTCGGATTCTTGGGTATGGGGCCGGTAACGATCGCGGTGGACTCGTACGGACCGGTGACGGACAACGCGCAGTCGGTGTACGAGCTGTCGCTCATCGAAGAGGTGCCGAACATTCGCGCCGAGCTGCAGAAGGAGTATGGCTTTGCAGTGGACTTCGAGCGTGCCAAACACTTCCTCGAGGAAAACGACGGAGCCGGGAACACTTTCAAGGCAACCGCGAAGCCGGTGCTCATCGGAACAGCCGTCGTTGGCGCGACAACGATGATTTTCTCGATCATCGTCGCGCTCACCAAGGGGCTCCAGCCGGATCTCATCGGGAATCTGTCGCTTCTTCATCCGCCATTTCTTCTCGGGCTCATTACTGGCGGCGCCGTGATTTACTGGTTCACAGGCGCGTCGATGCAGGCCGTGACAACCGGCGCTTATCGAGCCGTCGAGTTCATCAAGGCCAACATCCGATTGGAAGGGACCACGAGGGCGTCGGTAACTGATTCGAAGAAGGTCGTCGCGATCTGCACGCAGTATGCGCAGAAAGGAATGTTCAACATCTTTTTGACAGTCTTCTTCGCGACCTTGGCCTTCGCCTTCGTCGAGCCGTACTTCTTCATCGGCTACCTCATTTCCATAGCGCTGTTCGGTCTTTTCCAAGCTGTGTTCATGGCAAATGCCGGCGGCGCGTGGGACAACGCGAAGAAAATTGTCGAAGTGGAGTTGAAGGCGAAGGGGACCGAGTTACACGCCGCGACGGTCGTCGGCGATACGGTTGGCGATCCATTCAAGGACACGTCATCCGTGGCGATGAATCCTATCATCAAGTTCACGACGTTGTTTGGTCTGTTGGCTGTGGAACTTGCGGTCTCGCTCGCGGCCTCCCGCGGCACACAGCTCACGCTCGTACTATCGGGCTTGTTCTTGCTTGCGGCACTGTTCTTCGTGTACCGGTCGTTCTACGGTATGCGTATTGAGTCCGAGGCGCCGGAAGACATCCCGGCTGGCACTCCCGAGCGCGTTCCTGCTCGTTAGGCAATTCGGACCGGCTAGGTGCTAGGTGCTAGGTGTTAGAAAGCGATTTCTAGCACCTGGAGCCTAGCACCTCGTTTCTTTCCCCTCTTTCTCCCATGCCTTCTCTCTTCTCGCGCAAGCCGATCGCCGAGCTGTTGGTCGAAGGCGAGCACCCCAACTCGCTCAAGCGAGCGCTCGGCGCCGGCGATTTGGTGATGCTGGCGATCGGCGCGGTGATTGGCGCCGGTATCTTCGGTGCGATCGGCACTGCGGCCGCCGGCCAGACCGACGCCGCCGGACATGTGATTCGCACCGGCGCCGGCCCGGCATTGATACTTTCGTTCCTTCTACTGGGCTTTGCTTGCGCGCTGGCCGGTCTCTGCTACGCCGAGCTTGCGTCGATGATTCCACAGGCCGGCAGCGCCTACGCGTACTCGTATGCCACGTTAGGCGAGATCGTAGCTTGGATCATCGGCTGGGACCTCATTCTCGAATATGCCGTCGGTAACGTCGCCGTCGCGATCTCGTGGGGCGACTACTTTAAGACACTGACCGGTGGTCTATTCGGAGCGCCAGCGTGGCTGACCACCGGCTATCGCACCGCGTTGCTGAGCTCCGACCCTGGCGTCCACGGGTTGCTCGGTACCGCGCCCCACATCGCGGGTATTCCGATTCTCGTGAATGTGCCGGCCGCCGTGATCGTACTCCTCATCACTTGGCTGCTGATGCTGGGCGTCCGTGAAAGCGCGCGCGCCAACAATGTCATGGTCGCCGTGAAGCTACTCGTGTTGGCGCTATTCGTCATCGTGGGG
The DNA here is from genome assembly GCA_045804225.1 of Gemmatimonadaceae bacterium. Lineage (GTDB taxonomy): Bacteria > Gemmatimonadota > Gemmatimonadetes > Gemmatimonadales > Gemmatimonadaceae > AG2. Next base: position 128,595 of record JBJMNO010000025.1, read on the forward strand.
CTGATGCACATCGACTCGCGGAATTACCATCCCTTCGCACCTAACGGCTGGACGGGCATCCACCAAGGCGCCGCGATCGTCTTCTTTGCCTATATCGGTTTCGATGCAATCTCGACGGCCGCGGAGGAGACGAAGGACCCGCAACGAAACATGCCGCGCGGCATACTCGGCGGCCTCGCGATCTGTACGGTCATCTATGTCATCATTGGCGCGGTGTTGACCGGTATGGCGCGGTACGATCAGCTGGGCGTCGCTGATCCACTTGCGCGAGCGCTGCAGATTGCCGGTCTGACGCGCGTCAGCCGCCTTTTGTCGTTAGGTGCGGTGGTCTCGATGACGGCGGTGTTGCTGGTGTTCCAGTACGGCCAGCCGCGCATCTTCTTCGCAATGGCGCGCGATGGTCTGCTACCGAAGTGGGCGGCGAAGGTCCACGGAAAGCACCGGGTGCCGCATGTCACGACGATGCTTACTGGCATCTTCGTCGCTGCGTGGTCGTTGATAGGTGACGCCGGGGAGACGTACGATTTGACGAACATCGGAACGCTGTTCGCTTTCGTGCTCGTGTGCATTGGCGTTCTGATTCTGCGGCATACCGATCCGGACAGGCCACGGCCATTCCGTGTCCCATTCGTTTGGCCAGTTACGATTGTCGGATCCCTACTCTGTCTGTACGTGATGCGCGGCCTTCCCGAGCAGGCCTGGAAGCGTTTCGGGTGGTGGCTCGCCATTGGTCTCGTGCTTTATTTCACCTACGGTTTCCGCAATTCCACGCTGCGGCGCGGCCTTCGCGCCGATGAACTCGACCCTGGGGAGCCACGCGCGCGCGAGCACGTGCCATGACATTTCTTTCGCCGACCGGTGACGTGAACAACGGCGCGCCGCGCCCGCGATCCGGCTTGGGGCGGGTGTCGCTGACGCAGTGGATCATTGTGTCCATGGTCGTCGGCATTCTGCTCGGATGGCTCTTTCCGGAGAGTGCACGCGAAGCGCATCGCGGCTGGGCCGCTACGGACTTGAGTGTCCTGTCGAACGTGTTTCTGCGGATGATCAAGTCGTTGATCGTGCCACTCCTCTTCGGCACGCTGGTCGTCGGCATCGCCGGGCACGGTGACGACATGAAGCGCGTAGGCAAGTTGGCGCTGCGCTCGATCATTTACTTTGAGGTCGTCACGACGCTCGCACTCGTGGTGGGTCTGCTGACGGTGAACATCGTGAAGCCGGGGCGTGGCGTCGACCTCGGCGCCGCGTCGGCCAAAGAGGGGGCACAACTCGCTACCAATCAAACGACCTTGAGCGGCGTGCTCGAGCACACGGTTCCACAGAGCTTCTTCGAAGCGGCCACGCGGAACGAAGTGCTTCAGATCGTCTTCTTCTCGATCATCTTCGCCGTTGCGTTGTCACAGGTGCGACAGGAGCGCGCGAAGACGTTCATGTTGAGCGCTTGCGAAAGCTTATCGGAGGTGATGTTCAAGTTCACCGGCATCGTCATGAAGTTTGCCCCGATCGGCATTGGGGCTGCGATCGCCGTGACGATCTCCAAGAGTGGCCTTGGCGTGTTGCGGAATTTGGGAATTTTGGTGCTGTCCCTTTACGGCGCGCTCGTCATCTTCGTGCTCTTCGTGCTCGTGCCGGTCATGATCGTTGCTCGTGTACCAATCGGCCGTTTTCTCCGCGCCGTGCGCGAGCCGTGGCTAATCGCCTTTACGACGGCGTCGTCGGAAGCGGCACTCCCGCTGGCGATGGAGCGTATGGAGGCGTTGGGCGTTCCGCGACGCATTGTCGCCTTCGTCCTCCCGACTGGATACTCCTTCAATTTGGACGGCAGCACACTTTACCTGGCACTCGCCTCGGTCTTCGCCGCACAGGCAGCGGGGATCAACATGCCGATCTCGACGCAGCTGGTGATGATGCTGACGCTGATGCTCACCAGCAAAGGCGTCGCCGCCGTGCCGCGCGCCTCACTAGTGATACTCTCGGGAGCGCTGACGCAATTCAATTTGCCGTTGCAGGCTGTCGCCGTCATTCTCGGCGTTGACGCGCTGATGGACATGGCGCGCACATCCATCAATCTCTTCGGTAATTGTCTGGCCACAGTCGTCATGGCGCGCTGGGATGGTGAATTCGGGCGCCCAGCCCTGTCCGTGCCCATTGCCGACAGCGTCGCCGGGCATCGTCTCGAGGCACCTGTTGTAGAGACGCCTCTCTCTTAGGCTTCGCGTCATTGCTCGTAGCTATCAGGAAATCGGAACCAAGCGTTGGGGAGTGCGCCTTGCGCCCCACGAGACTCAATGACCGTTTTCTCCCGAAGTACCTGATGCTATGAGCTACGAGCTGATAGCTGTCTCAAGCCATGCTTTCTCCTACGAAGCGTAGAGCACTGCGCACCGCGCCGCGCACGGGGACGACTTCCTCGGCGTTGACCTGAGCACCGGGTACCGCGCTCCGGAGGCGGTGTTCGAGACGTCGCCGCAACGTCGAGCCGCGCTGCAGCATGCCGCCGCTCAGGGCGACCGAAAACGCCGCGCGCTCGTCGACGAAAAGTTGTCGCGCGAGTGATCGTACATGGAGCGACAGCTCCTCAACCGCGAGGCTGACGATCGAGTTCGCACGTAGATCTCCAGCGTCGGCAACGCTCATCACGACGGGAGCGAGCGAGGCGAGCGTATATGGGGTCGCCGACGCGGCCCACCCGATGAGCTCAGGTAACTCATTGACCTGAGCGGCGGTGAGAATCGCCCCGGTCAGCGCCGTTTCTGGCTCGCGACCGTCGCTCGAAGCGGCAACGACGGAAAGCGCTTTCCGTCCGATCCACGCGCCACTTCCCTCGTCGCCGAAGACCGGCCCCCATCCACCACAGCGCGCCGTGCTGCCGGTAGGACCGCGGCCGAAGGCAATCGAACCGGTACCGCTGATGAGCAACACACCGGGTCCGTCGCCGAACGCGTCGTCGAGCGCGACGCTGAAGTCCGAATGAATCACCACTTCGTCGGCGACCTCGCGACTCACGAGCGCCTGCCAAAGCGCCTGGCGTTCGGTTTCGCGGCCAACGCCCGCCACGCCGACGCACAGAACACGCGGAACCACATGCGTCATCTCGCACGAGGCGAGCGCATCACGCACGACGTCGGCAATGACTCGTGCGGAGTCGTCGGCATGTCCGGGCCTAACGGCGCTCGCCGGCCCCACGACATCGCCGATCATGCCGCCCTGCTCGTCCGCGACCATGGCTCGCGTCTTCGAGCCACCGCCATCGATGCCGATCACAATCAATGTCACGGTCGCGCCTCCAACGGGGGCGCCGGATGCGTAAGCGAAGCGAGCATTCCAATCACGAGTGTAATGACCGTTCCAATGAGGACGTACCAGGGCCACGCGATCGTGCCTAACGGCACAAGCACGCCGCGCCACGCCGGCACCGCCGCGGCGATCTGTTTCGCGAACACAACGAACGCCATGGCGAGAATACCCACCGACATGCCGACGATCGCGTCGGACTGACGGGCGCGCCGCCAGAAGATACCGAGAAAGAAGCCACCAAGAAGTCCACCGTAGGTAAACGACGCGATCGACAACGCGATTACCACCACCGGCGTCTGCTGATTCTGCGGAAAAAGCAGGGCACCGCCCGTCAGCACGACACCCCATAGCAGGGCGAAAATCTTGCCGACGCGGAGCGTTCGGGGATCGTCGGCGCGTCGTCCCGTGAGCGGCAGATAGATATCGTGCGTCGCCGCCGCGGCCAGTGAGTTGATGGCTCCGGAGTGCGTGCTCATCGTCGCCGCAAGGATCGCCGCGAGCACGAGCCCGAGCAGCCCATGCGGCATGTACTCGAGGATAAAGGTGGGGAAGACATCGTCTGCCTTGGCGAACCCATGATTCGGCCCGTAGAGCGCCCAGAGGCCTACGCCGATCATGAGGAAGAGCGTGAACTGCAGCGTCACGACGATACCGCTACCGATCACCGCGGTCTGCGCGTCCCGTAACGTACGTGCAGACAATAGCCGCTGCACGATGAGCTGGTCGGCGCCATGCGATGCCATCGAGAGGAACGCACCGCCGATCAAGCCGGCAAAGACAGTGTGGGGTCGGTCGAATCCAGTATAGAAATCGATAAACTTCAACTTACCGGCTGGTCCAGCCATGTTGATGATTTGCGACCAACCGCCGGACACCAGATGACCAACCAACACCAAAGCTGAAACGCCACCGACGAGGTAGACCGTGGCCTGGAGGATTTCCGTCCACACAACCGCGCGCATACCGCCGCGATACGTGTAGATGATCGTCAGCGTCCCGAGCACGAGCACGGCGGTCGGCATCACCCATTCCTGCCGCAGCACGCCCTTCAAAATCAGTGCGATTGGAATCGCCGTCGCGAAGACGCGCACCGAATCGGCGAGCCCGCGCGTCACCATGAACACGATCGACGTGAACCGGCGCGTCGTTAAGCCGAAACGCTGCTCGAGCAACGCATACGCGGTCACGAGCTCGCCCTGGTAATAGCGCGGCAGCAAAACGGCGGCGATGACAATGCGGCCGAGGAGATAACCGACGGAGACTTGCAGAAAGCCAAGATTGCCGACGTAGGCGAGACCCGGGATGCTGATGAACGTGAGCGCACTCGTCTCGCTCGCGACCACCGAGAACATCACTGCCCACCAGGGGATCGATCGTCCAGCGACGAAATAATCTTTGGCGTCGCGCTGCTGTCGCCCGACCCACATGCCGAGGAGGGTCGTGCCGGCGAGGTACAGTAGGATGACGACTGCGTCGAGTGCCGAAAGGCCGCGCGTCATGCGGCCCGGGTCAAACCGCGTCGAGCGCCGCTAGGCACATCGACGACCGGCTACTCGACGACATACGCCTCCATCGCGAAATACTCGGCCAGTCCGAGCTTATCCAGCTCCGCGGCCGTTCCCTTGTTGCGCGCTTCCACACGTTGCCAGAACTCGCGCTCGTCGTAGCCACCAGGGAAGGGCGCGGAGTCCTTCTGCGACTGATGCTTGAAGATCGCTTGGATCTTGAGGCGAAGCTCTTCCTGCGAGAGCGGAACGAGCCACGTCGCTTCGTGAATTGGCCATTCCTGCCAGGCCCCGCGATAGAGCCAGATCTCCGGCCCGCGCTGGGCGGGCTGGGTGTTGCTTCGGCTCGCCGTCTCGCCTAACGACTCGCCATCGACCTCGATGAGCGCCTCATCGATCGCCTGCTTACACATCCGGTGCGTGCCGTGGGGATCCGAGAGATCGCCGGCAACGAAGATCTGTTGCGGCCTGATCTCCTCGAGCAACGCGCGAACGATCGCTACGTCCTTCGGTCCGATTTCCTCCTTGCGCACCTTGCCGGTTTGATAGAAGGGAAGGTTGAGGAAGCGCGCGGCATTACGCGGCAACCCGACCGTCTCGATGCCGCTCACTGCCTCGGCCTCGCGGATGATCCGCTTGATGTCTTGGACTTCGGGAATATCTACTTCGCCGGGCCGCTTTCGATCGAGAAAAGCATAGACTGTCTCGGCGAGCGTTCCGACCTTCGCCGCATCGATCAGTCCATTGCCCGCCGTACGGACAAGGAAATCAACATAGCGCCGTACGTCATGATCAAAGACCGCGATGTTGCCACTCGTCTGATAGGCGATCGTGATCTCATTCTCGTTCTCGACGAGCTTTCGAAGGATGCCACCCATCGAAATCACGTCGTCATCCGGGTGCGGGGAGAAGCAAATGATTCGTTGATGCGTCGGAAGCTTCGATTTGCCGCGGATCTTCGCGCCGAGGATGTTGAACACTTTTCCGTTCACTTCGCCCGGTGTACCGTATTTGGCCACGAGCGCCGACATCTTGTGCTCGGCGTAATCACGCTGCGTCAGCTTGAGGATCGCCTTGTTTGTCTGTTGGGACAGCCAGATGACGGCGCGCACCATCAAGTCCTGGGTCCACTGGACCTCATCGATGAGCCATGGCGTTTTATTGCGCGTGAGCTCGGCGCCGGCGGCGCGGTCGACGTAGAAGGTGGTATCGGGATGACGTTGCAGGAACGTCGCCGCGACCTCGACATCGATCTCGCCTTCAACGGCGCGCCTAACGATCGATGACTTGTGCTCGCCCGTGGCGAGGATCGCGATCTCGTGCGCATCGAGAATGGTTGCGACACCCATCGTGATCGCTTCGCGCGGAACGAACTCCTCGCCAAAGAAGTCGGCCGCGGCATCGCGCCGCGTGATCGCGTCGAGCATCACCAGGCGCGTGCGACTATCCATCCCGGACCCGGGCTCGTTGAACCCGATGTGTCCCGTCTTGCCGATGCCCAGAATTTGAAAATCAATGCCGCCCGCATCGGCGATGGCGTCCTCGTACCGTCGGCAATAATCGTCGACGCGATCGCGCGGCACCGTGCCGTCCGGGATGTGTACGTTCTCCGGTCTGATGTCGATCTGGGAGAAGAGATTCTCCCACATGAAGCGGTAGTAGGAGTGAATACTCTCCTTCGACATCGGGTAATACTCGTCGAGATTGAACGTCTCCACGTGGCGGAAGCTGAGCCCTTCTTCGCGTTGCATGCGAATCAGCTCGCGATAAACGCCGATGGGAGTCGAGCCCGTCGCTAAACCAAGCACGGCACGCTCGCCCGCCGCGTCCTTCTCACGGATGAGTGTGGCGATGCGATTCGCAACGAGCCGAGCGATATGCTCGTGATCGTCGACGACGAGTGTCCGAATGCGCTCGAGACCCGTGGGGACGTGCGAAACACGAGAAGGCCCGCGAGTCGGCGAGCGATCGCGGGCCTCCTTCTCGGCAACGGCGTCCCGGTGGACGCCTGTGACCGACTCTGCCATCGTTGTTGGGCTAGTTAGGCTGAAAAGGAGCTGCCACAGCCGCAGCCACCAGTCGCGTTAGGATTCTTGAACGTGAAGCCCGAGCCCATCATCGATGTCACGTAATCGATGATAACGCCGTTGAGGTATTGCGCCGAGAACGGATCGACGAACACGCGCCACCCGCTCTGCTCGACGACGAGGTCGTCTTCCGCGGCCTCATCTTCGATGAGCAATCCATACTTGAAGCCGCTGCAACCGCCGGGCTGCACGCTCACGCGCAAACCACCCTTGGCGGGATCGACACCTTCCTGCTCCATGAACTTCTTCACCTCGAGCGACGCGTTCGGTGTAATCACCACCGCGACCTCGGGTTGATTCATTGTGCTCATTCGAACCCTCCTCCGAAGCGGCCAAGTGTTGCAGCGCCGCAGGTTACGCGAAAACTAAGTGGTCGGTCAATCGGCCGCCACCGGTTCGTGCGCTTTCTCTTCGCGACGCGCGACAGCCGGAGGTGGCAACTCAGAGCGGAATGACCGGGCGATCCAGGCGAACGCCACAGCTGCGATAGCGAGCATGACCAATCCCGGCGTCATCTCGCCGAAGATGATCTTTCCGATCCCAAAGAGCGACGCGTAGACGGCCACGATCCCCGCTATCCAGTTCGTCCATGCAAGGGAACCGCCAGGAATCTGCTCCCGTCCGTACCCAAGACGATCGGACACATTGGCCCAGCCCGGTCCGCCCGGGCGAACGCGGTTATAGAAAGAGTCTAGTACCACATCGGATTCCGGCTTAGTGAGGAAGGTCACACTCAGCCAGACTATCGTGCTGATGGCGACCGTGACGAGCATAACCGCGGCGTCTGCACGCAGATCGCCGGCCGGATACCGCGTAGCGATAGTGTTCATTGCGACCGCCGAAACGACGAACGAGGCGATCATTGCACTGATCTCGGACCACGCGTTGATCCGCCACCAGTACCAACGAAGAATGAGCACGAGCCCTGTGCCGGCGCCCAGCGCAAGAAGGAATTTCCATGCGCCCTCGACCGATGACAGCTGCCAAGTTACGATGGTCGAAAGCAGGAAGAGGAGGACTGTTGCCCAACGGGAAATCGCGACGTAGTGCCGCTCAGTAGCCGACTTGTTCAAGAACCGTCGGTACACGTCGTTCACGAGATACGAAGCGCCCCAATTCAACTGCGTCGCCACGGTTGACATGTATGCGGCGGCAAAGCCGGCCATCATGAATCCGCGCCACGGGGTAGGCAGCAGGTCCACGAACGCCTGTACGTATGCTGCTTCGTGATCGTGATTCGGCCCGATACCCGCTGGATACAAGATCACGGTTGCGAGTCCCGTAATGATCCATGGCCATGGACGCAGCGCGTAGTGAGCAACCTGGAAGGATAGCGTCGCGAGAACCCCATCTCTCTCCGTCCGCGACGAGAAAATCCGTTGCGCCACGTAGCCGCCGCCGCCAGGCTCGGCACCCGGATACCATGCGGCCCACCATTGCACACCGAGAAAAACGGCAAGGGAGAGCAAAGGCATCCAGGCATACGCCGTCAGCCCCCCTGGCCCCCACGACAGCGGAAGCACTGAAAGCGCGGCGGTCTCGCTGCCGAAGTGCGATGCGAGACCAGCCTTGAGCGGGCCCATCCCGCCGACCTTCTTCACCGCGAATACAGCGAGGACGATGACCGCGGTCATCTTGATGACGAACTGCACGAGGTCGGTCCACAGTACGGCCCACATTCCCGCCGCCACCGAGTACGCGACAGTGATGATGAAGCAGATCGCGACGGCAATGACCTGACCGGAGATCGTCATGCCACCGACTTGCACGTCGCGAAGGCCTAGCGAGATCGTGAGGATTTTGATCATCGCCCGCGTCACCCAACCGAGAATGATCAGATTGATGGGGATGGCGAGATAAAGCGAGCGAAAGACACGAAGGGCCGCCGCCGGCTTACCGCTGTACCGAATCTCCGCGAATTCGACGTCGGTCATCACATTCGCGCGGCGCCAAAGTCGCGCGAAGAAGAACACGGTGAGCATCCCGCTCATCAGCATGTTCCACCAGAGCCAGTTTCCGGCGACACCATGCGAGGACACCAGCCCTGTGACGACGAGTGGAGTGTCCGCCGCAAAGGTCGTCGCGACCATCGACGCCCCGGCGAGCCACCACGGCACTTGTCGGCCGGAGATAAAATATTCGCTTAGGCTCTCCCCGCCCCGACGTGTAAACGCGAAGCCGATCGCGGCCGAGAGGAGGAAGTACGACGCGACGATGGCCCAATCGATCGCTGTCAGATTCATGGATGTGCGCTCTGGGTAGAGAAAGGTGAGCGAGTCAGCGTCGACATCACCGCATCGGCAATCGCGACGCGCACTCGCCCGATTTTGGTATTGGCGCGCGTCGGGTTGACACGGTTGCTGAGGAGAATGACGAACACATCGCGCGCCGGGTCAATCCAGATCGACGTTCCCGTAAATCCCGTGTGTCCGAAGGCCCGATCCGACATCAGATGGCCGGCGGAGTTTCGGCCGTCGGGTTTCTGCCAACCCAACGCCCGATCCTCCACCTGGCGCGTGGTGAATAGGGCGATCGTTTGTGGTTGGACGATGCGCACCCCGTTCAGCGTGCCGCCGTTGAGGTACATGCGGGCGAACCGCGACAGGTCGTGGGCGGAGCTGAAGATGCCCGCGTGCGCGGACACGCCACCCAAGTAGTATGCCCGCTCATCGTGGACGACACCCCAAACCTTGCCACCGCGAATCGGATCGATCTCGGTTGGCGCAATGCGCGGCTTGAGCGCGGCGGGTGGGTTGTACATCGTCTCATTCATGCCTAACGGTTTGAAGACATGGTTGAGCACATACTGATCAAGCGACTCGCCCGAAAGGCGCTCGACTAATCGGCCCAACATGTATGCACCGATGTCGCTGTAGATCATACGCACGCCGGGAAGCGTATCGAGCTGGGTACCGAACATCAGCTTGGCTATGCTGTCGCGGTCATGCGTCTGCTGATCATACGCCTTGAACGCGGGCAATCCGGACGTGTGGGTAATGAGCTGGCGAACGGTTACAAGCTCTTTGTGCGGCCCCTGCCACTCGGGGATGTAGCGCTGCAGCGGCGCATCGAGGTCGACCTTGCCCTGCTCGTGCAACTGCATGATAGCCGTCGTCATTCCCACGACCTTCGTGAGCGACGCGAGGTCCCAGAGGGAATGCTCGTCGGGTACGGCGCTCGGACCCCAATCGAGATGACCAACGCTGTCCTCGACGAGGACGCCCGCACGTGTTCCGATGACTGCGTACGCGCCCGGGAAGGCGCTATCGGCGAATGATCGGCGAAGTATGGACTGCAGCGAATCGCGGAGCACGCCGCGGAGTGAGTCGCCCGCCGCGCTCGAAACTCCGCGTGGTGTCGCTCCGCCGTGCTGCGCACCGCTAGGCGATTGTGCTCCCGAAGGCGTCGTCGCACAGCCCGACACCACTACGGCAAAGATCAGCGCGGTCGTCGTGCGCTGGATCGAACGGCGAGTTGATCCACCGATCTTCATCGTCTCCGGAGCTTCGGGGAGGGAAGGGAACGGGCGGAACGACAGCGAGTGAGAAGCTTCTGAGCGCCAGGGCATTGTCTAGCATACGGATAATAGGCGGCACGCCGGCATCGCGGTACGGATGAAGTTGGCGAGCGGGTGCTGCTCCTCATTAGGTTCCCGCGGTGCACGTCGTGCACAGGATCAGGCCCGTTTCACGACGACATTCAGCGACTCGTTGGTAACTCGCTCTTGGAGGACAGGTCATGAAGAGATTTTGCGCCGCCCTCGGCCTCGCGCTCGTCAGCGCAATGAGCACCGGTTGTGGCCCCCGTCAGGCACAGGTGCGTACAGCACCAACAACGGCCGAAGCGACGATTCACTTCACGAACAACCTACCACAGGCGGTGAACGTCTACGTCGTCCAGGGCGGCACCGAGACATTTGTCAGGCAAGTCGGCGCGAACACGACGGAGAATCTGCCGGTGCGCGGAATCGCCGTTGGGTCGCAAGTGATGCTCCGCGCAGTGACGGTGGACGGAAAGAGTCAGCTCGATTCGCCTGGCGCCATGACGCTGTCGTCGGCGACGACGTGGAAAGTCCCCTGAGCGCCGCAAGCGGCCACACTTTGGGCGCTGGTTGCTACAAGTCTGTGGAGCGGATACTTTTACGAGCCGAACCGAGGTGCGAAGGGCGCTTCGATTTTAGTTCTCTGAATGCTGTGCTTCGCCTACCGCCATTCGCGTCGAGCTCTACCCGGCTCAGTTCACCTGCGACGCCGTTCGCCGTGTCGCCTGCTGGCCCGCTCGCTAAGCTGCGTGACGGAACCGAATGAAAATTCTGCCGGACTGGCTGAAAAACGGGTATTTGCGCGTCATCGATCCAGTCGCGAATTGGCTGGTCCGTCGTGGGGTCCACCCCAACACCATCACCGCGATTGGCACCGCGTGCTCGGTCACGGGCGGCGTCATCTACGGTACGGGCCACATCTCCGTGGGAGGATTTTTCCTTGGCTTGACGGCACTGTTCGACGTGCTGGATGGCACGGTTGCCCGGCGCGCCAATCGCAGCTCGACGTTCGGCGCTTTTCTGGATTCCACTCTCGATCGCCTGGCTGACGGCGCCGTCCTTGGCGGACTCGGCGTTTTTTACGCGCTGAGCCCAGTTCACCGCAGCGTACCGATGGTGGTCGTGTGTCTCGCGGGGATCATCGGGTCCTTCCTGACGTCGTACACGAGGGCGCGGGCTGAAGCGCTCGGACTCGACGCCAAAGTCGGCATCCTCCAGCGGCCTGAGCGCGTCGTGCTGCTCTCGGTGCCCCAGGCATTTTTCGGCCTGGCCCTGCATGGATGGGTGCTCGCGCTCATCATCATCTTCCTCACCGTGACCGCTTGGATCACCGTGGTTCAACGCGTCGCATTTGTGTATCACCAAACCGCACCTCGAGTAGAGCCGGAGACGCTTCGATTCGCCGAAGGAGAGCGGCCGCGTTGGTTGCGGCGCCGGCGCGGCGTTCCGAGACCTCTGCTGAAAGGAGACTAGTACGTGCAGGCTTCGTCGAAGAGCTCGAAGAGCGCCGGTTCCGACGCTCGTTCCATGATTCGTCCGGCCACCGGAAAGCTTGGCATTTTGACGCCAGGGCTTGGCGCCGTCGCGACAACGTTCATTGCCGGCGTCGAAAGTATTCGGCGCGGGCTGTCGAAACCGATTGGCTCGCTCACACAGATGGCGACCATTCGCCTCGGCAAGCGAACCGACAATCGTTCTCCGCTCATCAGGGACTTCGTTCCTCTAGCGGAATTGGACGATCTCGTATTCGGCGCCTGGGATCCGATCGCCGATGACGCGTTGACGGCGGCATGCAAGGCGGGTGTGCTCGAGCAGAAGCACATCGAACCGTTGTCTGATTTCCTTCGCGAGATCAAGCCGATGCCGGCGGTCTTCGATAATCGTTATGTGACGCGCATTCACGGCGAGAATGTGAAGCGGGGGAAGACGAAGCGGGATCTCGCGGAGCAGCTGCGGCAGGACATCAGAGACTTTAAATCGAAGAACCGCCTTGACCGGGTTGTTGCCGTTTGGTGCGCGTCGACCGAGACGTACATCAAATCCGGTCCTCAGCACGCGACGATAGAGCAGTTCGAAAAAGCGATGGAGCGGAACGATGACGTGATCGCTCCGTCGATGCTGTACGCCTGGGCTTGCATCATGGAAGGGGTCCCCTATTGCAATGGCGCGCCAAATCTCGCGGTGGATACACCGGCGCTGATGCAGTTGGCCCTTGATCGGGGTGTACCGATCTCCGGTAAGGATTTCAAGACGGGCCAGACCTGGATGAAGACGGTCATTGCCCCCGGGCTCAAGGCGCGCATGCTTGGCCTCGCCGGATGGTACTCCACGAACATTCTTGGTAATCGCGATGGTGAGGTGCTCGACGACCCGGCCTCATTCAAGACAAAAGAGGAGTCCAAGCTGAGCGTACTGCACACCGTGCTGCAGCCGGAGATCTATCCGGATTTGTACAAGGACTTTTCGCACGTCGTTCGCATCAATTACTACCCGCCGCGGGGCGATAACAAGGAAGGCTGGGACAACATCGATATTTTCGGGTGGATGGGCTACCCGATGCAGATCAAAGTCAATTTCCTCTGCCGGGATTCGATTCTCGCTGCGCCGATCGTACTCGACCTCGCACTGTTCTCGGACTTTGCCCAACGAGCCGGAATGAAGGGCATTCAGGAATGGTTAAGCTTTTATTACAAAAGCCCTATGGCCGCTCCCGCACTGCAGCCGGAACACGATCTTTTCATTCAGCAGACGAAGCTGAAGAACACCCTGCGGCATTTGATGGGTGAGGAACAGATCACGCATCTCGGGCTGGAGTACTATCAGTCGTAGGAGGATCTCCATGCGAGGGGGAGCGAAGCGAAGCACACGGGCGTGGCGGCGGGTGGCCAACATAACGACGATGCTCTCCGTGAGCTGCGCGCTGGCAGCGGGCTGCGGCCGGTCGGAAGCGAAGCAGCGGGAAATGCACTACATCACGAAGACGTATTCGTTCACGATCGTGCCATCGGAGGCGCCGCCGCACGCGCGTGAGGACATCACGTACAAGGTTTTCATTCGTGATCGCGACACGCGCGAGCCAATTCAGAACGGCGAAGGCCAGGTTTACTCGAACAATCGCGACGGCGCGCGAACGTGGGATGGCTTCACGTACGGGCCCGAAGTCGGCACGTATTATGGGAAGCTACACTACGTGACCTCGGGGCTTTGGGCTGTCGGCATGCGCTTCCGTCGGGATTCGCTCCACCCGCTGGAGAAGATCGAGTGGATGCAGGACGTCTTGAACGAACGTCAAACCGCCGCCGCGCCGTGACGCGCGGCGCCGCCTAACGACGAGAACATGCGGCATTTCTACCGTAGCCATCGACCGCCGGCGGAGGTTCTTGCCGCCGCGGACAATTTCTTCCCTGGGCTTGGCCTCGCTCAGATCGACTCCGAACCTCGGACCCGGACTTTTTCAGGTGCGCTCGGTGCGGCTCGCCTGCGCGTCCGCGCCGAAGGAGGGCATTACACATTCGTCGAAGTCGAGACGGACCAAATGGGCGAGAGCCGCATGGATCGCAATGTGAAGAAGTTTTTCGTTTCGATCCACCGCAGTGAGGACCCGGGGCACGCGCTGGAAGCGTCGTACTGATGGCAACACGGGTAACGGCTCGAGGTAAGCGGGCCGCAGCGTCCGACAATAAATATCCGGCCGGATTGTCGCGGGAACAACTGCTCGAGCTGTATTACTGGATGCGCCTTACGCGCGCTTTGGAGGAGAGACTTGTCGCGCTCTATCGCCAGACCAAGGTCGTCGGTGGGCTGTTCCGGTCGTTAGGCCAGGAGGCAGACGCCATTGGGAGTGCGTTCGCGTTGCGTCGCGAGGACATCCTCTCGCCGCTGATTCGGAACCTCGGCTCCATGCTCGTGAAGGGCGCGACGCCCGTTGAGATTCTGCGGCAGTATATGGCGAAAGGCGATTCGCCCACGCGCGGGCGCGAGCTCAACATCCATTTCGGCGACACCGAGCGCGGTTTCATCGGCCAGATCTCGCCTCTCGGGGACATGGTCCCTGTGATGGCAGGAGTTACGCTCAGCTTCAAGCTGCGTCGTGAGCCGCGCGTCGGCCTGGTCTACGTCGGCGACGGCGCCACATCGACCGGCGCGTTCCACGAGGGGATCAATTTTGCTGCCGTGCAACGATGCCCGCTGGTCGTCGTGATCGAGAACAATGGCTACGCGTACTCGACACCGACGCACAAGCAAACACTCGCGCGGCAGTTCGTGGACAAAGCGGTCGGCTATGGCATTCCCGGAGAGCAGGCAGACGGCAACGACGTCATTGCTACGTACGAAGTCACGAAACGAGCGGTAGAGCGGGCGCGTCGCGGCGAGGGAGTGTCGATCGTCGAGCTGATGACATACCGACGGAAGGGCCACGCCGAACACGACAATCAGTCATACGTGCCGCAGGGTGAAATCGATCGGTGGGCGCGCGAGAACGACCCGGTCGATCGCTACGTTGCGCGGTTGGAGGAGCTCGGCTTCGGCGCGGCCGAACTACGCGCAACTGACGACCGCGTTAGGCAGGAGATCGATGAGGCGACCGAGCTGGCGGAGCAATCCGCGCCGCCGGAACCGGTGGATGCACTCGTCGGCGTTTATGCGAAGCCGGCGGTCGAGCGAACCCTTTGGTTCCGGAGCGGTAGGGGCGCAGCGGTCCAAAGCAACGAAAGGGCCGAAGGGTGGGGAACTTTCGCCGCAGGCAAAGGTGCATCAAAAGCGGGCGAAGTTTCTCGCGAGAACGACTGATGGCTGAGATCACGTACCTCGAGGCGATTCGCGAGGCGCTCTTCGAAGAGATGGAGCGCGACCAGGAAGTCTTTTGTCTGGGTGAGGACATCGCGGCGTACGGCGGCGCATTCAAGGTGACCGACGGTCTCGCCAGCCGCTTTGGCGAAGAGCGTGTTATCGACTCGCCGATTTCAGAGATCGGCATCGTCGGCGCCGCAGCAGGCGCATCTCACATGGGCATGCGGCCGGTGGTGGAAATGCAGTTCATCGACTTCATCGCGAACGCGTACGACATGCTGACGAACTACGTCGCCACGGCGCGATATCGCGCTATGCTGCCGTGCCCCATGGTCGTCCGTGGACCAAGTGGTGGCTACGTCCGCGGCGGCCCGTTTCACTCGCAGAACCCCGAGGCTGGATTCATTCACACTCCCGGCCTCAAGGTCGTGTACCCGGCTACGGCGGAAGACGCGAAAGGACTGCTCAAGTCCGCCATTCGCGATGACGACTGTGTTCTGTTCTTCGAGCACAAATACCTGTATCGGCGTATCAAGGGTACGATGCCCGCCGGCGATCATGTGGTCCCGCTAGGCAAGGCACGCACCGCGCGTGAGGGGCGCGATCTTTCGATCATCACGTATG
Organism: Gemmatimonadaceae bacterium; assembly: GCA_045804225.1. Classification (GTDB taxonomy): domain Bacteria; phylum Gemmatimonadota; class Gemmatimonadetes; order Gemmatimonadales; family Gemmatimonadaceae; genus AG2. The sequence goes on from JBJMNO010000025.1 coordinate 144,440, forward strand.
CCGCGACAGTATGGAAAGCTCTCGAGGCCGCCGAACAGCTCGATCGCGAAGACGGTTTATCCGTGGAGGTGATCGATTTGCGGTCGCTGAGCCCACTCGACGATGAGGCGATCGAAGGGACGACGAAGAAGACCAGTCGTGTGCTTATCGTCCACGAGGACACCAGGACGGGCGGGATCGCTGGCGAGATTACGGCGCGGATCAACGAGTCCTGTTTTGCTTGGCTCGACGCTCCCGTTCTTCGCGTGACGGCGCACGACGTGCCGTTGCCGTATGCACCACAGCTCGAAGACTTCGTCTTGCCGCAAACCACCGATATCGTGACGGCGGCGCGTACGCTTGCGACTTATTGAAATGGCGGAAGGCGAGACAGGTTCACGTCGTTGGGCTTATGTTGGGGTGGGGTGTTTAACAGCAGTCATCGGTTGGTTCGGCGGTGCCATGATCGCGGTATTCTTGGGGAAGATTGTCGGCGCGATTCGAGGATGCGCGCCCGATGCCCAAACAGGCGCGCCGTGCGGGTGGTTCACGTATGCGGTTGGCGGTGCGATAGCAGGGGTGTTGGTAGTTCCGGCTGTGGCGATCTGGCGGATGCGCGTTGGAGAAAAACGCGAACTGTCCAGAAACTCTGAAACGGGGTGAGACGCGGTGGCTCGTGTAGATGTGGTGATGCCCCAAATGGGGGAGTCGATCGCCGAGGGGACGTTGTCGCGCTGGTTGAAGAAGGTGGGGGATGAAGTAAAGCGCGACGAGCCAATCTTCGAGATCTCGACGGACAAGGTGGATGCGGAGATCCCTGCGCCCTCGAACGGGGTGCTGGCTGAGATTCTTGTCACTCAAGGCCAGACGGTGCCGGTGCAGACCGTCGTCGCACGGCTGGAGACGGAGAAGGGTGCGGCTGTCGGCGGAGGGAGTGTGCCGGCGCCCGCGGTGACCACTGCGTCGGCTCCGAAACCGCCGCCGATCGCCGCGCCAGCCGCGGCCAGCGGTGTGGCGGGACGTGGCAGTGCGGGGGGCCCCCCCGCTGTTCAAACTACAGCCGGTCTTTCGGCTGCCTCGCATCCTCCCGCGGCGTCACGTACCACATCGCTACAGCCGAATGGCGGCAACTCGCTCGAGGACCGACTGCGGACCAAATCCTCACCACTGGTACGTAAGATCGCCGCCGAGCATGGCATTGAGCTCGGTGCGATGCAGGGATCCGGGATCGCTGGACGTGTCACCAAGCGCGACATTCTCCAGTTCCTCGAGTCTGGAGCGCCCGCGCCGGTGGCGGCGACCCGGCCGTCGATGCACGCGCCGGCCGGAGCTGAGCAGCATGGCCCAGCGCCTGAGGCATGGGCCGGAGATCTGGTCGAGCCCATGACACAGATCCGACGCCTAACGAGCGACCACATGGTCGCCGCCCGGCGCACCGCGGCTCATGTCACCTCGTTCTTCGAGATCGACCTCACGCGCATTGCCCGCATTCGCGCGAAAGCGCGCGCTGATTTCGAGGCGAAGAGCGGACAAAAGCTGACCTATCTTCCGTTCATCATCAAGATCGTCGTCGATGGACTGAAGCAACATCCGGTGCTCAACGCCGCGGTGAGCGGCACAAACATCATTTACAGGAAGCAATACAACATCGGCATCGCCGTCGCACTGGATTGGGGACTGATCGTGCCGGTGATCAAGAACGCCGAGGACCTGTCAATCACCGGCCTCACGAAACAGCTCAACGATCTCGCTCAGCGCGCGCGGTCCAAGCGCCTGCAGCCGCAGGAAGTGCAGGGTGCCACGTTCTCGATCACCAATCCCGGTGTCTTTGGCTCGCTTATGGGAACGCCCATCATTCCGCTCAACACGTCCGCGATTCTTGGACTCGGCGCAATCGAGAAGCGTCCGAAGGTCCTCACCGGCCCCGATGGCGAGGATACGATTGCCGTTCGCACCTGCGCGTATTTCTCGCTGTCGTTCGATCACCGGATCGTCGACGGCTCCGACGCCGACAAGTTCCTCGCTTTCGTCAAGCAGGGGCTTGAGAGCTTCCCAGACGCGGGCGTGGTCTGAGGAAAGATGGCGAGAGCGCTCACCGTACAACGGACGCTCGTGACGCCCGGCGAGCGGGAGAAGTTCTTCGAGCGAATGAAGCGAAAGCAGCAGCACTATACCCGCGCGAAATGTCATTTCTGGGTCTTCGAGGAAGCCAGTCTTCCCGGCGCATTTTTGGAATTCGTAGAAGCGCCTGACGCGGAGACTCTCTCTCGCGCACATGCCGCTGCACCCGACCCGGCGCTCGACCCGGCGCGCATCTATCGTGAAGTGGAGCTGTCCTGACATGGCAACGCGGACTATTACCGCCAACGGTCGCAACTGGCGCGTCATGCCTACGGGCCGCGTCACACAAAATGACCGCGATGAGTTTTCGCTCATGTTCATCAGTGGAGAGGGGACCGACCGCATTGTGCGCCTGACTCGGTATTCGCCTCAGGGGACGCGGTCACGTGAACAGTCCTTCGCTGAGCTGTCCGAGGCCGATCTGATCCGTTTGCTGCACAATTCGCAGCCCAGCGCCACTTCGCCCGAGGCGGACTACGCCCGCTGAGCCGACGACCGACGAGGCGGCGCGCTTCGTCGATCTGCATACGCATTCGACTGCGTCGGACGGCTCGCGCACGCCACGCGAAGTCGTTCGCGCGGCGCACGATCTGGGCCTCGTCGCCATCGCGCTCACCGATCACGATACCGTCGATGGTCTGGGGGATGCCTACGACGAGGGCCGCTCGTTAGGGGTACGCGTCATCGCGGGTATCGAGCTCAGCGCCGTGGAGAGCAATGCCGAGACGCACCTCCTCGGGCTCCACTTGACGGAGGTCGATCGCCTTGCGGCGCGTCTCCGCGATCTCCGAACGATGCGACTCACGCGCGCCGAACGTATTGTGAAGCGGTTGAACGAGCTTGGGGTGAAGGTGACGATAGAAGAGGTGTTGGAGCAGGCGGCCGGCGGCGCGGTTGGACGGCCGCACATCGCACGGGCATTGGTCAACGACGGCTGGGCGACTGATGTCCGTGACGCCTTCGACCGGTATCTCGGAAATGGCCGACCGGCGTTCGTGGCGAAAGACCGTTTGTCGATGAGCGACGCGATTGCAATGATCCACGACGCGGGCGGCCTCGCGGTGCTCGCGCATCCGGGTTCGGCGGGTACACGCGCGCGCATCGAGGCGCTCGCCGGCATTGGCCTTGATGGCGTGGAGGTCAAACACCCGAGCCATTCGGCGGAGGACGCAGCCCGTATGCTCGCGTTGGTGGACCACTTCCGGCTGGTGCCGAGTGGCGGATCCGATTGGCATGGGCTGTCGGACGGAGGGCGTGCGCTCGGCGGTATGCGCGTACCACTTGCATGGATTGGCCGCCAGGAGCAAGCAGTAGCTACACGCGCGCGTCCTCGAAACGGCGATCACCAGGCGTTCGTCGCCTAACGAGTTGCCGGCCGCGGCCGGATTCGCTTCAGCGGAGGGGGTGTGGAACTGCGCGGTCGCGTTGCATTGGTCACCGGGGCCGGTATTCGCGTTGGCCGCGCCCTCGCACTTGGTCTTGGCGCCCAAGGAATGACCGTCGCCGTGCATTATCGGGCCAGCGATGCCGGTGCGCGCGAAACGGTACGTCTCATCGAAGGCATGGGTGGGAAGGCGTGGTCCGTGGCCGCGGACCTAACGAGGAATGGCGCGCCGGAACGACTGATTTCCGATGTTGTCCGCCAGCTCGGTTCCCTGGACGTACTCGTGAACTCTTCCGCCGTCATGGAACGGACGCCGTTAGGCGATGTCACTGCCGCGCAATGGGACGCGATGATGGCTCTCAACCTGCGCGCACCGTTTCTTCTCGCCCAGGCCGCTGCATCCCATCTCAATCGCGCACATGGCGTGATCATCAACATCGCTGACCTCGCGGCCTTTGAGACGTGGCCCGCCTATATTCCCCACGGCATCTCGAAAGCCGGTATTGTGTACCTCACGCGTGCGCTCGCGCACACCCTCGCACCTAACGTACGCGTGAATGCCATAGCGCCCGGAACGGTTCTCCTGCCCGAGGAATGGTCTGCTGAGGACGCGGCGAAGCTCAACGAAACGACGCCGCTGCGCCGCCTTGGATCCCCGGACGATGTCGTCGGCGCGATGCTCTATTTGCTTGGCGCGGATTACGTGACAGGAGAAACACTCATCGTAGACGGCGGACGGCATGTCCGTCGATGAGCGCCCAGGCGCCACTTCTCGGTCGTTACCGCTTCGTTTCGGAACGATCGTGGTTGTCGGCGGCGGCTGTTACGGGACCTACTATGTCCGCCAACTGCGACGCGCACTGCGTGGCATGGCGCTGACATTCGATAGAGTACTGGTGGTCGATCGCGATCCATGGTGCGCGGTCGCGACAAGACCATCGGGCGCCGAGGACAGTCTCGGTGACTCTGTCGTGCTCGTTGTCGCCGACTGGCGGGACTTCTTTCGCGAGCATCTGGACGCAGCTGCATTGGATCGCGAAGGAACGCGCAACGACGCCATCGTTCCGTCACCGTTAATGCCACATCTCATGTTCGAATGGATACGCGATCGGGCCCGAGAGCGGTGGCCAGACCGTTCTGTGGCCTCCAAGCCGCTGGCCGCGCCGCCGCAGACGCCATGGCAGCGCGGAACCGATGGCGGTCCGCACTACGTGAGCTTCGCCCTTTGGACCTGTCCCATCAACTGCATAGAACCGCGTATTTGCCCACATACTCGTGAGGTGCGTTCTTGGACGCTTCCGGAAACCGCGCGGGCGTTTGTCGATTCAGAGGCGCGCCAACAACGTCCGCTTGTCGGCCCCGTGATATTCCATTGTACGCACCGAGCCTACGGCGTCGGGATGATTGACACGCGCGATGTGGTGGCGGGGGATGATCTGGTACGATCGGCTGGCCAGGAAGCGGCGGCCGATGTGCTCGTGGGGACCATGTCCCACTGCCACGGTGCCTTCGAGCAGTTAGCCATCGGTCCGCCGGCGCGCCGTTTCGCTGAGTAGGCGCATTGATGAGATTATGTCCATGGGAACGACACACACATACGATGTAGTGATCATCGGCGCAGGGCCCGCGGGAATGTGCGCGGCGCTCTATGCCGGTCGGTCGATGCTCAAGGCGGTAGTGTTGGAACGTGGTGCGTCGGGGGGCGAGTTACTCAATACGGAGTTGGTCGAGGACTATCCCGGCTTCGAGCGAGTACTCGGATTCGAGCTTGCCGAGAAATTCGAGACGCATGCGAAGAAGTTCGGCGCGGAGTTTCGAAACGGCGTTCACGTCACATCGGTTCGAAAGCGGGAGGACGGCTCTTTCGATACGGAGGCGAGCGACGGCGACGTGTATCGCGCTTCCGCGGTCATCATCACCGCTGGCGGAACTCCGGTGAAGCTGGGGATCCCGGGTGAATTGGAGTATGCAGGGAAGGGCGTGTCGTACTGCGCGATCTGTGATGGCGCGTTCTTCAAGAAACAGACGATCGCGGTCATCGGCGGCGGCGATGCGGCAACTGAGGAAGCCGACTTTCTCACTCGTTATGCGGACAAGGTATACCTAATCCATCGGCGCGATTCTCTCCGGGCGTCGAAGATTTTGCAAACGAGATTGTTCGAGAACCCCAAGATTGAGGTCATCTGGGATACGGTGATCGATCGTATCGAGGCCGACGCGCAGGGTCTCGTGCATAACCTGAAGTTGCGGAACGTTCGTACGGATGCCGAGCGCGATCTCGCGGCCACGGGCATCTTTATTTTCGCCGGCTTCCGACCCAACACTGGAATCATCGTCGATCATGTGCGGCACGACGCGATGGGCTACTTGTTGACCGACGCCAACATGGAGACATCGATCCCTGGACTGTTCGCTGCGGGCGACGTCCGATCACAGCTTACGCGCCAGGTGACGACGGCCGTCGGCGACGCGACAACTGCTGCTATCGCAGTTGAGAAGTATCTGAAGGCGCTCTCGGACGGTGAGAAGGTGCCGGAGATTGTCGGTACGGGAGGATACTCGGCATGAAGATCGACTGGCGCACTGTCGGCGCTTTTCAGGAGAACAGCTATCTGGTGGTCGATCCGGAGACCAACCGCTCGGTGCTCGTCGATCCCGGGGCGGAGGCCGATCAGCTTGTGGCGATGGTGCGATCCTCGGCTTCGACACTCGGGGCGATCTGGCTCACTCACGCGCACATCGATCACATTGGTGCGATTGCGGGGGTCAAGCGAGTGTGGAACGTGCCCGTTTATCTGCATCCCGCCGATCTTCCGCTTTACGAGCGGGCAGCGATGCAAGCGGCAGTTTATGGTCTTCCGTTCGAGCAACCCCCCGCTCCTGATCGCGAACTGGCCGAAGGGGACGTGATGTCGGTTGGATCGCTGCAGTTCGACGTACTGCACGTGCCCGGGCATGCCCCCGGCCATGTGGCATTCGTTAGGCAGGGATCAATGCTCGGCGGCGACTTGCTTTTCGCGGGATCAATCGGTCGCACCGACCTGCCGCTTTCCAATCCCGACCAAATGACGGAGTCGCTCGAGCGCGTCGCGGCCTTGCCGGAAGAGACGATCGTCTATCCAGGTCATGGACCAACGACATCGATTGGACAGGAGCGCGCCACGAATCCCTTTCTGACTGGCATCGCGAGAGTCGTTAGGCAATGACGGGCCGTGGCGGCGTACCGATCGCCGAGACCTTGCTGCTCGCCATCTGGATCGGCGCTGCTTCGCTGTTTACGCTCGTTGTTGCGCCTGCTGCTTTTGCGGTGTTGCCGACCCGAACGCTCGCCGGGGCGCTCGTCGGACGCGTCCTGCCCATCCTGTTTTATGCGGGGGTCGTGATCGGATCGATTATCGTCATCCTCGACCTGGCGGGTAGGACCGGTGCATGGGGACGCGCTGCGGCGGGAGCGGTGTCGGCAGTGGCCTGCGCCATCGCGCAGCTGGTGGTGGGTACGCGCATCGACCGGCTTCGCGCTTCTATCCCGGTTCCGCTCGATGCACTCGCCGGTGACGATCCGCGGCGCATCGCATTTGGGAGGTTGCATGCGATCAGCGTAGGATGGTTAGGCATCGCCATGCTCGCTGCTGTCGTAGGGCTCACGCTGGCCGTGCGTGCGCTACCCGTACGTCAATGACCCCTCGCTGAACATATGACCGATACTCAGAACCCCCGTCCCGACCGCGAGCCGCGCATCAAGCGGCTCGATACCGATGAGGCGATTCGCAACGAGTCGGTGCTGCGGGAATCGTTTCAACGTTTCCTCGCCGAGCGTGGAAAGGTTCCTAATCTTTTTCGGGTGGCGGCGCACCGCCCGCAGATCGCGCGAACCCTTTCGGAACACATGCGGTCGGTGATGGACGGTGGCGAGGTCCCGACCGTGCTCAAAGAGCTCATCTCGGTTCGCGTCTCGCAGATCAACAATTGCGAGTATTGACTAGCCTCACACACCGCCTTGGCAAGGCGGCAGGGCGCGACCGCGCAACAAATCGAGGCATTGAACCGCGGCCACCTGGCGGACTTCGATCCGGCATGGGCGGCCGCGCTGCAAGTGGCGGCGATGTCCACGAGCGATCGCGGGCAGGTGCCGGGCGAAGCGTACGCATCGCTGGAGGCACATTGGACCCCCGGTCAGATCATCGAGATCATCGCAGTGATCGGTTTGTTCAACTATTTCAATCGATTCGCGATCGGCCTCGACATTCCGCCGACGAAGTGACTTTCACCGCGCCCAAGGCGCGATCAAACCATCGTTTCCTGCTCACATGACCGCCAATACTCGCACCGAAAAGGATCCCCTCGGCACTCTCGAGGTACCGAGCGACGCATTGTACGGCGTCCAGACCGTTCGCGCGGTTCAGAACTTCCCAATCAGCGGGATGCGACCTCTAGCGCCGTTCGTGATCGCACAGGTGTGGATAAAGAAAGCCGCGGCCCTCACGCACAGGGAAACCGGCCGTCTCGACGCCCGCTTGGCGGACGCAATTATCCGCGCTGCTGATGAAGTGCTCAACGGCAAGAATATGGACCAATTCGTCGTCGATCCGTATCAGGCGGGAGCGGGTACGTCACACAACATGAACGTCAATGAAGTGCTCGCGAATCGCGCAAATGAATTGCTCGACGGGAAGCGGGGTGAGTACAAGCCGGTACATCCGAATGATCACGTAAACATGGCACAAAGCACGAACGACACGATTCCAACAAACATCCGTCTTGCGTGCCTTTCTCAACTTGATCCATTCGTCTCCGCATTCGACGATCTGCGAACGGCGCTTGCCTCGAAGGGTCACGAGTTCGATGGCATCATCAAGGCAGGCCGCACTCACCTTCAGGACGCGATGCCCATCCGGCTCGGCCAGGAATTCACCGCCTACGCGGGATCTATCGAGCGCGGCATTCGACGGGTGAAGGAAGCAGCCGATTACCTGCGCGACCTGGGCATCGGGGGCAGTGCGGTCGGCACCGGCGTCACAGTCGAGCCTCAGTATCCGGAGCTGATGATCAAGTACCTGCGCCATATCACCAAGCTGGACGTGCGTGTTGGGAAAGATCGCGTGCAGTTGATGCAGAGCATGGGCGACGTCGCGGCGTTCAGTTCCAGCATCAAGGTCCTCGCGGTCGACTTGAGCAAGATCGTAAGTGACCTGCGATTGATGGTGATGGGACCGCGCACGGGCATCGATGAAATTCAGCTGCCCGCCGTGCAACCGGGATCATCAATCATGCCGGGAAAGGTGAACCCATCGATACCCGAGATGGTGAACCAAGTGTGCTTTCAGGTGATGGGACTCGACACCACGGTCGCCATCGCGTCGGAGCATGGACAGCTCGAGTTGAATGTCATGATGCCGGTGATCGCGTTCAACGTGTTGCTCGCGATGCGCATTATGACGAATGCCGCGATAGTGCTCACGGAGAAATGCGTCAAGGGCATCGAGGCACATCGTGACATGTGCGCGTATTGGGTCGAGCGCTCCGCAGCGCTCGCCACCGCGCTCGCGCCGCAAATTGGCTATGCGAAAGCCGCGGAGCTAAGCAAGAAATCGGTCAAGGAAAACATTCTCATTCGCGATCTCGTCAAGCGCGAGAACGTCCTTCCCGAAGATCAAATCGACGAAGTGCTCGATCTTCGGAAAATGACCGAGATCGGAGTGCCGGGCGGTGCGCACGGCGCCGTTGCGGCTGGCTGAGCCGGCTGACCTTGTAACTTTCCGAATCGAGGCGTAACGTCCAATTGTGCGCATTACCACTCTGGCCGAGTATGGCGTGATCTGCGCCCTGCATCTGGCGCGACGCGCGGCCGAAGGGCCAATCACCGGCCGGGAGATCGCCGCCCGTGAGCGTTTGCCGGTCGATTATGTCGAACAAATCCTGATTCGCCTTCGCCGCGCGGAGATTGTTCGCAGCACGCGCGGTGCCCGTGGCGGCTACGCCCTCGCCCGCGATGCCGAAAGAATCTCCATCCGGGCCGTGATCGCCGCTTCCGAGATGACGACGTTCGACCTGCATTGCGTCTCGCATCCCGTCGAAGAGGAGCGGTGCTCCGCCGCGCACAATTGCAGCATTCGTCCGGTATGGCAGCTCCTCCAGCAAAAGATCGACGACGTGCTCGAAGGAATTCGTCTCTCTGATTTGTTGCACGAAGAGAACGATGTGCGCACTCTGGTCGGTCTGTCCAAGCGCGCGCCTTCGCCAACCACAGCCGAGGGTAAATACGTGCTGCCGGTGCTCGGCGGCTGAGCCGGATTCCCGCGCGTTTCGAGTATTCGATGACGTTTCTAGCGCGTTGGCGCAGTGAGCGCGATTTTCAGCGTAAAGCACATCGCTTCGTCACGCGCCTTCTCGTAGAGCCGTCGGATGGTGACGTGCGTTGGCTCGCGCAGAGCGCGACGCATGGCGATACCGATCACGCGCGCTGGGAGCTTCGCTACGCTCGACGTTCCCTTGGTCTGATCACCGCCGAGCGCGACGCGCTCGATGATCGAACGGGTTCCGTCGTTGCTCGTGCCCTCGCGGAAGCCACCGCACACGATCCGCAGGTTGCCCGCGAGATGCAGGAAATCGCAGAGCGACAATTCAACGCTCGGCTGAGTGCCTATCGAGACGCTCTCACGGCGCGTGCCGGGGCGGCGACTGGCGCCCGATTGGGTCAGACGCTCTTCGCTTTCGCCGGCGGGTCATTTCGCCAAGTAGACGAACATATAGTTCGCGGCGGCGAGCTCCTCGGCGAATATCTGACGGAGGCAAACAGCGCTCTTCGGGACACATTCGGAAAGGTCTCCCTCCCAGAGAACGTTCCGCCCTCCGCCATTGCCAATGGCGGCTGACGGCTAGAGGTCCGGGCTGAGGGTTGTGGGGAGGGAGTGCGAGAAGAGGCTAGAAAATGAAAAGGCCGACGAACGCTCGTCGACCTCTTTCTGTCCAGCTTTAATCTCGGCCCTCTACCCAATGCCTCACAGTGCCGAAGGGGGGACTCGAACCCCCACGGGCATACGCCCACTGCGCCCTGAACGCAGCGCGTCTACCAATTCCACCACTTCGGCGAAGTCTCGAACACTACATCGGTTGCGCGACTCGGTCAACGCGCGCCGTGTTGCTCGCGGTTCATGCGCGGCCTAGTTTGTGGCGAGACAGCGAGTGCAAGGCACGAGCTACTCCTTATAGCAAGGCGGCGAGTGTGGCACGCCGCATCCCACGCCCGCCGGCGGCGTCGGGCCGCCCAGGCCGTCATCGATGACCAAGGATTCCGAGCGACCGACCGACAAGATCTCGATCGCGCGTAACAAGCGCGCGCGCTTCGATTACGAGATCATCGAAAGCTGGGAGGCAGGCATCGTCCTCACCGGCACCGAAGTGAAGTCGCTGCGCGATGGTCGAGCAAACATTGGCGATGCGTATGGGACCGTGCGCGACGGTGAGATTTTTCTCATCAACATGCACATCGCCCCTTACGAACGCGGCGGCTACGCCAATCATGAGGCGGAGCGGACGCGCAAGCTGTTGCTCCACCGCAAGGAAATCCGTCGTCTCATTGGAGCCGTCGAGCGGCAAGGACTCACACTCATTCCGCTCGAGCTCTATTTCCGCAAAGGAGTGGCAAAGGTGGCGCTAGCGCTCGGAAAAGGCAAAAAGTTGCACGACAAGCGCGAGACGACGCGTCGGCGCGACGCGGAGCGCGAGATGGCGCGAGCGATCCGTTCGCGATGAGCATATGCTGATCCCGCTTCTCGTCGCGTTGCAACTGCGGGCCGCCGCGACCGCGGGTAGCATCACTATAAAGACGCCGACTGCCTCGCAGCGTGTGCCTCTGTTCGCTGACACATCAGGGCCGCTTCTCCGCCCGCAAATGCTGTCGCCATTGCTGCCGGTAACCCTGACCGCTGATGGCCCCCTCCGCTATCGTCTCGGCATCGCCAGTGTGGTGATGAGTGTCGAAATCGGTATCGCGAGCACGACGGTCGCGGGGCAGGTGAGGCCTCTGGCCAGCGCACCCATTCTTCGCGAGGGCCAACTCTTCGTACCATTGCAGTTGGTGTCCGACGTCCTCCCAGCAGTGCTGTCGTCGGTGCGGTGGGACCCATCTGCACGTCAGTTGAGCATACTTTCACGACCCGCCGATCCTGCTCCCGCTGCGGTACCTGGACCGGCCAAACCACGTCTGGTTATCGTGGATGCTGGTCATGGTGGCCCGGACAACGGCATGACAGGGCCGATCGGCGCGCCAATCAGCATCTATGAAAAGAACGTCACCCTTGCCGTGGCCATGAAGTTGGGGGCTGAGCTACAGGCGCGAGGTCTCCGGGTGGTCTTCACGAGAACGCGGGATACACTGATCTCCCTATCCGACCGGGGACGGATCGCCAACCAAGCGGGCGGCGATCTCTTCATCTCAGTGCATGTCAACGCCGCAAACCTGGGATGGAAAGACCCTCCAGCCGCGCGCGGCTTCGAGACATACTTTCTCGCCGAGGCGAAGACCGAAGACGCGCGCCGAGTCGAGGAGATGGAAAACGAATCGGTTCGCTTCGAGACGGGCACAAAGGTCGACAAGGATAATGCGCTCAGCTACATCCTCAGCGATATGAAGCAGAATGAGCATCTCAGGGAGTCTTCAGAGTTGGCTGAGCTCGTGCAGGAGCATCTATCGACGATGCATCCCGGCCCCAATCGTGGTGTGAAGCAGGCCGGTTTTCGCGTGCTGGTAACGGCGTTCATGCCGGCTGTGCTCGTTGAGATCGGATTCGGCACCAACGCGGCAGAGGCCATGTACCTCAACGATCGTCGCCGACAAACAGCGATTGCCAGCGCCATCGCGGACGCCGCGGCGGAGTATCTTCGCCGCTACGAACGCCGCGTCGGGGGCGGGAGCGGACGTGAAGACCGCTGATCGGCTTGCGGTCCGGGTCGCGCAGCTCGAGTTCCAGAATCCAATCATTCTTGCGGCAGGCACGGCCGGATATGGGCTCGAGCTTGCGGACGTCATGGACCTCGACCGTGTCGGCGGGCTGACAACGAAAGCTGTCTCCGTCGAGCCCCGCGCTGGGAATCCAGCCCCGCGCGTCGCCGAGCTCGATGAGGGAATGATCAATTCGGTGGGCCTCGCGAATCCGGGCCTCGAGCGCGTCAAAACAACCTATGTCCCGTGGCTCGCGAGCCACCTGACAAGAACGCGCAAGCTCGTGAACGTCGTCGGGAGCGTCGTCGAAGACTATGCGCGCGTCGTTGCCGAGCTGGAAGCGTGTGCTGAATCGGTCGGCAGAATGGCGATCGATGCATTCGAGTTGAACGTGAGCTGCCCGAACGTCAAAGCGGGTGGACTCGAGTTCGGTGCCGATCCGACAGCGCTCAGCGCTGTTGTTCGACTCGCAAGGGCCGAGACCAAGCGCCCATTGTTCGTGAAGTTGTCGCCGATGCTGGCGGACATCGCCAGCGTCGCAAGACGTGCCATCGACGCCGGAGCGGATGGTCTCACGCTCGTCAATACGCTTCCCGGTCTTGCGATAGACGTGGAGCGGCGCCAGCCAGTACTTGGGTTCGGGTCTGGTGGAGTGAGCGGGCCGGGCCTTCTGCCGGTCGGTGTGCTCGCGACTTGGCGCGTAAGTCGCGCAGTGCAGGCGCCCATCATCGGCATCGGCGGCGTTTCATCGGCCAACGACGTTTTGCAGTACATGTTGGCGGGCGCGTCCCTTGTCGGCATAGGCACGGCAGCGATGCGGGACCCTCGCACGCCCGCGCGAATCGTTAACGAGCTGGAGGCGTGGTGCAATCGGCATGATGTGCTCTCGTTAGGCGAGATCGTCGGCGCGTTGGAGTGGCGCGCATGAGCGTCACACCCATCGTCGCTCTCGATGTGCCTGCGGTGGACACGGCACTCGCCATCGTCGATGAGCTCGGGGACACCTGCCGTTTTTACAAGATTGGCTCGGAGCTCTTTACGGTGGCCGGTCCCACCATCGTGCGTGAGGTGCGGGCTCGCGGCGCCGACGTCTTTCTCGACCTGAAGTTTCACGACATTCCGAATACTGTCGCCGGCGCAGTCCGGAGCGCTGTGTCTCTCGGCGCCCGATTGGTCACGGTGCATGCCGTCGGTGGTGCGACAATGATCGGCGCTGCTGCCAAAGCAGCGGGCGATCGATGCGGGGTACTCGCGGTGTCGGTGCTGACGTCGCTCGATGAAACCGATGTCGCGGTGCTTTGGGGTCGCGAGAGGGAACTGCGCATCACGGATGAGGTCCTTCGGCTCGCCACCATTGCTCGCGACAGTGGCGCGGCTGGACTCGTCTGCAGTGGACGCGAGGCCAGGGCCATAAAGGATCGGTTCGGACCCTCTTTCCTGGTACTGATTCCGGGCATCCGACTGCCAGAGGGAGCGTCGAATGATCAGAGCAGGACTTCCACGCCCGAGACCGCCGTGGCTGCTGGGGCTGATTACGTAGTTCTTGGACGAGAGGTCACGTCGGCGCCCGACCGTCATGCGGCAATGAATGAGATGCGCACGCGGCTCGGGTAGTATCCCACAGTGGCAGGCTCACTTGCGTCGCGTTTCCGGTCCGGCTACTGTTAATGTCTGCCCGGGACAGGGGTAACCTTTGTTTCGGGACCTTGCTGTCGATTTCCGTCACTCGTGGAGCGCCTGTGAAAGTCCGTACAAGCGTGAAGCCGATTTGCGAACACTGCAAAGTGGTGAAGCGCAACGGCGTCACTCGCATCATTTGTAAGCGCAATCCCAAGCACAAGCAGCGTCAAGGCTGATCAATGGCTCGCATTTCTGGCGTCGATCTCCCACGTGAGAAGAAGGTCGAGATCGGCCTCTCGTACATCTACGGCATCGGTCGGCGGAACGCCGTCGAGATTCTGCGCAAGGCGGGCATCGACCAGTCGCTGCGTATTCGTGATCTCACTGACGCCGACGTCAACAAACTGCGACAGGTAATCGAGCGCGACTACAAAGTCGAAGGTGCGCTGCGAACCGAAGTCGCGATGAATATCAAGCGTCTAATGGACATCGGCTCATACCGCGGCATTCGTCATCGTCGCGGGTTGCCGGTGCGAGGTCAGCGTACACACACGAACGCGCGCACGAAAAAGGGTCCGCGGCGCGCCATCGCTGGTAAGAAGAAGGTGACGAAGTAATGGCTACGGGTAAAAAAGCAAAGCGAGTCGTCGAGGCCGAGGGCGTCGCGCACATCAGTGCGACGTTCAACAACACGACGGTTACGATCACTGACAGCCACGGCAATGCCGTCGCGTGGGGTTCGTCTGGCAAGGCTGGCTTCAAGGGCTCGAAGAAGAGCACGCCGTTCGCCGCAACCGTCGCGGCGGAACAGTGCGCGCGCGAAGCGATGGGCCTTGGCGTCAAGCGAGTCCATGTTCGCGTACAAGGTCCCGGCAGCGGTCGTGAGTCCGCCATTCAGGCTCTCGCATCGGCCGGCCTTCAAGTCAAGTCAATCAAGGATGTCACGCCGATTCCGCACAACGGCTGCCGTCCTCCAAAGCGTCGGAGAGTTTGAGTCATGGGCCGCTACGTTGGGCCGAGCTGCAAGCAGTGTCGGCGTGAGGGAACGAAGCTCTTTTTGAAGGGCACGAAGTGTTTTACCGAGAAGTGCCCCGTGGAGCGTCGGCCGTACGCCCCTGGTCAGCATGGACAGAACACCGCGCGCCGACGCAAGTCGTCTGAGTACTCGAAGCAGTTGCGCGAGAAGCAGAAGATCAAGCGTATCTACGGTGTGAGCGAGGCGCAGTTTGCGAATACCTTCGAGCGCGTCACCACGTTGCCAGGTATAACGGGCCACAACCTGCTTGCCGCGCTCGAGAGTCGTCTCGACAACATGGTCTATCGGCTCGGATTCGCTGCGAGCCGTAAGGCCGCGCGTCAGCTGATCCGCCATCGACACGTCGAAATCAATCAACGCACCGTCGACATCCCGAGCTATCAGGTTCAGCCTGGCGAAGAGGTCCGTGTGCGAATGAAGTCGCGTGAGATGGTCGCCGTGCAGGCGTCGATGGATCAAGCCTCACGCGGTGCGCCGCTGTCGTGGCTGGCGGTCGACCGCGAGTCGTTCAGCGGCCGTATGCTCGAGCGGCCGACTCGGCCGAATATTCCGATCGCGGCCCAAGAGCAGTTAGTAGTCGAGCTGTACTCGAAGTAACTCTTCTCCTCGCGGGGAGAGGCCGCGTACGTGGCGACGCCGCGTGCGCGTTCAAGTAGGAAGAGATGTGAGGCGAGCAACGCCGCACGTCGGTCGAGACCCTAACTCTCATTCGAGCCTGCCGCGCGTTAGGGGCGGGGCAGGGCGATGCCGGGCGATGTCCGGTATGACCAGGAGGAATATTTCTAATGGCAACTACGATCGATCTCCGCGGGTTGGTTCGCCCGCAGCTCGTCGAAGCGAGCAAGCGTGAAGACAATCCGAACGTCGCCGAGTTCCGGTTGCAGCCGCTCGAGCGCGGTTTCGGCCACACACTCGGAAACGCGATGCGACGGATGCTGCTGTCGTCGCTGCGCGGTGCCGCTGTTTGGGGTTTCCGCATCGACGGCGTCGTGCATGAGCACCAGACGATTCCCGGTGTCGTGGAAGACGTCCATCAGATTATCGGCAACCTCAAGAATCTCACGCTCACGCTTGCCGATGACGTCGAGGAAACGGTGCTCCGTATCTCGAAGAGCGAAGCTGGCCCCGTTACCGCAGCCGATATCGTCGTCTCATCCGGCGCGCGCATCGTCGATTCGACGCAGCATCTTTTCACGCTGCAGGACGACCGCGACATCAACGTCGACCTGTACGTGAACAAGGGGCGCGGTTACATCGAGGCGGATCAGCATCCGATCGACCGCGGCCTTCCCGTCGATTTGGTGCGAATCGACTCGATCTACAATCCAGTTCGTCGCGCGAACTTCACCGTCGCCGAAACACGTGTCGGTCAGCGCACAGACTACGATCGTCTCACGCTCACCGTCGAGACGAATGGCACCATCTCGCCCGAGGAAGCTGTGAGCTACGCAGCCGCACTCGCGCAGACGCACTTCCAGTACTTCGTCGAGTTCGGGTCGCACTCGTCCGCTCCGCTGGCGCTGACCAACGATTCGATGGGTGGCGACGCTGCGCGACTTGCGCAGTTGCTACGCACGCCGATCGACGATCTCGAGCTCTCGGTTCGGTCCGTGAACTCGCTCAAGAACTCGAACATTCGAACGCTCGGGGATCTTGTTCGACAAACCGAGAGTCAGATTCTGCAGGTCAAGAACTTCGGTAAGAAGTCGCTTCAGGAGATCGCCGATCTTCTCGAGCGGGAAAATTTGAACTTTGGTATGCGGTACGAAGAGAACGGCGAGGGTGTGCGGATTCTCGACAAGGGAACGCCGGCAAGTCGCGCCGCGGCGGCCGCGCCTGATGACATGGAGGAGTGAGGAATGCGGCACCGCAAAGCGGGGCGCCAGCTACGCCGAACGAGCGAACAGAAACTCGCGCTCATGCGCAACCTGGCCACGTCGCTGATCGAGAATGGAGCGATCGAGACTACCGAGGCCAAGGCGAAGGAGCTGCGCCCCTTCGTTGAGAGGTTGATAACGAAGGCAAAAACGGGAACGCTTCACTCCCGTCGTCTCGCCGTCCGGCACATTCACAAGCGTGCCGCGGCCGACAAGCTCTTTCAGGAGATCGGCCCGAAGTACGCCGCTCGGAACGGCGGATACACGCGCATTTTGAAGACTGGTCACCGCAAGGGTGACGGCGCCGAGATGGCGCGAATCGAATTGATCGAGGGTTGACCGATGGCGATCGATAGAAGCCGGTGTTACTCGTGCAAGAAAGGCGTCGCGTTCGGTAACAACCGCTCGCACGCCAACAACGCAACGCGCCGAACCTGGAAGCCGAACCTGCAGGTCGCGCGCGTGCTCGACGAGAATGGCAAAATCATCAAGGTGAAGGTTTGCACCCGCTGTCTCGCCGCGGGCAAGATCAAACGGGCACCACGGGGCGTCGCCGCCGCGTGATGGCTGCCGGCACGAACGGCTATAGGGAAGGGGAGCTGATTCAGCTCCCCTTTTTCCTGCTCGCTTGCGCTCGCAGAAACAATTTTGTTTGGTTGGTCTGAATGCCTACTGCGATAGTCACCGGAATAACGGGTCAGGATGGCTCCTATCTCGCGGAGCTGCTGCTCGAAAAGGGCTACAAGGTCGTGGGCATCGTGCGCCGCAGCTCCACCACGCCGTACGAGCGCATCAGCCATCTCGTCGATCGTGTCGAACTTGTCTCGGCGGATTTGCTCGACCAGACGTCGCTAACCGACGTCGTCAGCGATTATCAGCCAGAGGAGATCTACAACCTCGCAGCACAGAGCTTCGTGCAGACGTCGTGGAATCAGCCCGTGCTCACGGGTGAGTTCACGGCACTCGGCGTGACGAGAATGCTCGAGGCGATGAAAAAGGCCGCACCTAACGCCCGCTTCTATCAAGCCAGCTCGAGCGAAATGTTCGGCAAGGTGCACGAATCACCACAGCGCGAGTCGACACCATTCTATCCGCGCAGTCCCTACGGCGTTGCCAAGGTTTACGGCCATTGGATCACGGTAAATTACCGCGAAAGCTTTGCCTTATATGCGGTTTCGGGAATTCTCTTCAATCACGAGAGCCCCCGCCGAGGTCTCGAGTTCGTGACGCGGAAGGTCACCGACGGCGTTGCGCGTATCAAGCTCGGTCTTGCGCGTGAGATCCGGCTCGGCAACCTGGAAGCACGGCGCGATTGGGGTTTCGCCGGCGACTATGTCCGTGCAATGTGGCTCATGCTGCAGCAACCTACGCCTGACGATTACGTCGTCGGCACCGGGCGTACGTGGTCGGTGCGACAGCTTTGTGACGTTGCCTTCCGTTGCGTCGACCTCGACTATCGCGAGTTCGTCGTGCAAGACGAGCGGTTCTTTCGCCCGGCAGAGGTCGATCTCTTGGTCGCCGATGCGACGAAGGCGAAGACTGCGCTTGGCTGGACACCGGATATCACGTTCGAGCAGCTCATCGAGATGATGGTCGACGCCGACCTTCGGCGGCATTCCACTTCGCGGTGACAACCCCGAGCTCCCCGACGATGGGCTCGCGAGCGCTCGTCACCGGCGGCACTGGCTTCGTTGGGCAGTGGCTCTGCCGTGCGCTTCTCGCAGACGGATCCCATGTCATCGCTCTCGGCCTTCGTACCGCGGGAACTGGAACCCTTACGCCTAACGAGCGCGGCGCAATCGAGTGGCATCATGCCGACGTTCGGGACTCAACGGCGATCGGTGATGCGCTCGACGCGGCACGTCCGGACGTGATCTTTCATCTCGCCGGCATGAGCTTCATCCCTGAGGCGCGCGAAGCACCCGCTGAGACATATGCGACGAACGTGCTCGGGGCGGTTCGACTCCTCGCCGAGGTCTCGCGGCGGCGAGCGGCGGGGATTCTGGACCCGCTCGTTCTCATCGTCGGTAGCGCGACACAGTATGGGCGGCATGGCCCGCAAGAGATGCCCCTCACTGAATCTGCTGAGCAGCGGCCGAACGACGTTTACGCCGCCTCCAAGGCCGCTCAAGAGATTGCCGCCTTGCAGATGTACCGCGCCGATGGATTGCGGATCGTTTGCACCCGTAGCTTCAATCACTCTGGCGCCGGCCATCCCGAGCACTTTCTCCTTCCGGGCTTGGTGCGCCGCGTACTCGCACTCAAGGGCGACGGCAAAGGCGTGCTGCGGATCGGAAATCAGGATTCTATTCGCGATTACCTTCATGTCGTCGACGTTGTCGACGCTTATCTTCTGCTTGCCCGCAAGGGAGTCCCGGGTGACGTCTATAACGTCTGTAGCGGCGACGGCGTGAGTGCTCGGCAATTAGCAACCGAAGTCTTGCAGCGAGTTGGCACGACTGCCGAGATTACCACCGATCCGGCGCTCGTGCGCGGTGTTGACGTGCCCACGCTCGTCGGCTCGCCGGCGAAGCTGCAACGCGCCACTGGCTGGCGACCGAGTCATACTCGCGCCGACATCATCGACGACCTCATTCATGCCGCGACGGGCTGACCTGCAACGCATTCTCGTTATTGGCTCCGGCCCGATTGTCATCGGACAGGCAGCCGAATTCGACTACTCCGGCACGCAGGCGACGAAGGCGCTGAAGGAGGAGGGTTACGAGGTCATCCTGATCAACTCGAATCCGGCAACGATCATGACCGATCCGGAATTTGCGGATCGCACCTACATCGAGCCGGTGACCAAGCAGTTCGTCGAATTGATCCTGGAGCGCGAGAAGCCTGACGCCATTCTCCCGACCATGGGCGGCCAGACGGCATTGAACGTCGCGATGGAGCTCGCGGAGTCTGGTGTTCTCGACCGGCTCGGCATCGAGCTGATTGGCGCGACGGCGCATGCAATTGCGATCGCCGAAGACCGAAAGCTCTTCGCCGAGGCCATGCACGAGATCGGCTTGAGCTGCGCGCCAGGCGGCATCGCCATGACGCTCGACGAAGCGATGGCGATCGTCGAGCGCACGCGCTATCCGGCGATCATTCGTCCCTCGTTCACGTTAGGCGGTACCGGTGGCGGTATCGCGTACAATAAGGCGGAGTTCGAGGAGGCTGTGCGCCGCGGGCTCGATTTGTCGCCGACGCATCAAATCCTGATCGAGCGCAGCGTGATCGGCTGGAAGGAATTCGAGCTCGAGGTGATGCGCGATCACGATGACAATGTCGTCATCGTCTGCTCGATTGAAAATCTCGATCCCATGGGTGTGCACACCGGCGACTCGATCACCGTTGCGCCAGCGATGACGCTCACCGATCGAGAGTACCAGGTCATGCGCGATGCCGCCGTCGCGATCATCCGCAGAGTTGGCGTTGCGGCAGGCGGCTGCAACATCCAGTTCGCGATCAACCCGCGCGACGGGGAGATGCTTGTCATCGAGATGAATCCGCGCGTGTCGCGTTCGTCGGCGCTGGCTTCGAAAGCGACCGGCTTTCCAATCGCGCGCATCGGGGCGAAGCTGGCTGTTGGCTACCGATTGGACGAGATCGCGAACGACATCACGAAAACGACGCCAGCTTCCTTCGAGCCTGTGCTCGACTACGTCGTCGTGAAGATACCGCGTTTCGCGTTCGAAAAATTCCCGAACGCCGACCCGCGTTTAACGACGCAGATGAAGTCGGTCGGCGAGGCGATGGCGATCGGTCGCACCTTCAAGGAAGCCTTCCAGAAAGGACTGCGCGCCCTGGAAACGGGTCGTCACGGTTGGAATGTCGCTTCCCGGGCTATTGATGATGGGTTACCCGACGATTCGATCGAAGCTTTGCGCAGTGCCTTACGACAGCCAACACCGGAGCGGATCTTCCAGGTGAAGCGCGCTCTCGACCGCGGCATGTCGATCGCCGATCTCTACGAGCTGACAGCGATCGATCCGTGGTTCCTCGGCCAAATGCGGGAGCTCATCCAGGCGGAGCGGCATTACGCGACAGCGCGGTCGGTATCGCCAGAGATGTTGCGCGACATGAAGCGCATGGGCTTCTCTGACCGTCAACTCGCCGACTTGAGAGATGAGTCCGAGGACGAGGTCCGCCAGCGACGTTGGGCGTTAGGCGTGCGGCCGGCGTACAAGATGGTTGACACATGTGCGGGCGAGTTCCCCTCCGCCACGCCGTACCTCTACGGCAGCTATGACGAGGAGAGCGAGGCACCACGCAGCGGCCGCCGATCGGTCGTCATTCTCGGTAGCGGCCCAAACCGAATCGGTCAGGGAGTCGAATTCGATTACTGTTGCGTACGTGCGGTAATGGCACTCCGACAGCAGGGGTTCGAGACGATCATGATCAACTCCAATCCGGAGACCGTCTCAACCGATTTCGATACCTCGGACAAGCTGTACTTCGAGCCGCTCACTTTTGAAGATGTTCTCGAGATCGTAGACCGCGAGCAGCCGGTCGGTGTCATTGTGCAGCTGGGCGGTCAAACGCCGCTCAAGCTCACGCGCCGCCTGGAGGCGGCTGGAGTCAAGATTCTCGGTACCACGCCCGACGCGATCGACGTCGCAGAGGACCGCCGCCGGTTCGAGGAGATCGCTCGCGATCTCGGCCTGAACCAGCCGCCTAACGGCACGGCAACGAGTGTCGCGGAGGCGCTCGCCGCTGCGGAACGCATCGGTTATCCGGTGCTGGTCCGACCATCGTATGTGCTTGGCGGGCGCGCAATGCAGGTCGTATACGATCCCCATTCGCTCGAAGAATACTTCGCGACCGCGGCCCGCGTTTCCGAGGATCGGCCCGTGCTCATCGATCGCTTCCTCGAGGATGCGTTCGAGTGTGATGTCGATGCGATCTCCGACGGCGAGCGCGTCGTCATTGGTGGCATCATGCAGCACATCGAGGATGCGGGGATTCACTCAGGGGATTCAGCTTGCGTGCTACCGCCCTATTTGATCACAGAGGCGGACATGCAGACGATGCGCGAACAAACCATCGCGCTCGCCACCGCGCTTGGCGTCGTGGGCTTGATCAACGTGCAGTATGCGATCAAGAATAAGATCGTGTACGTGCTCGAAGTGAATCCACGAGCGAGCCGCACGATTCCTTTCGTTTCGAAAGCGATTGGTGTCCCGCTGGCATCGTATGCGGCGCGCGTGATGCTCGGCGAGAAGCTGGAGAAACTGGGGTTCGTCGAAGAAATAGCGCCGCCATACGTATCGGTGAAGGAAGCGGTGTTTCCATTCAACAAGTTCCCCGGCACGGATCCGGTGCTTGGCCCGGAAATGCGGTCGACCGGCGAGGTAATGGGGATTTCTGACTCCTTCGGCGGTGCATTCGCGAAGTCGCAGATCGCGGCGTCCAATGGACTCCCGCTTTCGGGCACCGTGTTGATCACCGTCAACGACTCGGACAAGCCGACCGTGACGCCGATCGCGCGACGCTTTCACGAAATGGGCTTCAAGATTCTTGCGACGATCGGTACCGCGAAGTATCTGCGCGGCCGCGGCGTTCCGGCGCGCGCGGTGCTGAAGGTGCACGAGGGGCGGCCGAACTGCTACGACCTGCTCGTCAACGGCGACGTGCAGCTGCTCATCAACACGCCGCTAGGCAAGCACTCCCAGATCGACGACTATCGACTGCGCCAAGGCGCGATCGTCCATCGCGTGTCTTATACGACGACGATGTCCGCCGCCAGCGCAGCCTCCGACGCCATCCTCGCGCTGCGATCTCGCGACGCGAGCGTCCGTTCGTTGCAGGAGTGGCAAAGCCAAATCGTCGCAAACGTCCCCGTCTGATGCCTGCGACCGATCAGCCGTTCATTCACGAGTCAGCTTATGTCGATGACGGAGCGCGGATCGGCGCCGGTACCAAAGTTTGGCATTTTTGTCACGTCATGCCGGGGGCCGTCATTGGGGAGCGATGCAGTCTGGGACAGAACGTCGTCGTGATGAACGGCACGCGCATCGGGAACAATTGCAAGCTTCAAAACAACGTATCTGTGTACGAGGGCGTCGAGCTCGAGGACGACGTCTTCTGCGGACCCTCGATGGTTTTCACGAACGTGATGAATCCACGAAGCCACGTATCACGCAAGCACGAGTATCGTCGTACGTTGGTTCGTCGCGGCAGCAGTATTGGTGCAAACGCAACGATCGTATGCGGCGTGACGCTCGGTGAGTATTCGTTCATCGGTGCCGGGGCAGTGGTCACCACTAGTGTAGCCGACTATGCGCTCATGGTCGGCGTGCCCGCTCGCCGCATCGGATGGATGTGCCAGTGCGGCGAACGTCTACCCGATTCCGGCGAAGGCCGTTGTTCGGCGTGCGGAATCGAGTATGAGCGTGTCGGCGAGACGATCCGACGCGTGGACGGGCGATGACGATGCCACGCACGCGGCCCGGGGGAGAGTTCAAAGTTGGCCTCGTGGGCTGCGGTCGCATCAGTCGCAATCACTTCGAAGCCCTACAGAAGATCGATGGCCTGACTCTCACAGCGGTTTGTGATAACGTCCCAGAGCGTGCGAACGCCGCGGCGGAGCAGCAGGGGGTCGCTGCGTTCACGTCGTACGAGGACATGCTCGAGCGCGCCGACTGCAACGTGGTTGCAGTCTGCACCCCGTCGGGCCTCCACGCAGCACAAGGTGCTCTGGCGGCGGGGGCGGGCAAGCATGTCATTACCGAGAAGCCAATGGCCATCACGCTCGGTCAGGCAGACGAGTTGGTGAGGGCATGTGACGAGGCCGGCGTTTTCCTCTTCGTGGTCAAGCAAAATCGACTCAATCCTCCGATCCAGCTCCTGCGACGGGCTGTCGACAAAGGTCGATTCGGTCGCATCTTCCTCGCCAATACCACTGTCCGCTGGCAGCGCCCGCAGGATTACTATGACGCCGCCCCGTGGCGAGGAACCTGGGAGTTCGACGGCGGCGCGATTATGAATCAGGCTTCGCACTACGTCGATCTGATTCAATGGCTAGTCGGGCCGGTCGAGAGCGTCATGGCCAAGACCGCGACGCAGGGGCGACGGATCGAGGCTGAGGATTCAGGCGTTGCCATTCTGAAGTTTCGGTCGGGGGCGCTCGGTGTCATCGAGGTGAATGTCCTCACCTATCCGAAGAATCTCGAAGGCTCGATCACGATCCTCGGCGAAAAAGGCTCCGTGAAAATCGGCGGGACGGCTGTGAACCGAGTGGAGCAGTGGGTATTCGCCGACTATGACGATGACGATAAGCTCATCGACAGCGCGAGCACGAATCCGCCAAACGTGTATGGGTTCGGCCACGAAGGCTACTACCGTAACGTTCTGGCGGTCCTTCGCGGTGAAGCCCAGCCCCAGACGGATGGTCGAGCCGGCCGCAAATCCCTCGAGTTGATACTCGGAATTTACGAGTCGGCTAAGATCGGCCGGGAAGTCCCAATTCCTCTTCGGGCGACTCTGTGATGAAGCTGTCAGGCCCGAAGTAATTCATTGACGGGCGCTCCAGACACTGCGAACTTGATTGGGGTGCCGGTTGCATAAATGATGACTGCAACGCCGGATGCGACGTGTTTATCGCGCCGCTCTAGGCCATGCGCCGGTGCGCAAATCCACTCCTGACACCAAACGAATGCCCGTTTCACTCCTGGATCTGCGCGCTCAGCATGCCGCGATCCGTGACGAAGTCGTTGCTGCAATGATGGACGTTGTCGACTCACAGCTCTTCATTCTTGGTTCAGCGGTCGAAAAGCTCGAGCACGACGTCGCCGAAATCTCGAAGACCAAGTACGCCATCGGCTGCGCGAGCGGCACGGACGCCATTCTTCTCGCGTTGCGTGCTCTGGACATTGGTCGTGGCGACGAGGTGATCACGAGCCCATTCACCTTCTTCGCAACGGCAGGCACGATCCACAACGTCGGCGCAACACCGGTATTCGTCGACATAGAGCCGCAATCGTTCAACATCTCGCCGGGAGCTATTGCTGCCGCGATCACCCCGAAAACAAAAGCGGTTATCCCGGTAGATCTCTTCGGGCAGATGGCGTCCGTCGAGAAGGTCGCGACGGTTGCGAAGGGGCTTCCCGTCATCGAGGATGCAGCGCAATCGATCGGTGCACGGCGGCAGATCGACGGCAAGTGGCGCATGGCAGGAGAGGCCGTCACGCTCGGAACGCTGAGCTTCTTTCCATCCAAGAATCTTGGCGGATATGGCGACGGTGGAATGATCGTGACCCAAGATCAGGCGCTAGCGACCCGGCTACGGCGCCTGCGTGTGCACGGCGGTGCAAAACAGTACTTCCACGATGAGGTAGGGTATAACAGCCGTCTTGACGCGCTTCAGGCCGCAGTATTGAGTGCAAAGCTTCCGCACCTCGCGAAGTGGAGCGCAAAGCGTCGGGAGAACGCGAAATACTACACCGAAGCCCTCACCGGCATCGATGGAGTCTGCACTCCGACGATCGATCCGAAGAACGAGTCCATTTTTAATCAATACACCATTCGCGCGGAACGGCGCGATGACTTGCAGGCATATTTGAAGAGCAAGGAGATCGGCACGGCCGTTTACTACCCGTTGCCGCTGCATCTCCAGCCTTGCTTCGCCTACCTCGGATACCGCGAAGGCAGCTGTCCCGAATCCGAGCGTGCGTCCAAGGAAGTTTTGTCTCTGCCTATCTATCCTGAACTCAACCGCGGCCAGCTCGACGAAGTGATCGACGCTATCCGCGCTTTCTACGAGTGATCGTCCGATGAAGGACCTCTTACTGAAGCGCATCGAGGATCGCAAAGCCACCATTGCGATCATTGGGCTTGGCTACGTCGGTTTACCGCTCGCCGTGGAATTCGCGAAGGGTGGATACAAGGTCATTGGCTATGACGTCAGCGAGCGAGTCGTACGCAGCCTAATGGAAGGCCGCTCGCACATTCAGGATGTGCCGAGCGCTGAGGTGGCGAAGCTCGTTAGACAGGGGCTTTTCGAAGCCACGACCGACGAGTCGCGACTAAAAGATGCTGACGCTGTTTCGATCGCCGTGCCGACCCCACTGGTCAAGACGCGCGATCCAGACATGAGCTACGTGATCGCGGCAGCCGAGGCAGTGAGCCGCACGGCGCATAAAGGTTTGCTTGTCGTTCTGGAGAGCACGACGTATCCGGGCACTACGCGCGAGGTGTTGCTGCCGATCTTGACGAAGCTTGGCCTCACGGTTGGCGAAGACGTCTTCCTCGCATTCAGCCCCGAGCGCGTCGATCCCGGCAATCCGAAGTACCACACAAAGAACACGCCTAAAGTGGTTGGCGGCATCACACCTGCTTGCACTGAGGTGGCGACCGCACTGTACTCTGCCGTCATCGACCAGGTTGTTCCTGTCACGACGACTGAGGCCGCGGAGCTCGTGAAGCTACTCGAGAACACCTTCCGCTCGGTGAACATCGGCCTCGTGAACGAGATGGCCATCGTTTGCGACAAGCTGGGCGTGGATGTCTGGGAAGTGATCGACGCCGCCGCGACCAAG
This sequence comes from Gemmatimonadaceae bacterium, assembly GCA_045804225.1. Taxonomy (GTDB): domain Bacteria; phylum Gemmatimonadota; class Gemmatimonadetes; order Gemmatimonadales; family Gemmatimonadaceae; genus AG2. Next base: position 170,928 of record JBJMNO010000025.1, read on the forward strand.
CCATTCGGATTCATGAAATTCACGCCGGGTCCAGGGATCGGCGGACATTGCATCCCGCTCGATCCGCATTACCTGGCGTGGAAGATGAGAACGCTCAACTACAAGACGCGTTTCATCGATCTCGCAAGTGAGATCAATAGCCAGATGCCGGCGTACGTCGTGGAGAAGGTGGCGCAGGCTCTGAACGAAGACCGCAAGGCAGTCAATGGGAGCCGCGTCCTCGTAGTTGGTGTCGCGTACAAGCCCGACATCGACGACATTCGCGAGAGTCCCGCGCTCGATGTGATGAGGTTACTCGAGCAACAGGGCGCCGAGGTGGTGTTCCACGATCCGCACATTTCCAGTTTCCGCGAGGACGGCCATTCGCGGTCGGGCGTGGAGCTCACGCCCGAAGAGCTCCATCGGGCGGATGCGGTCGTCATCGTCACGAATCATCGCTCGATCGACTACCAGACGCTGATGGACCACGCGACGGTGATCGTCGACAGCCGGAATGCGATGTCGCGTACGATCAAGACACGGGCTCGGGTGGTCTCTCTCGCGAATCCCCGCTCGCAGGTTCTCGGCGCAGAAGCATAATCATCGCGGCGAGAGCGCGAGTCTCTCGCGGCTGGGCGAGTGCGCAGCATCTCGGGCGCACGAAGCAGCTGAGCGGGCATGCTTCGTGCGCCTCGCCTTTGGAATGCAGTTCTCAGTAGTGGATTCCAGCAGTGTAACTGGAACTATGACAACCTTTTCGCGAGGCCGCGGTTCACAGGGTGCTTGCAAGCGGGATAGCTCATTCGACTGACGCATCTGCGACTATTGATGCGACTCAGGCGGCGTTGCGACTCGCGCTCGGGTTACCCATTGATCCCTTGAGCGAAGCGGTCTGGCAGACAGCGTTTACGATCTGCGCGCGCGAGCGCCTCATTCCCCTTGCTTGGCGGCGCAGTCAGACAGCCATCGTCAGCGGCCCATCGCAGAAGATTGCGGGTCGTTGGCGTATGTCAGCGCTGAGGCTAAGCCTGCAGACGAGTGCTCAACTCCGAACTCTTGTCGACACCGTCCGCTGTCTCCAATTAGGCGGCATTTCGCCAGTTGTCCTGAAAGGCCACCCGCTCGCCGCTCGCCTATATGGTGACGCCTCGCTGCGGCCAATTACCGACCTCGATCTGCTGATCGAGCCGGCTGAACGTGCCATTGCGTTCGACACGCTGACGTCAAATGGGTGGTCGTGGATTACAGGAGAGGCTCCATTCGAGGAGACATTTGAACGACGAGCGAATGCTGAAGTACATCGACTCGAATTGCATTCATCTCTCATAGATGATCCACTACTGGAGCATCTCCGGTTCCCGGTTGAGTGCGAGGATATCCTAACAGGCGAGGCCCAGTTGCCGGCGCTTTCTGGGAAATCCCTTGCTCCGTCGCTTGCCATTCACATCGCGAAGCACCATAGCGTGCCACTGCTGTGGATTGTCGACTTCCATGAACTTCTCAAGGGTCTAACGCCTAGACAGCATACCGAGGCGGAAGAAACAGCGGCCGCGGCGGGTATTCTCAGACACTACCGGCGTGCTGCACTCTTGGCATCACTTGTCCCCCGTTCGGCGCAGGGCGACCACGCTGCGCTTCGCATGCTTCTCGAGGAAATCGGATCGATATCCGAGTTGCGACGCACGCTTCGGTTGGTTCGGCTGTCCGATGGGTGGTATGATGGAATTCGCGTCACTGCGGGACGGGTCTGGCCCCCGCAGCGGCGCAACGGCTGGCGCCGCGCGCGTGTCGACCTTGCTTTGCGGGCCGCGACCTGGGCATACAGACGACTCGCTAAGGCCGTAACCGCCGGCGACTTGGCTGCTGCCGAGCGGCTTGCGTCTCGCGCCCTCGTGTCATCGGCCACTAACGTGACTGCGGCGCGGGAGCCCTTCGTCGCGCGACAGCACGATGAAAGTATGCGGCCTGGCATCCCACCATCTGCCCTCGTGCAGATCGTCCCACAAATCAACTGTCTGCCCAGTCGCGGAGAAGTTGTGCTTGTCCGGCAGGATGACGGCCAAGGCGTGCTTCGACGCGTTAGGCAAATTGGTCCGGTAATGGTCACTGTTACTGCAGATGCCCTTCGGAGCCGGTCGTGGGTGATATCACGTGATCGCATACTTGGTACGGCGACAACCGTATCTGCCTTTGGGGCAACCTGGAAAGTTTCTCGTTCTGCCCACTCCGTCTTTCCTTTGCTCCACGCGCTGATACAAAAGACCTGGCCCCGCCTCAGGCGTTTGGGTCGTGTCCGGCAGGCTGTGCATGTTTCCTGAAACACTTAGGGCAGTTGTGGGGCAAGGCAGCAAGGTCGCAGCACCCAAGCGCCAAGCTGCTCGTCGAACGGCGTCGAATCACCACGCTGGAGCGGCCCTGGCGCGCAACTCTATCGACCTAACGAGCCATCATCGACGGCAACTCGTCCATGACGTGCTCACGGCGGGTGGACACATGTGGGTACGTGGTGGTGGGTGGAGCATGCATCCCACCATCAAACCCGGTGAGCGCGTATTACTTCAGCCTCTCAACCGGGAGCCGAAACCCGGCGACGTCGTCGCCTTCCGTATGGGCACGGCTATCCTCGTTCATCGCGTCATTGACGTATCGGGCCCGCGGCTCCATACGCGCGGAGATGGCTCGCTCGTTTGCGATAAGCCAATTCTGTCGAGCCGCGTCCTTGCATTCGCGGGCGCTGTCGAGCGGGATGGGCACGTCATCGCCCTATATCCGACACTGCGCTATGGGGTCGAAGCGTTAGTACGCTTCGGATACCACGCCATTCGACGGTCGTTCGGGAGAATCCGTCGAAACCGGTGGGGCGCGGCTAACACCGTTAGTGCTTCGTCTTCTCGGTCCCCTCGCGGCGACTGATCCGAGGCCGATGACAATTCTTCCACGCGACGTCGCCCCGCCGCCGCAGCGTTTTCAGGTATTCGATACAGTTGCGATGCGATTTGGGCGCCTCGTGGTCTCGTTTCACAGTCGCGATCCACACACGTCCTTTTCCGTCGGCGAAAGCCACTGGCCGTTTCTCATCCGCGACCTCGAGCCGACGATGGAAATTGGATGCAGGATTGCGCCCATTCAACGACGAACGGACTCACCCACCTACTCCATCCAAAACATCTGGGACATCTGGAAGGCTACAGATGGTGTTGAGGAGATGATTTTCTATCGCGGGACGCACAGAGAGCCATCCTGGCGTCTGCGCATGGATGCGGATTTTCGTCTTGGAGAACTCGACCAAGCACCCACCGCGTATGCACGGACAATCCGCGCCGATGACTCGCCAATGCTTCAGTATCTCGTAGTTCGTGCCCTTGGCCGTGCCGGATCACTGGTGGTACACGCGAGCACTGCAATAGTAGATGGAGAAGCGCTCGTTTTCGTAGGCCACAGTAGGGCCGGGAAATCCACCATTGCGCGGATTGCGGAGGAAGCCGGAGCTCGCATTCCTACCGACGACCGCACCATCCTGACTTGTGAGAATGGCATAGTGATGGCTTGGGGATCACCGTGGTACGGCAGCCTTGTTCGAAAGACACCCGAAGGGGCGCCAGTGCGTGCAATTTTCTTGCTTCAGCAGGCTAATGAAAACCGGGTGGAGCGTATCGAGCCGGCCCGATCATTGAAGGAGCTTTTCGTCCGCCTCGTGCAACCCCGGTTGGATCCTCGAGAACTTGACCGATCCTTGACCCGGCTCGAAGACATCGTTCGAACGGTCAAGGTCTCGGTACTCCACTTCCGGCCCTCGGCGGAGGCCTTCGACCTGGCCAGGCAGGCTTCGACAGCTTCCAGCTGATATTACAAATGGCGCCATTCTTGCTCGGATCCAGGACGATAATGGATCAGACGAGCGCAGCAACTCAGTACCGCCGCACGGACGGGTACGTATATCGCCTAACCGTTGGCGAGCATTTGCTTGTGTCTCTACATAATCAAACCGTCGAGCCATTCTACGCGCTCACTCCCACGGGAGCGTTGCTGTGGGAAGCACTCGCCAACTGGGCGACGGTGGACGATTTGGGCAAGGCTTTGACAAAGGAATACGACGTGACGACGGAGCAGGCGAGGACCGATGCGAAAGAATTCATCGAGCAGCTTGGATTGCTGAGCGCCGTCGAGTCGCGGAGCGTATAGCATGACGGCAACGATTCCAAAGATCTCGGGTTCCATCCTCAAGAGTCGCATCGTCGCGAATGCGCGACGTGAGCGCGTCCCTTTACAAGCTGACATCGAGATCATCGCGACCTGTAACTTCAATTGCATTCATTGCTACATCGCGCCTTGTGCCGAGCGTGAAGATGTGATGTCGCTGGAGCAGGCCGAGATCATTTTCGACAAGCTGAAGGCGGCCGGCACGCTGATGGTTCTTCTTACGGGTGGAGAAGTCTTCACCCACAAGCAATTCAAGGAGATCTACCTCGCCGCAAAGCGTCGAGGCTTCAACGTATACATCAATACGAACGGTTATATGATCGGCGAGCGCTGGGCTGATTTCCTGGCGCTCTGGCCACCGAAGGCGCTGTCGATAAGCCTGTATGGCATGTCGCCGGAATCGTACGAGCGGGTCACTGGCACGCCAAAGTCGTACGAGCGCGTGATGCGCGCGATCGATCTGCTGCTCGACCGAAAAATCGAGTTCGATTTGAAGTGTCCCGCGTTGACAGCGACGATGAAGGAGATCCCGGCGATGAAGAAGTTCGCCGCCTCCAAGGGCATTCGGTTTCGCACGGACTTCTCGATAATTCCACAGGAGAAGGGCGAGCTCAGTCCTCTTTCTCTGCAGCTTAGTCCGGATCAAGTCGTCGATCTGCATAAGACTCTCGACCCGGAATTCGACGATTTTCGGAAGTTTGCGGCCCCGCGCGTCGATGGTTCCACGCTCGACAATGTCTATAAGTGTGGCGCGGGCAAGACTTCCCTGCACATCAACGTGCATGGTGGCGTAAGTACTTGCTCAACATCGCGCAAAGTCATCGGGAACATGCTCGAGCAGCCCTTCGAAGAGGTTTGGGCGGCGCTCGGCGGAAAAGTGGCTATGAAGTATCCGACTGGTCACCCCTGCGCGACCTGCAAGTTCTCACGCATCTGCATGGGTTGCCCCGCGACGGTCGAGCAACTCACTGGATTGCCGAACGGGTATGTGCAGATGTATTGCAAGGTGACGCATCAACGGGCTTTCGAATTAGGGTATCACCCCACCGGCGTGCCGCGGACCGTCACCGAAGGCATTCCGAGTCACATCGCGACTCCCGGACGTTCTACGGCGCGAATGCTCCCTATTCTTACGCAGTGAATCAACGAGGTGACTCCATGGAACAGAAGCAATACATCAAGCCAGCGGTCATGCAGTTGGATTTCACCACCGACGAAGAGGTGGTCTCCTTCTCCAGCTGCAAGACGAATAACGACGTTACGTCGTCGGGTGCTCCGGTGACTTGCGGAAACGACCCCGCAGTTGGGGCGGCGTGCAATGCAGTAGGCAATTCTTAGCGCTTGCGGCGCAGATCTAGCAGTGTGCGCGGCATCACGCTGGATCTGTGGAGCATGAGGACTAGGCAGCTGCCAGCACGGCTTTCGTCATTCGAACCAACGAGGAATTTCGGGAATGTGGCGACCCTCTCTCCGGTGTTGCGCGTACATAGCTGTGGGGGCGGCGATGCTGCTCAGCGGCGCGTGCGACAAGGATCCGGCAACCGCGCCGGTTTTTTCCCTGACGGCGAAGCTCGTTTCAGACAGCGTCATCCCACGCCAGGGTTCCATCCGAATCGTTTTCAATTCCCAGTTGGACTCGAGCAGTGTGCTCAATGCGAGCAATTTCACAGTAACGAATAACTGCACTGGATTACCTGTAGCCGGCTCGCTCCGGCTCGTCGGCGATACCGTGATCTTCACACCGACGCAAGCGTTACCATTCCTGACCGCCCTCACGGTACGCGTCCAGGGGGTGCTCGATGTGAACCAGCGCCCGTTGCCGCAGCCAATCATCTTCCGCTTACGGACTGAAAATCCGCCCGTTAGCGACATCAGCTGGCAGGCAATCACAAGTCCTTCGGGCGAGATACTTACTGGCGTTACGTTCATCAACGAGACTGTCGGCTGGATCAACACCCAGAGCGGCGCCATTTATCGCACGACCGACGGCGGGGCGACCTTTGCCGCGGAGTTCAAGCGCGCTGACATTTCGTCGATGCAAAACCTGCGAGCGGTTTCTCAGGATACGTTGTACGCCGTCGCTGCACTGAGCATTCCTGGAAGTCTCGCCACAGCGGGTCTTCTTCGATCGGTTGACGGTGGTCAAACCTTCCAAACTGTTTTCTCGCAGTCGCCGGCGACGATGAGAACGCTCAGTGTACACAAGCGGACCGCGTCGGCACCTGAGATGGTCATCGGCGGCAGTACTTCTCAGCTCACTGCCTGGCGCTACGATCAGCAAATCGATTCTCTCGCGCAGTTCGGTCCGGTCGCTACGAGCGACTTCGGAACCGGTGCAGACCTTTCTCCGAACGGCGCGAATGCGGTGATCGTTGGTGACTCGTCTACCGCGCCGGGACAGCGGCCGACGTTAGGAACTGCGTATCGATCGGTGGATGGTGGCCGGTCGTATGTTGCAGTTTCTCTCCCCGGCTCGACACCGGTCTTGAATGGGACGGGTTTCATTAGCGCCACCGATGCGTTCCTTCTCGGTGATACGTCTACAGTGCTGCGCTTGAACGTGACCACGGGCGCGCTCACGCCTTTAGGCGCCGGCAACGGGATTCCACAAACAACCCGTGATGCATCTGGTGTGACGACCTTCTACACGTTTCGAAAGGCGATCGTCGCGCCAGATGATCCAAACATTGGTTGGATCATTGGCGCCGCGATCATTAGGGCGCCCGGACAAGCTGATGTAACGCGCGGAATTATCCTCATCACTCGTGATGGCGGGCAAACGTTTACTCGCCAGGCAATTCAAGGCGTGGGTGACAACGGTTTGAACTTTCCGCCGCTCGTCGACATCACGGTGTTGAGCAAGAATTTCCAAGTCGTGGTTGGCGCCAACGGATTCGTTGCAATGCGTAAGTCAGACACCGCCAATCTCGGTGGCGTGTGCTCGTTACCGGCCGGCACGTGAGACTCCCTATGCACTCCTGCACGTCTGCGACACGGCACGCGCTCATCCGCGCGACCCGACTCGTCGCCCTCATCGTCGCATGTCTCATGTCGTGGACGCACACGGCGCGCGCCCAGCAGGTCGCTGGCGGCGATTTCGATATCTGCGATTATTGCGGCGACCTCGTTGCCAACACAATGCATCTTCGTGGACGGCCTGGTTTCGGAACGAATCTTGGCACCTTCGTCCTCGTGAACGCCGCGGATATATCCCAAGACGTGGATAAAGACGGGTACACTCCGGGCGTCAACTTCACACACCTCTTCGTGCAGCAGGTCACGGACTTCGTAAACGTGGCCAACCCGGCGCGCGTGATCGCGGCGTCGAACTTTGTGCTCGGCGATTTTCTGAATCCACTCAACAACGGCTTTCAGAATGTCGTGCGCGTCTCTGTCGTAGTCCCGCCGGGGACCCCGGCCGGCACCTATCGCGGCACAGTCGGTATTGCCGACTCGGTGTTAATAGCGGGCGCGAATCCGAACGGCGAAGCTTTGCGACGCGACGTCTTCACGATCGAAATCGAGGTGTTGCCGGTGGCGGAAGAAACCGCCATTCAGGCGGATACTGCGGCGCGACTCGATTCACTTGTCATTCGCGGACGTGCGGGTACCAGAGCGAGTGGTGTGTTCCGACTAGCCAACACAGGCAACGTCCCACTCACTGATGCACGCGCATCGATTTCAGATCTCGTCTCGGAAAGCGCGGTTGGCATCATCATTCCGTCGACAGCCATCACAGTTTCGCCTCCGAGCTTCTCATCAGTCGACATCGGCGACACCGTGCGTGTGACAGCGTCCGTGAATATTCCTGCGGGCATTCTCGGGGGACGTTATCGCGGCACCATGCTCATTCAGTCGGCAAATGCGCCGCCTCTCGAGGTACCTGTCGTTCTGATCGTAACGAGTAGCCGTGGCATCGTCTTCGAGAACAACCCGGTGCGCAATTCGTCGGGCGTGGCACGAATTGCCTTCAATGGTGATCCAGGGACGGCCTATCACGTCGCAATCTTCGATATGAACGGCCTGATGGTGTTCACAACCGATGGAACAGTCTTCGCGGGACTCACGGCCGCAGGTGCACCGGGCACCGCTGAAAGCCCAGGCATTGGCGCAGACTTCGCTGTCGCCGTCCCGTGGCCTCTTGTGAACGAGCGCGGCGAAGCCGTCGCCAGCGGTACCTATCTCGTTGTCGTGGAATCCACCGTCAACGGCCAACGGCAGCTCGCCCGCGACAAGCTCATCGTCATCCGGTAATAGGACGTCGTCGAAATGCTACGTGCACGCACTCTCGCTCTCTTGTTGGCTGTCGCGGCTCCCTCGGCGATGGCACAGACGGCGACGACGGGTCAAAAGCCCGTCAGCTTCCCCGGCGGCGACCGTGATAACGGGATTTTCGCATCCACCTTACTCGAGATGCCCATCTCGCCACGCGCCGTCGCGCTTGGAGAAGCGATGGGAGCGGTGGAGGGCGACCCGTCGTCGATGTGGTACAACGCCGCGGGTCTCGCTCGAATCAAGACGAATTCGATGATGGTCACTGCCTCACAGCGATTCGCTGACACTCAACTCGGCGGCGCGACGGTCACGTTTCCCACTGACATTGGTACGTTCGCGATCGCGGGTCGAGCGCTCAACGAGGGCACGATTGAACAGACCACCAACTTTACCGTTGGCGCTCGTTGTCGAGCCTTCCAGCTGAGTTTGGAAGGTGGAGGCGCACTGCAGCTCGCCAGCCACCTCCAGATTGGCGGCAGTCTTTTCTATGCGCAGCAGTCGTTATGCAATCAGAGCGCGGCGTCGATTGGTCTCAATGCGGGCGCGCTACTTCCGGAGTTCTTCTGGGATCGCCTAACGCTCGGATTCGGCATTCGCAATTGGGGAACACCGGCGACCTTTGACTCGTTAAGCGCGCGACCGCCGCTGAACACCTACGTTGCCGGTGCGATCGATCTACTGCGTCACTCCAATCTGATGCAGACTCCGACGCTCTTCAGCGGCCAGCCGATTGTTGCCGACGCGAAACTCGTTGGGCAGGTAAACGTCCCATATCGCAACGAGATCTACCCAGCGTTAGGTATCGAAGCCACTGTGAACGGTGTCGTCATCGGGCGCGTGGGTTATACGTTTGGCGACGATAACCGGAAGGGGCTTTCACTCGGTGCCGGCATTAACGTTGGTCAGTTTCGTTTAGAGTACGCCTTCCGCGATCGACACAACGCTGGCGCTTCCTTCTTCAGCTACGATCCGATCGGCGACGAGCACCACGTGAGTGCGACGCTTTTCTTCGGCGGACCGCAGACGAACCAGCCCGCGGTTCCGGTCATCATCAATCAGCCGATCGATACGGCGGCGATCAACGCGGCGGTCCGTCAGGCGGTTCAGCGGGAGCTCGCCGGCCTGCGACCGTTGCTTGACAGCTTGCGCAATGCACGCGTCGTCGTGGAAAAGGTCGACTCCTCCGCGATGATCGCCCGATATGTCATTCCGATCCACTTCGACTTTGACTCTTCGGTTGTCCGCGAAGGCGACCTTGCGACGTTGGGTCAGGTCGCCGAGGTGATACGACGTGCGTACCCGACCGCACTCGTGACGATCGAAGGATTTGCCGATCCGGCTGGGTCACGCGACTACAACGTGCGTCTGTCACGTCGTCGCGCCGAGGCGGTAAAGGCGGTCATGGTATCGCGATACAACCTGCCGGCGGCGCAGTTCCGCACGATCGGCTATGGCGAGCAGTTCGAGCGTCAGGTTGCCCCGGGAGCCCGACGCGATGACCCGGGTGCGGAGGAAAATCGCCGCGTCACCTTCACCATCGACGCGACGCGACACTTCTAATCGCCGGTGCTGAGGTCAGTGCGGGACGAGACGTGACGCGTCTCGTCCCGCCATCGTAATTGTCACACAGGTCGGCGCGTTTGCGGCGCGCCGACCCGTTCGGTTAAGATTCGCTCTCGAAATAACTAAGTCTTACGGAGTTACTGTGCAGATATCCGTCGTTGGGACCGGCTACGTCGGCCTCGTAGTCGGCGCGTGCTTGGCTGAAACGGGAAACAATGTTTGGTGCGCGGACGTCGACCAAAAGAAGATCGACGGGCTGAAACAGAATGTCATTCCGATCTACGAGCCAGGCCTCGATGCGCTCGTAGAGCGCAATCAGAAGGCTGGGCGATTGAACTTCACGACGGACGTCAGCGATTCGATTCGCCGCAGTGAAGTCGTCTTCATTGCCGTCGGTACGCCCCCCGATGAAGACGGGTCAGCGGATCTCCGTCACGTCCTCGCCGTCGCCGAGACGATCGGCCGCAGCATGAAGCGTGAGATGGTCATCGTCACGAAGTCCACGGTCCCTGTCGGCACCGCCGCGAAAGTATCGGAGTGTGTCGGGCGATTCGCGCAGTATCCCTTTCACATGTGCAGCAATCCGGAATTCCTGAAGGAAGGCGCCGCGGTCGATGACTTCATGTATCCGGATCGCGTCGTCCTCGGCGTGGATACCGATCACGCGAGAAGCGTGATGGCCGAGTTGTACGCACCGTTCGTTCGAACCGGCAAGCCGATCATCTTCATGGACATTGCGTCCGCGGAAATGACGAAGTACGCCGCGAACGCGATGTTGGCGACGCGGATCTCATTCATGAACGAGATCGCCAACCTTTGCGAACGCGTTGGCGCGAATATCGATCACGTGCGCAAAGGGATCGGGAGCGATGCCCGCATCGGACCGGCATTCCTCTTCCCGGGCCCCGGCTACGGCGGATCCTGTTTCCCGAAGGACGTCAAGGCTCTTGTGAAAACGGCGCGCGACAACGGTGCCTGTCTCCGTGTGCTCGAGTCGGTTGAAACGGTGAATGACGATCAGAAACATCGGCTGTTTCAGAAGCTGCAGCAGGCAATCGGTCCCGAGCTGCGCGGGACGAGAGTCGCGGTGTGGGGCCTTGCTTTCAAGCCGAACACCGATGATATGCGAGAGGCGCCGGCGATCACGCTCATTGAGGACTTGCTCAATGCGGGCGCGACGGTCGCCGCGCATGACCCCGTGGCGATGCCCGAAGCGCGCCGTCGCCTCAGCGATCGCGTAACTTTTTGTGAGACGAACTACGACGCGCTGAGTGGGGCAGACGCGTTGGCGATTGTCACGGACTGGAACGAGTACCGCCACCCGGACTTCGGGCGTATCAAGAGCTCCTTGCGGCGTCCGGTCATCGTTGATGGACGGAATCTTTACGGAACGTCAAAGATGGCGGAGCTCGGGTTCAAGTACCATTCGATCGGCCGCGCCGGTGGTGCCGCATGAGAGTGCTCATTACCGGCGCCGCCGGCTTCCTCGCCTCGCACCTCTGCGATCGGTTTCTTCGGGAAGGCCACTCCGTCGTCGGTCTCGACAACTTCGTGACCGGGAGTCCCGACAACATCGCGCATCTCGTGGATAACGACCGGTTTCAGTTCGTTCGCCACAATATTTCGGAGTACACATACGTTGCCGGCCCTCTCGAAGGTGTGCTCCATTTCGCGTCGCCGGCGAGTCCGATCGACTATCTCGAGCTTCCGATTCAAACGCTCAAGGTTGGATCGTTAGGCACGCATAACGCGCTGGGGCTGGCGAAGGGGAAGGGTGCGCGATTTTTTCTCGCGTCGACCTCGGAAGTCTATGGCGATCCGCTCGAGCATCCGCAGCGTGAGACCTACTGGGGTAACGTCAATCCGATTGGACCGCGCGGCGTGTATGATGAGGCCAAGCGCTTCTCGGAAGCAATTACGATGGCCTATCATCGCTATCACGGTCTGGACACGCGCATCGTTCGCATCTTCAACACGTACGGACCGCGGATGCGTCCGCGCGATGGACGAGTCGTCTCGAACTTCATCGTCCAAGCGCTGAACGGTGAAAATCTCACGATTTACGGCGACGGCTCGCAGACGCGAAGCTTTTGTTATGTGGAAGACGAAGTCGATGGAATTTACCGTTTGTTCATGAATGGCGATCCGCAGCCGACGAACATCGGCAATCCCGTCGAGTTCACAGTGCGACAGCTGGCCGATATGGTTGTCGAGCTCACCGGAACGAAAGCGAAGGTGATTTCGGAACCCCTGCCTCAGGACGATCCCAAAGTGCGAAAGCCGGACATCACGCGAGCGAAGAAGATGCTTGGCTGGGAGCCGAAGGTCCCATTGCGGGAAGGACTGGTTCGGACGATTGAATACTTCCGCGGGCTGGTGGGCACGGCGCGAATGGCGCCGCGGTCGCCGCTCACTACGCGGAGTCCTATTGGAAGCGTCGCCTGATCCCCTCACGTTGGCCAAGGAGCGCTTCGCCGTGCGGGACTATCACGGCGCGGCCCTTCTTCTCACTGCACTAACGCAAGAAGGTCCCGCGTTCGCCGACGCGCTCAACCTCCTTGGGCTCTCCTTGGCGATGATCGATCGCGCGGACGATGCGTTGGTCGCGTTCGATCAAGCGCTGCGTGTAAATCCGCGCTATGTCGAGGCATACCTCAATCGCGCGGTCGTCCTCAATCAGTTGGGTCGCGAAGGCGATGCCCGTCAGTCGATGGCCCGTGCGGCAGAGCTCGGGGCACCTGACGAGAGCGGGTTTCCTGCCGTTGTTGCAAACAAGCTCGCGAACTCGCATCTCGCGCTGGGCCACGCCTATCGGGAAGCGGGATCGCTCGATCGGGCTATCGAGCAGTACCGGCGTGCACTCGAGCTCAGGCCGGAATTCAACGACATCCGCCTGGCGCTGGGCCGGGCCCTGATTGAGCATGGTCAGCCTAATGATGCGGGTGAAGTCCTGGACGCCGTGCTTCGAGTTCGCCCAACCTGGCTCGACGCCATGCTACTGAGGGGGTTGGCCGCTTATCTTCAGGGCGATCTTGAAGCAGCGGGAAGGGTTTGGACAGACGCCTCCATGCGCCACCCGGAGGAGCCGCGGCTGGAGATCTATCGAAGTATGCTCTCGCGGCGCCGACAGGAATTGAGTAAAGCGTGAGCGCAACCCTCGCCTCTCCTCCGGGTAGCACCTGGTCTATGGTCGAACGCTTTTGGAGACGCGCGGCGGCAGGTCTGTTCTTGATCGTCGCCGCGGCGTGTCATCCTGATTTTCAGCTCAAGAACTACAAGAACAACGAGCAGCTCTACCGCGCGGGGTTGCGCGAGTTCGAGCGGCACAAATGGGACAACGCGATCGCGGCATTCGAGAAATTGACCCTCGATCTGCCAGCTCGTGACTCCCTACTGCCGCGCTCGTATTGGTATCTCGCTACCGCACACGAGCGGCAGGGCGAGCATCTTCTGGCCGCCCAAAGCTACTCGAAGCTGGTCGAAAGCTTTCCCGACGACAGTGCTGCCGACGATGCCGCCCTCGAGGCGGCGCGGAGCTATTGGAAGATGTGGCGCAAGCCCGCGCTCGATCCGACCTACGGCGAAACGGCGCTGGCAACCTACAACACCCTCTTGGGCTTGTACCCGACCTCGCCACTCGTGCCACAGGCACAGAAGGAGTTAGCTGATCTCGAGAATTGGTTTGCGACGAAGAATTACGACGCCGGTCTGTTCTATTTTCGTCGGAAAGCGTTCGATTCGGCGATTCTGTATTTCAAGGATGTCCTGACGCGCTGGCCAAACTCACCGACCGCGAAGGTGACCTCGTTCAAACTGGTCGAAGCGTACAAGGCGATCCGTTATCGAGAGGACGCGTCGGACCTTTGCACCCAGTTGCGAAAGAAGTACGTCAACGATGCGGGTGTGACACAGGTCTGCACGGGCATCCCGGACGCCGTTGCACCGACCACTTCTGCCGTCCCCTGAGCCGTGCGGCTCGGGATCTTTGGCGGGAGCTTCGATCCTCCGCACGTCGGACATCTCCTCACGGCCATCGATGCGTTCGAGTTTCTGAGACTCGACAAGCTGATCCTCGTGCCGGCTGCCGTACAGCCATTGAAAGCCGGCCTGGCGGCCGCCACAGCGGCGCAGCGCCTCGCGATGGTACGATTGCTGGTTAGCGAGGACGACCGCTTCGCTGTCGACGCGGTCGAAATCGAAAGAGCCGGTTTATCTTACACCGTCGATACTCTGGAGACATTCGCGCAGCGATTTCCGCACGCCGAGATGTTCTTTCTTGTCGGTATGGACGCAGTGGCGGCGTTCGGATCGTGGAAGAATCCGCGACGGATCATGGAGCTTGCGCGGCTTGCGATACTACGGCGACCGGGCACCGCAGTCGGTGAATCGACCATCGACAGAGACGGAACGATCGACCTGGCAACGCGTCTGATAGACGTGTCGTCGACGGAGGTACGGGAGCGCGTTCGAGCGCGAAAGTCGATCCGGGGATTTGTGCCGGAATCCGTCGCCGCATTTATCGAGACAGAGCGGTTGTACCGATAGAGGATAGTATGATCAAGGGACTCATCAGCGCGGTCATCGGCACTCGTCACGATCGCGAGCGGCGCAAGATCCAGCCGATCGTCGACGAGATCAACGAGGAGTACGCGCGCCTTCACGACGTGTCGGAAGACGAGCTTCGCGGCCAGACCGAGAAGCTGCGCGGCATCATCCGCGAGCGCACACACGAGCTCGAGGCGCAGGTCGCTGACCTGCGGGAGCGCAAGCGCGCTGCCGCGGATCCCGTTGAGCGGGAGCGCATCGATACGGAGCTCAGCGGTCCGGATGGTCGGGGCGGCGTAGAGGCAAAGCTCCGGGAAGAGATCGCTGAGGTGCTCGACGAGATCCTTCCCGAGGCCTTTGCTACCGTTCGCGAGGCATGTCGTCGATTGGTCGGTACACCCGTCATGGTGACGGGTCGTGAGCTGACGTGGGACATGGTGCCGTACGACGTCCAGCTCATGGGGGGCATCGAGCTGCACCTCGGCAAGATCGCTGAGATGGCGACGGGCGAGGGCAAGACGCTCGTCGCGACGTTGCCTTTGTACCTGAATGCGTTGCCGGGGAAGGGCGCCCATCTCGTAACGGTCAACTCATATTTGGCCCGACGTGACTCCCAGTGGATGGGTCACGTTTACCGCTACCTCGGCCTAACGGTCGGCTGCATCGACGACACCGAACCGGGGACAGCGGAGCGCCGCAGCAACTACCTCTGCGACATCACCTACGGGACCAACAACGAGTTTGGCTTCGACTATCTGCGCGACAACATGGTCGTGTCGCTCGATCAGCGAGTACAGCGCAGCCACATATTCGCCATCGTCGATGAAGTGGACTCCGTTCTCATTGATGAAGCGCGCACTCCGCTGATCATTTCGGGCCCCGTCGGAAACGAGAACGACGCGATGTACTTCCAGTACAATTCGGGAGTCGAGCGGCTCGTTAGGCGTCAAACGGAGCTCGTGAACTCACTCGTTGGTGAGGCGGAGCGCGATCTCGAGAAGGGCGACACCGATTCAGGCGCGATCAAGCTCTACAAGGCACAATTGGGCGGCCCGAAGAATCGACGGTTGCTCAAGCTCCTTCAGGAGACGGGCAACAAGACACTCGTGCAGAAGATGGAGCTCGAGCACATTGCCGACCGCCGACTGCCAGCGAGCAAGCAGCAATATCGTGAGCTCGAGGACGATCTCCTCTTTGTCCTCGACGAAAAGGGCCATTCGGTGCACCTCACGGATCGCGGGGTCGACTTCATGTCGCCCGGGGATCATGAGTCATTCGTCCTTCCCGACATTTCCGTCGAGATTCATCATGTGGATCACGACGCGGCGCTTACGCCGGAGGAGCGTCTCGAGGAGCGGCGTAAGCTCGAGATCGAGTACGCTCAGAAAAGTGAGCGTTTGCACATCGTTCATCAGTTGTTGCGCGCGCATGCGCTGTACGAGCGCGATGTGAACTACGTGGTGCAGGAGGGTGAGGTATTGATCGTCGACGAGTTCACGGGCCGCACTATGCCCGGTCGACGATGGTCGGAAGGTCTGCACCAGGCGGTCGAAGCCAAGGAAGGCGTCCACGTGAAGGGTGAGACGCAGACGATGGCGACGATCACGATTCAGAATTACTTCCGCATGTACGGCAAGCTCGCCGGCATGACGGGCACGGCCGAAACCGAAGAGACCGAATTCTTCCAGATCTACAGTCTCGAGGTCGCGGTCATCCCGACGAATAAGCCGGTCGTCCGCGACGATCGGCACGATTGGGTCTACAAGACACGCCGCGAGAAGTACAACGCCATCCTCGAAGAGACTCGTCGTCTCAACAAGCTTGGCTATCCAGTGCTCATCGGTACGACGAGTGTCGACGCGTCGGAGACGCTCGCCCGCATGTTTCAGCGTGCCGGCATCAAGCACAATGTTCTCAACGCCAAGTATCACCAGCGCGAGGCAGAGATTGTCGCGGGTGCCGGCCAGCCGGCGGCGGTGACGATCGCGACGAACATGGCCGGCCGAGGTACGGACATCAAGCTCGGTCCGGGCGTCACAGCTTCGAAGCCATCGGTGATCAAGGACCCCGAGGGCAAGGATGTCGAGATCACGGAAGTCGGTGGTTTGCACATTATCGGTTCGGAACGCCATGAATCGCGGCGTATCGATCGCCAGCTCCGGGGTCGATCGGGACGCCAAGGCGATCCCGGCGCCTCGCAGTTCTTCTTGTCGCTCGAAGATGATCTCATGCGCATCTTCGGCTCTGAACGTATCGCACGCTTGATGGATCGGCTGGGCGCGCAGGAAGGCGAGGTGCTTACGCATCCACTCATCACGCGTTCGATCGAACAGGCACAGAAGCGCGTCGAGCTGCAAAACTTCCAAGCACGTAAGCGGCTGCTCGAGTACGATGACGTGATGAACCAGCAGCGAGAAGTCATCTATTCGTTGCGGAGCTTCGCGCTCGAGGGCGGCGAGGAGTTAAAGGGCGAAGCGCAGAAGATGGTTGACAAAGCGGTGAATCAACGAGTCGAGACCGCGCTTGCCGAGTATGAGACCGCCGCCGAGTGGGACCTGCCGTTTCTCGAGCAGGATCTGCTGATGCACTATCTCGTGCGTGTTCCCGAGTTCGAGACCGCCGACTCGCGTCCGACGAGTTTAGAGGATGCGAAGAGTGTGACGCGCGAAGCGGCTCGTCGTGCGTTCCACGACAAAATCGTGAGTCTCGACCAAACGAAAGACGAGATGGGCAGAGGCTTCGGCGACCGTCTGCTCTCGCTCGTCATGCTCAACGTCCTCGACGAGAAGTGGAAAGACCACCTCTACGATCTGGATCAACTTCGCAACGCCATTCACTACCGATCATGGGGGCAGCAGGATCCGCTCATCGAATACAAGCGCGAAGCGTATTCGATGTTCGTCGACCTCATGAACGACATCTACAACACGTTTACGGAGCGATTCCTCAAGGCTCAGCTCATGTTCGAGCCCGCCGTTCCCGATGCAATCGCGCAGCGCAGTGCTGGCGGCGGTGAGGATGGCGGCCGAGCAAAAAAGCGTTACAACGCGCTGGGTATTCTCGAGGATGTGACCGAAGACGTCGCTGGCAGCACGAACGGCGATGGCAACGGGAACGGCACGGGCACCAAGGAAGTAATGGACATCGCCGCCGACGAGCCGCCTAAGAAAGACGTCGTCGCTCGGCGCGATCCCATCGTTGTGGGCGCTGGCCGCACGAGATCGCTTAATCAGCCCAGTGCTCCCTCAAACGTCGACTGGGCGACCGTGGGTCGCAACGACCCGTGCCCTTGTGGGTCGGGGAAGAAATTCAAGAAGTGTCATGGGGCGACGCTTTAAGGAGAATTGCGCCTCTTCTGCGCGGCAGCGCGTAGCGTAGGTGACGCTGCGACGCTTTTGATGATGCACCCTCCCTCCACCCGTGGTAGCGATCACGAAGATCTCATCGTGATCGATGTCACGCGGCGGCATTACGCACGGAGGCGCGCATGTCTGGCCAGGAAACCCCGCGAGCATTAAGTATTCGAGAGTTGCCTCGGTCGGAGCGGCCGCGTGAGCGGCTCATCGATCTTGGTGCGCAGGCTCTGAGCTCGGCAGAGTTGCTCGCGATCCTTCTCGGCTCTGGCGGTCTCGGTCGCACGGCACTTCAGCTTGGGCAGAGCGTTCTGGCGGGAGCGGGTGGTTCTCTGCGACGCATCGCAATGCAACCCGTCGTCGCTCTCACGTCACAAGCGGGAGTTGGCACCGCACGGGCAGCAACGGTCCATGCGGCGCTCGAATTAGGTAGACGAATGGCAGCCGAATCGCGCGAGGACGGCGCTCCCGTGCGGTCGCCAAGAGACGTGGTCGCGCTCTTCGCCGCGCGACTCGAGGATCTTCCGGTCGAAGAGTTTCACGTCGCGGTCCTGGATTCGCAGCACAGGCTCGAAAGAGACATCATGGTCACCAGAGGTATCCTCAATTCGTCGCTCGTTCATCCACGCGAGGTATTTCGACAGGCGATTGCCGAGCGAGCAGCCGCGATCATCCTGGTCCACAATCACCCGAGCGGGGATCCGACACCCTCGGCTGACGATCGCGTGGTTACGGAGCAGCTCGTCGCGGCAGGTCGTTTGCTGGACATACCTGTGCACGATCACGTGATTGTGGGTCGAGGACGGTACACGAGCTTTGCGGAGGCAGGTCTATTGTGACGGCGACGGTACCCGTTGGCGAGAAACGCGAATTCATTCCTGGTTGGCGCGAGGACGAGCATCCACTGCACGAAAAGCTCGATCGCGAGCTGCTCGCGCGTGCCTACCGCTTCAGTGAAGATGCCCATCGCGGCCAGGTCCGGAACTCGGGTGAGCCGTTCATTACACACTCCGTCGAGGTCGCGAAGATCCTCGCCGATCTGCAGCTGGATTCCACGACGGTCGCTTGTGGATTGCTCCACGACGTCGTCGAGGACACAAAAATCTCGATCGCCGATGTCGATCGCGAATTTGGCCGTGAGATTGCGAGCATCGTCGATGGCCTAACGAAGATCGCGAAGCTCCCGGCGGGCGGTTCGACGCAAGAGCGACAAGTCGAGAGTTATCGCAAACTTCTGCTCTCGATCGCAAAGGATGCACGTGTCATCATCGTGAAGCTTGCCGATCGGCTTCACAACATGCGTACCCTCGACTTCCTCTCCGAGGAGAAGCGGCGTCGCATCGGGCAGGAGACCCGTGATCTGTATGCACCACTCGCGCATCGCTTTGGTATGGCGAAGATGCGGTGGGAGCTCGAGGATCTCGCGTTCAAGCATCTCGAGGCAGAGGAGTACCGCGCGCTCGCGAAAAAGGTTGCGCAGAAGCGCGGGGAACGAGAAGCGCTCATCAAGCAGATGCGCGAGCCGCTCGAGACTGCGCTGACGCGCGCGGGCATCCCTAACGTGGATGCCACGGGGCGCCCGAAGCACCTCTGGTCGATCTACAAAAAAATGCAGCAGCGGCAACGGCCCTACGAGGAGATCTACGATCTCCTTGCCATCCGGGTGCTCGTCGATTCAGTGCCGGACTGCTATCACGCGCTCGGCGTTGTGCACGACCAGTGGACGCCGGTTCAGGAGCGGATCAAGGACTATATCGCGCAGCCGAAATCGAACGGATATCAGTCGTTGCACACGACGGTGTTCGGACCGGGAAGGCAGCTGTACGAGATCCAGATCCGCACGCGTGACATGCACCGGACCGCTGACTTCGGCATCGCGGCGCATTGGCGCTACAAGGAGGACGCGCCCTCCGATGAGCTGGACCGGCACCTGACCTGGTTCCGCCAGGTGCTCGAGCTGCAAATGGATGCGAAGACGCCTGACGAGTTCCTCGAATTTCTCAAGCTGGACTTGTATCAGGACGAGATCTTCGTCTTCACGCCGACTGGTGATGTCATTCAGCTCCCAAAAGGCGCAACGCCGATCGATTTCGCCTTCGCGGTCCATACCGAGATTGGGCTGCACTGCGCGGGTGCGAAGGTCAATGGGCGCATTGCACCGCTTTCGCGGCCGCTGCGTAACTCGGAGACCGTGGAGATCATCACGTCGCCCACGGCCAAGCCGTCACGCGACTGGCTTGCTCACGTGCGTACGGGCCGCGCGCGACACAAGATCCGCCAGGTCATGCGCAAGGAAGCTCAGCTCTCGGCGACGAAGCTGGGCCAGGACATTCTCGATCGAGAGCTGAAGCGGCGACGTCTGCCGAAAATCGGCGACGATACGCTCGACCGGACGGCGCGCTCGCTCAACCTCACCGACTCGACCCATTTGCTCGCGTCGATCGGCCAAGGCGATGTCGCTGTTCTCCAAGTTCTAAAGTTCGTTCATCCCGATCTCGATACGAATGCCGACGCGGCGAAGCCAAGTGCGCTCGAGCGACTCGTCGATCGCGTCCGGGGCTCCAAGGGCGTGCGCATTCAGGGCGTGGATGGCCTCATGGTCCGCTACGCTCAGTGCTGCCAACCGGTGCCGGGTGATCCCGTTGTCGGCTACGTCACTCGCGGGCGGGGCGTGAGCATCCATCGCGGAGACTGCCCGAATCTCCTACTTCTGGCGCACGAGCCAGAGCGACGTCTCGAGATCGATTGGCAGGAGGCGCAGGGTGAGCGCTTTCTCGTTCGGCTTGCGTTGGAGGGAAATGACCGGCGCGGACTGTATGCCGATGTCGCCGCGGCCGTGAGCTCGACAGGCACGGACATCAAGAGCATGGATCTCCGGAGCACCGACGGGAAAACCATCGGCTCCATCCTTGTCGAGGTGGAGAACCTGGCCCACCTGCAGAAGATTGTGAAAGCCGCGCGGAGAGTGAAAGGAATCACCGAAGTCGCCCGACGGGAGAGGCTGACGTCCGAGTAGGAGGGTTGAGGGTAGAGCGTTAGCGTCAGGCTTACCCACAACCCAAAACTCTCTACCTGCAAGCCTCCACCGATCCCGAACAAACCCCGGCGGCGGATGCTATATTTCAACAATGCCGCGCGCGTCCTTCGATCTCCAAGCGCCCTTCCAACCTGCCGGCGATCAGCCCAAGGCGATCGCCGAGCTGTCGCGTGGACTGGAGCGTGGCGACCGATTTCAAACGCTTCTTGGTGTAACGGGATCCGGCAAGACCATGACGATGGCGAACGTCATCAAGGACCATGGTCGTCCCACGCTCGTACTCTCCCACAATAAAACGCTCGCGGCCCAGCTCTATGGAGAGCTGAAAAGCTTCCTCCCGCACAACGCGGTCGAGTACTTCATCTCGTACTACGACTACTATCAGCCGGAAGCGTACGTTCCATCGACCGACACATACATCGAGAAGGATGCGTCGATCAACGAGGACATCGATCGGCTGCGCCTGCGAGCCACCTCGAGTCTCATGGAGCGCGATGACGTCGTTATCGTCGCGACCGTCTCGGCGATCTACGGCCTCGGCGACCCTGTGCAGTACAAGGCGCAGATGGTCACCCTCACGAAGGGCCAGCGCATTGCGCGTGACGAGATTCTGCGCGCTCTCGTGAAGATTCAGTACTCACGGAATGACGTCGCGTTCGAGCGTGGAACCTTCCGGGTTCGCGGCGACACAGTCGAGATCTTCCCGGCGTATGAGGAGCAGGGCGTCCGCGTGGAGATGTGGGGCGACGAGGTCGAGCGCATCTCGAAGATCAACGTGCTCACCGGTGAGACGATCGCCGCGCTGGATCGGGCTGCGATCTATCCGGCGAAGCATTTCGTTACGCAACGGCCGACGCTCGAACGCGCGGTAAAGTTGATTCGCGAGGAGTTGCAAGAGCGACTGACGCTACTGCGCGACCAGGGTAAGCTTCTCGAAGCGCAGCGTCTCGAGTCTCGGACGAATTTCGACATCGAGATGATGCTCGAAATCGGCACCTGCGCCGGGATCGAGAACTATTCGCGACATCTCTCCGGCCGCGCCGCTGGCGAGCGTCCCGCATGTCTCTTCGACTATTTCCCAGAAGATTTCCTCGTCGTGGTCGATGAGTCGCACGTGACATTGCCGCAGATCGGCGGGATGTTCAATGGCGATCGCGCACGGAAGCTCACGCTCGTCGAATATGGGTTTCGGCTGCCGAGCGCGTTGGATAACCGGCCGCTCATGTTCGATGAGTTCCTGGCGCTGACGCCCCGCGCGGTCTTCGTCTCGGCGACGCCAGCTGAGCTCGAGCTCCAACTATCAGAGGGCGTGGTCGTCGAGCAAATTATCCGTCCCACGGGGCTAATCGATCCCGAGATCGAGGTTCGTTCTGTGCGTGGGCAAGTTGACGATTTGCTCAACGAGATCCGCATTCGGGAGCGACGCGGCGAGCGCGTGCTTGTCACGACGCTCACCAAACGCATGGCGGAAGATCTTTCCGATTACCTCCAGCAAGTTGGTGTGCGCGTCCGCTACATGCACTCGGACATCGATGCGATCGAGCGGATGGAAATCATTCGCGGCCTGCGACTGGGCGAATTCGATGTCCTCGTAGGCATCAATTTGCTTCGCGAAGGTCTCGATCTCCCGGAGGTTTCGCTCGTCGCGATTCTCGATGCGGATCAGGAAGGATTCCTCCGTAGCGATCGATCGCTCATTCAGACCGTGGGTCGCGCCGCGCGCAACGTGCATGGGCGCGCGATTTTCTACGCGGATCGCATCACCGGGTCGATGCAGCGTTGCATCGAGGAGACTGGCCGCCGGCGCGAGCTGCAAAAGGAGCACAATCGCGAGCACGGGATCACGCCGACGACCGTCAGCAAGAGCGTCGACCAAGTGCGGTTCATCACGCGCGTGGCCGATGCGCGCACGACGGACCGCGAAGACCGCCGCGTCGCCGAGCCTGCCCGTGGTTACGCGGTCATGGATACGGAGACACTCGAGCGAATGCTCGAGCAGCAAATGCGCGAAGCGGCTGCGGCAATGGATTTTGAGCTGGCCGCTCAGCTGCGCGATCAGCTCTTCGAGCTTCGCGCACGCGGGACTGTCGCTGCGAAGAAGCCCGAAGCCGCCACGAGCGGTTCACGCTCGGGCCGCTGATCGCCACGGTTAAGCCACTCGTGTATGGAGGGCCACCCACCGCCCATTCCGCCGCGCGCCGCGCGAGGTCATCTGGCGCTCACGGAAACCGAGTTGGTCCACTGGGGAGAGCGCTTTGGGCGCGCCGCGCGTGCACCGTTGCTCGTCACGTTGCGCGGTGAGCTCGGCGCGGGGAAGACGACGCTCGCGCGCGCGATCTGCCGCGGTTATGGCGTGCCTAACGAGGTGACCAGTCCGACCTTCACGGTCGTTCACGAGCTCACGTCTCCGCGATCGCCAGTCTTTCATCTGGATCTTTACCGTCTCCGTGGTCCCGAGGATCTCCAGAACATCGGCTGGGACGACGTCCTCGCGGCCGAAGCGCTCGTCCTGGTAGAGTGGCCGGAACGCGCAGGCGATCTGGTCCCTGAGAATCATGTGCCGCTTCTGCTCCAGCACCTTCCCAACGATGCGAACCGACGCCTGCTCTATGCGGGCGGTCACGTCGGCGAACGTAGGTTCGGCGATCACGCGTGATCACGCTCGCTATCGACGCGTCGACATACGTCGGCACGGTGGCTGTGATTCGTGATGGCGATGTCCTTGCCGCCGGAGAAGCGGCAATGCGAGGGAGGGAATCGGAGGCGTTGATGCCAACTGTCGCGTCGACGCTGTCAGAGGCGGGATGTGTGGTGCGGGAAGTTGGTCGCATCGTCAGCGGAGCTGGGCCTGGAAGCTTCACGAGCCTTCGCATCGCGGCATCGATCGCCAAAGGGCTTGCCCTGGGCATCGGTTGCCCGCTGCTTGCCGTGTCGTCGCTTGCACTGCTCTTGGGTGAGCGAGATGCCCCGGGCCGCTACATCGCGGTTCTCGATGCCTTGCGTGACGAGGCATATGTTTGGGCTTATTCATTGGACGGCAAAGGCTCTGTCGACCAGATTCTCTCCGAGCGACTCGTCAGGCAGAGTGAGCTCGCATCTCTCGCCGTGTCGCTGAACGCGATTACCATTGGACCTCGCCAATCGGTCGATCGCGCGCCGCATGCGCGGGCGGCGGCTGCCCTCGGACGACTGATCCAAGAGGAAATGGTGGATCCCAAAACGTGGGAGCCGCGATACGGCCGAAAGGCGGAGGCGCAAACGCGATGGGAGGCGGCGCATCAACGCTCCTTGCCGGTGAGTGGAACGACGCAATGACTCGAATCGACCTGGTTCGCGAGACGGACATTCCAGCCATTGCCGCGATTGAGCGGCGAGCGTTCTCCGACCCATGGTCGGAGCGCGCGTTTCGCGACGTCCTCGCCCATTCCAGGATGTACTTCGCGTGTGTCAGCGAGGTGGAGGCTGGCTACACGTCAGCCCGCGTGCTCGGTTATGTTGTGGCCTGGTTTGCAGGAGGGCAGGGCGAGATTGCAAACTTGGCCGTCGACGACACTGCCCGGGGACGCGGCCTCGGCTCGACGCTTCTGGACGCCGCGCTCGAGGAAGCGCGACGGCATAGCACCGACGAGGTGTTTCTCGAGGTTCGAAGCTCGAATGCTCGCGCGAGGCAGCTGTATGAGTCGCGCGGTTTCGTGGAAGTTGGACGGCGGCGACGCTACTATCGGCGGCCGGTGGAGGACGCAATCATCCTCCGCTGGACCGAGCCCGCCACGGTTAATCCACTTTCTGAGCGTTGATTGCAAAGCAACTGAGGCAGTGAAGTTTGCGCTGCTTTGTCGCGAATGAGTCCGAGGTGCGTGAATTCGGTTGGATGTTCTATTGGGTTGGATGACACTGTATGCGGCGAGACAGAGCTCCCTCTCGCCAGGAGGAATACGTGAGCCGTAGCTTGAACAAGGTCACGCTGATCGGGAATCTCGGGAACGATCCCGAGGTGCGCTCGACATCGGGTGGAAACCGCGTCGCGACATTTTCACTTGCCACCAGTCGTTCTTGGAACGACGCCGCGGGCGCGAAGCAAGAGAAGACGGAGTGGCACCGCTGCGTCGTTTGGAATACGAAGTCGTCGCAGCTCGCCGACATCGTCGAGCGATACGTAAAGAAGGGCGACAAGATTTACGTCGAGGGTCGAATCGAATACCGTCAGTGGCAGGACAAGGATGGACAGACCCGTTATTCGACCGAGATCAACGTGCGGGAGCTCATTATGTTAGGCGCCCCACGCGGCGGCGGCGGTGACAGCGACGGTGAGAGCGCTCCGCAGCGCGCGAGTCGCGTTCCAGCAGCCCAAAAAGCGAAGACCGCCGCTGGCGGCGAGGACTTCGAGGATTTCCCGGGCGCGCTCCAAGACGAGGATGACGATCTGCCCTTCTGAGGTTGGGCGTCAGCTCGCTGAGCGTTAGGAGGGAGCCGCCGATCGGCGGCTCTCGTTTCTTCCGGGCAGCCAGGTCGTCATTTGTGTGCGACTTATCGCGGACATCACGACCGAACCGGAGTACGTCTATGCTCTGCCGAGCAGTTCGCAGGCAGCACTTACATTCGAGGCTTTCTGCTTCGCGTATCGCCTTCGTGGCGGTACTCGCAGTCGCGTTGCTCGGCACCAGAACCCTCGGCGCTCAAGAAGAGACGCCTCGCGCTCACACGGTGAAGCGCGGAGACACGCTGTGGGATCTCGCGAAGCTCTATCTCGGTGATTCCTTCTTGTGGCCGGAGATCTACCGGCTCAACACGGACGTCATCGACGATCCACATTGGATTTATCCCGGTGAAATTCTAAAGTTGCCCGTGCCAGGCGCGACGCCGACGGTTGCTGAAGGGCCGCCGGTAAAGCAGGCAGGTGAGCCTGTTCCCGCCGTGCCCACCGCTGCACCGGCCCCTCCGCCTGCGGCGGTCGCGTCGCCCACGGCAACCGGAGCGCCGGTCTATGAGCCCCCGATCGGTGTGTTGGATGGACCGACCGTCTTTCCAAAGGCCCAGATCGACGTTCCAGTTGCGAAGCGCCGCTCCTATGAGCTGCCCCCATTACCGACGGTGAAGGTCGGGACGTTCATTTCCGCGCCCTATGTCGACCGCTCCGGCGGCCCACGCGGCGCCGGCCAAATTCTCAAAGTCGTAAACCTGTCGGTGACGAGTTCCGGGCGAGATCCGAAGGCGCGCGCGCAGCTCCACGATGACATCTTCATTTCGCCTCCTGTCGGATCCGCAGCGGCTGAGGGCGAACGGTATATCACGTACGCACTCGGGCCATATGTCGAAGATCTCGGCCAGGTCATCGTGCCAACTGGCGTCGTCGAGGTTACACACGCCCCGCGCAACCACGAGGCAGCGATTGCTAGAGTGGTTCGCATGTTCGGCGAAATCGAAGCGGATCAACGGCTTGTACATTACGACAGTTCCGCGGTACACGTGGTCGGTCGCCCAGAGGCAATCGTCGATTCGATTGAGACGAAGGTCAAGCTCGTGGCCGGCAGTGCGTTCTTGCCCAGTCTCCAGGACTTCCTCCTCGTGGAAGTCTCAGCGCATGATGGAATCAAGCTCGGTGACGAGTTCGTGCTCTACCAACCTCGCCACAAGTCGGATGTCTCCGGTGCGCCCGCGGATCCCGAAGTCCTGATCGCACGAGCCCAAGCCGTTCGGGTGACCTCCTACGGTACGACTCTCATGATCGTGGGCGAAAAGCATCCCAAGATCGAGCCAGGCACACGGGCCCGTCGCGTCGCATCGATGCCCTAGGGGCCGCGGGTAAGGGCATCGGCGCTGTCCTTTGCCGATGCCCTAAAGCTCGCGCCTGGTATAGATTGGGGCGTCGCCATGATCGCGATCGCCCACTTCATTGCCATCTCGCTTTATATCGGCGCCGCCGCGGTTGCGGCGACGCCGTTCGCCCGTCCAGTGGGCGCTCCGGTCCGCAGCGTCATCACGCTGCTCGCGGCCGGAGTTCTGATGCACGCGGTCGCCCTCGTCGCGTTAGCACGGAGCATCGGCGCCGTCCCGCTTACAGGCCTCGGCCCAGCGCTCTCCTTTGCGGGGTTCGTGCTCGCCGCCACTCTGCTTACGGTTGAGTTGCTCGCACAGGAAGTCTCGCTGACACTTGTGGCAGCGCCACTAGCAGCGCTGCCAACGACCTTTGCTAACATCATCGGGCTCACGCCGGCACTCGAGCCCCCCGGGGTTCGTGGGGTCTGGCTCTTCGCGCACATCGCGTTGAGCTTCCTCGGAATCGCGGCTTTCGCAACTGCCGCGGCAGCGGGCACAATGTATCTGATCGAGCGACGCGAGCTCAAATCGCGCCGTTTCGGCGCAATCTTCCGATTCTTCCCACCGTTGGCGACACTCGATCGAGTGAATCATGTCGCGGCGATCGCAGGTTGGCTCGGCCTCACTCTCGGAGTCGTTCTCGCCGGCGCGTATTCGATCGCCTATCGCGAATTGAACCTCCCCCAACTGATGTGGGGCACAGGAGCGTGGGTAGCGGTGAGTTGCGTAGCTGTGGGTCGCGTGCTCGGGGGCTGGCAAGCGCGTCGCGCGGCGGTTTACTCGAGCATCACGTTCGTGGCCGTCCTGGTCCTGTATGTCGCCATCCGCGTGGCCGGTCCGGCGGCGGGGAAGTTCCTGTGAGCGACCGGTTCAACCTCCCTCTCGTGCTCGATGGAAGTCACGTTCGCGCGCTCGTTGTGGGAGCGGGAGCCGTAGCGACGAGGAAAATCATTGCCCTGAGGGAGGGGGGAGCCACGGTACGAGTGCGCGCTCCGAGCGTCTCGGCGGACCTCGCGCAACGTGCTGCACTCGATGAGAACGTGCTCATCGAGCGCAGGGAATTCGACGACTCGGCTATCGCGGATGCCACGGTCGTTGTCGCCGCAACAAACGACCCCGCCGTCAACGCACGCGTCGCTGCCGCGGCACGGGACGCTGGCCGACTGGTACTGGTTGCCGACGCCCCGACGGAAGGAAACTGTGTGATGCCCGCGGTACACCGGAGCGGCGATTTGATGGTCGCGGTCACCTCTGGTGGCGTTCCACGCGCGTCGACCCGGGTGCGTGATGCGATCGCCCGTCGTCTCGATCATCGTTATGGGGTAGCAATCGCGGGTCTCATTCGGCTTCGCCAGCGGTTGTTGGCCGCCGACGACCGCGTTGCATGGCAGTCAGCAGCGAAGGCACTCCTCGCCGACGACTTCTGCGAGTCCGTAGAGAGCGGGGCATTCCTGGAGCGTCTCGCGACATGGCAATAGTCGTCGCGGGCATCAGTCATCAGGGTGCCGCTCTAGCGGTACGGGAGAAGATTGCATATCGCGCCACGGAGCTCCTTCCGACACTCGCCGCGCTGCGCGACGCGTCCCAATTGCGCGAGGGGGTGCTGCTCTCGACGTGCAATCGCACGGAGTTTTACGTCGTCGAAAGCGAGCATGATGCCGTTTCGGACGTGTGGGGGTTGCTCACGGAACGACTAGGCGAGGAATCCTCGGCGTACGGCTACGTGCGCCGCGATCGCGACGCAATCGCACACCTTTTCCGCGTCGCCTCCGGTCTCGATTCAATGGTCCTGGGCGAAGCGCAGATTCATGGGCAAGTACGTGATGCCTGGACAGCGTGCCGCTCCGAGAGTGGCACGGTACTCAATCGGCTGTTTCAAACTTCCTTGTTAGTCGCGGGGCGTGTTCGAAACGAGACCGCGATCGGTCGTGGTGCCGCGTCGGTGAGCTCGGCGGCGTTGCAGCTTGCTCGGCAGATCTTTGGCTCCCTCGCTGGCCGTCGGGCCATGGTACTTGGCGCCGGCGAGATGGCCGAGCTCGCGCTCGAATGCCTCGTGAACGAAGGAGTTCGCGCGGCGATCGTCGCGAACCGTACCTACGAGCGCGCACAGGAATTGGCACGTCGTCATGGCGCGCTCGCGATGCACTATGACGAATGTTGGAGCTCGCTTCAGGAGGTCGACGTACTACTTTGCTCGACCTCTGCGCCGCGACCGGTCGTCACGCTCGACCGCGTCCGGCCTGCGGTCTCCGATCGTCGCGATCGCCCGCTCTGCATTCTCGATATCGCGGTACCGCGCGACGTCGCTCCGGAGGTCGGACAGCTGGAACACGTCTTCTTGTATGATCTAGACGATCTTCGTACGGTAGTGACCACGAACGTCGAACGACGGCGCGACGAGTTGCCATCTGCCGAGGAACTGATCGCGGGTGAAGTCGAGCGGTTCTGGCAATGGTTCACGGGACTCGCGGCCGTTCCCGTCCTCACGCGATTTCGCGGTGAAATGGAGCGCGTGAGAGAGCGTGAGGTTGCAAGCGCCCTGCGTCAACTCGATCATCTCGCTCCGGCTGATCGCGCAGTCGTCGAGCAGCTGTCGCGGTCATTGATGAACAAGTTCTTACACGGACCGACGGTGCGCCTGCGCGCCGCGGCCGCAAACGGGCGGGGACTGGGCATTGTCGACGCCGTCCGCTATCTCTTCGGGCTCGACGACAGATCGTCGTCCGACGCCGAGAGTGATCGGGATCACCACCACGACTTGGTCTAAAGGAGCGTACGTGTGCCGAGTGCATTAGTCACCGGGGGAGCTGGATTCATCGGTTCGCATGTCGCGGAGATACTTCTCGCGCGCGACTACGACGTACATGTCCTCGATAACCTTTCGTCAGGTCGTCGAGAGAATCTCGACCCTCGTGCGCGCCTTCACGAGCTCGACATTCGCTCCGCCGAAGCCGGGCGACTGGTTTCGGAAACGCCCTTCGATATCATCATTCATCTCGCGGCGCAGATCGACGTCCGCAAGAGCGTCGCCGATCCTGTTACGGACGCCAGCATCAATGTCGGCGGGACGCTCAATCTCTTGGAAGCGCTGCGACAGAGCGGTCGCGGACCGCGAACCCGTTTTGTCTTCTCGTCGACAGGGGGCGCCCTCTATGGCGACTTCGTCGATCCGCCTAACGTCGAAAATTATCCTAAAGATCCCGAGTCTCCATACGGCATCGCCAAGCTGAGCTCCGAGTACTACCTCGCGTATTACGCCCGCGTGCACGGACTCGACACAGTGGTCGTTCGCTACTCGAACGTGTACGGTCCTCGACAGGATCCTCACGGCGAGGCGGGCGTGGTTGCGATCTTCTGCGGTAGAATACTCGACGGTCGGCCGCTTTCCATCTACGGAGACGGCGCGCAAACGCGCGACTACGTTTTCGTTGGCGACGTCGCTGAAGCGACGGTCCTCGCGGCGACACACTCGGTCCCGCGACCGGAGCGTCTCGATGCGCGTGCGTTCAATGTCGGAACAGGGGTCGAGACCAGTGTAACCGAATTGGCACGGGTGCTTCGGCGTGTCGCAAAGAGCGATGTCACCGTTGAGCATTTGCCAAAGCGTCCTGGAGAGCAGCAGCGGTCGGTAGTAAGTATCGCCAAGGCGGGTTCGCTGCTCGGATGGCGACCGCGCTATTCGCTCGAAGAAGGGCTCTCGCGCACCTTCGCGTGGTTCGCTGAGCGCCACAAGCCTGCTGCGGAGCGTCAGGCTGCGGCCTCCGGGGCGCCGCGATGATGATGGTGCCCGCCCTGCAAATTCGTGGTGCGGTCCCAACGACGCCTATCGAATTGATCACGGGCGCGTCCACCCTCACGAAAATAGTTCTCATTGTCCTCGCATTGCTGTCACTCCTCAGTTGGGCGATCATGTTCGCGCTCTGGCGTGAGCTCGCGCGCGCACAGAAGACTTCACTCCGCTTTTTTCGCGACTTCGAGCGGGCGACTCGGCTCGAAGAGGCCGCAGCACTGGCGAAGGTTACAGCGCCCAATGCGCTCACTCGCCTGTTCATGCGCGCCGCGCACTTCGTCTCGGACACGCGCGTGCGGAATCAGCAAGCACGCGAGCGCGATGCGGGTGATGTCGCTGTGCGTTCCCCGGCGACACTCACGGGCTCCCAGATCGAAACACTGCATCTGCTTCTCGAGACGGACGCTTCCGCGGAGCGCGACCGGCTCGGGCGCTTCCTTCCGTGGCTCGCCACCATCGGCTCGGTGAGTCCATTGATTGGACTGCTCGGCACAGTCCTCGGCGTCATCGACGCGTTCATCGGCATCGCGACGCGGGGATCGGGCAACCTATCGGCTGTCGCGCCAGGTGTTGCCGAGGCACTGATCGCCACAGCGGCGGCGCTCGTCGTCGCAATTCCGGCAACGTTCGGTTACAACATCTTTGCTGCGCGTATCAATCGCTTTGACGGGATGATGGAAAGCTTCGGCACGGCGACGATCGCGTTGCTCGTCCGCGAGGGCCAGATCTGATGTCGCATTTGGCGTTGCAAGACGACGTTTTGCGCTGCGCGGTCTGCTGACGTGGCGCGTCGCCGGAGGGATCGAGTCGAGCTGAACGCCGAGATCAACGTCGTCAACCTGATCGACGTCATGCTGTTGCTGTTGGTGATCTTCATGATCACCGCGCCGATGATGCAGGGCGGCGTCGATATCGCCTTACCCAAGGCCCAAGCACGTCCTTTGGAGTCGAAGGGCGGATTGGTCGTGACCGTTACGCGCGCGGGGGAGATTCTCGTTGGCGACACGAGAATGTCGTTTCCTGAATTCCGTGCTGCGTTCCGTTCGCTTGCGGCGCAGCAATCGCGTCAGGGCGTCTATCTTCGCGCCGACAATAATGTCGGGTACGGACTCGTCGTGCAGGTGCTTGCGGTCATGCGCGCGGCGGGCGTTGGCGACGTCGGACTCGTCACCGAGCCCGAGGACATTCGCTGATGGCTCGCTCCGATGCGCAGGCGGAGCAGGCCGTGCCTAACGGGAAGCCACTGCTGCTCGCACCACTCACGGGCTCTGTGCTGCTGCATGCACTGCTCATCGCCCTCGTATTTCTCTTCCGAGCGGGTCCAGCGCCACCATCGCCTCCGGTCTACCGCGTGGACCTCGTTGCAGCGCCAGCAGGCGCGCGTGCGGCCGGCGTCGTAAAGCCAGCACCAGCAACACCCCCGGAGCCCACGCCACCGGTGCGACCCAAGACCGCGCCACGCGAAATGCCTGCGCCTGATATCAAACCGCTCAAGCGAGCCGCCAGTCCGGACGCAACTCCAACGCCGCCAACCCAAGCAAAACCTGCCCCGACAGCCGCGCCCGTTGCCGGAGGCGGAGAAACTGGCGGACGAGGGTCGGATGTTGTGACGGTGAGCACAGGCGGGATCGAGTTCCCATTCCCAGGGTACCTCGAGAATATTGTCCGTCAGATTGCATTACAATTCAAGCCTTCTTCGCGCGGCGCGCTCAGCGCCGAAGTCTTCTTTCTCATCAACCGCGATGGCTCCGTTCCGCCAAACAGCATTCGACTCGTGCGGCGATCGGGCGTCTATTCGTTCGATGCGGAAGCGCAGGGGGCGGTCGAAGCCGCAGCCAGGTCGTTCGGACCACTGCCCTCTGGATTTTCTGAGGACGCTCTGCCGGTGACTTTCCGATTCGATCCGCGATTTCTCAAATGACAAAGTTTAGCAAATAGAGATGCGTCTTACTCTCCTGATTGGACTGAGCACGATTCTCCTTCTTCCACTGCGCGCGATTTGCGCGCAGGACACGACGCGCCGCGGTGTCACGATCGGATTGACCTATGACCCCTCGTCACGTCCGGGCATTGCGCTATTACCCGTTACCGGTTCTTCCGGTGATTCCATTCGCGCGATTCTTCAACGCGATTTCGATTACAGTGATCGCTTCTCGATCGTAGCGCTCGACGCTGCCGACCCGTCGACGTTTCGCGGCACCAGCCCTGGCGCCGAGCTGAATTATCCGCTGTTTTCGCGTCTCGGCGCTGCCGCACTCGTTCAAGCAACCGTTGGTGATGGCTCCCTGCACGTCGCGTTACACGACGTCGCGAAAGGGAGCGTCATCAACGTGCAAGACTTTCCTTTGGCCGGTCGTGCCAACACCCGCGACTGGCGGATGTCGGTGCACGGAACAGCGGATGAAGTCGAACGTTGGATCACGGGGCAGAAGGGAATTGCCCAAACGCGGATCGCGTTCGCCGCCGGTCAGCACATTCGCATCGTGGACAGCGACGGGGCGGACGATGAAACAACGCCCGTGACCGGCAACGCCATGTCGCCGTCGTGGAATGCGACGGCGACACAATTGGTGTATGCCACATTCGGCACCGCGTCGCGAATCATGGTGCTCGATCTTCGTACCGGCCATTCACGCGCGCTGCATAACGCGACGCCCTCGCATGCGAATCTCACGCCGGTTTTTGCTCCTGATGGCGCGACGATCGTTTACGCTCATGCCGACGATGAGGGCTCTGACCTGTACACTGTCGCCTCGGATGACGCCACGCCCGCGCGGCGCATTTCCGTTGGCCGTGGCACTGATAACGTGCAGCCCTCTTTCAGCCCCGACGGACGCCGACTCGCGTTCACATCGGGTCGTGTTGGCCATCCCGAGGTTTATATTATGGACGCGGATGGCACTAACGCTGAGCTTCTCACCTCGTTCGATTTTGGCGACAAGAACTATCGCTCGGATCCCGATTGGTCGCCCGACGGTAGGCTCGTGGCGTTTCAATCACAGTTCGCTGATGGACGTTTTCAGATCATGACCATCAGCTTGCGCGATCGTAGCACGAAGCTCCTTACCAGTGAAGGATCGAACGAGCAGCCGTCATGGGCGCCAGACGGCCGGCATCTGGTTTTCGCTTCGACCCGCGGTGGGGCGAGGGAGCTCTGGGTGCTCGATACCGAGTCGGGCCGGGTGCGCCGGCTCAGCCGCGCGGGGGGTGCTCAGTTGGCCGCGTGGTCCCCACGCCTAGGTTCGAGTGCATCGACAAGCGCGGCCAGTCGTCAGTAGAACGGCACCATCTGCAGGTTGCCGGACGTCCCTCCTGTAGTCCCCTACTTGTACGTCCCACCTCATTCTCAGGAGAGAATCTTCGATGACAGCACACCCTCGTGCGACGGGTCGTTCGATCTCGATCGCATTGCTTGCGTCCGCGATCGTCCTCGGCGCATGTCACAAGAAACCAGAGACGAACCCAACGCCCGCGCCGGCTCCCGCCGCGCCCACCGTCGACAGCGCCGCCATCCGTGATTCGATCGCGCGCGCGCAAGCTGCTCGCGATGCCGCGCTGGCCCGTCAGCGCGCATACGACGATAGCGTGCGTCGCGCCAATGAGGCCGCGGCCGCGGCGGGCGAACAGACGGGACTTCGTAATACGGTCACAGCCGTCATTCATTTCGACTTCGATCGCGCCGAGCTGCGTGATGATGCACGTGCGACGCTCGATGCGAAGATTCCCGTGCTGATGGCCAATCCCGATGTCAACATCCGTGTCGCTGGACACACGGACGAACGCGGCTCGGTGGAGTACAACATCGCTCTGGGTCAGCGACGCGCCGCGACGGCGAAGCGCTACCTCACCGAGCGTGGCGTCGCCGCCAATCGCGTGGAGACGGTCAGCTTCGGGGAAGGTCAGCCTCTCTCCAACGGGCATGACGAGAACGCCTGGGCACAGAATCGTCGTGACGAGTTCGAGATCACCGCGGGTGGTACGCGTCTCAACCGCCCGAGGACGTGATGATGTTGCCGTTCCGGCATCGCCGGCGGCACCTGACGCGAGCGCCACGGCTCGCGTCTGTTTCCGTCGTGCTCGTCTTGAGCACGACGGCGTGCATGGCCAGCAAAGGAGACGTTCGCGTACTGCAGGACGAACTGCGGGCTCTGCGTAGCTCGATAGCGCAGACCGACACGGCTCGTCGCGCCCAGGCCGATACGGCGATGACTCTGATCTCACGTGCGAACGACTCGCTGCGCCTCTTGAGCACACGATTCGCCGCCTTTCAGGCGAATGTCACGGGTGGCATGTACGACATGAACCGCCAACTCCTGCAGATTCAAGAGTTGAGCGGGCAGAGCCAGCGTCGTCTCCAAGAGCTTCGCGCGTCGATGGAATCGCGTAATGAGTCGATGTCCGCGCCTTCTGCCGCGCCTGCCGCCGTTCCGGATACCAGCAAGCCGGCGCCGGCCGCCGGTCCCGGACCAGCGCAGCTTTTCCAAATCGCCTTCGATCAAATGCAGCGGGGCAGCTTCGGTGTAGCGCGTTCGGGTTTTCAGGACTTGCTCACCAAGTATCCGACGTTCGAAGAAGCCCCCTCAGCGCAGCTTTACATCGGTCAGTCCTTTGCCGAGGAGAAAAATGCGGCCGGGGCCGATTCGGTTTATCAACTCGTCGCCACGAAGTATCCGCAATCCAAGGCTGCGCCGACCGCGTTGTACAAGCTCGCGCTCTCGCTCATCGCGCAGAAGAAGACCGCGCCCGCAAAGGTCGCGCTAAATCGCATTGTGAAAGAGTATCCGAATAGCGATGAGGCCAGCCTGGCGCGCGACCTGCTGCGAACCACCAAGTAGCCTTCGGATGTCACGGCTCTTTCGAGCCACAGTCGTGTAGTAGCGGGAATCCATGCCCATCCCCAAGTCGTCGACGGGTGAGATGCCGTTCCTCGATCACCTCGAGGAACTGCGTTGGCGTATCATCTATTCGCTCGGTGCCCTCGTGATCGGAGTCGGCATCGGGTTCTTTGTGACCTTCAAGCTCGATTTGATCGGCGTACTGCAACAGCCGGTGCTTCCGTATCTACGTGGTCAACATCTCGTCTATACGCATCCGGGCGACACCTTCTCGACGATCCTCCAGATGTCCCTCGTCGTCGGTATCGCGCTTGCATTACCGGTGATCGGTTACAACGTCTGGGCGTTTCTGTCCCCGGCGCTCTACCGACACGAACGCCGCGTTGTGATCCCAGTGCTCCTTGCCGCCACACTGCTGTTCATCGCCGGGGTTGCGCTGGCGTACTTTCTGGTCCTGCCGCTTTCGCTGAAGTTCCTCTTTGGCCTCGAGGCGCAATCGTTGACACCGATGATCACGGTCTCGGAGTACTTCGGCTTCGTCACGAGTATGTGTCTCGCCTTCGGCGGAGTATTCGAGGTGCCGATCGTGATCGTGGGCTTGTCCGCGATGGGCATCGTTTCGCCTCAGACGTTAGGCAAGTTCCGACGGTACGCGGTCGTGATCTCTTATGGCGCGGCCGCGATCATCACACCGGGTGATTTGCTCACGACGACGATCGCGCTTGCGATTCCGCTCTATCTCCTGTATGAGCTGAGCGTTGGCGTGTCCTATGTGATTTATCGTCGCAAGGCACGCCGGGATGCCAATCTTGCCTCCGAAGAGGGCCTCCCGGCGTGAGCACGATGCGGCGCGTCGTCGTTCTGGCGTTGAGCATCGCGCCGCTCGTCGCCGTGCATGCACAGGTGAGGATGCCGCGGCCGCAGATCCAGCGGCCAACGCGAGACACTACGAAACGCGATACCACCGCCGCCGACAGCGCTGCCGCTGCGCGGCTCCGTCTCTCGGCGCCCGATTCGATCATGCAGGCGCTGTTGGGTCGGCGCGGCTATACCGTGACTCGGTACGAAGGCGATCGCGTCACCTTCGATGCCCAAAACAATCTCTTCGAGATCCTCGGCGAAGCGAGCAAGCGCGCGATCGTTCAACGGGGTGACTCCCAAACGGTCTACGCCGACACTGGCGTCTTCTTCAATCAGCGTACGAAAGTCGCGACGGCGGTTGGGCAGAACATAGTCATGCATGACCCCACCAGTGGACAGGCGGATGTCATCGGGCGTGGACGACTTGTGTATAGCCTCAACGAGCGGTCCGCGACAATCAGCCATCCGCAGTTCACCGCAAACACCGGGGATTTGTGGGTGATCAGCGCGCTGAAGGGGAAGGCGATCCTCGGCGATTCGGCCGCTGGTAAGACGTCGGCATTTTACGGCCTCGGTGGCGAGCTCACGAGCTGTACCGATTCTGTTCCAGACTATCACTTCAAGTTCGATGAAGTGAAACGATCTGGCTCGAATACGCTCGTCGCACGTCCGGCGATTCTCTACATCCGTGACATTCCCGTGATGTGGCTGCCCTTTCTGTTCTCGGACATGCGACCGGGTCGCCACAGCGGAATACTCACGCCGCGGTTTGGTGTTTCCGACATCATTCGTACGAATCCGTCATATCGAAGGAACGTCGAGAACATTGGCTATTTCTGGTCGATCAACGACTACATGGACGCGTCTGCGTGGCTCGATTGGCGCAGCAGCGCTGGCATGACGCAAGGCGATCCCGGCTGGACGAAGTGGAACGGCGAGTGGCGTTACAACTGGATGGATCGCTTCCTCAGCGGGAGTCTCGCCTCATCGTACACGACCGAGCGCGACGGCCGCACGAACTTCGCGCTGACTTGGGGTCATCGGCAGTCGTTCACCAAAGACCGCCGCTTTTCGACCGACATCAATTACGTCACCAGCACCACGTTGCAGCGCCAGAACACCTTCAATCCATACAACGCGCTCGCGACCATCCGCTCGTCGTTGAACTACTCCGACAAGATCGGTCCGGCAACGCTCCAAATCGGCGGTACGCGATCACAGTATCCGGGGAGGCCGCAGGTTGACCAGAATCTACCGCAGGTCTCGATAAATACCGGAACGCTCAACCTTGCCCCTTGGCTGCAGTGGACTCCGAACTTCAGCTACAGTGCACAGCAATCATTGAACATCGATCAGACAGGAGACTTTGCCTTTCGGTACCTGACCAATGCAAACGGTCAACTCGACAGTGTCCGCACCAAGCGCGCCTCGTACACCGCCGCGACCAGCTTCGATACGCCACTGCGGATCTTCGGCTACGACCTCGGCAATAGCTTCCGCGTGAACGAGTCGGTACTCAACTATCCGCAGAACATAACGCTCACGGATGTCAAAACCGGCGTGACGTTAGGCAACCGCGTCTTTCCTAATTTCTACAAGACGGAAATCGACTGGACGCCTAACTTCCAGTTGCCGCCGGTAGCGCGCAATCTCTTCAACATCACGCCTGGCGTCAGTCTCGCGAATGCCACGTCCGGACCGTTCTGGGTGCGCACGAACTTGAGCAACGGCGAGTACGTGCATCAATCGAAGCGGCCCCAATTTTCTCTTTCGGCCTCACCCGTCATTTACGGATTGCTTCCCGGCTTTGGTCCCTTCTCGCGTCTCCGTCACACCTTGCAGCCAACGATCAGCTACGGCTACGCACCGCGGGCGAACATCAGTGACGAGTATCTACAGGCCGTTGGGCGATCCAAGGCGCATGAATTCAGCGGTCTCCAACAGAACGCGCTGTCATTCGGCCTCAATCAAAACATCGAGGCAAAGGTTCGCTCACCCAAAGACACGACTCCGGACGGTGGCGAAAAGATCAAGCTGCTCTCCCTGACGTTCTCACCGCTGACCTACGACATCGATCGCGCGCATGCCGCGCATAGCGCGATTCGCGGCCTAACGACTTCGGCGTTCAGCTATAGCGCGTCGTCCGATCTGCTGCCGGGATTTCAGTTTTCGTCCGGGTTTTCGCTCTTTTCGGGCGATCCAGTGAGTGATACGGCGCGGTTCAGTCCCTACATGGAATCCATTTCCGCGACGCTCAATTTGGCGCGCGGGAACAATCCGTTCACGGTGCTCGCACGCTTGTTCGGTCGTGCGGTTCCTAACGATGAGCGGCCCACCTCGGCGCCCACGCCAGATCAGACGGGTCAGCGCGACGATCCGTATGTGCGCCAGCTCGCGAATCAGCCCGTGGCCGGTAGCGGATCACGCGGAACGCAGTTTGTCCTTCCCCCATCGCAGGGGTGGAGTGCCGCGTTCACCCTGTCGCACCAGCAAACGAGGCCGCCAACCGGAAACCTGAGCAACCTCGTTGTCATCGACCCGCAGGTCCGTTGTCAAGCAGTAGCTGCGCAGGCAAACAACGACCCGTTTGTCTATCAGTCATGCATCAATCAGGCGCAGGCGCAACTGACTTCGACGTCCTCGCAACCCATTCAAGCTGGCATCGCGGGTGGAACGATTTATCGCAATCCACCGGTCACGAGCCTGGGCGGTGATTTTCGTTTCGGGCTTACGGAAAAGTGGGCCGTGAGCTGGAACACGCAGTACGACTTCGTGAAGCACGAGTTTGCGCAACACATCGTCACGTTGCAGCGTGACCTGCACGATTGGCGCGCCGTTTTCGCTTTCACGCAGTCTACGAACGGCAACTTCGCCTTCAATTTCTTCATCGCCCTGAAGGCTGAGCCGGATCTCAAGTTCGACTATAACAAGGCCACGGTACGGTCGGGCGCCAGCACGTTCTGACCACTGCCTTGGACTATGTGATCGGCACTTGAATCACTTCTGGTGCACGGCGACATTCACGCCATGTCGTCAGTCGTGATCGACGGTGGGTCGCTTCGCATCGAGGACGTGTTCGCCGTCGCCACCGGTGAGGTGACGGTGAAATTGTCGCCGGTGGCCCGGGAGCGTGCGCGCGCCACACGGCGCATCGTCGACGACCTGGTCGCTCGAAATACCGTGGCCTACGGCGTGACCACGGGCTTCGGGAAGCTCTCCGAGATCGCCATCCCAGTGGATCGACTTGCCGAGCTTCAGGTCAACTTGGTGCGCAGCCACGCCGCCGGCGTCGGCCCGCTACTTCCTGAAAGAGAAGTGCGCGCGATGATGCTCCTGCGGGCCAACGTCATCGCGAAGGGCTACTCCGGCGCCCGGCCCGATCTTGCCGAGCTCCTGGTCGGGATGCTCAACGCCCGGTTGCATCCGCCGATTCCGGAGCAGGGAAGTGTCGGCGCCAGCGGCGATCTCGCGCCACTTGCACATCTGGCGCTCGCGTTGATCGGTGAAGG
Organism: Gemmatimonadaceae bacterium; assembly: GCA_045804225.1. Classification (GTDB taxonomy): domain Bacteria; phylum Gemmatimonadota; class Gemmatimonadetes; order Gemmatimonadales; family Gemmatimonadaceae; genus AG2. Next base: position 210,692 of record JBJMNO010000025.1, read on the forward strand.
GACGCTCACCCGCGGCGGGGAGGTCGGCCCCGCTCGCGAGATGCTTTCGTCCTCTGGATTGTCGCCACTCACGTTAGGCCCGAAGGAAGGGCTCACCCTGATCAATGGGACGCAGTCGCACACAGCGATCGCCGCTCTCGCGATCGTCGAGTGTCATCAGCTCTGGCGGATCGCTCATCTCGCGGGCGCGATGTCGCTCGAAGCGCTGCTCGGCACGCCGGTCGCGTTCGATGAACGGATTCACGAGGTGCGCGGGCAGCTCGGGCAAGCGGCATCTGCCGCACTCTTGCGTGAGTTGCTCGCCGACAGCGAGATCCGTGAGTCGCACCGACATGGCGATCCTCGCGTGCAGGACGCGTACTGCTTGCGCTGTATGCCGCAGGTCCACGGCCCGGTGCTCGATGCCATCGACTTCGCATCATCCGTCGTTGGTCGTGAGCTGAACGCTGCCACGGACAACCCACTGGTCTTCGAGTCAGGCGAGCTCCTGAGCGGCGGAAATTTTCACGGCCAATCCGTGGCGATGGTGCTCGACTTTCTCGCGATCGCGCTCACGAATCTCGCAACGATCGCGGAACGCCGCATCGATCGGCTCGTGCATCCCGACCTGAATCAGGGGCTGCCGCCTTTCCTCACGTCCGACGCGGGGGTGAACTCAGGCTTCATGATGGCTCAGGTGACGGCGGCGGCGCTCGCGAGCGAATGCAAAGTCTACTCGCATCCGGCGAGCGTCGATACCATTCCGACGGATGGGAACAAGGAAGATGTCGTACCGATGGCGATGGGCGCGGCAACGAAGCTGCGCCGTGTCGTGGCCAATGTGCGCTACGTACTTGCCATCGAGCTCCTCTGTGCGGCACAAGGCGTCGATCACCGGCTCCCGCTGAAGCCGGGTCGCGGCGTTGCCCGAGGCCACGCGGCCGTTAGGCGACTGGTGCCCCCGCTCACTCGCGATCGTGTCTTGTCACCCGATATTGAGCTGTTGGCGTCTGCCATCCAACGCGGCGCTCTCGGCCCCCTGTGAGAGATTCCAAATGACCTCCACTCAGGCGACGCCGGCGGCCGGCGAATCAGGTGCGCGGGTGGTGCACGCACCGCGCGGCACGGTGCTGAGTTGCAAAGGCTGGCAACAGGAAGCCGCGCTCCGCATGCTCATGAACAACCTCGATCCCGAGGTCGCGGAGCGCCCGGACGACCTCGTCGTATATGGCGGCACGGGACGCGCCGCGCGCAGTTGGCCCGCGTTCGACGCGATCGTCCGCGCGTTGCGCGGTCTGGAGCATGATGAAACGCTCCTCGTGCAGAGCGGAAAGCCAGTGGGCGTTTTCCGTACACACAGCGCTGCACCACGAGTACTGATCGCCAACAGCAATCTTGTTGGTCGCTGGGCGACATGGGATTACTTCCGCGAGCTCGAGCGCGCCGGTCTCATCATGTACGGACAGATGACTGCGGGCTCGTGGATCTACATCGGGTCTCAGGGCATCCTTCAAGGGACGTATGAGACCTTTGGCGCCGTCGCGCGGCGGCACTTCGATGGGTCGCTTGCCGGGCGCTTCGTCGTGACGGCCGGACTGGGAGGAATGGGTGGCGCGCAGCCGCTCGCTGGCACCATGAATGGTGCCGCGATTCTCGGTATCGAGGTGGACGAGTCACGGATCGACAAGCGGCTGGCCACGGGATACTGCGATCGCAAGACGCACAGTGTCGACGAAGCACTCGGGTGGATTCGAGAAGCGACATCGGCGCGGCGGCCGCTCTCCGTGGGTCTCGTTGGCAATGCGGCGGCGATACTTCCGGACCTCGTGCGACGCGGCGTCACTCCAGATGTTCTCACCGACCAAACGAGCGCGCACGACACACTGAACGGGTACGTTCCCACTGGCCTCACGATCGATGCAGCCGCGGAAATGCGTCGGCGCGACCCGGGCGGTTACGTCGCTCGCTCCACGGCTTCGATCACAGAGCATGTGCGAGCGATGCTGGAGATGCAACGCCGCGGCGCGATCACTTTCGATTATGGAAACAACATCCGCACCGTAGCGCACGATGCCGGATTGAAAGATGCGTTTTCTATTCCCGGATTCGTGCCCGAGTACATTCGCCCCTTGTTCTGCGAGGGCAAAGGACCCTTCCGCTGGGTAGCGCTGTCCGGTGACGAGCGCGATCTCGCGCGAACGGACGAGCTGGTGCTCGAGCTCTTCCCTAACGACAGACATTTGCGCCGCTGGATCGAGCTGGCTCGCGAGAAGGTACACTTCCAAGGACTGCCTGCGCGGATCTGCTGGCTCGGCCAGGGTGACCGCGCACGATTCGGGATCGCGCTCAACGATTTGGTCGCGCGTGGTGAGCTGACCGCGCCGATTGTGATCGGACGCGACCACCTCGACACAGGCAGCGTCGCATCACCCTTCCGGGAGACCGAAGCGATGAAGGACGGTAGCGATGCGATCGCCGATTGGCCGATCTTGAACGCGCTGCTGAACACGGCAAGCGGCGCTTCGTGGGTCTCGTTCCATCACGGGGGCGGCGTCGGTATCGGCAACTCGCTGCACGCTGGCCAGGTGATCGTCGCGGATGGAACGCCGGAGATGCGCGTCAGGTTGGAACGGGTGCTGACGAACGATCCAGGTATCGGAGTCGCTCGCCACGCGGACGCCGGCTACCGTGAGGCGCGCGAGACGGCGCGGCGCCACGACATCCGTCTGCCGATGGACGAATAGCTCGTGCTCTCGGCGCGATTCAAGCCGCATCACGTTGCATTGTTCCTTGCGAAGTATGGCTGGCTCACCCTTCGCCGGCGGCCCGTACTCGTGCATTTCGAAGTCACCCTGCGCTGCAATGCGCGCTGCTCGTTCTGCGATTACTGGCGCACGGACCCGAAGACGCGCGCAACGGAAGCATCGAGCTTCGCGGACGCCGCCCGCTTCTTTAATCCGATGCTGGTGACGTTCACCGGCGGCGAGCCATTGCTTCGGGCGGACCTGGAGGATCTCGTCAGTGCCGTGGCGCGTGCGATCCGCCTCAAGTACATCATGCTCATTACGCATGGTGCGATGTTGACGCCGGAGCGGGCTCAATCGCTTTGGGAAGCCGGCGTCAATCAATTCAACGTGTCGCTCGACTATCTCGACGGTCGTCACGATCGCGCACGCGGCATCCCGGGCCTAACGAGAAAGTTGTTCGACACACTTCCTCGCTTGCGAGCACTTGGCATCGACAACGTCCGATTCAACACGGTCATTCGCAACGACAATCTCGATCAGATTCGACCGATCGTGGACAGAGCGGCGGAGTTGGGTTGCGGCGTCAACCTGAGCGTCTACACGGATGCCAAGAATGGCAATCGCGAATTCCTCGTCGACAGCGGACACCTGGCGGAGCTCGACGCGCTCGTCCGTGAGCTGCTCGCGTTCAAGCGCCGCCGGCGCGGTGTCATCACCAATTCCGACTACTATTTGGAGCAACTGCCGCGGTACGTGCGCGGCGAAATGCGCGAGCCCTGTCGATCTGGAATTCGCACGATTCATGTCGACCCCACGGGACATGTGAAGCGCTGCCCGGATTTCCCGACCGACTTTCATTGGCGAGATTATCGCGCCTATCAGCCCATCGATTGCAACGCGTGCTACTACGCGTGCCGCGGCGAGGCGCAGGCCCCCCTTCGACTCTCTCGAGTCCGCGATGTCATGGGCTCCGCGGCTGCTAACTGATCATCAGTGCAACCGCTGATCTTCCTCAACGCCGCGCAAGTCGTGACCTGTGCCGGTCCCGCGCGGGCACGGCGCGGCGCGGAGATGAGAAATCTTGAAACAGTGACGAATGCGGCGGTCGTCGTTGTCGGCGAGACGATTGCGGCCATTGGGCCGGAGCGCGACCTGCGTCGAGACTTTCCCGAAGCCGACGAGATCGACTGCCAGCGCGGCGTGCTGATGCCTGGTCTTGTCGACTCGCATACGCACGCCGTGTTCGGACGTGCCCGGGCCGACGAGCAGGAAATGCGCGCCTCGGGCCTCGACTACATGCAGATCGCCGTCCGCGGGGGCGGCATTCACGCTTCCGTGAGCGACTTGCGTTCGCGAAGCGAGGACGAATTGGTCGCACTGGCGCGCGAGCGACTGAAGCGACTTGCCTCCTTCGGTGCGACAACCGTCGAAGTCAAATCAGGCTACGGACTCACGGTCGAGGATGAGCTCAAGACACTTCGCGCGATCGGCAGGCTCGCCGCCGAGCTGCCACTACGCATCGTCCCGACGTTTCTTGGCGCGCACGAGATCCCGATCGCCCACCGGGAATCCGCCGCGAGCCGCGATGCGTACGTCGATCTTCTCATAGAAGAAATGATTCCGCGCGTGGCCAGGGAGCGCCTGGCACGCTTCGCTGACGTATTCTGCGAGACCGGCGTGTACACCGTTTCGGAGAGTCGGCGCATTCTTCAGGCGGCGCGCGCGCACAATCTCTCCCTGAAGCTGCACGCGGACGAGTTGACCTCCTGCGGCGGCGCCGAGCTTGCCGCCGAAGTGGGCGCCACTTCGGCGGATCATTTGGGGGCGATTTCGGAAGCGGGCATCCGTGCCCTCGCGACGGCGCCGACAGTCGCTACACTGCTTCCGGGCACGATGCTCTTCCTGGGGAAGTCCACTCGCGCACCGGCTCGCCAGCTGATCGATGCCGGCGTTCCGGTCGCGCTGGCGACCGACTTCAATCCTGGTACGTCGCCGACGCCCAATCTTCCGCTGATCCTCACTCTTGGTATGAGTCAGCTCCATTTATCGGTCGACGAAGTGGTCATTGCGGCGACGGTCAATGGAGCCGCCGCGCTAGGCCTTGCGGAGTCGGTTGGTCAGCTCGCACCGGGCTTCTCAGCCGACCTCGCGCTCTTCGAGATCGAGCAGGTGGGAGAGTTGCCCTACTGGTACGGCGATCGTCGCTGCCTGGGGACCTGGGTGCGAGGCAAAAGTTGTCACCCAAGCCACTTACGGGTAAGTTAACCGTCCGAATCCCACCTCGTCGCGGAACTCCGTTTCCGTCGCGGAGCTCGCCAGGACGCTGATGTCGAACGTCGCTAAGCTGAAGAAAAAAGCGGCCGATTTCGAGCTCAAGAAAGATTTTGCGAAGGCGCTCGCCGTGTACGTCGAAATCCTCGATAATTTCGACCAATACGCGGCCGAATTGGACGTGTCCCTCTTCAACCGCGTGGGCGATCTCATGCTCCGCCAGGGGAACGTCGCCGACGCGGTCGATTATTACGAGCGCGCCGTAGTTCGGTACGTCGATGGGGGGTTTTACAACAACGCGATCGCGCTCTGCAACAAGATCCTTCGTCACTCTCCGGGCCGCGCTTCGGTCTACTACACGCTCGGTAAGATCAGCGCGCACAAGGGATTTACCCTCGACGCCAAGCAGAACTTTCTCGAGTACGCCGACCGGATGCAGAAGTCGGGCAACCTCGACGAAGCATTCCGTTCGCTGAAGGAATTCGCGGACCTGTGCCCTGGGCAGGACGACATCCGCCTCATGTTGTCCGAGCAGCTTTCGAAGCTCGGCCGCAAGGAAGAGGCGATCGAGCAGCTGCAGACTCTCTTTGCGCGCTATAGCGCCGAGGGCAATCAGGCGGACGCGCAGGCGATGGTCGAGCGCATGAAGGCGATCGACCCCGCCGCCCAACCGCGCCAGAGCGGCGATTCACGAACGGCGCGCGGGGCGGATCTCGTTTTTCTCGATCTAGGTGAGGCACCGGCTACTCGTCCCGCGCGCCCCGCTCCGGGCGCTCCGGCAGGCCGTCAGCCCGCGCGGGGCGCGCCGCCTGCGCCGGTCGCCGACTTACCACTGCTCGACAGTGGAGAAGAGGAGGAAGTGGCACCGCCACCGGCGCCCAGAAAGCCATCTGCGGCGCCTGCACGTCCCGCTGTATCGCCCCCTCCGCTCGCACCTCCGCAAGACGATGATACGAACGACGCATCGGATGCTCCGTCTATGCTGGGGCTCGAGCCGACGAGTCTCGATGCTCCCTCGGAGTCCGCGGACATCGCGGAAACCCTCGATATCGAGCCGACGGCGTTCGAGGAGAAGCCGCCGCCGCCCGCTCCCAAGCCGCCTTCCATCATCGAGCAGGAAGCGAGTGCTTCGCTTATTCCCGAGCACGATCTGCTCGAGGGCGAGCCTTCTGACGAACCAGGACCAGCCGCGCACTTCGTCCCCCCCGAGCTCGACCAAGTCGGAGACAACCAGTCCTTCGATGCGAATCTTGGCGATGGCTTTGGACTGACGGTCTCACACGATTCCTCGAGCCTCGGCGTCGACATCTCGCCTAACGAGGATGTGTCCTCGGAGGGAAGCTTTTGGCAGCAGCAAGCGGCGGGCGACTTCGGCAGCAGTCTCGGTGACTCCGGCGACATTCCGCCGTTGCTGAGATCCGATGCGATTGGACTCGATGACCCATTGGCGTCGAGTGAGCGTCGCGGTATGGACGCGAGCATGCCCTTGCTCGATCTCGATTCGTCGTTAGGCATCGAGGATCTGTCACCGATTCCACAGGGCCCGGCTTCGTTACGGCAAAGCACAATCTCGGCCGAGCGTTCCGTTGAGGCGCTCCGGTCGAGCCTCGAAGCGGACCCCGAGAACTGGACGCTTCACCGCGAGCTCGCGGAAGCGATGCTCGAATCGGGGGACCGTGAAGGCGGCATTCACGAGCTCGAAGCCGCGATGATGGGCGCAGAGCGGGCGAACGAGCTCGATCTCGCGTCGTCGCTGGCCGAGGAGATCGCGCGCCTCGCACCGGAGACGGTTCGCTTTCACCAGAAGCGCGTCGAGTATGCTTTCCGAACGAACGACAAGCTTCGGCTCATCGAGGCGTATCTCGCTCTTGCCGGGGCGCTATTGAACGCGGAGCAAGGCGAGAAGGCACGCGCGGTGTATCAGCGGGTGCTCGATCTCGCTCCCGACGACATTCGCGCCCAAGCCGCGCTCGAATCGATCGTCATCGAGGCGCCAGCGCCCGAGCCGCCGCCCCCAACCCGCAAGGCTGCAGGCCGCGCTCCAGTCTCCTCGCCGGTGCGGACGCGAAGCGCCGAGCCGGAGCCTTCGCCTGGCGAGAGCGGCTTTGTAAATCTCGGCGAGCTGCTGCGTGACGATGGTCCAAAGAGCACGCGCATGATCGTGAACGAAGAAGAGCCGACTGGTGATGAAGAGGCGGACTTTGCCGACATGCTGAAGAAATTCAAGCAAGGCATCGCCGAGAACGTCGCTCAGGAGGACTATCAGAGTCACTACGATCTCGGCGTCGCGTTCAAGGAGATGGGTCTCGTCGATGAGGCAATCGCTGAATTTCAGAAAGCGCTCAAGGCACCCTCGAATCGCTTGCCGACGTATGAAGCCCTCGGTCAGTGCTTTATCGAGAAGGAGCAATATGGGATCGGGGCTACTGTTCTCGGGCGTGCCCTCGGTGAGGGTGGTTACAGCGACGAAGAGCTGATCGGAGTACTGTATCTTCTTGGACGAGCCGCGCAGGCACTCAATCATTTCGATGAGGCCCTTGGCTATTATCAACGGGTGTTTGTCGTCGATATCGAATTCCGAGACGTCGTGGACCGAATCAGTGAAGTGGAGCGCGTAGGTCGATGAGCATCGCGGCGCGTCAGCGCACGCCCGCGACGGACGCTTTGCGTGCGATTCAGGCGCCAGTCCGTGATCGGTTGGAGCTCGTGGTGGATGCGATGCACACGATCGTGAGCTCCGATCTGCCGATGATCGAGCAGGTCAGTACCCATCTCCTCCGGATGCGCGGCAAGATGTTTCGGCCCACGCTCACGCTGCTCAGTAGCGCTGTGCTCGGGGAACCGGACGACCGCGCGATTCAGCTGGCCGCCGTCGTCGAGTTGATGCATCTCGCGACGCTCGTTCACGACGATTCGGTCGATCACTCCGTGCTGCGACGCGGCCTCCCCACGGTGAACTCCCTCTTCAGTCATCAAGTCTCCGTCATCATGGGAGACTTCCTCTATACGCGCGCTCATCGAGCCCTCGTGGAGGTGGGAGATCTGGAGTTCCTGCGCATTCTCACGACCGTCGCGAATGAGCTGACGATCGGGGAGATGCGGCAACTTGGCGCGCTGGAGGGCTTGGAGTTCGCCGAAGACGACTACTTCGCACTCATTCGCGCGAAGACCGCCGTTCTCTTATCGGCGGCATGTGAGACAGGAGCGCTCTGCGGTGCCGCCCCCTTTCGCGGAACGCTTGCCCGCTATGGCGAGCTGCTCGGCATGGCCTTCCAGATCGCGGACGACATTCTCGACTATACCTCGGATTCGGCCATCACGGGGAAGCCGTCGGGCCTCGATCTGCGAGAGCATAAGGTTACGCTTCCACTCATCCTCGCCCGCAGCGAGCTCTCGTCGGCGAGCCGCCGGCGCGTCGAGGAGCTTTTTTCTACCGAAGATCCCGATGACCGCCTCATCGCGGATGTCGTCAACATCGTCGCCGAAGCCGGTGGCCTCGATCGCGCTAAAGCGCGCGGCGAGCAGTTCGCTCAAGAAGCGGAAGAGGCGCTGGAGCCCCTTCCCGATAGTCCAGTCCGGTCGGCGCTGACGGACGCCATCTCTTACGTCATGGATAGGCGGTCTTAATGATTGGTCCCCCCCGTGGATCCTCGAAGCACCGTCCGGGGTTTCATGCCCTGGTCCTCTGTGTAGGATTCGTTGTCGGCGGAACGTTTACGCAAGTCGCACGGCGTTTCCTGCCAGCGGGTGCCGTGAAGGAATTCTTGACGACCGGCGTGACGCCCGAGCTCGGGCCATTGCACATCGATCTCGTCATCCTCAAGTTCGCTATCGGGCCGATCGCCCTCGATGTATCGCTTCTGAGTCTTGTCGGTGTCTTGATCGCTTATCTGATTGCGCGGTCGCTCTTCTAGGAGAAGATATGAATTTCGGAAACTTTGGATTCACCGAGATGCTGATGCTGCTGGTCATCGTGCTGGTGCTTTTCGGAGCCCGGCGCGTACCGGAGATCGGCGCATCGATCGGGAAGGGCATTCGCGAGTTCAAGCGGAATATCAGCGATGTCGATCGTCAGATTCGCGAGCCCGAGCCTGACATTCGCTCCGAGCGTCTCGGCGCGCCGGACCATGCCGAAGCCACGCGGCGCGACGACGAGAGTCGGCCGGAGCCGAAGCGGCTCCTGAACTGACCCATAGCCGACACATCCGGCGGTAAGCAGGAAAGAAAAAAGTCCGGCGTTATCGCGCCGGACTCTTTCCTTATCCAAATGGAAGCCTAACGGCTGGCGCCTAACGACCTAGCTCGCCTCGCCCCGACGTACGGACGCGTTGATCTTCTTGCGCCGGTCGTCGACCTTCGCCGATTGGCGAATGTCCTGCAGATACATCTGGACGCGCTGCTGCTGCAGCTGCTGCATGCGCGTCTGCCGTTGCGCTGGCAACTGCTTGAGCCACGCCGCGCTGTCTGCTTGTACCCGCCGGTCCACGCGAAGAACGAATACCGCGTCGCTGGTTCGCACTGGAGCGCTCACGGCTTCCACGGGTAGACCGAACGCCGTGCCGATCGCCTCGTTGTACTGGCCTAGTCCCGGTACGAACGTACCGCGCGTGAAAAGCGGAGAATGCTGAACTTCGAGCTTCTGCTGCGCCGCCGCCGGTTCGAGACCGCTCTTTGCCGCCGCATCGGCGAACTGCTGTGCCGTCGGTAGGAGCTTGTCGAGTGCCTGCGACCGGGCGACTACCTGCCTAACGGCGTCCCTCACGCTCTCGAACTTTGGGTGCCCGCCTTCGGTCAGCGAATCGAGTCGCGCGAGGTAATAGCCGGTCTCGTCGTCGAAAAGCTCGCTGGTCTCGCCGGGATGCGCGCCGCCAAAAGCCCATGCGCTCACGCTCGGGATGGGCTGCCCGTTGTACTCGGCCGGCTGATCCTCGAGAGCGACCACCTTGAGGATCTTGAGGCCAAGCCGCTTCGACGCCGTGTCCAGCTTTGCGCCCTGCTCCGATGATGCGGCCGCCTTCGAGAGGTCATCCGCCCGGCGGTCGATGCGCGCCTCGTTCGAGTCGCTCGGCTGGATGCGCAAGAGAATGTGATGCAGCGCGAGCGTATCGCCCTTGCGCTCGTCCAAACGGATGAGGTGATAGCCGAACTGCGTCAGGACTGGCTGAGATACCTCACCAACCTTGAGCGCAAAGGCGGCCGTCTCGAATGCGGGCACGAACCGTCCCTTAGGCTGGCGACCGAGATCACCACCACGAGCTCCGGAGGCGCTGTCTGCTGATTCACGCTTTGCGACGTCCTCGAACTTGGCCCCGCCAACGATCTCGTTGCGGAGCGCTATCGCGTGATCCCGAACGGCAGCACTGTCCGCCGCGGTGACGACGCGCGGAATTTCGACCACGGAAAGAACCGCCCGGCCCGGACGCTTGAACTCCTCTTTGTGCTTGTCGAAGTACGCGCGCAAGTCGCTATCGGAGATCCCTTTCCCGGCGCTATCTCCCTGTGGCCGAAAAGCCACGAAGCTCACCTGAGCGCTGTCGTGCTGATCGCGCCAAATACGCCATAGCTCCGCGTCCGTGACATAGATGCCGCTCGCGATCTGATCGAGCAGCTTGCGCCGCGGGATTTCACTGCGGTAGTACTGCTCGAGCGTCGCAAGAACACCGCTCTGCTTCGCGTAGGAGCTCGACAAGAGCCGCTGATACTTTTGCATGTCGAACTGGCCGTCTGTCTGAAGCTCCGGCGCCTGCTGAATCCAGGGTGGCGGCGAAAACTTCGCGTACTGCATGATCTCGTCATCCGTGACCACGATACCGCGGCGCTCGTACTCCTGTTGGAGCAGAACGTCCATCACCATGCGGTCGAACGTTGCGTTCTGAATGCGACGGGTGTCGTCCTCTGACAGAGAACGTCCGCCGCCCTGCTGCTCGTTCTGGATGTCGTTTTGGTAGCGCTGGACGTAGTCGTTGTAGAGGATCTCATGTCCATTGACGACGGCCACCGCGGTGGTTGGCGTTACGGCCGTGCGGCCGAGTAGCCCCGAAGTTTGGAAAAGTAGGAAGCCGCCAACGAACGCAATGACGATGAATACCCAAATCCATCGCGCGGCGCTCCGCATTTGTTGCAGCACGGGGCGTTACTCCTCAAAGTCAAAAGTGGCAGGTAGAAGCTGTGAAAAGTACGAGCAGCAATGATGTAAAATCAAGTGAGCGCGGCACTTCCTGATTGACTTGTTAACTCGGCGGAATGTATTTTCACGTTTCCCGCCGCCCCTCTCGCAGTCCAATCTGTCAGACCATTCATGGCCGGTACTTCGCGCATCGACGAGCTCCGGAAGAAATTCGACGAGAATCCCCGTCGCTATTTTGCGCCGCTCGCCAACGAGTACCGAAAAATTGGCGACTTCGAGCAGGCCATCTTCATTTGCCAGGAGTTTCTGCCTCAGCAGCCTGGACACATGAGTGGCCACATCGTGTATGGTCAGGCGCTCTTCGAGTCTGGCAAGCACGACGAGGCACGCAGCGTTTTCGAGACTGCGCTCGCGCTCGATCCTGAAAACCTCATAGCGCTTCGTCACCTCGGTGACATCGCGCGAGCCGTAGGCGACACCGAGACGGCACGTGCTTGGTACCGCCGAGTCCTCGAATCGGATCCACGAAACGAGGAAATCGCTGGTATCCTCACGGCGCTGGACGCCGATGCCGGCCCGATCCCCGAACCAGGGAGCGCCCCGTCACGGCCGGAGTCGCCGTCCGGGGATGCGACGTCGGGCACGCCACTGTCCATGGAGTCCGCAATCAGCGCCGCAACGAATGGCGACGCACCCGCGGCAAGCGTCGATCCCATCGTAACGGATCCGCTCACCACGGCTCCCTCGGAGAGCAGCTTCGACGACATCGCCAAGCTCTTCACCGCGGCGTCACCCTCTGCAGCGCCGGCAACCGAGCCCGTAGTACAGCAGCCGAGCGAGTCCGGCAACGACTCTCTCGATTTGATTCATGAGGGCGAGGATATACTCGGAAGCCCGGACGAGCAGCCCAACATCACCAACACGTCGATCCTTGCTACCGGGACTGCCGGCGCGGAGACGAGGCCTTCCGCCACCGAGGCGCCTGAGGCGGCATCGAAACCATACGACCTGCCTTTCCTGGCAGGCCTAACGAACACAGAACAGGTCGCGCCGCCGACCGTCGAGCGGCCGGCCGAGGCGCCAGCGCGCGCACCCGCTCCGGCGGCCGCGCCCGATGCTGCCACCGCCTTCGTTACGGAGACGATGGCGGAGTTGTACGTCAAACAGGGTCATCTCGACCAGGCTCGGGACGTCTACCGTCAGCTCGTTCAGCTCCATCCGCATGACACGGCGATCGCCGCGCGCCTGCGCGAGTTGGATACCCATGGAAACGCCAGCCCCCGCAAAGAAGCGCCGCCCCCCGTTGCGCCCGAAGTAGTTGCTGACGCCGGACCCACGATTCGCGAATTTCTGGGATCGATCGCGGAATTCCGGCCGCGTGCCGCGGGAGCAGTGTCAGGCTCGAATGGAAGTGTCCCTGGTGCACCAGAGGTAGCGCCTAACGAACCGGAGCCGTCTGCCACTCGGCAGTCCGTTGCTGGATCGCTCAACACGTTGTTCGGCGAAGCCGAGCACAGGACAACGCCGGCGGGTCCACCCGCCGATCTCGGATTTGGGTTGGGTAACCCAACAAATGCCGAGAGACCTGAGCAACCGCTACCCGGCCGGCCATCCACGCCGGCAGCGACGGAGCTGTCGCTCGACCACGTCTTCCGTCATGCGACGCCGACGTCAGGCACCAGCGCGCATTCCTCGTTCTCCTTCGACCAGTTTTTTTCGCAGCAGGCGCAGCAGGACGTGGCCGCGTCCGACGCTGAGGCTGCGGGCGCGGAAAGCGCCGGGTTGAGCGATGACATCCAGCAGTTCAACGCCTGGCTCGAAGGATTGAAAAAGTCGTGAGGCTCGCGGTCATCAACGGTCCGAACCTCAATCTGCTCGGGGTTCGGGAGCCATCGATCTACGGTACGGAGACGCTGAGTGACGTCGAGCGCCGGCTCCACGACGTCGCGCGCGAGCTGGGCGCCTCACTAGAGTTCGTGCAGCGAAACGGCGAAGGAGAGCTGGTGGAGTACATTCATGGCTTGCGTGGCCGCATGGACGGCGCGGTCGTGAATGCGGGCGCGTATAGCCACTCGAGCCTTGCGATTCGCGATGCACTGACCGGAGTTTCCGTGCCTTTCGTAGAGGTGCATATCACGAACGTGTACAGTCGCGAACCCGAGCGAAGACACTCCATGCTCGCGCCAGCCGCCGTCGGCGTCGTGTGCGGGCTCGGCACCCTCGGGTACGATCTCGCGTTGCGTGGCCTCGTCGCAAAGCTCTCGGCACGCGCGCCACAGGACTCAGTCGCTCGTGTCTGACCAGAGACGCCGCCGATTGACGGCGCTGCTCGACGGCCTCACCGCCGCTCACGTCGACGCACTGCTCGTCACCAGCCTACCTAACGTCCGCTATCTCACCGGATTCTCAGGCTCGAGCGCACTCCTCCTCGTCAGCCAGCGGGAGAGTCTGCTCATCACCGATTTCCGCTACCAAACGCAAGCCGGCGACGAGGTCGGTGACGCCGCGCGGGTCATGATCGAGTCCCAGAGCTTGTGGGCTGGCCTGTGGCAGCAGCTGGGTCAACAGGGCGGCGTACAGGTCATCGGTTTCGAGTCTGCTCATGTGTTGCATCGAGATTTTCAGCGACTGATGGAAGCAGGGGCGCGTTGGCAATGGCGTCCCACGCTCGATCTCGTCGAAGCGCTCCGCGAACGAAAGGACCCCGACGAAGTGAAGTTGATCGAGCGTGCCGCCAATGTCGCCATCCGCGCGCTCGAGCGAACGTTGGCCGACGTGCGCGTTGGCATGACCGAGCTGCAGATCGCCGGCGTCCTCGAGCGGGCGTTGCGCGAAGAGGGGAGTGAGGGATTTCCATTCCCGTCGATCGTTGCTTGCGGACCTCGCTCGGCATTGCCGCACGCCCGGGCCTCCTCGGCGCGTGTGCGAGAAGGCGACCTGTTACTGCTCGATTTTGGCGCCGAAGTGGAAGGCTACTGCGCCGATATCACCCGAACCGTGGTCGTTGGTCATGCCACGGACGAGCAGCGAGAAGTCTACGACGTCGTGCGGCGCGCCAACGAGCAGGCTTCCCACGATATCCACGCCGGGATGACAGGTCGCGACGCCGATGCTATCGCTCGTGGCTACATTGAGCGGCGCGGTTATGGCGAGTTGTTTGGACATGGGCTCGGGCATGGTGTGGGACTCGAGGTGCACGAGGCACCGCGACTCGCCCGCACCGCGGAGGCGCCGCTTTCGGAGGGGGCCGTCGTGACAATCGAGCCTGGGGTGTACCGCCCCGGATGGGGCGGCGTACGCATCGAGGACGATGTCGTTCTGGATGCTGCAGGTCCTCGCATCCTGACGAAGTTCACTCGGGAACTGATCGAGATACCGGGCTGAGTCCCTAAAAAACTGCCCCAACCTCTTTCCCATCTTTCCTTGATCGACCTTCGCTACGTGAAAAAACTCATCGAGATGATCGATGAGTCCACGGTGGATTCCATTGAGATCTCGTCCGACAAAGGGATGAAGATCCGGATTTCCAAGAGCCCCCAGCAGCGGGGCACCGTGCAGGTCGCGGCCCCGCTGCCCGTCCCGGCGCTCCTCCCGGCAGTCGTTCCCACGAGGCCAACGCCGGTCGAGGGCCAGCCCGCCGTAAACGAACCCGAAACGCCGAGTAGGGCAGAAGCGTCCAAGACACAGCTACTCGAAGTGAAGTCGCCAATGGTGGGCACCTTCTATCAATCGCCGGAGCCTGGCGCGAAGCACTACGTCGCCGTTGGGGACCGCGTCGCGAAGGGTCAGATCCTCTGCATCATCGAGGCGATGAAGATCATGAACGAAATCGAGTCGGAGTACGCTGGGGTACTCCGCGAGATCGCAGTCCAGGACGCGCAGCCAGTGGAGTACGGACAAGTGCTTTATCGGATCGACCCTAATGGCTAGTCCTATGCGCAGCGCTGCTGCCGCTCCCACCGCTCCCGCGGTGGGGGCTCAAGCTGCTCCCACCTCGGGCTTCAATTTCAAGTCCGTTCTGCAGGAGCTGATTCAGCGCAACGCATCGGACTTGCACCTGAAGGTCGGCCGTCCACCCACGCTTCGTGTCAACGGCGAGCTCGATCCATTGGGCCGTCCGCCAATGCGCCCGGAAGATCTCAAGGCGCTTGCCGAGCAGCTGATGACGCCACGGCAGGTGAAGCAGTTCGCCGAAGAAAAGGAGTGCGACTTCGCAATCGGCGTTCCGGGCATCGGCCGATTCCGTGTCAACGTGTATCAGCAGCGCGGATCGCTCTGCTACGCCATGCGCGCGATCCCGTATCAGGCGCGTACGATCGCCGAGTTGAATCTCCCGCCCGTGCTCGAGGAGATCGCGATGAAGCCACGCGGCCTCGTCCTGGTCACGGGGATCACGGGATCCGGAAAATCGACAGCGCTCGCGGGGATGATCCAGCACGTCAACGAGCATCGACGGGCGAATATCATCACCATCGAAGATCCAATCGAATTCCTCCATCGCGACATCAACTGTCACATCAACCAGCGCGAAGTGGGAACCGACACGGCGAACTTCGGTCAGGCGCTGCGGCGCGTGCTGCGACAGGACCCTGATGTCGTCCTCATTGGTGAGATTCGAGATATTGAAACGCTGGACACCGCGCTCAAGGCGGCGGATACCGGACACCTTGTGTTTTCCACGCTGCACACGACGGACGCGACGCAAACGATCAACCGCGTGCTCTCCTTCTATCCGCCGCACCAACAGGCCGAGGTGAGATTCTCTCTCGCCACCGCCCTGCAGGCGGTCGTGTCTCTTCGTCTCGTACCGCGTGCCGACAAACCAGGCCGAATTCCAGCCTGCGAGATTCTGATCAACACCGCCGCCGTTCGCGACAACATCCGCGATATGAACGCGACGCTGAACATCCCGGATCTCATCAAAGAGGGCACGGTGCAGTACGGGATGCAGAGCTTCGACCAATCGCTCATGTCCTGGTACACGAAGGGGATCATCTCGTACGAGAGCGCCGTCTTCTTCGCAACGAGTCCAGCGGAGTTCGCGCTGCGGGTGCAGGGTGTCGCCGGCACCAGCGACAACACCTGGGCGGGCTTCGAAGGCGAGGGGAGTAGCTAGATTTGGCGAGGGGTTAGGGTTTAGGGACTAGGGGCTAGGGAGGAAGCCGCGACAATGCGCGCCGCACACCGAGCTTGCCCGACGCACGTCCTTTCGACCATCCCTAGCCCCTAAGCCCTAGTCCCTCAGCCCTCTTCATGTTCCGGAAAGTCCTCATCGCCAATCGCGGCGAGATCGCGCTACGTGTCATTCGCGCTTGTCGCGAGCTAGGGCTGGAAACCGTCGCGGTATACTCCGATGCCGATCGCGAATCGCTGCATGTGCGATTTGCGGATGACGACGTGTGCATCGGACCGCCTCCCGCTCGCGATTCGTATCTGAACATTCCCCGGCTCATCGCCGCCGCGGAGATCACCGGAGCGGACGCAATTCATCCGGGCTACGGTTTTCTGGCTGAAAACGCGGAATTCGCCGAGATCTGCGCCGCGTCCAAGATCACCTTCATCGGACCCACGGCGGATCAGATCCGCACGATGGGCGACAAGGCGCAGGCACGAAAGACGATGAGCGCCGTTGGCGTCCCGATCGTGCCCGGAACGCCGGGGCCCGTGGAGGACGTGGACGAGGCGCTCTCGTTCGCGACGAAGATCGGCTTTCCCGTGATCATCAAAGCGGCGGCCGGCGGTGGCGGGAAGGGAATGCGTGTCGCCAAAGACCCGGACGATTTTGGTCGGTCATTTCAGCTGGCACGCTCGGAAGCGCTCAGCGCGTTTGGCAACGGCGATGTGTATGTTGAGAAATATCTCACGCGCCCGCGCCACATCGAATTCCAGATCCTGGGCGACCAGCACGGCAATATCCTGCATCTCGGTGAGCGCGACTGTTCGGTGCAGCGTCGCCATCAGAAGCTCATCGAGGAGTCGCCAAGCCCGGCTGTAACCGATGCGCTTCGCGCGACGATGGGGGACGCCGCTGTCGCCGGCGCGAAGGCAATCGACTACGTCGGGGCGGGCACGATCGAGATGCTCCTCGACGAGGATGGCTCCTACTTCTTCATGGAGATGAACACCCGCATTCAGGTGGAGCATCCCGTGACGGAGATGCTGTACGGCGTAGATCTGGTGAAGGAGCAGATCCGTGTCGCGGCCGGTGAGCCTCTGAGCGTCACGGAGCTGCCCATGCGACGCGGTCACGTCATGGAGGTACGCGTCAATGCGGAAGATCCCGCGCGGAACTTCCAGCCGTCACCCGGACGCATAACGACGTACCATCCGCCGGGCGGTCCCGGCGTACGCCTCGACAGTCATGTCTACGACGGCTACACGGTGCCCCCGTATTACGATTCGCTGCTCGCGAAGCTGATCTGCCAGGGCCGCGATCGCGACGAGTGCATCGCTCGGATGGTCGTCGCGCTCGAGAGCTTCATTATCGAAGGCGTCACCACGACGATACCATTCCTCGCGCGCGTGATGCATAACGAGCGGTTCGCCGCCGGAGACATCGACACGAAGTTCCTCGAGCGGGAAAGCCATCTAATGAAGGAGCCGGCGTAGTGCGCATCGACGTGTTCTTCGGTATCGCTGGCCTCACGGCAAGCGATTCCGCGGGACGGGTCGTCATCGTCATCGATGTGCTTCGGGCCTCTACGAGCATCGCCACCGCGCTCGCCAACGGGGCCCGCACCGTTATCCCGCTCGAGAGCACCGACGAGGTCGTGATGCGGGCGAAGGCATTCGATCGGTCAGAGGTCAAGCTTGCCGGCGAACGCCAAATGCGACCCATCGCCGGCTTCGATCTCGGCAATTCGCCCCGCGAGTTCACACGCGAGGCCGTGGAAGGGAAGACCGTTCTCCTCACGACTACCAATGGCACGGCTGCGATCGCTTCGCTCCAGGGACCGCCGCGTGACGTTGTGATCGGGTCGTACGTCAACTTCTCAGCCGTGTTAGCGATGTTGCGCGCGGCGCTTCGAGGAGGGACGGACATTGCCATCATCTGTGCCGGTCGAGACAAACAGTTCTGCCTCGAGGACGCGGCATGCGCCGGCCGCTACGTTCATCACGCCATGCGTCGCCGCGCCGACGTCGCTGTGAACGACGCCGCCTTTGCCTCCATGCTCATCGACCGGCGCTACAGCGACAATCTGCTCCGACTATTCTCCGCTTCGGCTCATGGCCGCGCTTTGAGTGAGGCAGGTTACGGCGACGATCTCGCCGTCTGCGCAGCTATCGACTCGTATCCGATCATCCCGATTTACCAAGATCGCCAGATTACCAAGTTAGGTCCCGACCGCGAGCGCTAGCCCGCGCGTGCTTCATCATCAGCCTTCGACAAATCGTGAGTAGTTCTCTCAAGCGCGAGCTCACCGGGATCGCGCTCCTGCTCTTCGCGTTTTTCCTCGCCGCCGCGCTTGGCGTGCTCGCACTCGCGCAGCTCCGTTTTGGCGTGGACATCCGCGGCAACGTCGGCTGGGTGGGAGGGTGGCTCGTGCGGCCGCTCGTTGCGCTGCTTGGCTGGCCGGCTGCGGCGCTCACGCCGCTCGTGCCAGCCGTACACGCCCTGCGCGTCTTCGGTCGCCTGGAGTCTGTCCAGGACCGAAAGTGGATGATCTTCTTCGCCGGCCTCGTCGCGGTGTTGCCGATCGCCATTGGCCTCGCCCTCAACGTGGCGTTAGGCGAGCGAAGCCTCGGCGCCGGACTTTGGGGGACCTTTTTCGCTCACTACTGGCGGATGTGGTTCGGCGGTATCGGCGCATGGGTCTTTCTTGCCCTGGCCGTGAGCACGCTCACCGCGACTACACTGGCGTGGAATCCCATTCGAGTTCTCATCGGCCATCGCGCACCAGCTGTTGCCGCGATCGCCGACGCCGAACCGCTCGCGCCGCCGAAGCGTCGCCGCAAGAAGGACGAGGTACTCGCCGCCGCTGCGCTCGTCGCCGCTGGCGCGCTCGAGCCGGCGCCGGAGGAGCTTCCAGGACTGGTCGGGGGCGGCGAAGCGCTCGCTCTTGGCGACATGGAGTCGAGTGATCTCGGAAGCGAAGGCCGACGCCGGCGCAAGAAATCTCGCGCCGATGCGACGGCCGAGCGAGAGATCGAGATCGCGGCGGCGATCGAGGCGACGGCGCACCCGGGATCCGTCGTTGGCGACGAGCTTCCACCCACCGATCTGCTGTCCGCGCCACAACCGCGTAATGTCGACCTTGGCCGGCGCGAGCTCGACGCGATGGGCGGGAAGCTCATGGACGCCTTGCGAACCTTCCGGGTGGAAGGCGAGCTCGTTGGCCGCACGACCGGTCCGGTCGTGACGCAATACGAAGTGGAGCCTGCGCCAGGCGTGAAGGTCCGTCAGATCGCGAACCTCTCGAGCGATCTCGCACTGGCGATGCGAGCCCCTTCAATTCGTATCGTCGCGCCCATTCCGGGGCGCGGCGCAGTCGGTGTCGAAGTACCGAATCCAACGTCGGAGATCGTTTCATTCCGCGAGCTGATCGAAGCACGCGATTACCAGAGCGCGCGCGCCGCGCTGCCGATCGCGTTAGGCAAGGACCTCGAGGGCAAGCCTGTCATCGCCGATCTGGCGAAGATGCCCCACCTGCTGATCGCTGGAGCCACCGGCTCGGGGAAGTCGGTGTGCGTGAATACGATCATCACGAGCCTCATCTATCGTCACACGCCGCGAACGCTTCGCTTCTTGATGGTCGATCCGAAGATGGTGGAGCTCTCGGTGTATAACACACTCCCTCACCTTCGCCATAAGGTCATCACCGACAATCGTGATGCGGCCGCCGTACTGAAATGGGCCGTGTTGGAGATGAACGAGCGGTACGAGCTACTCGCCGCAAATGGATGTCGCAACGTGCAGGACTTCAACAAACGCGTACATGACGGCGCCCCATTGAAGCTGCCCAAGCGTGACACCGTCGCGTTCGAGGATCTCACCTATCGCGGCGACGTCGTCCCCTACATCGTGGTCGTCATCGACGAGATGGCCGACCTCATGATGACGGTGCAGGGCGAGGTCGAGACGCCGATCGCGATGCTTGCGCAGAAAGCGCGCGCCACGGGAATCCATCTCATTCTCGCGACCCAGCGGCCAAGCGTGAACGTCATTACGGGATTGATCAAGGCGAATTTCCCGAGTCGAATCGCATTCCGCGTTGCGTCACAGGTCGACAGTCGGACGATCATCGACGGCGCAGGCGCGGAAATGCTCCTCGGTAACGGCGACATGCTCTTCATCCCGCCGGGGAAATCGGAGCCTTCGCGGCTGCAGGGTGCATTCTTGTCGAGTGACGACACAGAGAATCTGATGAAGTGGTATCAGGATCGTCGTGAGGCGAAGCGCGCGGCACTCGTTGCGCAGGGAGTGGGGGCGAACGAATCCGTCTCGGACGAGCCAGACATTCTCGAGGCGATACGTCAGCGGGAAGCGCTCGAATCCGGGAAGGGCGACGAAGACGAGCCACAGATTGCCGATCGCGACAAGCTATTCCGCGAGGCGGCAGAGGTCGTCGTCCAGCATCAACAAGGCTCGACGTCCCTATTGCAGCGGCGACTGAAGGTCGGGTACGGTCGGGCGGCGAGAATCATCGACCAACTTCACTTCGCCGGCGTCCTCGGCCCACCCGATGGCTCCAAGCCGCGCGACGTGCTCGTTGGCCTGGAGGATCTCGAACGAATTTGCGGTCCCCGCTGACCCTACTGTCCTGTCATCCTGAGCGAAGCGAAGGATCTGCTCTTGACCAGAAAACTCCTCCCTGCAGGGAACGACCGCTCGCTGCCCGACGTATCAAAATGCATGTCCCGTCGACTCTCGATCGCGTTGCTGTGTGTAACCGCACTGGCCTCTCACGCCAACGCCCAAACGTCCTCGGCTCCGGCATCGCCGACGCGCTCCGACACCGTCGCGGTGCATCGTCTGCCGATTGATGCGAGCAAGATTCAGCCTGGGCGATTCTCGTATCGGCTCCTCATCACGCGCGATACGGTCGTCTCGCCGATCGGCGACCAGGAGTCGACGATCAGCACGCTCGACTATGCGGGGACGCCCGCATTCATTCTCGTGCGCGGCGGTCAACAAGGCGTCACGACGACGACGGACTCCCTGACCATCCGCCGAGCCGACCTGCAACCGTTGCATTGGATCGCAAGCCAAGGAGTCGCTCGCGTCGCCGCCGAATTCACATCGGACACGATCTTCGGTGCGATGACGTCGCCGCTCGGGAAACAGACCATCGTTCTGCCTAACCGTGGTGACGTCCTCGTCAACGTCATGTCGGTGGATGCGACCCTCGCGGCGCTTCCGCTCACCGCGACATGGCGCGACTCCGCGACAATGCTCGTGGTCGACGCGGGAGGCACCGCACTCACGCCCGTATCTCTGGCCGTGGAGGGTGAAGAACACATCACGGTTCCGGCCGGGGAGTTCGATTGCTGGATCGTCGGCATCGAGACGGAGCGCGCCAGCGCGCGATTTTGGGTGACAAAGCAGGGACAGGTCGTCGCACGATCCGAGCAGCCGATGCCCCAGCTCGATGGCGCGACATTGACGCGCGTCCTCGTGCAGACCGACAACGCCGCCCTGTTGTCGGCCAGCGCTCGGCTGCCCCACTAGTCAAGATCGAAACGGGTTCATCGCCGAATTCTGGGATGCAAGAAGAAGGACTGAGCGCCCTGCGCGAGCGACATCCAATGGGACTGGCCCCGAGCGAAGCGAGTCTTTCCCGACGCTTACAAACCCAAAGAAAGCATGGGGGGCGAGGAGCGGTCGTCGCGCACGGAGCCCGTCAGTGGTTTCAGGGCGTGTCAGTGGTCTCAGCGGCCCTCACCAATCTCCACAGTCGAACTGTCGTTGTCGCGCGCCGAGCAATCCGGATCATCCCGGTAAATTGGTGATGAAGTTTTCAACAGCCCTGGATGCCACGGTGGCGCGACCCATCGGTTTCGAAATTCAGCGATGATCCCAAAAACGGAACGTCGAGGGTGAACGCGCTCACGGAGCTTGGCGGACGTGTTGTAATCGGCCATCGCGGCAATGCCGCCCATGCGCCCGAGAATACCCTCGAGTCGTTTGCCCAGGCCATCGCGTTAGGCGCTGACGCGTTGGAATTCGACGTGCGTCTCACCCGCGACGGCGTTCCGGTTGTCTTGCACGATCCGACCCTTTCGCGCACCACCAACAGAGTGGACGCAATCGCCGACACCAGCCTTGCCGAGCTTCGCGCCGTGGACGCTGGCGCCTGGTTCACGCCAGATGCCGGAGCCACTTTCCCCTATCGGGGACGCGGCCTAACGATTCCGACTCTCGCGGAGGTTCTGACGACATTTCCGCGCATCCCGGTGTTGATCGAGATCAAAGTCGCAGGGACGGCCGAGGCCATCTTCGACGTGTTGGCAAAGGCCGGCGCATTGGAGCGCACCCTCGTGGCGTCGATGGAGGGGCCGGCGATCGCCTCGCTTCGGACGCACAACGTGGCGATTGGAGGGGCGGCCGCCGACGTGCTTCGCCTGCTGCCTCGCGCTTTGGTTGGTCAACGTATGTCGGTGCTTCCGTATGACGCGCTCTGCGTCCCACTCTGGTATGCGGGCTTACCCATCCCGGTCGTTTCGCTCGCGCGCGCCGCGCGGGCAGCGGGCGTCGTGACACACGTCTGGACCATCGACGCGCCCCACACGGCCAGGCGTCTGTGGAGCGCGGGAGTGCAGGGAATCATTACGAACGATCCAGGGGCGATGATCCGGCTTCGGTCCGAGATGGAGCGTTCGGCGGGCTGATTTGGTCCGCTCCGCACGACTATGATGTGAGCGCTTCGCTGTTCCGGCCCTACGTTCGCCCCCATGTCAGCGGCCAAGCAGGAGTTCGGAGAGCTCGGGGAGCGCATCGCTGAGCGGTGGTTGAGACGAACCGGGTGGCGGGTGGTCCAACGGCGCTTCCGGTCCGGCCACCGCGACATCGACCTGGTCGTCGAAAGGGAGGGCACCATCGCCTTCGTCGAGGTCAAAGCTCGGCGCGGCGTTCGGTTCGGTCAGCCGGTCGAAGCGGTTAACTGGCGGAAGCAGAGGGAGTTAAAGAGGTCCGCCCAGGTCTGGATCGACCGTCACGGACGTCCAGACGAGTCGTACCGCTTCGACGTCGTGGGAGTACTCATGACCGGCGACCGCGTGCGTGTTCGGCACGTGGAAGATGCGTTCAAAGTTGCACGCTCGGGTTGATTCGAGGCCGTCGTTTTCGTATTTTCTTCGGGTATCGAAGCGACGCCGTTTCCGGTACGATTCTGCTTGGCCAGAGTATTCACGACCAACGAGAGGATGTGTGCACGATGGCTGTTTCCACGATCACGGACGACAAGAAAAAAGCGCTGAATCTGGCCATTACGCAGATCGAGAAGAGCTGCGGCAAAGGATCCATCATGCGACTCGGCACCGAGAGCAAGGTGCGAGTCGAGGCGATCCCCACGGGGGCGATCAACCTGGATGCCGCCATCGGCATCGGGGGCATCCCGCGCGGCCGCGTAACGGAGATCTACGGTCCAGAATCCAGCGGTAAGACCACACTCTCGCTGCATGTCGTCGCGAATGCCCAACGCGCGGGAGGGGTGGCTGCGTATATCGACGCCGAGCATGCGCTCGACACGGAGTACGCACGTAAGTTGGGGGTGGATATCGATAATCTGCTCATCTCGCAGCCCGACACTGGCGAGCAGGCTCTCGAGATCTGCGACATTCTCGTTCGCTCCGGCGCGATCGACGTTGTCGTGATCGACTCGGTCGCCGCGCTTGTGCCGAAGGCCGAGATCGAGGGTGACATGGGCGACGCGCACGTCGGATTGCAAGCGCGTCTGATGAGTCAAGCGCTTCGGAAGCTGACTGGTGCAATCGCGCGGTCGAAGACATCGGTGGTCTTCATCAACCAGCTGCGCGAGAAGATCGGCGTTATGTTCGGCAATCCCGAAACGACGACCGGCGGTAAGGCGCTCAAGTTTTACGCTTCGGTTCGGCTCGACATCCGCCGCATCGGACCGGTGAAGGAAAAGGAAGACGTCATCGGCTCGCACGTGCGTGTGAAGGTTGTGAAGAACAAGGTCGCGCCGCCGTTCAAGCAGGCGGAGTTCGATATCATGTACGCCGAAGGAATCAGCCACGCGAGTCTGGTGCTCGACATCGCCGCCGAATCGGGTATCATCGAGAAGTCGGGCGCCTGGTATAGCTATAAGGGTCAGAAGATCGGCCAGGGACGCGAGAACTCGAAGTTGTTCTTGAAGGACAACCCCGCGATGATGGCCGAAGTGGAAGAATTGGTGAAGGGAGTGCTTGGAATCACGCCGCGGCCTGCAATGGCCGATGCGGAAGCACTAGACGACTGAGTTTTCAAGAAGCCTCTGGCCTCTGAGAGTTAAGGCCGGGGAGACGCAGCCCTGGGATCGTCGGGACCCGGATACTCCCCTCGTGATCAGGCTGCTGCTCCCCGGCTTTTTCTGCGCGTAGCGCAGAAAAAAGCCGGGGAGCAGTAGCCGGCTCGCTGGCGCTCGCCGAAGTCTCATTTGAAGTCGCGCGCGCTTGGCGCGCGCTCCGTAACTCAGGAACGGCATCGCGTATGGTGATTACTGCAATTACGGCTGCGCCTCGGCGCACTGGGCGCTTCGACGTTTTGGTCGATGGCGCCGTCGTCGCGACGCTTTCGATCGAGGCGATCGAACGCCTGCAACTATCAGTTGGAGCACTCGTTGATGAGCGCATCGAAGCAGCGATTGTGCGCGAGACGGCAATCGTCTCGACGTACGACCGCGCGCTGAACATGATCGCGCTGCGCGCGCGCGCGGCGGCGGAGCTGCGAAGACTTCTCGTACGAAAGGGCGAGCCGGCGGAATTCGTCGATGTCGCGATCGAGCGATTGCTTCGCGCTGGCTTCCTGGACGACCACAGCTTCGCGAAGCAGTTCGTTCGCACGAAAGCCGTGGGCGCGGGACTTTCACGCCGCCGTTTGCAGCAGGAGCTCGCGCGCCGCGGCGTCGCGCGTGACGTCGCCGATGCGGCGATTGCTGAAGTCTTCACCGACGAGCAGATCGACGAGGAAGAGACCATCGACCGCGTGGCGCGCAAGAAGCTGCGATCTCTCACGAAGCTCGATGTGCAGGTGCAACGCCGCCGGCTCTTCGCGTTTCTCGCGAGGCGCGGCTACAACAGCGACGACATCGCGCGTGCGGTTCGCTCTGTCGTGCCTCGCGGCGAGGACGTACGGATATAACGGTTCCGATCGCGCGCACGATCAGCATCGTCGAATCCTTGGAGCAGCTGGCCACTGATACCGCTGACACGGCGCTGAAACCGCTGAAGGGCTCCATGTGGCGCGGGCGCCCCACCTGTCATCCTGAGCAAGGCGAAGGATCTGCTCTTGCGCGTTTTCTCAAAAACGGAGGTGCTCGAAGGGTGCATGGAACCGTGAATGCTGAGGAGACTGTCAGTGGTCTCAGCGCAGTGTCAGCGGTATCAGCGGCCATATAGACCTCAGGCAAAATGGGGCGAGTGGCGCATCACGCGTGACCATTACGCCCCACGCGCCAGCCAGGCAGCGGACGCTCGCCGAGCGTCCTATATTCCGCCCCATGAAGGCCGCAGAGATTCGACTTCGCTTCCTCGACTATTTTCGTCGCGCCGGACATGTGATTCGGCCGAGCTCCTCGCTCGTTCCCGGCGACGATCCCACCCTGCTGTTCACCAACGCGGGGATGGTCCAGTTCAAGAAAATCTTCCTCGGTCTCGAGGATTCCGGATTTGGTCGTCGCGCCACGACGTCGCAGAAATGCGTGCGCGCCGGCGGCAAGCATAACGATCTCGAACAGGTCGGGCACACTGCGCGCCACCACACCTTCTTCGAGATGCTCGGCAACTTCTCGTTTGGCGATTACTTCAAGCGAGACGCAATCGCGTTCGCTTGGGAGTTCGTCACGCACGAGCTCGCGCTCGATCCGGCGGAGATCCGTGTCTCGGTGCATCACGCGGACCACGAAGCGCGTGCGCTCTGGCGTGAAGTTGCCGGGCTGCCCGATAGTCGCATCTACGGCTTGAGCGACAAGGACAACTTCTGGCAGATGGCCGACACCGGACCGTGCGGTCCCTGCTCGGAGATCTATGTCGATCTCGCCCATCTGGCGAACGATTGGCGCTACCCACCGGGCGCGCACGGCGAGTGGACCGAAGAGCACGATGAGTATTCACTCGAGGCCTTTGTCGAAGGCGCCGAAGCAGGCCGATTCTTGGAGATCTGGAATCTGGTCTTCATGCAGTACGACCGGCAGGCAGACGGCACGCTGGTTCCATTGCCCAAGCCCTCGGTCGACACTGGCGCGGGATTGGAGCGAATCGCGGCCGCGTTGCAAGGTGTGACGAACAATTACCACACCGACGTCTTCGCTGCGCTCATCCGAAAGGTCGAGGAGCTCGTCGGCATAACGTATTGGGGCCGCGAGAGCGATGAGTCGCGCTCGGGCCTCCATGTGCGTGGTGGCCGAGGAGGCGCCGATGTGCTGGCGAACGCGATCTCGCCCGCCTCCTTCCGTGTGCTCGCGGATCACTCTCGGGCTGTTGCGTTCCTTCTCGCCGACGGTGTCTTCCCTTCCAACGAAGGGCGCGGCTACGTGCTGCGTCGCATCCTGCGGCGCGGCGTGCGTCACGCGTGGCTCTTGGGACGCAAGGAGCCGACGCTCGTCGACGTGGTGGAGACCGTCATCGAGACGATGAGCGATGTCTTCCCCGAGCTCAAGGCACGTAAGAAGCACATCCTCGATACCACACGCGTCGAAGAGCAGGGATTCCTAACGACGATCGAGGGTGGCCTGTCGCGATTCGAGCAACTCGCCCCCACGCTCACTGCGGACGGTGGCTCCGACATCCGGGGAACCATCAGCGGTGAAGACGCCTTTCGTCTGTACGACACCTTCGGTTTTCCCATCGATCTCACCGAGCTGATGGCGCGTGAGCGTGGATACACCGTGGACATCGCGGGCTTCGAGGCCGCGCTGCAGAATCAGCGGCGTCGATCGCAGGAAGAGCGGAAGTCGAAGAAGCTGGGCGTCGAAGCGGACGTGCTTGCTGATTGGTCGCAGTGGGAATTGCCCGCGGGTGAGAAGGCCGCGGAGGGATCCTTTGTCGGCTACGACACGGTCGAGATCGAGACACAAGCGACGGCGGTGCGGCATCTGCCCGATGGGCGCGTCGCCGTCTTGCTGCGGGAATCGCCCTTCTATGCGGAGTCTGGCGGCCAGATCTCCGACCACGGCGAGATCGATGGAGATGGATGGCGCGTCGAGGTGGACGACGTGCGCAAGATCGATGGTCGACCCGCGGCAGTAGGACCACTCACCGGAAGCTTTCGCTTTGGGCCAGTCACGGCGCGCGTTCCCAGCGATCGTCGCCGAGACACCGAAAGAAATCACACGGCCACGCACCTGCTTCACTCGGCGCTGCGCCAAGTGCTCGGCGAGGCCGTCCATCAGGCGGGCTCGCTCGTGGCGCCCGAGCGTTTGCGATTCGACTTCACTCATCACGGCCCCGTCAAGGCGGAGCGACTCGAGGAGATCGAGGCGATCGTAAATCGGGAGATCTGGCGCGCTAATCCGGTCACGACCGACGAGATGGCGTATCAGGAAGCTCGCGACGCGGGCGCGATGGCGCTCTTCGGCGAGAAGTATGGTGACGTCGTGCGCGTCGTGAAGATCCCTGGCTTTTCCATGGAGCTCTGTGGCGGCACCCACGTTCGCAACACGGCGCAAATCGGTTTTTTCAAGATCGTGAGTGAGACCGGTGTTGCTGCTGGCGTGCGCCGTATCGAGGCCGTTACGGGTCCTGGCGCCTACGAATTCGTTCGCGGCGAGGAGCGGCAGCTTCATCGCGTTGCCGATGCGTTGCGCGTTCCCGCGGATCAACTGGAGCGTCGCGTCACGCAGCTGCTGGAGGAACGACGCGCGCTCGAGCGTCGCCTCGACGAAGCGATGCGTGGTGGCGGCGACCAGCTGCAAACGCTGCTCGACAAGTCCGTCTCAGTCGGAAAGAATGGTGCGCGCTACGTGTCGGGGACCGTGCGCGCGACGGACGTGCGCGAGCTCCAAGTGTTCGGGGACGCTTTGCGCGAGCAAATCGGCAGTGGTGTTGGCGTGGTGGGAAGCAAATTCCCGGATGGCAAGGGCGGGCTGATCGTCGTCGTCAGCGACGATTTGCGCGAGCGCGGCATTCGCGCCGACACGCTGGTAAAAGAGATCGCGGCCGCCGCTGGAGGGAAGGGAGGCGGCAAAGCGCATATGGCTCAAGCGGGATTACCGGACGCGGATCGGTTCGACGAGGCCGCGCGCCGTGGCCTGGAGCTGGTGGGCGACGCGCTGTCGGGCGGGACATGACCGTACAGGACTGGATCGTGTCACGCACGCCGGCTCCCCCAGCGGCTCTTGCATCGCGAATCCTCCAGTCGTTGGGAAACGACGCGGGCCTGGACGCCACACTTTCCGAGCGGGCCTGTCTCGACGCTGCGGTCGAGCTTCTCCAGGGCCTGCTGGCGCGCGACCCGTTAGGCCGCGACGGGGCCGCCGACCTTCTCGCAGCCGACGCGCTGGTGACCTATGCCTTCGAGGCTGCCGCGACTGAAAAGCAACTAGATCACCGGGCGGCGGAAGCAATGCGGCGATTGGCGGCGCTGGCGACTCCGGGCGCGCCGTCAGCCGCCTGAGCGATGATCGACGTTCATACGCACCTGCTGCCTGGCGTCGACGACGGGTCGCCCTCGGAAGATGTCTCCCTACCGGTCTTGGAGCGGTTCGCGGCCGACGGCGTCGAGGTTGTCGTCTGCACACCTCACCTCGAGGCCTCGCGCGTAGCCGATGCTCCGCACGACCGTCACGCCGAAATTCTTCGCTCTCTTCGCGCGCATGCGCCGGCCAGCCCCGAGCTTCGCCTGGGGTGGGAGATCATGCTCGACACTCCGGGTGTGGACCTCCGCGATCGCCGGCTGGCGCTTGGTGGCTCGACCGCGGTACTGGTGGAGTTCTCTCGGATGATGGTCCCGCCTAACGCCTCGGAGGAGTTGTTCCGCCTGCGGATGAGCGGCGTCGTACCGGTCGTCGCCCATCCTGAACGCTATTGGGGCTGTACCGCGGAACGTGTCGAAGAATGGCGACGTGTCGGCGCCTCCATTCAAATGGACGTTGCGGGCGTCTTTGCGAGTGGGCCGCAAGGAACGCTCGCGGCGACATTGCTCGAGCGTGGCTTGGTCGATTTGCTCGCAAGCGATACCCATGGAGATGGGCGTGCACTGCTTCCGGCGCGCAAATGGCTGCTCGAGCTGGGCGCGGATGACACCGCGGATCTGCTCACGCGACGCAATGCCGCGCATCTGCTGGCTGATGAAGCCCTGGAGAGCGTGCCGCCCCTCGAGCGTCGTCGCGGTATGTTCGGTCGGTTGAAGGAATTGTTGCTCGGCAGCCGGTAATGGGTGCCTAACGACGGCGGATGGCTTGCCACTCCCCGGTTAACCACTCACCCTTTCGTCGATGTCGGCACCAGGAACGCGATTCACGGATGCACTGCTCGAGCTCTCCGCGCTCGCGATGCGCGTCGCGAACGAGATGGGATCGCAGCTCGACGTCGCGCTCGGGCTCGTGGAGGATACCGTTCGCGGCGGCGGCACTCTGTTCTTTTGCGGCAACGGTGGGAGCGCGGCGGACGCGCAGCACATGGCGACGGAGTACGTCGTGCGCTACATGCGCAACCGGCGCGCTTATCCCGCTGTCGCGCTGACGACTGATACCTCGCTCCTCACCGCGGCCGGAAATGACCTCGGCTTCGATTACATCTTCGCGCGACAGATCGAGGCATTGGCAAAGCCAGGTGACTTGTTGATCATCCACTCAACGAGTGGCAGCTCGCCGAACGTGCTCCGCGCTGCCGAAGCGGCACGCGAGCGCGGCATCCCCGTTCTTGCGTTCAGCGCGCGGGACGGCGGGCCGCTTCGAGAGCTGGCCGATCACTCCGTCATCATCCCAACGCAGCGTACGGACCGCGCGCAGGAGCTGCACCTCTGCGTCGAGCACATCATCTGCGATCTCGTGGAGCGAACTCTGTGAATTTGCACGGCAAACGAGCACTGATCACGGGCGGCTCGCGTGGAATCGGCGCGGCCACGGCGCTGCTTTTCGCGGAGTACGGTGTCGATGTCGCGATCGGCTATCGATCGCGCAAGGAGGATGCGGTCGCCATCGTCGAGAAGGCAGAAGCTGCCGGCGTGCACGCATTCGCATACGCGTACGACATCGGCTCGCGCGATGGCGCCGAGGCGCTCGTCCGCAGCGCCACAGCCGATCTGAAGGGGCTGGACTTCTTCGTCGGGAACGCCGGCATCTGGCCATCGGACGATGTGCCGGTGAGCGACATGGATGACAATCGCTGGCGTCGGACGATGGTCGAGAACGTGGATTCGATGTTTTTTACGACGCGCGCCGCTGCCCGTGCGATGAGCGACAACGGGCGTATCGTGCTCGTCTCCAGCACCGCGGGGCAGCGTGGCGAAGCCTTTCACGCCGACTACGCGGCCTCCAAGGGTGCGATGATCTCGTATGTGAAATCGTTATGCATCGAGTTGGCGAAGCGCGGCATCACCGTGAACAGCGTGGCGCCGGGCTGGGTGGATACGGAGATGTGCGAAGGCCCGTTCGCCAACGGTGGCCGCGATCGAATCGCCTCGGCCATTCCCGTTGGCCGAGTGGCACATCCGCGCGACATCGCCGGCCCGATCGTGTTTCTCTGCTCGGATCTGGCGCGGCATATCACCGGTGAGATACTCAATGTGAATGGCGGGAGCGTGCTCGTCGGATGATCGTCCTCCTCTTTACCGGTGGGACGATCTCGATGCGGACCGATTCGAGCGCGGGAGGCGCCGTGCCCGCGCTGTCGGGGCGCGACATTCTCGCGCTCGCGCCGTCGATTGTGCAGATCGCGGACATCGAGGTAGTGGATTTTGGTGCGCATCCCGGACCGCACATGACTATGGAGCGGATGTGGGCCCTCCGGAATATCATCGATGAACAGCTCGCTCGATCCGACGTGCAGGGCGTCGTCGTCACGCACGGCACCGATTCTCTCGAGGAGTCCGCGTATCTCGTTGCCCGATCGCTTGCCGCGACCAAACCGATCGTCTTCACCGGGGCAATGCGCACCGCGAGTGACCTCGGCTGGGACGGACCCGCGAATCTCGGTGCCGCGGTACGCGTTGCCGCGAGCGACGATGCGAGCAGCTTTGGTGTTCTCGTGGCGATGTGTGACCGCGTTTTCTCGGCGCTCGACGTCACCAAAGCGCACACGCACACGATCGATGCGTTCGAGAGCCCGGGACTCGGACCGTTAGGCGTCGTCGACGACGATCAAGTGATATTTCGTCGCGCGTTGCCGGAAATCCCACCGCCCATTTGCGCCACCGAGCTGGCTGGGCCCGTCGACATTGTTTACTCGTGGGCCGGTGCGGACTCGCGTCTCCTCGACGCTTCGCGACGCGACGCGTTGGGCGTCATCGTCGCAGGCATGGGACGGGGCAACGTACCGCCAGCCATGATCGACGGTATCGACCGTTGGCACGCGGAACGTAAGCCGGTCGTCATTGCATCTCGCGTCCAGCGCGGCCGCGTGGGCCGCACCTACGGCTACCCCGGCGGCGCGCGCAGGCTGCACGACCGCGGCGCCATCCTCGCCGGAAGCCGGCGCCCGCAGCAAGCCCGCATCGACCTCATGCTCGCGTTAGGCGCCCGCCTCGATCTTCCGGCGATTCGCGAATTGTTCGAGAGCTAGGAGCCTTGTCATCCTGAGGAAGCGGAGCGACCGAAGGGAGGCACCATGTCATCCTGAGGGAGCGGAGCGACCGAAGGGAGCACAATGTCATCCTGAGGGAGCGGAGCGACCGAAGGATCTGCTTTTAACCCAATCAAAAACAGATCCTTCGCTTCGCTCAGGATGACATCGTCTCACTCCGCCTGCGCCAAGTATGGAAGCACCGCCAGTCGAATTCGTTGGCGGCGCGAATCTGATCGGGGAAGCCGAAGTAGTCGGTCCAACCCTCCTCCTCCGCGCGCCAGCGGCAGCACCACCCAAATTCGAAGACATGGGTGTCGCTGTGCGTGCGCGCTTCCACTGTCCCCACGAAATCGGAACAGCCCGACGCACCGCTCACCACCACGCCGTCGATCGGCAGATCCGGCTCAGTGGCCAGCATCTGCTTCAGGAGCCGTTGAATCTTGACGCGAGGGATGTACGAGTCGACGCGAATGCGGGGCGCTTCACCGCGCGTACAGAACAATCGAACATCCGCCTTGAACCGCTCATGCGCCCGCGACTTCGCGAGCAACGTCTCCAACTCCTCCAAGTAACTACCTCCAGCTACCGGCCTCGGCGATATACTAACCTGTCGGGGTAAACAAATATCGCACGTAGAAGGCCTCCTGTGCACCCCGTTTTGCCTTTTCAGAACCGAATCCCGGAGGGCCGCTGACACCACAGACACTGCGCTGAGATCACTGACTGGCTCCTCAGCGGGCATTGCCCCATCCACCAAGCCCAACCGAATCTTTTCAAAGAAGCGCAACAGCAGATCCTTCGCGTTGCTAAGGATGACAAGTGGAGTTGTCGCGCCGCACGGAGCCCGTCAGCGGTTTCAGCGACCTCTCAGGACTTCAGATCACCAACGAAGCCCGATGCGGCTGAGACTCTCCACCGCGTTTCTGCTTCTCGCGTCGTTGGCGTTCGGTTATTCTCCACCCCGCCTGCCGCTCTTCAGACCAGTCCGCCCGCGCCTCGAGACATGCCGCTCCTGAACCCGCCGCAGCCCGTGCTGGAGATCGCTCGGCGACTCGAGGATGCGGGATACGAGGCCTGGTGCGTCGGCGGCGCTCTGCGGGACGCGATACTGGGCCATCCACACCTCGATTGGGATCTGGCCACCTCGGCAACTCCAGATCAGGTCCGAGAGATCTTTGGAAAGCGCCGGACGATCCCGGTTGGAATTCAGTTCGGGACCGTTGGCGTGCTCGACGCGGCCGGCACACTGCACGAGGTGACGACTTTTCGCAGAGACGTGAAGACGGACGGCCGGCACGCCGAGGTGGAGTTTGGCGCGTCGCTCGAGGAAGACCTCGCCCGCCGGGATTTCACGATCAACGCCATTGCCTACTCTCCAGCGCGCGACGAGCTGAGGGATCCCTTTCACGGACGCGACGATCTCGCGCGGCGAGTGGTGCGCGCCGTGGGCGACGCGGACGCGCGCATGCGAGAGGACCGGCTCCGTGCCCTGCGGGCCATTCGGTTTGCCGCACGATTCGAGTTCGAGATCGAGCAATCCACGCTCGACGCAATCACGAGGAGCGCACCGCACATGAATCGGTTGTCACCGGAGCGCGTAAAGCAGGAGCTCGAGAAAACAATGGAGCAGGTACGTCGTCCATCGCGCGCGCTCGGGTTGTGGAAGAGCACGGGAGTGCTTGCCACCGTGATTCCGGAGCTCGCAACGATCAGCGACACGACGATCGACGCGCTCGACTGCCTTGCGATGCCCGGGACGCCGGGCAAGAGCTACCGATTGCTACTGCGGCTCGCGCTGCCGTTCGTGGAGCTGGGAGAAGAGCGCGCGCGTGCCGCACTCACCGCGTTGCGTTTCTCGAACGTCGAGATCCGCCGCATCGCTGACCTTGCGCGCGCCTGGACGCAAATCCGTCCGTCGATCCTCGAGTCGGTATCGACAACTCCGTCCGTACCCGACGCGGTGATTCGGCGATGGGTTGCCGCAATTGGCCGGCTAGACATCGGCCCCTTCATGCGACTCGTCACCGCCGTTGCGAAAAAAGGCCACGGCGCGGCGTTCGTCGGCGCTCGTCTTCATGCGCTCTACCGTCGCATGGCCCGCGTCGCGCTGCGCGATCCCATCGCAATTGCCGATCTGGCAATCGACGGTGACGACATGCGCATCGCGGGGATACCCGCCGGTCCTTGGGTCGGTAAGATTCTCAAGGCCTTGCTCGACGTCGTGCTTACGGATCCGGCGCGCAACGACCGGGACTGGCTATTGCAAGAAGCTCGACGACTCTACACACCCTAAACGCGCGCTGCATGTTCTTTCGCGGACGAACTCCTGAGGCATCGATCTGGCGCCGATTTCGCGCCAGCGCCGATGGTTTCACGTTCCTGCAGGAGTCGGATCACTACTCGGCGCACGTCGTCGCGAATGCCGAGCGTGTCGTCGATCTCTTTTACACGCTGTGCGAGCAGCTCTCGCCGGCAATCGATGTGGTGATCGAGGATCTCCGCGCCGGACAGGTCTGGAAAGGAGAAGGCGTCGCGTTGCCTGACGTGCGCGAGCAGATTGCTCGCTTGAAGATTCTGCTCGCGCGCTACGGAGGCATCGAGTTCTCCGTCTTCACCTCCGAAGATCAGTTGACGCTAAACCCCCATCTCGAGCTGTTCATCTACGCGCGGACAGACCGCTGGTTGTACTTGCTGGAAGGGAAGGGGCTCGAGGAGCAGAAGCGCGTCCGCACGAAGAGCTGGAAGATGAAGCGTGAGGATTTTCCGCCGGCCCCCGAGCTGGCTACGGCAATTGCCGCGGCCGTCGAGCGACTTGGACTGCAGCAGGCGTGACCGACGCAGAGCTGCTGTACGCTGCGGCGGCGGCAGGCGCGAACGTGCTGGGGGCGGTAGCGGTCGTGAGTCGCGCTCGCTGGAGCGTCCGAGCGCTGGATCTCGTGCTCTCGCTCGCCGCGGGCTTTCTCATCTCGGTCGCGATGCTCGACCTGTTTCCCGAGGCAATCGCGCGCGGCGGTACGCGCGCCGCGCTCGTAGCGCTCTGCGCATATGTGCTCGTTCATTTGAGCCAGCACACGCTGGGGCAGCATTTTCATTTCGGAGAAGAGACTCACGAAGTCACTCGCGTCGTGAGCATTTCGGCGCTCGTTGGACTGCTGCTGCACACTTTCGTAGACGGCGTTGCCGTGGCGAGCGGACTTCGCGTCAGCTCTTCGCTTGGCGCCCTCGTATTCGTGGCCGTTCTCCTGCACAAGTTTCCGGAGGGGCTGGCCATCTCGAGCCTCTTTCTCGCCGCCGGTGCAAGTCGCCTTCGCGCGTTGCTCGCGGCCGCGGCTCTTGGCGGCGCAACGGTTCTTGGTGTCGTACTCACCGACCAATTCGGTGTGCTGGCAGCCAACGGCCTCGCCATTGCCGCGGGAGTGACGCTGTATGTCGGAGCATCGAATCTCGTTCCCGAGTTTCAAGCGAAGCGAGGATGGGCCATTCCAACGAGCTTTCTTTGCGGCTGCGGTTTGTATCTCGCCGCGCGGTCGTTAGCGCGATGAGCTGCTGGTACCCGCGTGGCTGACCGGCGACCGCGACAGCGGCGCGACGACGAGGGCGACTCGCTCTTCGCCGCACGCACGCCCGATCCACTGGCCGCGCGGATGCGGCCGCGCTCCCTCGATGAATTCGTTGGGCAGCGGCACTTGCTCGCGCCAGGCAAGCCACTGCGTGAAGCGATCGAGCGCGGCGCCGTGAGCTCGATGGTTTTCTGGGGACCGCCCGGCAGTGGGAAGACCACACTCGCCCGCGTCATCGCGCGATACACCGATCGCGAGTTCGTCTCGTTCTCGGCGGTCACAGAGGGCGTGCCGCGCGTTCGCGAGATCGTCCACGAGGCGGAAGGACGACGACGTCTGGGCCGCGGGACGATTCTCTTCGCGGACGAGATTCATCGCTTCAACAAGGCACAGCAAGACGCCTTTCTTCCGCACGTCGAGGGCGGAACCATCACGCTGATCGGCGCCACGACGGAGAATCCGTCGTTCGAGATCAACGGTGCATTGCTCTCGCGAATGCGGGTGTTCGTTCTGCAGCCGCTCACGCAAGACGACATTCGCGGCTTGCTCGTGCGCGCGCTCGAGGATCGTGAACGTGGACTCGGCGCGATGGAGCTGACGGCGGAGCCCGACTCGTTAGGCCTGCTTGCCGAGCAGGCGGATGGCGACGCCCGCCGCGCATTGACGGCGCTCGAAGCCGCGGCAACACACGTCGGGCAGGGCGGAACGATCACCGTGGATGTCGCGCGGGATGCGCTGCAGCTTCGCTTCGCCCGATACGACAAGGGCGGCGAAGAGACGTACAACATGCTGAGCGCCTTTCACAAGAGCTTACGCGGCAGCGATCCGCAGGGCGCGCTCTATTGGATGGCGCGAATGATCGAGGGCGGAGCCGACCCGATGATCATGTTCCGTCGCGCGCTGGCGATGGCGGCCGAGGATATCGGTCTTGCTGATCCGGAAGCACTCAAGATCGCCGTCGCCGCCCGCGACGCCTTTCACCAACTCGGACCGCCGGAAGGTTATCTCCCTTTGGCCGAGATGGTCGTCTATCTAGCGACGGCACCGAAATCGAACAGCGCAAAGCGTGCACTCGGCGCGGCGATCGAAGCGGCGCAGTCGCATCCAGCCGAGGCGGTACCCCTTCACATTCGGAATGCTCCCACGCAGTTGATGAAGGAACTGGGTTATCACGCGGGGTACCAGTATGCGCACGATGCACCGGATGCGTACATTCCGCAGGAATATCTGCCCGAGTCGTTGCGCGGAGCGACGTTCTACGAGCCGGGGAAGTTCGGATTCGAGCGGGAGATCGCGAAGCGCATGGCGTGGTGGGAAGAGCTGAGGCGAAAGACCGCGGGCGATTCGCCGGCGGACAGCGAGAGTTGAGCGGGCAACACTGTTCGGAGGAATCCATCATATGCGACGAATTCTGTTGATGACAGCAGCAGTCGGTGTGACTTTCGCGGCAGCGTGTTCCACGCTGGGGAAAGCGGCCTTCCGCCAGCCGGTGGTGAGTCTGCAGGACGTGAAGGTGACGGGCGTCGGTCTCAGCGGCGGCTCGTTGGACGTCGTTTTGAATGTGCAAAACCCGAATGATTTCCGTCTCGACGCCACGCAGATGCACTACGCCGTCCTCGTCGACACCGTGCCGTTCGCGAACGGGACCACATCGCAGGCGTTCACGGTCGAGGGCAAGCGCTCGCAGCAGGTGCACATCCCGATCAACTTCACGTATTCGGGCGTCGGCCAGGCAGGCCGGCAATTGATGAACACCGGCAGCGTGAACTACACGGTGCGTGGCGACGTGACCGTCGGCTCGCCGATCGGCAACTTCACCGTGCCCTTCTCGCAGACCGGTCGTTACTCGACACTCGGTGGCAGCAGCCGTTAGGCGTTCCGCATCTTTCACAGAGAGCTTTTATCGCTAGAGAGCCGATAGTCGTCGCGCCGGCGATCGACCGCGCCGTACTCGTTGGGGCGCCGCGCAAACGCGCCGGTGCACGCAACCTGTTGGATGAGCATTTGCGCGAGCTCGAGGAGTTGGCCGACACCGCGGGCGCGGTCGTCGTAGGGCAGGTCACCCAGCAGCTCGAGAAGCCACATGCCGGCACCTATCTCGGATCCGGGAAGATCGACGAGCTGCGCGACATGGTTGCGGAGCGCAATGCGTCGCTCGTCATCTTCGACGATGAGCTGTCGCCGTCGCAGGGCAAGAACATCGAGGACGCGGTAGGGCAGCGCGTCGTCGATCGCGCCGAGCTCATTCTCGACATTTTCGCGACGCGGGCGCGGACCTCCGAGGCCAAGATGCAGGTGGAGCTCGCGCAGTTGGAGTACATGCTGCCGCGCCTAACGCGGATGTGGACCCACCTCGAGAAGTTCCGCGGCGGCATCGGCATGCGCGGACCCGGCGAAACACAGCTCGAGACGGACCGTCGGCTGATCAACCAGCGGATCAAGCTCCTGAAGGAGCGGTTGCGCGACGTGCAGAAGGGGCGCGTGGTGCAGCGACATTCTCGGCAGCGGGAATTCAAGGCGTCGCTGGTGGGTTACACCAATGCCGGAAAGTCCTCGATTCTAAAGTCGCTCACAGGCGGCCAGGACATTTTCGTAGAGGACCGCCTCTTCGCCACGCTCGACCCGCTCACCCGCGAAGTCGAACTCGGTGAATCGAAGGCCCTCGTTACCGATACCGTCGGCTTCATTCGCAAGCTGCCCCACCATCTCGTGGCGTCTTTCCGCGCCACGCTCGAGGAGACGGCCGAGGCCGATCTGCTTCTCCATGTGATCGACGCGAGCCAGCCGACCTGGGAAGAGCAGCGCATCATCGTCGAGGAAGTGCTCGAGGACCTCGGCGTCGGCGATCGCCCGCGGCTCCTCGTGTTCAACAAGATCGATCTGCTCGACCAGGAGAGTCTCTTCGCGCTCCAGGAACGGATCGGCAGGTTGGTGAAGAACGCGATCTTCGTGTCCGCGCTCCACGACGGGGGCCTCGAGCCACTGCGTCGCGCGCTAGGTTCGGCGATCCGCTCCCGGCGGCCGCTCACGGAGATCCGTTTCTCCGCATCCGACGGCAGGCTGCTCGCGGAGATTCATCGGGGCGGAGAAGTGCTCGATCAAAAGACCGATGGCGATCAGCTGGTCATTCGTGCCCGGGTAGACGAGGCACTGGCGGGCCGTCTTCGCCAAGCCGGCGCCAAGCTAACCGCCGGAATCGCGACTCCGAGTTAAGAGCGCCGCGCACTCCCAGGCGAATGGCCGCGTACGCAAGCGCACCTAGCACCGCTCTCGAATTCACTTGTCGCAGTGGGCCCGGAGATTGCACATGCCGATCCCCGATAAGTGTGGGATTGCGGGGCAATGCTGCCCACACTGTAGAGCTTAGGCCTCGCGTGTGATCAGCAAGTGATCACCGCAGCCGTACCCTTGTGTGGCGCGAGGCGCGTTAGCGCTGCTTTACACTCGAACCCTTCTCCTCCTTGGGCAAATGAGCGCGAAGACTCGTGTATTGGTGACCGGAGCCGGCGGTTTCATTGGGCATCACCTGGTGAGCTATCTCAAGGACCGCGGCTATTGGGTGCGGGGCGTGGACATCAAAGAGCCGGAATACGAGGCGACGCGCGCGGACGAGTTCGAGCTCTTGGACCTGCGGCGCTGGGGGAACTGTCTCCAAGCCACGCGCGGCATCGACCAGGTCTATAATCTCGCCGCCAACATGGGCGGGATCGGCTTCATCGAGCACAACAAAGCGCTGATCATGCACGACAACGTGCTGATCAACATCCACATGCTCGAAGCCGCCCGGTTGAACGCGATTCAGCGTTATCTCTACACGAGCTCCGCCTGCATTTATCCGGGCTACAAGCAGACGAGCACCGACGTCACGCCGCTCAAGGAAGAAGACGCGTACCCGGCCGATCCCGAGGACGGCTACGGGTGGGAGAAGCTCTTCAGCGAGCGCCAGTGCCGGCACTACACCGAGGACTATGGCCTCGAGACCCGCGTGGTGCGCTTCCACAACATCTTTGGGCCGTTAGGCACGTATGACGGCGGGCGCGAGAAGAGCCCGGCGGCGATCTGCCGCAAGGTGGCCTTGGTAGCCGACGGCGGCGAGATCGAGGTCTGGGGTGATGGTGAGCAGACGCGGAGCTACTGCTACATCGACGATTGCGTCGAGGGCATCTTCCGGCTCATGCAGTCCGATCACCGCGAGCCGCTGAATCTGGGGACGGACTACCTGGTCTCGATCAATCAGCTCGTCGATACGGTGGCCGAGGTGGCAGGGAAGACGGTGCGGAAGCGCTACAACCTGACCGCCCCCCAGGGCGTGCGGGGTCGGAACTCGGACAATACGCAGCTTCGGCAGGTGCTGGGCTGGGAGCCGGGGACGACGCTCGCGGCCGGGTTGGCGGTGACCTATCAGTGGATCCGCAACGAGATGGCCAAGAACCGCGACGCGTATCAGCTGGATGGCGGGGAGTCGGCGCACGCGGGCGAACTCGAGCTGGTCGCGATGCACAGCAACGGTCGCGTACCGGAAGAGATGTCCGCGGCGGACTAAATGGCGCCGGAAGCCGCGGGGAAAGACGTCGATGTCCCGGCAAAGCTGCTCCTCGTCAACCAGCACTATTACCCGGACGTCGCTTCAACCGGTCAGCACCTAACCGACCTCGCCGAGCATCTCGCGCGCGAGGGGTACGCGGTGGAGGTGCTGACCGGTCGCGGAAAGTACGTTGCCGGCAAGATGGACGCGCCGGCGAGCGAGCTCCGAAATGGCGTGCGCATCCACCGCCTGAGAACCACGGCCTTCGGCAGGAAAAGCCACCTCGGCCGCGTCGTCGACTACCTGTCGTTCTACGTGAGGGTCCTCGTCGCGCTTCTCTCCGGCCCCCGGAGAGACGGCGTCATTTTCCTCACGACCCCCCCGCTGCTCGGCTTCCTCGGCGCCATCGCGCGCCTGCTACGGGGCCAACGTTACGGCGTGTGGTCGATGGATCTGCACCCCGATGCGGAGGTAGCGTCGGGGATGCTTCGAGCCGGCAGCGCAGTTGCGAGATTGCTCGAATGGGCGAACGCAACTGGTTATCGCTACGCGGATTTCGTGGTCGACCTCGGACCCTACATGAAGCAGCGCATCATCGCCAAGGGCGTGAAGCCGGAGCGCACGCACACGGTGCACGTGTGGAGCGCAAAGGACGAGATCGTACCCACTCCGCGCGACGAGAATCCGCTGATCGACGAGCTTGGCCTCCGCGACAAGTTCGTGGTGATGTACTCGGGCAACGCCGGCATCGTCCACGATTTCGACGCGATCTGCGAGGCGATGCGCCTGCTCAAGGACGACCCGCGCATCTACTTCCTATTTGTGGGGAACGGCCCGCGGCGGCGGGAGATCGAGGAATACGTCGCCGCGAACGGCATCATGAACTTCCAGTATCGCGAGTACTTCCGCCGCGAGCAGCTGAAGTACTCGTTGACGCTGGCGGACGTCCATCTGATTTCCCTGCGCTCACCCTTCGTCGGCATCTCGGTCCCGGGTAAGCTCTACGGCATCATGGCCTCGGCCAGGCCGGCGTTGTTCGTGGGACCGCGAGCCTGTGAGTCCGCGGAGACGATCCTCCGTGCCCAGTGCGGCGCCGTGGTGGACCCAGCGGAGCATGACGCCGGCGCGCGGCTGGCCGAGGCGCTGCGGGCGTGGTCCGGAAGCGCCGCGGAGCTCGAGGCGATGGGTGCGAACGGTCGGGCGTCCTTCGAGTCCACGTTCGAGCGCGAGGTCAATTGCGAAGCTTTCTCGCGCCTGATCGCACGCCACTGGCAGGTACGGCGCGAGAGCATTCTGCTGCCTGCAGCACAAGCCGCAGAGCTATCCCTCGACGCCTAGTCGAGGAAGCCAATCTCGCTGGGATCTTTATCTGAGACTCGCCCTGCGGGCAGAGTCACGCTTCGCTCTTCGAAGCGTTAGAACATCCCGAGATTCGCGCGTTACCTATCCACCCGAATATCGTATCGAAGTTGCGCGAGCTAGGCGCACATCGAGCGGTACTAAGCCCAGGTCTGATGATCGCCGGCGTGTCGGCAGCCTGAAGACCGAAGCAGGCCCGAATGCCTCGAGTGCCAAGTGGTCGCGCAGGGACTCGAACCCCGGACCTCTGGTATGTGAGACCAGCGCTCTAACCAGCTGAGCTAC
Organism: Gemmatimonadaceae bacterium; assembly: GCA_045804225.1. GTDB lineage: Bacteria > Gemmatimonadota > Gemmatimonadetes > Gemmatimonadales > Gemmatimonadaceae > AG2. The sequence continues at coordinate 252,425 of JBJMNO010000025.1, forward strand.
GCGACCCTGTGGCGTCTCCGTCAACTGAGGCGACGCCCGCAACAAGTGTAATCGCTCCCCGGTACGTCCGCTACGTCCGTTGGATGCGCTCAAATCCATTCCAAGAGCGTAAATGGTCAGTGACCTTCTTCGGACGCTTGATGTTAAGCCTTAGCCGTCTCGTTCCAGGAGGCGCAAGGGTCGCGTTCCTCCTGAAGCGCGAAGATTAGAACGGTCTAATGTTGACGGGACACAATTGTGACATCGGCCAATTGCCCTTGAAATCGTGACGCGTGGCGTCGAGATTGTCACCGCCAACTACAGGTATTTACGAGCGTCGAGATTTTTTGTCCCACCTGCCAAGTCCGCGTTAGGCTCTACCAAGTTGGCCCTTCCGTTAGACCCCATTTCACCTAGCCCGCGGTCGAGCATCTGCTCAGACCACGATCGTTGCTTATGACTCCCAGAAGTGATTCGCAGCCGGTGTCGCTCATCATGGGCCTTGGGGAAGTGGGCCGACCGCTTCTCCAAGTATTGTCTCCACATTATCGAACGGAAGGCATTGATTTGCCCGTTCGAGACATCGAAGGCTGCGTGGATGTGATGCACGTCTGCTATCCGGCAGAAATCCGTGACTTTGTAGGGACCACGAAGGAATACTGCAATCGCTACAGGCCAGAAGTAATCGTCATTCACAGCACCGTACCAGTCGGAACAACCGCCGCTGTCGAAGACGCAGTGTCAGTTCCAGTTGTTCATAGCCCCGTGCGCGGAAAACACGTAAGGATGGCGGAGGAACTCACACACTATGTGAAGTTTGTGGGCGCGCGCGACGAGGCAGTTGCGTCGCGAATCGCCGGGTATTTCAGCCGCGCCGGCATGAAGACGCGGGTTTTGTCGTCCCCCGAGGCAACCGAGCTAGCGAAGCTCACCGAGACGACGTACTTCGGGGTTCTGATCGCGTTCGCCCAGGACGTCGATCGCATGTCGCGCCAACTCGGTGTCCCATACGACGACGTCGTTACGTTTTACGAGGAGATCGGCTATCTACCTCGGACGAAATTCTTTCCAGGCATCATCGGGGGCCACTGCGTGATGCCGAATATAAAGTTGCTAAAGCGCTGCTTCGATTCTCGGCTACTCGATGCCCTTGAATGGTCGAACGAGCTGCGGAAGCACGGCGACGTAGCGTGAGCGCACGCGCGGTGGATCGAGCGCCTAGTCGGGCGAGCGGGGTTCCCCCGTGGGTTGTGTCTATCGCCTACGGAGATCTTGCTGCCGATGCACGAGTCATTCGCGAAACGCGAGAGATTTTGCAGGCCGGCGCACGCGTGACACTGTTGGTGCCGACCTCCGATAGCTCAGCTGCGCCCCGCGGATTGGAGGGAGCCGAGATCATCTGGTTGCCGGTCCCTCAAGAGCGCGGGAGGACATCGCTGGCAGGGCAGCTGCGTTTCATGCGCGCGATAAGACGTTGGTGCGCGAGACAGAGCCGATGCCCCGATGTCGTGCACATCCACAACATGCCAGACTATCTGTATTGGAGTGTTCGCGTTTGGCATCGAGCGGGCGCTCGCGTGGTGGTGGATGTTCATGACATCATGTCGGAGCTGGCCTTACACCGGTTTAGCGGAGTAAAGCGCGCTCTTGCGGTTCCGCTGCTTCGTTGGGCCGAGCGGAGCGTTTGGCGAAGGGTAGACCACCTTATCACTGTTCACGAGCTGTATAAACAGCGGATCGCGCAACGCGGCATCCCGTTGTCGCGAATCAGTGTTGTACTTAACAGTCCCGATCCCACGATCGTACGTCCGGAGATCCGCCGAGCCCCAAAGCTTGGCCAGTTTAAGATCGTGTTTCACGGTACGGTGACGCGACGATCCGGAATAGTTCACGCCGTGCGCGCAATGGCGCAGGTCCGCGCCGCCGTACCGAATGCGGAGTTACTGATTGTTGGTACGGGCGAAGCCAGTAAAGCGGTGAAGGACGCTATTGCACAATTGGATCTCCGCGCCTGCGTTCACTTCACCGACGCGTATGTGCCGCTCAGCGAAGCGTTGAACCGTATCGCCGACGCGGATGTGGGAATTGTGCCAAACGAGATTAGCGAGTATACGCTTGCCATGCTTCCGGTCAAACTCACGGAATATGCGACGCTCGGCATTCCCGCCGTGGCAACCGCTCTTCCGTTAGTGCTCACTTATTTCGGTCGGAACGCCGTCGAGCTGATTGACCGAGCGGAGCCGGGGCTCATCGCTGACGCTTTGGTCCGACTCGCGCGCAACCCCGCGCGCCGAGTTGCTGTCGCAGATGCTGCACGACGCTTCGAGCGAGAACACGGGTGGCCACGGTATTCGAGGACACTCACTGAAGCTCTTGGGCTTTCGCCCTCCGTCATCACGGCGCTTCGCGCGCACAACTTCGGCTATCCTCTTGATCATTCGCTTGCTTGACAGTCGCATTGCCAGATCAGTGGCGATTCTTGGAGTGGTCATTGTGGGCTGCGTCTTGGGTGCGATGAGTTGTTCCGATTCGGCTTCACGCGGTGTGAGTGATCCACTCGGAGCTGGAATCCACCTTCGCGATGCGGTTGGGACGTGGGTCCTTCATATCGATGGAGGCGAGTTCGCCGAACATGTTCAGATGGTGCGAGTCACTTTGCCAGGAATGAAGAGTGGACTCGCGATGGAAGTCTTGCCAACGCGCGCGTTTGATGGCAGCGATGCTCTCGACCTAGACATCACGAGTGCTTCAGCGGAATTATCGGCAAGCCAGTTGATCAATTGGAGAATAGTGTTGCGTGATGGAAGGGCGATGTCCGTGGCCTATGGAATCGTCGGCGACACCCTTCGAGGATCAGTGCTAATAATCGGAGCGGATAGTGTCGTGGCTTCCTATCCCATCGCCGGCGTTCGCATTGACGAGAGCTTAGTCATTCCACCACGGGATATTGATGACACGAATCCCTCGGACTCCACACCGCTCGTGGTCCTTCGCGTTGATGACAACATGCCGACGGACCCTCCATTTACGTCTCGGTTGATTGCGCGAGGAATTCCGGCCGAAATCGCAGTGCCAACGGCCAGCGTTGGTGACGACGGGCGACCAACCTGGGATGACCTTCATCGACTTGAGGCAGCCGGATTTGGAATTGTGGCGCATTCACGGCATCATGTCTCGACGACAACCGACGGCGTCGATTTCATGGGCGAGGTCCTCGGCTCCCTTAGCGATTTGTCGCAACACGGCTTCGCCAGCCGGGTATTCGTACAGCCAGGGGTCTGGACTGGCTCGATTTTCTTCGACAGCGTCGCAAAGACACGCAATTGGCGCGGAGCGCTCTTCCGTACCTTCTCGTCCGCGTCAGAACTGTATCAGATCGACGTTCCGCTACTGCGGCCTTGGGCGCCGGGTCGAATCGGCATCTCCCATCGCACAATATCCGATGGCGCGACGCAGCAGGATCTGCAGTTTTTGTGGCAGCGGGTGCTGCGAAGAAACTATCTGACCGTTCTGTTGGTTCATACGCTTCACGTTCAGCCGGTAAACACTCTCGACTGGTTTCTCGATTCGCTCGCTGTCGCCAATCAGGATGGCCGTATTCGTTTGATGCGCTCGATCGACGACGCGCTCGCGAAATGAGCGTTTTACGAAAACCACCGAGACTAGGGCGCCCCTCGTGTTCATCATGCGCCGGTGTTTGTTACTGCCGCGGTAGCCAGAGTCGGCGTCCTTAATCGACTTGATTGTTCGTATGACTCACGTTAGGTCTGATCTGTTACGCAAGGGCACCCATTCGCGTCCCCTGTTCAAGCCGCCGTCCGCTCAGCGCCGCAGCGCACGCCACACACACATCCGTCAGTTGCATCAGCAGCAGCGAACGTTCGCATCGGTCGAGTCCTCGACCCTAACGACGATATCCACTATGCGGCAGAGAGGCTTCTTCCTGCCGACGGGGGCGCCAGTGATGGCCACATCTGCTCAGTCCACACTCGTCGCTCCTCCGCAGGGCACTAGCTGGGCCTGGAGGTCGGTCCGCGGTACGCCCGCAATCTCAGTTCGTAAGCGGCTTATCGATCTGGTTTTCGCCAGTCTCTTGCTTACCGCCGCGGCGCCCATCGTGTTGCTGATCGCCGTCGCAATCAAGCTGACGTCACCTGGACCGGTGTTTTTCCGGCAAAGGCGATTAGGTCTTGGGGGCCGGGCCTTTACGATCCTGAAATTCCGGACAATGGCTCACGGCGCGAGCGACGCGCCGCACCGAGATTACGTGCGAAGCCTGGTTACGGAGACTTGTGAATGCGCGACGCCAGGACTCGTCTACAAGCTGACCGCAGACGCTCGTGTCACATGGGTGGGACATCTCCTTCGACGAAGCAGTCTCGATGAGCTGCCGCAGCTCTGGAATGTGGCTAGAGGCGAGATGAGTCTTGTTGGGCCGCGGCCGCCGGTACCGTATGAAGTCGAGCTTTATCAACCCTGGCAACTCGAGCGACTTTCCGTACGGCCGGGAATCACTGGCCTTTGGCAGGTCTCCGGACGCAATCGACTTTCCTATGTCGAGATGTGCCAGCTGGATGTGAAATACGTTCACAATTGGAGTATCAGTGAGGATTTTCGAATCATGTTGAAAACCCCTTGGGTGATGCTGACTAACTCTGGATCGGCCGCGTAATTATGAGCGCGAAAGAATCGAACGTTCGAGTCGGAGTGGTGGGATGCGGATACTGGGGACCTAACCTGGTCCGCAACTTCGCGAAGCAGTCGCACGCACGGGTCGTAAGCGTTTGTGACGCTCGCTTCGAGCGTGCGGCGCGGCTCGGAGCCGAGCATCACATCAGTCACATAACTGATAATTACGTCGAGGTGGTGGAATCGCCCGACGTTGATTTGGTGGTTGTTTGCACCCCCTCTTTCAATCACTACGAAGTCGCGCGCCGCGCCTTGACTGCGGGGAAGCACGTTCTTGTGATGAAGCCGCTCACGACGACGGTCGAACACGCCGAGGAGTTGGTCGATCTCGCCGAGCGTGCCGGCGTGCTGCTCGCGGTCGATCACACGTTCGTGTACACGGGCGCGGTGCAGAAAATGAGGGACCTCATCGAAAGCGGCGACCTCGGCGAGATCTACTACTTGGACAGCGTTCGCATAAACCTCGGTCTCTTCCAGGCCGACGTGAACGTCATTTGGGACCTCGCGCCACACGATATCAGCATCATCGATTACTTGATGAGCGGTGCGCTACCGACGGAAGTCTCTGCCGTGGGCGCCTGCCACGCGGGGAGTCCGACGGAGAACATCGCATATGTCACACTGCGATACGGACGGGATCTGCTGGCGCATGTTCACGTCAATTGGCTGGCTCCGGCAAAGGTTCGTCGCACTATGGTTGGCGGTTCGCGCCGCATGGTCGTTTACGACGACATGGAACCGTCAGAAAAAATCAGGATCTACGACAAGGGCGTTACGATCACGCCGAGCAGCTCACAGGACGAAGTGTACGGGCAGCTCGTCTCGTATCGCTCTGGTGATATGCACGCGCCACGACTGGACGGCAGAGAAGCGCTTGCGGTGGAAGCCGAGCATCTTTTGCATTGCATCCGTTCTGGTGGAACACCGCGCGCCGACGGCCATGCGGGATTACGCATCGTGCGGATCCTCTCGGCCGCTGAGCAGTCGATTCGCAAAGAGTCTGGCCCGGTGGTGCTTCCGAGACTCGAACCGGCGCGAGTACCGTCGCGTCAGCAGGTTCAGTAATGCTTGAGTTGAGCGCGACGCAGCGCATTGCACCTGATGTACGCCTGGGCGACGGCGTGAGGATATTCGCTTTTGTGAATCTCTACGGCTGCTCGATCGGCGACCACACCAAAGTAGGAACGTTCGTAGAGATTCAAAAAGGCGCGACCATCGGGAGTCGCTGCAAGATTTCGAGTCACACGTTCATTTGCGAGGGTGTGACGATCGAAGATGAAGTCTTTATCGGACACAACGTCAACTTCATTAACGACAAGATCCCGCGAGCGACAAATCCTGACGGTTCGGCTCAGACCGAAGCTGATTGGACATGTCTCCGCACGCATGTTGGCCGCCGCGCGTCCATTGGCACAGGGGCCGTGATTATGGGAGGCATCAGCATTGGCGAGGGTGCAGTTGTTGGCGCCGGAGCCGTGGTCACGAAAGATGTCCCGGCCGGCGTTGTCGTCGCTGGAAATCCTGCGCGCGTTTTACGCGAGAGTTCGGCGCAATATACCCGTTAGCTCTCCGGTTGACCTTTCTTCCAGCCCTTTTCCCACAGGTCTAGCATAATGAGCAGTACTATTGCGCCCCACGTAGGCGAGGCGGTTCCATTTCTTGATCTGATCACGCCCCATCGTGCCCTTGAGGAAGAGTTTGTTGGTGCGCTTCGGCGGGCATTGCAGTCGGCTGCATTTATCGGCGGCCCGGAAGTCACGGCGTTCGAACAAGAGTTTGCGCGATTCTGCACGACGCCGGACGCGGTAGGTGTCAACAGTGGCACAGATGCGTTGCGCTTTGCATTCATGGCGCTCGGTCTTCAGGGCGGAGACGAGGTAATAACAGTCGCTCATACGTTCATGGCGACGTCGGAAGCGATTACGCAGGCTGGCGGAGTTGTCCAATTCGTCGACGTGACCAACGACACGCTGACAATGGACCCCGCGCATTTGGAGTCGGCGATCAACTCTCGCACGGTCGGCATTGTGCCGGTGCACCTCTATGGGCAGTCGGCAGATATGGACCCGATTCTGCGCATTGCCGAGAAACACGGGCTCTGGGTTGTGGAAGACGCGTGTCAGGCCCACGGTGCCACCTATAAGGGTCTCGTGGCCGGCTCGATGGGAGCAATGGGCGCCTTCAGCTTCTATCCGGGAAAAAATCTCGGTGCTTGCGGAGAAGGGGGCGCTATTGTTGGCAAGAACGCCGTTGCAATGAATCGAGTCAGGCAGTTGCGCGAGCATGGACAAGTAAGAAAATACTATCACGATTCCGAAGGGTACAACGGTCGCCTCGACGCGATTCAAGCCGCATTTCTCCGCATAAAACTTCGACATCTTGCCGAGTGGAATGCTCAGCGCCGTGAGGCGGCTGGACTCTATCGTGATGCGTTGTCGGACATCTCGGAAATTGAGCTTCCAGTTGAAGCCGAGTTCGCACAGCACGTCTATCATCTGTATGTCATCCGGACGGAGCGACGAGACGCCCTGCAGGAGCATTTGCAGCGACTGAACATTGGCACCGGCCTTCATTATCCGCTTCCATTGCACTTGCAGAAAGCCTATGCTCATCGAGGATGGAAGCGCGGCTTCCTACCTACTACTGAAGCTGCGGCTGACTCGATCCTCAGCTTGCCAATGTTTCCCGGGCTAAAACCGGCGCACGTTGAGCGGGTTGCCGATGCCATCCGAGGTTTTTTTCACAGCTGAACCCTCTCCGTAGGATCTCTCGATGTGCGGAATTTCCGGCGCGCTCAGCGTACGCGACGATACGCGCACTGGGCGCGCTGCGGTGCACCTCGCGCAAGGGTTGACGCATCGCGGCCCGGACGGCGTCGGTTTCTGGTCACTCTCTGGTGATGGTGTTCAGCGCGAAGGGTCTATCGCCGTCGAGCAGGACGCGGCAACGATCGCACTCGGCCATCGCCGACTTTCCATTGTCGACTTGGAAGGCGGCGCTCAGCCCATGTCCAGCGCGGACCGGGATGTTTGGATCTCTTTCAATGGCGAGATCTACAATCATCTGGAACTGAGACGAGAACTCGAACGGGCTGGCCATCGATTTAGAACGCGTTGCGATACGGAGGTCTTGGTTCACGGCTGGCAGGCGTGGGGAACCGAGCTGTTCGAACGACTTAATGGCATGTTCGCAGTGGCCGTTGTCGATGTGCCAAATCGCCGCGTGATTCTTGCACGCGATCCGTTGGGTGTAAAGCCGCTATACCTCGGGCGGAATGGTGGCATGACATGGTGGTCATCTGAGCTTGGGGCGGCGCTACAGGCGGGGCTCGTCGAAAAAGAACTCTCCGCGGATGCGGTCCGCCTCCTTTTGACTTTCCGGTTCGTTCCGTCGCCGCATTCGATTTACGATGATGTTCGAAAGGTGCCGCCCGGCCACTACGTTTGCCTAACGACGAGAGACGCGGGCAGAGATCTCGAATTCAACCGATATACCTCACGCATTCGATATTCGGCACAACCCAAGTCTGAAGCCGATTGGGCAATGGCGATATCGGAAGGGCTGCGATCCGCAGTTCGACGGCAGCTGATGAGCGATATCCCCGTCGGGACGCTTCTCTCAGGCGGTGTCGATTCAACCGTGATTTCCCGACTGATGGTCGAGGGGTTGTCAGAGCCACCGCAAGCATTCGCCATTGGTGCGGATTCGCCCGGACTTCCGAATGAGACAAGAGCCGCGACTTTGGCGGCCCAGGAGCTCGGAATACCGCTTACGGCGCTGCAGGTTTCTGATCGCGATCTCGCGGAAGGCTGGATCGACGCAATCGCTGCCATGAGCGAGCCGATTGCCAATCCGGGAATAATGTTGTTGGGGGAACTCTGTCAATCGGTCGGCCGCACACACAAAGTCGTTCTGACGGGGCAGGGTGCGGATGAGCCGTTAGGCGGCTATCCTCGCCACGTTGCGGAACGCCTCTGGCGGGTTGGTCACTTCGCACCACGGTTGAGCGGGTTTGTTGCGCAGCGAATCATCGGCGGCGAATCCGGCGATCGACTATCGCGCGTGCTCAATTCTGACGATCAAGTGGACCGCATTGTCGACATTCTTGCTGTATTTCCAGCCGCCGCTGTGGATGCGATTACCTCATCGACAGGGGCTCCCACGAGGGAGCTCGCCCGCGAGGCCGTTCGCAATTGGCTGCCCGCCGCCGAGGACGAAGATTCTGTGAACACACTGCTGCGAGTCGATGCCAGGTTGTCGTTAGCCGACGACTTACTAATCGTCGCAGATCAACTATCCATGCGCTCATCGGTCGAGCTTCGAGTTCCATTTCTCGATCTCGAGTTCATAGAGCTCGTAGAGCGAATGCCAAGCCGGTACAAGATCTCTAATCTCGGTGCTCGGAAGTGGCTATACCGTCGCGTCGCGCGCGACATCTTACCTAAGCAAAGCGGCGACCGCCTATGCGGACTGCGCGCCCGGTTTGGACGAAAATATGGTTTTACAGTTCCAATGACCGCCGTTTCAGAAACGGAACGCGCCTTTTCGGCCGCCCAGGCGGGATCGAATTCTTTGGCGATGATTGCCGCAGTGCTGGATTGGCCTCAGGCTTTCCAGGCGAAAGCGCTTCAATCTCCTCGTCAACGAAGCGTTCTGCTAAGCCTGGCGGTCTGGGCTGGCGCAGTCACATCAGCCCGCGCCCCCTTAGTTGCTGCCTAGGAAGCTCGCTGCAAGAGCCAGGCGACCGTGCGCGCCTTGTGCGGAACGATCTTAAGAGCAGCAAGGTCCGCCACGTATTGCGCTCCGCCGAGTATCCATCCCGCCATCGACGGCAGATGGCGCGCGCCGCGTACGGCACGATCTTGTAAGACAAAAACGGGAGCTTCGGCAACGAACTCGAGATTGCTCGCTCGCCAAACGGATTGCCACCACGCTTCCGATCGACATCGTACGTGCGATAAAGAGGCGGTTGTGTTGGCTCCTTCAGTCATCAAGAAGTACGCGTCCGGTTGCAGCATGCCGGCGAGCTGTCCGACAATGCGGGCGGCACGACTATCGTCTACAACGTGGTAGAGGACATCGATAGCCGTGATCAGCTTTGGACTCCCAAAGATCGCTAGATCGACAGCTTCGGCACCGAGGTCGCCAGCCAAATATCGACGGTGCGGAAAGGCTGTCCGCAGGCGAGCGACTGCTTCCGGGCTAATGTCGATTCCGTCCGCGCGAGCGGCGCCTTCGGACTCCCAAGCTGATTCGAAGTAGCCGTTACCGCATCCGAAATTGAGGACTACCTCTCCTCGTAAAGTCACGCCAGCTCTATGCAAGAGCGAAGTCAGAACTCGCCGCTTGCTCCTGTACATCCACTGCTGCCAGGTCAAGGGCATGCCGCTGGTTCCTGTAGCGACCAGCGAGGAGTCCTTGTACATGCGACTACGCCAAAACTCACTCGCGTCAAACTGCTGATCCATCGGCTAGACAGGTAAAGGTTCGAAGTCCGATCGGTTGATCTGTGGCTCGATTAACGAGGGCGGCCTAACATCAGAACTCAAGTCAGCAGTTCGACAAAGCAGCGCTGCCAAGAGACCGAGCAGGAAGCCCGACGAGCCCAGCGAAATGGTTGGCTGAAAGAGTGACGTCACGATAAGGACCGCCAATTCCCCGAGACAGGCGGCTGTGATCGCGACCAGAAAAAGATCTGTAGACCGCCGAATGGTTTGTATGGCGCGAGCTATTAAACGTCCCCATAAGACGACGAGTACGACGAAGCCGACAGTGCCGGTGTTGACAAGAACCCACAGGATGTCGTTATGAATAGTATTACCCTCGTTGACACGTAGCGTTTGCATGTCGCCGGCGAGTCGAACGAATTGATGCTGATATCCTAAACCGACGCCGAATACCGGATGCTTGAGGAAGACTGAGACCGCTTTGATCCATGAGAATAGCCGCCAACTTCCCGTAGTCATAAGGTTCTCAGTTGTAAACTTCCTCATCGCGAGCGCACCGAGCGGCGTCGTGACCAATAGAATTGCGAGCAGTGTCAGGACGCCGACACTGCCTGCTAATAGTCGCACCGCCACGCGTAGCCGTCGCAATCCTAAGCTGAAGCCGACAACGCCGACACCTGCAAGCAACGCGAGCCATGCCGTGCGGTAGTTCGAGCCGATCACCCCAATCGTAAAGGTCAGGCTGAGGAGCGAGGCAACAAGAGGCTGCCACCCGCGCGGCCTAAGGAACCGCACCGCAATCGCAGCTAACACCGCGAAGGACAGGCTCGCCGCCTCATTGTAAGACAGGTACCGAGTCGTCTCGCCTGCCACATTGAAGACATCTTGCTTATACCCGACGCCCGTGAGGAGACGGGCCATAAAAAGCAAAAATAGGAGTACACCGGCGATGATGACGAGCTTATACGTGCGTTCTATTGAACTTCGTGAGCTCGTGAACGCCATGCTTATCACGAAACCGACAATCGGATAGAAAAACATCCTTCGGAAGGTCCCTACGACCTCGAGTGGCGCGTTGCCATGGGCGAGCCCGATTGCCCCGCACAGTCCTCCGAAGGTGACGATACCAAGCGTTAGGCGAAGCTGGCGAGTGGAAAGAACGCTCGTTAGATGCCTTGCGTGGAGCAAAACGAGTAAGAGGGCGACGGCGAGGATGACGTCCAGTGGGTACAGTCGAACGCCCAGGTTGATTGCTGTAGACGCGATTGCCGCACCGCTCGCCAGAGAGGCAACCACGAGGAGGTCGAATATGGCCTGTGGCGCGACCGACAGAACGAGAAGAATGGGAGCGAGCAGCAAACACAGTCCGACTCCAAGCGCTACGCTATTATCGAGTTGAAGTGCGACGAGGACTGCACCCGCTGTTGCCGCGGACACGAGCCATAGCTGCATGCCTGGTCCAGGAAACCGCCGCTCGAGCGTACTCACCGCCGCGCAGAGCCCTGCGGGCGCACAACCGCAGCCTCCGAACGAGTCGATTGGAACGCTTCCAGCACCACATGAATGGGGGAAGTTCGATTCGAGGCAAGAACCGCTGCGATAAAGGCGACGGAGAAGATCGCCATGGCCGCGCCAAACAAAGCCAGCAGAGTCGCAATGATCACGCTCAGCTTTCGCTTTGGAAACGAGCGCTGAGTAGGGAGGTTTGGCGCATCGATAATGCTGAATGCCGGTAGACTCTTGTTCGCATCGAGACGAGCTTGCTCCGCTTGTTGACTCAACGCTTGAACAGTGGCCTGCCGTATGTCGACTCGCCGATGCAGCCGTGCTTCCTGAAAGACGAGTTGCGGCGATCCTGCGTATGTGCGGTTGTTTGTTAGGAAGTTCTGAAGCGAATCTTCAGCAGCGAACATTGCACGTTGCGCCATACCCAGCTGATTCTCGATCGAGGAAAGTTGCCCAAATGCTGCCTCTCGATTCACGCGGCGATTCAAACTATCGAGCTCCTCCATCACCATCTGAGTGAGGCTCTGTGCGAGCTCGGGAGATTCGCCACTAACACTGACCGTAAGAAGTCCTGCAGAGGCGTCTGTCTGTACGTCCAGCGCCTTCTCAAACCGAAGAATGGCTCGGTCCACCGAGTAAGCGTAGTTGGTTCGATCGACACCATAGATTTCCAAGAGATTCTTGGCGCCAGGACTGCGTGGATCGACGTGCGGAGGAAGCGGGCGAAGAAGTACTCGCTCGGCGATCGTCCGACTGTTTAGTAGAGCACTAAAATAGTTGAGACCTCCGCTGCCCCCCTGAAGAGCGTTTGCCAGACTCCCAATCCCCAGTCCCTGGGCCAATCCGGCTAGCGACCCTGCGCCGGAAAGCGATCCGCCGGATGGGACAACGCTCACTGCGGATTCGTACCGCGGCGGTAATATCAAAACCACAACAGCCGTAATGGCGGCGGCCAATAGACCGCTGAGTAAGACTCGGCGCCACTGCCGAACTACGCGAGCAAGCCCGATTGCGCCAGGCGAACGCGCGTCGGTGGCCGCGGAAGTCAAGCCTCCCCGGAGCGCGTGCTCGGGCGTCAACGCGGCGTGAGCCATGGACATCGCTGTAAGCTCACGTTCAGGCACCGTGCGAATGTCGTTATTCAGTTGGTCCTCCTGAGTAGGCGTTGATACGCCTCCAATAGCTCGCGCTCTGATCTTTTCCAAGACAGCCGCTCGCGAGCTCGTTGCGCTGACGCAACGAGCTCGCGATACGTATCAGGATTGCGGATCTGAGCCACGGACTCACACACATTCTCAACGCTGGCTGCTCTCATCACTTTACCGAGCCCATATCGTCGGACGAGGTGCGCGCAGAACCCGACATTAGTGGTCAAAATGGGGATTCCCGCGCCGACGGCCATGCCGACGTTGTTCGGAAAGCCGAGACGCGAATTCCGGCTTCCGGGATCGACAGCATAGTAGATCATGTCGGTGGTTGCGTACCACGATTCCACATCGCGAACATGACCAAGAAAACGAACTCGGACGTTCCGTTTTGCCAACTCACGTACCTTGGCCGCGCCCGCGCCGTCTCCACAGACAACTATGTAGACATCATTCAACTCGGCTGCAGCCTGCCAAAGCAAATCCAACGATCGGGCTTGCGAGAGGAAAGTAAAGACTCCGATTACCCAAGCATCACTGGGGATACCCAACTCGGCGCGCCGTACCGCGCGCAGTGCGTCGCGGTCGCCGAAAGAACCTGCGTCGACTGTATTCTCTAATGAAACAACCTCCGGGACTCCGAGCACGTTCCGATACACGCGAGCGCGGGCTTCCCCATCGGTAATTACTAAATGCGGCACCTTGAGCAGCTGGCGCTCAATGCCCCAGGCTGCCCGGCCGGCGATCGCTCCGAGTTTCTCCTCTACCATCAGCGGAAACAGCTCGTGAGCATCAAAAACGACTCGGCGAGCTGCGCGACTGCATAACGACGCCGCGACCAACCCATCCAAATCGTGCGCATGAATCACATCCCACGATTCCGCACGTATCGCCTTGGCAACCACCCGCCAGTACTGCAGGAATCGCGGTAGCTGTCGGGCACCTAGCCCATTCTCCGATCGGACATGGAAGCGCCGCACCGACAGATTCGGAGTTACACGCTCGGTCGAGGGATAGCTACCTGACCGATCCCAGGCGAAAATGACTACGTCGGCTCCTGCTTCCGCAAGGCTAGTAGCCTCTTTAAGCACACGCCGGTCCGGTGCAAACGGATTCGTTAGGATCATCGCGATCCGGGCACCCGCAATCCCATTCGCGAATTCACGCGGCATGGGCCGCCTCCCGTAGAACCGTTAGCTCCCGCCCTACGACCACATCATGGGAGCACGTGCGCTCAACCATATTACGCGCCGCTTCGCTCATTGTCGTCGCAAGAGCGACATCACTCGTCAATGTCCGAATCCACTCGCCAAGCGTCTTGTCATCGTTTCGCGGCGCCAAGAAGCCATTCTCCTTATGCCGGACAAACTCTGGGATTCCGCCGACATTGGTCGCCACGACCGGAAGGCCACACGCCATCGCTTCGCACATCGCAACGCCTTGCGCTTCGACACGACTCGCAGCGAGAAAGAACCCGAAACGCGAGTAGAGTTTAGGCATTTCGTCATGCGGGACGAACGCGCCCGAGAACGTGACCGGCGCGGTAAGCCTCGTCGCAAGTCTTTTCAGCGAAGATTCGAGAGACCCCGTTCCCACCACGCTCAGGCGAGTATTTGGCGAATTCGAAATGGCGCGTATCGCGACGTCGACACCGTACTTGCGACTGCTGAGGCTCCTGGCCGTGACACCGTGACTCAGATTTTGCTGCTGCCACGCGTAGCGAAACTTCGACGTGTCGATCGGATTCGGAATAACGGTCGCCGCAGGAAGACGCTGCACCGTGTGGTGCTCAGCTGCTTGACGCATCCAGTTGCTCACAAAGACGACGTGTGCTGAACGCGAAAGAAAACGGCGCACCTTGAACATCTGCAGCGCCAAACGAGCGGGGGTCTTGAGTGCCCGTCCCAACCGCGCAGCTGTCGTCGCTCCGTGTCGGAATCCTCCCCAGTGCCACAGAGCCTCGTGCCCGTGGACCCAAACGGCGTAAGGTGAACCCAGCTCGCTGACGATGTGAATGAGTCGAAAGTAGGGGCCGTGCAGAGCTACCACATCCGGCCTCCAACGCTCTAGCGACGCTCGTACCGTTTGCGGAGCGTGACGCTCGGCGGCAATCCCTTCGAAGCACCAGTGGCGTTCGGTCCCAACGGTAAAAGCCTTGACCTCGTGTCCGTGACTTTGATATAACTTCGCGCGCGCATGCACGAATGCCCAATCGTACGGCGAGTCGACACTAGGGTAACCAGGGCTAAGTAACGCGATCCGCATGCGCTACGCCGCCGAGCCTAGTCGACCGATTTCCTCGAACATCGAGCGGAATCGGTGATGTAACGTGTGTGCGCTGATTGCGCGAGCCCGTCCCTCTTCGGCCAAGCGCCGCCGCCGATCGTCATTGGCTAGCAGATACTCAACCCGGTCACGCAGTTCGCCGTGCGACTGGTAGCAGCTGACCTCTCGATCCTCGTCGAAGAGCTCAGAAAGATCGCTTTTACGATCAGTCAGTAAGACTCCACCGCAACCGGTAACTTCAAAAACACGACTATTCAAGCCGTGCCCGTAGAGGTCAACTGATCTGCCGAAGTTCTGGTGGATATTCAGACAAATGCGCGCGCGCGAAAAGGCGCGAAACATACTCTCGCCGTATACGCCGGTACGCAGGACAGTCGCACCTCTCAGATGTTCGGGTCGCCAACCCGGTCCGGCAACCGTTAGGCCGAGATCAACGATCGCCGCTAGGACGGAAGCCCTGATTGGGTCGTAGGTCCCGATAAACAGAAGGGAGCCTTCTAACCGTCCGTCGTTAGGCTCCACAGAACGAGGATATGGGTGGTGCACAGCTGGATGACACGCGAAAGGCAAATAACGGGCGTGCCTAACACCGGAGCGCGACAACTCCGCGAGCGCGTACGTGTCGTGCGTGAAGAACAGATCGTACGCCGGTGCGATTACCCGGGATACATGAAGCTGATGAGGATCGTCTGGAAACCAATTCACAACCGGCACACGCGCTTTTTGACGAATCCTCGAGACGGCCTCCGCGTCGAAGCACTCGCCCTTCAAGACGACGACAGTATCCACCTCATTGGCTTCGAGACACTCGAGAACTCGAGAAAGTGCCTGTCGTCGATGCAACACAGGAACGAAGCGTCGCACCGGTGAGGGCGTGCCTTTTCGATAATCGACCGTGATTACGTCGTGGCCGAGCTCTTCGAGGGCGCGCACTCGCAGCTGACCGGACAGGGCATAGTGAGAATCGAAAACGCCTGCGAGAAGTATTTTCACGGCAGTGCCCGCTCGGTCTCGAACAGTCCGCGAGACATGCGAAGCGCCGCCACCGCCGCGCCAAGCAAACAGAGGGCGGCGAGGACCGGACCTGCGATGTACGACCCACTAGTTCCTGCGGCGATGACGACAAGCGCCACCGCGATCGTGGGCCCGACGACTCTTAGTCGATGCCTCGGCAGCAGCCGACGCATACGAAGCGTGCTCGCAAACAAGAGCCATGCTTCCGTTGCCGCGGTCGTCCACGCCGCTCCCACGGCACCCCACCGCGGAATCGCGAATAGGTTGAGTATCACGTTCAGGATCAGGGCGCCCAGCGCCATCCACGCGACAAACCGGCCGTCATTCATTGCCGTGAGACTGGCGCCATTCACGCTATACATCGTACTACAGGTGAGTGCCACGCCCAGGCCTACCAACGGGGCTGCGCTACCGGCAAAGCGTTCTGTCCAGATGATCCTAACGATTGGGTCTGCAAGCCCGATCATGGCGAGACCGAGCGCCAACGCCATCCACGCCTGCCGGCGGTAGGTCAACACATAGGTATGCGCAATATTGGAGCTACTGGTGCCAACACTTCTTGCGTAACGAGGCAAGAGCGCACCGGCGATCGCGACAGGAATGCTCGTACCGATCTCGAATAACCGGTAGGCAGCGCCGTAGACGCCTACCTCATGCAAACCTCGCATCTCCTGAAGGATGATCGTATCGATTCGAAAGTAGAGCAGGGCGAGAATCGACCACAGACCGAAAGGAAGGCTGCGTCGAATCAGAGCGATGGCGCTGGACCAGAGTTGAGTTGCTGAAAGCGTCCCGATTCGGAGGGAGAAAACCCGGCGTAGTACAATCGCGGTGAAAACCACCTGTGCGGTTGCGGCAACGAACTGCGCTACACCTGCACCGGCCGCTCGTGGCCAGACGTGAAGCCAAAAAACGAGTGATGGTACAAGTAAGAGCGAATAGACTATCTGTCCCATCGCATCCCACTCAAAGCGTTCATGCGCCCGAGCCAACGAGAGCCACGCGACGCCAACGCTATTCGCAAACAAGCCAGCAGCGATCGTCAGGCCAGCCCACGTACCACTGCTCCCGCTTCGCAAGGCGACGTAAGTAAGCGCTATCGGAGTGAGGATAGCTGCAAGCAATATCTTTATAGCGCTGAAGGCGGCGAGCAGTGCCGGCCCTTTGTCGAGATCCTGTGCAACGTCGCGCACAAAGACGTTGCGAATACCGAACTCGGACAGACTCGCGATGAGGATTCCTGCTGTCATGGCGAGTGTGTACGTCCCCATCTCATCGACCGACAGCGTGGCGCCCATGATTCGAGCGCCAACGAGGCCAAGGAGGAGACTCGTTGCTCGCGCAACGAGTACCCACAGAGCATTTCGCGTGGTGCGATCTTTAAACAGCACGCCGCCTTCCAGTATGTCGGGGCGCGGTAAAGTGATATTCGACTTCGCCTCGATCGATCGAGTGATCGTACAGCGTCGCCTCAACGATGCGTGCAATTCGGGACGCCGTCACGCCGTCGCCAAAAACGGACGGTGACGGCGCTAACGCTCGCCCCGGCGCTGGAGCGCTTTCAGCCAGAACTTCAGCAGCTGCTCGAAGAATGCGTGAACGGGAGGTTCCAACGAGGCGATTACGAGCGAAGGTGATGCCCTCGGGCCGCTCAGTTACATCGCGGAGAATGAGCACGGGGACATTGAAGCTAGGTGCCTCCTCTTGAATGCCACCACTGTCGCTCAGGACGAGTTGAGCTTCAGACAACAGTCGCACGAGCGCTAAGTAATCGAGCGGCTCACAGAGACAGATTCTAGGATGTGACGCAAGTGCATCCCTGACAGCCGAGCGTACGTTAGGGTTCGGGTGCACGGGAAAGATCACGGAAAGGTCTGGATAGTGTTCAACCAGCTGCTGAATAGCCCGCAATGACTCGAGCATGGGAGCGCCGAATGACTCGCGCCGGTGCATTGTTATGAGAACATGAGGTCCGCTCGTGCGCCATTCGGGTGCCCTGATTTTCATCGTTCGCAATTCGCAAATGAATCGCAACGCGTCCGTCACGGTGTTTCCTGTGACGAAAACACGACCTTCGTTGACGCCCTCACGGAGCAGATTATCGCGAGCGAAGGTCGTCGGCGCGAAGTAAGTATCCGTCGCGCGATCGACCATGAGCCGCATCAACTCCTCGGGAAAGGGGGCTTTGAGGTCGCCCGATCGTAGGCCGGCCTCGACGTGCCCGACGCGAGCACCAACCAGAAAGGCGCCAAGTGCAACTGCGAATGCAGAAGCAGTATCGCCCTGCACTAGAACCATGTCGGGACGACTCTGTTCGAATAGCCGAGTGGTGCGATTCAGCGTCTTACTAATCACCTCAGAAACGGACTGATTCCGTTTCATCACGTTGAGTGAGTGCTGCGCTCGCAGGCGAAACAAGGTGAGTACTTGCTGAACGAGTTCTCGGTGCTGACCAGTATCAACTGCATCCACGCGTAGGCTACCCAGGTCTCGCAAGGCGCGAACTACAGGCGCCATCTTAATTGCCTCGGGGCGCGTGCCGAAGGCAACGACTATACGCGGCTTGGACATTACGCTATCAGAGGGTGACGAAACTCGGCACTCGGCGCCGGCTTTGTAGACGCGACGAGTTGGGCATCCGCACGACGCATCGGCCGGGCACTCGAAACGCTCTTCTCAACGATCGACGTCAGCTTTGCCGCCGCTCCCGCGCAGCTTCCGGCGGCTTCGAGAAGCGCGGCGGCCCCGACGAAGGCCTGCGCACCAAGGCGTTGACGAAAGCTCAGTATAGACGCGGCAACTCGTGGATAGAGCTCGCAGGCAACCGGGAGCACTTCTGCCCATTGGGAAAAGGCTCCGCGAAGACGGAGTTCGCCGCTCTTCGTGCCGTCGATGTGATCGGCGACGATGACCGTGTCGCCGTCGACTCGAAAGATGCGTGCAAGTGTCAGAGCAAGGGCATTTCGCACCGGCTCACCCCCAACGTCAAACTCCGCATCACCCTGCATGACATATGTGGCGACGATGCCGGCATGCGCGACGTCGTCGATAACTGATTCGGTCTGGTACTTCCACAGTACCGCGCCATGGTCCAGCCACATCTGAGCGGCGATGGAGTTCCCGATCAAACGAGCGTGCTTTCGGGCGACAGAATCTCTGCTGGCTTGAGCGAGCCGGTACCACGCTAGAGCTGCGGCAGCCAGATAATTCATCGGGACCACGCGCCCGTGCTCCCACGCACGAAGAGGCACGTCGAGGGGAAAGATGTAATACTCGCGTTTGAGTCTTGAGTCCTCGCGCAGGTCGGCGTCGAACGCGTGCAGTGCGTCGGTCGCGGCACGTAGACACGCGGACGCGAGTTTGCGATCCGCACTATCTCCAGTCTCCAGCCTTCGCGCGGCATTGATGAGCGCGGCCGCAATTATTCCGTTGTCGACAAGCATCGACGAACGCGTTCCGTCGGGAATGCGATTCTTGATGCCACTCCAAACCGGGCCGGATACGCCTCGATAATCAGCCAGATGCCGCTCTGAGTCCCGTGCCGCAAGTGCCGCTTTGACGTCGCGACGCATCGTCCTCCATGCCGCCGAATCCGTCGGCGCGAGCCGGAGGTAGCGCGAGGCGCCTTCTATTCGGTACGCAAGAGAATACGCTATCTCGCCGCCGTCATTGTTGATCGGCGTGCTATCCGCGGACAGCCATGCGTGGTTGACCACATGCCACCAAACGAGGGAATCAATTTGGGGACCCTGCGCAGTAGAGGTCCGCGCGAGCAAAAGCGTTGCGCCGATAAGACAAATGATGCGGCTCACAACGGGAAGCACGATGCAAGCGCCTCTCGGATTGAATGCAGCTGTCCGCACCGCAGCACGTCGCGCTGAGTTGTCCTCGATTCCACTGCTAACGCTTCAGGACGGCGACAATGGCTACCATGCTGCCGAGAATTTGAGCTAATGGCACCGCAACGGCTCCCCAGTCGAATCTGTCGTTAGGTGCATGCTCCGGTACCACAATTTCCGCGCCGGCTCTCGGGTGTGGCCTCCCGCCAGGCAGAAAGAACGGTCGCTTATGTTGGGTCTCAACACGACCGTTAGGCTGCCTTACATAGGCGCGGCTAACATCCGCGGTGTGCGTGGCCCCGCCTGCCGCGCGGACGTAATAATCGATGTCCGCACCTGGGGAGTACGTTACGGCCACTGGCGAGTTTATAGCACCAGTAACTTTGACGACTGGATTGTACTCGGGAATTACGATCGAATCTGCGTCCTGCAGAATGATGTTGTCGCGCGAAGTCGAATCCCGAAGTACCGCCGGAAGATCGATTCCAATCCTGCCGGTGCGATCGGCATTCCGATAGAGGACGATTCCGTCGGCATACCCCTCAGCAGTCAATCCACCGGCGCGGCCAAGAACATCGCGCAACCGTTCGCGCTGTGTCTTGAGAGAGTAGCGCCCAGGGAAGCGCACCGCACCGCCTACGTACACAATACGCTGCAGTTCCCAATCCGGCTGGTGCATGATTAGAACGTTATCATAAGGACGCAATTGCGTCTCTGGCGCACTCGACGCCTGCGCCGAGATCCCGGGAGGACCCAGATACGTTCCATCAGGTTTGCGGTCAAAAAGATATGTCGAATCGAGCGGGACGCGCATAGTTGTCGCGACAACGCCGCCAGCTCTATCGTCAGGCAGCCGAGCAATCTCGGCCTCGCGCAGATAGGCGCTCTCCGTCACGCCACCAGCGAGAAGCACAGCATCACGGAGCGTCAATCCATCGCGATACGGAATTCGACCGCCGTTCTTCACCGCACCGCCTATCACCACATAACGATTTGGTCGGAAGGCGGTTGTCGAGAAGACTTGAACCTCGTCGTCTTCGGCCAACGGAATGTCATCTAGCACCTCACCCGCGCTGTCTTTGAAGGCGGCGTGGAGCTCGAGTAGCGTGGAGTCCGGTCGGGTCCTCGTTACGAGAATCCGTCCAAGGTAGCTGTCGGGCTTTGGGCCACCGGCGCGGCGCAACGCCTCTGATAGCCGCATGCCCGGCGTAAATCCTTGCGGACCTGGGGACCAAACGTTTCCATTCACCGATATCCGATTTCGGATTCGATCGACCACCGGGAAGACTTGGACGTCGTCGCCAGGCTGCATTTCCAGCGGCGGAGCATTTTCGTTGTCAAACTGATCTGCGGAGACGTCCAGGACGATCCGATCCTGCCCAGACGGTCCGCGTTGCGCCGGAGGCAAAACTCGCTGAACCTGGATGCGCCGCCGTGAAGCGTGGGCTGTGAAGCCCCCTGCGTCTCGTATCAGATCCGCCAACGTTTCGCCTTGCTTGAGCTCATAGATGGCCGGTCGAATGACCTCGCCCAACACTCGTACGCGCGCGCCGTGGACGGGCACGAAGAGGATATCTCCAGTCTCCAAGCGTCGATCGTGAGACGCGTCGCCCCGAAGGAGATAGTCGTAAAGATCAAGGCTATCGACGGATCGACCGCCACGCCGGATCTCGATTCGACGCATCGAGCCGTTCAGGCTCGGACCGCCCGCCGCATACAGCGCGGTAAGGGCACTTCCGGCGCTTGATACCACATAGCTGCCTGGCACGGCGGCATCGCCGACCACAAAAACCTGCAGTGTTCTCAGGCGAGCAACACTGACGTGAAACTGCGTACTCCCACCGCCGCGGCGGACACCGGAGTAAACCCGGCCCAGTCTCTTATAAAGAACTTCATTCAGATCGCTGAGGGTCAGATTAGCGACGTAAACCTGACCCACCTGCGGAATCATTACAAATCCTTCTCGCGTGACGTCTAGGCTGTAAGAAGCTTCGACGTCGCCGCTCAGGATGAGGACAAGTTGATCACCAGGACCGAGGCGATAGTTCTCATCGACGGGACCATCGAGGAGCGGCTGAAACTGCGACGACGCCCGCCGAAAGACGTCGAGGCCGAAGATTGCGACCCCAGTATCTGCTTGTGGGAGGTTCGCCTGTTGCAGCGGAATCGCACCTCGAACACCCGCAGTGTCTGTAGAATCGACTATGCCAAGCGCCTTTACTGCCGAATACAAAGTGCTCTTGGGCGTCGTGTCTCCAACGACCGCCGAATCCAAGAGGTACGCATCAAGCAGATTCTCAGGGTATCCGGCCTCGCGAAGTCGGGCTCGAATCTGGTCTCTCGTTAGGCCACTCGATTTTATCTTCGCCAGGAGTCTCTGAACCAGATCGGGTCGACTCTGCAGGAGCGCCTGAGCTGCGGCGGGACTGGGACGGTTAGCCGGAAGCTGCTGACCGGCGGCCGGACGTCGCCAGCCGAACACAAGTAAGCCCACAACGAACAGCGGGCGAGAAAGCGTGTGAATCGTCACGGGAGCACTGCTGTTGAATACAACGCGCGGCGGGGAAGTGACCGAGGGTGGTCCGACCACGTCCGTGGCAGACGAACCGCGTGGGGACTGGTAACGGACCGGCGCTGCGAACGAGTAAACTAGTTAGCTGCAGCGACGTGCGAAACATCAGTTCGAGCTTACTCAAGCGCACTCAGGCGATAATCTACTTGCCTGAATGGGCCCTGCAGGGTTCGAACCTGCGACCGTCGGATTATGAGTCCGCTGCTCTAACCGGCTGAGCTAAGGGCCCGATGAATCCTTCTACTTAGGGCACGAGCGCCAGCCGAGCAAGTGTGTCCAGGCGCTACCGGTTCAGTCGGCCACCCACTAATCTGGCCGCGCATACAAGTTGGCGACCGCATCTCGCGAGTCTGTCCAATTTCACCCCCGTTCAATGAAGCGCGTCCTCCTTTTCGCCTTTCCACTCCTCGGTATCGGCCTCCTCGCCCCGGTGGGGCATGCACAGGCTACGATGTTCATCGATCCCACCGATCCCGTTTATCAGGACATTCGGCTGCTCACGGAGTCGGGGCTGATAAAACACGCAGTCCTAGGCCAGCAGCCGTACAGTCGACTTCAGGTTGCCATATTGGTCGCCGGAGCTCAAGCCACTTTGGACAGCAGCGTTGCGGCGTCGGCGCCAACGATAGGCGCAGAATACCGGCAATTCCTGGCTGAGCTCCTGGTGAGCATTCGCCAACGCTTCGAAATCGAGGCGATTTCGGGTCCTGGTTCAACGAGACTTCAAATTCGACCACTGCGCGAGCCGATCCGTGCACTCGCCTCGGAGTGGACCGGGACCGACAGTCCATGGCGCGCCGTTCCCGCGAATAACGGACTGGGAACGATCGACGCCGAGATCAACCCTCTCCTATCGAATCGACAAGGGCGGCCGCTGGTAGACGGTTCCAACGTGCTCCTCGCGTCCGAACACGTGTTTGAGAGTTCTAACTTTGCGCTGAGCCTACAACCAGAGGCGTATGTGGCGACGACTGACGGTCGTACCGCCAAGAGCGCGGCAATCCAGCAAGCTGTCGGTCGAGTTCTCTATCGAAACACCGCCCTGGACATCGGTCGCGATTACGTACGCTGGGGCCAGGGTGCCGACGTAGGGTTATTGGGTTCGAATAACGCCCCGCCGTTGAATTTGATCCGCCTCTCCAATGAGCGCCTGTTAACCCTTCCGTGGATTTTCCGCTACTTAGGGCCGAGTAAGTTCTCGATCTTCTACGCGAGGTTGGGCGTCGAGCAGAATTTCCCAAACCCGTATTTCGTCGGCTACAAAGTGAGCATTGCGCCGACGAACAACTTGGAGCTTGGCGCCGACATCTACTCGAAGTCCGGCGGCCGCGGGGCACCTCCAGGAAGCTTGAGTGCTCGCATAGTTGATCTCTTTCCCTTTCTCGACGCGTCAGGCTATGCGAACAAGGTCGGGCTCAAGGGTGTCTTCGAATTCTCCGATCGTTATGCGGGAGTGGATGCGCGCTGGCGCATACCGGGGTTGCGCGGGACTGAGTTGTATACCGAATTACTAATGAACGATTTCGATGTTAGGCGGCTTGGCAGCGTGCTCTGGCAGGATGCCGGGCATATCCTCGGCGTTGGCTTGCCGCAATTGAGTGCGAATGGGCGGGTGCGAGCATGGTTGGAGTATCATCACACCGGCGACAGATATTACGAACACGCGCAATTCATTTCTGGACAGACTTCGAAACGAATATTGATCGGCGATCCGCTCGGACCGGACGCACACGGACTCTACGCGAACCTTGATTGGTACCAAAGCGTGTTTCGTCGCTACTCTATACAAGGAGCTGTCGAACGACGGAGTAATGACCAGTTCCGCTACTGGGATGTTCCGCTTCCGGCCTTCGGCTGGAGTCGCATCGAAGAGCGACCAAAGGAATGGCGCTCCCGCGTCCTGGCGACATGGCGCCAACTCCCCAGCGGCGCCGGTCTCGGCGCTTTCGGCCAAGTGGGTTATGAGAAAGCGCTGAACTTCAATTTCGTTCAAGGGGACAGCAGAAACGGCTTCCTTGCCCGCGCAGGAGTGGAAGTCAAGTTTCACTAGCTTCAGTGCAGACCGCGCGGCGTCATCTCGACGAGTTCTACAAGCTTGTAAGACATCCATCACCTCGAA
Organism: Gemmatimonadaceae bacterium; assembly: GCA_045804225.1. Lineage (GTDB taxonomy): Bacteria > Gemmatimonadota > Gemmatimonadetes > Gemmatimonadales > Gemmatimonadaceae > AG2. The sequence continues at coordinate 277,021 of JBJMNO010000025.1, forward strand.
CGGCTGGGGTGGGGCGCATGTTCCAACTCCCAGAGGCGACCGCACCAAATCCCGGGACGCCGAGTCCAATCCCCTCGGTGACGCTTCCAAATCCCGAGGTAACCGCGCCAAATCCCGAGTCCCCCCCGGCAGGTCGGTAGCGTCTCCTACCTAATCCTCAGGCGCCCGGGACAAAACTGAGGTCGACGGGAGTGCTTCCGGAGGCAACGCGCGCAAAACCCAAGGCGACACCCGCAAGTCAGGAGGCGACTCGTGCTCCGACCGACTGCACCGCGGCAAAGTCCCACACGACCGCGACAAATCCGGCGGTGACGCTCACGAGTCGGCAGGCGACTGAGACGTTTCCCGACACGACCGCAGCTTCTCCCAACACGACGGGAGCTTGTGCTAACACGACCGCGGCGTTTGCCGACACGCCCGCCGCGTTTCCCCTCACAACCAGCGCTTCCCCCACACGACGCCGATTTAGCCGGCGCACGACGCGCTCTTGCGCCCCGACTAGGGACTTTTGCTCGCGCGGTGTTTTCTAACAGTAGAGGGGCACGTCAACGCGCACGACGCCGGCGGTGACATGTCCCGAACCTTCGCCATTCCGGCGAAGGGCAGGCATCGCACGTCAACCGGCGTCCAACATGTTCGCACCCCTCGGGAGGGGGACACCATGAGAGCGCAGGAGATTCGGAAGTTCGACATGCTGCGGCGCGTCCAGCAGTTCCTGGACGACTTCGCGGCAAAGCTGAGCGCCGTGAACGCCACCGCGGCGCGGAAGGAGCTCGATCAGCTCGTGGCGGAGATGGGTCTCAACGAGAGCGCGCAGGCCACTAGCACGCTCAACGCCAAGAGCCAGACGGCTGTCCAGGCGGCATTGCGTCGCGATCTCGTGAAACATCACATGCGGCCCATCGCGACGATCGCCGCCGCGCATCTGCGCGACGTGCCGGGGTTCAAAGCACTCCGTCTGTCGCGTAAAGGCGTCAAGGTGGCGGTGCTCGTTCAGGACGCGGCCGCGATGGCGGAGGCAGCGAGAGCGCACCAGCAGGTGTTCGTGGAGAATGGCTGTCCCGAGAATTTCGCCGACGCGCTGTTGGCGGCGGCGGCGGCCGTGCGTGACTCGGTCGACACGCGCGCCCAGTGCATCACCACCAGGGCGGGTGCCCGCAAAGGACTCGAGACCACCGCAACGCGAGCGCACCTGGTTTTGCGGTTGCTCGACGCGCAGGTGCAGAGCGCGCTCGTGGATGATCCGAAAACCTTGGCGGGGTGGAACTCGGTGAAGCGGATCGGGAAGGGTAGGGTGGTGCCGATCGAGGCGACGCCTCCGGTTGTGGGCGCGCTCGCGGTTCCGACGACCACTGAGGCGAAGGCGGCGTAGGTGAGAGACGGAGGGTCGGGGCCCTAGCCCCGGCCCTCGCGCCGTCGGCCTCACACGGCCCCTGCGCGCGCGTCCGAAAATCATCGGATGCGTCGAGCACTTCGTCTGGACTCACCGTCGCCGCGCCGAGCTTGCCGACTTCCACCCCCGCGGGGCACGACGGACGAACGTCTGACTCATGAGGCGAACGTTCCAACTCCGCACGCGAACGCGACAAGACCAAAGGCGCAGGGAGTATCCCCATGAGGCGAAGCGGCCAAACCTGAACGGCGAAGTCGGTTCCCAGCCACTGCAACGAGGCAAACGCCCACACGAACCTCCCAACCGTGGCCGTCACGCCCGATTACTTGGCAGGCGAAGGCCGCATCCCATCACACGAACGAGGCTTCCCCTCCACACGAACGCCGCTTCCCCTTTACGCGAAGGCGGCTTCCCCTTCACACGAAGGCAGCTTCCCTCCACTTGACCGGGAGCCTGCCTCCACGCGAACGCGGCTTCCTTTCACCCGAACGGAGCTTCCCTGCACACGCGACGGGCCGCCCCTCCACACGCAACGGACCTCCCCTCCAGGCGCAACGGACCTCCCCTCCGCACGAACGGAGCTTCCCTCCACACGCAGCGGCGCTGGCTTCCACACGAAGGGAACCTCTCTCCACCACAGACGGAGCTTTCCTCGCCGCCAATGCAGCTTCCGCCGAGTCGAACGTTGCTTCCCTCGACACGAACGCGGTTTTTGCGCGGGCACACGACGCAATTCCACGCACCGGACATAGCTACTTTTGGCCGCGCGGGGTTCTCTCTATTAGAGGGGCACGTCAACGCAAACGACGCCGGCGGTGACGTGCCCCGAGCCTTTGCCGGCCGCGGCGAAGGCGGGCGTATCGGAGAACGACAGGCGTCCAACTGGTTCGCACCCCTGGGAGGGGGACAACATGATCGCGCAACAGATTCGGCAGTTCGACATGCTGCGACGCGTCCGGCAGTTCCTGGACGACTTCGCGGCGCGGCTGGGCGCCCTGAACGCGTCAGGCGCCCGGAAGCAGTTTGACCAGCTCGTGGAGGAGATGGGCCTCTGCGAGAGCACACAGGCCAGCAGCACCTTGAACGCGAAGGGCCAGACGGCAGTTCAGGCGGTGCTGCGTCGCGATCTCGTGAAGCACCACATGCGGCCGGTCGCGACGATCGCCGCCGCGCATCTGCGCGACGTGCCGGAGTTCAAGGCGCTTCGACTGCCGCACGTCGATGTCAAGGCGGCGGTGCTCGTGCAGGACGCGATCGCGATGGCCGAGGCAGCGAGAGCGCATCAGCAGGTGTTCGTGGAGTATGGGCGCGCTGAGAATTTCGCCGACGCGCTGTTGGCGGCGGCGGAGGCGGTACGTGGGTCGATCGACGCGCGGGCCAAGTGCATCCTCGACAGGGCGGGGGCACGCGGCGGACTCAAAGCGGCCGCATCGCGGGCGCACCTGGTATTGAGGATGCTCGACGCGCAGGTGCAGAGCGCGCTCGAGGACGATCCGAAAGCGCTCGCGGCATGGAAGTCCGCCAAGCGGATCGGGAGAGGGAAGGTGGTATCGATGGAGGCGACTGTTCAGCCTCCAACGACAGTTCCGACTCTAGCGACGACTGAGGTGAAGGCCGCTTAGGGCAGGAGGGAGGGTCGGGGCGGCTGCCCCGGCCCTCGCTCCGCCGGCGTTACACGACCCCCGCGCGCGCCCGAAAATCGTCATACGCGTCCAGGACCTCGTCGGGCGTCACCGTCGCCGCGCCGAGCTTGCCGACTTCCACGCCCGCGGCGTAGTTCGCGATCACGGCGGCTTCCACCGTCGTGCCGCCCGCCGCCAACACGGCGGCGAGATACGCCGTGACTGTATCGCCCGCGCCCACCACGTCGTACACCTCGCGCGCCACGGTCGGCACGCGCATCACCTCACCCTCGGGCGAGATTAGCGCCATGCCCCGCTCGCCGAGGGTGAGCAGCAGGTGCTCGACACCTAGCCGGCGAAGGGTTTGGGGGAGTGTGTCGGGATGGTCGAGGTCCACGGCGGCGCCAAGGGCGGCCTCCAACTCACGCCGATTGGGCTTGAAGATCGTGGCGCCGCGATAGTGGAAGAAGTTCTTGTACTTTGGATCGACGATGATGGGGAGGTCGCGCTGCTTCGCGGCGGCAATTGCTTCCTGAATCACCCGCGCGACGAGCACGCCCTTGTTGTAGTCCTCGAGCACTACGGCATGCGACTGGGCAATCGACGCGGTGACCGCTTTGAGTAACTTCTCGACCTCCTGGCCCTCGAGATCGACGTCCTCCTCCTCGTCCACGCGCACCACCTGCTGCGCTCTGGCGACGATGCGCGTCTTGGTCGTGGTCGGCCGGCTCACGACCACGAGTGAGCTCGGGTCGGCATCGATCGCCTGCATCATTCCACGGAGCGTCTCGCCGCCGGCATCGTTGCCGATCGCCGCGACGAGATCGCATTCGGCGCCGATCGCGGCTACGTTCTGGGCCACGTTCGCGGCGCCTCCCAATGCATAACGGCGCTCGCGCACCCTAACGACGGGAACGGGCGCCTCCGGCGAGATGCGCTCGACATCCCCCCGCAGATACACGTCGAGCATGGCGTCGCTGATGACGGCAATGCGACAGTCTTTTGCCCGCTCGAGCAGGCTCAGAATCCGGTCCCGCGTCACGGAATGCGACATGGCGCACCAAGCTAGCGATTTATGGGTTGCGGGTAGAGGGTTGCGAGTAGAGGGTAGAGGGTCGAACAGCAGATCCTTCGCTTCGCTCAGGATGACACCCAACCTGTCATCCTGAGGAGCGTAGCGACGAAGGATCTGCTTTTCGCCTACCCGCGACCCTCTACCCTCTACCCTCTACCCTCTACCCTCTACCCGTCAGCGCCCGCAATGTCGTGCCCGTCTTCGGCACAGGCCTTGCCCCCTCGTGTGTCCACCGGCGTGCTCGACCGAGTTTACATCACAAACCCTCACGCACGCCGACTCCGAACCCTCGATTGACCCAACCCCAACGACTCCCGACTCGTCCACGTGAGGCGCCGCCCCTCCGTTTGGAGGAGCGACGACCCGGGTTCGTCACGCGCGTCAATGAGTCCGCGAAGGCCCGCGTGCTCGCTCTCCAGGAGTACTTCATCCTGGCCGGCAAAGCGCTGCGGTTCATCTTCGCTCGGCCGTTCTACGCGCAGGACCTCGTGCAGCAGATGGACGAGATCGGCGTCAAATCGCTCGGCATCGTCCTCCTCACCGGCCTCTTCACGGGCATGGTGCTCGCGCTGCAGTCGTCCGTCCAGCTCAAGACCTTTGGCGCCACGATGTACATCGGCCGCCTGGTGTCCGCCTCGATGATTCGCGAGCTCGGCCCGGTGCTGGCGGGCCTCATGGTCGCTGGACGGGTGGGCTCGGGCATCGCGGCCCAGCTCGGATCGATGCGCGTCACCGAGCAGATCGATGCGCTGAACACCCTCGGCACGGATCCGATCAAAAAGCTGGTAACGCCGCGCGTCCTCGCGGCGCTGATCATGCTTCCTATTCTCACGGTCATCAACGACTTGATCGGTATCATCGGAGGCAATGTCATCGCCAAGTTCATCGTCGACATCCCGAGCTCGCTGTATTGGCGCACCGTGTGGGAGCAGATCGCTTCCGACGGCTTCATCTTGCGCTATGTCCCCAGCGATTTCATTCAAGGGTTGTCGAAGCCGTTCGTCTTCGGTGGCATCATCGCCATCACCGCGTGCTACTTTGGACTGGCCACCACCGGTGGAACGGAAGGCGTTGGACAGAGCACGACACGCACGGTAGTCACCTCGAGCATCTTGATTCTCGTCGTTGACTATTTCCTCACGCAGCTTTTGCTCTCGTTGTTATCATGAGCGATTCGGACGAGGGACGCGGGACGACGGGACTCGACGACGCGCCGGCAGACGCGCCTCCCGGCGGGCGGCGCGAGGGCGACCGTAAGGGTCAATCCGTCCGCCGCGCCATTCGCACGGAGCTCGAGAGCGACGCTGCCCAGGAGGGCGAGGGCCGTACCTCCGGAGCCCCGAAGCCCATCATCGAGCTGAGTCACGTCAATCTCTCGTTCGACGTGCCGATTCTCGAGGACATCTCATTCATCGCTCACGAAGGTGAGACCGTCGCCGTCGTCGGTGAATCCGGTACTGGTAAGTCGACCATTCTAAAACTGATCCTTCGTCTGCTCGTGCCCGATCGCGGTTCGGTCTGCATCGACGGGGACGACATTACCGATCTCTCATTCGAGGAAGCGCTCAATGTCCGCCAAAAGATGGGCATGGTCTTCCAGGGAGCGGCGCTCTTCGATTCGATGACTGTTTTCGAAAACATCGCGTACCCGTTGCGCGAGCACACGGATATGAGTGAGGACGAAATCGAGGAACGCGTGCGCGAAAAGCTCGAGTTCGTCGATCTCGATCCCGATCGCGTCATGGAGCAGATGCCATCGGAGCTCTCGGGGGGAATGCGCAAGCGCGTCGGGATCGCGCGCGGCATGGCCAACAATCCGGAGATCATGCTCTACGACGAACCGACCTCTGGCCTCGATCCCCTGACGACGGGCACCATCACTCGGCTCATAAAAAAATTGCAGCTTCAGTTGGGGGTCACGAGCATCGTGGTGTCGCACGACATTCGCTCGGTGAACATGATGGCGAGCAACATCGCACTCCTGCACGAACGACACATCGAGTTCTTCGGCACGCCAGAGGAGATGGCGGCGAACGAAGAGCCGTACATCCGCGAGTTCCTGGGAGCAATCTGATCATGAAACGCTCATCCTTCATCACGTGGGATCAGCTGCGTGTAGGTCTCGTCATTCTCGCCGCGCTCGGGATCCTCACACTCGCCGTGTACAAACTCGGCCAGGCGGCGAATCTGTTCGCCAAGCGTTACACGCTCATCGCGTTCCTGAAGGAAGCGAATGGCCTCCGCGTAGGCGGCACGGTGACCCTCGCTGGTCAGCTGGCAGGCTCCGTGAAGGCCATCGATTTCCTGCCCGTCGACGCGGACACGACGCGCAATCTGAAGGTCACCGTCGCCATCGACCAATCTCTTCAAGACCAGATTCGCCGAGACTCGAAAGCACAGCTCCGCACGCTGGGTCTCCTCGGGGACAAGGTCTTCGACATCTCGCCCGGAACGCCAGGTCACAATGCGCTCAAGTCGGGCGACACGATCGCGGTGTCGCCAGCGCTCGATTACGAGCAGGTGCTCTCCCAGGCAGCCGGTGCGGTGGGTGACGTCGTCCAGCTCACACGCGACATGCGACAGCTCACCGGTGGCATCGTACGCGGAGAGGGGACGCTCGGGCAGCTCGTCACGAATCGCGCCCTGTACGATCAGTTCACGGGGACGTTGTCGCGCACGAACTCGATGTTGGCGCGGCTGCAGAATCCCAACGGCACGGTGGGCCGGCTTCTCGACGATCCCACGCTCTATACGCAGATCACCGGCATGATCTCGTCCACGGACTCACTCGTGCGCGCGGTGAACTCCTCGCAGGGCACGTTAGGCAAGTTCATGCGTGACACGGTCCTGTACGGTAACTTCGTGAAGCTGAGCACGGGCGCCGATTCGCTGATGCGCATGCTCACCAACGGGAATGGATTCGCCGCCAAGATGCTCACCGATCAAACGCTGTACGACCAGTTGAACAAGCTGGTGACGGATCTCAACTCGGTGCTCGCCGACGTTCGGCGCGATCCGGCCCGTTACACCAAAGGCATGATCCAGGTGAAGGTGTTCTAGGGTGCTGGGAGATAGGTGCTAGGTGATTGGTGGATGGTGAAACCGAAACGGCGAGCGATGCTCGCCGTTTCCTTTTCCACCAACACCAGTCTCCGATCGTCAACCACCAGAAGCCTTCCTTTCACCAACCCCTAATTATCTTTTCTCCGTGGCAGCCGCACCGATTCTCTCGCCGTCCTCGATGAAGTCATTCGAGCTTGACGTCGTCGTGACGCGTGGCGCCCTCGTCGAATCACGGCACCGCGTACACGGTGCGGTTGTAGACGAGACGGGCGCCCTGGTTGGTGTCGCGCGCGACCCGACCTATGTCACCGCCTGGCGCTCCTGCGCGAAGCCCTTTCAGGTAATGCCATTCCTAGAGTCGGGTGGCTTCGACTCGCTCGGCTGGGGAGACGATCAACTCGCACTCGCCTGTGCCTCGCATGGTGGAGAGCCCGAGCACATCGCGCTTGCCGAGTCGATGTTGAGCGACATTGGAATGGAGGAGGGCGACCTTGCGTGCGGCCCCCATGATCCGCTCTCCGCGCGCGGCGTCCGCGTCCTTCGTGACGCAGGAGCGCGCCCATCGCGACTCCATAACAACTGCTCGGGCAAGCACGCCGCGATGCTCGCGCGGGCACATACGGCCGGCTGGCATGCCTTCGGCTACGAGCGCGAAGAACACCCGGTACAGCGCTGCTGTCTCGAGGCGGTTGCGAAGTGGTCCGGCTTGCCGCAGTCAGCCATCGGGCGAGCGGTGGATGGATGTGGCGCGGTAGTCTTCTCGCTGCCCCTGGAGAGCATGGCCCGCGCGTACGCCAACCTTGCGAAGGCTGCCCGTGACGACGACGAGGTGTGCGGCCGCATCTTGCACGCAATGCAAACGCGGCCATTCCTGATCGGCGGCACGGATCGCTTCGACTCCATCCTCATCGAGGAGACCGAAGGCGAAGTCGTTTCGAAGATCGGCGCGGAAGGCGTGCACTCGGTCGCTGTCCCGTCACGCGGCCTCGGGATCGCCGTCAAGGTCGAAGATGGTGCGCAGCGGGCGCAATTCGCCGGCGTCGTGCGCGTGCTGCAATACCTGGACGTCCTCCCCTCGCAGCTGCCGCCGCGCCTCGACGAGTTCCTGCACCGGCCCATTCGCAATACGCGCGGAGAAGTGGTTGGTGAGCTTAGAGTAGTTGAGGGTTGAGGGTTGCGGGTGGAGAGCCACAAAGCCTGATCGCGTACGAACGCGGAACGCCCGCCTGTCATCCTGAGCCCTTCGCTCCGCTCGAGGGCAGGCTCCGCGAAGGATCTGCTGTTCCGTTTGCGTGAGAAGCGTCCCGAGGCCGTTCCCAAGAAATCGTCCGGGCTCGTGCCACTTGGAGTCACGCCCATCACAGGAACGATTCGTAAGATTCGAAAGATTCGTAAAATCCGTATCCCCCTCGCTCTTGTCGCTCCTCTCACTGACCGTGCTTCGATTGCGAGTAGAGCGACAAACCAGAGGAATACTGTCAACTGTCATCCCGAGCCCTTCGCTCCGCTCGAGGCGCGTGTGAACGATCCACCACACATTGATTGGATGACGAACTCCGCTCGCCGCGAAGCAACATTGGCTACGCTCGACGAACCAACGCGACGTCTGGTGCGCTTGGCGGCGATCATCGCCGTGGCGGACGAGCAGACCATGCGTGCGGCGCTCGCTGACGCAGCAGCGGGCATCACTCCGGCTTGGATAGAAGAGCTGATACTACAGAGCTATCTCTTTTGCGGCTTCCCACGAACGCTCAACGCGATGCGCGAGTGGCGACGCCTAACGGGCAAGGAAGCGCCGCAAGTGGCCGACGGTGGAAGTCTCGAAGAGTGGCGACGACGCGGGGAAGCGACATGCGAGCGGGTATACGGCGCGATGTACGATCGATTGCGTGTGAACATTCGAGCCCTGCACCCAGAGCTCGACGACTGGATGATCGTCGAAGGATACGGGAAGGTGCTCTCTCGGCAGGGATTGGATCTCCCGCGTCGCGAGCTCTGCATCGTTGCCGCATGCGCAGCCTCTCGGCAGGATCGCCAGTTGCACTCGCACCTGCACGGCGCGCTCAACGTCGGCGTCGCACCTTCTGTAATTGGCCAATCGCTCGACTCCCTCGAGGGAGTACTTTCCAAGGCGGATCTAGCGAGTGCGAAACTGCTCTGGCGGCGGGTTGGTGGGTAGAGGGTAGAGGGTAGAGGGTAGAGGCGAAAAGCAGATGTCATCCTGAGCGAAGCGAAGGATCTGCTTGCCGCCCGCGCCACGCGTCGCGCCACGCATCACGCCACACGCACCACACGCACCACACGCCGCGCACCACGCCACACATCAGCTCATTCAATGTTCATCGATCGGGTCGTCGTTCGGATCAAAGCAGGAGACGGTGGTTCGGGGATCATCTCCTTTCGCAGGGAGAAGTTCGCCCCGATGGGTGGCCCCGATGGTGGCGACGGTGGTCGCGGCGGTGACGTGCGCGTCCGCGCGGACAACAACTTGAGCACGCTGCTCGACTACACGTATCGCGATAAGTGGGAGGCGGAGAACGGAGATCACGGCTCAGGCTCCAACAAGACCGGTGCTTCCGGTTCGGATACGATCCTTCCTGTTCCGCCAGGCACCGTCATCCGCGATATGGATACGGGAGAGCGCATCGGCGAAGTACTCGTGGACGGCGACGAGGTGCTCGTTGGACGCGGCGGTCGAGGCGGGAAGGGCAATGCCTGGTTCGTCACCGCAACCCATCAATCGCCGCGAGAATATCAACCCGGCGAAGATGGCGAGCAGCGCACGTTGGAGCTCGAGCTCAAGCTCATTGCCGACGTCGGACTGGTGGGACAGCCTAACGCCGGCAAGTCGACCCTGCTCTCTGTGGTCTCAGCCGCACGTCCCAAGATTGCGGACTACCCCTTCACGACGCTCAGTCCCAATCTCGGCGTCGTTCAGCTGAGCGACGGCCGAACGTTCGTGGTCGCCGATATTCCCGGGATCATCGAGGGTGCGCACGAGGGTCGCGGACTTGGACTGCAATTCCTGCGGCACATCGAGCGCACGCGATTGCTCGCCTTTCTCATCCCGATCGACGCGATGGACTGGCAGCAGGAGTACGATCAGCTCCGCCGAGAGGTCGAGGCATATTCGCCGGAGCTTGGACAAAAGCCGCACTGTGTGGTCTTCACGAAGATGGATCTCCTCGGCGAAGACGAAGCGCCGCCAATCGAGGCGCCGGAAGCGTTCGGCATCTTCACCGTGAGCGCCGCCGCGCGCCGAGGGCTCGATATACTCCTGGCAGCATGGTGGGAACGTCTCCTCTGGATGAAGAAGGCGACCGTGCAGCTCGACGCACCACTTCAGCTTCCTTGAGCGCGATGCATGGAACCCGGTTTTGTCGCGCGCGGCGATGCTGACTATCCGCGGACACTCGAGGATCTGCCGCAGCCTCCCGAGCGTCTCTGGTGGATTGGTGATTTGCGGTCCCTCGATCGGCCCTGTGTCGCCATCGTCGGAACTCGTGGTGCGACCCCGTACGGCGAGCGCGTCACACGCGAGCTGGCTGGATCGCTCGCGCGTGCAGGGGCGTGCGTCATCAGCGGAATGGCGCGTGGCATCGACGGGGTGGCGCACGTCGCGACGCTCGATGCGAAAGGGGTAACGACCGCGGTTCTGGGAACGGGCGTCGAGATCCCGTACCCGCCGTCGCATCGCGCGTTGCACGCTCGAATCGCCGCGGCTGGCCTCCTGCTCTCGGAGCTCGCACCCGGCGAACATTCGCACGGCGGTTCCTTTCCCAAGCGCAACCGTCTCATTGCGGCACTGGCCCGCCTAACGATCATCGTCGAGGCGCCCGTCAAGAGCGGCGCTTTGCACACTTCCCGAATCGCCAATGAGCTTGGGCGCGACGTCGCCGTAGTACCGGGACCGATCGATGCGCCGCAAAGCGAAGGCAGCAACCTGCTCCTCCGCGACGGCGCCCATCCAATCACGTCGGCCGCCGACGCCCTCTCGTTGATGGGCCTCACTCCAGCCGTGCGAACGCTCTTCGATCCGGACGATCCGGATCAGGCGCGCGTGTGGCGAGCACTTCGCGAGGGTCCCGCCGATCTCGACACGCTATGCCATCGCGCTTCGCTGCCGGTGCAACGCTGCCTCGCCGCCGTCACCGCGCTAGAAATCAGTGGTTCCATCGAGTGCGCGCTCACGGGTGAAGTGCGGAAGCGTTAGCACTCGAGTTCATTCGCGCCAACGGTTGGCCGCTGATACCACTGACACGGCGCTGAAACCACTGACGGGCTCCTCGGCATCGAGGTCTCCATGCGCCAACTGGCGGCCGTCTTTTCAAAAAAGCGCAAAAGCAGATCCTTCGCGTTGCTCAGGATGACAAGAGCGGCGCTCGCGCCACATGGAGTCCGTCAGTGATTTCAGCGGCAGTGTCAGTGGTATCAGCGGCCCAGAGATCCCGGAAATTCGCGCAGCTTGGATTCGCCCGCATTCGCGCCATTGGCGTCCCTGACAGCTCTCCAAGCCTGGTATCTTTCCGAGTGCGTCCTCGACACGTCTACATCCACGTCCCGTTTTGCGCTCGGCGCTGCGTGTACTGCGATTTTGCGATCGCGGTCCGACGTCACGTGCCGGTCGAGGAGTACGTGTCCGCGATCGATCGCGAGCTGACGCTGCGCTTTCCGGGCACGGATGCGTGGCCGGTGGACACCCTGTACTTCGGCGGTGGGACTCCGTCACGTCTCGGTGGCGAAGGTATCGGTCGGCTCATGGATGTTGTGACGAGTCGGCTATCGCCCGAGCGTGACGCCGAGGTGACCATCGAGGCGAATCCCGACGACGTCACCGCCGACGCGGCACGAGCGTGGCGCGCGGCCGGGGTGAATCGCGTCTCCCTCGGCGCGCAGTCCTTTGATGACGCGGTGTTGAAATGGATGCATCGCACGCACGATGCGGCGGCAATTGGGCATGCGGTGGACACACTGCGTGCGGGAGGCATCGACGACATCTCGCTCGACCTCATCTTCGCGCTGCCTAACGAAGTGGAACGTTCCTGGAAGGATGACGTCGCGGCCGCGCTCGCGCTCGAACCCACGCATCTCTCGCTGTACGGTCTCACCACCGAGCACGCAACACCGCTTGGGCGTTGGCGTGACCGCGGTGCAGTGTCCGAGGCCCCCGAGGAGTGCTACGAGGAGGAGTTCCTGCACGCCCACCAAGCGCTAGGCGCCGCAGGCTTCGACCACTACGAGGTGTCGAACTTTGCCCAGCCGGGGCGGCAGGCGCGACATAACTCGAGCTATTGGCAGGCCCGTGCCTACGCCGGCCTCGGCCCGGGCGCACACGAATTCGACGGAGAGACCCGGCGCTGGAACGTCGATAGCTATGTCGAATGGACCCGTCGGCTAGCGGCATCAGAGGATCCCATGGCCGGAAACGAGCTCCTGGACACGGAGAACCGCGCTGCCGAAAACGTCTATCTCGGGTTGCGCACACAGGATGGGTTGCGTCTCACAGGTGCGGAACTTGTTCGTGCGCACTCATGGGTGGATGCGGGGTGGGCTACACTTCATGCAGACGGGCGTCTCGTGCTGACGCCCCTCGGCTGGCTGCGTCTCGACACCCTTGCCGCAGACTTGACACTGGTTCGAAGTCGTTCCTAGGTTTGCACTTATGGCTTCGCAAGAGCTGTCCCGACGCGAACGAAAGATCCTCGAGGCGGTCATCCTCAGTTATGTGGAGACCGCCGAGCCCGCCGGCTCGCGCACGTTGTCCCGGCGGTTTGGGCTCGGCGTGTCGCCGGCGACGATCAGGAATACGATGTCCGATCTCGAGGAGAAGGGCTTTCTCTTTCATCCTCACACCTCCGCGGGGCGGGTTCCGACCAACAAGGCGTATCGCGTCTACGTCGATCAGCTGCTCGCCATGCCGCCAATGCTGACCCAGGAGTCGGAGCGGCTGGCCGAGACGATCGCGGGACTCGGCGGTGCGTCGGCAATCGAGGCGGTGCTGCGGCGCGCGGCGCAGACGCTGGGCGTACTCACCCAGGAGCTGGGTGTCGCCCTCGGACCTCGTTTGGCGACGTCGGTCCTCCGGCGTCTCGAGCTCGTCCGTGTCAGCGGTGAGCGTTTGCTCATGGTGCTGACGCTCGAGGGCGGCGTGATGCGTACGGTCTTCGTCGAAGTGGCAGGCGAGATCGCCGAGACGGCACTCGCGCAGGTGACCGCGGTGCTCAACGAGCGCCTCGGCGGTCTCACGCTCGAGCAGATTCGTCGCTCGCTCGGAGTGCGGCTGCGTGATGCGACCGCTGGGCCAGACGGTCACGAGTTGCTCAACATCTTCGTGCAGGAAGCGGAGCATCTGTTCGACGCGGCTGTTCCGACTGAAGCGGAAAGTGTGCTGCTCGGTCAGCCTTCGGTGCTCGCCGAACAACCCGAGTTCTCGGCGGCGGATCGGCTGCGCCGTTTGCTCGCGCTCACCGAGCGCCCAGACGCGTTGGCGGAAGCCATTCGTCGACGGACGGCGCCTGGCGTGTCCATCACCATCGGCACCGAGCACGACGATCCTCGACTCGAGGAGTTCACCGTCGTCACCGCCGAATACAACGTGGGCAGCCTAACGGGCGTGATCGGCGTGATTGGACCGACCCGTATGCCGTATGAGAAGGTCATCTCGCTCGTCAGCCACACCTCGCGGCTGCTCAACGATCTCCTCCAACAATAGCCGCTCAGAAGGGCCGCATGGCTGATTTCTATAACGTGCTTGGCGTGCCGCGTGGCGCGTCGGACGACGACATCAAGAAGGCGTATCGCAAGCTGGCGATGCAGTATCACCCCGATCGCAACAACGGGGCGAAGGACGCCGAGGAAAAGTTCAAGGAGATCACCGAGGCCTACGACGTGCTTCGCGATCCGCAGAAGCGCGCGGCGTTTGACCGCTATGGCGAGGCCGGTCTTCGCGGGAGCGGAGGAGCAGGCTTCCACCACGTGGATCTCTCCGAGGCGCTGGGAATTTTCATGCGCGATTTCGGAGCGTTCGCTGGCCTCGATGAGATGTTCGGGTTTGGCGGCGGCCGTTCCGGCGGCAGCGTGCGCAGCGGCGCCGACGTCAAAATCACGATTCCGTTGACGCTCGCCGAAGTCGCGACGGGTATCGAGAAGAAGATCACCGCCAAGCTGCTCGAGCCATGCGATCGCTGCGACGGCACTGGAGCAGAGCCGGGCTCGAAGCCGCAAACGTGCGGCACATGCAACGGCAGCGGTGAAGTGCGACGCGCGCAGCGATCCTTCTTCGGGCAGTTCGTGACCGTTGCGCCCTGTCCAACGTGCAAGGGCGAAGGAACGGTCGTTCAGACGCCGTGCAAGAAATGCCGCGGCGAAGGCCGCCTCCGCGAGGAGCGCGAGCTCAAGATCGACATACCCGCGGGCGTCGCGACGGGTCAGTACATGACGCTGCGTGGTGTCGGCAACGCGGGGCAGCGGGGTGGCACACGCGGCGACATTCACGTGATCTTCGAGGTGGCGGACGATCCGCGCTTCGAGCGAGATGGCGAGGAGCTCTATACCGAGGTCCTGGTGACGTACGGTCAGCTCGTCCTTGGAGCAGATGTCCCTGTACCAACCGTTACGGCGACGACGATGGTGAAGGTGCCGCCCGGCACGCAGAGCGGCCAGGTATTTCATCTGCGTGGACGCGGACTGCCGCGGGTGAACGCGAGCGGATCTGGTGACCTACACGTTCGGGTGCAGCTCTGGACTCCCGACCGCTTGAGCGACGATGAGCGTGTGCTCATCGAGCGCCTGCATGAGGTTCAGAAGAGCGTGCCCCTCGATTCGCGAGGCAAAGGCTTCTGGGCGAAGATGAAAGAAGCGTTAGGCGCGTGACGACCCCGCGCGGAGACGATCTCTCCGCGAAGGACGAGCCGAAGCACTGGCTCTCCGTGCGCGTCCAGCCCGGGTCGCACCGTGACGCCGTTGTCGCGGCGCTCTTCGCCGTGGGCGCTCAAGGCATCCAGGAGATCGGCGATCAGCTCGTGACGCTCCTCGGCGACGAGGGGAAAGCAGACGAGGTCACCTGCGCAGTGCTCGCGGCGAGCCCCGATGCGCGGGTGGAGACGGAGCCCACGCCACCCGTGGATTGGAGCGAACGATGGAAGGCGGCGCTTCATGCCCACGAGTTGGGCCCCCTCACCGTGACGCCGCCCTGGCTCGCGGAAGGTCGTGATCCAGAGAAAACGATCGTCATCGAGCCCGGCATGGCGTTCGGTACTGGAGAGCATCAAACGACGCGGGGCGTCATTCGCTTGTTGGCAGACGTCCTGCGCCAAGACGATCGTGTCGCGGATCTCGGCTCGGGCAGCGCGATTCTCTCGATCGCCGCTGCAAAGCTGGGCGCCGCACATTGCTTTGCTATCGAGCTCGATGCTGATGCAATCGGGAACGCCGAGGAGAACGTCGAGCGTAATGGGGTAGCGGATCGGGTGACCGTCTTCGAGGGTGACGCGGCGGTTTTGCTGCCACTCGTGGCGCCTGTCGATCTCGTGCTCGCGAACATCATCTCCTCGGTGTTGCTGCAGCTATTGCCCGCGATCGGATCGGCACTGGCCCCCGGTGGACGCGCGATCCTCAGCGGCATTCTTCGCGAAGAGCGAGCCGAGATGTTGGCTGCTCTCGACAGCGGCGGCTGGCATGTCGAGCGGGAGGACACCGAGGATATCTGGTGGACGGTCGCTCTCGTACGGCGATAGCGACTTTCTTCGCCGACGCCCCGCTCCAGTCCGTGAGCACGGTCACGCTCTCGGACGACGCGGCACAGCACGCGCGTGTGAGGCGGCTCGCGCCCGGCGATTCTGTGCGCCTAACGAACGGGCGCGGCTCGATTGGCGAGGGAACCCTGGAGCGCCTAACGAAAGCGACGGCGGTCGTCGCTCTCTCGGAAGTCGCGATGCTGGCCGCACCTCCATCGCTGCGGATTTTTTTACCGGTGGCCGATCGCGAGCGCATGCTTTGGCTGGCCGAGAAGTGCGCGGAGCTCGGTGTGTCGATGTGGCAGCCGGTAATCTTCCGCCGCTCTCTCAGCGTGTCGCCGCGCGGGGAAGGGGAAAAGTTCGCGGAAAAGGTTCGTGCCCGTATGATCGCGGCCCTCGAGCAGTCCGCGGGCGCCTGGCTCCCTGAGATCCACCGCGAGCACCCACTCGAGGAGGCACTCGTTAGGGCTGGCGACAGCATCGCCGAGCGCTACCTGCTGGAACGCGGCGGCGCTCCGCTCGTCGAGACGCGGCCGCGAGCCGCTGACGTGCTGATCGGACCCGAGGGAGGCATAGAAGAAGACGAGCGCGCGCTCATCGTCGAGAGCCACCATTGGCGTCCCGCCTCACTCGGTGACACTACCTTACGCTTCGAGACCGCTGGAATGGTCGCCGCTGGTATGCTGCGGGCGCTTCTCGCAATTGCCTAGCGAAGAAGTCGCTCGAGAGCTCGACCGGTCAGGCCGGTAAAGTTGGGATTACCCTGATGACTCGGATCGGCTTGGTGTGGCGCGACAGATCGCACGCCTAACCATCAGGAGTCTTTGTGAACAGCCTCGGGCCGCTTCGCGCACCGAACTCAGTTGGTGTGCCGTTCACAAAAACGATCGATCGTTGCTCGGCGCG
>JBJMNO010000026.1:0-54247 GCA_045804225.1 Gemmatimonadaceae bacterium
AACTCGGATCTCTCCATGTGATAAAAAGAGCCCGTGCGCCGAGCAACGATCGATCGTTTTTGTGAACGGCACACCAACTGAGTTCGGTGCGCGAAGCGGCCCGAGGCCGTTCACAAAAGACTTTAGATACGAGGATGGCGCGCGATCTCTCGCGCCACAACGAACCGATCCGAGTGATCCGGGTAATCCGAGCTTTACCGGCCCGAGTGGTCGTGCTCTCAACAGGGTGAACGCCGCGCGCCGACGTGGAGATCGCGATGGTGCAAGCCAAGCCTTGGGGATTACCCGGATCACCCGGATGAACCCGGATCTCTCCACGTGGTGTGAAGACTCCGTGCGCCGAGCAATGATCGATCCTTTTGTGAACGGCACACCAAACGTGGTTCGGCGCACCCGACAAACTTCGAATCGACCCAGCGCGTGATCTCACGCGCCGCGACGAGCCGATCAGGGTCCTCCGGGTAATCCCACCTTTACCGGCCTGGGTGCTCGTGCTCTCGAGCTGGCGAGGCTGTTTGAATCGGCGAACGGCGAGAAAGCAGATCCTTCCCTTCGTCGCTGGCGCTCCTCGAGGGCAGGCGCTGCGCTCAGGATGACACCAACGTTTCCCGCTCCGCGCCCCGCGCCCCGTGTTACGCACCACGCTTATCGAGCGCCTTCAGAGCAAGCGTCGTCGCCCGACCGAACACCTTGTGCGCGCTGATCGGCTCGATCGCCCGCTGCCGCATTTGAGCGAGGCGACCGCGCGGGCGTCGCCTCTTGCTCTTGCTGCGGGGTAGCTCAGGAGCCACCAGCGACGCTGCGTACACGAGTGCCGCATCGGCGAGATCGCGGGCGGCGCGCGATGGCCGGCGGCTCGTGATGGCGGCGTAGGCGGCGCCGAGCAAAGCGGCGTACAGGAGCTGCGTCGTTATGCCAGCCGTGGTGCGCGAACGTGGCGACATCTCCCAGCCCACGATGTCCGCGGCATCCGAAATCCGCTCATCCCACGGAACGATGCGCGGCGCGTGACGTCCCGGCAGTCGCGGCAGAACGACACGCTCGGCGGTCGTCATCACGGCACCACCGATGAGTCCAGCAATGGCGCCACGACCGGCGGCCGCGGCGAAGGATGGTGCTTTCGAGGCTTGCATGGAATCGAACTCTCTTAGTGATTGAGCGACAACCCATTGTGCAGATGCCGTGCGAGCGAAGCCCACAAGCTGGCCTCGCTCGCACATGATCAGCGACCTGGACCTTCTCCCACCGTCATGCGCCGTTTCAGTCTCGTCGTAACGCTTCTTCTTTCGCTCAGCTGCGCATCCGCCCGCGTAGCAAGCAGCGCCTCGAGCACCACCGAAGGCCCACCGGCACGTGGAAGTCTCGTCATCGTTGGCGGTGGCCCGCGCGGTGACGCCATAACGGACAAGTTCATCGCGCTCGCGGGTGGTCCAGGGAAAGCGCGGATCCTCGTGCTACCGATGGCCTCGTCGTTGCCCGAGACCGGCCCAGAAAGCGTCGCGGAGTTCCGCAAGCACGGCGTCTCGGCCTGGGCCGAAAATCTCACGCATGACGAGGCGATGCGTCCCGAAACAGCCCGTGGGCTCGACAGCGCGACCGGCATCTGGTTCCCGGGCGGCGATCAGGTGCGGATCATGGCCGCGCTGGACGGTACGCCGACTGCCGCGGCAATTCGCGCTCGTTATGCAGCGGGGGCCGTCGTGGGCGGCACGTCCGCGGGCGCCGCGGTAATGTCGACGCCAATGTTGACCGGCGACGAGCGCAACCCGGGCGGCGCGCGCCGCGACACAACGCAGAGCTTCATCACCATCGCACGCGAGGACGTCGTTGTGACGAACGGGCTCGGCCTGGTCGCTGGTGCGATCGTCGATCAGCACTTTCTTCGCCGCAAGCGAAGCAACCGGCTGATCAGCGTGGTCCTCGAGCACCCGGCAACGCTCGCGATCGGCATCGACGAGTCGACAGCGCTGGTCGTGGAGCCGGGAAAGCCATGGAGCATCATCGGCGAGAGCGCGGCGATAGTCTACGACGCCCGCCACGCCACGATCACTCCGCCATCAGCCCCAATCCTCGGCGCAACCGAGGTGCGCATGCACGTGCTGCCGTCTGGGAGTACCTACGATCCGAGAACGGGAGTGGCACGATTACCCTAGTTGGGTTGTGGGTGGCGAGGCGCAGACCAATGTCATCGTGAGCGCAGCGCCTGCCCTCGAGGACCGCCAGCGACGAAGGGAAGGATCTGCTTTTCTCGCCGTTCGCCGATTCCAAACGCTCTCGCCAGCTCGAGAGCACGACCACCCAGGCCGGTAAAGTTGGGATTACCCGGATCACTCGGATCGGTTCGTTGTGGCACGAGAGATCGCGCACCATCCTCGTATCCAAAGTCTTTTTGTGAACGGCCTCGGGCCGCTTCGCGCACCGAACTCAGTTGGTGTGCCGTTCACAAAAACAATCGATCGTTGCTCGGCGCACGGTGCTCCTTCTCCACATGGAGAGATCCGGATCCTCCGGGTTATCCCCAAGGTTTGGCTTGTAGCAACGCGATCTTCATTCAGGCGCGAGGGATTCAATTCGCCGTCTCGAGTGCTCGACCAGTTCGGCCGGTAAAGTTGGGATTACCCGGAGGACCCGGATCGGCTCGTCGTGGCGCGTGAGATCGCGCGCTGGCTCGATTCGAAGTTTGTGGGTGCGCCGAACCACGTTGGCGTGCCGTTCACAAAAGCGATTGCTCGCGGCTCGGCGCGCGGTGCTCCTGCTCCACATCGAGAGATCCGAGTTCATCCGGGTGATCCCCAAGGCTTGGCTTTGACCTTCGCGATCTCGATAGTGAGCGTGACCTCACCCGTTATGCGGCCATTCGGAGTAGCGAACTGCGCACGGCAAAAAGCAGATCCTTCCCTTCGTCGCTGGCGCTCCTCGAGGGCAGGCGCTTCCCTCGATGACATCTGTCTTTTCGCCCTCAACCCGCGATCCTCTGCAAGCAGCCATCTTCCGACCTCGCGAAATCGGATCCACATTTCGCCGCTCGGTCCTTCTCCATACGGTGGTGGCTATGTTCGGTCTTCCTCGTCCTGCGTCGTCAATTCTGGCGGTCGGGGCTTTGGTGTTCGCGGCGATTCCGCTTCTGGGACAGCAGCAGCTCACATCTGCCGCCCGTCCCGTCACACATGTGGCGGCGGATTCGCTGTTCACGGCCGAAGATGGGCTGGACATCGTCTCGTACTCCGCGCTCGACCTAACGAGTGACGGGCGATGGCTCGTCGCGACGTCGTCGAGCCGGCGGGATAATCTCGGAACCGACTATCGCCGCGACGGAGATCCTACGTACGTGCGGCCGGCCGCGTCCCGGCTGTGGGTGATCGACACCAAGTCCGGCGCGGCGCGGGCATTGTTCTCCGATAAGCGCAATGTCCGAGCGGCCCGCTGGTCGCCCGATGGCTCACGGTTGGCGTTCGTCGTCTACGATCCGAAAGCCGGCGCCTTTCAACCAACAATCTGGGATCGCGAAAGCGGCCGCGTAACGACCATCGCCGCGCCTGCGGGCAAGTATGCGGCCGAGAACAGTGAGCTGCGCTGGAGCGCGGACGGCAAACGACTCTTCTACTCATTGCACACGTTGGCGTGGCGGAAGGCAGTGCAGGATTCCTTTGCCGTGATGACGGCAGGCCCCGTCTTCGTTCAATCGAGCGACAATTCCTTTTTGACCTGGGACGCACTTCGCCGCACCGCCAATGTCCGGAGTGTCGTCGCCTACGACCTCGCGAATGGCAAGACCGTCGAGATGCTTCCGGAAACGATGGTTGCCTCGTGGGACGTCAGCGACGACGGCGGATGGGTGAGCTACAGCGAGGACATCACGAAGAAAACGGACTACGATGTGATCTTCGGCAGCGAGAACAAATTGGTGGCGCGCGCGCTCACCTGCGCCGCGGGAGCGAATGGATGCCCGGCGCGCACGCTTCTTCCCACACTCAAGTCCACGAACATTGTGTGGTCCGATGACGCGACGCGCTACGCATACGCGAAAGAAGGGCGCGTGTACGTGGCATCCGTCGCCGACACGGCAGCAAAGCAAGTCGCCGGTCCTCCGGCCGACACCAAGCGCGACGCCGCTCCAGACACCTCGCGCGACGCACGCGAGCGGCGCGAACGAGAGCGCTTCCGCGTCATCCGCTACAGTCCAGCGAACGATGCCCTCGTCATCGCCAACTCGCAGGGCTTTTGGCTGCTCGCTCTGCCGAGCACGAACAAACAGCTCATCATCGAGAGCTCGGATTCGGCGTCGAGCGCTTTGCCGCGCGCGGCACTCGCCGCCTGGAGTGGCGACGGGAAGAGACTCTACTTCACCGTTGCGTCGCGCACGAAATGGGAGCGCGGCGTCGTGCGCTACGACCGCGACACGGATAATAAGAAGACGCTCATCAACGACGGCCGCACATACTCGGGCCTCCGGCTCTCGAAGGATGGTCGCGTCGTCACGATGAACGTGGCCGAGGGAAATCGTCCAGCCTCGCTGTACGTCGCCGACGCCGACTTCAGCAATCTGCATCCCCTGGTCGCGCCGAACCCGCAGCTGAACGCGAAGCGCTTTGGGCCCACCGGCCTTGTGACCTATCTCGACGCCGACGGCCATTCCAAATACGCGGTGGTGTACTATCCCGTCGGATACGAGCACGGCAAAGCCTATCCCACCGTGTTCATCGTGTACGAAGATTTCTTCGATGACACGTTCGACGCCGTTGCCAACGTGCTCACCGCGAATGGCTACGTCGTCGTGAAACCATCCGTCGATTTCGATATCGGCTATCCGGGCGAGGCGTGGATCAAGGGTGTTACCGCCGCCGCCAACAAGCTGATCGACATGGGCGTCGCCGATTCCGCGCGACTCGGCGTGCATGGGACGAGCTACGGTGGCTACGCGACGAATCTCTTGATCACGCAGACCAACCGGTTCAAGGCAGCAATCAACATCTCGGGCAAAGTGGACGTCATCAGCTTCTATACCGACAGCCCGCGACTCGGCGTGCGCAACGTACACGCCGCCGAGAAGAGCCAGGACCGGATCGGGGCGACGCTCTGGCAGCAGCCCCAGAAGTATGTCCAGCAGTCCGCGATCATGTTCGCGGACCGGATTCAGACTCCACTCATGTTGATCACCGGTGCGCAGGACTCGAATGTCCCCGCGGACAACACGCGCGAGATGTACTATGCGCTGCGCCGGCTCGGCAAAGAGGTGGTGTGGGTGAATTACATGAATGGTGGACACGGTGGTGGGAACGCCACCGCGGACGACGTGCTCGACATGCAGCGACGTATGCTTGCATGGTACGACGCGAAGCTGAAACGCGCGCCGTCGAAGGTGGCGTCGGCATCTCCGTAGGGACGAGCCGCGGCCTTGCTCCAAACGGCCGGGGCGCTAAGTTCAATACATTGGTGACCAATACAACTCTTGGGAGTCCGTCTGACGCGACAGCTCGCGCGATGAACGCGATACGAAGCGTCGTCCGCGCGCTCCGCGTCAACACGCGCAGCATCGAGGGAAAGCTTGGCATTAGCTTGGCACAGTTGTTCGTTCTCCAGCAGCTCGCTGACAAGCCGGCGGAGTCGTTGAACGAGCTCGCCGAACGAACTGCCACGCACCAGAGCTCTGTCTCGGTGGTGGTACGCCGGCTCGTCGACCGCGGTCTCGTCACGCGAGTAGCCGCCACCTCCGATCGTAGGCGCGTGCAAATCGCGCTCACGAGCGCGGGCGAGCAGATGCTTCGCGGCGCACCGCCAACGATCCAGGGCGATCTGATCCACGGCATGTCGCGCATGCGGGACGAGCAACGCACCGTGCTCGCCGACCTCCTCGAGACATGGATCTTGGCAAGCGGAATCGACCTCGCCGCTCCGCCAATGATATTCGAGGATGACTCGTCAGCGCGGCTTGGGAGTGCCTGACGATTCCACGACGCCGCTGAACGCGGCGAGCGGCCTTCCCGTCGCACCGTCGCTCGCGCCCGCGCTGGCCACGGTCGAGGCACCACCCGATTACGCTCCGGTCGATCGCCGCGTCGTGGTCGTCGCGACCATCGCCGTCTTCGTAGGCATCGGCGCGGCGTTGCTCGCGAACGTACTCACGCGCCTCATTGGGCTGATCACGAACGTCGCGTACTACGGTCGCGTCTCCACGGCGTTCGTCTCGCCGAGCATCGTTAGGTCCGGCGCGTGGTCGATCTTGATCCCGCTGTTGGGCGCGTTCGTGGTTGGACTCATGGCCCGATACGGCGCGGCCGCGATTCGCGGACATGGCATTCCCGAAGTCATGGAACGGGTGCTGTACGCGCGCAGCCGCATCGCGCCACGCATCATGTTCCTCAAGCCGTTGTCGGCGGCGATCGCGATCGGCACCGGCGGTCCCTTCGGCGCCGAGGGGCCAATCATCGCCACGGGTGGTGCGCTGGGCTCGATCGTTGGACAATTCGTTCGCGTCACGGCCGACGAGCGAAAGACGCTCCTCGCCGCCGGTGCGGCCGCGGGCATGGCGGCCACGTTCGGAAGCCCCGTCTCGGCAGTCCTGCTCGCGATCGAGCTGCTGCTCTTCGAGTACCGTCCGCGCTCGATTATCCCGGTAGCCCTCGCCGCCACCGTTGCGACCGGAGTGCGCGCCGCGTTCGTGGGCTCCGCGCCCGTCTTCACGGTGCCGTCGCTGCTACAACCCGGACTCGAGCCGCTAATCGCCTACACGATCATTGGCGCGCTCGTCGGTGTTGCGTCGGTATGGGTCACGCGATTCGTGTATTGGATCGAGGATCTGTACGAGGAGCTGCCGATTCACTGGATGTGGTGGCCTCTCGTCGGCGCGCTCGTCGTTGGCGTCATCGGGTACTTCGAGCCACGTACGCTCGGCGTCGGCTACTCCAACATCGATGCCATTCTTTCCGGGAACATCGTTGGACGCGCGCTGATTGTGCTCGTCGTGCTGAAGTTTCTCTCGTGGGCGATCTATCTCGGGAGTGGTACGTCCGGAGGAACACTGGCCCCTCTGTTCACTATCGGTGGCGGTCTCGGAGCGGGGCTCGGAGCGTTAGGCGTGATGGTCGCGCCCGGCCTGGCCATCGATCCGCACGTCGCAGCCCTTGTGGGCATGGCTTCGATCTTTGCCGGCGCGTCGCACGCGCTCCTGGCTTCCATCGTGTTCGCGTTCGAGACGACGCGTCAGCCATTGGGCCTGCTGCCCCTCCTGTCTGGGTGCAGCTGCGCATATCTCGTGTCGCTGATGATGATGCGCAGCTCGATCATGACGGAGAAGCTGGCGCGGCGTGGCGCGCGAGTTCGCACCGAATACGCCGTCGACTACCTGAGCCAGGTGCTGGTGCGCGACGCCTCGTCGAATGAGGTGGTGTCGCTCAAAGCTGGCGATTACCTCGCCGACGTTCGTCGCTGGCTCGTGAGCGACGCGCCCGGTGCGTCGCATCAAGGCTTCCCCGTGCTCGACGCGGACGGCTCGCTGTGCGGCGTCGTGACGCGCCGCGATCTGCTCGATGCGTCGCGCCCCGACACCGCCACGATCGGCTCGCTCGTTAGGCGGGGCCCCGTCGTCGTTTACGATGACAACACCTTGCGGGAGGCGGCCGACCATATGGTTCGGGCGCGCGTGGGCCGGCTGCCCGTGGTATCGCGCGAAGCACCGCGTGTCGTGATCGGTATGCTCTCCCGGAGCGACCTGCTCTCGGCGCACGAGGATCGGCTCGATGCCGCGCACGTGCCCGAGCAGAGCCTCCCGCTCTCCGCGCCCTGGTCGCGGCAAGGTGGTGAGAAAGCCACACGACGGGCGCGAAAACGCGCTGGCTAGCGTGCTCGAGATTCTCAACCTCGAAAGCCTCGAGGCGCTCGCGCAAGAGCAGCTCGATCCCATGCTCTTCGACTACATCGCGGGCGGGGCAGGAGACGAATGGACGCTGCGCGAGAACCGAAGCGCGTGGTCGCGAGTGCAAATACTTCCTCGGATGCTGCGCGGTGTGGGAAAGCGCGATCTCCGAACGACCGTGCTCGGTACCCCAGTCTCCTTTCCCGTGCTCGTGCCGCCGATGGGCTTCCACGGGCTTTGCCACACCGATGCGGAGATCGCCACCGCGCGCGGCACGGCAGCGGCTGATACAATCTTCGTCGCCAGCACCGTCTCCAATCGCAGCCTCGAAGCGATCGCCGAAGCGTGCTCGGGCCCGCGTTGGTTCCAGCTCTACGTCTATCGCGACAAAGGGATCACTCGTGACCTCGTGCAGCGCGCCGCGGCCGCCGGCTACTCCGCGCTCTGCCTAACCATAGACACACCGCTGGCCGGCCCACGCGAGCGCGACCGCCGTAATCGATTGCGCATGCCGGCGCATCTCGGTCTCGAGAACTTCCCCGCCGCGCACGCGGAGCGGCACAAGTCGGGCGCCGAGAATGAATCGTCGCTTGCGCGGTACATCGCCGACATGTGGGACGCGAACCTCACCTGGGACGACGTGGACTGGCTGCGATCGATCTCACCCTTGCCGGTGATCATCAAGGGTGTGCTCGCACCGGAGGACGCCGCACTGTCCGTGGAACATGGCGCGGCGGCTGTGATTGCATCGAATCATGGCGGCCGTCAGCTGGACGGAGTTCCGGCGCCATTCACTGTCCTGCCCTACATCGTGGATGCGGTAGAGGGGCGCGTGGAGGTGCTGCTCGATGGCGGGGTGCGCCGCGGCACCGATGTGCTCAAGGCGCTTGCCATGGGCGCCCGCGCCGTCCTCGTCGGTCGGCCGGTATTGTGGGGCCTAACGCTGGACGGGGAGAGCGGCGTACGGGCCGTCCTGGAGCACCTCCGCGGCGAGATCGATCTGGCGATGGCGCTGGCGGGCTGCCGGACCGTCAACGATATCGATCCCGCACTCGTAATCCCTGGATGACGGCCAGCGCCTAACTACGAACCTTATTTGTGGAGTGCACTGTGGCGAAGCGGCGGTTGAGTGCGAAGATGCGCAACCCGTCCACCCCACCATCCTCGGCGGGGATCGCGTCCTCATCCGCGTCACTCACCGTCTCCTCGGGACGGCCGGCGCGTGGGACTGCCGCACATCGCCAGGAGGTGACGTCAGTCGTCGACGCCCTGCGACGCATCGTCCGCGCCCTTCATCAGTCGCATCGGCGGGCCGAGCAGCGGTGGCAGCTGAGCGCGGCGCAGCTGCTCGTCTTGGAACGCTTGGCGGAAGCACCATCGCTCTCCGTGAACGAGCTGGCGGACCGGACCTACACACACCAGAGCACCGTGTCCGTGGTGGTGACGCGACTCGTTGCACGCGGGCTCGTTAGGCGCAGCCGCGCCGGCGACGATGCCCGTCGCGCCGAGCTGGCCCTCACCACCTCGGGACGCGCGTTGCTACAGCGCGCAATGTCCTCGGCGTTGACGCAGCTCTTCGACGCGCTCGACGCCATGCCCACGGCGCGCTTGCGGATCATCGGGGGCTGCCTCGACGGCCTCGTCGAGGCGCTGGGCGTGAGCGACGAGCCGCCGGGCATGTTCTTCGAGGACAGCAGGAGCGACGCACCGTCGCGAGCATCCAAGCGTCATAGCCGCTGAGGCCACTAGTCACCCGGGCTTTCAACGGGGATTGGCCGGTGTGCAACTGCCCTGCCCCTAAACCGCACCGCCAGCGCCTCGCGCCATTCATCGAGAATCTCGTACACGGTCGGGATCACGACGAGTGTGAGTATCGTCGAAGTGATGACGCCGCCGATCACTGCTCTGCCCAGTGGCGCGCGGAAGTCAGCGCCTTCGCCGAGGCCGAGCGCAACGGGAATCATGCCGGCGATGAGCGCGAGCGTCGTCATCAGAATGGGGCGCAATCTGATGCGTCCCGCCTCGATGAGCGCGGAGCGCAGATCGAGGCCGCGATCCTTGTGCGCCCACTTCGCGAAGTCGATGAGCAAGATCGCATTCTTCGCCACGATACCCATCAGCAGGATCACTCCGATCAGACTCATGAGATTGAGCGTGTCGCGCGTGATGAGGAGCGCGAGCACGACGCCAATGAGCGACAGCGGCAGCGAGATGAGAATCGCCAGCGGGTCCAGGAAGGAACCGAACTGCACGACGAGGATGAGATACATGAGCATCACGGCAATCCCGAGCGCCGTGAAGATGCTGCCGAAGACCTGATTCTGGCTCTCCGACTGGCCGCCTGCCGAGATGTGGTAGCCAGTGGGCAGCGACACCTTTGAGAGGTTGCGCATCACCTGCGAGCTGACGTTCCCGAACGAGGCGCCCTCGACGTTCGCACCGATCGTGATCACGCGTTGTCGCTGGTAGTGATCGATCTGTGCCGGCCCCGAGCTCGGCGTGATCGTCGCGACCTGGTTGAGTGGAACCACTGGCGGCGGACCTGATGTCGTTGTTCCCGTGGCCGCACCGGCGGTAGGGTTAGGCGGCGTGACGACGACCGGCAGTTGGCCGAGATCGCTGGCGTTCTCACGTGACTCCGGTACGAGGCGTACATGGACGTACCGGGAGATCCCCGTCGGGTCGACCCACGTTCCAGCGTCCACACCCGCGAACGCGAAACGCAGCGACTGTGCGAGCTGGCTGAGGTTCACGCCTAAAGTGCCGGCAAGACCGCGGTTCACGCGCACGTTGAGCTCGGGCTTTTGTCCACGCGTGGACAGGCCGACGTCAACCGCGCCCGGTGTCTGACGTACGATGGTCTGCATGCGCTCCGCGAGTTGGAGCAGCGTCGTCGGGTCCGGACCCTGCAGCTGGATTTGCAGCTGTTTCTGGGCGCCACCAAAGCCGGATGCATAGATGAATGCCGTGGCACCCCCCAGCATGCGCATCCGCGTGCGCATGAGCTGCCCGAGCGCGTCCTGGCTGATGGAGCGATCCTTCTTCGGCTTGAGCCGCACATACACGCTGGCGTTGTCCACCTCACCCGAGCCGCTCGCGCTGCCGACGGTCGTGTAGGTATAGAGCACTTCCGGACGAGTGCGCACCATCCGCGCGACCTCTTCTGCCTTGAGCGTCGTGTAATCGAGGCTCGAGCCGGGAGGCGTTTCGATCGCGATGTTCAACTCGCTCTGATCGCTCACCGGCACGAAGGCGAAACCGCCGATGACGATCTGCAACGCAATCGCGCCGAAGAAGGAGGCCGCGGCGAGACCGACCATTGTCCAACGGTGGTCGAGCGCCCACGCGATGAGACCTTTATAACGATCGGCCTGCCGATCGAACCAGAGATTGAAGTTCGCCAGCGCTTGCGCAATCGGATTGCGTCGCTCGTGTGCCTCGAGCTGTGGATCGGGCCAGTAGGCAGACAACATCGGATCGAGCGAGAACGACACGAAGAGCGAGACGAGCACCGCGCAGGCGATCGTGAGCGCGAACGGCTTGAACCATTGGCCCGCGACGCCCGGCATGAAGCCGACGGGTACGAACACGCACACGATGGAGAACGTCGTCGCGGCGACGGCGAGGCCGATCTCGTCGGTGCCTTCGTGGGCGGCCGTCATGTGATCGCTGCCGAGCTCCACGTGCCTAACGATGTTCTCACGAACGACGATCGCGTCATCGATCAGAATGCCGATCGCCAGCGACAGGCCGAGCAGCGACATCGTGTTCAACGTGAAGCCGAAGATCGCCAGCGGCACGAACGACGTGAGCACCGAGACCGGCAGCGCGAGGCCCGTGATCACTGTCGACCGCCAGGAATTCAGGAACAGAAACACGACGAGCACCGTGAGCAGCGCGCCTTCGATGAGCGCTTCCTCAACGTTGCGAACCGAGTGACGCACGCGATCGCCCGCGTCGCGCACGATCTCGAGCGTCGTGCCCTTGGGCAGCGTCTCCTGAATGTGGGTGATGCGCTGCTTCACGAGATCGGCAACCGCGGTCGTGCTGTACTCACGAGACTTCACGATGTCCAAGCCGATCGCCTGCTTTCCATTGAACAACGCGGTGGAGCGCGGCTCGGCCGCACCCGCTTCCACCGTCGCGACCTGGCTGAGCGTGATGAGCGAACCCCCACGCTGCGCGATGACCAGCTGATTGAATTCTTCCGGGTGGTCGAATCGGCCCTCGAGGCGTATCGCGCGCTGCTCCATCGCGCCCGTCACCTGCCCAACAGGCGCGGCGAGATTCTGCGCGCGCACCGCGTTCACCACCTGATCGATACCAACGCCGAATGCGGCGAGATTCGTGGGCCGCACATTGATGTTCAACTGCGCGCTGTCGCCGCCAACGACGTTCACCTGTGCAACGCCGGCAATGGCCCGCAGATCGCCGGCGATCCCCGGATCGGCGAGCGCGGTGAGCTGCGGCGGTGAAAGAACGGTGGAGGTGAGCGCGAGCGAAACGATCGGCAACTCGTTTGGATCGAACCGCTGAATGACCGGCTCGAGGATCTCTTGTGGCAGCTGAGACCTCACGGCGGAGATTGCGTCGCGGATGTCCTGCGTCGCTTGCTCGACTGGTTTACTGAACACGAATTGCACGACGATCTGCGCAAATCCGTCGGTCGAAGTCGAGTTGATCTTATCGATGCCGCTGATGCCCGAGATCTTGTCCTCGAGTCGCGTCACCACTTCCCGCTCGACGACATCGGGCGAAGCGCCCGGGTAGGCAATTCCCACGAACACGATCGGTGCGTCGATGGCGGGGAATTCGTCAGTGTCTAGACGCGCTAATGAGGCGAGCCCGAAAACAACCAACGCGATCATCGTCACCACGGTGATGATCGGACGCTTGATGGCAAAATCAGAGATGAACATGGTGCGGCGTTACGGGTTACACCTCAGCTCGTCACTTAGCAAGAATTACATCTGCGAACCACTGCAGTTCTTCACTCCCCTCCCCATCTCCACTAGCGAGAAATCAACCATGAAATACGGCAAACTCGTAATGGTCGCTCTGACCGCGCTGACGGTAAGCGCAGTGCCGGCGCAGGCCCAGTTTCCACACCTTAGCGTCATGGGCGGCGTGACCATGCCAAAGGGCGACGCGTCCACCGCCGACAATATGGGCTACAACGGTGGCATCGCGCTCGGCTTCAGCGCGCCGATGGTTCCGATCGGCATTCGCATCGATGCAGCGGTCCATCACTTCCCCGGAAAGGATAACAACGCCGGCGCTGGTTTCACCGCGTCGACGAACATCTGGAGCGGCACGGTGAACGCGACGTACAGCCTGCCCGTTCCTGCCCCAGTGAAGCCCTACGCGATCGCGGGCCTCGGCTACTACGGCGCGGTTGTGACGGTCGATAACGTTCCCGGCAGCGCGAGCGACAAGAAGCTCGGCTACAACGCCGGCGTCGGCATCGCGTTCTCGCGTCTCTTCGCCGAAGTGCGCTATCACCACATGAACACCGATGGCAGCGCGCTGACGTTCATGCCCTTGACGTTCGGCATCACGTTCTAAGCTGACAAGGGGAGCATCGCTCCCCTTCTCGAAGGAAAGAATCTGCTGCTGCGAGCCCCGCTCGCGGCGGCAGATTCTTTTTTGGGGCTCCTCGACGCCGCTATCCAACGCGTGCATCCAACGCCGTCATTCCACTCGCCGCGCACTCGCCACTCGCCGCGCACCACGCCCGCTCATTCCATGATCGCGTGGTCCGCGCCTGCGCCTTTCGTTTGCCTCACGAGCACGAGCAGCGGGATCAATGCGAGAATCAAGAGCGCGCTGAGCATGTAGATGCGCGAGTAGGCGATCACGCTCGCCTGCCCCGTGAGCTGCCGATCGAGAAGCATCAGCGCCTCGCGTCGAGCCGCCCACATATCAGCGCCACGGGCCATCATGCCCCGCGTCAACGCTTCCAACCGCGACACGCTCGTGGCGTCTGTCATCGTCACGTGCTCGGTAAGTGTCGCACGAATTTGCGTTGTGTAGCGCGAGAGCAACGTTGCGATGGCGGCGATACCGAACGAACCGCCCAGTTGTCGGAAGAAATTGTACAAGCCGGTGCCCTGCGGAAGCTCCTGTGGCGAGAGCTCCGCCAGCGTGATCGTCGTGAGCGGCACGAACATCAAACCGAGACCGATGCCGCGCCAAATCAGCGGCCAGAAGAAATCGGTGGCACCGCTCTCACCGGTGACGCGCGAGAGCTGCCACGCGGCAAACGCGAAGGTCAGCGCGCCAATGGTGATGAGCAGTCGCGGGTCGAACCGCCGCGACAGGCGGCCGACGACGAACATCGAGAGGGCAGTCGCCAGCGCTCCGGGCAGCATCGCGATTCCCGTTTGCTCCGCCGTCATCCGCAGGTTGGTCTGCAAGAAGACCGGGAGGGTGAAGGACATCGCGTAGAGTCCAACCCCCATCATCACGCCAAGCAGCGTGCCGACGGACATCTGCCGATGACGCAGCACTCGGAAGTCGATGACGGGATCCTCTGTCGTGAGCTCTCGCCAGAGCAGCGCGATCCCTCCAACGATCCCTGCCACTGTTAGGCCGAGAATGAGTGAGGAATCGAACCAGTCCTCGCGCTGGCCATGCTCGAGCACGTACTGCAGCGAGCCGACGCTCACAGTGAGCAGAAGAATGCCGAGGTAGTCGATGGACCGGGGCTTCTGTTGGTGAATCGAATCGTGGACGTAAGTCCCGATCATCACCGCCGCGAGAATGCCGACGGGCAGATTGATGTAGAAGATCCAGGGCCAGCCGTAGTTGTCGGTGAGCCAGCCACCCAGCGTAGGGCCGATCGTTGGACCTACCATGACACCGAGGCCGAAGAGTGCCATCGCCATTCCAGCCTCTTCGCGCGGGAATGATTCGAAGAGCACGGCTTGCGACACCGTCATCAGCGCGCCGCCACCGATTCCTTGCACGATGCGCCAGAACACGAGCATGCCCAGCGAGTGCGCGGCGCCGCAGAAGAAGCTCGACATCGTGAAGAGGATGATCGACCCCACGAAATAGCGCTTTCGTCCCAACATCGAGCCGAGCCATCCCGTGAGCGGAATGACGATGACGCTCGCGAGGATGTACCCGGTGGACACCCAGGCGATCTCGTCGAGACTCGCACCGAGATTCCCCATCATGTCGGGAAGCGCCACGTTGACGATCGAGCTGTCGATCACCTGCATGAGCGCGGCGAGCACCACCGCGAATGCGATGAGGTACTTATGCGGCGCGCCCTCGGATGGTGACGCCTCGGGGACGACCTGGAGGGGCGGGACTTCAGTTGTTTCGGCGACTTCTTGTTCGCGGACAGGACTAGCCAAGGCGCTCTCGTAACTGCTGGCGCTTGGCGAGTTGCTTCGGCGCCGGTTTCTGTCGTGCACCGCGGCGCCGCTCTCGTGGCGCGGCAGCGGGGCGCTCCATTCGATCATTCCATTCGCGAAGTGCCTCTTCGACGCGGGCGAGCACGAAGGCATGCACATCGTCGATATTGGCGAGCCGATCGCGCACGGCCCGGGGCAAATCGGCGGTGGTACTTTGCATTTCCCGGGCGAGACGCTGCAAAGTTGACCAACGGCCGAGCCGGAACCGGACAATCTGGGCGAAGAAGTCCGGGGTCAGGGCGTAGTAGTCGCGCCGGTCCCCGGTCTTGCCGATGCGCTCCACGACGCCACGGTCGAGCAGCCGGCGCGCCTCAGTGCTCACGCTCGCTTTGCTGACGTCGAGCTGGTCGGCAAGCTCGTCGAGGGAACGCGGCTCACTCTCGAGGAGGAGCGCTCCGAAGAGCCGGCCGGCGATGCGTGAGAGGCCATCGCTTTCGGCGGCGAGGCCCATGCGTTCGATGAAGGTATCGGGATTTGACACAGATGTTTCTGTATTCTGTACGTTCAATATAAACTGAACGATGAAATGGGGCCAGCGAATTGCAGGGTCAATCCGTAATATTCCTGAGTGTGTGGCGACGACGCCCTGCGGTTACGCCTTCAGTGCTCCGCCATGACGTCCGACTTAGCATTTCCCATTATGTCCGAGGCGATTCGTCCCGCGCTCGAGCCGAAGGAGTGGAAGCTCCGGCGCTCGGGCCCGATCTCGCTCGATGTAGTCGATCGCATCGATTACATCGTCATCGAGGGGCCGGGTGGTGAGACGGTCAAAGTCACCGGCGCCGACGAGATCTTTGCGCTCATCAGCCTCGCCAACGACGCCCTGCCACCAGACGATCCGCGCAAGATCACGCACGGATGGCTCGCGCGCATCGAGACCGTGCGCGACATGATCCGCGATCTCGCCGATTCTGGCGACCCCACGATGGCACCGCTGCGCCGCGAGCTCGCCAACGGCTGGGATCAGATGGCGCAGGTGCTCAGCGCCATCTTACCGCCCGTCGCCCCGTCCGATCCGGCAGACGAGCCGTAACGGCGTGATTCGTTAGGCGTTCTTTTTCGCGGTCGGCGGCAGCGCGGCGATGATCGCCGCCGTCGTGTCCACCTGGCCGAGACGAGGAAAAATTCGCGTTAGGCTGTTCTCGTGCGCCTCGCGTACGGTGTCCGTCACCGCGTCGCGCGCGATGGCGATCTCATATCCCAGCTCGCGTCCGTGGCGCGCCGTGGACTCCACGCCGATGCTCGTCGAGATGCCCGCGAGCACGATCCCCGTGATCTTCCGACGACGGAGCTGGAGATCGAGCTCCGTACCATAGAATGCGTCCCACTGCCGCTTCGTGATGACGATGTCGTGCGGCCCGCCGCCAGTCTCCTCGCGCAGCTCGGAGAAATCTGGCCCGCGCGACCCTGTGGGCGGCGGCGCATCCACGCGCGAGCGCAGCACGTCGCCGCCATCAGGAGAGAATGCGACGCGAATGCGGACCACCGGCAGATCACGCTCACGAAACGCACGCGCCAACGTGGCCGCGCGCTGCACGATCACATCGCTCGGCTCGAGCGTTGGCATCGCGGTGATTCCTTTCTGGAGATCGATCAAGACGAGCGCGGTGCGTGGGTCGAGTTGTTGAACGGGCATGCTTTGGGTAGAGGGTAGAGGGTTTGCGTGGCGTGTGGCGCGTGGGGCGTGGCGCGTGTTTCCTTGTGAAATTTGGGGACCGGCTGGCCGCTGACACTACTGACACAGCGCTGAAACCGCTGACGCTCTCCATGTGAGCGAAGGCTGCGCGCGCAAGAACTATTTCTGTATGTGTGAATGCCTCGGGAAGCTTCCTCGATCGTACCAAGCGTCCCGAGGCATTTGAACAAAGCACATTAGCTGGCCTGTCGCGCGGAGCCCGTGCATGCTGAGGAGCACGTCAGCGGTTTCAGCGCAGTGTCAGTGGTATCAGCGGCCATGGGGACATCCAGAAATTCCACGAACATGCCCCGCAAGACCTCTACCCGAATCATCCTTCCAACCGCAACGCGACCACCGGATCAACCCGCGTTGCACGACGGGCAGGGAGATACGACGCGAGAAGCGCAACGCCGCCGAGCACGAGGGCGATCGCTAGGTAGGTCAGCGGATCAGTCGGTGTCACGCCGAAGAGGAGCGTCCGCATCAACCGCGTGAGTGCGAACGCGCCAATGAGACCGATGACGACGCCAATCGCGGTGAGCGTTACGCCCTGCCGCACCACCATTGCGCGTACATCCGCCGGTCGCGCACCGAGTGCCATGCGCACTCCAAACTCACGCGTGCGCTGCACGACACCGTAGGACATCACGCCATAGATGCCGACCGACGCCAACACCAGACCGACAATACCAAACACGCTGAACAGCGTCGTGCTCAATCGCGTTCCGCCGAGGGATTTGTCAACGAGCGCATTCATCGTCTCGAGGCGGCCCACGGGTTGATCTCGGTCCACCGAGTGCACGGCCTCGCGCAACGGCTTTACGAGCGACGACGGATCGCCCGCGGTACGCACGACGAGCGTCATCTGGTTGTACACGAACTGCGGGAGCGGCCGGTAGATCTCCATCAACGGCTGCTTGTCCACGCCCTCGTGATGCACGTCGCCCGCGACGCCAACGATCTGGACATGCATCATCTTTCCCCACTCGTAGTCGATGAACTTCCCGATCGCGCTCTCGTTAGGCCAGAAGGTGCGCGCGAGTGTCTCGCTCACCACCGCCACCGCCGGCGTGTTCGCACCATCCGTCTCGGCGAGTGACCGACCCGTCACGATCGGGATGCCCATCGCCAGGAAATAGCCGCTGGTCACGGCGCGCATGTCACCGACGGGTTCCTCACCCTTGGGCGGCGTTGGGCGACCAGGGACGATGAAGCCGCTCGCCGAACGGTCACCGCTGAGCGGCAAGAAGCTGATGGCGCCGACAGCGCGCACGCCGGGAAGCGTTGCCAGTTTCGCCTGCACCGCGCGAAAGAATTCGATCTGGGCCGTATCGCTCGGATATTTTCGCGCGGGGATGGAGACTTCCGCCGTCAACACGTGCGTCGGCTCGAAGCCAAGACGTACGTTGCGGAGCGCGGAAAATGACCGGATCATCAATCCCGCGCCGGCGAGCAAAACGATCGCCAATGACAGCTCGGCTACGACCAATGCACCACGGAGGCGCGCCGTTCCTCGCGTCGCGCCCGCGCCGCCGCGACTGCCTTCTTTCAACGTGTCGTGGAGCGCCCCGCGGGCGAGAGACCAGGCCGGGACAAGTCCGAATGCCACTCCGGTGGCCAGAGCGATCGCGAGTGTGAACACGAGGACGCTCCAGTCGATCGTCACTTCGGTGATTGCTTGCGCGGGAAAAGACGCCGGAATGAGTGCGACGAGAGCGCGCGTGCCCAGCGCGGCGAGGCCCAGCCCAACCACGGACGCGATGAGTGACAACAAAGTACTCTCCGTCAGCAGCTGCCTAACGAGCCGGCCGCGCGTGGCGCCGAGGGAGGCGCGAATGGCGATCTCTTTATGGCGTGCCGTGGCGCGTGCGAGCAGCAGATTGGCCACATTCGCGCAGGCAATGACGAGGAGAAAGCCGACGGCGCCAAGAAGGACGAGCAGTCCCGTGCGTACATCTCCGGTGAGATTCTCGCGTAGCGGCTGGGCATTCGCCGTCCAATTCGCGTCCATCTCGGGTAGCGCCGCCGCGCGACGCTGCGCGACGAGACGCATCTCCGCGTCGGCGCGGTCGACCGTGACGTTCGGCGCAAGGCGGGCGATGACCTCGAGGAAGCGGCCGGGCCAGTTGCGATCGGCGGCGGCGAAGCGAATCGGCACCCAGACCGGCACGGCGCCATAGAAGTGAAAGTCGTTAGGCAACACGCCGACGACCGTGTACGGGTTGCCGCCGAGGCTGAACGGCCGTCCGATGACGTCGGCGCGCCCGCCAAAGCGCTCCTGCCACAGTTGATGGCTGATGACCGCGACGCGCGGCGCGCTCGCATTGTCTTCCTCGCGCGTGAACACCCGGCCCAACTCTGTCTTCACTCCCAGGATCGGGAAGATCTCCGCCGACGCGTGGCGCACTTGCAGCGAGAGCGGGTCATCGCCGACGCCGGTGAGCGCACCGGGACCATCGATCCACGCCGCCATCGACTCGAACGAGTGCGTAGCGTCGCGCCAGGCAAGGAAGTTCGCCGGACTCACGTGGTTATGAAGCTGCGGCGAGCTGTAGTTGTGCTCCCAGAGCAGCACGAGGCGCTGAGGCTCGCGAAACGGGAGCTCACGCAGCAGGACTGCGTTGACGACGGAGAACATCGCGGTATTCGCGCCGACACCTAACGCGATGGCGAGAACGGCGGCCGCGGTGAAGGCGGGGCTCCGCAGGAGCGCACGGCCAGCGTACTTGAGATCTTGCAGGAAGAGATCCATGGAACGCTCGCGAGGAGGCGGTGCTGAAATATCAGCACGCAACTCGGTTGCGCAAGGCCCTGCTAAGACGATCGCTTTGGGAACGACCTCCTGAAGCTTCTCACGCAAACAAGAACAGCAGATCCCCTTGGTTTTGTCCTCTTCGATCAGCGCCCGCCCGCGACCTCGGCTCCGTTCGACACGGCATCGATCCCCAGCACGCCGAGGTCTTCGCCTCCGTGCCCTTCGGCGATCAATGCATCCATGCGCGATGCCAGGCCGGGGAGCACGGCCAACGGAAGCGAGTCTGCCGTCTCGAGCATGAGTCGCACGTCCTTTCGCGCCATCGCGAGCTCGAAGCTCGGCGAGTGATCACCAGACGCCATGCTCTTGCCGCGACCGGCGATGATTCCTGCGGGGTCGAAGAGCTCCACGACGCGTAATGCGTCTGCCGGTGCGACGGAGGCACCAGCCGCCACGGAGAACACGTCGGCGACGAGCGCGCTGATGCCAATGATGAACGCATTGCCACAGAGCTTGTAGACCGCGGCGAGGTCAGGCCGTTCACCGAGGAACTCCACCTTCGGCGCCATGCGTCCGAGCTCGTCCTTTCGCGCATCGAACAGCGCTCGCGGCCCCGCGGCGAGAATGCTTCCCTTCCCCGCGCGCGCCGCTGCTGGGCCGATGAAGACAGGGCAATGCAGGTACTTCACGCTGGCCGCGTTCAAACGGCTTGAGCGTTCGGCGGTGAGCGCGGGCTGTGTCGTCGTATGGTCGAGAATGATCGCGTCGCGACCGAGGCCAGGCCGCAGCTGCTCGATCACTTCTTCGACCACCGCGTCGTCCTTGAGAACGAGATGGACGCTTTCCGCGTCGCGCACGGCGTCTGCCGGCGTTCGCGCCACGCGCGCTCCGAATGATGCGAGTGCCTGAGCCTTGTCCGGCGTGCGATTCCACACCGTGACGTTCTCGCCGCGTTTCGCCGCGGCTTCCGCGAAGGCGCTCCCGAGGAGGCCTGTGCCGAGAAATGCCATTCGAGTCATGGCCGTAACGTAGTCGCCCCATCCATCACCGGCGCAAGCGCGCGCTTCTGGGGCTGGCCAAAAAAACGGCTCGCAAGCGCGAACATCGCCGGGTTGAGTGTTATTGAAATCAGCGCGCCGGCGAGCACCAGATTGCGGCCCCCCGGCGGCAGCAAGCCGAGCGTGACGCCGAGGCCAACGAGAATGAACGACAGCTCGCCAATCTGGCTCAAGCCCGCCGCCACAGTGAGCGCGGTCGAGCGCGGGTGACCGAGTGCTCGCACGATGGCGAATGCCGCAAGAGCTTTGCCGATGATGATCACGGACGTCACGATCAGGACGTCCAGCGGCCGCTGCAGCAAGACGCGCGGGTCGAAGAGCATGCCCACGGAGACGAAGAACAGCACGGCAAAAGCGTCCTGGAGCGGAAGCGCATTCGCCGCCGCGCGATGACTCTGGTCCGACTCGCCGATGATTACGCCGGCAAAGAAGGCGCCTAACGCAAACGAGACGCCGAACAGGAGCGCGGCACCCACGGCAATGCCAAGAGCGAGCGCGATCACGGACAGTGTGAACAGCTCGCGCGACCCGGTGCGCTCGACGCTGCCCAGTAGCCAGGGAATAGTGCGTCGTCCCGCAAAGAGCATGAGCGCCAGAAAGACCGCCGCCTTGACCACGGCGACGCCGACCAACCAGAGGGGTCCACTCGTGGCAAAGAAGCCGCCAGCAGCTTTCACCCCAGACGGCGCGAACGCGGGCAGCAATACGAGGATGAACACGGTGACGAGATCTTCCACGATCAGCCAGCCAATCGCGACGCGTCCATCGTGCGAGTTGATCGTACCTCGCCCCTCCAGCGCGCGCAGCAGTACCACCGTGCTCGCTACCGACAACGAGAGCCCGAGCACGACGCCAGCGCTCCACGACCAGCCACGGAGATGCATCGCAACGGCGGTCAGGGTCGTCGCCACGGCGATCTGCGACAACGCACCGACACTCGCCACGCGTCGCACCGCATGGAGATCGCGCGGCGAGAAGTGCAGCCCCACCCCGAACATCAGCAAGACTACGCCAATCTCGGCCAACTGAGCCGCGAGGGGCACGTCGGCCACGTATCCCGGCGTGAATGGTCCGACGACGATCCC
Organism: Gemmatimonadaceae bacterium; assembly: GCA_045804225.1. GTDB lineage: Bacteria > Gemmatimonadota > Gemmatimonadetes > Gemmatimonadales > Gemmatimonadaceae > AG2. The sequence continues at coordinate 21,853 of JBJMNO010000026.1, forward strand.
CGCGAAGAGGTAGCCGACTAACGGCGGCAGACGCAGCCGCACTGCCACGTACCCAAACACGAACGCGAGCCCGAGACCGGCGGCGACCGTCGCGATGAGCGTCGTCTCATGTGGCACGGCACCTCCCGGAAGCGCGGTGACCCACGCAGGCGGAAACCATGAGCCCCGGCCTGCGTGGGTAACATAAGAGCACCGCTATCGGCGACGACGCTCCTGAACGATGAGCAGTCCGGCACCGGCAGCGAAGAGCACACCCGAGATCGTCGCGAGGTACGGCACGAATTCTCTCGGCAGCGCCAGAGCCGCCAGCATCGGCAGCACGGCGAGCAACATGGTCGCGAGCCAGGGCTCCAGACGTGGCTCGTCATTGCCAGAGCGTACATCCTGGCGCATTTCATCCTGTGACATATGGCCTCCACGGCGCGCGCCATTCTCGGCACGCGTCCAATCGTTAGGTTTATCGTGATTGTGAGCGGTGGGCCTCGGGAGGCGAGTCCCGAGATTACGAGACGCTCAGTGGTGGCGCGGTGGCGTCGTGCGGGATCGTTAGGCGCTTCGCGCGCGCGCTCCATGGCCGGGCGGCTGCGGCTCGTTTCTGCGCGCCGAGAACCGCGTCCACTCGCGGGCGACTCGCACGAATGGCGAGCAACGGCGGGACGACTCCCCGCGACGGCCGCGGCCCCGCTTGGAACGGCAGCAGCGCCGCGGTGGACATACGCCCGCGCACCGCAGACTCTGCCGCAACGTCGAGTGCTGAGGCCGCGAATACCGATCGCTCGCTCCGCTGCGCATGATACGCAACCTGCTCCCGCCCAAGCGGGAGCCAGGCGAAGAGCGCGAGAACGATACTCCAAAAGCCGCGGGCGACCATCTGCGAAATCTAGTCGCCCTGCCTAACTTCACCCACCGGCCTCAATCGGCGCGGAGGGCGAGAATGGGATCGACACGCGTCGCACGCCGCGCGGGAAGGTAGCTCGCCAGCAGCGCCGCCCCGGCCAGCAGCGCGATGACGGCCCCATAGGTCAGCGGGTCGGTTGCCGTCACGCCATAGAGCAGTGATTGCATGAACCGTGTGAGGGCAAAGGCGCCACCGATGCCGATGACGATCCCAACGAGGGCCAGGAGCAGGCCGCGCTTAACGACGAGCCGGCGTACGTCCGCCGGCTGCGCCCCGAGCGCGATCCGAATGCCCATCTCGCGGGTGCGTTGGGTGACGAGGAATGACAACACGCCGAAGACGCCCAGCACCGCGATCACGAGTGCCACGGCGGCAAAAACGCCCAACAGCGTAGTGGACCACCGTGCGGGTGCCACCGCCGTCGAGAGCACCTCGTCCATCGTTTGGACGTCTCGCACCGCGAGCGTTGGCTCGAGGCCGCGAATGACCGCGCGCGCCGACGAGACGAGCGCCGCCGGTTCCTGCTGCGTACGCACGACGTACGACAGCGCAGGCCACGTCGGCATGACAGCGAGTGGTATGTAGATCGTCGGCAGCGGATCGCTGCCCAAACCGGCGTCACGAGTATCCGCCACGACGCCGACGATCGGCGCCTCGCGAAAGAGTCGATTGTCCGGCGCGCCGAGATAGATCGGCTTACCGAGCGGATCTTCGCCGCGATAGTACTTCTTGACGAGCGCTTCGTTGACGACGACGACGGGCACCTCGCGCGTATCGGTGCTCTGAAGCGATCGCCCGCGACGTAGCCCGATCCCCATGGTCTCGAAGTAGCCAGGTGTCACGACGCGATACGCCTCTCCGGTGGGGTTGACGCCAGGCGGAAGCGGTCGATCAACCCGGTTCATCCAAGCGCCCACGCCCCTGCCGGTCACCGGCAGCTGGCTGACGAGTGCGGCGGATCGCACTCCGGGCAACGCGCGCATTGCTTCGAGTGACCGAGGGAAGAACGTTGGATCGCGGCGCGCCAGCCGAACGCTGAAGGTCAGAATGCGATCGTGTTTGACGCCGGGATCGACTCGCTGCAGCAAGGAAAAGCTTCTCAGTAGCAAACCCGCACCGGTGAGAAGCACCATGGCCAGCGCGAGCTCCGACACGACCAACACGCTGCGCGCCCACTGATGGTTCGCGCTCCCGCGCGCGCCTTCGCGGAGTGCATCGCTCGACGGTCCTCGGGACAGCTGCCACGCCGGGACGCTGCCGAACAGAACGCCCGCAACCAGCGACACGATGAATGTGAACGCGAGAACACGGCCATTGAGCGCGATCTCATCGACGCGTGGCAGATTGGTCGTCGCCTGTGCGGCGAGCAGGAGATCCAGAAAGAGCTTCCCGACACCGATTCCAACAGCACCGCCGGTGACCGACAGCAACAGGCTCTCCGTGAGCAGCTGCCGAGCGACGCGTGCCTGCCCCGCGCCAAGCGCTTGCCTAACGGCGATCTCGCGCCGTCGGCCCGTGGCCCGCGCGAGGAGCAGATTGCCGAGATTCGCGCAGGTAATGAGAAGCACGAACGCGACGGCGCCCATCAGGACGAGCAGCTGCACCCGCGATCCGCCAACGATCGTATCCCGGAGCGGCAGAACGAGGAGGCGCAAGTTGGTGTTGAACACAGGCCAGTCGCGCCGCAGTCGCGCGGCAATCGTCTCCATCTCCACGCGCGCCTGCTCCGCCGTGGCACCAGGCTGCAAGCGTCCAACCACCTGGATGAAGTATTGATCGCGATTCGCGCGGAACTCCGCATCGAAGCGCGCTGGGACATAGAACGCCGACGGGCTGCCCAGAAAGGAGAAGTTCGGCGGCATCACGCCGACCACCGTTCGGGGTCTGCCATCCATGACGATCGTATTTCCGATCGCGCCCCGATCCTCGCCGAAGAGGTCGCGCCAAGTAGCGTAGCTCAGGACGATCACTGGCGGCGCCGCTGGGTCCTCGTCCGACTCCTCGAGCCAACGTCCGAAGAGGGGCGGCACGCCCAGGAGCGGCTGTATTCCGCCAATGCTCTGCGTCCCAACCAGCAGCTGCGGCTCGCCATGATCGATGATCGTCCCCGAACGCTCGGAGAACCCAGCGACGCGCATGGACCGCACGCTGCGCTGCCAATCATAGAGGTTCGCCGGTGAGGTGACGCCGACATTGCCGGGACCCGCGCTCTGCGACTGCTCGCCGACCGCCATGAGCCGGTTCGGATCGCGCACCGGCAGCGGCCGGAGCAGGACGCCATCGACGACGCTGAACATGGCCGTGTTCGCGCCCACGCCCAACGCGAGGGTCAACACGGCGACGGCCGTGAAGCCGGGGCTGCGTCGCAGCGAGCGCGCCGCGAAGCGGAGGTCTTGCATCAATGATTCGATGACGTTGGCGTTTCCGGTCGCGACGTTAGGCATGTGGCTCAACAATTGGCGCTCGGCGCGCCGTTCTCTCGCGCCCAGACGAAAGAGACCTGGCAGCTCGGACACCAAGGCGAACACGGCGGCGCCTGTCCCGCCCGTGCGACGCGCTGCTCCCTCGAGCTCGGCGAACACCGCGATCATTTGATGCGCGAACCGCCGATGGAAATCGCGCGGAAGCACGAGTCCGAGCACGACCCGGTAGGCGCGCATCACTCGGGTAAGTGGATAATCCGTCATGCGCGTGAGCTCTTCGGCGATACGGCGAGCGGCGGGAGTAGTCGCTTCGCGCGCGCCATCGCCGCCAGCTGGTCCAACCGTCGCGCCTCGGCCCGCGCGGCCTCACGTCCCAATCTCGTTAGGCGATAGTAGCGGCGTCGCGGGTCATCGGTAGCACCCGGTGGGCGCGTGGACCGCTCCTCGATCCAGCCGCTCTCGAGAAGACGCTTCACCGCGGCGTACAGCGTGCTCGCCGTGAGCTTCACCTCGCCACCGGTGCGGGTGGCGACGTCTTGAATGATCGCGTATCCGTGGAGATCGTCGTCGGCCAGCGAGAGCAGGATGTGAAAGACCTGCGTGGACACTGGCGACGGACTCCGATTCTCGCTTTCGGCCATGACTCCTCTCAGACGAGCGGCGATATACCGTCTCGCGGTATATCGCACGACGGTCTACTGACGTCAAGAGGCCTTGGCGCGCCTGGACGCCGGGTTGATGATCAGATGTTTGTTGCGATCCCAAGTGCACGTGACCGTACACTGCGTTACGACATCAAAACTCTCGATTGGAGGTAGCGGCGACCCTGGCTTCGCGCGACTTTTTTGACAGTCCACGAAATACCCACGCCGTACCCGTGAACCGTCTGCAACGCGACACCCTCAGACCGTCGTCCGATCCTCGATCATTGAGCTCGGCTACCGAGGACACACTGTCCGCGACCCGAACCGCTCGGACGTCGCCACTGCCTAACGCTGGCGAGCCGGCGACCGCCGCGCACGCGGTGTTCGTGGTTCCACCGCGCACGCTGCCATTCCTCGTTCGCTATTCCATCGCGATCGCGGCAACGGCTACGGCGTTCGGCGTCACCGCCCTGCTCGAGAGGTACCTCCAGCGAGCGATCTTCGCGATCTTCTGGCCCGCGGTCCTTGGCACTGCCGTCATCGCCGGGCTCGGACCTGCCTTGCTCGCATCCGTGCTGTCGATGCTGGTGGCCGGCTTTTGGTTCATCCAGCCGTCGCGGTCGTTCACTCTGGAGCCAATCGAGCTCGTGGGCCTCGCCATCTTTTTTGTCACCTCGTCGATAGTGAGCACGATTGCGAACCGCCGGCGTGTTGCGGAGGCGCGAGCCGCCGGCGCGGCGCAAGAGAACGCCAACCTCGCGCTGCGCATCGAGGAGCAGTCGATGGAGTTGGAGTCGCAGCTCGAAGAATCGCAAACACTGGCCGAGGAGCTCGAGCAGACCTCCGTCGAGCTGCAGGAACGCAAGGACGAGGCGGAAGCCGCCACTGCGTTCTCGCGGGGAATCCTCGAGAGCATCACCGATCCCTTCGTGGTGCAAGACACCGAGTGGCGTTTCCGTTTCATCAACGACGCCGCCGCCGCTATCCTCTCCTCCCACGGCGATCGCTCGCAGCTTCTCGGACGCGTTTTGTGGGAGGTGTATCCCGAGATAGTCGGGACCGAATTCGAGAAGAGAATGCGTCGCGCCGCGCGCGATCGGGTGCCGGAACGATTCGAAGCGTTTTACGCGGAGCGTGGAACGTGGGCCGAGCTCCATTGCTATCCGCTTTTCGACGGCGGGCTCGCGACACAGTGGAAGAACATCACCGCGAAGAAGAAGGCAGAAGAAGCGCGGCAGTATCTCGAACGGACCACGGACCTGCTGACCTCTCCGCTCGACACCGAGGAGCGATTGGCGGGTCTCGCGCGGCTCGTGGTGCCCCAACTCGCGGACTGGTGCGCCGTCGAGATCGTGGATGACAGCGGCGTTCCGCGCCAGGTCGCCGTCGCGCACATCGATCCGGAGAAAGTGCAATGGGCGCGCGAGCTCAGTCGGAAATATCCGCCACGACGCGACGCCAGCACGGGTGTCCCCAACGTTCTACGAACCGGCAAAGCCGAGCTCTATCCCGAGATCACGGATGAGATGCTCGCCGCCGGCGCAATCGATGATGAGCATCTTCGCATCACGCGCGAGCTTGGGCTCCGGTCAGCGATGATCGTTCCTCTCTCCGCGCGCGGAGCCACCTTCGGTGTGCTCACGCTGGTGTCGGCCGAGTCGCGCCGGCGATACACGACGGAGGATCTGCAATTGGCGAGCGAGTTGGCGCGCCGCGCCGCGCTCGCCATCGACAACGCCCGGCAACATCAAGAGGCGCGTGCCGCACAGCGAGAGGCGGAGACCGCCAACGAAGCCAAGAGTCAATTCCTCGCGGCGATGAGCCACGAGCTGCGCACTCCACTCAACGCGATCGCCGGCTACGCGCAGCTGCTCTCGATGGGAATTCGCGGACCAATCTCGAGTGAGCAGCGCACGGATTTGGCCCGCATCGAGCAGAGCCAGCGGCACCTTCTGGGCCTCATCAACGACATCCTGGAGTTCGCGCGCATCGAGGCGGGTCGCGTCGAATACCACGTTGCACCGGTGCCTGTCATACACTTACTGTCCGAGCTCGAAGATTTCGTACGGCCGCAGCTCCGCGATCGCGAGCTCGAGTTCGAGTGTGATCAGCCGCCCGATAGCGTGGTGGTGCGGGCCGATCCCGACAAGGCACGTCAGATCTTACTGAACCTGCTGTCGAACGCGGTGAAGTTTACGCCGGCCAAAGGACGCATCGACGTACGGTGCGAGCAGGTGGATGGGCGGGTGTTCATCCGGGTGCACGACACGGGAGTGGGTATTGCGGCCGACCGTCTCGGATCGATTTTCGAACCATTCGTTCAAGCGCATCGCACGCTGACGGCATCCACGGGAGGTGTCGGTTTGGGGCTCGCCATCAGCCGCGACCTGGCACGGGCGATGGGCGGCGACCTCCTCGTCGAGAGCCAGGTGGGACACGGTTCAACGTTCACCCTCGACCTTCCATCGAACACGCCCGCCCCCGCCCCACAACAATGATCCGTTGCCGGTGGCGGCAGCTCGGGCGCGCGACGATTCTGCTGGCCGCCGTCATGGCGTGCCGGAAGAAGCCCGCGCCCGTTGAGGAGATTTTTTCGACGCGCATGCTTGGCTTGAGCTATCTGCAACGCAACCAGCTCGCCGAGGCCGAAACGCAGTTCAAGAAGCTCATCGATCTCGCGCCGGACGATCCACTCGGCTACGCGAACCTCGGACTGAGCTATCTCCAATCGGGACGTTACAAGGATGCCGAGGCGCAGCTCCGTCGCGCGCACGAGCTCGACGCCACGAATGTCGACGTCGATCTCGCGCTCGCGAAGCTGTACGCCCTCACCAACCGGCCCGCGGACGCCCGATCGATCCTTCAGCAGGCCCTCAACAGCTCGAAGAACAATGCTCACGCCCTGTACGCGCTCGCCGAGCTCGAGACCGGGAGCGACACCGTCTCGCTTCGCTCGCGTGAGCAGGCGCTAAAGAACGTCCTCGCGGTGTCGCCTGCCAATCTCGCTGTTCGGCTGGAGCTTCTCGACGCCGAACTGCAGCGATCGCAAGCCGACAGCGCCGTTAGGCAGCTGGAGGAGATACGTCGAATTCCTCCCGAGCCGCCCGTGGAAGCGAGAAGGTATCTCGACAGCACGATCACCTTGCTGCAGGCAAGCAAGCTCCCCGCGGCACGGGCGACATTCGACCGCCTCAGGACGGTGATGGAGCTGACGAAGCCGTACCAGGCGGCGCTCGATGAGGTGAAGTGGGTGGATGGGCCGGTTCCCGGCCGGCCGGTGCTCACCTTCAACCCCAAGTATTTGATTGGACTGCGTGGGGTACGCACGACAGCCGCCGTGGATTCGGTGAAGTTCGTGGACGTCACGGACAACTCCGGCCTGCTCGACGTCCAACGGCGCGGAGCGGGAGGCCAAGCCGCGGGCGCCGCGGGTACACCGGGACATGTCGCCCTCGCCATTGGCGACGTCGATGGCGATGGGGTCGATGATCTGCTGCTCTCGGTGCCGTCCGCCGATGGACAGCATGGTGAGGTGCATCTCATGAGCGTGCGCGGCGGCTTCGTGCGGGACATCGCGACGCCATCGGGTATCGCGCTGCCTAACGGCGCGATCGACGTAACCTTTGCCGATTACGACAATGATGGCTGGCTCGATCTGTTCGCCATCGATCCACACGGCGCCGGACATCTGTTCCGCAACCGCGGCAATGGTACCTTCGAGGACGTCACGAAGAAGGCCGGTGTGAGCGACGTGCGAGGCGCTCGCAAGGCCGTATTCGTCGATGTGGATCACGATGGTGATCTCGACCTGGTTCTCGTGGGGAATGGTCAGCGCACTGTTTATCGCAACAACCTGGATGGCACCTTCACCGATGCGACCGCCGCATTCGGCTTAGTAGGCACGGGTGATGCACGCGACGTTCTTTTCGCGGACTTCGACGGCGACGGCCGCATCGACCTCTTCATCGCCGCCGCGAGCGGCAACACGCTGCTTCACAACGGCGGCGCGCAGCGGTTCAGCGACGTGACCGGCGCGAGCGGTCTCGCCGCGGCGGGCGGAGCGGTGGCGGCGGCGGTTGGGGACTACAACAATGACGGCTTTCCGGACCTTTTTCTTGCCGGGTCTAACGGTGGGCAATCGTCGCTCTGGCTGAACAACGGCGACGGCACGTTTCGCCGTGATACGCGCTCGGCGCCAGTGCTCGCCGCACTCGGCAAGACTTCGCCGGCTACCGCGCGCTTCGTAGACTATGACAATGACGGGTGGCTCGACCTGCTCTTCGTTGGTATGCCTGGAGCGAAAGGCAATGGTGCGTTCCTCCTTCGCAACGATGGCACCGGACGCTTCGTTGACCGGTCATCGTTGCTTCCTGCCCCTGTCAGAGCCATCGGTGGATCGGCACTAGCTGTGGCCGATGTCGATGACGATGGCGATGAGGATCTGTTCATCACCGATGCATCTGGCGCCCGGCTTCTGCGCAACGACGGCGGCAACAGCAATCTCGCCGTGAACGTGGAGCTCAAAGCGCTGCGAACGGGCAGCGGCAAGAACAACGATTTCGGCATCGGCGCCAAGCTGTCGCTGCGCGCCGGCGACATCTATCAAACGCGGCTCGCGACGGGCCGGATAACGCATTTCGGTCTTGGCCCGCATCTCAAGGCAGATGTCCTGCGCGTGGAATGGCCTAACGGCGTCCCGCAAACGATTTACTTCCCCGGCTCGGACCAGGACGTCGTGGAAGGAGAGATGTTGAAAGGCTCGTGCGCGCTCGCCTACACGTGGGACGGAAAGCGCTTCCGGTTCGTGACCGATGCCATGTGGCGTAGCGCGCTCGGCATGCCGCTGGGGCTCATGGGAAGCACGAGCGCGTTCGCGCCGGCTGGGGCGTCGCAGGAGTACGTGCGCATTCCCGGCGACGCGCTGCAGCCGCGCAATGGCCGGTATGTCATGCAGCTCACCGAGGAGCTCTGGGAGACGGCATACGCCGACCAAGTGAATCTCGTCGCCGTGGACCATCCGGATTCGGTGAGCGTGTTCGTGGACGAGCGGTTCGTTCCACCTGGCCCGGTGACGTTGCGGCTCTTCCAGGTCGTTAGGCGCGCGCAGCATCCACCACTGTCGGCCGTGGACGACCGTGGCAACGACGTGCTCCCAGCGTTGCTCGAGAGCGACGACCGGTATGTCTCGAATCTCGTTCCCACTCAGTATCAAGGCGTCACCGAGCCTCACGACCTCGTGCTCGACCTCGGCGCGGACGCGGGCGCGCCCGGCACATTCCTTTTCCTGCGTGGATGGATCTATCCCACTGACGCCAGCATCAACGTCGCGCTCTCGCAGCAGAACGCGATCAAGGTGTCGTCGCCGACGCTCGAGGTTCGTGACGCAAGTGGCCGCTGGCAACCTGCCATCAAGGACATCGGGTTCCCGTCCGGAAAAGACAAGACGATCGCCATCGATCTCGCCGGCAAGTTTCCGAGTCCGGACCATCACGTGCGCATTCGCACGAACATGCAGATCTACTGGGATCAGGCGTTCGTCGCGTCGAATGTCACCGGCGGCTCCGTGAAGACCACGACACTCGCGCCGCTCAGCGCCGATCTGCACTATCGCGGCTTTTCGCGCATGTATCGCAAGGGCGGCCGGTATGGGCCGTATTGGTTCGCTTACGACGACGTGAGCAAGGACTCACCCTGGCGGCCCATTGAAGGCGCTTTCACGCGTTTCGGCGACGTGCTGCCGCTTCTGCGAAGTCCGGACGACATGTATGTCATCATGGGTCCCGGCGACGAGGCGACGATCGAGTTCGACGCGTCGAGCGCAACCGCGTTGCCGCCACATTGGACGCGGGATTTCCTGCTCTACACGGAAGGGTGGATCAAGGACTCCGACCTCAACACCGCCTTCGGCACGACGGTCGAGCCGCTGCCGTTCCATAAGATCGAGGCATATCCGGGCTCGTCGAGCGATGGATATCCAAAGGATTCCGCGCACGTTCGCTATCTGCGTGAGTACGACACCAGAGTCGTGAAGAGAACGATGACGTCGCGCTAGGGAGCGGCCGGCTCGTTCGCGTGTCGGTGCGGCGCGGCGGCAGCGGTGACCCGTTCGAGTTGGAGGGCTCTTGTTTCGCGAATCACGCGAATCGCTCCGCGAGCGGTCGCGACGCCGTGCTCAACGAGCTGGATGAATCCTTGGCAAATGGCACAGCGAACTGGCTCTGCGCGCCGAAACACTCCGAGGCAGTTCACCAAGTCATTCGTCCAGGCTCGTTGAGCGAGGAGCTCTGTCGGCGCACGGAGAGATTGGCTCAGTTATTCGCGTGATTCGCGTACAACAAACTTGGGGCCTGGGTGCGCGCGCGGATTCTAGCCAAGAAGCAGATCCCGGACGCTTTCGCCCGGCTCTCCCCGGCATTACCGTCTGACAGTGTCGAAGCGTCCCCGCCCTTTGGTTCGGCGCGGCATCATGGCCGTGCCCTTCCTCTCCGCTCTCCTGCTCGCCATGCGACTCGATCGCGGGCCGATTCGTGCCGCCTCGGACGCGCTGCACCCCGGGTTCGTCCTTCGAGACGAGACCCGCGCCGCCGGAATCACCTTCGTGCATCACCGGCCCAGCTTCGATCCTAAAATCGCGAACGTCGAGCCTCACGTCGCAGCCCTCGGCGCGTCGGTGTCCGTAGCCGACTTCGACGGCGATGGGTGGCCCGATCTCTACTTCACCAACAGCAAATTCGGCGAGCCGAACGCTCTCTATCACAACCGGCACGACGGAACGTTCGAGGACGTCGCCGCCACGGCGGGTCTCGCTGACCTCAATCGAGCCGGCGAAGGCGTGTCGATGGGGAGTGTCTGGGGCGACTTCGACAACGACGGCCGCGAAGACCTTCTCGTCTATCGGTACGGATATCTGGCGCTCTTCAAGAATGTCGACGGCACGCACTTCCAGGACGTGACCGAATCCGCTGGTCTCCGGCGCTGGGTGAACAGTAATGGCGCGATCTGGCTCGACTACGATCGCGACGGGCTGCTCGATCTCTACGTGACGGCGTATTTCCGCGACGATATCGATCTCTGGCACCTAACGACGACGCGGATCATGCACAACAGCTTCGAGTTTGCCACCAACGGGGGGAAGAATCTGCTCTTCCACAATCTCGGCGGCGGCAAGTTCGAGGATGTCACGGACAAAATGGGAGTGGGCGGCAATCGCTGGACGCTGGCCGCCGCATCGGCCGACTTCAATGGTGACGGATGGCCAGATATCTATGTCGCGAACGACTACGGTCCCGAAGAGCTGTACCTGAATGACCACGGCCGGCGCTTCGTGCTCAGCAAGGCCGGTCTCGAGAGTGAATCGAAGAGCGGGATGTCCGTGGCGTTAGGCGATGCGTTCAATCGCGGGCGCCTCGACGCGTACGTCACGAATATTTCGGAGCGCGGCTATCTCTTTCAGAACAACAACCTGCGACTGAATCAGATGGACGAGGCGAAACGGTTTCGTAACGTCGCGGACGGTGAGATCGCTGATGCGGGTTGGGCTTGGGGCTCGCAGTTTGGTGATCTGAACAACGACGGAATGAACGAGCTGTTCGTCGTGAATGGCTTCATCTCCGCCGATCGGCAGAAAAGTTATTGGTACGCGATGTCCAAGATCGCCGGCGCGAACGGCCGTCTCTTCGAGGACGCCTCCACCTGGCCGGCCTTTGGCACGGCAAGCCTCTCCGGTTACGAGCGCTCTCGCGTCTATCTCAATCGTGGGGCGAGCGGCTGGGTGGACGTGGCGCAAACGGTCGGCGCCATGGACGAGCTGGACGGACGAGCGGTGGCGCTGGCCGATCTCTCTAATCGCGGCGCCGTAGACGTGATCGTCGCGAACCAGAATCAGCCCGCGTTGCTTTACCGCACCTATCCTGACAGCGGGAATCACTGGATAGAGCTCGCCCTCGTGGGAACGCGCAGCAATCGCAGTGCGATCGGCGCGGAGGTGGTGCTCGAGTCGGCGGATCTCACGCAACGCCGAGTGGTGGACGGCGGCTCGGGTTTCGCTAGCCAGAACGATCGCCGATTGCACTTTGGTCTCGGCCACCGCGAATGGGTGGACCGCCTGGTCATTCACTGGCCATCGGGCGAGCAGCAGGTCATTCCGCGGCCGCTGATCGATCGGTTGATCACCATCACCGAGCCTGAGCGTTAGGCAAATGAGCGACGTGACGCACGCGGCACAGGAGAGCAGGCCGCCGCTTGCCCGCTTCTGGCAGCGAACCAGCAAGCTCGATCCTCGATACCTCATCGCGTTTCTGATCACGCTCGTTCTCGTCGCCGCGCAGTTTCGCTATCACATGCTCGGGAGCTACGACCGTCTGGCGCTCGCGCTGGCGGCGTGCATGGCAACCGAAGCCCTGCTCTCGTGGTTTGACCGCGGGAAGATCGTCAACCTGCAGAGCGCATACATCAGCGGCATCAGCCTCACACTTCTCACGAAGCCACAGGGCGGAGCCCTCTGGCCCTTCGCATTGGGGGGCTTCCTCGCCATCGCGTCGAAGTATGTTTTGCGCTATCGCGACAACCACCTGTGGAACCCCACCAACTTCGCGATCTGCGCGCTGCTTCTCGTCGCGCCCGCTCGCGTGTCGGTATTGAGTCATCAATTCGGAAATGATCTCGTTACCAACCTGGTCATCTGGACCTTTGGGCTGATCATCGCGGCCCGGGTTGGCGTCTTGCACATCAGCGTCGCCTATGTGCTGAGCTTTCTCCTTCTCGGCGCTCTGCGGGCTGCGTCGTTAGGCGAAGCCGTGCTGCCGGAGATCGCCCCGATTACCGGGCCGATGTATCAGCTGTTCGTCTTCTTCATGATCACCGATCCGCGTACTGTAGTGCGCGGCCGGCGCCGGCAGATCATCGTCGCCATTCTCATCGCGCTCATGGAAGCCCTCATTCGCGTCGCGTCCGACCTCGGCGCGCCGCTGCCCACGGCGTTCAACGCGGCGCCGGCGCTTCTGGCGTTGTGGACGGTTGGCCCGGTGGCGAAATGGTGGGACTTGCGCCGCGCACGGCCCGAAACGTTGGCTCCGGCGACATCCCTCGCAGCGACGGGAGGGCGGCAACCAGTTGATCGCGCGTCATCCCCAGCAGCCCGTGTCGCTCGATGAGCACGTCGAAATCGATGGGATAAAGATTGTTTCGGCTTGCGTCCGCCATACCAGCGACGTTGCGCGGTGAAATTGCCTGACGAATCCATTCCACGAAACGTCGCCGCTCGTCTGCCGTTCCTGATCCACCTCGCGAACGCGTAATCGCCGCGAGGTGCGCGAGACTCTCTCGCGGCAACGACTCGAGAATTGGATCGCCGACGCCAAGGAACCCGCTCCAGGCAACGTCATCATCGCCATGAAGCCGCTGGCTCACTTCGGCGAATGAGACTGTCGCGAAGTAAAGCATTGCTTGCGCCGCGAACAGCTCGAAGTGACTCATGGCATCGTAGGCGCCAGCAACAAGCAAGTCGATCTGGTCGGCCTCCGCGGCGAGCTGCGATTCATATCGGCTCAATTCGGCCGCGCTGGGATAGCGCTTCCTAAGTTTAGCGCTCTCGAATGACAGCGCGAGGCGCTCCACGGCCCGCAGGCCCCAGGCGATGCCTGTGGAAAACAGTGGATCGACGAATGCGAACGCATGCGGCAGGAGCGCCCAACGCTCGCCCACGGCCCGGGCGAGTCGATGCTGAATGCGCGGCCGGAAAGCGATCGGCATCACCGGCGCCGCCTCGGCAAAGAGCGAGGCGATGGTTGGATAACGATTCAAGAGTGCAGTCCAGAGCGCGTCCGGCTGCAGCGGACCGTCTTTCGCGAGCGAAGAGAGACCCACCGGTGAGAGGAGAAATCCCGCGCTCGTCGTTCCATGGTCGAAGCGCAGCGAATACATCCACCCTTCGTCGATGAGGTGATGCACCGCGGCCCAGTCGTCGATGTAGGGGCCTTCGGGGAGCGCCCGAACGAGGTCGCTCATCAACCGCACGCCCTGGAAATGGCTGAAAACCAGTGCGGAGCGGGTATGCGTTCGTTCCAATGCCGATGGGATTGGCAGCTGACGAGTAAGAAAGCCCTCGGGTCCAGAAGCGTCGATCACGAAGCGAGCGTCGATCTCGATAACGACGCTATCGCGACTGCCCTTCAACCGCACGCCGTCCGCGACCTGCTCCATGCTCGTTAGGCTGACATGGTCGCGATAGTCCACACCGCTCGCGATGGCCTCACGCACGAAATGGTGATCGATGTCCGCACGGAACCAGTGCGTGTCGGCGAGGGCATCGCTGGGACTCGCCGCGACCAACAGACGCTCGGACTCCAATCCATTATCGGCGAACGGCTCACCAAGGTGGTGGCGGTAGAAGGTGAACCCGCGCTTCAAGCCACGTCGGAGGTCCGGGTAGTGTGCAAGCCATCGGCCATGCGTCGCCAACCGATAGCAATCGGCCAACCCATAACGAGCGCCAATCCGCTCGAGCGAAAGGTTGGCCAGCGGCGTGGACGATTCGCCAATGGCGAACCGTGGGTGACGGCCACGTTCGAGAAGCACCACGTCGTACCCAAGTACGGCGAGAATGCGCGCCAGAAGTGAGCCGGCAAAACCGCTTCCTACAACTGCTACCTCGCACGTCGATCTCATTCCGCTCCGCACTGCCGACATCTGACACGTGGCTCAGCATGGCCCGTTCGGTTCACGCGAACAAGCCGCTCGGTACGCGCCACTCGGCATATTGCGCATGTGCTCAATCGCGCGAGATCCCAAAGATCGGCGGTGACGACGCTGCTCCCAGAGCCGAGAGAGGCGTCGAGCGCGTCTTCGAGCTGCCGCAGCGTTGGCGGCACGAAGTGGCCGAGGGCTTGGAGACGTTCCATCTCCCCATTGCCGCCACGAACGGGGATGATCGCGACAACTGAAGCGCCCCGCTCAACCGCGTACTCCACAGTGCGCACAGTCCACAATACCGTCTCGTGAGCTGGCACATACGGAGCACCCAGGAGCACGAAGACGCGGAGATCGATTGCGTGCTGTCGGAGAAACTCGGCCGCGGCATCGAACCGTGAAAGTTCCAGCCGCTTGTTGAGCCGCGACATCGCTTCGGGATGGATCGTCTCCAGCCCCACGGCGACCTCGAGGCGGCCATCTATCTGACCCGCGAAGTCGAGCGTGTCGTTGCCGATCGTGCTCACATGTGATTCGACGGTCACCGCGGAAAACGGCCGCGCGAGCGCCGCGAGGGTGGCGCGATCCTCGACCGGCACGGCCCGCCGGTCGAAGAAATTGCTCGCGTTATAGAGCTTGAGTCGCGAGGGAAGCGGCTGCTCGCATCGCTCGAGCGTTTGCTCGACTTGCCTCACGAGTGCACCTGGAGGCGTAGGCCCGTCGATGGTCCAGCGCCAGAGATCGCAGAACGTGCATGTGAACGGGCACTCGGCGCCCGCGAGAAAGATCGTCAGCGCGCGTTCCCGAACGCCGTTAGGCCGCCGCTCCTCTTCGATCAGCGACCCGTGCGCGGTGTACGGATCGACGTATGGCTTTGGTGGCCTGAGGCTCCTGATCCGTCGATCCGTTATCGCGACGCTCACGCCACGCCGGCGTGCAGCTTCTCGAAGTGGCGCCGATACCGCACCTCGTTCTGCGGAAAGAGCCGAGCAACTTCGGTCGCGGACACCGAGCCATGCTGGAAGCGTCGCTTCGGAAAGACTGGCATGTCGCACTGGAGAACGTCACGAACGCCACGCCAGAGAATCTCACCTTTGAGTGCGTAGAGCCGCTCGTGCGAGCCGCGTGTGAGATCGGCGAAGGGAATTGCTTCCGCTACCGCGATCACTGATGGCCGCGTGTATGGGCTGAAGGCGTCGAACCCGTAGGTTCGCGCGCATGCATAGCTGCGCACACAGCCGCGGCTGTAGCCCCCGGAGTAGGTGAGCGAATGCTTGATCGACTCCACGCCCCACCCTTCCTGGTAGAGCATACGATTGTTGACGACGCTTCGAATCGTGAGCTCGCTGTTCGCCTCGATCGGGTAGTCCTTCAAGTTCTCATCGCCACCGTCGCCGTCGACGAGAATCCGCCAATCCGGATAGCGCTCGCGAATGCCGGCGAGTAGCGCGAGGTTCACGGCCGCGCACTCGACGTCGAGCGGCTTGTAGTCCTCGATCACGGCAACTGCCCGCAACGGATCGAGGGCGGAGGACGGCACGTCGATGATCTCGCCAAAGAGCTCGAGGTCCGTACGCGCGAGAAATTCCCTCGCCTGCTTTGCATCTTCGCCCGCACCATCCACCGAGAGGGTGAACGCCTTGAGTCGCGCCGGCGACTGGCCCTCGTTCAGCAGCAGCCGGTAGAGACAGAGCAGCACGGCGCCGCTATCGATGCCTCCGGAGAAGGGCACGCCGATCGGTGCGGATTCGTCCTGCGTCGAGAGCCAGGCGCGCAGCTCGGAGTACATCGCTTCGATGTATTGTCGGCCCACGACATCGAGATCCGGCGGGAGCATGCCGCGCGGAGGATCGAAGAAGCGCTCGTGAACCGGGTTGGGATCGGGGCAGCCGACGAGGCGCAGCGTGGTGATGTGGTGCGCCGGCACCATGCGCGTGTAGCTTGGATGGAACTGCTCCGCCCAGCCGCGACGACTCAGCTCCGCCGCGATGTCATCTATACGCTCGGCAACGATCAGCACCGGGCCGTCAACGGCCTTTGCGAGGAAGTAGCGCATCGGCCGATCGAGGCTGCGGGCGAGGACCACGCGCTCGCCGTCTTGCGCAACCAAGGCAAAGGACCCGTCGATTGCGAGAACCGCGTCGCGATCACTGGCGAGCAGGCGGCGCAGGGCATCAGATTCGTCGAGCGACCAGAGCCGTTGCGACTCGGGCGCGATCAAATTCACGACACGAGAGATCGGGTGCTGCTGATTCATGCAATTCTCCCTTCGCCAATGGATTTCACACTGAGACGACGATCGCGGCTGCCGAACATGGCCAGACTCAGCGTCGTCTTTGGCTGCTTCGTTGCCGCTGCCTGCACGCGTTCGAGCGATCGCACCGTTTTCAAGCTTCTCGACCCGCGCGAAACCGGTATCACCTTCGCGAACACCATCACGACTAGCGATTCGCTCAACGTCCAGACCGATGTCTACGTCTACAACGGCGCGGGGGTCGCGGTTGGCGACATCGACAACGACGGTCTGCCTGACATCTTCTTCGCTGGCAATATGGTCTCGAGCCGCCTCTATCGGAACAAGGGCGGGATGCGTTTCGAGGACGTCACCGACCGCGCCGGGGTGAAGACCAATCGCTGGGCAACCGGCGTGGCAATGGTGGACATCAACAACGATGGCTACCTCGACATTTACGTCTCGGTCTCGGGCCCACCGTGGTCCACGGCCGCTCAACGCGCCAATCTCCTCTTCGTCAACAATCGCAATGGCACGTTCACCGAGTCGGCGGCACGCTATGGCATCGCCGACACGGGCTTCACAACCCAGGCGGCATTCCTCGACTACGATGGTGACGGCTGCCTCGACCTCTTTCTTCTCGAGAACGCGCCGCAGGATTTCACTCGCGGTGTAACGAGCCAGCCCTCGGGGATGCGTGGAGAGACGCCAGGGAGTCACAACCAACTCTACCGCAACAACTGTAACGGGACGTTCACGAACGTCTCGGCCAGCGCCGGCATCGAGCACGAGGCGGGGTTTGGACTGGGCGTCGTGGTGGCCGATTTCAATCGCGACGGGTGGCCCGACATCTACGTGTCGAATGACGGCCTGCCTAACGACGTGCTCTACATCAACAACGGCAACGGCACCTTCACCAACAAAGCGGCGAAGTCGCTGAAGCATACGAGCTCCGCGGGCATGGGCGTCGATGCCGCCGACTTCAACGGTGACGGCTGGCCCGACGTGCTGCAGGTGGACATGCTGCCGCGCGACCTCGCACGACGCAAGCGCATGAGCGGCGCCATGTCCTACGCCAATTTGATGGACTCGCGCAGCCGAGGATTTCGCGACGACTACAGCATCAACTCGCTGCAGTTGAGCAACGGCATCAGCAAGAACGGCGATGTGATCTTCAGTGAGATTGGCCGCCTCGCCGGCGTCTCGCACACCGATTGGAGCTGGGCCGCGCTCTTCGCTGATTTTGACAACGACGGATGGAAGGACATCTATATCGGCAACGGCTATCCAGAAGCGGTCAACGACATCGACTACATCTACGCGGCCTCCGCGGCGCAGCATCGCGGCGACATGAAGCGCATGCGAAGTCTGGCGGAGGAACTACCGAGCTATCGTGAGCCGGGCTACCTCTTCCGGAACACTGGCGACATCAGCTTCGCTGACATGAGCGCGGCGTGGGGAATGAAGGAGCCCGCATTCTCCTATGGCGCGGCGTACGCCGACCTGGACAACGACGGGCGGCTCGACCTCGTCGTCAACAACATCAATGGGCCGGCGTTCGTCTACCAAAACGTGCTGCCTAACGACGAAGGCCATCACTACCTGCGCGTCCAGCTCGACGGCGAGCCCCCAAACCTTCGGGGAATCGGCGCTTCGCTCGTCCTCACGGCGGGCGGAAAGAAACAGTACATGTATCAAACGCCGTATCGCGGGTTCATGTCCACAGTGGACGACCGTGTCCACTTCGGCCTTGGAAGCGCGCAGCGCGTGGACTCCCTGGAGGTCATTTGGCCGGATCGACGGCGACAAGTGCTCACGGGCCTCGCGGTCGACCGACAAATCGTTGTTAGGCAGGCCGATGCGGCACAACGCGCGGGATGCGGGATGCGGGACGCGGGATGCGGGACGCAGGAGCCCCGATCGATCATCACGAACGCTGGCCCTCGAGCGTCGCTCGAGCTTGTCGATGGGCCTGGGCACATCGCGTACAAGCATGTCGTCGGCAATCTCTCCGACTTCAGCGTGCAAGCGCTTCTCCCATACATGCCCTCACGTCACGGGCCGGCACTCGCTGTTGCGGACGTCAATCGCGATGGCCTCGACGATGTGTTCATCGGCGGCGGCGCGGGGGTGCCTGGAAAACTGTTTCTGCAACAGAGGGACGGACGCTTTATCGAGTCCACCAACGGCCAGCCCTGGGCGGCAGACAAGGCGTACGACGATTGGGGCGCCCTCTTCTTCGACGCGAATGGGGATGGTCTTCCCGATCTTTACGTCACGAGCGGTGGCTACACGCTCGCGCCAAGCTCGCCGCAGCTCGAGGACCGCCTCTACATCAATCAGGGCGGCGGCAGATTTCGGCGGGATGCCACGGCGCTGCCGTCGATGCTCACCAGCACCGGCGTCGTACGCGTTGGCGACTTCAATGGCGATGGACGACCCGATCTCTTCATCGGCGGCCGCCTAACGCCACGAGCGTATCCCAAGCCGGCGCGGAGCTACATCCTCCGCAACGATGGCGGCCACTTCACGGACGTCACGCAGGAAGTTGCCCCGGAGCTCGTGCAGCCGGGCGGCATGGTGACGGATGCGGCGTGGGTGGACTTCGACGGCGACGGTCACATGGATCTCGTCACCGTTGGGGAGTGGATGCCGATTCAATTCTTTCACAACGAGAGCGGTCATCTCCGCAATGTCTCGGCGGCCGCCGGATTGCCGCCTTCGCGCGGCTGGTGGTATAGCCTGGCCGTTGGGGACTTCGATGGCGATGGCCGTCCCGATCTCGTCGCCGGAAACCTCGGCTTGAACTCCACCTACACGACATCCCAGGACAGCCTTTTCGGCGTATACGCGGGCGATTTCACGGGCATCGGCAGCATGGATGTCATCCTCACGCAGCAGATCAAGGGGACCGACTACCCCCTCGCCGGCCTTGCGTCGTTAGGTAAGGCGATCTACCCGCTTTCGATTCGCTACGCCACGGTCGGCTCTTTTTCCAACGCTACGATCCCCGAGATCCTCACCCCTCAGCAGCTGCAGCGCGCGGTGCACTATCAGGCGGACATGTTCACGAGTGTCTTCTTGCATAACGAGGGGAGTGGCCATTTCCGGTTGAGCATCCTGCCGGCTGCCGCGCAGATCGCGCCGATCCGTGGCATAGCAGTCACCGACGTGGACGGCGATGGCCATCTCGATCTGATCGTCGCCGGAAACCTCTACGACCTCGAGCCGAATACGCCGCGCATCGACGCCGGCAATGGCCTCTGGCTCCGTGGCGATGGGCATGGCCATTTCGCTCCCGTAGCGCCCGTGCAGAGTGGCTTCCTTGCTCCGCTCGATGTGTCCGGGTTGGCGATCTTCAATACGCCAACGGGTAAGGGCGTACTCGTCGCCAATACGGGTGACTCTCTGCAGACATTTCTGATCAGAAAACGCTGAAGAGCGCGGGGCGCGGGGTACGGGGCGCGGGAGGCAACGTCGACGTCATCCTGAGCCCTTCGCTTCGCTCGAGGGCAGGCTCCGCGAAGGATCTGCTGTTCTTGCTGTTCGCGCTGTTCGCGCGCTGACCCTTCGCCCTTTCGAGAGCGCGACCAATCAGGCCGGCAAGGTTGGGATCACCCGGAGGACCCTGATCGGCTTGGTGGGGCGCGAGAGCTCGCGCGCCAAGCCCGCATCCCGCGCCAGCGTCCTACGCCCCGCATCATGCACGAACGCCCGGCCAATTCACTGGCCGGGCGTTCGCTTTGTCGTTACAACGGCGACGCGGTGGGGCGTGCCGCTTCGTTCAAGATTACCAACCTGGGTTCTGCGCCAGGTTGCTCTTTCCAGAGGTCTTGCTGAGCTGAATTTGCTGATCCGGGATCGGATACAGGTTGTGCTTGGCCGTCACCGCCTCCGCCGACGTGAACTGCTGGAGGCGTGTCTTCTCTGCACCGCCGCCGATGCCGTTCACGTAGCCATTGAGCACCGTCTGCGCGATACCCCAGCGACGCAGGTCGAAGAAGCGCTGACCCTCCATCGCCAGCTCCAACCGACGCTCTGCCTGAATCGCGGCAAGCGCCTGCGCCTGGTTCCACGTGCCCGTGTATGGCCCGATCTTGTAGGTGGCCCACGGCATGAGCTTCGTTATTGGCGCCACAAGCGCTGTCGGCGCGCCCGTCGCCACGGCCATTCCCTTGATCGTCGGGTCTGTTCCGCACGTCGGATATGCCGCGATCTCCGCTGCGCTGGCTTTCGCGTCTGTCGGGACACCACAGCCTTGCACCGTTTGCGCGGCGCGGGAACGAATCTGGTTCACGATCGCCTGTGCATTCGCGATCGTACCCGCTTGCGCCTCGGCTTCCGCCAGCATCAACAGCAGGTCCGCGTAGCGGAAGATGTGAATGTTGACGGAGTTCAACTGCGTGTTCGTCCAACCAACGTTGCTCTGCGCACCGCTGGCATTCTCGTGCACGTTCTTCTTCGCCGAGTATGGCCCGCCATGTTGGATCGACCGCACCCAGCCGCCGCCATGGAGACCCCAATCCTTGAAGGGCACGTTGTCGCGACCGGCGGTCCAATCGAGACGCGGATCCACGGCGACCGTGTTCTGTGCGCCGGTGAAGTTGTTGTTGTTTGCGTTCCAGCCGGCAGCATTTGACAGCGCGAGCGGCAAGCCGGCGGCATCAACCTGGAAGTAGTTCACCAGATTGTACGACGGCTGGTGGAAGCCGCAGCAGCCGAATGGGCTTCCCGAGCTGGGGAAATTCAGACGCTCGCCGAAGTTGGAGTTCTCTCCGTCGCCATTGCCGTCGTTCGCCGATGCTTGGTAGGCGAAGATTGTCTCCTTGCCGTTCTCGAACTGCTTGAATCCGGTCCAGACGTGATCGAAGCTCGTCTCCAACGCGTAGGGGCCGTTGTTCTTGACGTCGTTGAAGGTCGTGATCGCGGCGGCATAGTTGCCCGCATACATCTGCACGCGACCCTTGTAGGCCTTCGCCGTCCATCTCGTGGCGCGCCCCGCCTGACTGTTGCGTGGCGTCACATCAAGGAGAGCGATCGCTGAATCGAGGTCGACCAGCAAATCGGCTTCTACCTGCGCCTTCGTCTCGTTCGCCTTCCGGTAATCGGTCGTGTCATTCGCTCGATAGTACGGGATGTTGCCCCACATCCGGTACGCTTCGAAGTGGTAATGCGCGCGGAGGAAGATCGCTTCACCTCTGATTCCTTTCGCGTCGGCCGCCGAGATGGCGGTCGGTATCGCTTCGACGTCCCTGAGAAGTCTCAACGTCGCGTTCGCGCGCGCCACACCGTCATAAACCGCTTGCCACTTGGCGTCGAGGTAGCCCTCGGCGTCTGGTGCGGTCCAGTGATACAGCTCGATCTGCTCGATGCCGGGTTGGTCGCCGGCCTGCGAGCCTTCGTACGCGTCGTCGCTCGCCACGCTACCGAACACCCAGTTGCTGACGGCGCAGCCCCAGGCACTCGTTTGGTAGTTACAGTCCAGCGCGCGATACGCGGCGATGAGTGTTCCCTCAACGCCGGATTGGGTCTTGAGCGTGCCTGCCGTCACGGCTCCCTGCGGCACGGCGTTCTGTGTCAGGAAGTCATGGCAGCCGTAGAGCACCAGCGCCGTCGCGAACGCTGTCGCCCCACCAAGAACTCGGTGTCTCAAATTGAGATTCATCTGTCAGCGTCCTAGAAGGTGGTGGTCAGGCCGATGCTGAAGATTCGACTGCTCGGATACGTGCCGACGTCGACGCCCCTGAACTGGTCACGAATGTCGCCAGCTGCACCGATAGTCTGTGATCCGCCAATGGCCGGCAGCGACGGATCGAGACCGTTGTAGCCAGTGATGGTGAAGAGGTTGTCGGCCTGCAGATAGATGCGTCCGCCCGCCAAAATCCGTCCGACCACTGGTGAGTTGTCGGGGATGTGGTAGCCGATCTGCAGACTGCGCATGCGGACGTACGAGCCGTCTTCGACGTAGTAGCTGCTCAGCGCGTAGCTGTAGCTGTCGTCGACGTCGAGCCTCGGATACTTCGCGTTCTGATTCGTTGGCGTCCACGAGTTCGCCAATAAGTCCTTGCGAACATTCGTGTCGAAGTTGCGGAACACGTAGAACTGCTTCTGCCCGTCGAAGATCTTGTTGCCGAACGTGCCGAAGATGGTTCCGCTGAAGTCGAAGTTGCGCCACCGCGCGCCGAGGTCCAAGCCGGTCGTGAACTTGGGATCCGGGCTGCCGATGATCGTGCGGTCGTTGAGGTCGATCTTTCCGTTGCCATCAATGTCCCGAAACTTGATTCGCCCCGGCGCGGCACCATCCTGCGTGGCATGCGACGCGACATCCGCGGCGTCGTGAAAGAAGCCGTCGGCGATATAGCCGTAGAACGAGCCGATCGACTGGCCCACCTGGTTGATCACGGGATTGCCGAACCGGAGCCCAACCGGGCCGTAGAAGAAGCTCTGATCGTTGGCGATCCTGAGGATCTTGTTCTTGTAGTGGCCGCCATTGAGGTTCACGTTCCACCACGATCCCGCATGATTCAGCGAGAACTCGAAGCCGTTGTTCTGCATGCTTCCCACGTTGACGATCGGAGCGTCTGGCGTTCCCGCCGTCGCCGGCAGCGCGGGGTTGAAGAGCAGGTTGTTCGTGACGCGGTGATACACGTCCACGATGACGTTCAGGTTGTTGTCGAGGAGCGCCATGTCGGCGCCGTAGTTCTGCGACCGATCCTCTTCCCACTTGAGGTTCGGGTTACCAATCGACGTGATGCGATAGCCCGGCTGAATCGAGCTGTTGGAGCCGCCGATGTCGTAGAACGTGGCGCCGGTGCTGCCGCCATACTGCGAGATGATGCGGCCCGGCGGGATGAGCTGGTTGCCGGTGACGCCATTTCCGTAACGCAGATTCAGGTCGGAGATGAGCTTCGTCTTCGGGAACCAGGACTCGTTGCTCAGGTGCCATCCGAGACCGAAGGCGGGGAACGTTCCCCACTGCTCGCCGAGTCGTGACGAACCATCGCGACGAACCGTGAAGCTCGCGACGTAGCGGTCGGCGAAGTTCAATCCGACTTTGCCGAAGAACGAGAGCAGAGCGTATTCGCCGCCATTGCTGAACGCCTTGTTCGTTGTCGCGTCGCCGAGCGCATCCTGGCAATAGCGCGAATCGACCGAGGTGTTGAGCAAGTTTGCCATGTTGCACTGCACGTAATGATTGTATCCGGCGTTGCTCTCCTGACCGGCCAGCAGGTCGACGTTCGTGCGGCCGAAGGTCTTCGTGAACTGCGCCGTGTTGCTCAACGTCCAGTCAACGAACTGGTTCTGATTCTGGTTGATCGAGTTGTTGCTCGTGGGCTCGGAATTCTCCGGCGTGATCGGTGAGAATCCGTTGAACGAGCTCTGTCCAACGTTGAATCCGAACCGCGTCCGCACCGTGAGTGGCTGAAAGATATTGTAGCCGGCGAACACGTTGCCGAAGATACGCTCGTTCTGCGAGCGATCGTTGCGCGCTTCGTAGGCGATCTTGAGCGGATTCGTGTTGTTGCCGAGACTCGTTGCCTTGCCCGATGCAAAATTGCCGGCAACGTCGTAGACGGGCACCACCGGCTGCATGAGGATGTTCTTACCGATGATGTTGCCCTCGCCGAAGTCGTCGTCGGCGACACCGCCATACGAGCGGTCGACACCGACGCCGAGGTTCTCGCCGAAGTTCAACTTGCCGCGGCGGAACTCGGTGTTGGCGCGGACCGTGGCGCGGC
Organism: Gemmatimonadaceae bacterium; assembly: GCA_045804225.1. Taxonomy (GTDB): domain Bacteria; phylum Gemmatimonadota; class Gemmatimonadetes; order Gemmatimonadales; family Gemmatimonadaceae; genus AG2. The sequence goes on from JBJMNO010000026.1 coordinate 46,476, forward strand.
GATAGTCGTTGTAGCGCGCCGTGCCGTTCTGGTCGAAGTAGTTGCCCGAAACGAAGTAGGTGTTCTCGGGGCTGCCACCGGTGGTGTTCACGTTGAAGTCCGTGAGGGGCGCCGAATGGAATACCGCCTTCCACCAATCGGTTCCCGCACTCGCCGGCATGATCAGGCTCGTGGGATACGCGTAGCTGCTCGGATCGACCGAGTTGCAGACGCCGGCCGTGCCGGCCGGTCCGCAGTTGTTCGGCCAGATGTACTTCGGCAGCGTCGGGTTGGTCGCGCTACCGAAGATGTTCGTGGGCGGCGCCTTTCCGGCGTTGATGTAGCTCTGTGCCACAACCTGGTAATACGAAAGCGCGTCGTTGAGGAGGAAGCTGTCGTAGCCGTTGACTGGCGACGCCATGCCCGTACGCAGGCTCACGTTCGTCTTCGGCGGGCCGCTGACGCCATGCTTCGTCGTCTCGATGAGGATGACGCCGTTGCTGGCGCGTGATCCGTAGATCGAGGCCGAGGAGGCATCCTTCAGCACCTGAATCGACGTGATGTCATCGGGATTGAGCCAGTTCACATAGGTATCCTGAACCGGCACACCGTCCACGATGTAGAGCGGATCGTTGTTCTGGAAGGAGCTGATGCCGCGGATGCGCACCGTGGTGCGGGAGCCCGGCGATCCGCTCGCATTCACCGTGACGCCAGGAATCGCGACGTCGAGCCGCTGCAGAACGCTCGCGCCGGTCTGTTTCTCGACCGTTTCGACGTTCGCGCTCGACACGGCGCCAGTGATGTCGGCGCGTCGCTGCTCCGCGTAAGCGGTAACGACCATCTCCTGCAGGAACGCGATGGGCGTCATCTCGATGTCGATGCGCGACTGACCACGCACCTGCATCTGTACACTGCGCTGGCCGAGCAGGGTGAAGTCGAGAATGCCGTTCGTTGGCGCGGCCACCGCGTACTTGCCCGTCGCGTCCGTGAAGACGCGGGTGCTGGTTCCCTGCACCTGAACCGCGACGCCCCGCAGCGGCTGTCCTCCAGGGTTGGTCACTGTTCCCGTGACCGCGACCTGTTGCGCGGCCGCTGGTCGTGCGAGAGCGAATGCGAAGAGAAGGCTCAGCGCCGCCGTTACAAAACGGCGCAGCCCACCTCTGTGGTACGAGTGCCTAACGAGCAACATCTTCTCCATGGCGGTCCTCCCATTGGCGCACATGCGTGGTCATCCTCCTGGTCGTCGCATGGACTGCAGGCCCTGCATCTCGATCAACTGGCGGTAATTCACGAGACGAACGTCGCGAGCCTTCAAGGCCTCGCGAAAACGGCGTGACGTGACGGCGTCGAGCTCTCCCTGCCGATTCTTGCTCATGTCGGCGAGGCCACCGTCGGTATTCATGTCCAGTAACGCGCCTAACTCCTCGTTGTCGATGCCGACGTGCGTGACGACGAGGCTTACTCCCGGACGAAGGCGCTGCACCAGCGCGAGCAGGCTATCCGTTTTTGCCGCGGGTGCGGCCTCATATTGCGGATCGCCCTGCGCCTCTCCGAAGTACTCGGACATTCCGAGCCGATACTCTTTCGCGAGGCGCTCGGCCACCTCGCGAAATTCCGGGTACCGCGTGGCGGTGCCCATGTGGTAGTCGACGTAGTCGATCTTCAGCCCGGAGTGCGTCGCCCGCTCGATCTGTGCGCGCAGCTCCTGCTCCACCTCGTGGATGTCGGGGTGATGTTGGTGAAGGGCTTCGGACGAGGGAAAGAAATACCCGTCGGCATCGACGAGCGTCGGTACCGCGGTGCGGCCGAGCACCGGTCCCCAGCGGTAGTTCTTCCATTCCGAGTTGAGCGTTAGATGAACGCCCACCGCGACCTCGGGATGTCGCTTCAGGATCTCGACCGTTTCCTGGTACCAGGGCGTGGGAAACATGACCGAGACGGAGAGGGGCATCCCCGCCTGCATGAGCCGCTCGAGCGCCATGTTCACGCTGTGGCTCATGCCCGCATCATCGCTGCGGATAAGCAGATACGTCGACGCCGATGTCGTCGACCCGCCCGCAAGCGTTGTCTGTCCCCGCGCGTTGGAGGCCGCGAGGAACACCCCGCCTGTCACCAGCGAAAATGCAATGAAACGATGCAACCGCGTACGGTCCTCCCTAACGAGAGAATCACTGGGGGGCTTTCCAATTCGGCCGGCAATACCAACTCACGCCGCCCGGGTCTGGCGTCGCGGCCCTGGTATTAAGGCCGGGGTTTGGGGTTGTCAAGAACGCATCGCGGAATCTTTATCGTCCCGCAGCGAGGCCAGGATAGCACGGACCTGTGAAACAACTCCGCGATTCGGTCCGGCGTCATCACGAGTCGCGTCAGGCGCCAAACGGTGGCGCGTGACGCGGGGCGCGGGGCGCCAAAGGACACGCAGCACGCGACACGAGCACCCTAAAATCCCGGCGGCCGCTCGCCCACCACACCCAGAGACCGCTCGAGCGCCAGCCCGGCCCGCGCCATCGTTCCCTCGTCGAACAGCTGCCCGATCAGGGTTACGCCATGTGGCACTCGCCGCGGGGGCGAGAACTTGGGTAGCGGATGCGATGGATCGGGCGCCCAGTCGCTTCGTGCCTCAGACACCTGCACGAAACCCGTCCGCTGCGTGAGCGACGGGTGGCCCGTGTTGTTGGAGACGACCAGCATCTCGTCTCGTAGCGAGGGCACGAGCAGCAAATCCACTTGCGACATTACACGCGCCATCTCACCCGCCACCTTACGACGCAGCCGATCGGCCTGCACGAAATCGACTGCCGACAGATACCGGGCCTCACGAAACAGGTTCGGCCAGGCATCGGGAACCTGCACCTTGAGCTGGTCTGCCTCCCCACTCAACGTCAGCTCCTCGAATGCCGCGGCCGCCTCGGCGAACAGAATGAGGTTGAGCGAGTCGTAAGGCCAATCGGCAAACGTGACGGGCGTCGGCACCATACCGAGCTTGCGTGTGGCCTCGAGCGTCGCCCGGTCCACGTCCGTCGCCGGCGCTTCCTTCATCCAGCTCTCCACGTAGCCCACGCGCAAGCCTTTCACCGGCGCGCTCGCATCGAAGTCCAAATGCGACGGTACACTCGCGACGTCGCCCGCGTCGGGACCGCTGATAGCGTGCAACACGAGCATCGTGTCTTCGACGCTCCGCGTCATGGGCCCGAGCTTGTCGAGCGACCAGCAGAGCGTCATCGCGCCGGTGCGCGGCACCCGTCCGTAGGTCGGGCGGAGACCGGTGACCCCGCACCGCATGCTAGGACTCACGATGCTGCCACCCGTCTCGCTGCCTATCGAGAAGGCGACGAGCCCCGCCGCGGTCGCCGCCCCCGGGCCAGCACTGGACCCAGACGCGCCTTCCTCGAGCAGCCAGGGATTCATCGTCTGCCCGCCAAACCAGATGTCGTTGAGCGCGAGCGCGCCCATGCTCAACTTCGCGATCAGCACAGCGCCCGCTTCTTTGAGGCGCCTAACGACGACCGAGTCAGCGTTAGGCACCCGATGCTGGAATGGCTCGGCGCCATAGGTCGTCGCGATACCGGCGGTGTCGAGCAAGTCCTTCACACCATAGGGAATCCCGTGCAGTGGACCGCGATACTTCCCCGCGGCGATCTCGCCGTCGGCTTGCTTCGCCTGTGCGAGCGCGACGTCTCTCGTTAGGGTGATGATGCATCGCAGCTGGCTGTCGTAACGCTGGATGCGATCGAGGTAGATCTGCGTGAGGCGTGTCGACGTGAGCTTGCGCGTCTCGATCCAGCGTGAGAGCTGCGTGACCGGCGCGTAAGCGATGTCGGCGTCGTTCGTCGGCAGCGGGCCGGGATCGATGGTGCTGCGAACGAAGGAGTCGCGTGCTGCTGTCTTGGGTTCGCCGGCGAGGGTAACGCCGTTTGGAGCGCGAGCGATCGAAGCCGGCTCCCAGCGCGTCGCGGGCGCGAGCGTTGGCTCGAGCGCGATCTTTCGCGGTCCGGTGCGACGCTCGAGCAACGCCGCCATCGACGTGCGCCAGCTCTTCGCCATCATCTGGCGCTGCGCGTCGGTCATCTGCACCTGCACCAACTTCTCGGCTTCCGCGAAAGTCGCCGAGGTGACTTCGGGACCCACTGGAGGCGCGGTGTTGAATGCGGGCGGTGCGCCGGGCGTCGCCGCGGCGGATGGCGTTCCGCCCGCGCCGGGCTTCTGCTCCTCCATGCGACAGGCGGCGACAGCGCCAATGAGTGCGACCGGCGCCTGGATGAGAAAGTTGCGGCGAGTGTTCATGGGCGAGCTGGCGAGTCGATGGCGTACGCGTTAGGCAGCTGGTGCGTTGGGGATGAACATGGTCCAAGCCGGCCGGAAGTGCAACGCGGACTCGTAGCCGCCTAACGTATGAAGCTGACGTGTTCGAGTGCCGACACTCCAACGCCCGCTCCCTGCCCTCGAGCCGCCGCTACCTCGTCTCGAGGTGCCGACACGTTGCGGTAACGGCGTCACCACCTCGAGTGAACGCGGCGATGAAGTAGTGTTTCGCGGGTGTGCCATCGTGCGAGAGTGTGCCGACGACGGTGTGCGTGATCTGAACAGTTGTCACATTCGTGGCCTGCACGAACGGCTCGACTCCACCACGTCATATACTGACGGGCACATGGGTTGAACCGCGCGATTTTTTGCTCAGCTGAGCGCCTCGTCACAGGGCGCGGATCTGACCACCAGCTGCACGATCGAGCACTTCCCTCCCATAGAGCTTGATGATTCGCTCCGGTTTCACGCAACGTCACTCTACACGGGGGCAATAGGGCTGGTCGCTGTTCCGGCAAGCGTCACCATTACAGGCCGGGTGGTGGGTGATCGGGTGATTCTGTTGTTCGGCGAAGACCAGGGGAGTTCTGAGGTCGACACGTTGAAGGCGGGTAGCAAGACCGTTACGTACTGTACCGCCTGAGGGGCAGGTCAGCTTCGAGTGCGTGAGGTGTGCACGCATGTGCAGGCGCGCTCCGATGTGCTCACGGCCCCGAAATCCAGCACCTCGGCACGAACGCTCGGCACGGACATGAAAAAAGCCCCCCCAAAGGAGGGCTAAGTTCAAGTGGGCCTGCGAGGAGTTGAACCTCGGACCTCACGCTTATCAGGCGTGCGCTCTAACCACCTGAGCTACAGGCCCCAGAACTGTGCAACGTAACGGCTTGTACCCCGCCCTTCAACCGTCGATGTCGTGCCTCGACTCGCTACTTTCCGCGCATGACAATCGACATCACCGCGCCAGCGCTTCGCCCCTGATGCCGCGCCGACAATTCACGGACGCCGATGGCGTGCAGTGGGCCGTGCAGGACGTCGTCGCCGTTCCTGGCTTCAGCCGTCCCGGCGCGCCACAGCTCGCGCCACACTCCGAAGTGTTCCGCCCCGCGCGCATCGGCCTCATCTTCGAGAGCGCGACCGAAAAGCGGCACCTTGCCGGCATTCCCGACGACTGGGAACAGGCCCCCGAGGCCGAGCTGCAGCGGCTGCTCGGGCTCGCCGCCAGGGTGAGCAAACACTCACCGTGAGGCACGCCAGCACCGTGTGATCGCCGATCAGCAAGTACTCATCGGCACGTTCCTCGTCGTTCTCGACCTGGTGGGCACATTCGTCTTCGCCCTCAGCGGCGCTACGGCTGGCGTTCGCCGTCAACTCGATCTCTTCGGCGTCCTCGTCCTCGCCTTCGCCACCGCAAATGCCGGCGGCATCACGCGCGATGTCCTGATCGGCGCGATACCGCCCGCCGGTCTCAGCGACTGGCGCTACATCTTCATTTCGGCGCTGGCTGGGCTTGCGGTGTTCACGTGGACGTGGACACGAGCGCATCCTACTCTCTCCTCGCGCATTGCCGAGTGGCCGCGTGTCGCCGATCGGTTGGGGCGCATCGTTCTGCTTCTCGACGCCGCCGGTCTCGCGCTTTTTGCGGTGAGTGGCGCGTTGAAGGCGCTTGCCTTTCACCTCGCGCCGGTCGCGTCGGTACTACTTGGGGTAATGACCGGCGTCGGCGGCGGGGTGGTTCGCGACCTCCTCGTTAACCAGGTGCCAACCATACTGCGGCGCACGGAGCTCTACGCCGTTGCCGCACTTGCCGGCGCGACCGTCGTCGTGAGCGGACGAGCGTTAGCGCTGCCCACTCCGCTCGTCGCCGTCGCTGGTGCATCGCTGTGCTTCGTCCTACGACTGCTCGCTATTCGGCGCCGCTGGCGGCTGCCGGTCGCTCCACTCATCACGCCGCCATCGACTGACGCCTAGGTGCCGCTATGGCACCTTCACGACGCGCGTCGTACATTCGCGCCGAGTGGTGCAGGAGCAGCGCATGACGGACTTGAGGGAGGTGCTTCAGTCCAGCCTCGGCTCCGGTTACCGCCTGAGCCGAGAGCTCGGCGGCGGCGGGATGTCGAAGGTTTACGTTGCCGACGATCCCACCGTCGGTCGCCGCGTCGTGGTCAAAGTGCTGTCGCCGGATCTCGCCGCGGGCGTGAACGTCGAGCGGTTCAAGCGGGAGATTCAGGTCGCGGTGAGTCTTCACCATCCGCGCATCGTTCCCGTGTTCAGCGCCGGTCAGTCGGGCGGCGATCTGCTCTACTACACGATGCCGTTCATCGAGGGCGAGACGTTGCGCGCCCTCATGGAGCGCGAGCGTCAGCTGCCGCTCGAGCGCGCGATCGCGATTGCGCATGACGTGGCGGACGCGCTGCACTACGCGCACGCGCAGAACATCGTCCATCGCGACATCAAGCCGGAGAACATTCTCATCGAACGGGAGTCGGGCCGCGCCGTCGTGACGGATTTCGGGATCGCGCGCGTCATCGAGCGCGCGGCGGACGTCTCGACGGTCACGAGCACTGGTCTCACGTTAGGCACGCCGACGTACATGAGTCCGGAGCAAGCAAGCGCCGAACGGGATCTCGACGGCCGGAGCGACATTTACTCGTTAGGCTGCGTGCTCTACGAGATGCTCGCCGGCGTTCCGCCATTCGTCGGCCCCTCGGCGCGGGCGATCATCGCGCGACACATGACCGAGCCGGCTCCCAACATACTCGCCTCGCGTGCCGACTTGCCGGCGGGTGCAGGGATCCTGCTGTCGCGGATGCTCGCTAAGTCGCCCTCGTCGAGGCCTCCGACGGCCGCGGCGCTCATTCACGACATCGACCGGTACGAGACGCTCGAGAGCGAGGGCGCGACATCGTGGTGGCGAGTGTTCACTCGGCTATTCCGCGGACTGCGACGGCGGTGAGGAGCTCGTGGAAGCACTCAGCTCGGGCCACCGGCTGAAGCAGTTCTCTCATCTTTCTAGCTGCGAGCTTGCCTCTCGCATCTGAGCTCGCCGTGGCGGGTGAGATGACCGAGGCGCCAGGTGGTGCAGATGACAAAAAGCCAACGCCCCGCGAAAGCACGGGGCGTTGGCCTATATGGTTAACAATCGAGTGTGAGAGGTCGTGCAGTGGCGCGACTCGAGAATGGTTTTCCGTCCGAGATCCGTTCGCGCTGTCGCGCTCACGGCGGACTTACTCACCGATTCCGTTAAGGAGGTGATCCAGCCGCAGGTTCCCCTACGGCTACCTTGTTACGACTTCGCCCCAGTCACTGCGCTCGCCTTCGGCCGCTTGGTCCCTTGCGGGTTCCGACACGGACTTCGGGCGCTCACAGCTTCCATGGCGTGACGGGCGGTGTGTACAAGGCCCGGGAACGTATTCACCGCGGCGTAGCTGATCCGCGATTACTAGCGATTCCAGCTTCATGGAGGCGGGTTGCAGCCTCCAATCCGCACTGAG
>JBJMNO010000027.1:0-5952 GCA_045804225.1 Gemmatimonadaceae bacterium
TGGTGAGCCCAGATGCGAGAGGCAAGCTGACAGCTGACAGAATCAAGAGAACTACCTCAGCTATCAGAGCCAGCGTCGAGCTATCAGAAGCTCAGCAACGAGGACGACGACGCGTCGGGGAAGCGCTCATCGCTGGGCTGACCTCTTGAATCTCGCGGCTCGCCGCTTCAGAGCTCATAGCTGAAGTAGTTCTCTCATTTCTCTAGCTGTCAGCTTGCCTCTCGCCTCTGGGCTGGCCGTACCGGGTGAGATCTCAACGAGGCAGCATCGAAAGAGCCCGAGCTGATTGCTCACGGCCAATTTCACCGGGGACCGCAGACTCCAACGCCGCGTGCAAGTCGGTTACGACCCACCGCTCCATCAGCCGCCCACCCTCCACGCGGTAGATCGCAATCCCCTTGAGCACGATCGCCCGGCCGGTGGGAGCGATACCGCGAAAGTCGCCCTCGTGTGTCCCGAGCAGCCGCCATCGCACCACCACCTTGTCACCTTCCGAAATCAGATCGTCCACTTCATATCGCGCATCGGGCAGCGCCGTGCGGATCGCCGAATAGAACATCCGAAACCCCTCGGGACCTCTCGGCGTCCCCTCAGGCCAATCATGGGATGTGAATCGAGGTGATACCACCTCCTCTACCAGCGACATGTTCCAGTCGCCGTAGACCTCCTTATAGAAGCGGCGAACGAGTTGTTTGTTCGCGGCGGCAACATCGTTAGGCATTTCAGTTCCTCCCCTTTTGAATTTTCGACGCGTCCCGCTTTCGTCGTGATGACAAGCGGGCACGCACGAATGTGACGGGCCGAGCGGCTCAGAACGCGCCGAGCTCGGGGACTGAAACGTCCAGTCGACGCAGGTGCGCCGGGTCTGCGATCACGTCGATGCTCGCGACCTTCTCGCCGGCGAACGTGAACACGATCGCCCGCAGGAGATGCCCATGCGGCGCCATCACCAGACCGGCGTCGCCATTCAGCAGCGCGAATCGGCAGAAGCGCGCGGCCCGAGAGAAGTCGCGCGCCCGCTCGACCACCGCCTCCGCTCCCCGGACTACCCGTTGTGCGCCCGGCTGCCCGGCCACGTCCTCGATGCGCACCACGACATCCGGATCCAGCAGCGCGAGAAGCGCGACGAAATCGCCCTGTCGCGAGGCCGATAGAAACGCCTCCACGACTTCTCTGCGCCTACGGAGATCGGCGTCACCCGTCATCCCCACTCCTCGCACGCGGCGGCGAGCACGACTCGCCAATTGACGCGCCGCGGCGGGTGTGCGCCGAACGAGGGGCGCGATTTCCTCGAACGGCAGGTCGAACATGTCGTGCAGCACGAACGCGAGACGCTCCTCAGCCGTGAGGCGCTCGAGTACGACGAGAAGCGCCAGCCCCACCGAATCGGCGAGCACCGCTTCCTGCTCGGCGTCAGGCCCTGCTCCAGCTATCGCCGGTACGACCTCGTCAGCGTCGATCGGCGCCTCACGACGGACGTTCCGCGCGCGAAGCATGTTGAGGCTGATCCGAGCGACCACCGTCGTGAGCCAGCCTTGGAGATTCAGCACGTCGTCGTGCTTTGCCCGACTCACGCGCAACCAGGCCTCCTGCACGGCATCATCGGCGTCGCTCGCGGAGCCGAGCATGCGATAGGCCACGTTCCGCAGATGGCTGCGGTGCTCCTCGAATTGTCGGGCGATCAAGTCGTTTTCGCTCGTCACTGCGCCTCCGTCACATGTTGCCCGCGTTGCGTGTCATCCGGATGACCCGCTAGTGCGCGTCGATGTGACAACCGCAACCACGATCACTATATGAGAATCGCTGCAGACATCAGTATCTGGATTGTGCGTATCGCTGGCACGTTGCAACTCGTGACTGGCGCTCTCTTCTGGACAGGCCGCGCCTACACATTCCTTCCGCTCCACATCATCAGCGGCACTTTGATCGTGCTGACGCTCGGGGTGGTCGCCGTGCTGGCACTCATCGCCCCAACGCGCCGTGGACTCGCTGTGTTCGGGCTCCTGTGGGGCGTAGCGCTCCTGGCGTTCGGGCTCCGGCAGGCGGCCATTCTCGTGGGGCCGATGCACTGGATCGTGCGCGTGGTTCACCTCGTTATGGGACTCGCCGCGATGGCGCTTGCGGGCACGCTGGGTCAGGCCATTCTCGCCGTCATGCCCGCGCGCGTTCATGAGCCAAAGCGCGAACGCCAAACGGTGACGTCGTGAGAGTCTATCGACGAAAGCGCGGCCTCCGCATCGACACGGCAGTCGGACCGACGCTCGCGGCGCGCGCGTTCTACTGCCACGCATTGGGCGGCCGTCAGATCCGTCGCGTGAGACTCGGCAATGGCAGCACCGTCTTCAGCTTCCTCGTCGGCGAAGACCTCGTGACCACCGGTCCGCGCGCCGCGAACGATCGCGTCCAGCTCGTTGTGGACGACGTCGTTGCGACCGCGGAGCGATGCTGGGACTCCGGGTTCGAGGTTCGCGTTGGCACGTCGGACGATGCCGATTCGATCGTGGTGATCGACCCCTTCGACCTCGAGCTGGAGCTGATCCCGAGCGGAAGCGAGCGACTTCTGCGCACAGTGGCTGCTGAAGAACGCTGAAGAAGATCCTCCGCCATTCACCGGTCGAGTGCGAAAGCATGTCTCACGCTGCGAAGGACCGCGTGGGTGATGTCGTCGGCGCGCGCGGTACCCTCGAGCAGCACCTCGCGCAGATAGCCGCGGTCGTCAGAGAGGGCGGCTCGCCGCGCGCGGATCGGCGCAATGAGCTCCTCCAGCACGTCGATGAGACGACGCTTGAGCGGCACGTCGCCCAGGCCGCCCTGGCGGTAACGCGTCTTGAGCTCCGCGAGCGCCGATGCGTCGCCGTCGAATGCATCGAGATAGGCAAAGACAACGTTTCCCTCCACCTGCCCCGGATCGCTCGCGCGGAGATGATTCGCGTCCGTGTACATGGCGCCCACCATCCGGCGAATGTCGTCTGGCGAGGCAGCGAGCGGAATCGCGTTGCCGAGCGACTTGCTGGCCTTGCGACCATCGATGCCGGGAAGTCGCGGCGTGCTAGAGAGCAGCGCGCGACACTCCGGCAGAATCGGTGTACCGGCCAAACGGTTCACACGGCGGGCGATCTCGTTGGTCTGCTCGATCATTGGAAGCTGGTCTTCACCCACCGGAACGAGGGTAGCCCGGAACGCCGTTATGTCGGCGGCTTGGCTCACCGGGTAGCAGAGAAAGCCGGCAGGCACATCGCGAGCGAATCCTCGAAGTTGCACCTCGGCCTTCACCGTCGGGTTCCGTTCTAGCCGAGCGACCGTCACGAGGTTGAGATACAATACCGTGAGCTCGGCGAGCGCCGGGAGGCGCGACTGCACGGCGATTGCGGTGAGCGCCGGATCGATGCCGACCGCGAGATAGTCGAGCGCGATCTCCTCGACATGCGACGCTACGTGCGCCGCGCGTCCGCTCGCATCCGTGAGCGCCTGCAGGTCGGCGATGAGTAGCGTCTGGGTACAATGCCCCTGGAGGGCGAGACGCGTGGCGAGTGACCCAGCATAGTGGCCGAGGTGGAGCACGCCCGTCGGGCGGTCTCCGGTGAGCACCACGTCGTGAGAGCGGACCGCCTCTCTGGGAGAGACGACGGAAGCGGGTAAAACTGCATCAGGAGCGAAGAACATGAGCGAATCCTCACAGAGGGTGAGAGATCGCTTCGATACCGAGGCGCCGCCGCTCCGCGAGACGCGGCTGGAAATGACACGGGGTCGCTCGGTTATCGAGCGACCCCGGAAGTCAGCGCCATTTACAGGCGCGCGCTAGCAGGCCACTCGGGACGAGGGCCACCACCAAGCCGCGCGCGAAATCATGACCAGACGCATCGTGATAATATAATAACATCGGGCATCACGCGTGTCACCGATGCTCGCACTCGCGGTGGATGATTCAGCTCACCGGCTTCGTGTGAGAGTGACGTGCGTTGCGGCGGCCGTCGGCACATGACCGGTGCATTCATAGCCCAGGGCTGTGAGATCGAGGCCGTAGAAGAGATGCTCGCCCGACCCGAGCAGCATCGGTGAGATCGCGACGTGCATCTCGTCGATGAGTCTCGCCTCGAGATACTGGCGGACCGTTGATACTCCACCGCCGATCTGCACATCCTTTCCCGAGGCTGCCGCCCGCGCTCGATCCATCGCCTCGCGGATGCCGCCCGTGACAAAGTGGAAGACCGTGCCGCCCTCCATCTCGATCGACTCACGCTCGTGGTGCGTCAACACAAATACCGGCGCGTGATACGGCGGATTCTCGCCCCACCAGCCGCGCCAGTCGTCATCGGGCCAGGAACCTCGAATCGGGCCGAACATGTTGCGTCCCAGGATATACGCGCCGACCCCCTCCCCGAACCGCGCCGCCATATCGTTGTCGACTCCGGTGGTGCCGCCAGATTTCCCACTCATGCTTTGGAACGCGCGGGTCGGGATGAACCATTTGTGCAGGTCTTCGCCCCCGACGCCGAGGGGAGTATCGAGAGTCTGGCGCGGCCCGGCGCCGTAGCCGTCGAGCGAGATCGTAAAGTTGTGCACACGTACGCGAGTCATTCTCGATGCTGGATGAAGGGTGGCGATCCAATGGCTACGGCTTCTACTGGGACGACGAACGACAGCGGCCGAAATCGACTGCGTGAGCGGCGCGGAGCAACGCCGAGACCTGCGAAGGGCGACTAACGCGGATCGATCCTGTACCCCTCGCGATGATGAGTCTATACTCCGATTGGAGGCGATCGATGCGGACTTGGCTGCGACGCATTCGCGGTGCAATCGGGATTGGCTTTACGTGGGGCGCCGTGTGGGCCGTTGCGGGCCTCGTGCCGCGCTGGCTCTTTGGCGTCGATTTCGACGCCCCCTTCCCGCTCGTCTTTGGTGTACTCGGGGTCATTGCGGGAATCACGTTCTCCGGTCTCCTCGCGGTCACCGAGGGTCGTCGCCGGTTCGACCAGCTCTCGCTTCCGCGTTTTGCGGCGTGGGGCGCCCTAGGAGGCCTCGTGCTGTCGAGCGTCTTTGCCATGGCCGCGTCTCTTGGATGGGCCGACGTAGTAGCGATCGCGCCCACGTTTGCCGTTGCGTGCGCGGTGTGCGCATCTGGTTCGCTCGCTCTGGCCAGGCGAGCGGCAACACGAGAATTGCCCGGTACTGATGGACTCAGGGAGCAACCGGCTTCGCTGAAACCCAAGCCGCCGCAGTTAAACAAACTGTAATCGCGAGCGAGAACGCGATCGGTATGGCAAAGAGATACCGCCAGCTCACCGCCGTGATGGCGGCAAAGGAAAGTGCGAAGGCCCACGTCGCACCGCGCATGAGCGCCAGCGTCGCGACCGGAAGGCTGCCTAACTGCCAGGCGAATATTGCCGCGAAGAGATAGAGCACGCCGACAGAAAATCCGGCGGCGAGAAAGAAATCCCAATACGAGCGGTTGAAGCCCAGCACATCGAAGTGAATGGACCGCATTGAGCTGAGCAGCGCATCGACGCCCCATGTGGGATCAGCCCGGCGAAAGCTGAGCGTATGGGCGATGGCAAAAAGGAGCAGAAGTACTGCGGCGATCCGGTACAGCAGGGATGCTTTCATTCATGCCTCCAATAATCGGGTGTGAACTTGCGAGAAAGGCCACGAGTGGTGGCTGTGAGCGATCAGCTCGGGCTCGTTCGATGTCGCCTCGTGGAGATCTCACCCGGTACGGCCAGCCCAGAGGCGAGAGGCAAGCTGACAGCTAGAGAAATGAGAGAACTACTTCAGCTATGAGCTCTGAAGCGGCGAGCCGCGAGATTCAAGAGGTCAGCCCAGCGATGAGCGCTTCCCCGACGCGTCGTCGTCCTCGTTGCTGAGCTTCTGATAGCTCGACGCTGGCTCTGATAGCTGAGGTAGTTCTCTTGATTCTGTCAGCTGTCAGCTTGCCTCTCGCATCTGGGCTCACCA
>JBJMNO010000028.1:0-18741 GCA_045804225.1 Gemmatimonadaceae bacterium
AGCGTCCCGAGGCTGTTCACAAAGACTCCTGATGGTTAGGCGCGCGATCCTTCGCGCCACACCGAACCGATCAGGATCCTCCGGGTTATCCCAACAGGTCTGGTCTGCCTGGTCGAGCACTCGAGACGGCGAATTGAATCCTTCGCGCCTGAATGAAGCTCGCGTTGCTGCAAGCCAAGCCTTGGGGATTACCCGGATGAACTCGGATCTCTCCATGTGGTGTGAAGAGCCCGCGCGCCGAGCAACGATCGATCGTTTTTGTGAACGGCACACCAACTGAGTTCGGTGCGCGAAGCGGCCCGAGGCCGTTCACAAAAGACTTTAGATACGAGGATGGCGCGCGACCTCTCGCGCCACAACGAACCGATCCGAGTGATCCGGGTAATCCGAGCTTTACCGGCCCGAGTGGTCGTGCTCTCAACAGGGTGAACGCCGCGCGCCGACGTGGAGATCGCGATGGTGCAAGCCAAGCCTTGGGGATTACCCGGATTACCCGGATTACCCGGATCTCTCCATGTGGTGAAAAGAGCCCGTGCGCCGAGCAATGATCGATCCTTTTGTAAAAGGCACACCAAGCGAGCTCGCGTCGCGAAGCCTCCTGAGGCTTTTGACAACGACTTTAGATGCGGATTGGCGTGCGATCTGTCGCGCCAGACCAAGCCGATCCGGGTCCTCCGGGTAGTCCCAACTTTACCGGCTCGAATGGTCGTGCTCTCGAGGCGGCGAGACTGTTTGAATCCGCGAATGGCGACAACAGCAGATCCTTCGCTAGCGCTCAGGATGACACCTTTGTTGTCGTCGCGCCTCGCGCCCCGCGCCCAGCATCACGAGCCAGTTTGTTCGCTCAGTTTCCGCCAAGGCGTCACCGCGTCGTGCTCGAAAATGAGCAGCCAGTCCTCAGCTTGCGCACGGGCGAGGATACGCCGCTTGGATTCCAGCGTCACGAGCGGCTCGACGTCATACCCCATGATCCAGGGGAGCGGCAAGTGCGCGGACGTCGGAAGGAGATCGGCGAGAAAGAGCGCCTTTTCCCCACCGGACTCGATGAGCAAGCTCTGATGCCAGGGCGTGTGCCCGGGAGTGTGTAGCGCCCGAATGCCCGGAATAATTTCGCGCTCCCCCTCTATGAAGTCGAAGCGGCCTGCCTCGGCCAGGGGAACGAAATTGTGCGGAAAGTAGCTTCCCGCCGTGCGCTCGTTGGTGTGCGTCGCAAACTCGTATTCGCCGCGCTGAACGACGTAGCGTGCGTTTGGAAACGCAAACCCAACGGTACCATCCGGCATGCGAACGGTGTTGCCGCCGGCGTGATCGAAGTGCAAATGACTATTGATCACCAGTGCGATATCCTCGGGCCGCACACCGATATCGAGCAACCCGTCCTCGAGCCAGGTTGGTCCGCGCTCTCCGCGGTTCTCCACTCCATAGATGTCGTAGAACTTCTCGCCTTCCTTGTTCCCCGCGCCGGTATCGATGAGCACCGGCCCGATCTCGTGCTCGATCAGAATGCATCGCATGCCGAGCTGGATACGATTGCGATCGTCGGGCGTGATGCGCCGTTGCCAGAGCACCTTCGGAACCACACCAAACATCGCGCCCCCATCGAGCTTTTGACCGCCGGCCTGGATCGCGTGAATGGTCCAGCGACCTAGCCGACGCGTCTCTACGCGCCGCTCCAATGCGGTCGGTGCCGCGGCAGTCGATGAGGGCGCGCTCATGCGGTGGTATCCTTGTCGATTGGGCGCGGCATCGCCGGCGGCCGCCGCGACGTCCGTCGCTTTGGCGGTGGCGCGATGAGAAGACGCTGAAGGTCGTGCCAGCTATGGCATCCCTCGCGACGCGCGTCTTCCATCATTCTCAGAAAGACCTGCGCTGTAGCCACGGCGTCGCCGCCCGCGCGGTGCCGCCGAGTGATCTCCACACCGTAATGCATCGAGACGTAATCCAAGGAGCGTCGGCGTAACCCGGGCAGGAGCTTTCGCGCCATTCGTACCGTGCACAGGCGCCGGCCGCTGAGTGTGCGGCCCGTTGCCCGCTCGATCTCCATCGACAGAAAGCGCCAGTCGAAGGTGGCGTTATGCGCAACGAAGACGCGTCCATCCAACACGCCCAACAGCTGATCGCAGATTTCGGCGAAGACGGGCGCGTCCTTCACCATGTCCGCGGAGATGTTCGTTAGGCGGCTCACCCAGGGCGGGATGACGCGCTGGGGATTGATGAGCGTGTCGAAGACGGTCGTCGCGCATCCATTCTTTACTTCGACGACGGCGACCTCGGTGATGCGATCGCCGTTGTAGGAGCGGCTACCGGTCGCCTCGACGTCGACGACGGCGTAGGTCAGTCCCGCGAGCGCATCCGCGGTGGGAAATGGAACGGCGCGGGCGATGCCCCACCGGCCATCCGGCTCGCGCACGAACCGGCGGTGGCCGGCGAAGAGCGCCGCGGCCATGTGCTCCGCAACCGCCGCCGGCATCGTGGGCAGTTGGCAAACATGCGAGATGAGCGATCGGGCGTCTGCCGGACCCGCGGAGAGATAGTCGAAGGCGCGCGAGGTGAGCAGGCTGTCGCGCGCGGTGATGGATACCCCGGATGACTGCTCGCTCGATTCTCGCTGCGTGCCCGACGTCCCGGCTAGTCCCACGGATCCTCACGCAGCACGGGACAACTCATACAGCGCGGTCCGCCGCCGCCGCGCACGAGCTCCGAGCCCTCGAACGAGATCACCGCGCGATCGCCCTCGCCGATGCGCTCTTCCCCCGTGAGCAAGGAGACGCCGGAGATCACGCGGAAGCCGACCTTCGACAGCTCGTGTAGCGTTTGCTCATTACGCTGATAGGACATGATGACGCCTGGCCGGAGCGCGACGAAATTGCAACCGGACGCCCACTGCTCCCGCTCTTGCGTGGTGCGGTGCCGACCGCCGCAGTAGATCGGCTCCATCGGCATCCCGCACGCCTTGAGCGCGGCGAAAATGTTCGCCGGCTCGCGCAACGTGGCCTCGCCCTTGTGCCAGTGGAGTACGGGCAAACGCTCCGGCCCCACGAAGTGCGGGGGGAACACAGCGCACAAGCCGCGATCGACCTGCGTGAACACCATGTCGAGGTGAATGGCGGTGGTCACCTTGGGCATCACGACGACGAGAATATCCGTGACCTCGGTGTGCTCGAAGAACAAGCTCGCGAGTTGATCGATGCCGGCGGGACTCGAGCGCTCGCTGAACCCGATGAGCACGAGGTCGCGACGCAGCGAGTGCACGTCGCCACCTTCGAGCGTGTAGTTCACCCGTCGCTCCGACGCGCCGTCATACAGGATGCCTTCGTTCGCCAACAGCGGATGATGGAGGAAGAGCGTCTTCATGATGATCGCTTCCGTCCACCGAATGGCGTACCGCATCGATCCAACGAGCACGTGCTTGCCCGTAACGGTGCAGCTGTCGCGGGTGAAAAACAGATTGGGCAGCGGCGGCAAGACATAACCGCATTCGTTCAGCGCCTTCGCGAGCGGACCCGGCGGCTCTTCTCTTCCCTCGATGAGCAGCCGGACGATGGAGGCCGCGTCGAGCTCACTCAGGTCACGCGCCAGCGGCTCGGACGGGACGATGTCCATCGTTTCCCGAATCAACAGCTCGCGCGCTTGGGCGTTCGCCAAGACGTCCGCCAAGAGATCCCGGACCTGATGGACCTTTGCGAACCGCTCGAGGATGGCCAGAAAACGGCGATGCTCTCGCTGGGCATTCTCCGCGTCGATGATATCGTCGTACAGGAATTCGGCGCGGTTGGTCGGAGTCACCGCGCAGAGCTCCGGACCCGGCGAATGCACCACGACTCCCCTGAGGCGCCCGATCTCGGACGTTACGTGGACCGACATGACCCGAACATAACCGAAAGGTCAAAGCTGGTGCAGGCGGAATCGCGTCTTTAACTTGTGAATTCGTTCACAAGCCGAATCGAACGCACCCTGTGGCGAAACGCATCGCTGATTCGACCGTTCGACGTCTTTCCGCTTATTTGCGCTTCCTCGAAGATTTCGAGACCCGAGGTCTCGACACGATCTCGAGCGAGGAATTGGCGCAGCGCGGCGGGACGACATCGGCACAGGTGCGCAAGGACCTTTCCTTCTTCGGGTCGTTCGGCAAGCGCGGGCTCGGCTATTCCGTTCCCGAGCTGGCGGGCCGACTTCGAGAAATCCTCGGCCTCGGCAAGGAATGGAAGGTCATCATCATCGGCGCCGGAAAGATCGGCGCTGCCCTCGCCCAGTATCGCGGCTTCCGGCAACGTGGCTTCACGATTCTGGCGGCCTACGATGCCAGCGAGGAGAAGATCGGACGGAAGCTCGAGGGCATTCCCGTGCGCGATATCGCGCAGCTCGAGCGCGACGTGCGTCAGGACCGGCCCGACATCGCCGTACTCACGGTGCCGGGAGATGAAGCGCAAAAGGTGCTCGACCGTGTGGTGAAGACCGGTATCAAGGCGATCCTCAATTTCGCCCCCACGCAGCTGCAGGCGCCGGCCGATGTCACCGTGAAGACCGTGAACATGGCGATGGAGCTGGAGGGGTTGAGTTATGCGCTCACGAATCGAGAGTGAGTAAGAGCAGCTATCAGGGAATAGTCTAGAGCTATCGGGTAGCGAGGAACGAAGCGTTCGTTTCTTGAGAGCAGATCCTTCGCTTCGCTCAGGATGACAAACAAAGGTCATCCTGAGGAACGGATTCTCTCTCCTGTCATCCTGAGGAGCGCAGCGACGAAGGATCTGCTGTTCCGGGACGCAGACGATGGAGCTGTGCGAACGTGGTGGGCGACAGCGTTTCGGGACGTGACTCTGCATCCACTCCCGCCTCATGCAATATCGCGTCGGCCGATGCTGCGTCGAGCGACCAGAGCTCTCGTAAGACCCTTCGCATTTGCTTGCGGCGGAGGCCGAATGCGCCCTGGACGAAGACACGAAACGATTCTTCTTCAGCCGCGTTCACGGCTGGATCCGGGCGCGGCACGATGCGGAGGAGCGCGCTCTCGACTTTCGGCGGCGGATTGAATGCGCCCGCTGGAACCCGAAAGAGCAGCTCGGCGGTCGCGAGCGCCTGCACGTTGACGGAGAGCGCGCCGTACTCCCGACCGCCGGGCGGCGCAACGATGCGCTCCGCCACCTCGCGCTGAATCAAATAGACTGCTCGCTCGGCGCGCGGCCTCGTTAGGCCCTGAAAGAGGATCGGCGTCGTGATGTAGTACGGCACGTTCCCGGCAACAACGAAGGGACCGCCGGCCAACGTCGCGATGTCGGCCTTGAGCACATCGTCCTCGACGACCGTCAGGCGATCATCGCCTTCGTAGCGCGTACGAAGGAGCTGGGCGAGTTGGCGATCGTACTCGATCGCCACGACGCCCCGGGCGCGCGGCAACAACAGCTCGGTGAGCGCACCACGACCGGGCCCGATCTCGACGACGGTCTCGTTGCCGGTGAGCTCGAGCGCATCGACGATGCGGCCGAGTATGCGTTTGTCGTTGAGGAAGTGCTGACCCAGACTCTTCCGCACCGGAGGAAGAGGCGAGGCGTCCCCGCCAGACCTCCGACGGTCGGACATCAGCTGCGCAGCAGTACGATAGTCTGATCGTCCCGGCGCGGCGTGTCGCCGCTGTGCGCTTCGACGAGATCGATGAGCCGGGTGAGAATCTCGGCCGGCTGTTCCTGGCGGTGGCGTCGAATGGCCTCGAGCAACGGTTCCTCGCCTAACCGTTGTCCGCTGCGGTTGCGCGCGTCGCTCAGCCCGTCCGTGAACAAGACCAGCAGATCGTTGTCCGGATCCCACGCTCGCCGCGTCGTGACCGGTTGACTGCTCGCCATACCTAACGGCGGATCCTTTGCCGTCAACCGGTCGCATGTTCCGTCAGAACCAACGACGAACGCGTGCGGATGCCCCGTGTTGGCGTACAGGATCTCGCGCCGGGACCGATCGATGACGCCGTAAAATGCGGAGATGAACATCTCCGTGGTCGCAAGCTCGTCGCGCACGGTCGAGAAGAGCGCGTGCAACGTTTCACCGGGATCCGCGGTGGTCTGCGCGTGGATCGCGGACGCACTCATCGTGAGCGCCATGATGAGTGCCGCTTGGTAGCCGTGCCCGGATACGTCACCAATCATCGCGCCCACGCGGCGGTCGCCGAGCCGGAAGAGATTGTAGAAATCACCGCCGACGCTCTCCGCGGGCATCACGCGTGCGGCAACGATCGCGTCCGGCGCGACGATCGCAGCCGGCGGCAGGAGCTTCATCTGCAGATCGTGCGCGAGCTCCATCTCATACAGGAGCCGCTCCTGCGTCAACGATGCGCGCACGAGCCGAGCATTTTGAATCGCCGTGCCGATCTGCGTGGCGATCGCGGCGATCAATTTCAGATCGCCGGCGGTGAACTGCTGGCCCGATCGCCGATCGGACAGGTTCACCACGCCTAACGGCTCGCCCCCGCGCGGCGTCGTCCACATGATCGGCACGGAGAGCATTGCACCACGACGGTATGCTGCTTCCGCGTCGCATTTCATCTGATCCGCCTCGACGAGCAGCGGATGCTGCGTGCGAAAAACCCGTGCGCTCACGCTGCACGGGTCCTGAACACTGATCGACGATGTCAGCGAGGGATCGGCACCCAGCGCCGCGACGACGCGCAGTGTGTCGCTCGACGGATCATGCACGAGGATCGAGGCTCGGCGCGCACCAACGGTTTCGGAGATCTCGGTGAGAATGGTGCGCGCGGTCTCCTCGAGCGAAACGGTGCGTCCCAGAATCTCGCTGATGGTGTACAGCAGGTTGATCTCTTCGTACCGCTCGGCGAGCTCGTTGGCGGCGTGTTCGACCTCGAGCGCGGACTGGAGGTATTGGCCGACGACCGGGATCATGAACCGCATGTAGCTCTCGAGATCGCCATCGCGCGCGGTGCAGGGCCCGAGAGAAAGCCACGCTCGACGCGGACCGGGTACCGCCGAGACGAGGATCGCTCCCTTGTTGCTGTCCACCGAGCGAATGCCCTCCGCGACATTCGGCAGTTCAGCAACGGACGGGGTCTCACCCGTCGTCGCCTCCACGATCGTCTTGCCGTCCGACGCTTGCGTCCACACGGCCGCCTCGCATTGCGTCGCCGCGCGAAACGCGGACAGCACCGCCGTGAGATCGGTCATTGCTTGTTCAACGTCAGTCGAACGACGTTGCCTTTGCCGCGCGCATCATCGAATCGCTCTACCCGGTCCATCAGTTGGCGCATCAGGAAGAGGCCGCGGCCGTCCTCTCGATCGACGTTGTCTGGCGTCGTTGGATCGAGGGTGCACTGGTCGAGGTCGAATCCCTTCCCCTCGTCTCGCACCTCGACCACGAGCCGAGCAAGATCGACGCGCGCCATTACATGTACGTGCTTGGCGGGATCGTCGTTGTTCCCGCGCAGGATGGCGTTGGAGAGTGCTTCGGTGAGGGCGACGGCGAGGTTGAGCATCAACTGACGTGCGCCGAACTGCATGATGGCGCACTCGCGCTGCACCTGCTCCACGACTTGCTCTATGTATTGAACGTCGTTCGGAATGTCGACTTCGAAGACGCGCGTGTCGTCGCGGTCGTCGCGAAGGCGTTCCCGCCCCGCCTCGCCACGCTGGCTCATCGCGGAAGGCGGGACGCGGGGCGCGGGGTGCCTACGGATCTGACATCGGTGCTGAACCCCGCCGGTCCGCGGTGGCAACCGACGGCCACGAACCTGGCCGTCGGCCCATCACCCGCGACCGACAACACACAACCCACAGCCCACAACCCGATCAGAAGCTCTCCAATGCGCGTTCGCGCGTGTCGGCGATCTGAAAAAGCGTGTCGAGCTTCGTCAGCTCGAACAACGTCTTGAGATCGTCATTCAAGTTGGCGAGCCGCAGCTCTCCCCCCTGCTCTCTGATCTTCTTGGAGAGCGAAACGAGCACGCCCAATCCAGAGCTGTCGATATACCCGGTCTGCGAGAAGTCGATGAGGAACTTCTTCTCACCCCGCTCCAGCTCGTCCAGCACCTTCTGCTTGAGCTCCTGCCGGTTGCCGACGATGAGCTGACCCTCCACATCCACCACAACGACTTCTGCTTCCTTCGTAATCGCGAAGCTCATGAGGTTTCTCCTAACGGGACTTGAGGCGACGGCGGGGACGGTGCGTCCGCTTGCAGCGCGGTAATCGCCGCCACATGGAAAATGTCATCACTAGTGGCTCCGCGCGAAAGATCGCTGCACGGCCGGCGGAGGCCTTGGATGATCGGACCGACGGCGGTCGCGCCGCCGAGTCGTTGCACCAGTTTGTAGGCGATGTTCCCCGCATCCAAGGTTGGGAAGACGAGCACGTTCGCCCGGCCGGCCACGGGACTGCCGGGAGCCTTGCGTAGTCCAACATCGACTACGAGCGCCGCATCACCTTGCAATTCTCCGTCCACAGCAAGGTGAGGCGCGCGCCGGCGGATCTCGGACAAAGCGTCCGTCACCAACTGGACACTCGCGCCACTAGCGCTGCCTTTGGTGCTGAACGAAAGCAGGGCGACGTACGGTACGTCGCCAACGATGCGGCTTCGGTCCTCGGCAGCGGCAATGGCGATATCCGCAAGCTGGGTGGCCGTTGGATACGGGACCACCGCGCAGTCGGTGAATGTGAGCACCTCCGCCGTTTTGGTTCCCGCCAACGCTCGAGTGACCATATAGAAGGCGCTCGATACCGTGCGCACGCCCGCTGCCGGGCCAACGAGCCAGAGCGCGGCACGAAGGATATCGCCCGTGGTGTGTGCCGCGCCGGCCACGCAACCGTCGATCTCACCGCGACTCACCATCGCATCGGCGAAGTAGAGGGGTGTGCGTGCGAGGGCAGAAGCACGTTCCTCGGTGAGTCCCTTCGCGCGCCGGGCGTCCAGTAATTGAGCAGCGGTTTTGTCGACACGGGGATCGCAAGCGACGTCGATGACTTCGGCACCTTCGCGCTCTAGCGCCCGAACGCGAGAATGGCTCTCCGGAACCTCTGGATCGAGCAGCAGCACAGGCCTAACCACACCCTGCCGGGAAAGCTCGGCGACAGCGCGTAGTGTCCTCTCATCTGCCGTCTCAGGAAATACGATGCGACGGCGGGTGGCTGTCGCTCGAACCCGAACCTGCTCGAGAAAACTCACTCGCGAGCGGACTTCGCTGGATATTTCTGCCGTAACGCGGCGGCCACGGCGGGATGAACGAGATCACCGATCTCACCGCCAAATCGCGCCACTTCGCGTACGAGACTCGCGCTGATGTACGTGGTGTCGAGCGACGGCACCATGAAAACGGTCTCGAGGCGGGGCGAGAGATGGCGATTCATGAGCGCCATCTGATACTCGTATTCGAAATCACTCACCGCGCGCAGTCCGCGAATGATGACCTTTGCATTCACTTCCCGCGCGAAATCCACGAGCAGACCCATGAACTGTCGCACCTCGACGCGCTCATGGTTGTTGAGCGCTGCACGAATCAGCTCGACGCGCTCCTCGACCGTGAACAGCGGCTGCTTCGAGACATTCGTCGCGACGGCCACCACGAGCTTGTCGACAAACTCGAGACTGCGTACGACGAGATCCTCGTGTCCGCGGGTGATCGGATCGAAGCTGCCGGCGTAGATGGCGATGCGCACGGGACGGAAGTGAGGGGCTAGGGGCTAGGGCGTAGGGGCTAGGGGTCAACCTTAATCGCTTCTCGGCGAAACCCTAGCCCCTAGCCCCTAGCCCCTAGCCCCTAGCCCCTAGCCCCTAGCCCCTAGCCCCTAGCCCCTGAATAGCGTGATCACGGTACTGCCGTACCGTCGCCGGTCCTCGCTGCCAGGAAGCGTTTCGTCCAGGCGATGCTCGATACCCAACACGCGGGCGAAGGGCGTCGCGAGCCAAAGATCGGCCAGCTTGGTTGCCATCGCGAATCCGTACGGCGGATCGGCAAAGGCCACGTCGAACGCGTTAGGCGTGAGCGCGGCGGCAAATCGCAGCGCGTCGGCACGATGAATCACGACGTCATCACCGGCGTCCAGCGCGGCGGCGTTCGCCCTCAGCGCCGCGAGGCTTTTCGGCGCCAGCTCCACGAAGTCCACGGAAGCGGCGCCGCGTGACAGTGCCTCGAAGCCCAGCGCGCCGGAGCCCGCAAAGAGATCGACTACGCGCGCCCCCGGAATATCTGGCATGACGATACTCATCCATGCCTCACGAACGCGGTCGGCCGTTGGACGCACGCGCGGATCGGCAGGCGGCTTGATGGTGCGACCCTTCCAACGGCCGGCAACAATGCGCACGCGCTACGCCTCCTGGTTCAACGAGCCCGGACGACTTTCTAGACAACGGTACACTGGCGAGCCGGGGTCCATCCGTCATCCTTGTATCGCGATGCTGAACGTTGATGACGCGGATAGCGCAGAAACAAGAAGAGCGACAGACCAACGGGGATACGGATTTTACGAATCTTTCGAATCTTACGAATCGTTCCTGTGCTGGGCGTGACTCCAAGTGGCACGAGCCCGGACGATTTTATGGGAACGGCCTCGGGAAGCTGACAGGTGGGCTTCACTCCATCGTGTGCAGTTCCCAAAACATCGTCCGGGCTCGTTGCGAAGAGAGCTTCGATCGCAGAAGAGAGGATTCGTTCAATCAGAAAAATTCGTCAAATTCGTATCCCCTCTTGGTTTTTGTCGCTTTGCTCAGGATGACGTTCAGGCCCGAAAATCAGCGAGCCTCGCCTGCAGCTTCTTCTCGCCATTCCACTCATCGCTCTCGAGACGAAAAGCGACGTCGATCGTGCTTCCCTGCTCGATCTCTCCGGCACGACTCGCCATGCCCCAGCCAAGCGCTTCGATGTGCGCGCCGTCGGCATCGCCGAGCCAGAGCTTGAGATGCTCGTGCTCTCGGCCAACGACACGTGGCGCCGCGGAGACGGTCACGTTGCGCGCCACGAGTACGGGCGACGGATTGCCGATCCCACAGGGCTCGACGTGCCGCAGCATCGACTCCAGCTGCAGGGTGAGCTCGCCTAACGAGACGACGAGGTCGGCGCGAAGCTCGGGCACGAGATCGCCGGGAGTGAGTCGCTCCCGAGCCACTGCGTTGAAGCGCTCCGCGAACGCGGGGAGATTCTCGCGACTGACGGTGACGCCCGCGGCCGATCGGTGGCCGCCAAAGCGAAGAAGGAGATCGCGGCACTGGGACAAACCGGCATGGAGATCGAACGCCGAGATCGAGCGGCCGGATCCTTTCCCCGTGGTACCCTCGAGTGCGACCAGTACGGTAGGCCGGCCGAACTCCTCCACGATCCTCGAGGCGACGATCCCGATGACGCCAGGATGCCACCCCTCCTCGGCGAGCACGATTCCATACGTCTCGTCGAGGTCGACACCCGAGAGCAGCTCGCGGGCGCGGACGAGCGTTGCTCGATCCACTTCCTGCCGCCGCTCGTTGAGCTCCTCGAGGTCGCGGGCGATGGCGTTGGCGTGATGCTCGTCGTTGGACAAGAGCAGCTCCACGCCGCGAATCGCATGGCCGAGACGGCCCACGGCGTTCAGTCGTGGGGCGAGGATGAAGCCGACACGCCCGGCCGTGATCGGCCGATCTGCGAGCCCGGCGGCGCGGATCAATGCACGCAAGCCGATGTTCTGCGTCTCGTTGAGCATCTTCAAACCATACCGCGCCAACACGCGGTTCTCGCCTCGCAACGGCGCGATATCCGCGATCGTGGCGAGCGCCACGAGATCGAGCATGCCGTACACGGCGTTCTCGTTGCCGCCACGTCTCCGCACGAGGGCGAGGGCGAGCTTGAACGCCACGCCCACCGCGGCAAGATCACGGTCTGGCGACGTGCAGCCGGGCCGCTTCGGGTTGAGAATGGCGTACGCGGAGGGCAGCGGCCCTACGCTCGGGAGATGGTGATCGGAGATGATCACGTCGACACCGGCGTCCTGCAACGCGCGAACGGGCTCGTGCGCGCTGGTACCGCAGTCGCACGTGACGACGACACCGACATGTTCTCGTAAGGCAGCGTCCACTCCGGCAGCTCCGAGGTCATAGCCATCTTCGATTCGGCGCGGGATGAACGGCACTACGGACGCGCCAAGCATCCGCAACGTGCGCGTCATGAGCGTCGTCGAGCACATTCCGTCCACGTCGTAGTCACCGTGGATGAGAATTCGCTCACCATTGTCGATCGCGCGACCGAGACGTTCCACAGCACGGTCGAGGTCGAGCATCAAGCAGGGATCGTGAAGCTGATCGAGGCGGGGGCGGAGATAGACCTTCGCGCCATCGATGTCCGCGAGGCCGCGTGCCGCGAGCAGGCGGCAGAGCGGTTCCGGAAGGTGCAGCTCGTTTTGCAGTCGAGCGACGGCCGCCGGATCGGGCGTCGGCGGGATGATCCACCGATGCTTGGATCGGGCGCGCGCGGCGGGTGCGGTCACGCGCGAAAGCTAGGGTTGCCGTACGTCACGAACAAGCATCATTCACCCGCGTACAGGAGCACGCCGCACCCTTCGCACACCTCCGTCGCGCCGCTGTTCGTCATCGCGCTGCGGCGCTGCAGGGGAAGCACCGTGTCGCAATGGGCGCACGAATGACCGCGGAGTGGGAACACCGCGTGAATTCGTTTACCCGACCGAATGCGATCGTATTTCTGCAGCAGGCCGCGCGGTACCTTCATCGCCCGCTCGTTGCGCCTGGCGCGGATCGTCGCGAGCTGCTCTTCGATCTCCGCGCGATCGGCATCGAGCGACTCGCGAAGCTCACGCTGCGCGCGTTCGATATCCCGAAGCGCGTGCTCGCGGTCGGTCACCGCATGACGCATGTCGGAGAGACGATGAGTGATGCCGTCCAGCTCGCGCTGCGCTTCGCCAATCATCTTACGCGCCTGATCGAGCTGTGCCGTGGCCGCAGTCGCCTCGCGCGCGCTCGTGACCGCGTTGAGCTGCGTCTGGTTGCGCTCCTCGAGCTGCTTGAATTGATCGAGCCGCCCTCGCACGTCGCGCTGCCGACGCTCCTCGTCGTCCACCGCGTGACGTGCCTGCTCCACCGCAACACCCGCGCGTTCCTGTTCCTTGAGCATCGCCTGCAAGCGCGGCATCAAGGCCGCGAGACGCTCTTCCAACCCGTGGATCTCGATGTCGTCGGTCTGCACAGCGAGCAACGCCGCTACGTCTGGATGCACTCCGCCTCCGTCAGTTCAAGATGTCGATGCACGAAACGACTTGTAGCGCCCATGTCCAAGCGCCTGAATCTGTCTCAGCAACTGCTCCTTCTCTCGAATCAAATCGTCCTTCTCGTCCGCCGACGCGAGCGGCATCTCACGATCGATCGCGCTGAGCCTCGCGTCCAGATCTCTCGAGGCCATCGCGCTGATGCTTCCGTCGACAATCTCGCTCGCCCGGTCCAAGCCGCCATCCTCGGCGACCAATTCCTCGAGCACTTCGATGGCGTCTTCGTCGAATCCGCCGGCGATTTCCCCTATCGTCGCGTCGGGACCCAACGCAACCAGCTCCGTGAAGATCACACGATATGCCTCATCAGTGAAGCTCTCGGCCCCAAGACGCTCCGCCACGATCTCCACGTAGCGCCGGTCGTGCAGCATCACACGCACCAGCTCACGCTCGGCGCGAGCGCCCGCCGCACGGCGGTTAGACCGCCTGTCCACGCTGCGCGCCCGACGGGCCGGCGGCGGGGTGCGCGGCTCCATCGCCGAGGCAGCGGCCGGCTGTCCGGTTGCCGCGCCGAGCTCGCGCTCCAGCAGCTCCCGGGAGACGCCCGCCACTTCACTGGTTCGGGCGACATAGAGGTCACGCATGATTCGGTCGCTGGTGGCGCGAATTGACGGCAAGAGCTTATCGAGTGCCTGGCGCTTCCGGCGCAAGTCGGCAAACCATCCGCCACGCTGCAAAATCTGAATCTTGCGATCGAAGATGTCGATCGACTGGGCAATCTCGCGCTCCAGGCCCTCCGCGCCATCGCTGGCAACGAAGGAATCGGGATCCTCGCCTTCGGGCAGCGTTACGACCCGCACGCTCACGCCATGGCGCAATAGCTCATCGCCAGCGCGAAATGTGGCTTTCTGTCCGGCAACGTCACTGTCATAGAGCAGGAACACGTTCTTCGTGTACTTCCGCAGCATCGAGGCCTGCGCCTCGGTGAGGGCCGTGCCTAGCGGTGCTACGACTTCATCGATCCCCGCGAGAACGAGTCTGATGAGATCGAAATACCCTTCCACGAGCAAGACGCGGTCGGTACGACGTATCGCTTGCTTCGCCCAATTGAGTCCATAGAGCAGGCGGCGCTTCGAGAATACTTCCGACTCCGATGAGTTGAGATACTTGGGCTCTCCTTCACCGAGTACGCGGCCGCCGAAGCCCACGACATGGTCGCGCAGGTCGAAGATCGGAAACATGAGACGCTGACGAAAGCGCGATCGCAGCTCGTCATTCTCCTCGCGCCTAACGAGCAAGCCCGCGGCGAGCTGCCGATCGTCGTCGAAGCCGAGTGCGGTGAGATGCTGGCGCAAGCCGGTGCCGTCGCGCGGGGCGAAGCCAAGTGTGAAGCGCTCCGCATCCTCGCGATCCAGTCCACGTCCTTCCACGTAATTGCGTGCTTGCGACCCCGCGGGATCATCCCAGAGCTGCTTTCGAAAGAACTCGCTCGCGGCGGCGTTGATCTCCCAGAGCGGCTCCCGTGGATCGGGGCCTTCCTGCTGACGCGACACTTCGCGCACTTCGACGCCGATCTTGGCGCCCACCCACTTCACCGATTCGACGAAGTCGAATCCGTGAAGCTTTTGTATGAAAGTGAAGACGTTTCCCTTTTCGCCGCAGACAAAGCACATGTACGAGCCGCGCGGCAGCACTGAGAAGTTGTCGTGCTTTCCGTGATGAAATGGGCACGGGCCACGAAAGCTCGTACCGACGCGCTTGAGCTTCACGAACTCGCCGATGATCTCGACGATGTCCGCTTCATCTCGAACGCGATCGACTACATCATCCGGAATCATCAGAGCTCGGCAACGGTGACCCCGGCGCCCCCTTCGTTCCAGGCGCCCATGCGAAACTGCTTCACCCGCGTGTCCTTCGTGAGCATCTCCGTGACGCGCTCGCGGAGCGCGCCAGTTCCCTTCCCGTGAATGATACGCAATGAACGCAGATCGGCACGAACGGCGGCATCCAACGCCTGCATCACGGCAGATTCCGCCTCATCGACGCGCATGCCACGCAGATCGATCTCGCTGGCGGCATGGACGTCCGGCAAATCCGCCGTCCAGGCCACCGCGGTCTCCGTGGGCGGTGTCTCGCTCGGCGTCAACGCGGTGAGAGGGACCGTCATCTTGATCGCCCCGACCGTGACGACGGCGCTGCCGTCCCGGAGCTCGACCACGCGACCTGGCTTGCCTCCAAGCGTCGCGACGTCCACCCACGTTCCAGTGGTGATCTCGCGAACCCGGCCCCGCGGCGGCGTTGCACGCGACCCTTCACGACGCGCGACATTGGCCTCCTCGCGATCGAGCCGGTCGAGCTCCGCTGCCTGACGAGCGGCGAGTTGCTCGGCGCGCTGACGCGCTTCGCGCGCGGCTTCTTCGATCGCTTCGCTGTCCGTGCGCTTGAGATCTCGCAGCGTGCGCTCGATCTCCTGTCGGGCATCGAGCAGATAGCGCCGCGCTTCCTGGCGCGCCTCGCGCTCGGCCCGTCGCTCGCGCTCACGAACGTTGCGTTCTCGCCGCGCCAGATCGGCCATGCGCTCGCGCGCATCGTCGAGCACTGCCGCCGTCTCCTGCTCACGGGCGGAAAGCGCTTCCGCCCGTTCTTCCAGCTGCTCGATCAGCGCGGCGGCCTCGCGCTCCTGCCGTGGGAGTCGCTCCTCGGCGCGCGCAACGACACTCTCGGGGAGTGACAATCGCCGCGCAATCGAGATGCCGTACGAGCGACCGGGAATTCCTTTGATCAATCGATATGTCGGCGCCAAGGCTTCGGCGTCGAACTGAAGCGACGCGTTCACGACGCCAGGAACTTGCGTCGCCAGCTCCTTGAGAGCGCCCAGGTGAGTCGTCGCGATCGTCATCGTCTGGCGCGTCGTTAGGTCCTCGAGCACAGCCCAGCCGAGTGCGGCGCCTTCAACGGGGTCCGTACCGGAGCCCAGCTCGTCGACGAGCACCAACGACGACGACGTGGCTTGGCGCATGATCTCCGCGAGATTCTTGACATGCGCGCTGAATGTCGAGAGGCTCGCCTCGATCGATTGCTCGTCGCCAATGTCGGCGAAGAAGTCGTCGTAGACGGCGATTCTGCTCTCCGCGCCAGCTGGCGCGGGAATACCCGCTTGCGCCATCGCCGAGATGAGCGCGAGGGCTTTCAACAACACAGTCTTCCCACCGGTATTCGGGCCCGAGACGAGGAGTGTTCGCTCGTTCGCGTTCATCTCCAGATCGAACGGAACGACACCAAGACCCTGCGCCAGGAGGAGCGGATGGCGCCCGTCGAGAACGGAAAATCCGTCGCTCGCGCTTACGAGCGTCGTTCCCAGGCAGCGAAACTCGAGCGCATACCGCGCACGCGCGAAGAGTCCGTCGAGCGTTGCCAGGACTTCCGTGGCGTCGAGCAGTTGCTCGCGGTGCGGGCGCATCGCGTCCGTGAGCTCGCGCAGAATACGGTCGACCTCTTCCCGCTCTTCGGCCTCGAGCTCGCGAATGCGATTGCCGAATTCCACCGCGGCCGGGGGTTCGATGAACAGCGTGGCGCCTGTCGATGACGCTCCATGCACGATGCCGCCGACGGCGCCGCGACCCTCGCGACGCACCGGAATGACGTAGCGGCCGTCGCGCACCGTGACCGACATGTCGGACAGGCGATGGTGCGGGTCGAGCCGTTCCATGGCGCGCTCGAGAAGCCTAACGAGGTCGCCTTCGGCCGACCGCAGCTCGCGGCGCACTCGCCGCAAAGTCGGCGACGCCTCGTCCCGGACACTGCCATCGTCGTTGATCGTGCGCTCGATGACCTCTTCCTGCGATTTCACAGCGATGAGTCGCTCGACGAGGGGCGCTAGGACCGCGCGCGCCAAGGCCGGACGACGCTCGTCACCGAGCGCTTCGCGCGTTTTTCGAGAGGAGCGAAGGAGCTGCGCGGCTGCCAACAGCTCGTTTCCACTCCACACGACACCTTCGACGCGGAGCTTGCCCAGTGAGGCGCGCAAATCGGGCAGCGGCTCCGGGTACCACGGCCGGTCGCCTTGAATGAGCGCCCGCACGGCAGCGACGCGCGCGTGCTCGGCCTCGAGCTGGACTCGATCGGTTCGCGGTTCGAGCTGCCGGACGACAGTGGCGCCAAGCTCGGACGTGGCCCGCGCGGCAACCAGCTCGAGGACGCGCGGAAACTCGATGACCTTGAGAGCGTGGGAGTTCACGCCCCTTTGCTCAACTCCTCTTTCGCGATGGCGCTGATCGTACCGCCCTCGGCGCGTCCCTTGAACTGTGGCATCACGCGGCCCATCACTGCACCGATATTCTTCGCCCCGCCCGCGATCGCGGCACGCACGGCGGCGCGCAGCTCATCGTCGCTCACCGCGGCGGGGAGATATGCGGAGAGTATATCGGCTTCTACACGCTCCTTATCGGCGAGATCCGCGCGGTTGCCCTTGTCGTACATCTCGATGGACTCACGCCGCTTCTTGATTCCACGGCGCAGAACCTCTATGACATCGTCATCGGTGAGATCACGTCGTGCTTCGATCTCCCGATTTCGGACATCGGAGATGATGGTGCCGAGAAGCAACGTTCGGGGTTTGTCGCCGCCTTTCCGCGATGCGTTGAGATCGCTCTGCAGTCGTTCAAGAAGGGCTGGCATCAAACGGGTCGGGGACGACGATTCTTTCGGAGAGCGGCGTTCATGTTTCGCTTGCGTCGTTCACTTGGCTTCTCGTAACGTCACGTGAAGCGAGCGAGTTACCTTAGCGCTTCTCGGCGAGCACTGTCAAGCATATCACCCCGGCGGCCAGCCCATGTGTCGGCCGCCAAGCAGATGAAGATGCAGATGAAACACGGTCTGCCCAGCGTCAGCATTGGTGTTCACGACGAGCCGGTAACCCGAGCTAGCAATTCCCTCTCGCTCAGCGAGCTCGCTCGCGAAGCGCGTGATCTTTCCCATCATCGCGGGATCCGTCACCGCGGCCACCGTTGGTACATGCTCGCGCGGGATCACGAGGATGTGGACGGGCGCCTGCGGATTGATGTCCCGAAAGGCGACGCACTCCGGCGTCTCGGCTACGATCGTTGCCGGAATCTCCTTTCGAATTATCCGGCAGAACAGACAGGCGTCGGCCATGCGGGTAGAGGTTGTGGGTAGAGGGTTGCGGGTTTCGCGTGTCGCCACTCTTTGCCGGCGAGACGGTTTGAACTCTGCGTGAAGAGTGGAGATCGCGATGGTCCAAGCCAACCCTTGGGGATAACCCGGAGGATCCGGATCTCTCCATGTGAAGAAGGAGCACCGCGCGCCGAGCAACGATCGATTTTTTTTTGTGAACGCCACACCAGTCGGCTCCGGAGCACGTAGCCGAACCGAGGTCGTTCACAAGGATTGTAGGTTGCTCTGGTGCCTGATCTCTCGCTCCACGACGAACCGATCCGAGTGATCCGGGTAATCCCAACTTTACCGGCTCGATCGGTCGCGCTCCCAACACGCCGAGAGCTCTTGGCCACCTAACATGGAGTTGGATACCACGCACCATCTGGACATCGCGAT